>CAVWAW010000004.1:0-302291 GCA_963753035.1 uncultured Acidobacteriota bacterium | reverse complement strand
TCATCATGAACCAGGGAGCTTCCTTGACCCGCTTGCCCGAGTCGTGGGCGAAGAAGGCGAAGTAGGGGATCTTGATCCCCGAGTGGTGGAAGACACCGGCGGACGCGAAGAGCAGCATGAGATAGACGACGACGTGGTGGCCCGCAGCGGTCTCGTCGAGGATGAGTGGTTTGGTGACGAATCCGCTGAGGAACGGGAAGGCAGAAATCGACGCGGCGCCGATGATGCACAGCCCCGCGGTCCAGGGCATGGATTTGTAGAGCCCACCGAGCTCGGAACCCAGACAGGTCCCGGTGCGCAGCAGCACCGCCCCCATGGCCATGAAGAGCAGGCCCTCGAAGATGATGTTGGCAAAGGCGTAGGCGGTGGCGCCGTTGATCGCCAACTCGGTCCCGATGCCGATCCCGACGACCATGAACCCGAGCTGGTTGTTGAGCGAGAAGGTCAGAACCCGGCGGAGGTCGTTCTCGATGACCGCGAAGAAGATCGGGAACGCGGTCATGATTGCGCCGATGATGATGAGAACCCCGGTGCCCGGGAAACCGCGGGCCAGGGCGTAGACCGCCATCTTGGTGGTGAAGATGCTGAGATAGACCGTGCCCGTCGCCGTCGACTCCGGGATAGGCGTCCTGGAGCCAGTTGTGGAGCAGCGGGAAGGCGCACTTGATGCCGAAAGCGATGAAGATCAGCAGCACGCCGATGCTCGCCGAGCCGAGGAGGCCGTCGGCGCCGATGAGCTTGTCGAAGTCGAGCGAGCCGGTGTCGACAAAGTGGAAGATCACCCCGGCCAGGAGGATGACCCCGGATCCGACCTGGATGATGAGGTACCGCATCCCGGCCTTGGCGGCGCGTTTTGTCCGCCCGGCCCAGACCAGGAAGACCGAGGTGACGGCGGTGAGCTCCCAGTAGATGAAGAGGGTGATGAGATCGCCGGCGAAGATCCCGCCGATGGCCGATCCGACATAGGTCAGCGCCGCCACGAGTTGGACATTGTCACGGACACCCAGCCCGTAGATCCCGCCGAGGATGGCGGCGATGAAGAAGACATAGCCGAAGACCAGGCTCAGACCATCGACCCGCACCGGGGTGAGCTCGTAGCCGAAGACCACGAGGGTCTGGACAAAGCCCTTGTCGAGGGCGAGCAGGTGGATGAAACCGAGCACCGGAAACACCACGCCCGCCCACGGCTTGACGCGGCTCGGCAGCAGGGGCACGAGCAGCCCGCCGAGGATCAGGATCGCGCCGGGAGGGAGGAGCTCAATCGCCATCGTAGTAGTCCTCGTCCCGCATCAGTACCTTGCGGAGCTGGGTGGCGGCCAGCACCAGGGCCACACAGGAAACAAAACCGTAGATGCTGTAGAAACCCGGCCAGTACTCGAACTTGAAGTGAAGGTGGTGCTTGTACGGGAAGAGATCGGCCAACGCGACCACGGCGCAGATCGACATAGAGCCCGTAGACGATCTTGTTGACGTTGCGAGGATCGTCGAGCCAGTACTTGCGCTCGTCGCGCTGGTGATCGCTCATGGCACCATCCCCATCAACAACTGCCAGATATCACCGGCGTAGAAAAACAGCACGATTCCGCCGATCGGCCGTCGCCACCGGCGGCAGCACACAGAGCAGCGGCGCTTCGTGGATCCCGGGCCACCGTGTTCGCCGTGACCGTCATCGACCGGCGCCGGCCGGAAGAAACCGCGCACCACCACCGGCATCAGATAGCCGATGCGAAAGCAGCGAACTCGCCATGAGCACGACCATCATGACCCACTGCTCGGCCTCGGCCGCACCGAGCATGAGGAACCACTTGCTCCACGATCCGCCCATGGGCGGCAGTCCGATGACGCTCAGCGAACCGAGCAGGAAGGCGCCGAAGGTGAAGGGCATCCTCCGCCCGAGGCCGTCCATCTCGCTGATCTCGGTCTTGTGCGCGCCGACCATGATGGCGCCGGCGCAGAAGAAGAGGGTGATCTTGCCGACGGCGTGCATGACGATGTGCATCCCGCCGCCCATGCACTCCCGCGGTGGTTGCCAGCGCCGCGCCGAGGACGATGTAGCTGAGCTGAGAGATGGTCGAGTAGGCCAACCGGGCCTTGAGGTTGTCCTTGCCGAGGGCGACGCACGAGGCCGCGACGATGGTGAAGGCGGCCACCCAGGTCAGCCAGCGGCTCGCGTCGGTGGCGGCGAGCAGATCGATGCCGAAGACATAGACCACCACCTTGAGGATGGTGAAGACACCGGCCTTGACCACCGCCACCGCGTGCAGCAGCGCGCTCACCGGGGTCGGCGCCACCATGGCCGCCGGCAGCCAGCGGTGGAACGGCATGAGCGCGGCCTTGCCGGTGCCGAAGGCATAGAGGGCGAGCAGGATCATCAGCGGTGTGCCCTCGACCTTGCCGGCGAGGATGCCGCCGGGGGTGAACTCTGTGGTTCCGGTCGCCAACCACGTCCACACCAGCGCGAGAAGCAGGAAGGCGATGGAGGTCCCCATGAGGATGCCGAGATACATCCGGCCCGCGTTCCGCGCCTCCTTGGTTCCGGAGTGGGTCACCAGCGGGAAGGTGGAGAGCGTGATGAGCTCGTAGAAGACAAAGAGGGTGAAGACGTTGGCCGCAAAGGCCACCCCGAGGGCGCCCGAGATGGCGATGGCGAAACAGATGTAGAACCGGGTCTGGTTCTTCTCGTGGTGGCCCCGCATGTAGCCGATGGAGTAGAAGGTGGTGACGATCCACAGCCCGGAGGCGACGAGACCGAAGATCATCCCGAGGGGCTCGACCTCGAAGGCGAGTTCGAGACCCGGGAGCACCTCCCAGACATCGATCCGCGGGCGGCCGCCGGCCTGGACCGCGGGCAGGATCACCCCGGCGACGATGGCGAAGAGCGACCGCCGGTGAGCAGGGTGCCGGTCTCGCGAAGATTGGGCCAGCGCTGGAAGACGATGATCAGCACCACCGCGAGGAGCGGCCAGGCGACGGCGAGCCCGACGGCGGTGGCCGCGGTCACGAGCCACCTCCGATGAGCATCCGCGCCGCGGCCGACGCCACGCCGGCGCTGAGCGAGGTCCAGACACCGAAGACGACGGTCGAGCCGATGAGAATCCAGGTCGGGACCAGCATGCTCAAGGGCGCTTCGGTGACCTCATCGGCGCCTTCGGGCGGCGCCTGGAAATAGCCGACTTCGACCACCCGCCAGATATAGACCAGCGCGAGGATCGAGCTCGCGAGGATCAGCACCGCCACCGGCCAGAGCCCGGCTTCGAGGGCGCCGAGGACGAGATACCACTTGCTGACGAAACCCACCGTCATGGGTACGCCGATCAAGCTCAGACCACCGAGGACAAAGGCGGCGAAGGTCAGGGGCATCCGGCGGCCGAGCCCGGCGAAGGCCGAGAGCCGTGTCGAGCCCATGCGAAGCAGGACGCACGCGAGCACCAGGAAGAGCCCGCACTTCATGATGGCGTGATTGAAGACGTGGACCAGGCCCCCGGTGAGGCCGGCCTCGTTGGCGAGGCTCAGACCGAGGACCATGTAGCCGATCTGCGCCACTGACGAGTAGGCGAGCATTCGCTTGACGTTGTCCTGATAGATCGCCACCAGCGAACCCGCGAACATGGCCGCGATCCCGAGCACCATGAGGATCGCGTTGGGGTGGGTGCCGTCGAAGGTCAGGTTGATGCGGAAGACCGAATAGGAGAAGCGAACAAGGACGTAATAGGCCACCTTTGTCGCTGTGGCGGCGAGAAAGGCCGTGACCACCGCCGGCGCATAGGTGTAGGCGTTGGGCAACCAGGTGTGGAGTGGGAAGACCGCCAGCTTGATACCTATCCCGACGCCGAGACAAGCCATGGCCACCAGTACCGTCCGGTTGAGGCCGAGAAGGGCGAGCTGGTCCGCCATGTCAACGAGATTCAGCGTGCCCGTCATCATGTAGAGCATCCCGATGCCGAGCAGGATGAAGGTCCCGCCGAGGGTGCCCATGATGAGGTATTGGATCGCCGATGTCAGCGCCCGAGAGGTCCTGCCCTGCGAGATCAGCGCGTAGGACGCCAGCGACGAGATTTCGAGGAAGACAAAGATGTTGAAGGCGTCGCCGGTGATGGTCATCCCGGCGAGTCCGGTCATGCAGAGCAGGTACGCGGCGTAGAAGAGGTAGTGCTTCTCGCGCGGGATCTCGTCGGCGATGCTGCGCGGCACCGCGACGAGGACGATGGCGCAGATTCTCGTCACCACCAGCAGGACCAGCGCATTGAGCAGGTCGATCCGCAGCTCGATGCCCCAGGGCACCGGCCATCCGCCTTCAACGTACGAGATGGTGCCCCGGGTCCACACCCGGTACAGCAGGATCGAAGCATTGATCACCGCTCCCCAGGCGTTGAACATCGCCACCGCCCACGCCAGCATCGGGCGGCGCACGATGACGCACACGGTCGCCGTGAGCAACGGCATGGCGATCTGGAGCGCCGGGAGGTCGTCGCCGATGAGGTTCCAGAGGGCGTCCATCAATTGGGGTGCTCCTCCGCCTCGATCTCGCGGATCTCGTCCTCCTCGATGGTGCCGTACTCCTCACCGATGCGGACGACGATTGCCAGAGCAAGCGCGGTGGTGGCGACGCCGACCACGATGGCCGTGAGCATGAGCACGTGGGGCAGCGGGTTGGAGTAGACCTCGAAACCGGGAGCCTCGATGGGCGCCGTGCCGCCACGGACCTTGCCCATGCTGACGTAGAACATGATCACCGAGACCTGGAAGATGTTGAGCCCGATGATCTTCTTGATCAGGTTGCCGCGCGCGATGACGACATACAGGCCGGTCATCATGAGGAAGATGACCACCCAGTAGTTGTAGAGGCCCCACTCAATCATCGGTGCGCCCCCGTCCGGCGAACTGGAAGAAGATGGTCGCCATCACCGCGGCCACGGTGATGCCCACGCCGAGTTCCACCAGCAGGATGCCCAGATGCTGTCCGTGGGTCGGGTCATGGGCGAGGACGTCGTAGTCGAGGAAATTGCCGCCGGCGAAGATGGCGGCAAGACCGACGCCGCCGTAGAGCAGAACTCCCCCCGCCATAAGGATCTCCAGGGCCCGAGGTTTGAAGACCTCCTTGGCTTGATCGAGTCCGAAAAGCAGGGCGTAGAGGATGATCCCAGCGCCGAAGATGACCCCCGCCTGGAACCCGCCTCCGGGACCGTAGTCGCCGTGGAACTGGACATAGAGCGCGAAGAGCATGATCAGCGGGATCAGCAAGTTTCGAAAGAACCCGGGGGATGTGATGGGAGATCACGGTTCATCCTCCACCTTCAGCCGTTTTCGCCGGCGGAACCGCTCGACGATGGCGTGACCACCGAGCAGGAGCATGACTCCGACACAGGCAGTGAAGATCACCGCCGTCTCACCCCAGGTGTCATAGCCTCGGTACGACGCCAACACCGCGGTCACCATATTGGGCACGCCAATCTCGTCGTCGGTGTGCTCGATGTAGTGCGGCGCCACGTGCTGGTGGATGGGCGCCTCGGGGTCGCCGTATCGCGGCATGTCGAAGGTGCCGTAGACCAGTGCCGAGCCGGTCAGCACAACGGCGATCAGAGGCAGCGGGCTGAATCTGTTGTAGTCCGGCTGCTCTTGCCTCTCGGTCAGGGCGAAGGTCGCGAGCATGAGGATGGTGGAGATCCCGGCTCCCACCGCCGCCTCGGTGAAGGCCACGTCCACGGCGTCCATCACCGTGAAGAGCGAGGCCGAGAGCAGGCTGAAGATCCCCATGAGCATGACCGCGGCAAAGAGATCCTTGAGCCGGATGATGGCCACTGCGACCACCGCGAGGAAGGTGAAGAGGACCAGGTGGACGAGATCAAGCACTGTCGTCCACCTCGTGCCGATCGACGAGCTCTCGACCCTGGAGTGGATCGAGACCCCGCAGAAACGCCGCCTTGGCCAGCGCATGAGTCGCCAAGGGCCCGGTGGCGAGCAGGAAGAAAAGCAGCATGGCCAGCTTGGCGGCGCCCAGGGTGAAGCCCTCGTGCAGCATCAGCCCCAGGAGGATCAACCAGGCGCCCGAGAGTGTCGGTGATCCCGGCGGCGTGGATCCGGGTGTAGAAATCCGGCAGCCGCAGCAGCCCGATTCCGCCGATGATGACGAAGACCGATCCCGACAGGATCATCACCCAGCTCAGGACTTCGATGGGGCTCGCCATCAGTAGACCTCCTCCGAATCCTCTTCCTCCATCCCGGCGAGATCGCCGAAACGGGTGAACTTCATCGCCGCGATGGTGCCGATGAAGTTCATCAGCGCATAGACGAGGGCGAGATCGAGGAAGTCCGGCCGGCCGCTGAGATAGCCGATGAGCGCGATGAGCAGCACCGTCTTGGTGCCGAAGCTGTTGACCGCGAGGATCCGATCGAAGACCGTCGGCCCGGCGATGGACCGGATCAGGGTCAGACCCATGCAGACCACGATGGCGGCGGTGGCGGCGGCAAAGACCCCGGTCACTTCGTTCTCTCCCTCGAGCCGGGTCACCCGGCGGTCCATCTCGCCCTCGAGGAGATCATCGGCGACCTCGTCGGCGATGGCGTGGACGGTGATCTTGGTTCCGTGCACCCGGATCGAAACCGTTCCCGGCGTCAGGGTGATGGAGTTGGCATAGAGCACCCGCCCGAGATCGCTGTGCTGGGTCGTCGGCGCATCAAAGAGACGCGGGCTGACATCGGGCCTGCCGAGGCCGAGAGATCCGCCGCGACGTATCGAGATTCGACTTGACGACCTCTTTCGCGATCCAGGGAAGATACATGGGCAACCGGGGCAAGAGGTGGATCGGCACACCCTCCTCATCGACGATGCCCATCCGGCGCGACAGCCACACCACAAGCAGGCAGCTGGCGACACCGAACGACGTGATCAGTACGGTGTAGTGGCCGGAATTCAGCAGCCACACCGCCATGAGCAGAAGAAAGAGGGCGACGGAGTGTTTCACGGCACGAGCTCCTCAGGACACTCAATCGACCGGCAGCTTCGGCGCACGAACCCAAGTCGGCCGTCACTCCCCGATCGAGTCAAAGTCCTGCTCGCCGGTTCCGGCACCACACCCCACCTCTCTCGGCCTGCGTCTGGAGATCGAATCACTCCCGGCGTCATCATCGAGGCATAGATTACACGAGAACATCTATCCGGCATCAAGCACTCTGGCCGCGTGCTCGAAATCCTCTTCCTTGACATACAAGACATAGGCGAAACGGCCGCAGTCGGCGACGACCCCACCCGAGGCGAAGACGTTGATGTTGGCGTCGTAGAGCTTGCGGTGGGTCTCCGCCAGGGCACCGAGCTTGTCGTCGCCGCGGACGATGAGCGCGTGCTGCGGACCCGTCAGCTCGATCCCGGCATCCTCGGCCGCCTTGGCCAACCGGCTCGGCGATCTCGGGAACAGCACGAGTTGGGTGCTGTCGGCTCCCATGGGGATGGCATTGAACGCCATCAGGCCGACCCCTTTTTCAGCGAGCTGCGAGAAAAGCTCGTACGCGGCACCGGGACGATCCTTGACCATGGCATGGTAATAGTCGGCGCACACGATGCTGGCTGACATGGAAGCCTCCGGCAGTTTCATCCCCTGAGGATGCGTGGGGTGGGCGCGAACTGTCAAGGTCGATGACCGTTTCTGTATCGGTTTCCGTACCCGTGACCGTGACCGTGACCGTGACCGCGTCCCGGCGCGCGATCGTCGACAGCCAGGATGGCTGTCGCTACACCACCCAGAACGGCCCCTGTGTAGCGATAGGCTTCCAGCCTGTCGACGGCAGTGGCAGAAGCCGACCAGGCCACGCGGAAAACCCCGCCCCAACGGGGTGCCGGGTACGCCATTGTGCTGGAACCACCATCCGGCTCCGCCCCGCGCCCCGCACAATGGCGCTACCGGGCTCCCTCGGGGAGCTCGATGCGGTCTGCTCTACCGGCTACGAGGAAGGCCGCCGGCGTGCCATCGGCGTGGTCGCCGCCTCCCAATCACCCACCCACGACCACGCCGATGGTGCGACGCTGGGCCGCCGTGACGCCATAGCGTCACGGCGGACCAGAAGGCCGGGGATGAGGGCAGCTACCGCGGCAGCGACCGGGACAGAGGCCGTTTCCGTATCCGTGAGCGATCGAACCAACCCGCATCGGTACACCACCATCGCCGGCGGGACGCCGGCGCTACAAACATCGCAACGCCCTTTATGGTGCGACGCTGGGCCGCCGGGACGCCAAAGCGTCACGGCCTCTCAGAAGGCCGGTGATGAGGAACACAGGAACCGCGACCGCATCCGGAGCAGTATCCGTGACCGTGACCGCGTCCCGGCGCGCGATCGTCGATAGCCAGGATGGCTGTCGCTACACCACCCAGAACGGCCCCTGTGTAGCGATAGGCTTCCAGCCTGTCGACGGCAGTGGCAGAAGCCGACCAGGACACGCGGAAAACCGCGCCCCCTCGGGGTGCCGGGTCCGTTTTTGTGCAGGAGCGACCTCCCGACTACGCCTCGCCTCGCGCACAAAATGCGGACCGGGCTCCCCCGGGGAGCGCGATGCGGTCTGCTGCTCCGGCTACGAGGCAGGCCGCCGGCGCGCCATCGGCGTGGTCGCAGCCCTCTCAATCAACCAACGCGCGACCACGCCGATGGGGCGACGCTGGGCCGCCGTGACGCCATAGCGTCACGGCGGCCCAGAAGGCCGGGGATGAGGGCAGCTACCGCGGCAGCGACCGGGACAGAGGCCGTATCCGCAACCGTGGGCGATCGAACCAACCCGCATCGGTACACCACCATCGCCGGCGGGACGCCGGCGCTACAAACATCGCAACGCCCTTTATGGTGCGACGCTGGGCCGCCGGGACGCCAATGCGTCCCGGCCTCTCAGAAGGCCGGTGATGAGGAACACAGGAACCGCGACCGCATCCGGAGCAGTATCCGTGACCGTGACCGCGTCCCGGCGCGCGATCGTCGATAGCCAGGATGGCTGTCGCTACACCACCCAGAACGGCCCCTGTGTAGCGATAGGCTTCCAGCCTGTCGACGGCAGTGGCAGAAGCCGACCAGGACCCGCGGAAAACCCCGCCCCCTCGGGGTGCCGGGTCCGTTTTTGTGCAGGAGCGACCTCCCGACTACGCCTCGCCTCGCGCACAAAATGCGGACCGGGCTCCCCCGGGGAGCGCGATGCGGTCTGCTGCTCCGGCTACGAGGAAGGCCGCCGGCGCGCCATCGGCGTGGTCGCAGCCTCCCAATCACCCACCCACGACCACGCCGATGGTGCGACGCTGGGCCGCCGGGACGCCAAAGCGTCACGGCGGCCCAGAAGGCCGGGGATGAGGGCAGCTACCGCGGCAGCGACCGGGACAGAGGCCGTTTCCGTATCCGTGAGCGATCGAACCAACCCGCATCGGTACACCACCATCGCCGGCGGGACGCCGGCGCTTCTATGAGCACCGCTGTGTCAAGTGGCTTCCTGATTCTTTTTCTAGGTTTCTCCCCTTTGTGCGATGAGGTCGTTATTCGATGTTGGCTGCAGAAAACCGCGCTGAATGTCTCGGGAGGCTTCAGGGGATGAAATCGACCCTGACAAACTTCTATCCGCTCCCGGCTGTTGTGTTACCGGAAAGCAAAATCCCAAATGCGCCGGTTGGCGCACCTTGGAGACACTGAGGTGTGCGGCCCAATCTACAAAACGGTGCCCATGATCGGGACCCAGCGCCGGCACGGGCTCGCTCACTCCAGCGGGTTCTTGGTTTGCAGCCAGACTCATGTTTGTTCCAGTCTCAAGGAGTCTTGAAGATGATTGCGCCTTTTGGCTCAATGTCCTGCTCGAGGTACCTCCAAAAAGCGATCAGGAGACGCCTTGCGACACCCACGATGCCGATTCGTCGATGACGTTTGCCAGCACCACCAAATTTTCGGTTAAACCATATTGTGATGTCACTGTCTGGTTGGTATCGAACCCAGCTCCATGCCATCTCAATCAAGAGGGCGCGGACTTGGGCATTGCCCGCCTTGTCGATGCCTTGCTCCCTGTTCGTCGCGCCGCTGTCGGATGGTGTCCCGGTCAGACCGGCCAGGGATCCGACCTGTCGGCGGTTGTCGAATTTTCGCCATGCGAATATTTCCATCACGAGGGTCCACGAGCCCACCTCTCCGGCGCCTTTCAGCTGAGTGAGTTTGCGCACCTTGTCTATCCGCTCGTCTTTGGAGTGCCGAAGCGCCTCATTTCTCTGCCGAGCCAAGAGCTCGATCTGATCCTCGACGAAGACCAGTCGCTGATACTCCCGCTCGAGGCGTTGCCGTAGCTGTGGTGGCAGAGGGCTTCCATCTCTCAGCCGGAGCTTGCCAAGTTGCTCGTTAAAATTCCTATCGATTTTCTGTTGGCTGACTCCGTGGAGCTTGAGTAGGCACTTCATCCGATTTGTGTGTGCGGTTCTCTCCTTCTTCAATGTCTCCCGCTCTCGGTGAAAATGCCGTGCGTCTTCATCCCTCTTCGTCGGCACCACCACCACCGACCATGTCTTCTTCTCTCCTGCCCACCAACGCATCAGATTCGACAAGAGCTTGAATACGTCCAGCCGGTCGGTTTTCGCTCGCCGCTTCCGCCGGTTGACGTCAATACTCGCCGGATCCACGACCGCGTTGGTCACTCCTTCAGACTCCAGCCACCGATGGATCCAAAATCCCTCGCGGCCAGCTTCGTAGCAACTCACTACTTGGGTTTCCTCCGCAAGCCCAAACCGCTTCTTCGCTCGCTGAATCTCTCGCCGCAGCGCTTCTACGTCACCCCCGGGTACGTTCTTCGTTCGTGCCTTCTGCGCCGGCGAAACCGTCGTCCCGACCTTCCATGCCTTGTCGCTCACCTCGATTGCCATGAAAAGAACCGTCTCTCCGTTACACTCGATCCTGCGGGTTGCTGCGCTCATTGGCTTCCTCCTTTTTTTTTCAATTGGAAGCCTATTCGCAGTGGCCCGCTCTTTCCATAGGATCTACAAACATCGCAGCGCCCTTTATGGTGCGACGCTGGGCCGCCGGGACGCCAATGCGTCCCGGCGACCCAGAAGGCCGGCGCCAACAGAACGCTGCGGCCGCGACATGGTCCACCCTCGGGTGGTGCATCATCGCCGTCCTCATGATCGCGTACGGGTACTACCTCCGGAGAATCGGCAAGATCTCACGCCGGATGCAGGAGCAGATGGGTTCCGCAAATTCGTAGGCGGAGGGATCATCCTCCGGCGCCCCTTCCATTCAACTCGATTTCCTCCGATTTGCATCGCACATCGGTTGCAGCGAGTGCCGCCCGGTCGCCGCAGGCGGCCCGGCGGCGCTCGGTGCAGCTAGAAGCCCTCGTGCTCGGTCCTCTCGATGATCTCGTCCTGGAGTTCGCGCGAGATATCGCAGAAGTAGTCGCTGTAGCCGGCGACCCGGACGATGAGATTGCGGTGGGACTCAGGGTCGGTCTGCGCCTCACGCAAAGTCTCGGCGGAGACCACGTTGAACTGAACGTGGTGGGTATCCATCCCGAAGTAGCCGCGGACGAGACCGGCGAGGAGGTCGATCCCCGGTTTGCCCTCGAGGAGCTGCGGGGTGAACTTCTGGTTGAGCAGGGTGCCGCCGGTTCGCAGGTGGTCCATCTTGGCGGCCGATTTGAAGACCGCCGTGGGCCGTTGCGATCGGCGCCCTGAACCGGTGAGATCCCTTCCGAAAGCGGCAGGCCGGCGCGGCGTCCATCGGGCATGGCGCCGATCACCGACCCGAAGTAGACGTGGCAGGTGGTGGGCAGCATGTCGATGTGGTACTCCCCGCCTCGGCCGTTGGGCCGGCCGTCCACCGCCTCGAAGAAGGCCTCGAAACAACGCACCATGATCTCGTCGGCGCGATCGTCGTCGTTGCCGTATCGCGGTGTGCGGTTGACCAGTTGTTGGCGGAGGGGCTCGTGGTCTTCAAAATCGTCGGCCAGGGCCTCTCGGAGATCGGCGAGGGAGACAGTTCCGTCATCGAAGACGTGGTGCTTGATGGCCGACAAACTGTCGGTGATGGAACCGATCCCGACGCCCTGGATATAGCTCGTGTTGTAGCGCGCGCCGCCGGCGTTGTAATCGCGCCCGGTGGCGATGCAGTCATCGATGATGAGCGACAGGAACGGCGCCGGGGCATCCTCGGCGTAGGCCCGCTCCCAAATGGCGTTGCCGCGGTACTTGATCTCGACGAAATGATCGACCTGCGTGCGCCATGCCGCGAAAAGCTCATCGAAGGTCGAGAAGCCGGCAGGATCGCCGGTCTTCGGGCCGAGCTGTTTTCCGGTGCGCGGATCGACCCCGTTGTTGAGCACGAGTTCGAGTAACTTCGGGAGATTGAAATAGCCGGTCAGGATATAGGCCTCTTTGCCGAAGGCGCCGGCCTCGACGCAGCCGCTCGTGCCACCCTCGCGGGCGTCTTCCACTGTCTTGCCCTGGCGAACGAGTTCCTTGACCACCGCATCGGCGTTGAAGACCGATGGGAAGCCGTAACCCTTGCGGATGACCTCGAGCCCCGCGCGGAGGAACCGGTCAGGATTCTTCGCCGAGAGCTGGAGATTGTTCGACGGCTGGAGGAGGTGCATCTCGTCGATGACCTCGAGCAGGAGATATGAGACTTCGTTGACGGCGTCTTCGCCGTCTCGGGTCAGCCCTCCCACGTTGATGTTGGCAAAATCGGTGTAGGTGCCGCTCTCGGCGGCGGTCACCCCGACCTTGGGCGGCGCGGGGTGATTATTGAACTTGACGAAGAAACAGCCGAGCAATTCCTTGGCCTCGTCGCGGGTCAAGACTGCCATCGGCCAGACCGCGCTCGTAGAACGGGCCCAGATGCTGGTCGAGGTGACCGGGGTTGAAGGCATCCCAGCCGTTGAGTTCGGTGATGACGCCGAGGTGGTAGAACCAGTAGGCCTGAAGGGCTTCGTGGAAGTTGCGCGGCGCCCTGGCGGGAACCCGACTCGCAGACCTCGGCGATACGTTCGAGCTCGGCTCTGCGCAGCGGATCAGCCTCGACAGCTGCCTTCTCTCGAGCCAGGTCGGCGTGGCGACGGGCAAAGACGATGGCCGCATCGGCGGCCACATCCATGGCCTCGAGCTGGTGGCGTTTGGCCTCGGTTTCAGAATCGGCCGCTTCGCCCAGCTTCTCCAACGAGGCGGCAATCTCACGCCGAAAATCGAGCAGCCCCTTGCGATAGATCTTGCCGTCGGCCACCGTGTGCCCCGGTGCCCGCTGCTCCATGAACTCGGTGAAAACACCAGCTGAATATGCGTCGTGCCACTCCTCGGGCAGCCGTTCGAGGACCCGTGTCGCGCAAGGAACGTCCGTGCCAGTAGGGAATCACCTCGTCGGCGAATCGCTCGATGTCGTCGGCCGCGACCACGTAGCTCGTCAGCTTGCGCGTACCGAGGATCTCGAGATCTTCGACGCTGTGGCAGGTGATCTCGGGATAGGTCGGTGTCGCTTTCGGCTCCGGTCCCCTCTCGCCGACGATGAGCTCGCCGTCGCCCAGATGGAGGCGTTTGTGGGTGCAGAGATGGTGGAACGCGTGGGCGCGCATGAGCGGCGCCGGCCAACGGCCCTCGTTCTCGCGGTAGAACTCGGTCAGCAGCAGCGCCCTCTCGATGGAAACCGATGGGACGGCGTCCAGGCTTTCGCGACGTAGACGGCTCACGCGATCATTCATGCGCTCCTCCGGTGTGGACCTCGAGACCATGACGAGCGCAATCGCTCGACCACGGCCTCGATCTCGTCTTCGCTCGGCGATCGGTAATTGACATCAGGCCCGACCTTCCCCAGGCGTCGGTACTTGTCGACGCCGATGGAGTGGTAGGGCAGGACAAAAAGCGGGTGCGGGCTGGGCAGCGCGTCGATGAAGGCGGCCATGGCGTCGAGATTCTCGTCGTCATCGTTGAATCCGGGGATCAGCGGGAACCGGATCCAGATGGCCGCGCCCTCCCCGCTCAGAGTCCGCAGGTTTTCAAGGATGCGGTGATTGTCGACCCCCGTGTGGCGCTTGTGCGCCTCGGAGTCCATGTGCTTGAGGTCGTAGAGCACCACATCGGCCAGCCGGGCGATGTCGCTGGACCACCTTTTTGGATGCGAATCCGCTGGTGTCCACCGCTGTGTGCAGGCCCTTCTCCCGGCAGGCCTCGAGACATTCTGCGAGGAATGTCGGATGGCACAGGGGCTCGCCGCCGGAGAAGGTCACTCCCCCACCCGAGGCTTCGAAGAACGGGCGATCGCGCTCGATCTCGGCCACCAGATCGGCGACGGCCCGGGGCTCGCCGATGAGTTCGCGGGCCTCGCCCGGGCAGGCCTCGGCGCAGGCGCCGCATCGCTGGCAGCTGCCGTCGTCCCAGTCCGGCCCTCGCGCCGGCCGTTCACCGTTCGACTCCGGGCACGCCTCGATGCAGGCGCCGCAGGCGGTGCACTTGGCCGCCGTGATGGCGACCTCGGGAGTGCCGTCCAGACTCTCGGGGTTGTGGCACCAATCGCAGCGCAGGGGGCAACCCTTGATGAAGACCGTCGTGCGGATCCCTGGACCATCGTGGATGGAACAGCGCTGGATGTTGAAGACCGCCACCCCGGCAGGGGTGGAATCAACGGATGGAGCGTAATCAGTGGTGCATCATTGTCCTGCATAGAGTCTATATCCGGAAGCCCGTTATTTCTTGTATGATTCGAGAGAGCGAATTGCGAAATCGGCACAATTGCAGGTATTGGGTATTGGGTGGCGCGTTCAATGGGAAGTCGAATGAACACTGAGAAGAGTCTTCACGGAATCATCACTTCAATGGGGTTTGTCGAACAGCTCTTCGACCGGATCCCCGACGTGGTCTTCTTCGTCAAGGATCTCGAGGGTCGCTACCGGGTTGTCAATACGACGCTGGTCGAGCGCTGCGGGGCCGGAGCAAAGACCGATCTCATCGGCCGCACCGCCACCGAGGTCTTCCCGCCCCCCCTCGGCGAACGCTATCTCGAGCAGGATCGCGTCGTGGTTCGATCCGCCACCGCCATCAACCAGAAGCTCGAACTCCACCTCTATCCCAACCACCTCGAGGGCTGGTGTCTGACCGACAAGATCCCGCTCATCGACGGCGAAGGCCTGGTCTGCGGCGTCGCCGGGATCTCGCGAGACCTGCAGACGCCGGGCCGAACCGCTGACCGCGTCGATGATCTGGGCGCGGCCATGGAGCTCATCAAAGCCCAACATCTCTCCCCACCGACCGTCGCCGGAATCGCGGCCCATGTCGGACTCTCGGCCTACCAACTCAACCGGCGGCTCAAGGACCTTCTGGGGATCACTGCACGACAGCTCCTCATCAAGACCCGGGTCGATGTGGCTTCACGGCTCCTGAGAACCACTGCACACTCCCATCGGCGATGTCGCCCAGCAGAGCGGCTACTGCGACCAGAGCGCATTCACCCGACAGTTCCGCAGCACTACCGGGCTGACACCGCGGCAGTACCGCCGGCGGCATCGCCCGAAAGAATGACGTCCCCCGCGCCGATCGCCAGATCACGAAAAAGCGGCGCACCGGCCGGTCGGCCGATGCGCCTTGTATTCAGTCCCACCCGGTGGTATCACCGGTTTCGAAGTCGTCGACAAAGAGTGCGATGACGGTATTCACGGTGGCGGCGTTGTTGTTCTGGATCGGGTCGAGTTCTGCCGCCGTCACGGTTGCGGTGTTGCTGAATGACCCGTACACCGGGTAGTCGAGCACCGTGTCGATTGTGACCACAGCAGTGTCGGTGGGCGCGAGCCCGCCGAGATCACACGTGAGCGTGCCGCTGCTGTAGCTGCAGTCGGGCGCGCTCGGGGTTGATGACACAAAGACCACCTCGCCGGGCAGCGTGTCGGTGACGGTCACAGAACTCGCCGGCAAGGGTCCGTTGTTTGTCACGGTGATGGTGTAGGTCAGGGGACGGCCCGACGGCGCGGGATCGGTGGAAACAGTCATCCCGATCTCGAGATCAGGGCCCTCGACGATCTCGACCATGTAGTCCTCGACCTCGCCGTCGGTAGCGATTCCGGTGGTCGACAAACCGCCGGATGAGTCGAGCCTGAACCGCGCAAAGGTGGTGCCCAGGGTCGCACCGAGGGGCACCGGGAAGCTCATCGAGTTGGCCCCGGCAACCACAGTCTGATCGGTGAAGATCTGTTCACCCGTATCGGTCCAGTCGCCATCGCCGTTGAAATCGATCCAGGCGTTCAACAAACCGACACCGGTGGAATCGACATCGACGGTGGCGTCAAGGCCCGCACCGAGGCCCGATGTAAAGAGAACGCCGTCCTCGTCATCGGAACCGCCGGTGTCATCCCCATCGGCTCCGGCGGTGGGCTGCCCGTCAAGCTCACTGTCAACTGTGACACCGAGGAAGAGTCCGGAGCCAACGAGGTGGCCGGCGCCCGCCGACGCCCTGAGGGTAGGGTAGGTCGGATCGGGAGCATCGCCGAAGTCGGCCTCGACGACGGTGTTCGAGTCCGTGTCGCTGTTGTCGGTTGGATCGGGATCGGTCACCTCAACCGAGGTCGCCACCGTGACGGTGTTGTCGATGGTCCCGCTCGAGGCGAGCACCACGCACTCGGCAGAGTAGGTCGCGGACGATCCCACAGGAAGACCGGCGATGTCGTCGAGACCACCCGCAACCGGTCCCGCGGCGCAGGTCGCCCCTCCGGACCCGGCGCAGGTCCACGTGCAGTTCAGACCGGCCGGGAAGCTATCGACCACGTGTGCGGCTGGCTCGTCGGACGGGCCTGCATTGCCCACGACCATGGTGTAGGTGGTGGTTTGGCCCGGCAGCACCCACTCGACTCCATCGTCCTTGGTCACCGAGAGATCGGCGGCCACATATGCGGTCCAGAGCTCCCGTCCGTGGGCTCCGTCATCGGCCGCGAAAAACAGCCGGCCTCCAGCCATCACCCACCCGTCGGGCGACGACGAATCTGCGCCCGGGTTGACATCCATCGGCTGAGCGGTTCCCGGCGCGGTCCCGTCGGTCTTCCACAACTCCAGCCCGGACAAACCATCACTGGCGGCGAGCCACAGAGATCCGTTGAAGAGAGTGAACCCGTCGACCTGAAGCGTCAGGGGCGTGCCGTCTCCACCCGAGTCGAGATCAACGATCTGCGTCGTGCCGGGCGCCGTTCCGTCACTGATCCAGAGCTCACCGCCCGTTACGGCGTCGTTGGCGATCATGATCAGATTGCCGCCGAACTCGGTCAAATACGCGGGATAGGAATATCCACCCCCCGGAACGAGATCGATGACCTGGGACGTTCCCATGGCCGTGCCGTCCGATCGCCACAGCTCGGAGCCATCACCGTCCTGGGCCCTGAAAAACGCGGTCCCTCCGACATCGGTGAATCCCCCGGGCAAACTGCTGCCTGCCGGATTGAGGTCGAGGACAAGGCCCGTACCTGCCGTCGTGCCGTCGGTCTTCCAGAGTTCGGTCCCCTCGGCGCTCGTAGTGGCCTGGAAGAAGACCGTCCCGGCGGCCTCCCCGAACCCTCTCGGGTTGGACGGCGACGAACCGGGGACGAGATCCTTGAGCCTCATGGTCCCCGCGGGAGTGCCATCCGTCTTCCAGGGCTCGGTGCCGTACGTTGAATCCCAGCAGCTGAAGTACACGGTGCCGTTCGAGGAGTAGAAGTTGTTCGCATTGCCGCAGGAATCGGTCAACCTGACGGTGCCGCCGGGCGTCCCGTCGCTGATCCAAGGGTTGGCGGCGGAGCCGTCGAAGGCGCTGAAGACAACAGATGAACCGAGGCGGACGGGGCGACCCGGGTTACTTCCAGTCGCTCCGGCCCGAATGTCCATTACCATGGACGTCCCTCCGGGCGTCCCGTCGCTCGCCCAGAACTCCGAGCCGTGAATGCCGTCATTTGCGCTGAAAACCACGACTGAGTCGTTGGCGACAAGATACAACGGCCAACCATCGCCTGCGCCGGGGTTGATGTCCGCGACGAGGTTTGTTCCTGCCGCGGTACCGTCGCTGGCCCAGAGTTCCCAGCCGGTCGAAGCCTCCCACGCCGAAAACAGAACCTGGTCACCGAGGGCGGCGAGATAGGACGGGCTGCTGGAATACTCAGCCTGCCCGAGATCGATCATATCGGTACCGAGATCGGTTCCGTCGCTGGAGAAGAGGCGCCGGACACCCCCCGCATCCTCGGCCGAGAAGTACACCGTTCCGTCGTTGTCGACGAGATCCCGGGGATAGGAATGGCCGGACCCCGGATTGATGTCTTTCACCTGGACCGTCCCCGCCTCGGTGCCGTCGGATTTCCACAGCTCGGCTCCGTTCGCGGAGGTTTTCGCGGCGAAGACGAGTGTCGCCCCCGAAACCGTGAGTGTTGCCGGATTGGACGAACCCGAACCGGACCAGATGTCCTTGACCTGGACCGTCCCCGCCGATGTTCCGTCGCTCTTCCAGAGTTCGGTTCCGCTGGGGGTGTAGGCGCCGAAGAAAAGCGTCCCACCGAAGTCGGTGAGGGCGCTCGGGGAGGACCCGTTGGAACCCGGATTGATGTCCTTGACGAGGACGGTTCCGGCGTCGGTGCCGTCGGTCTTGAAGAGTTCGTAGGGGGTCACACCGTCGGACGCGACGAAGAACAGGGTCCCACCCGATGCCGTGAATTGATGCGGGTTGGAGTTGTCCGGGCCGGGGTTCATGTCTTTGATCATCACCGTGCCCGCCCCCGTGCCGTCGGTTCTGTACAACTCCTCACCGACTCCCGGGACGCGGGCGGAGAAGTACGCGAAGCCATCGTGCACATACACGCTCGAAGGGTTGCTTCCGAGCGGACCGGTGTTGATGTCCTTGACGATGTATGTCCCACCGGGGGTGCCGTCGCTGCGCCACAACTCGAGACCATAAGTCGGATCCTGGGCGGCGAAGAGCAGAACGCCTCCGAGATCGACCATCCCGCCGCCGCACGACGACGCATCACCGGGGTTGATGTCGGCGACCATGGTGGCGTTTCCCGGCGTGCCGTCGCTCACCCACAGCTCCTGCCCGGTGCCCGGCGCCCAGGTGCAGAAAAAGAGTTGAGAGCCGACTTTGGTCAGCCAATCCGGGTTGTAGTTTCCATATCCCGGCCATGAATCGGAAATCCGGACGGTGCCCGCAGCGGTGCCGTCGGTCTTCCAGACTTCACCGGCATAGATCCCGTCGTCGAGGACATAGTACGCCTCGCCATCGATGGTGACGGTTTGTTGGTACTGCACCGTGGAGGGGCGGGGGCCGAGGTGGACGTCTCGTAGAATTCCTGAACCTCCCGGTGATCCGTCGGAAAACCAGAGCTCGGTGCCGTGCCTGGCATCCTTCGCCAGGAACACGACGCCATCGCCGAGAGGAGTGAGGTAGGTGGGGTCTTCCGGCGTCGGGCCCGGTCCGACCGCAATGTCCTTGACCATTTCGACCTGCTCAGAGGCCGTCGACTCGGGAACCACCGGGAACCAGGGGCTGAGGATGGCGACGAAGAGAATGAACAAACCGTAATGTCTCACTGTGAACTCCCTCTCGAACGGACCAGATCATCGATTCGAGCCGCGACTGCTCAGCGAAAAGATCGCCCTTCACCTCAACAGACGACATTCGCAAACCAAACGGATCATCGCCAGGAAGGTCCCGGGAGATCGGCATCGTGCTCAGCTTCGATCCGATTGAAAAACCGAAGCAACGCATTTGATATGATTTCTTGAGCGAAAACCTGTCACGTATGACTCCTGGATGAGCCTGCAACTCGACAACCATTTCCAGGGGAATCTCGCGAGCGGTAACCTAACCAAGGAAGTCAAAGCACCGGTGATATGAACGACGTTGGTAATATTACGCGGCTCCTCGGCCGGCTGGATGAGGATCGGGGAGAAGGCCGGGCTGCCGTCCTCGAAGAGCTCATGCCGCTGGTCTACTCCGAGCTCAAGATTCTGGCACGCGCCAACCGCTACCGATGGAACGGGGTCGAGTCCCTCGGAACGACGAGCCTCGTCCATGAGGCCTATCTCAAGCTCGCCGACCAGACTCCTGCAAGTTTCGCCAACCGACGGCAGTTCTACGCGCTTGCTTCCACGGCCATGCGCTCGATCCTCATCGACAATGCCCGCTGGCACTCCCGGCAGAAACGGGGCGGCGGCCGCAAGGCGGCGGTGCTCGAAGACTCCATCCTGGTCTCAGCCGAGCGCTCCGAGGAGCTGCTGGCGTTGGACGAAGCGTTGAGTCAGCTCGAAGACCGGGAGCCTCGTCTGGCGCGGATCGTCGAGTGCCGGTGCTTTGGCGGGCTGACCGTCGACGAGACCGCCGAAGCTCTCGATGTGTCCTCCGCGACCGTCAAGCGCGGCTGGAGCCTGGCCCGGACCTGGCTCTACCGCGCCATGCGGACTGCCGCGGTCTGAGATGAGCCCCGACGATCTGAGCCGCTTGGAGGAGCTTCTCGCCGAGGCCCTCGGGCGACGGCCGGAGGAGCGTTCGGCATATCTCGATGAAGCGTGCACCGGCGACCCCGAGCTTCGTCGCGAACTCGAGGAACTGCTGGCTCTCAACGACGATGCCGCCGAGTTCTTCGACCAGCTCTCCGGCGATATCGCCGCCGCCGCACCCCTCGAGCTCGAAAGCGCGGCCCACACCGGACTCCGCATCGGGCCATACCGCACCCTCGCCGCCATCGGCCAGGGGGGCATGGGGGCGGTCTACCGCGCCACGCGCGTCGACGGCGCCTTCGACCAGGAGGTGGCGCTCAAGCTCCTCCACCGCGACATGGACACGCCCGAACTGCGGGCCCGATTCCTTGCCGAGCGGCAGCTCCTCGCCGGGCTCTCCCACCCGAATATCGCCCATCTGCTCGACGGCGGAGTCACCGACGAAAACCGGCCGTTTTTCGTCATGGAACTTGTCGAGGGCAAACCCATCACCCGGTATTGCGCCGAAAACGAGTTGCCCACGGAGGAGGTCCTGCGCCTCTTTCTCGGCATCATCGATGCGGTGAGCTATCTCCACCGCAACCTGGTGGTTCACCGGGACCTCAAACCAAGCAACATCTTCGTCGACACCGATGGTCAGGTGAAGCTGCTCGACTTCGGCATCGCGAAACTACTCGCCGATGCACCGGAGGCCGCGCACCTCACCCGAACCGGTCAACAGCTCATGACCCCCGAATATGCAGCCCCGGAACAACTCAGCGGCGAACCGGTGACCACCGCCACAGATGTCTACGCGCTTGGCGCTGTGCTCTACGAACTGCTGACGGGACAACGGCCGCACGACGGCAGCCGTACCGAGGGACGTTCGCCGACCCGGGAGCTGCCGCCGACCCCGAGCTCGGTCCTTCGTTCACGGCAAACCTCCGGCGGCGTCTCCCCCGCGGAGATCGAGAGCGGGGCACCGCTCCACAATCACCGAATCTCACGCGATCTCGACGCCGTCTGCCTCAAAGCGCTGCGACCGGAGCCGGAAGCGCGCTACCCATCGGCCGAGCAGCTTGGATCCGACATCCAGCGCCACCTCGAAGGTCAACCGGTGGGTGCGCGCACGGGCACGCTGAGCTACCGGGCGGGCCTGTTTGTCAGACGCCACCGCACCGGGGTGCTGGTCGCCGGAGTTCTGGTCGCCCTGATGGTGATCGGTCTGGTCCGCGAGATCAGTCTCCGAAGCGAGGCGGAGAGGGCGCGACGGGGAGCCGAGATCGAGGCCGCAAAAGCGATGGCGGTTTCGCGATTCCTCGGGGATCTCCTGTCGTCGGTAGACCCGGCAAAAGCGCAGGGCGAGGCGGTGGCGGTGACCGATGTCCTCGAGACTGCGTCCCAGAGGATCGCCGAGAGCAACGAGCTCGCGGCCCAACCCGAGGTCGAGGCGGCGGTGCGCCGGACCATCGCGAGCACCTATACCTCACTCGGTCGGTACGACAACGCGCGGGAGCACCTCGAGCGGGCGGTGGAACTGCTCGGGTGGCCCGAGTCGCACGACCCTGAATCCCTCGCGGCGGCGGCCGAACTCGGCGTGCTCTATCAACGACTGGGGCTGGTGACCGAGGCCGAGGATCTCATCCGAACAGTGTTCGAGATCCGGGTCGAGAACCTCGGTGAGGACCACCCGTCGTCGCTGACATCGTTGAACCAGCTCGCCGACTTCCTCTTCTCCCAGGGACGCATCGACGAGGTCGAGCCCCTCGATCGAAAGACCCTCGAGATCCGGCGACGGGTCCTCGGAGAGGACCACCCGGACACGCTTCGCTCACTCAACGGGTTGGCGGCCACGCTTTTCAGCCAGGGCCGTTACATCGAAGCGACGCCGCTCTTCGAGGAGGGGCTGGCGATCCGGCGACGGACACTGGGTGACAGCCACCCCGACACCCTCATGCTGGCGAACAACCTCGCCGCGGTCTATCTCGAACTCGGCCGTGCCGCCGAGGCGGAGGTGCTTCAGCGGGAGGTGGTGGAAGGCCGAACCCGGGTCCTGGGTGAAGCCCACGATCAGACCGCCATGTCGGTCCACAACCTGGGCGTGACCCTGGCCCAGCTCGGCCGGTACGAGGAAGCGGAGGAGCAGCTGCGCCGGGCCATCTCTGTTCGACGGGAAATGCCAGGGGAGCGAAGATCACTGCTCTTTTCCGAGAGCTATCTGGCGGATGTGCTGCGGGCACAGGAGCGCTACGACGAGGCTGTAAAGCTCTATCTCGAGACCCTTGCTCGCCAACGCGAAGAACTCGGCGACGATGACGGCGAGACCCTCAAAACCGCCAGCGGCCTGGCAGAACTGTACTCACTCCAGGGCGATTTCAACGCCGCCGAGGCCCTGCTCGACGAGATCCTCGACACCCAGCTCCGGGTCCGGGGCGAGGAGCACCCGGACACCTTGCAGAGCCTTACCACCCTGGCTCACATCCGCAACGCACAGAGGCGATACAACGAGGCCCTCGAGCTCTGCGACCGGGCCATGGAGGCGGGCGGCCGCTCACTCGGCGCCGACCACACCGCGGTGCTCCAGGCGGCAGTCGAGAAGGTCGCGGCGCTCAAGGGTCTGGGCCGGGAGGAAGAGGCCCGCATCCTCGCAGATCAGATCGTGGCGGGCTATTCAACAACCCTTGGCGACGATCATCCATCGACCATCGAGGCCGCAAAGCTTGTCGGAGAATCTCGCTAGCCACTCGCCGCATTGCGGGCGTCCCGCCGGCGAGAATCCGAAGGACGTGAATTATCGGGTATGGGAAATCCGCTCACCACGGCAGATTGTCGAGGTTGGTGTTTCCACCGGAGAGAATCAGCCCGACTCTCCGACCCTCGAAACGGTCGCGGTTGGCGAGAACCGCCGCAAGAGGAACCGCAGCCGATGGCTCGACGAGGATCTTCGCCCGCTCCCAGAGCAGCCGCATGGCCCGAATGATGGTCGCCTCATCCACGGTGAGAATCCCCGTGAGTCCACCGCTGAGGATCCGGAAGGTGCGGGCCGACAAGGAGGTCAGAAGCCCGTCGGCGATGGTCGCCGGTTTCACGGATGGATAGAGCCGGCCGTCTCGAAGCGAGCGAAAGGCATCGTCGGCCTCGGCGGGTTCGGCGCCCCAGATCTCGATCTCGGGGCGCAGCGATGACACCGTAATGGTCGTCCCGCTGGCGAGTCCCCCACCTCCCACGGGCGGCATCACGACATCGAGATCCGGCTGTTGTTCGAGCAACTCGAGGGCGGCGGTGCCCTGCCCTGCGATCACCCTCACGTCGTCGTAGGGATGGATGAAAGTTGCGCCGGTGCGCTCCTTGACCGCGGCGAGGGTCGTCTCCCGCGCTTCGAGAGTGGGCTCGCACTCGGTGATGACCGCGCCGTAGCCTTGAACGGCCGCCTTCTTCACCGGCGGCGCCGATGACGGCATAACGATGTGCGCCGGAATCCCGCGGAGACCGGCGGCCCGCGCCAACGCCGCCGCATGATTCCCAGACGAGTGGGTGCAGACTCCCCGTGCCGCCGCCTCGTCATCGAGCGAGAAGACCGCGTTGGTGGCGCCGCGCGCCTTGAACGCGCCCACCTTCTGCAGATTTTCGCACTTGAAAAAGAGAGAAACACCGGCGATGGCATCGATGGAGGCGCATGTCGCCACCGGTGTTCGGTGGATGTACGGCAATATTCGATCCGAGGCCGCTCTGATGTCGTCGATGGTGGGGTCGTGAAGCATGCCGGCATCCTACCAGTAGGAAAAAACAGCGGCAGCGACCGAAGCCGACCAGGGCACGTGAAAACCGCGCCCCATCGGGGTGCCGGGTCCGGTATTGTGCAGGTAGCCCTCTCCGGCTCGCGTCGCCTTTCGCACAAATGCCGTACCGGGCTCCCTCGGGGAGCGCGATGAGGTCTGCTGTACCGGCTACGAGGTAGGCCGCCGGCGTGCCATCGGCGTGGCCGCAGCCCTCTCAATCAACCCACCCGCGACCACGCCGATGGTGCGACGCTGGGCCGCCGAGACGCCAATGCGTCACGGCGGCCCAGAAGGCCGATGATGAGGAACACAGGAACCGCGACTGCATCCGTAGCAGTATCCGTGACCGTGACCGTGACCGCGTCCCGGCGCGCGACCGTCGACAGCCAGGATGGCTGTCGCTACACCACCCAGAACGGCCCCTGTGTAGCGATAGGCTTCCAGCCTGTCGACGGTAGTGGCAGAAGCCGACCAGGGCACGTGAAAACCGCGCCCCATCGGGGTGCCGGGTCCGGCATTGTGCAGGTATCGCCCCTCCGGTTCGCGTCACCTTTCGCACAATGCCGTACCGGGCTCCCTCGGGGAGCGCGATGAGGTCTGCTGTACCGGCTACGAGGTAGGCCGCCGGCGTACCATCGGCGTGGTCGCAGCCCTCTCCAATCAACCGACGCGCGACCACGCCGATGGTGCGACGCTGGGTCGCCGGGACGCCAATGCGTCACAGGCGACCCAGAAGGCCGATGATGAGGAACACAGGAACCGCGACTGCATCCGTAGCAGTATCCGTGACCGTGACCGTGACCGCGTCCCGGCGCGCGACCGTCGACAGCCAGGATGGCTGTCGCTACACCACCCAGAACGGCCCCTGTGTAGCGATAGGCTTCCAGCCTGTCGACGGTAGTGGCAGAAGCCGACCAGGGCACGCGAAAACCGCGCCCCATCGGGGTGCCGGGTCCGTTTTTGTGCAGGTAGCGACCTTCCGGCTACGCCTCGCCTCGCGCACAAAATGCGGACCGGGCTCCCCCGGGGAGCGCGATGCGGTCTGTTCTTCCGGCTACGAGGTAGGCCGCCGGCGTACCATCGGCGTGGTCGCAGCCCTTCCAATCAACCCACGCGCGACCACGCCGATGGTGCGACGCTGGGTCGCCGAGACGCCAAAGCGTCACGGCGACCCAGAAGGCCGGGGATGAGGACATGGTCCGGGGCCGCGGCAGCAACCGGGACAGAGGCCGTATCCGTATCCGTGGGCGACAGAACCAACCCGCGTCGGCACACCACCATCGCCGGCGAGACGCCGGCGCTACAAGCATCGCAGCGCCCTTTGCAGCGCCCATGTCTCGTGGGCGATAGACCTAACCCGCATCGGTACACCACCATCGCCGGCGGGACGCCGGCGCTACAAGCATCGCAGCACCCCTGGTAGCGCCCACGTCTCGTGGGCGATGGAAACAACCCGCATCGGCGCTCCCCCGGGGAGCGCGATGCGGTCTGCTGTTCCGGCTACGAGTCAGGCCGTCGTCGCGAAGCGAGGACGGCTCTGACCGCAGCCAGGCGAGGGTGGGTCGCGGTGCGCAAGGCGCACTAGCAATCAACCCACCCGCGACCACGCCGATGGTGCGACGCTGGGTCGCTGGGACGCCAAAGCGTCACAGCGGCCCAGAAGGCCGGTGATGAAAGAACCTGCTCCAAGCCAGCGCTCGGCGCCTCTACTACGCCCGATTCTCCAGAATCAGAATCGCCTGGTCACGCCACGCGCCACGTTTCCAGTAGCGCCCCGGCACGCGTCCAACCTCGCGATAACCGACGGCGGAGAGCATCCCCATGGAACGCCCGTTGTCGGCGATGA
The DNA here is from genome assembly GCA_963753035.1 of uncultured Acidobacteriota bacterium. Lineage (GTDB taxonomy): Bacteria > Acidobacteriota > Thermoanaerobaculia > Thermoanaerobaculales > Sulfomarinibacteraceae > JAHECW01. Next base: position 276,264 of record CAVWAW010000004.1, on the reverse strand, counting down.
CGGTGGCGATGAGCATGCGCAGACCGAGGACCTCGAATGCGTACTTCGTTCGGACCTTCGCCGAATCGGTACCGAGCCCGCCGCCCCAGAGATCCTGCCGACCGATGACGCTCCCGGACACCGCCACCCGGCTCTGCCAGTCGATGGACCTGAGACCCGAGAACCCCACGTGGTCGCCATCGAGGGTTTCGACGGCAAACTGAACACTGCCCTTGTCGGGTCGTTCTGCCGCGCGGAAGAACTCCTCCTCGGTGCCGCGGGTCAACGGCCAGTCCCCGGTCTCCAACCACGCCGTGATCGTGGGATCGTTGAACCAGGACAATGCGTTCTCGAGGTGCCGCTGCTTGTCCAGTGGTACGAGCCGAACCCTGTCGCCTTCCCATCCGTAGGCCATCAATCGCTCCCGTCATCGATGTGCATGATTCGAACTGCTGCTTGGCGTCGAAGCCCGGTGGCCATGGCCGCCGACCCACCGTTGACGGCGAGTTCGAGATACCCGGCGGATCCTTCGAGCAGGACCACCTCACCATCGTGGGCATCGCTGTAGGTTCGGACCCGGCGCGCGGATCCCTCGGATGACCACGACGCCTTTGCGCCCTCATCGACATAACTCGCCGGAACATTGGTCACCAGATTGCCGAACCGATCCACCGAGATCACGGTTGCCTGATAGCCCGAAGTCAGGGGCTCGGGGTCCGGCAGCGGACACGAAACGAGGATGTCCGATTCGATCTCCTCGCCCAACTGGGTGATGTCCTCACCTCTGGCCAGCCATGCGGCGGCCGGAGCAAACAGGTCGCGACCTTGAAACGTCCTCGATGGTTCGGCCAAACCCATGGAGCGCCAGTCGATACTCACCACATGGGAAGCGTGGCCGAGAGCTGCAGCGAGCCCGTTGTCCGGACCCACGAGGAAGCGGCGGCCCAGGGCCAGAGCGAGAGCCCTCCGATTTGTCCCCACACCGGGGTCGACAACCGCCATGACCACACACCCGGCGGGCAGGTGCGGCCAGGCGCAGCGCAACTGGAACGACGCCTCCCAGATATCGCCCGGTGGCACGAGATGATCAAGGTCGATCCGGGATACGCCCGGCGCATACTTCTCGAGCACGGCATGGATCACGCCGACATAGTGGTCGGAAAGGCCGAAGTCGGTCAGAAGGGCAACGGGACGCATCGGAACAGGCTATCACAAAAGGGGTTAAGAGGTTAGAAGGTTAAGGGTTAGACGTTAGAGAGTTAGAAGGTAGCATCGGTCGTGCGTGCTCGCTTTCCAACCTTCTCACTTTCTCACTTTCTTACTCTCTGCCCTCCTCACCCCGAACCACTCACTCGCTGGTACCATGTGCCTGCGGAGGCACACCATGCGCGAACTGCAACTCTTCCTCAACGGGCAATGGCATGACGGGGATGATTTCATCACCGTTCGCTCCCCCTACGACGGCCGCGAAGTCGCGCGGGTGGCCCGTGGCGGCCCGGCGATCCTCGAACGAGCGGCGGCGACCGCCCGGCGAGCCGCCGAGACCATGGCGAATCTCCCGCCGTCGGAGCGCGCCGCGATTCTCGAGGGGACCGCCGCCCTGGTTCTCGAACACCGCGAGGAACTCGCGGCCGCCATCTCAGAGGAGGCCGGGAAACCCATCCGACTCGCCCTCATCGAGGCCGACCGCTGTGCCGACACCTTGACCGAGTCAGCCGCTGTGGCGCGCCACCCCGAGATCGAGGCGCGTGACCTCGAGGGATACCCCTCCGGCCATGGCCGCCTCGCGCTGGTGCGCCGGGTTCCGGTTGGGCCGGTGCTCGCCATCACGCCTTTTAACTTTCCCCTCAACCTGGTGGCCCACAAGCTCGCTCCGGCGGTCGCTGCGGGCTGTCCGGTGGTGCTCAAACCGGCGAGCCAGACCCCCAGCCCGGCCCTCATGCTTGCCGAGCTGCTCACCGACGCCGGGCTACCGGCAGGCGCGCTGGCCGTGGTTCCGTCGAAAGGATCCGACGCCGAAATCCTGGCCACCGACGATCGCTTCAAGGCCCTGACTTTCACGGGTTCCATGGCGATCGGCTGGCACCTCAAGAAGCTCGCGTGGAACCGCCGCGTCACCCTCGAGCTCGGTGGCAACGCCGCCGTGGTCGTCGAGCCCGACGCGGGCGACCTCACGATGGTGGCAGCCAAGATTGCGGGTGCCGCATTCGGCTACGCCGGACAATCCTGCATCTCGGTCCAGCGGGTGCTGGCCCATGAAGACATCTACATTGCCTTGCGTCGCGAGCTGATCGAGGCCACCGCGGCGATCCGTCACGGCGACCCGGCGCTCGTCGACACGATCTGCGGTCCCCTTATCGATGAGGCCAACGCAGACCGAGTTGCCGAGTGGATCGCGAGCGCTGACAATGCGGGCGGCCGAATCCTCGCCGGCGGCGGTCGTAAAGGCAACGTCGTGGAACCGACCCTGATCGAAGAAGCGCCCTCCCTCGAAGCCGTGGTCGCCGATGAGGTCTTCGGTCCTGTGGCCTGTCTCGATCCGTACGAGGATTACGCCCAAGCCCTCAATATGGTCAACGACTCGCGCTACGGTCTGCAGGCCGGTGTCTTCACCTCGGATATCGGCAAGATCCAGGAGGCGTGGCAACGCATCGAAGCCGGCGGCATCATCCAGGGCGATGTCCCGACCTGGCGAACCGACCCGATGCCCTATGGCGGGGTCAAGGACTCCGGTATCGGGCGCGAAGGCCCAGCCTACACCTACCGCGAACTCACCGAGGAGCGGTTGTTGGTGCTGAGTCGGTAATGGGTGAGACGTTAGAAGGTTAGACGTGAGACTCCTGCAATATTTCGGGGCTGCGGCAGGAGTCGGCGCACATGAGACCATCGCCCGCGGGGACGCGGGCGCTACAAAACCGCAAAATACCTTGTAGCGCAGGCGTCCCCGCCTGCGAAGGACCGCTGCGGTGAGGCTGGCACCTCGTCGTCAGGCAGAGTTTTGCATGAGGCTCACGTCTAACTCTAAACGCCTCACGCCTCAGCTCCAACGTCTAACCTCTTGACCTCCGACTTTCAAATCAAAAAACTCATCCATGGAGGTTGACAAAAGACAGATCGTCATTTATTTTGACGTTACGTCAGAATAAAATACTATGAGTTATTATTCTAACGGATCGCTCAAGGATGACACGTGGCGAGATACTCGGAGAAACAAAAGGCCGCCCTCGACACCCTGATGAAGGACGATGTCTACACCCACGCCATGGAGATCATCAAGACCGAGGGCATCGCCGCGCTGACCATGGAGAGGATCGCCACCGAGGTTGGCGTCTCCAGAGGGACGCTCTACAACTACTTCGCCGACAAGGACGCGGTCATCGACTTTGTCGAGGACCGGACCTTCGATCCCGTTCTCGGCGCCATCCAGGAGATTGCCGCGGCCAACCTCGATCCCGAGCTCAAGCTCTCACGGATTGCGAGCTGGATCTTCACCGCGGTCTACAGAGACAGCGGCCTGATCATCGCGCTCTCGTCGACCAGGCAGGTGGCGCACAAGTGCGGGGGAAAACTTAAGCGAAAGCAACGAGCCTCCCACGCCATCGAGGAGATCATTCGCGACGGGATCGAGGCGGGTCAATTCAAAAAACTCCCTCCCGTGGTGGTCACCGAGATCTTTGTCGGTTCCCTCACAGGGATGATCGAAAGCATGGCGCTTAACGGCGAGTTCTACCGCGCCGACGCGGTCGTCCCCACCCTCATGGAGCTCTTTCTCGGAGGACTCCGCACCCCCGACTAATAAAAACTCCTCAGTTCCAATTACTCACTGATTACTGGCCACTACTCACCACTCACTTATCACCGATCACCGCCCACGACTCACGACTCACGACTCACACGAGGTTTGACATGACCAAGATACGCATCTCGCTCATCATCGCCGCCGTCGCGGCTTCACTCGCCCTGATCTGGGCCTGCGGCTCGAAGATGACCACCGAGACCGACACGAGCGACCAAGCCCGCCCCGCCAAGATCGTCACCGTCGCCACGTCCGCAGCCAGCGTGCGCACCTACCCCGGCCGTGTTCAGGCGGCGCAAAGGGTTCCCCTCGCCTTCCGGGTCGGGGGTCCTGTTGTCGAAATCCGGGTGAGCAAAGGTCAACGCGTGGCGGCCGGCGAGGTTCTCGCACGGATCGATACCCGAGACTATGAAGTCCAGGTGAAGAACCTCGAGGCCCAGCTCGCAGCGACCCGCGCCCAGCAGGTTCAGGCGACCGAGAGTTACCAGCGTGTCCGCGGACTCTACGAGCACGACAACGCATCCAAGGCGGATTTTGATAACGCCAGGGCTGCCCTCGATGTGAGTCAGGCCCAGGTCGAGGCAACGGAGCAGGCCCTGAGGGCGGCACGCCTCTCCCTTGCCGACACAGAGCTCCGGGCGCCCACCGCAGGAACCGTTGCCGACCGACTCGTCGAAGCCCATCAGACCGTGGCCGCCGGCCAGCCCATCGTTCGCTTTCAGGGAGCGGGTGCGATGGAGGTGCTGATCCACGTACCCGAGCGCGAGATCGGTGATCTCACGAGCAAGGAGCCCGCCGGAATCACGGTTCGTTTCGACGCTCTGGCCGACAGCGACCCCATCAACGCACGGGTCAAGGAGTTCGCCACCGAGACCGACCGGCAGACCCAGACCTTTCCGGTCACCCTCGAACTCGAAGGTCAGCCCTCGGCCGATCTCATGCCCGGGATGACCGCCTCGGTGCGTTGGCTCACCGGCAACGGTTCCCGCGGGAGCCTCATCGTCCCCCTCGGCTCGGTGGTCACCGATGACACCGGCGGTACCTTTGTCTGGCGGGTCGATCCCTCATCCATGAGGATCGAGCGCGCCGGCGTGACCACCGGGGCGCTCACCGGTTCGGGTCTCGAGATTCTCTCGGGTCTCGAGGACTCCGACCGGATCCTCGCCGCCGGCGTCCACTTTGTCAGCGAAGGGCAGAAGATTCGGCCCCTCGAGATCGAACGGGACTGAAACCATGGATATCGCCGGAATCGCGATCCAGAAAAAAACCGTCACCCTCGTCGTAACGGCCGCCCTGGCCATCGGGGGCGTATTCTCATTTCTCGGTCTCGGTCAGCTCGAGGATCCCGAGTTCACCATCTTCACCGCCATCGTTCAGACTCCCTATCCGGGAGCCTCGCCCGAGGAGGTCGAGCTCGAGGTCACCGACCGGCTCGAAACCGCCATCCAGACCATGGGTCAGGTCGAGCACGTGACCTCGATCTCTCGCGCCGGTCTCTCGCTGATCATTGTTGATCTGTGGTCGAACACCGACCAGGAGCTCATCCCCCAGGCATGGGACGAGCTTCGCCGCAAGGTCGGAGACATCCAACGGGCGCTGCCGCCCGGCGCAGGGAACTCGGTCGTCAACGACGACTGGGGTGATGTCTACGGCGCCCTCTTCGCCATCACGGGCGAGGGCTACTCCGCCTCCGAGATCGAGGACTACGCAAAGCTCCTGCGGCGGGAGCTTTTGATGGTCGACGGCGTCGGCGCCGTCGAACTTTGGGGCGTTCAGACCGAAGTGGTCTATGTCGAGATGTCGCGTGCCAAGATGGCCCAGCTCGGGCTCAATCCTCAGCAGGTCTTCGGCACCCTGTCCGATCAGGGGGCGGTTGTCCCCGACGGTCGCCTTCACATCGACGAGCAGTACGTCCGGGTGGCCGCCAGCGGCGCCTTCGACTCGCTCGAAGAGATGGGCAATGTGCTCATTCGTGGCCGCGGCACCGACAGCATGGTCCGCCTCGCCGATGTGGCGGAGATCCACCGCGGCTATCTCGAACCTCCCCGCGATCTATTGTTGTTCGACGGCAAACCCGCCATCGGCCTCGGCATCGCCACCGTCGAGGGCGGCAACGTCGTCACCACCGGCCGAGGAGTCATGAACAGCCTCGCCGCGCTCGAGGGCCAACGACCCATCGGGATGACCCTCAACACCATCTACTTCCAGGCCGAAGTGGTCACCGGTGCTGTCAACGGCTTCCTCATCAATCTCGTCGAAGCGCTCATCATCGTCGTCGGGCTGCTCATGATCTTCATGGGGCTGCGGTCGGGCCTGCTCATCGGCTTCATCCTCCTGCTCGACATCCTCGGCACCTTTATCTACATGAGCATGGCCGACATCAGCCTGCAGCGGATTTCGCTCGGCGCGCTCATCATCGCTCTCGGGATGTTGGTGGACAACGCCATCGTCGTCACCGAGGGACTGCTGGTAAAGATGCAGCGCGGAATGGACCGTTTCGAAGCGGCGAGTCTGAGCGTCAAGGAGACCATGTGGCCCCTGCTCGGCGCCACCATCGTCGCCATCCTCGCGTTTGCCGCCATCAGCGTCTCCGACGATGTTTCGGGCGAGTTTCTCTCGTCGCTCTTCCTGGTGGTCGCGTCGTCCCTTCTGCTCAGCTGGGTACTGGCCGTGACCGTAACCCCGTTGCTCGGAGTCATGTTTCTCACCGTCTCCGAGGACTCCAACGCACCCGATCCCTACGATCGCCCGTTCTTCCGCGCCTATCGCCGTTTCCTCGCCGGCGCCATTCGTCACCGTTGGCTGACCCTCACCGTCATGACCGTACTGCTCTCTACCTCGGTCTTCGGATTCAGCTTTGTCAAGCAGAGCTTCTTCCCGGAGTCGGGCCAACCCCAGTTCTACATCGATTATTGGAAGCCTGAAGGAACTCACATCAGCGACACCGAGTCGGACATCCGGGCCGCCACCGACTGGCTCCTCGAGCAGGAGGGCGTGGTCTCCGTCACCGGTTTTGTCGGCCGCGGCGGCTCCCGCTTCATGCTGACCTACCGGCCGGAGATGCCGAGTTCGGCCTTCGCCCAGATACTCATCACCGTTGATGATGCCGGGCGCATCGACGACGTTCGCCGGGCCAGCGCCGTCTTCATGGCGGAACGCTTCCCCAATGCTGAGTACCAGATCCACCGATTTGTTTTCGGGACCGGTGGTGGAGCAAAAATCGAAGCTCGATTCAAGGGTGATGATCCAGCGGTCCTGCGCGAGATCGCCGAACAGGCGAAATCCGTCATGCGCGCCGAGGACAACACCAAGGACGTCCGCGACGACTGGCGACAGAGGGTTCCGGTGATCCGGCCGATCTTCGCCGAAGCCGAGGCCCGGCAGGCGGGGGTCAACCGCAACGATCTCGCGGCCAGCCTGGAGCTGGTCACGTCGGGGAGCATCACCGGCCTGTATCGCGAAGGTGACACGATCCTGCCGATCGTCTTTCGCCTCCCGGAGGCGGAGCGCTCGACCGCTGATCAACTGTCCAACGTCCAGGTCTGGTCCTCCACCACGGGCAGGGTGGTTCCGGTAAACCAGGTGGTGACCGAGATGAAAACCGAATGGGAAGACCCCATCATTCGTCGTTACGACCGCCGCCGGACCATCACCGTCAAAGCCGATCCCGACCACGGCGTGGCGAGTCCCGTCTTTCAAAGCCTTCGGCCAAAAATCGAAGCCATCGAACTGCCCGCCGGCTACGAACTCGAGTGGGGCGGTGAGTACGAGAGCTCTGGCGACGCCAACCGAATGCTCCTCGCGAGCGTGCCGCTCTTCTTCGTACTCATGGTGCTCATCGTGGTCGCGCTGTTCAATACCGTCCGGCAACCGTTCATCGTCTTCATGACCGTTCCGCTGGCGATCATCGGCGTCACCGCCGGGCTGCTCTTCACCGGCCAGCCCTTCGGCTTTGTCGCGCTGCTCGGATTCTTGAGCCTGTCCGGCATGCTGATCAAGAACTCGGTGGTGCTCCTCGACCAGATCGATCTCAATATCGAGACCGGGCAGAAGACGTTCGACGCGGTCCTCGACGCCGGCGTGAGCCGTCTCCGTCCGGTCGCGATGGCCGCATTCACCACCGTCCTTGGGATGACGCCTCTCGTCTTCGACATTTTCTGGCGGGGGATGGCGGTGACCATCATGGCCGGTCTCACCTTCGCCACGGTGCTCACCCTCGTCATCGTCCCCGTGCTCTACGCCACCCTCTATCGAGTCAGCCTGTCCGAAATGGAGCCTTCGTCATGATCAGGAATCACCCAATCGTCATCGCGAGCCTCGTCGCGATCTTCGCCATCGGATCAGTCGCCCCGGCGGCCACCGATGAGTTGCCGGTGATCCGGATCGGGATCATCACCGACGGGCCCGTCGTCCGTGAATCGAGCTTCGTCGACCTCTTTGTCCACGAGATCGAGGGCGTCACCGCCGGGACCTACCGGGTTGAGCTTCCCGATGGAGCGGTCGTGGACGGTGGCTGGGAACCGGCGGGTATCGCAGCAGCCATGGACAAGTTGCTGGCCCGCACCGATGTCGACGTCATCCTGGCCGCCGGAGTGGGAGTTTCGGCCGAGATCTGCGGTAGAGCGACCGTCGATACACCGGTCGTGGTGCCGTTCGCCTTCGGTCAATGCGCCGTGAGCTGCTCGCAACTTCCTGATGTCAGCACCCGGCCCATCGATCTCGGTCAACTCATTTCCCGCGACCTCCAGGCGTTCCACGAGATCATCCCCTTCACCAAGCTCGCCGTACTCATGGATCCCGTGTGGCCGTCCAACTGTACCGTGACCGAACTCGCAGGCGCATTGGCGCCCCACGGCGTCGAGGTCGAATTTGTTCCAACGCCGGCCGTCATCTCGGACACCGCCGGTTTCCTGCCAACCGACACCGACGCCATCTACATCATGCCCCTCTTCCGGCTCGACGAGCGCAGCCTCTCCACCCTCGTCGGAGAGTTCACCGGGATGGGTCTGCCGACATTCAGCCTGCTCGGCGAGTCGGAAGTGGACCTCGGAGTTCTTGCCGGATTGAACACCAAGACCACCATGGCCGCCATGGCCCGCGGCACGGCCCTCGAAATCCTTGATCTCGTTGAAGGGCGGAGGCCCCAGCGTGACTCCACCACCGATCTCGGTGGGCAACTCACCCTCAACATGGCCACTGCTGAAAAACTGAACTTCAGCCCGACCTGGGAGCTCCTGACCCGCGCACGCCTGCTCCATGACGCCGGTTTCCGGCGCGATCGGCCCATCGATCTCGCCAGCGCCATCCAACGGGCGGTCACGGCAAACCTCGATATCGCCGTCCGTGACCGCCGCGTTGCCGCCGGCGCCGAGGATATCCGCAGCGCCAAATCAAGCTACCGGCCCCACCTCGATTTCGGGCTCGCCGGAGTCGCCTTCGACGAGAACCACGCCATCGCCTCCCTCGGCCAGTACCCGAAGTACGCCGCAGGCTCCCTCACCCTGACCCAGCTCATCTACTCCAACGACGCCTCCGCCAACATCTCGATCCAGAAGGATCTCCAGCAAGTCCGCCAGCTCGACCTCGATGGTCTGCGGCTCGATATCGCCCGCGACGCCGTCGCCGCCTACATGAACGTCATGCGCACCGATGCTCTGGTCCGAATTCGCCAGCAACAGGTGGATCTCACGCGCACCAACCGCGAGCTCGCCAGTCTTCGCCGGTCGGTGGGCGCCGCCGGCGCAGCCGAGGTCTACCGCTGGGAAGCCGAACTGGCCACCGCTCGCGCCGGCCTGCTCGACGCCATCTCCGCCAACAGCCGGAGTGAACGCCAGCTCAGCCGTCTCCTCGACGAGCCTCTGACCACCCGGTGGCGTCCCAAACAGCCCGAGGTCGACCCGACCCTCGAGATCCTCGGGGGCGCTCATGACGCAGGTCTGCTCGACACCCCCGACGGCTACGACCGGTTGACGTCCCTTCTGGTGGAGCAGGGATTGGCGAAAGCCCCGGAACTCGCGGCCCTCGAAGCCGCCATTGCAGCCCAGGAACGGGCATATACGGCCGCCAAACACGCGTACTACGTCCCCACCGTCGCCGCCAAGGCCGATCTCAGTCAGATCCTAGCCAAGGACACCTCCGGCGGCCTCGATCTCGGCGACATCGGCGATCTCATCCCCGAGTTTGACGACACCGCCTGGCAGGTCGGCGTTCAGGCCGCGCTGCCTGTGGTCACCGGCGGGGCGAACAAGGCACGCCGGGTCAAGGCGCAGGAGGAGCTCTTCGCCCTGAAGACCGACCATCGAAATGTCGAAGAGAAATTGAGTCAACGCACCCTGTCCGCCCTCGACACCGCCACCGCCTCGTGGTCGACGATCTCCCTCCGGCAGCAGGCCGCCGACGCCGCCGGCAAGACCCTCGAACTGGTCCGCGACTCATACGCCCGCGGAGCCGCATCGATCATCGTTCTGCTCGATGCCCAGAACAACGCGCTGACCTCGGAGCTCGCCGCCGAGACCGCGGTCTACAACTTCCTCGACGACTGGGCCGAGGTCCAACGTTCGGTGGCCGGTCTGACCACGGCCTATCCAGCGGTTCCCTGACAATTGGGCCTCCTGCAAAATTCGGGATTGCGGCAGGAATCGGCGCACGCTCGGCCATCGCCCGCGGGGACGCGGGCGCTACAAAACACCGAATAACCTTGTAGCGCAGGCGTCCCCGCCTGCGATGGACCGCCGTGGTGAGGCTGGCACCTCGTCGTCTTGCAGAATTCTGCAAGAGGCTCAATTCTTTGCGCTCCGCACTCCTACGGTTCGGGGGCGAACACCTCGATCGCACGGTGCAGGCATTCCACCTCCACCGGGGTGGAGTCGAAAATCTCACCGTCGAGGAGTTGATCCGAAACTAAAAACTAAGCACTGAGAACTGAGAACTCCATCAAAGAACCGACTCCGCCTTCAGCAGCTCCTCCACCTTCGCCTGGGTCTCGGCCTTGGGACCGCTGGTGTCGATGGTGTGAAAGAAGCACTCGGAACCGGGGTTCGCGGGCTCGAAGTCGCCACGCTGCTGCTCCATGAGTTCCACCCGGCCGTCGGATCTGGTGTCGTGCTGCTGCCGACCCTCGAGGCGCTCGCGCTGTTCTTCGCCGCCGCAGGTGGTCTGAAGAAAGACCAGCCGCGCCCGGGTTCGGCGCGCTGCCTCGATCACCGGATCGCGCTCGCTCTGGCGCTTGAAGGCGCCGTCCACCACCACCGGGAATCCCGCGTAGAGTAGATTCTCGGCCCGGTAGCAGACCTCGGCGTAGGTCCTGGCGTTCATCTCGGGCGAGTAGAGCCCCTCGTTATAGGGGACATAGACTCGGGTATTCTCCCCTACCCCGGATATCTGCTTGCGGACCGCATCGGTTGACAGGACGTGGCACCCGTATTTCTCGCGTAAGTGGCGCGCGACTGATGTCTTGCCGGTGCCCATGAGCCCATAGAGTACGACCAGTGATGGCCTTTTACTGCCACCCGCGTAGGCGTAGGCGAGACCGAAGTAGCGCCGAGCCAGGTTGCGCTGGGCGCGCTGGGCGGTGGCGTCGAGGGCCGGATCGGTCGAGGTGAAACAGGCAATCTTGCCGCGGACATAGGCGCGGTAGCACTTGTAGAAATCGAGGATCTCGAGCAGTTCTGCGTCACCTGACGCAGCCACGAAACGGTCAATGAAATGCTTCTCGAGATCCTGCCGTCCGTTGAAGTCGAGATCCATGGCGAGGAAGGCGATGTCCACCGCGATATCGCCACACCGGAAACGCTCGTTGAATTCGATGCAGTCGAAGATCACGGGCTTTTCTTCGAAGAAGATGTTCCTCAGGTGGAGATCGCCGTGGCTCTCTCGGATCCTTCCCTCGCTGATCCGCCTATCAAAGAGGTCTGCGTGCTGCTCCAAGAACGCGTTGGTCCAGTCTCTGACGTGCTCGAATCGATCCCGCGAGATCAGTTTGCCGACATAGGCCTCGGTCTGAGAAAAGTTCTCATCGGTGTTGAATTTGACCGACTCGACGCTGCCGAGATCGTCGATGGCGTCGCCTGTCGCCGCAGTTACATAAAAGGGCACGAGCTCATCCACGAGCGCGTCCATGTGGGTTTCGGAAAGTTCACCGCGCTCGAGGACATTTGTACCGAGAAGGTTTTCGTCGAGCTCTCGCATCACGACAACCCAGTCGATCACCTCGCCATCGCCATTGAGAACCGCCCGGCCCCCGTCAAGAGTGATGGGAAGTGCGTCAATGTATACCGACGGCGCCAGCCGCCGGTTGAGCGCGACCTCGGCGCGGCAGTTCTGCTCTCGCAGTTCGACGGTGGAAAAATCGAGAAAACCGAAGTTGACCGGCTTTTTGAGTTTGTAGACGATTTCTCCGGTCAGAAAGACCGATGAGATGTGGGTCTGGAGGAACCGCACCTCATCGACCGGGTGGTCGTAGAACGACGGCTGGGAAAGGGCATCCACGAGTGCAGCGTGATCCAATGGAGTCTCCTCGGCGGCAAGATCGGTCACGACACGACGTTGTCACATCGTCGGAATCCGGTCAACACGGGGGAGAGGACTTAGGGGTTAGGAGTTCGTCAATTGTGAGTTATGAGTTTCAGGTCACACCATCGCAACCTCGACCACCGCACCGCCTCACTAGCACATGCGACTCCTCACTCCTCACTCCTCACTCCTCACTCCTCACTCCTCACTCCTAAATGTAAAACAATCAGAACCATTTTTGTCCTTTCCCGTTAACCAATTTGACTCCGTTGCGTTATGTCAGTTGACCACGGGAGGCAACATGACCAAGCAAGCCAAAAAACGTTTCCGCATCATCAGCCTGGTGGCGCTCGTGGCCATCGTGACCGGTACAGTTATCTGGGTCAGCGCCCAGACCACCGACGACGCGACCGAAAGCAACGCGACAGAACAGCCTTCCACCGAAGCCGTCGAGGGCGCCGAGAACGACGCCGAGTCGGATGAGAAGGCCGAAACGGATGGGGATGAAGAGCTCCCCGTTCCCGTCGAGGTCGCCGAGGTCAAGGCCGGGGACATCGCCTCGTATATCTCCGCCACCGCCAACCTCGTAGCCGAGGGCCAGGTCAAGATCAAGTCCGAGGCCGAGGGACGCGTCGAGCAGCTCAATGTTGAAGAGGGCGACATGGTCAAGAAGGGGCAGATCCTCGCGGTCCTCGTCCAGGACGAGGCGAGAATCGCCAAGTCCAAGGTCGAGCTCAAGGCCTCCAACACCAGCGCGGCCCTCCTCCGCGCCCAGGACAGCTTCGATCAAGGTCTCATCTCCTCCGAAGCGTTCGACAAGCTCAAGATGGATCATGAGATCGCCATGCAGGAGGTTGCCGAAGCTGAGTGGCGGCTCGCCAAGACCGTCATCCGGGCGCCGTTCACCTCCATTATCACCGAACGCTTCATCACCCTCGGCCAGCACCTCCGCCCGGGCGACGAACTCTTCACGGTGGCCGACTACGATCCCCTCATCGCTCGCATTTATCTGCCCGAGAACGATGTCATCGAGCTCGAGGAAGGCCGCGAGGTGAGGATCACTCCGGCGGCGGGCCCCGAGCTCAGCTTCACCGGCCGAATCCGTCAGATCGCACCCGTGGTGGACACCGCCACCGGAACCGTCAAGGTCACCGTTGAGGCCCTCCACGCACCCGCAGGGGTCCGCCCTGGAGCCTTCGTGGCCATCGACATCGTGCGCGAACGGCACGCCGGCGCGCTGCTGCTGCCACGCGAGTCGGTGATCCGCGAACTCCGCACCGCCCACGTCTTTGTCACCGAGGACGGGACGGCGGTCAAGAAGGCCGTCACCCTCGGCATCGAGGAGGGCGACAAGGTTGAAGTGCTCACCGGTCTCGAGGCCGGCGCCTCCGTTGTCATCGCCGGCCAGGGTGGGCTCGACGACGGTCAGAAGATCAAGGTCCTTTAAGCTCTTAGTTTTGAGTTATTAGTTCTGAGTTTTCCATCGCAGCTGCTCCGCAGCAGTGATCGAGTTTCGGTGCGATGAAACTCAAAACTAATAACTTATAACTCAAAACTCAATAGTCACCAGCTCTTCGAAGGTTCATCTCTCGCTCCGATGGAGCGACACTCTTGGGGGACAGGTATGCGCATCGTCGACTTCTCACTCCGCCGTCGTGTGACGGTATCCATGGCCGCAGTGGCGCTGCTGCTCTTCGGCACGGTGGCCTTCACTCGTCTGCCCCTGAACCTCATGCCCGATCTGTCCTACCCGAGCTTGACGGTGGAGACCCGGCTTCCCGGCGCCGCCCCGGGTGAGGTCGAGGCGCTCATCACCCGGCCCATCGAGGAACTTGTCGGGATCGCCGGCGGGGTCCAGCGACTGGGTTCGGTTTCGCGGCCGGGCATCTCGCAGGTGACTCTGGAGTTCGGCTGGGGTCGCGACATGGACTTCGCCGCCCTCGACGTCCGTCAAAAACTCGATCTCGCCGCTCTCCCGCGCTCGGCCGAGAGACCGGTGCTGCTGCGCTTCGATCCGGCCAACGACCCGGTGATCCGGCTCTATCTCTCCGGTGGCGACAGCCTCTACCAGTTGCGCTATGTCGCCGAAGAGCTCATCAAGAAGGATCTCGAATCCACCGAGGGTGTCGCCGCGATCAAGGTCCACGGAGGCTATGAGGAGGAGATCCAGGTCCGCATCGACGAAGGCCGGCTCGCCCTCCTCGGCCTGACCGTGAACGAAGTCAACGCTCGGCTTCTCGCCGAGAACCTCAACCAGGCCGGCGGCAGCCTCTATGAATCCGAGGCCCGCTACCTGGTGCGCGCCCGCAACGAGTTCCGCGATCTCGACGACATCCGGGAAACCGTGCTACTCAGCCAGGCCGGCCGCAATGTCACCGTCGGTGACGTCGCCGAGGTCATCCGCAGCCACCGTCAGCGGGAGGTCATTACCCGGTTCGACGGTGTCGAGGCCGTGGAGCTGGCGGTCTACAAGGAGGGCGACGCGAACACGGTGAGTGTCGCGCGCTCGGTCCGCACCCGGCTCGATTCCATCGCCAAGGAGCTTCCCGACAACGTCGAGATCGCCTCCGGCACCGACCAGAGTCGCTTTATCGAAGCCTCGATCCGAGAAGTGCTCTCCAACGCCCTCATCGGCGGCATCGTCGCGGTCCTGGTCCTGCTCCTCTTCCTCAAGGATCTCCGCACCACCCTGATCATCGCCATCTCCATCCCGATCTCGATCGTCGCCACGTTCTTCCTGATGTACCGCACCGGAACGACCCTCAACATCATGTCCCTCGGCGGCCTTGCCCTCGGGGTCGGGATGCTGGTGGACTCGGCCATCGTGGTCCTCGAGGCCATCGTCAAACGGCGCGAGGCCGGCGACGACGACACGACGGCGGCGCGAAAAGGCGCCTCCGAAGTCGGCCACGCGGTCATCGCATCGACGCTGACAACGGTGGCGGTCTTCCTGCCGGTGGTCTTCCTCGAGGGCGTGGCGGCGCAGCTCTTCCGCGACCAGGCGCTCACCGTGTCATTCTCGCTGCTGGCCGCCCTCGCCGTCTCGCTCACCCTGATCCCCATGATGGTGGCCATCTCCGGTCGAAAAAACGATGATGCCGGCCAGGTGGTTCCGAGCGGCGGCCGTGTTCGCCGCGCCGGCCGATTCGTCTTTGTCACCATCCCGTCATCGATGGTGCGGGCGCTACGCTTCGTTTTCGGCAGCATCCTCAGGATTCTCGGCATTTTGGCCCGACCGGTCACCGCCGTCTTTGATCGCTTCATGGCCGCCATCACCGCGATCTATCCTCGGGTGCTCGAAAGTGCACTTCGCCACCGTCTGCTGGTGATCGCCACCGCCACCGCGGCCTTCGCCGGCTCCATCGCCCTAGTGCCGAGCCTCGGTGTCGATCTGATTCCACCCTTCGCCCAGGGCGAGTTCGCCTTCAAGGTCCAACTCCCCGAAGGCACTCCCCTCGAGGTCACCGATCGGTTCATCGCTTCGCTGTCGAATCTCCTCGAGGATGACGAGACCGTTGAATCGTTCTCATCCATCGCCGGCGGCGCCGGTCTGTCGCTGGCGGCAACCGGCACCGAGGGCGAGAACACAGCGCGGATCCAGGTGCGGATGAAACCAGGGACCGTCCCCCTCCAGGAGGAGGCGGTCATTTCCCGCCTGCGGTCGAGCCTGGCCGAAACCGAAGAGCTCCACTTCGACTTCGAGCGGGCCAATTTCTTTTCGTTCAGAACTCCGGTAGAAGTCGAGATTTACTCCGACTCCCTCGAGGAACTCCATGACGCCGCCGCACAGGTGTCGGCAGCACTGGTCGATGTGCCCGGGCTTGTCGATCTGCGGTCCTCGGCCGAGATGGGCAACCCCGAGGTCCAGGTCCGCTTCGATCGCGAACAACTCGCCCGGCTCGGCCTCAATCTCGCCACCGTTGCGCAGACCGTTCGCACCAAGGTCCAGGGCGAGGTGGCGACCCGCTTCACCGAGGGCGACCGCGAGATCGACATCCGGGTCCGCGCCCTCAATCAGGGCGACGCCAAGGTCGAGGACATCCACGACCTCATCATCGGCCACGTCGATGGCCGTCCGATCTATCTCAAATCCGTGGCGGCCATCACGCTCACTGAAGGCCCCACCGAAATCCGCCGCATCGGACAGAAACGGGCCGCCCTGGTCGGCGGCAACCTCTCCGGCCGCGATATGGGAGCGGTCGCCGAAGACGTGCGGGCGAGGATCAAGACCCTGGCGCTGCCCATGGGCGTCTCAGCAGCCCTGAGCGGTCAGGAGAAGGAACTGCAGGAGAGCTTCCGCTCCCTCGCCCTGGCGATGGGTCTGGCCATCTTTCTCGTCTACCTGGTCATGGCCTCTCAGTTCGAGTCCTTTCTCCACCCGTTCGTCATCATCTTCACCCTGCCGCTGGGCGCCATCGGCGTCATCCTGGCGCTGGCCATCACCGGCCACACCATCAATGTGGTCGCGATCATCGGCGCGGTCATGCTCGCCGGGATCGTGGTCAACAACGCCATTGTCCTCATCGACGCGGTCAACCAACGGCGCCGCGCGGGGGTCCCGCTGAACGAGGCGCTCACTGACGCCGGTCTGACCCGTCTGCGTCCGATTCTGATGACCTCGGCGACCACCATCTTCGGTCTCATGCCCATGGCGCTGGGGCTCGGCGAGGGCGCCGAACTCCGCGCGCCGCTGGCGGTGACCGTCATCGGCGGTCTCGCTGTCGCCACCGCCCTGACCCTGATCGTGATCCCCGTGGTCTACTCGCTCCTCGCCGGTGGCAAGGTCATGGCGACGGTCGAAGATCCCGACAAAGCCGCCGGAGGCCCCTTCCGGCTCATGCAGGTGGCTGTCGAGCGGATCCAACCCACTGAGGGTGGGGGGACCGTGCGATGACGACGAAGCCATCTCACCGTCGCAGAAAACTAACGCAGAGGCGCAGAGACGCAGAGGCGCAAAACCATCGCAGTTTTGTTGAGGCAGCAATGCTGGCTTCGGCGATATCGGCTCCATCATCAGAGTGGTTGCGGGGCGTCAACGCCCCGCCTACCGAAGGGTGCGGTTGTCCACCCGTATGGGTCCGGAGTTCGGGCAAACCAGAAGTTCCTACCCTTGTGGGCATGAGCTTTAAGTCCACGCGATCACTGTTTTCTCGTAATGGCAAGCGACCTTTTTCGCGAATGAACCCACGGATGCAGCACCAGCTCGATCCTTGCGCCGTCTTTGTGTCATTGCGCCATCGCGTTTCAATTTTACGATGGTGCGATGTCTCTGCGTCTCTGCGTCTCTGCGCCTCTGCGTTGACTCTGCGATGGCGCGATAGTTGCGACGAAACGGGGGTGAAGGCATGAACCTCCCAACTCTCGCAGTCCGCCGGCCGATCACGACGGCGATGATCCTGGTGAGCATCCTCCTGGTGGGCGGCATCGCGTTCTACCGCCTGCCGTTGGCCTTCCTGCCGTCGCTCGACGCGCCCTTCATGTTTGTCCAGATCCCCTATCCCAACTCGCACCCGCGCCAGATCGAGAAGGAGATCACAAAACCGGTCGAGGAGATCCTCTCCACGCTGTCCGGGGTCAAGAAGCTCAACTCCACCACCGACGCTGACGGCGCGCAGTTCTTCATGGAGTTCTCCTGGGGCCAGGAGATCGATGTCATCCGGATGAAGGTCTCGGAGAAGATGGACCAGGTCGAGCCTACCCTGCCGTCCGATATCGGGCCGATCCTGATCTTCTCGTTCAACACCAATGACATCCCGGTGGTCCAGGGCCGGATCGCCGCCGAGGGCGTCGATCTTTCTCAGAACTACGAACTCCTCGAAGCCCGCATCCTCAATCCGTTGCGGCGGATCAACGGGGTCGCCCGGGTCGATCTCAACGGGGTCGAACCGCGCGAACTCTTTGTCGATCTCGTTCTCGACAAAATCAAAGAGCACTCGGTGGATGTCGGGTCGCTGGCGCAGTTGCTCCAGAACGTATCCTCGAATCTCGTCCTCGGCCGCGCCGAATCCGGTGGGCTGCGTTACACCGTTCGTTCGCTGGGCTCCTTCGATTCCATTGACTCCCTCGCCGATCTCGTCATCGACGAGCGCGGGCTGCGCCTCGGCGATGTCGCCGAGATCACCTACGAAGAGCCGCCTCTGACATTCGGTCGCCACCTCGACGGCAAATACGCCGTGGCTCTCGATATCTACAAAGAGTCGACAGCCAACACGGTCGAGGTCGTCCGCGAGGTCTCGAGGGTCGTCGAAGAAGACATCAACAACGACCCGTTGCTCAAGGGCATCCAGCTCTGGGTGTGGGAGGACCAGGGAGAGGAGATCACCTCCGGAATCGACGGCCTCAAGAAGGCCGGTCTCACCGGGGCGTTACTCGCCACGCTGAGTCTGTGGTTCTTCCTTCGGCGTGTGGATTCCACGGTCATCGTGGCCATGTCGATTCCATTCAGCATCATCGCCACCTGCGGCGTCATGTACTTCATGGGCTCGAGCCTCAACATCCTCTCAATGATGGGTCTGATGCTCGCCGTCGGGATGCTGGTGGACAACGCCATCGTGGTCCTGGAGAGCATCGACCGGAGGATGCGCGTCGAGGGCGACCGGCGCAAGGCCGCCCTTCAAGGCGCCGGACAGGTGGTCATGGCGGTCACGGCTTCCACCGCCACCACCCTCATCGTCTTTCTCCCTCTGGTGCTCGGCTCCGGCACCGAGATGACGACCTGGCTCAAAGAGGTGGGAGTCACCATCTCCATCGCGCTGGCGTGCTCGCTGTTCTCCTCGCTGACGTTGATTCCGCTCATGTCCGCGCATCTTCTCAAGGTCAAGAAAAACGGCCGCAACCGGATCGTCGAATGGCTCGAGGAGCGTTATGTCCGGATCCTCGGTTGGACCCTCAAGCACCGGATCAAGACCTTCGGTCTGCTGGTGGTCGGTCTGGTGATCGGCTTTCTCCCCTTCTTCGCCGGCTGGGTCGACTCGGCGATTTTCTCGGGCACCCTCAACTCGAGGCTCTATATCGACTACGAGTTTGACGATTTCCACTACAAGAGCCAGTCGGAGGGGGTGGTCGAACAGGTGGAGGCCTATCTCGAAGCCCACTCCGACGAGTTCATGATCGACACCGTTTACTCCTACTACACCGAGAACGAGGCCGGGACCACCATCAGCCTGACCCGCGAGAATCTCAGCGACGACGAGATGAAGGAACTCCGCACCGCGATCCGCGACGGCCTGCCGCCCACCCCGGGCGTCCGCCTCGTCTTCGAGGAAGACGCCGACCAGGGCGGTTCGTCCACCTATTTCGCGGTCAAACTCTTCGGAACCGACACCACGACCCTCTACCGGCTCGCCGACGAAGCGGCGCGTAGGCTCGATACCATGGACGGCGTCGAAGACGTTTCGCGGCCTCGTTCCACGGGCCGCCGGGAGATCCAGGTCAGCCTCGACCGCGATCGCATCGCCGAACTCGGACGCACCGCTGCTGACATCACCCAGGTCCTCGGGTTCTCCCTCGGCGGGGTCCGTCTCGACCGATTCAACGCCGGCGACCGCGAGATCATCACCTGGCTCGCACTTCGCATGGAAGATCGGTCGCGCCTGGAGGATCTCCGTCAGATCCCCATCGCCAACTCGGGAGGGCGGCCCGTCCTGCTCGGCGATGTCGCCGATTTCGAGGTCATCGAACAACCGCGCTCAATTGAACGCGAAAACCGCAAGGTCCGGGTGTCGGTTCGGGGAACCTATGAGGGCGAAAATTGGGATGCGACCCAGAAATCAATCGAAGAGATGATGAACGCCTACAACCTTCCGGCGGGATACTCGTGGAGCTGGAACGACCGCATTGTCGAACAGGCCAGCGAGGACGCCGAGATGGGGGTCAACTTCCTCCTCGCCCTGGTGCTCGTCTATCTGGTCATGGCGTCGCTCTTCGAGAGCCTGACACAGCCCTTCGCCATTCTCTTCGCCATCCCCTTCGCGCTGCCCGGCACCGCCTGGATGCTGGCGATCACCAACACGCCCTTCAACCTCATGGCGCAGATCGGGTTGCTCATCCTCATGGGGATCGTGGTCAACAACGGCATCGTCCTCATCGACCACGTCAACCACTTCCGGAGCGAGGGCTTCTCCCACGAGGAGGCGATTCTGAAAGCCGGCCGCGATCGTCTGCGACCGATCCTCATGACCGCTGCTACCACGATCATCGGACTGCTCCCTCTGGCCATCGGCGGGGTCAATGTCTCCGGTCTGCTCTACTACCCCATGGCGCGAACGGTCATGGGTGGTCTCATCTCCTCGGTGGCCCTCACTCTGCTGGTGCTGCCCTATATTTCGCTGGGCACCGAAGGACTCTCGAACTGGGTGCGCCGGGTGTGGGACAGTTCCAAGGGGCGAAAGCTCAAAACCGCAGAGGTCACCGGAGCCTGACCCGCTCTTCTTACCATGTTTCGTCGCAAGGGCGACGAGGCACCGTGGCCGGTAACCCCGCAGCCGAGAAGACCTCGGGTGCGGGGTTGCGCCAGCCTGCCGAGAGTCCTCGACGCGGCCTCTTCACCGCGGACACCTGGGTTGACGTCTCCTCTCGAAGAGCTTACAAATCAATCAGGATAACGATATGGACCAGCGTTGGAGCCGAAGTTCCAAAGTCGCTCAACTAACCTCTTGTGGATTGGTAATAAGTTTAGTACATTAATACCAACGGAGGCCAAACCGTGAAAATCCACCACTGGAACCCTCGGAGCGAATCAAGTCGTGAAGGGGAAGAAATGGGCTTTTCGCTTTGGTCGTCGGGAACCGTCTGTCGGAGAAATTCGGCCGATTCACGTCCGGAAACAAAAGCCTGGCTGAGACCAAAGGAAGAGGCAGGGGTATGAGTCGAAACAAATGCGTCGTGAGCTCGGTGGCCGTGATCTTGTGGTTGGTGTGTTCCCCGGGGGGAGCGTTGGCCCAAAACGTGGAAGGAGCGCTGAACGCTGCCGAGTCCATGGACGACGCGGCACGAAAATCCCAGGCGAACATCGACAAAGCGGTCGATGAGACCCAGAGTCTCGAACGCCAGTACTCCGCGGTCATGAAGGAAATCGACGGCCTCGAGGTCTACAACGCGCTGTTGCAGAAGCAGATCGACAACCAGAACCAGGAGATGGTTGACCTCAACTACTCCATCGATCAAGTCAGCGTGATCGAGCGTCAAGTGACGCCCCTCATGCTCAAGATGATCGATGCCCTGGATCAGTTTGTCGAACTCGACATGCCGTTCCTTCTCGAAGAGCGCCGGAAACGCGTAGCGTTCTTGAGGACCCTCCTCGAGCGTTCGGACATCACGGTGGCCGAAAAATTCCGCCGGTTGCTCGAGGCATACGAAATCGAGAACGACTACGGACGCACCATCGAATCCTATAAGGGATCACTCGATCTGGACGGTGCGTCTCGCGAGGTTGATTTCCTCCGCATCGGCCGGACCGTCCTGCTCTATCAAACCATCGACTCCGAGATCTTCGGCATGTGGGACAAAAACCAGGCGGCATGGGTGTCGTTGCCGACGGAGTACCGGAATCAGATCCGAAACGGGATTAGGATGGCAGACAAACAAATCGCACCCAATCTTTTGACTCTGCCGATCTCTGCACCGGAGGTCGCCCAATGATCAAACACACGTTGACCGGTCTGTTGATCCTCGTGAGCGCCGTCGCGTTTGCACAATCAGAGGCGCCAACCAAACCAAAAACCCTGGACGAGCTCCTGCGCATGGTCCAGCAGGGACGCTCCCAGGAGACTCAGGAAAACCGAGAGAGGGAACAGCGGTTCGCAGCGGCCAAGGCCCAGCAGCAAAGCATGTTGCGCGAGGCTCAGCAGAGAAAACAGCAACTCGAGCGGCGCAGTGATCAGCTCGAGACGACCTTCGACCGCAACGAGATCCGGACGTCCGACCTCACCGAAACCCTCGACACAAGGCTGGGTTCGTTCAAGGAGCTTTTCGGCGTACTCCAACAAGTGGCTGGAGACGCGCGGGCTCAGTTGGACAACTCCATCACGAGCGCCCAGTTCCCAAACCGCGGCGAATTCCTGACCGAACTCGCCTCGACTCTCGGTAGCACTTCGAAATTGGCATCGATGGACGAGATCGAACGCATGTGGTTCGAGTTACAGCGCGAGATGACCGAGTCCGGGAAAGTGGTGCGTTTCACCGCCACGGTCACAACGGTGGATGGCGAGAAGGTCGAGGAGGAAGTCGTCCGGGTTGGGACCTTCAACATCATCGCCGACGGCAAGTACCTGCAATTCGTACCGGAGACGGGCGCCGTTTTGGAGCTTCCTCGGCAGCCCCAACCCCGCTTCGTCAAGACTACGAGCACGGTTTTGAACGCATCCGGGTCCGAACCGGTGGCGTTCGGCGTCGACCCCTCACGAGGTTCGATTCTCGGCCTGCTGATTCAAGCGCCCAACCTTCAGGAACGAATTGCCCAAGGTGGGTTGATCGGCTATCTCATCCTCGCCCTCGGAGGGTTGGCGCTGCTCATCGCCCTCGAGCGCATCGTCGTTCTCGGTCTCGAGGGTCGAAAGGTCGCCAATCAGCTCAAGAACCGCAAGCCCGACCAGAACAACTCGCTGGGCCGGGTGCTTACGGTGGCTGGCAAATACCAGGACACCGATCTCGAAACCCTCGAGCTCAAAATGGGCGAGGCAATCATCAAGGAGGCGCCGAAGCTCAGCCGTGGGCTGCTCTTCTTGAAAATCATCGCGGTGGTGGCGCCCCTCATGGGTCTGCTCGGAACCGTGACCGGGATGATCAACACCTTCCAGGCGATCACGCTCTTCGGAACGGGCGATCCCAAGCTCATGGCGGGCGGCATCTCCCAGGCACTCGTCACAACTGTGCTCGGTCTGAGTGTGGCGATCCCGACTGTCCTGCTTCACACGGTGGTGACCGGCAGAAGCAGACGCATCATCAACGTCCTCGAAAGTGAGAGCACTGGAATCGTCGCCGAGCACGCTGAGCAGGCACAGGCTCAGAAAGCTTCCGCGGCTTCCGCTTGATGGTGGAGTAGACGATGTATCGACTGCTGGATTGGTTCGAAGAGATCCGGGATTTCCTGGAGATGGGCGGGCCCGTCCTCTTCGTCATCGGCGCGCTCAGCCTGGTGATGTGGGTGCTGATCTTCGAGCGAATGATCTACTACCGCACCGGTCTACCAAAATACATTGCCGGGTTCACCGACCAGTGGAAGGCTCGCAGCGAACGTCGATCGTGGAGCGCCAGGAGAATTCGCGATGCGATGATCTCCCGCGTTTCGAACAAGATCGAGCAGAACCTTCCAATCATCAAGACACTGCTCGCGCTGGCCCCATTGCTCGGTCTGCTCGGCACCGTGACTGGGATGATCGAAGTCTTCGAGGTCATGGCCTTCTCCGGCACCGGTAATCCGCGGTCCATGGCGGCCGGTGTCTCCAAGGCCACCATCCCGACCATGGCCGGCATGGTGGTCGCCCTGTCCGGGGTCCTCGCTTCGACCCTTCTGTCCCGATTCGCCCACCGCAGACTCGAACACCTGCGCGCCAAACTGACGACCGAGAGGTGAAGCTATGCGGAGAGTGTTCTCCAACGTACATCACGACGACGACGAGACCGAGATCAACATCACCCCGATGTTGGACGTGGTCTTCATCATGCTGATTTTCTTCATTGTGACGGCTTCGTTCGTCAAGGAGTCGGGGATCGAGGTTGACCGGCCCTCGGCAGTGACCGCAGTCGTCAAAGAGAAGGGCAATATCCTGGTGGCGATCACCGCCAGCGGCCAGATCTGGGTCGACCGGCGACAGGTGGACCCGCGAGCGGTCCGGGCGAACATCGAACGTCTTTATGCGGAGAACCCGCAGGGCAGTGTGGTCATCCAGGCGGACAAGAATTCGACGACGGAGATGCTGATTCAGGTCATGGACGCGGCTCGACAGGCCGGCGTCTACAACGTCTCCATCGCCGCACAAGAGTGAGACATGGTCAGGGTCATCATTGCCGTTATTCTGGGCTCGTTCATGGCCGCCGGTCTGCTCTTTCTCATGCAAGCGCTGGTCGCCTCCGGTCAGACAGCGATCACTCACCAAACCAATGCACGGATCGTAGATTTCGTCAGGGTCAAGCGCGAGGAACGGTTGGAGAGCAAACGCGCAAAGCCGGACCGCCCGCCCAACCCCGATGAAGCACCGCCGGAGGCGCCGCAGCCTTCAATGGACAGCACCGCGGATCTCGGAAACTCCACCCAGGTCGTCGAGGCGAGCCACAATGCGCCTGTGCCGGTGGCTGATGTGGACATCGCGGTTTCTCCCGGTTTCGGGATCTCTGCTGGCAGCGCCGACGGAGACTATCTCCCCATCGTCAAGGTCGCGCCGGTTTATCCCCGGCGGGCCCAGGACCGAGGAATCGAAGGGTACGTCATCGTTGAATTCACCGTGACCAAGACCGGTGCGGTAAGAGACCCGAAAGTGGTGGAGTACGATCCGAGCACGATCTTCAACAAGGCGGCGTTGGACGCTGCATTGAAGTTCAAGTACAAACCTCGGATCGTCAATGGGGAGGCCATCGAGGTCCACGGCGTCCTCAATAAAATCACGTTCAGGCTGGAAGATTGACGGGATGGCGAAGGGCATGAAATCAACGTCATACGATCATCTGAGACGCCATTTCACTCGCGGCCTAATCCTGGCTGTCGTCCTGCTTTCGCTGGTCTTGATCTCGACGGAGGCCACGGCGCAGGAGGACGATGCGAAAAACCTGGGAGACCTGGCGACCCAGGAAACAGCCTCCATGCGAGAGGCCACATACAAGGAGCTTGCCAAAGCTCAGGAAGCGGCGGAAGCCCAGAACTACACGGAGGCAACGCAGATCCTGGACAAGCTGGGCAAGGACGAATTGAACCACTATGAGCGGTCCCAGCTGCTCAATCTCCGGGCCTATATCTTCTACGCCAAGGACCAGGTCCCGCAGGCGATCAGTACGTATGAGCAGCTGCTAAACCAACCGGAATTGCCCGAAGCGCTCCAGACGAGCACCGTCTATACGCTGTCGCAGCTCTACTTCTCCGAGGAGAACTGGCAGAAGTCGATCAATATGCTCGAGCGGTGGATGCGCTTGACCAAAGAGGACAACAAGACCGCCTACGAAATGATGGCCCAGGCCTACTATCAGCTCGAGGAGTACAACAAGGCCCTTCGACCTGCCTGGAAAGTCATCGAGTTGACCCAGGCAGCGGGCGAGCCGGTCAAGGAGCAGAGCTATCTGCTGCTTCGGGTGCTCCACTACGAGATGCAGGAATACCAGCAGGTCATCGACATCCTCGAGGAACTCATCCAACTCTTTCCGAAAAAACAGTACTGGATGCAGCTCGCGAGCATCTATGGTGAGCTCGACCAACAGCAGAAACAGCTCAACGTCCTCGAACTGGCCTATCTCCAGGGTCTTCTCACGACAGAGAACGAGATCCTGACCCTCGCGAGCCTGCTCCTCAACAACGATCTCTATCTCCGAGCCGGGAAGATCCTTACAAAAGGTCTCGACGACGGAGTCATCACTTCAAACTTCGAGCACTGGCGGCTGGTGGCCCAGGCATGGACCATGGCGCAAGAGAATGAGAAGGCGATTCCGGCGCTGACAAAGGCGGCTGGGCTCTCTCCCGACGGCAAGCTCGATGTCATGCTCGCCCAGACCTACACGAACCTCAATCGCTGGGAGGAGTCCATAGCGGCGGCCCGAACTGCGATCTCAAAAGGCAGTCTCGACCGACCCGACCAGGCCCACGTCATGATCGGTCAGGCGCTCTTCGAACTCGACCGATTCGATGAGGCGCGCGCCGCGTTCTCCGCAGCCCAGGCCGATCAGCGGAGCCGGCAGCTCGCCGCCCAGTGGCTCAACTACATCGACAGCGAAGAAGACCGTCGGGCTCAGCTCGCGGACGCGCTCGAGTAGCCCGTCAGCTTCGTGACACCGACACGGACCCTTGCGTCCTCAGTTCTTCTCACCGAGGACGAAGGGGATCTCGGCCTGCATCTCCCCGAGTTCGAAGATGAGCGTCCACTCTCCCGGCTGAACGCCACCGGGAATCCGGAACACCAACGGACCGCTGCAGTATTGAGTCGCCGAAGGGGCGATGAATTCGCGGTGGAAGGTGGTACCCGGCGGACTGAAGAACCAGTCCAAGATCCGCACATACGAATTCCTGAATCGCGAAGCCGATGGCCCCCAGCTGTTCTCCTGTTGGAACGCCACCTCCATCGATCCCCGGACCGCGCGAAAATCCGCCTGGGACGGGAGCATGGTGATCGCTCCGTCTGGGGCCTTCACCATGACGTTCTTGCGGTTGACCGGGGTGACTCCCCCCGCCAACCCACCGGCAACGGAGAGCTTCAGCAGGAGCCATTCGTCACCCGGATGGAGATCCGCCCAGTGGTAATCGAGTTCGGCACGCAGATCCGGCGAGGTGTACCAGATACGCCAGTTTCCCTCGCGGCTGATATCGACTTCCTTGCTCGAGGCAGGCATCGCTACCGTCGCGAGAACCGCGACCACCGATACGACGATAATCTTGCGAACCCTCATGCTGCCTCCGTTTCAGACAGCCATTATGACAGGACGGCGAATCTGGTTGCTTTTCGTCGTCACCCGAACTCATCTCAACCACGAAGGCACAAAGAAATCCCGAAGGAGGCGGATGACGGCAAGGCGGCCAACAACCAAACCTCTGGATGTTTCTTGGTGCCTTCGTGTCTTGGTGGTTGCGGCGGTTTGACGCACCCATCCGAGCATCCGTTGGAGGAACGATGACAACCACGATGAAAGCCATGATCGCCGATGCGCCGGGGTCTCCCGATGTCCTCGAGCTGCGGGAAGTCTCAATCCCTGAACCCGGGCCCGGTCAGGTCCGGCTCCGGGTCGCCTATGCGGCGCTCAACCCCCTCGACACCCACGCCCGAGCGGCGCGGGTCGCATATATGGCTCCGGACTTCCCCTTCACCCCGGGAATCGAGTTCAGCGGCATCGTCGATGCTGTCGGTGACGGTGTTGACGCCTCCTGGATGGGCAAGCGGGTTGTGTCCGAGAAGCACTGGGGCGGTTGCGCCGAGTATGCGGTCACTCCCGTGGAAAACCTCCTCGAGATCCCCGACGGCTTCGACTGGATCCTCGGCACCGTGTTCCATACCTGCGTCTACTCGGCGTGGCACGCTCTGCACACCGCCGGTCGTGTGCGCAAAGGCGACACCGTGCTGCTGCACTCGGCGGCGGGCGCCATCGGGGCCATGTCGGCGCAGATCGCCAGGGACGCCGGCGCCACCGTTGTCGGTCTGTGTTCGCCCGCCAAGTTCGATTTCGCCCGATCTCACGGCGCCGATCATCTCTTCTCGAGCTCCGACCCGGACTGGACCGCCAAGGTGCTCGAGGCCACCGGAGGTCACGGCGCCGATCTCATCATCGATGGGATCGCAGGGCC
Organism: uncultured Acidobacteriota bacterium; assembly: GCA_963753035.1. Taxonomy (GTDB): domain Bacteria; phylum Acidobacteriota; class Thermoanaerobaculia; order Thermoanaerobaculales; family Sulfomarinibacteraceae; genus JAHECW01. The sequence continues at coordinate 248,506 of CAVWAW010000004.1, read as the reverse complement.
AGAAGCGCCGAAGAACTTCGAGGCTGCCGCTGCCTTTGGCCAGGTCGTCTACATGGGCGCCGTCGGCGGCTACGCACCCCCTGTCGACATCAGCCGTGAGCTCTACGCCAAATCCATCGCCGTCCGGGGATTCATGGTCTACCTCGGCATGGCGGTCACCGCCGGCGCCGAACTTCCCGAAATCCACGATGCGCTCCGCACCGGACGCTGGAAGGCCCCCATCAGCGAGATCGTCGAACTCAAAGACACACCGGATCTCCACCGCCGCTTCGAGGCGAGGGAACTCATGGGAAGGAACCTGATCCGAGTTGGCGGGGAGATCGGTTAGGACTCGGGGCAGCGACCGGGGCAGGCCATCACCGCAATCCGACCTTTCGACGAAGTCAGAGCCCTCACCTGGCGCCTCCTCCACCCGAGATCACAATTGCGATGATTGTAGGGCCGGCGTCCCGCCGGCCCATCAGAGCCCTCGTCGATCCGCTCCCCGCCGCACGCCAGTCCAACGCCGCTCTCGTTTGCAACGCGACATGGTTTCAGGTTTTTCCAACCAACACCTGTGTAATCGCGATCTCGCCCAGACCAGCGTCCCCGGAACCCTGGGCCACGACCCGGAGGACTCGCGATCACCCAATCCGTACCTAAACGAAGTCCGCGGTAAACAACGAGCCTCCCAACCGTTTCAGGCCAAGCGGAAGACCCCGCCCCATCGGGGTGCCGGGTCCGCATTTGTGCCGGTACGACCTCCCGGCATAGCGGCCCGCTCAGCACAAATGCCGACCGGGCTCCCCCGGGGAGCGCCATGACATCGGCTGTCCAAGCTACGAGGTAGGCCGCCGGCGTGCCATCGGCGGGGTCGCAGCCCTCTCAATCAACCCACGCGCGACCACGCCGATGGTGCGACGCTGGGGCGCTGGGACGCCCATGCGTCACGGCGGCCCAGAAGGCCGGTATTGAGGGTATGGTCCGGAACACCGCCAGCGACCGGGACAGGGGCCGTATCCGTATCCGTGGGCGATAGAACCAACCCGCATCGGTACACCACCATCGCCGGCGGGACGCCGGCGCTACAAGCATCGCAGCCCCTTTAGCGCCCACGTCCCGTGGGCGATGGAACCAACCCGCGTCGGTACACCACCATCGCCGGCGGGACGCCGGCGCTACAAGCATCGCAGCGCCCCTTGTAGCGCCCACGTCCCGTGGGCGATGGAACCAACCCGCATCGGTACACCACCATCGCCGGCGGGACGCCGGCGCTACAAGCATCGCAGCGCCCCTTGTAGGGCCCACGTCTCGTGGGAGATGGAACCAACCCGCATCGGCACTCCCCCGGGAGGCCCCTTGCGGTCTGCTGTTCCGGCTACGAGGCAGGCCGCCGGCGCGCCATCGGTGTGGTCGCAGCCCTTCCAATCAACCAACAAGCGACCACGCCGATGGTGCGACGCTGGGTCGCCGGGACGCCAATGCGTCCGAACGGCCCAGAAGGCCGGTGCTGAATCTTGAGTGAGGGTATTTCACACCTCACTCGATGAAATCGTTCCACCGCCCCTGCAACTCCCGGTACTCGTCGAACCCGAGCAACCGGCACGCCCGCTTGAAATCAAAACTCTCGATTTTGGGGTGCTCACTGTCGCCATACTCCTTGAGATGCCGGAGCACCGCCTCCATGGTGGTCATGGCCGTCATTGCCGTCAGGGCCGGGAAGATCGCTGCTGAGAAACCCAGCTCTTCGAGGCGGGCGACGGTCAACACCGGCGTCACTCCGGTCGGGGCGATGTTGGCGATGAGCCTCCCGGGCACCTCGCGGCAGACCCTCTCCATCTCCTCCTCCGATGTCAACGCCTCTACGAACACAAGGTCGGCGCCCGCGTCTGCGTAAGCGACACCACGCCGGATGGCTTCGTCGAGCCCGAAATCCGTCCGTGAATCGGTGCGTGCGATCACGAGAAAGCTGTCGCTGTTGCGGATGTCGAGGACCACGCGGATCTTCTGCACCATCTCCTCGAGGGGGATCACGGGTCGGTCGGGGGTGTGGCCGCACTTCTTCGGGAAGACCTGATCCTCAAGCTGAAATCCACTGACGCCGGCGTTCTCGTAGCCTCTCACCGTGCGATGGAGATTGACCAGGCCGCCGTAACCGGTATCGGCGTCCGCGATGACCGGCGCCTGACTGAATTCGGCAATGCGCGCGACCCGGTCGATCATCTCGGTGTAGGTCGCAAGACCCAGATCAGGGAGTCCCAGCGCCGACGCCGTCATCCAGTAGCCGGAGGCGTACACGGCGTCAAAAACCACTTCGTTGGCGAGATGAACGCTGACCAGATCGTAGACCCCCGGGGCAACAATGAACTGACCGGTGTCGAGCATGTTTTTCAGCTTGGGATCTGGCACGGTTCCTCCAGGAATCGGTCCGCGGCCGCAGCCGCGGATCTATGGGTGAGGGGTTAGGAGTTAAGGGTTAGGGGTCACGCCCACTCCTCACTCTTCACTCCTAACTCTTCACTCTTCACCTGCCGCGCGTTCCGCCAACCGCCGCCTGACGTACTCCACCAACCCACCGCCCTGGATCATGTCTGTCACGAAGGGGGGAAGAACCTGGGTGTCAAAGGAACACCCATCCACTTCGACTCTCCCCTGTTCGGCTTCGATTCGAATCTTCGAGCCATCCGCGGCGGCGGCCACCGCTTCGGCGCAGACGATGGCCGGCAGACCGAGGTTGATGCAGTTTCGGAAGAAGATCCGCGCAAAGCTCCTGCCGACCACCGCGCCGATGCCCCAGGCCTTCATGGCCAGCACTACGTGCTCTCGGGACGAACCACCACCAAAATTCTCGCCGACAACCAGGATGGTCCTCCCCCCGAGCTTGTCACGGAGCGACGGATCGAGACCCTCGAAGAGGTAGAGCTTCATCACTTCCGGATCGTCGATGTTGAGGTAGGGCCCGGGGTAGAGCACATCGGTATTGACGTTGTCGGCTTCGATGACCACTGCGGCACCCTCGATGATCACCTGGGAACCTCCCCCATCACATCGGCAGGGTTGGTGATCTCACCTGCCACCGCGGCTGCCGCGGCCACCCAGGCGCTGGCCAGATAGACATCGGCCCGATCGGATCCCATCCGCCCCGTGAAGTTCCGATTGGTCGTTGCGATGGCGGATTCTCCGGGGGCGAGGATCCCCGTATGACCTCCGAAGCACGCCCCGCAGGTTGGCGTGGAGACGACCGCTCCCGCATCAATGAAAACCTCGAGAAGTCCTTCCTCGATCGCCTGTCGATAGACCCGTTGGCTCGATGGAACGATGATTGCCCGGGTGCCGGGATGGATCTTGCGATCCCGCAGCACCTGAGCCGCCTGTCGGAGATCCGTGATGGTTCCGTTGGCGCAGTTACCGATATAGACCTGGTGGATCTTGCGGCCCACCACCTCACCGACGGGCGCCACATTTCCCGGTGACGGAGGCATGGCGATCAGCGGTTCGAGAGTATCGAGCTCGATGCGGAGCCGGCGGGCGAAGATCGCATCGGGATCCGAGCGGAGAGCGGACCACTTGCGATCGGTTCTGCCGTCGAGGTATTCCGTGGTGGTTTGGTCCGCAGGGAAAATCCCGGTCTCGGCGCCGGCTTCCACGGCCATGTTGGCAACGGCTCGCCGATCGTCGATACTCAGCGCCTCGGCGCCCGAACCGACGAACTCGAGCACCATATCCGTTCCGCCGGCAACCCCGATCTGGCTCAGCACCGCCAGGATGATGTCTTTGCCACTCACGAAGGGGCCCTTGACCCCCGTCACCTCGACGAGGATCGTCCCCGGCACACTCTGCCAGAACTCACCGAGGGCGAGGCACCCGGCGATATCGGTGGAGCCGAGACCGGTGCCGAAAGCGCCGAGGGCGCCATAGGTGCAGGTGTGGGAGTCGCCGCCTGTGATCACCATTCCCGGCAGAATATAGCCCTCCTCGATCAGGACGGCATGTTCAATCCCACCGCGGCCTTGATCGAAGAAGTGAACCCCGTGTTTGTGAGACCACTCACGCAGCCGTTTCTGAAGTTCGGCGGAGCGGATGTCCTTGGCAGGCATGAAATGATCCGCCACCATGACGACCTTGCCGGGATCGAAAACAGTCTCAGCACCCATCTTTTCCAGGGCGGTGAAAGCGACCGGTCCCGACACATCGTTGGCGAGCACCAGATCAACTCGGACCGAGACGATGTCTCCAGGAGAGAGATCATCCGCGTCGGTGTGGTTCAGGAGAATCTTCTCCGCCAGGGTGTTGGCCACGCTTCACCTCCGGTGGATGTCGACTGGTGAGGGCCCGTCAGCGCACAGATTCACTCGTCCCGAAGCGACCATCCTTCTGCCCTCCCCGGGCCTTCCGGCGACCAGGTGAGACGCAGCGTGAATTCGTGCATGTCGCTGCGGTAGAAAATGGTGGGCGATTCCACCGGCCTTCCTTTGGAATCGCGGATCAGATAGTCCACCTGGAGGAGCGGTGCGCCGATTCGGATCTTCAGCCAGCGAGCAAGATTCGCGTCTGCGACCGTCGCCCGCACATACTCGTCCGCATCTCCGAGCTCGATCTCATGTTCAGTCTGCAGATGCTCGAGGATCGATCCACTCTCCCAATCCGCCTCGCTGAGTTTCTCACCGATGTCGACGGGAAGAGTGTTGATGATGTAACAGTAGGGGTCGTTTTTGTAATAGCGCACCCGACAGGCGCGAATGGCCGGCGTCCCGGGCTCCATACCCAGCACTTCCGCCTGTCGCGGAGTGACGGTGACTTTTTGGAGATCCACCAGACGCGGCGAGGTCGCCAAACCCATGGCGATGAGTCCGTTGAGGGTACCGTCCATCTTGAGCGATCCAGTGAATTCCGGCATCCCAGAGACAAAGGTTCCGCGTCCGGCCTCTCTTCTGATCAGTCCTTCATCCTTGAGGCTCTGAAGAGCGCCCCGAACCGTGGCTCGGCTCACCGAATACAGAATCACGAGATCGGCCTCGGTTGGGAACTTGTCCCCAACGATAAAGCGGCCCGAAATGATCTTCTCACGGAGAATCGTCGCGAGCTGGTAATACAGCGGAACACTGCTGTCGACAAACTGAACGCTCTTCTGACCGTCGTCTGGTGGTCGGGGCGGATCTTGTGGTGCCATTCTCGTTCACCTTTGTGATTTCTGGCCGGCCCGGACATCGGACAGTGCGGATTCTCCCCGTCTTCGCGCCGCCGTTTGCTTCGAACGAAGGGGGTAGTTTCCATGCCCCACGGGGTAGGGCCCCATACTTTGGACCAACCGTTCTGACCTGTCGCCGCGATCGTACCATGATGAGGACAATAAGCGTATTGACAGATTGCACGAACAATATAACATTAACACCATGATACTCGCCCGAAGCGCGTTTGAAAAGAAGATCCCGCACGCGATGGATGTCCGGCCGACCGGTCCTGACTGATGGACCATCTAGGTCCACGAGTCGGTCGCGCGAACAGGAAGGGGCGGTCGCAAGCATGAACGAAAAGGCACTTTCGGGCATCAAAGTTCTTGAACTCGGACAGCTCATGGCGGGGCCCTTTGCCGGGACCTTGCTGGCCTATTTCGGCGCCGACGTCATCAAGATAGAGCCGCCGGGCAAGGGTGACGCCGTCCGAGGATGGCGGGCCGTCGAGGGTGATACCTCGTTATGGTGGTACAGCCTCGGCCGCAACAAGCGCTCGGTCACAGTCAACTTGAAGAGCGAGGAGGGGCGGCAGATCGTACGGCGTCTCGCAGCCGAAGTCGATGTGCTCATCGAGAACTTCCGCCCTGGAACTCTGGAAAAGTGGGGACTGGGACCGGAAGACCTCAAAGCGAGCAATCCCGGCCTCATTGTCGCCCGCATCTCCGGCTACGGACAGGACGGTCCCTACGCCTCCCGCCCCGGCTACGCTTCGGTCTGCGAAGGCGTCGGCGGCCTGCGTTACGTCAACGGATTCCCCGGCCAGCCCCCGGTGCGGCAGAATCTCAGCCTCGGCGACTCGCTCACCGGCCTGCACGCCGCGTTCGGCATCCTGCTGTCACTCTTCCACCGCGACCGCCAGCAGGTGAAATCCGGCCAGATCGTCGATGTTGGAATCTACGAGGCCGTCTTCAACATGATGGAAGCGGTGGTTCCGGAGTACGATCGGCTGGGCATGGTCCGCGGACCTTCCGGGACGACCATCACCGGTGTCGTACCGACCAACACCTACCCCTGCCGCGATGACAAATACGTCATCATCGGCGGCAACGGCGACTCCATCTTCCGGCGCCTGATGACCGCTGCCGGAAGGCAGGACATGGCCGACGATCCCGGGCTGAAGGACAACGCGGGGCGGTTGGAACACCAGGAGGTGGTCGATGGGGCGATCGCCGACTGGACGCGGACCATGACTTCATCGGAGGTCCTCACCGTCCTCGAAGAGGCCGGGGTCCCGGCCGGATTGATCTACAGCGTTGCCGACATGGTGGACGACCCCCACTTCCAGGCCAGAGGACTCTTCGAAGAGGTCGATGCGGGAGGTCGGCCCCTCAAGCTGCCGGCCATCATTCCAAAACTCAGCAAGACGCCGGGCCGAACAGAATGGGCGGGTCCCGCGGTCGGCGAACACACCAAAGAGGTTCTTGGCGAGGTCCTCGGGCTGAGCGATGATGAAATCGACACACTTTCCGGAAAGGGAATCATCTGAACGATGGCCGACGAAGAACGGCTCCGGCAACTCGATACTCGACGGCTACCGCTCCAAGGGCTTTGCCGGTCGGGTCGGGTTCGGCCGGCGACCCGCGGTGGTGGTGATCGACTTCATCGTCGGCTTCACCGACCCCGATTCACCCCTCGCCGGCGAACTCGACACCCAGATCGAGGCAACCTGCGCGCTGCTCGAGACCGCGCGATCCCGATCGCTTCCCGTGTTCTTCACCACCACGGTCTATGAGGCCGACTGGTCCAATGGCGGTCTTTTCGTCGTCAAAATCCCGTCGCTGAAAATCCTCGTCCACGGCAGCCGATGGATCGAGGTGGACCCACGGCTCAACCGACGGCCGTCCGAACCCATCATCGAGAAACAGTACGCCAGCGCGTTCTTCGGCACATCGCTGGCCTCCACCCTGACCGCCCAGGGGATCGACACGGTCATCGTGGCCGGGTGCACCACCAGCGGTTGCGTTCGCGCCACCGTGGTCGATTCGCTGCAGCATGGATTTCGGACCATCATTCCTCCAGAGTGTGTCGGTGATCGATCCGCCGAGCAGCACGCCGCCAATCTCGTCGACATGGAAGGCAAGTACGGCGATGTGGTCGAACTGGCCGAAGTCGTCGACATCCTCGAGCGCGGGGAGGGGTCACCCTAGATGACCGTCCTCCGCTCCCCGCCGAGTCCACCACATCGACGTCGTCGTGCGCGATCTGGACCAGGCGGAGGACCGATATCGACGGGTTCTCGGGATTGAACCACTGCCCCGCGAGAGTCTGCCCGGTCGCGGCATCGATCTCGTCCGTTTCCGGATCGGCGAGACCTGGTTGATCCTGGTGCAACCGACGAGTGACGAAAGCCCGGTCGCCGTCTTCCTCGAGGAGCACGGCGAGGGTTTCTTTCACATGGCCATCGAGATCGATGACATCGACCAGGAGCGCGCGAGCTCTGAGGCGCGCGAACGTCCGCCTCGTCAACAGCGAACCGAGGATCGGCATCGACGGCTGGAAGCTCGTCGACATCGAGCTCGACGAGACCCTGGGCGCCATGATCCAACTCGTCGAGGCGCCGGAGGAGAAATGACCTACCCCGAACGTGTCACCATCGTCGAGGTCGGCCCCCGGGACGGGTTCCAGGTCGAACCCGAGTTCATCCCCACCGAGCTCAAGGTCGAGGTCATCAACGCCATCGCCCGCGCCGGAGTCCGCAAGATCGAAACCTCCTCCTTCGTCAGCCCGAAGTTCGTTCCCCAGCTCGCCGATGCCGCCGAGGTCTTCGCCGCCATCGATCGACAGCCCGGCACCCGCTACACCGCTCTGGTACCCAACCTCAAGGGTGCGGAACGAGCCCTCTAAGCCGGCGCCGACGGCGTCCGGCTGGTCATGACCTCGACCGAAACCTACAACAAAAAGAACGTCGGGATGACCGTCGACCAATCGCTCGAGGTCTGCCGGCAGATCATCGACCGGCTCCGAGACGAGCCCATGAAGGTCGAAGCGGTCGTCGCCCTCGCCTTCGGTTGCCCCTTCGAGGGTCCGGTCAGCGAGGACCGCGTTTCGGAGCTCGCCCACCGCTTTGTCGACATGGGAGTGCGAGAGCTCTCCATCGCCGACTCGGTGGGGCTGGGCAACCCGAAGCGGATCGGATCGACCATGGCCCGCCTGCGCTCGGAGCTCCCGGAAGTCGCGCTCTCGCTCCATCTCCACGACACCCGAGGCCTCGGCATGGCCAACGTCGTGGCGGCCCTCCAGGCGGGGATCGACACCTTCGACGCTTCGATCGGCGGTCTCGGAGGCTGCCCGGTCTTTCCCAACGGCGCCGGCAATATCGCCACCGAGGACCTGGCGAACCTCTGCGAGGAAATGGGCATCTCAACCGGGGTCGATATCGAGGCGATCCAGGCGATCTCGGGCAGGATGCAGGAGTTTTTGGGCAGACAACTACCAAGTCGCGTCTTGCTGGCGGGAACCCCCGGCCAGCTCTACGCCAAGATCCGAAAGGAGGCGGGATGACCTTGATGCGCCCGCAATCGTTTGACCATCGGTCGTGCGAACAGAATCTTCAGTCAGAGTGCAGAGTTCCGGTTTCAATCAGTGTGTTCAATGATCCCTGTATGCCGAAAGGAGGCATGATGTCCTATCGTTTGGGAGTGGACGTCGGTGGCACCTTTACGGACCTCATGCTGGTCCGCAACGAAGATGGTGCCTCGAATCGAGTCAAGACCCCTTCAACCCCTGCGGACCCGTCCCAGGGTGTTCTGGTGGGTGTCAAACGGATTCTCGAAGAAAGCGGTGCGTCGCCGCAGGAGGTGACGAGCATCATGCACGGCACCACCGTCGCGACCAACGCCGTGCTCGAGGGCAAGGGCGCGAGGGTCGGTCTGATCACCACCGAAGGCTTCGGTCAGATCCTCCACCTCGCGCGGTCACAGACCCCGGGCCCTCTCGCCGGGTGGATGATCATGATCAAACCGGATCCTCCGGCCGCGCTGGAGGACACTCGTGAGGCCCACGAGCGGATGAGCGCCAAGGGCGAGGTCGTCAAACCCGTCGATCCCGCGCAGATCAAGAAGATCGTCACCGATCTCGTGGAGTCGGGCACGGAATCGCTCACGGTCTCGCTGATCAACTCCTACGCCAACGACGCGCACGAGAGACAGATCGGCGCCATCATCCACGAGCTCTACCCGGGCTTCCCGGTGACCCTTTCATCGGATGTGCTGCCCGAGTTCCGCGAGTACGAACGAACCGTCACCGCGTGCATGAACTCCTATGTCCGGCCCAAGGTCGCCGGCTATCTGAGCAACCTGAGTTCCTCCCTGGCCGACATGGGGGTCGCCTGCTCGCTCAACATCCTGCGTTCCGACGCCGGTCTCATGACCTCCGAGGTGACCCAGGAGAAACCCGTCTACGCCGTCCTTTCGGGCCCCGCCGGCGGCGTCGCCGGAGCGCTCGAGGTGTCCACGAGGGCCGGCTACAACGACATCCTGGTCTTCGACATGGGCGGAACCTCAACCGATGTCGCCCTCTGTCAGAACGGACAACCCGGCCTCGCCCGCGAGACCGAACTCGGCCACTTCCGGGTGAAAGTCCCCAGCGTCAACGTCCACTCGGTGGGCGCCGGCGGCGGATCCATCGCCCACGTTCCCGAGATCACCAAGGCGCTGCGGGTCGGTCCCGAATCAGCCGGAGCCGACCCCGGCCCGGCGTGCTACGGCAAGGGCGGCACCGCCCCGGCGGTGAGCGACGCCAACGTGGTGGTCGGGCACCTCCCGCCGAAGATCTCTCGGCGGTGAGATGGAGCTCGATGTCGAAGCCGCCAAGACCGCCGTCAGCACCATCGGCGACGCCCTCGGGCTCGATGTCCACCAGGCCGCGGCAGGGATCCTCGACATCGTCAACGAGAACATGGCCGGCGCCCTGCGTCTGGTCTCGGTGCAGCGCGGCTACGACCCGCGTGACTTCGCCCTGGTCGCCTTCGGCGGCGCGGGACCCATGCACGCCAACGCCGTCGCAGCCCTCATGGGTTCCTACCCCGTCATCATTCCGCCGGCGCCGGGCGTGCTCTGCGCCGAGGGCGATCTGGTGGCCGACTTCCGCGAGGAGTTCTCGCGGACCTTCATCCGCACCGTCGAGTCGGTCGAGACCGCAGAGGTGGTCGAAATCCTCGAGGGGCTCGGCAAAGAGGCCACCGCGTGGCTCGAGCGAGAGGGCATCAAAGAGGATCGCCGTGTCCTGACCTACAACGTCGATCTTCGCTATCTCCGCCAGGGCTACGAGATCCCGGTCGAGGTCAACCTCGCCGAACTCACCGAGGCGAGCAAAGAGCTCTTCGTCAAGAAGTTCAACGAGCTCCACGAACAGTTCTACGGCTACCGCATGGAAGGCACCGCGTGCGAGATCGTCAATCTCCGGGCGGTGGGTATCGGCAGGGTGCCCGATCCGCCGGTCCGCGAGGCGAGCGTCGCCGAATCGGCCGACGCCAGTGCTGCGGTGGTCGACGAACACAAGATCTACCGCGAAGGAGACTGGATCCCGACCAAGATCTACGACCGCGGCAAAGCTCAAGACCGGGAACAAGGTTCCCGGGCCGGCGATCATCACCGAGTTCGACTCGACGACGGTGGTTCTCCCCGGCTTCACCGCCGAGATCGACCGCTTCGCCAACATCCTCATCAACCCCAACTCGAGAGAGGAGTAAGGCAATGAAGAACGTCAAAATTGCCGAGATTCCGTCGATCGAGATCGACCCCATCACCCTCGACATCATCGAGGGAGCGCTCAAGAACGCTCGCCACGAAATGGACGCGGTGCTCTTCAGAACCGCCATGAGCCCGGTCATCCGGGAGCAGCACGACGAGTTCCCCATGATCACCGACCCCAAGGGCCGGATGGTCGTCGGGCAGTTCGGCTCCTACATCAACGAGATGATGGAGACCTGGGACGACACCATCGAAGAGGGCGATGTGGTCCTCACGAGCGACCCCTACAAGTGCGGCGGGGCGATCTCCCACATCAACGACTGGCTGGTGCTGGTCCCGATCTTCTTCGACGGCGAACTCGTCGGGTGGTCGAGCATGTTCGGCCACCAGATGGACGCCGGCGGCCCGCTGCCGGGATCGCTGCCCACCGGCGCCAAGACCGTCTTCGGCGAGGGACTGAGAATCCCGCCGATCAAGGTCTACAAGAAGGGCAAGCCCGTCGACGACGTCATCGGTCTGATCCTCAACAACGTCCGGATGCCCGAGATGAGCAAGGCCGATCTCATGGGCATCATCGCCGGCTGCCGGACCGCGGAGAACCGGGTCAAGGCGATCTGCGAGCGCTTCGGCAAGGACACCTATCTCGCGGCCTGCGAGGCCATGCTCCAGCGCACCTACAACGCCATGGCGCAGCTCATCATCCAGAACATCCCCGAGGAACCGCAGTCCTTCGAGGATTGGATCGACGACGACGGGCTCGGTCACGGTCCGTTCAAAATGAAGCTCACCATCTGGCGCGAGGGCGAGCACGCCTACTTCGACTGGAGCGGGACCGATCACCAGGCCATGGGTCCGGTGAACTTCTATCTCAACGAAGAGATGTTCAAGATGTTCATCGGGGTCTACCTGATCATGGTCTTCGACCCCCAGATCCTCTTCAACGACGGCTTCTACCCGCTGCTCCACGTCGTCATCCCCGACGGCTCGCTGCTCCACCCCAAGTACCCGTCGGCTCTCGGGTGCCGCACCCACGCGCTGACCCGTCTCTTCGACGTCCTCGGCGGCACCTCTGGCCCGCAAGGCTCCGGAGTACACCACCGCAGCGGGGTACGGAACCTCACCCTACATGCTCTACTCCGGGTGGGACGGCGACGGCGATTTCTTCTATCTGATGGAGATTTCCTACGGCGGCATCCCCGGCCGGCCCATCGGCGACGGGATGGACGGCCACTCGTGGTGGCCGCTGTTCGAGAACATCCCCACCGAGTACCTCGAGTCCTACTACCCGATCCGGGTCGACGGCTACACCACGGTGAAGGACTCCGGCGGCGCCGGACTCCACCGCGGCGGCAACGGCATCGAGAAACGCTATGTCTATCTCGAGCCGGGCGAGGTCTCCATCCACGACGACCGTTGGCTCACCTACCCGTGGGGCATCCTCGGCGGAACCCCGGGCAAACGCTCGGAGAAGATCCTCAAACGTGCCGACGGCACCGAAGAGCGGCTCCCGTCGAAGTGCGACGAGGTCAAGGTCGAGCCGGGCGATGTGCTGGTCTATCGGACCGCCGGAGGCGGCGGATGGAAAGACCCGTACGACCGCGCCGCGGAGCTCGTCGACGCCGATGTCGCCAAGGGCCTCATCTCGCCGGAAAAGGCGAAGAACGAGTACGGCGTCATCGTCGGCGATGCCGCCGCCACCGCGGCGTTGCGTGAGAAGATGCGCGCCGAACGAGGTACCGTCAAGGACTTCGACATGGGACCGTCCCTCGATGAGATCCTTGCCAGGTGCGAAGAAGAAACCGGTCTCCCCGCGCCTGTCTATCAGGAGCCCCTGCCCTGGGCCAAGATGGAGAGCAACGAAGACGCTCTCAAGCGGGTTCGGGATCAGGACAAACGCTAACCAACCCACCGATTCTCGGTGTACGCTGGCGGCCTACTGGCCGCCAGTTTTTTTGATGGAGGATTGATCCAATGGCCACCCACGCACTCCGCAGCTTCTCTTCGCCCCCGGCGACAACCAGCGGATCCTCGACAAGGTCTTCACCGCCGGCGCCGACGCGGTGGTGCTCGATCTCGAGGACGCCGTCGCACCGGCGGCCAAGGCGGCCGCAAGGGAGACCCTCCGCAGCAATCTCGAGGGCCTCTCTCCATCCGGCCTGCCGCCGATCTGGGTGCGCATCAACCCGGTGGGCAGTGGGATGTGGCGGGATGACCTCGCGGCGGTGGTGGGCCCGTGGCTCGCCGGGATCCGCATCCCCAAGGCGCAGGATCCCGACGCGATCGAACGGGTGGCCGAATTCCTCGCCCTGCGAGAGGAAACGTCGGGGATGGCTTCGGGCTCGGTAGCGCTGACCCTCACCATCGAGAGCGCAATGGGGGTCGAACGCTGCGGCGAACTGGCCCGTTGCGACCGGGTCACTCACCTGTGTTTCGGCAACATCGATTTCCTCGCCGATATCGGCGCCCGTGACGCCGAAGACGGCCTCGCCGCTCTCTACGCCCACTCACGGGTCGTCCTCGCATCGAGGGTGGCGGGGATCAGCCCACCCATCGCACCCGTCCAGACCCGGCTCGACGATGAGGAGGCGTTGCGCGCGACGACCGAGAGATTCCGCAACCTGGGCTTCTTCGGCCGTTCGTGCATCCACCCCAAACAGCTCCCCATCATCCACGATGTCTTCACCCCGAGCGCGGAAGAAGTGGCCGAGGCCCGCGAGATCATCGCCGCCTACGACAAGGGTCTGGAATCAGCTTCGGGCTCCGAGGTCACGTCGACGGGACAGTTCGTCGACATCGCCGTCGTCAAACGCGCGCAGGCCGTCATCGAGTTGGCAAAGGCGCTGGGAGGGTGAGGGCCGCTGCCCCTCTTTGTCCATGGATTTCAATCTACCGGAATGCACAATGAAACCGCGAAGTCGCCAAGCACGCCAGGGTTCCGCAAAGCATCGCAGAATCGACCCGGGCTCCCTCTGATCCTGAAGGTGAAGGCACCTCTTCAACGTTGCGATGATCAAATGAAAAACTTCGCGGCAGCTTCGCGATCTCAGCGCCTTCGCGGTTCGATTGTGCCTACCGGCGCGGATCACAGCCAATTGGAACCGTCGTACACACAAGTGTCAGTTGCGATGTCAAGCCGAATAGCCGTCTAGCCGTTGTGCCGCCTAGCTGCAATGCCACCGCGCAACAAGGTCCAATAGCCTCACAGGCGATGCGCCCCGACTACCGGCGGAATTTGCCGATGACCGCCAACACTCCGGAGCCGAAGGCGAAGAGTTTGAGCGCGGGGATGACGAAACACCAGCCGATGATCGGGAACCAACCGGACATCACGGCGATCATGGTCCCGAGCGAGGTCCTCGCCAAACCCGAGAGCTCCTTGCCGTGCAGCGCTTCGAGTCGATCGCCGACCGAGGTGAAGGTCCCGGGTGCTCCCACGATCGTCAGTGCAGCGATGATCACGGTAACAACGATCGACGCCACCAACGGGCCCATCACGATCTCGGTTTCGAGCAGCCGGTGGATGAAGGCACGCTGGCAGAAGAAGTACCCGAGACCACCCAGGACCCCGTAGCCCACCACACCCACCATCAGCGCCCGGTAGGGTGTCTCCTTCAGGATGGCCCGACAACGATCCGTCTGACCGCGAAAGACCGCTGCAAGGAAGGTCATCAGCGCAACAAAGAACACGAGGCCGAAGACCATCACGACCACGGCGAAGAGGATCTTACCCACGGGGTCTTCCCGCGGCACGAGTACGGGTGAAGCGCCGGTCATCATTGCGTCATTCCTTTTGTCCAATCATTCATGAGGTCACGGTTCCCAGGACGACCACCTCGGGGAATCCCGAAGTGGTGTGTACCGAAAGATCCGGCGCGATCAGCATCGCTTCGACACCGGGCAGGCGTTCGGCGAGGGCGAGACCCTCAGTGGGACCCATGACGAAAAGACCAGTGGCCAACGCATCGGCATCCACCGCGCTCGGCGCGATGACGGTTGCCGAAGTGCTCTTTCGAGCCGGGCGGCCGGTGTCGGGATCGAGGATGTGGTGGTAACGAACACCGGCCTCCTCGAAGAACCACTCATAGTCGCCCGAGGTGGCGACGGCTCCGGATGCGACATCGATGGTGCCGAAGGGCGTGCTCCGACGCGGATGGGCCACCTGGATCGGCCACGAGGTGCCCGACTGGCTCGTCGACACCCTCATGTCGCCGCCGCCGTCCACCACAAAATCGGTGATCCCCCTCCGCTCGAGCACCCGCGCCGCGGAATCCACCCGATAGCCCTTGGCCAATCCCGCGATCCCCAGACGGGCTTCGGGGTCGGTGATGAAAACCGCGGACCGTTCGGGATCCAGGGCCACGTTACGGTAGTCGACGTGGGCGAGACACGAGTCGAGCTCTTCGTCGCTCGGGATCCGGCGGTCGCGAATCGACCAGAGACCACCGCAGGACGCAAAACTGATGTCAAAGGCGCCACCGGTGAGTTCGGCCACATCGAAGGCGCGCTGGAGCACCGCCATCAACTCGGGACTGACGGTGACGGGTTGAATCCCCGCCGCACGGTTGAGCTCGCTGACCTGGCTCGACTCATCCCAGTTGCTCAACAGCCCCTCGGCCTTCTCGATCTCGGAAAAGGCTGCCTCGATTGCCTCCCGGCCCACAACTCCATTGTCGGCAATGACGTCGATCCGAAAGAGGGTGGCCATGAGCTCCCGTTCAACGGTGAGGTGGACCCTGCCGTCACCGGTTGGCTGAGACACGACATCGCCATTGGCGCACGAGGCCAGTGGGAGCAGTACCCCGAACAGGGCCGCGAGACACGGACCGCGGCCGCGAAGCCACCACCGCGATCCACCGGAACCGATCCCGCTTCGAGCCGGCGACCGATTGTATTGGGAGGTTGATGGCACCCGGCAACTCCTTGTTGTACCTTTATCATAACCTTAGTACAATTACTACCGCCAATGAAAGACCAACCAATCCCACACACCAGATACCCGGCAGCTGCCGGAGGCCTCACCCCGCTGGTGAATCCGAAAGGAGCCCCGTGATGTTCGATCCTTCCGCCCCGACTCCCCTCGCCGATACCCTCACCGTCATTGCCGCGGCCGAAGCCCACGGCATCAACCGACGGTCGTTTCTCAAAGCCGCCGGCGGCGCAGCGTTGGCCGTTCCCTTTCTGGGCTGCAAACCCGCATCCACTGACCTTTCGGGCAGCGTGATCGTCGTGGGCGCCGGGCTTTCGGGTCTCGCCGCCGCCATGCTGCTGGAAGAACGTGGTCTCAAGGTCACCGTCCTGGAAGCCCGCGAACGGGTCGGCGGCCGGGTCTACACCCTCGACGACGTGCCCGGAAAGCCCGAGGGTGGCGGTCCCGTGATCAGCGAAACCTACGATCGCCTGATCAAGATCGCCGAGGCCGTCCACGCACCCATGGGACCCGGGCCCGGTTTCGAGCCGACCATGTTGATCCACGCCAACGGTGAGAGCGTTCCCATGGACCAGTGGGCCGCCTCGGTCGCCAACACCACAGTGGGACCCGAGAAGCAGATGCCGCCTAACGCGCTGCTCGGCTTCTACACCACCAAGGACCTCCCGCTGAAGGATTTTGACGACTGGATCTCGCCGGAGTTCGCGTGGTCTCGACATCCCCCTCGACCAGTACCTCAAGCGTCAAGGCGCATCGGACGAAGCGATTCGCCTGATGAATGTCGCCTCGAACTGCACCGATCTTTCCACCACATCGACCCTGTGGGCCCTGCGAAACGCCCAACGACGCCGCGACGGCAAGAAGGGCGCCCTCGTGTCCACCGTCGGCGGGAACCAGCGTCTCGCCGAAGCCATGGCCGGCGCCGTCCAGGGCCAGCTTCTGACCGGCAAACCGGTCACCGCCATCCGCTCCCTCGACGACCGGGTCGATGTCGAGTGCGCCGACGGTTCGGTCCACGGCGCCGAGTTCTGCGTCGTGACGGTGCCCTTCTCCGTGCTCCGCGGCATCGAGGTCACGCCCGGCTTCGAGGGACTCCAGAAAGAAGCCGTCGAAGAGCTCCCTTACACCGCCATCACCAAGTACTACCTCATCCCGGCGGAGCCCTACTGGGAGACGGATGGTCTGCCCCCGACCATGTGGACCGACACCATCATCGAACGGGTCTTCCCGAATCGCGACGCGGCCGGTCAGATCCAGTCCCTGACCTGCTGGGTCGACGGTTCCAACGCCGACATCCTCGACGCCATGCCCGAGGACGAGCAGGTCGCAACCGTTCTCGCGGAGTTCGCCAAGATCCGACCCTCGACGGCTGAAAAGCTCACCAACGCCAAGACCGTCTCGTGGGGCGCCGATCCCTACTCCAAGGGCGCCTACGCCAACTTCCTGCCCGGTCAGGTCACGCGGCTCAAGCCGGTCATGGACAAGCCGTGGCATCGGATCCACTTCGCCGGCGAGCACACCGCCGTGACCACGCCCGGCATGGAGGGCGCCATCGAGACGGCGCAACGCGCCGCCAACGAAATCATCGATCGACTGGCGTGAGGTGACAGATGCTTCCAAGTCCCATTGATGTCGTCATCGGCGCCTCCGACATGGAGGCCGCCGCCCGATTTCCTCGAGCTCTTCGGTTTTGAAAAAGGCCCGACGGCTGAACTCCCCGCGGACGCGGCCAAGGTCCTCTACGGGATCGCGGGCCCTGTCCAAGAACTCGTCATGGTGGTGCCCGGAGCGCCGCGCGGCCGGGTCCGTCTCGTCGCCACCCCCAACCCGGCGAGGAGCTTCGCGCCCTTTGACGCCCGGCCCTTCGCCATCGATCTCTTCTCCACCGACATGGAAAAGAGCGTCGCGCTGGCGGTCGCCGGCGGATATCACTCGAGCCCCGTCACCATCCACCGCTTCGGGCCCGTCACCATCCACGAGGTCGAAATCACCGGCCCCGACAAGCTCATCGTCACCCTGCTCCAGCCGAGCGCGGGGCGTCGGCCGACGATCCTCGACGAGGAACCCGAGCGGCTCCACTCCGAGGTCCACGCCTTTGTCTGGAGCGACACCGATCTCGACAAGCACATCGGCTACTGGACCGACCGAGGTCTCCAGACCCTGATGGATGCCGTGCTCGAGACCCCGGGCCTCGGCGCCCTCGTCGGCGCGCCCGAAGAGGACATCAAGATGCGGCTCACCGTCTTCGCCGACGGGGAGGCCCTCCCCATCCGGGTCGAGTTCGTCGAGTTCCTCGGCAAGGCTTCGACCCCGCAGCCGACCCTGCCGCTGGCGGCGGGTCTCCACGCACCGGCCTTCGAGTTCGACGATCTCGATGCGGTCATCCCGGGTTTGGCGCCCGCCGAAGATCGGCGAAATCGTCACGATCGATACCGCGGTCCACCCGAAGATGCGGGCGGCGACGGCGGTGACGCCGGGAGGACATCGCTTCGAGATCTGGGAGAGGGGTTAGGAAACGGTGTTGGGGAGGGCGCTTCCGACGTGATTCTACGATCGCGCTTCCCGTGCGGTGCCAGGCACCATTTTGTCGGACAAAATGAGAGCCAGGCACGCGCCGCCGCACGCCCTTTCCTCTCACCCTCAATGCCAATGATCCGATACTATCCAGGAACCACGCCACCTGGAGGATGACATGACCGAAACAACGAGCTACCGCGCCGTCGCGCTGCAGACAACGTGTCGCGCCGTCACGCCGTGCCACACGGCAGAAGACGCCCGCGCCCTCATCGGCGAAGAACATCGAGCGGGTCGGCCGCCAGATTCCGTCGACCATCGCGTGGACCGGACCCGACACCCGGCTCGTCGTCCTTCCCGAGTATCTGCTGACCGGTTTCCCCACCCGCGAGACCGCCGACGAGTGGATCGCCAAGGCCTGTCTCACGGAAGGTTGCAACGAGTTCGAGGCGCTGGGCGCCGTTGCGCAGAAGAGCTCGATCTTCCTTGCCGGCAACGCCTATGAGTTCGACACCCATTTTCCGGGAATCTTCTTCCAGACCAGCTTCGTCATCGATCCCTCGGGCGATGTCGTGCTGCGCTATCGCCGGCTCAACTCCATGTATTCCCCCACCCCGCACGATGTCTGGGACGCCTATCTCGACCGCTATGGTCTCGATGGCGTTTTCCCGGTGGCCAAGACCAAGATCGGGCGCCTCGCCGCGGTCGCCTCGGAGGAGATCCTCTACCCCGAGCTCACCCGTTGCCTCGCCATGCGCGGCGCCGAGATCATCGTCCACTCCACCTGCGAGGTCGGCAGCCCGCGCGCCACCCCCAAGAGCATCGCCCGCCGGGCCCGCGCCATCGAGAACCTCGTCTACGTGGTCTCGGCCAACACCGCCGGGATGGAGGGGCTCGATCTTCCCGGCGCATCGGCCGACGGCGGCTCTTGCGTGATCGATTTCAAGGGCAAAGTGCTCGCCGAGGCCGGATACGGCGAGTCCGTGCGTCGCCTATGCCGACATCGATCTCGAGGCCCTGCGCCGATTCCGCCGCCGGCCCGGGATGGAGAACCTGCTCTCCCGCCAGCGCTTCGAGGCCTACGCGCAGAGCTATGCCGAACACAGCCACTATCCGGCCAACACCATGGCCGCTGGCTTTTCGGGCCGAAAGCACTTCACCGACACCCAGGCCGCAGTCATCGAGAAGCTCGCCGACAACGGCGTCATCTGACCGTCCGAAAAAACAAGGAGTCCGCCATGCGTCGATTCACAGCCGCGATTTTGATCCCGGTGGCGATCGGTCTCGTCATCGGGTGTGCGCCAACCGTCGACGATCACCAAGCCGACACGACTCTCTCCGCACCCGAAATCCCGCTGATGGTACGACCGGACGGCACCTATCCCACCAAAGCGCTGGAGAAGGACACAGTGGTGGTCAAGGTCGTCCAGAACGGCGTCAAGAACCTCCAGGATTTCGAAAACGTCGCCGAGGGCCTCGAGGCCAACCTCCAGCTCATGCTTGCCGATGTCGAAAAGGCGTGCAACGAGGGCAGCCAACCCGATTTCATCCTCTTCAACGAGTTCCCGCTGACCGGCTACTCCACCGGCACCCGCGAGGAGAAGCTCGAGTTCACCATCACCGTCCCTGGACCGGAGACCGAGGCCCTGGGCGAGGCGGCGAAAGCCTGCGACTCCTACATCATCTTCGGCAGCTACGCCCGCGACGACGAGTGGCCGGGTCACATCCTGAGCATCAACACGGTCATCAACCGCCAGGGTGAGATCGCCCAGGAGTACTGGAAGACCCGCAACGTCAAGCGACTGGGCGGTGCGATGGGTCATGGAGAGATCCCCACCACCACCATCGAGAGTGTCCGCGACCGCTACCGGGAACGCTATGGGATCGAACAGGAGTTCCCGGTCCTCCAGACCGAGTATGGCAACATCGCCGTCAGCACCGTCCAGCTCGACGCCTTTGTCTACGCCGCCTACGCCATGCGTGGCGTCGAAATCATGTTCCGCACCGCGACCCTCTTCTCCACCGAAGATGTGATGGCCATGGCCCGGTTCAACAACTTCTACTCCGCCATGTCGAACATCATCTTCCCACCCGACAGCCGTGGAGCGCCCTTCGGCGGCAATTCGCTCATCGTCAGTCCCGACGGCGAGGTCCTCGCCGACGCGCCGGGCAACGTCGAGGCCATCATCGAAGCCGAGATTCCCATAGCCGCGCTCCGCGAGGGTCGCACGATCCCGCGCTATCCCTTCGAGGTCGTCGCCCCGGTCTTCGACCAGTACCAACCCGAGATCCCGCTCAATCACATGGATCTTCCCCGTAAGGAGCTGCCGCAGACCCGGGCCGAAATGAAGGACCTGCTGGATCAGAACAGCCGCTGGCTGAACGAGGAGTAGGAGCATGACGAATCCGCGCTTGGCCGTTGTCGGACTGGCCCTCGTCACGTTGGCTCTTGCCGGATCCGCCGAGACGTGGCGATGGAAACGTAGAATCTCCACTCATCACCAAGCACTACGTGACCGTCAGCGGCGGCCAGGTGCACTACGTCTCCGCCGGAGAGGGCGAGGTGGTCCTGCTGCTCCACCAGGCGCCCCTGTCCCACGCCGAGTTCCTTCCGACCATCCAGCTGTTGGCTCGCCACTTCAAAGTCATTGCGTGGGATGCACCGGGACACGGCGACTCATTCATCCCGGACCACGAGTACGAGTTTCTCGAGTATTTCGGGGCGCTCGAGGAGTTCGTCGACGCCCTCGGCATCAGAAGCTCTTCATCGTCGGCAACCACGCCGGAGCCTCATTAACGCGTGAGTACGCCGCGGCCCACCCCGAGAGGGTCGTCAAGATGGTGCTCAGTGGGTCGGCCCGAACACCGCCCGAACCCTCAACCGAGCTCACCAAGGCCGAGGAGTTCCTCAACCAGCCCTACTCACGAGAACTGAATCTCGATCCGGAGGGCAACTTCCTGCCTCCCACGTGGAGGCGTTACGTCACCCTCGCCTCACCAGCCGCGGATCCCGACGACGTCCTCCGGGCCTTCATCATCGGGCTCGACGCCCGCACCAAACCCTACGACCTCCACCTGGCCATCTTCGGCTACGAGGGCTGGACCGACTACCGCACCATCGAAACCCCGACCATGCTGCTCTGCGGTGACGGCGACTTCTTCGTCAATCAGGAGCGCATCGACTACACCTGCACCCTGTTTCCGAACTGCGAGGTCCACCCGCTGATCAACGATGCCGGTGCCTTCATCGGGCTCGAGCAACCCGAGGCCTACGCCGAGGCCATCATCGAGTTTCTGCAGCGCCCCTGATTGCGTTGCGGCTCGGAGGAACCGCTGATCCGATTCCCGAACTGGGATCAGGCCAAGCTCAAGTGACGTGCTCAATCCCTGAGTTGGGCTACAACAGTTCCGAAACGGCGGCTCTGAGGTCGGTCTTGACCTGCTCCCAGGAAATCGGTTTGAGAAGTCTGAGAGGTGGATCCTCGTCCGCTTCGGCGAAGTACACGAGACTCCGAACCACGTGGCCGACATCACGTTTTGAGAACTTCTGTCGAAAAAGATCGAGATATTCAGACAGCGTCCGGTAGCGGTCAAGGAGTAGCCAGAAGTCGATGAAATCCTTGCGACTTCCCCGATTGGTGATCGCCGACAACTTCATCGCAGCGATGTCGTCGCGATCTGCAAGTCGAAGTCCTCTTGAATCGGGTTTCAAAGTCGGCTGCAGCAGAGGGTACCGGTATCTGATCAGACTCACGCGAACACCCGAGATCTCCAGGTCCACAGCGTTTTGACCCAAGACGACATCCGTGATCTCCGCCTGCAGCCGACCTTCGAGATCGACGGCAAGCGTCTCGGCATCGTTCAGTGTCGAGGAAAACAGGTCAAGATCGACCGATACACGGTGACCCTCAAGGAGGGCGAGTGCCGTGCCGCCGGCCAGATAAAAGTCACTTTCCGCAAGCGCCCGCGAGAGGTCCAGATACACCTCGCGCATTCCGGGCGCGGCAGCGCGCCAGTCGAGCTTCATCCTTGCCACTCGAATTGTCGAGCCCGCGATTGGATAACCCAGTCCTGGACCAACGCGTCAGGCACTGAACAGGCAAGACCCCAAAACGCGACCTCTCGCGGCGGCAACACCCGGGCCCCTCGCCTTTCGAGGTATGAACGAAGACGCTCGGCCCCGACCTCGCGAAACAGCCACCGCATCTCCGACCATCCGCCCCGAGCCATCACTCTCTCGATCACCGCATCCGGCAACTCGGTCCAAGAATCGACACCGTCGAGGTCGTACTCCCAAAGAAGCTTTTCGATGTCGCCAGGAACTTTCACGATCTCATTGTAACAATGGGTACGGGATCCAGACCTCAGGATCTCACTCCTTCACCCCTCGACAGCAACCACTCCGCCGTCTATCAACGCCGCGATCTGCTCGTCGGTGTAGCCGAGATCCTTCAGCAGATCCGTCGTGTCCTCGCCGATCTGGGGCGGGTTGCGGCGGAGGGCGAAGTCGTAGCCGCCCATTTCGAGGGGGATCCGCGGCAGCTTGGTGGTAACCCCGGTGGGCAACACGGTCTCAAGCAGACCGAGACCGTCGTTGAGCTGGGGATCGTCATAGAGATCCTCGGGTCTGGCGATGGGCGAGAACGGCACTCCCGCCTTGTCGAGCCTGGCGGTCACTTCGGCGCGGGGAAACTCGGCGATCATCTCGGCCACCGCGGGGTGGAGCCACCCGCGCTCGGAGATCCGGTCGTTGTTGCTGCCCAGGCGCGTATCGGCGAGCCAGTCGTCGCGATCGAAGGCCTTGCAGAAGGCCTGCCAGTGCTTCTCGGAGATGATGCCGATGAAGATCGGCCCGTCGGCGCACTCGAAGACCCGGTAGATGGACCAGGCGCTGACCCGCGCCGGCATGGGCGGCACGGGCTCGTCGGTGAGCGCGCCATAGGCCATATGCTGACCCATGAAGTAGGCAGCGGTCTCGAAGAGAGCCGATTTGATGAAGATTCCCTCGCCGGTCTGCTCCCGGTTGTAAAGCGCGGTGAGGATCCCGATGAGCCCGAACATCCCGCCGCCCATGTCGATGATGGAGGTTCCGGCTCGCATGGGTTTGCCGGGTTCGCCGGTCATGTAGGCGAGGCCCGACATCATTTGGACCACCTCGTCCATGGCGGCGCGCTGCTCATACGGCCCGCTGAGAAAACCCTTCATGCTGCAGTAGATGATGTCGGGCGTGATCTCCTTGAGCGCGTCATAACCGTAGCCCAGACGATCCATGGTGCCTGGACCGAAATTCTCCACCACCACATCGGCGTTGCCGACCAGATCCATGACGATCTTCTTGCCCGCGTCCGCCTTGAGGTCGACGGCGAGACTCTTCTTGTTGCGGCTGTAGAAGGCGAAGTAACCGCTGCCGAAGCCGCGCAACCGCCTTGTGGCGTCACCGGCCGGTGGCTCGATGTGGATCACTTCGGCGCCGAGGTCGCCCATGAGCATCCCGGTTGTGGGGCCCATGACGTTGTGGGTGAAGTCGAGCACGCGGATACCGTCGAGGGGGAGCTTCTTGCCGTCAGTCATCTTGGATCTCCGTAGGTCCTGATTCCGAAATCACAGCGCCGAGGCGTCGTAGGTTCCGTTCTTCTTCAGATAGGCGACCAGACCGCCCTGGTCTAGGATGTCGATCATGACCTGGGGCATGGCCGAAGCCTTGTACTCGGTGTTCTTCGTGAGGTTCTTGACCACACCCGCCTTGAGATCGATCTCGAGTTCGTCGCCGGAATCGGCCTCGAGGTCCGGGACCTCGAGCACCGGCAGCCCGATGTTGATGGCGTTTCTGAAGAAGATCCGCGCGAAGTACGTGGCCACCACCGCCGAAACCCCGGCGACTTTGAGCGCCAACGGCGCCTGCTCGCGCGACGAGCCGCAGCCAAAGTTGGCGCCCGCCACCAGCACATCTCCCTTGACGAGCTTCGACCGGAAGTCGACGTCGAGATCCTCGAGCACGTGGTCGGCCAGGTCCTGGAGATTGAGGGTCTTGGTGTACTTGCCCGCGATGATCCGATCGGTGTCGATGTCGTCGCCGTAGACGTGAGCGCGGCCGGTGAATCTGCTTTCCATGACTCAGCCCTCCAGTTTCGCCGGGTCCACGATCTCACCCGCAACCGCGGCGGCGGCGACCACCGAGGGCGAGGCGAGATAGACGAGAGCCTCGGGGTTGCCCATCCGGCCACGGAAGTTTCGATTCGCGGTGGAGACCACCACCTCGCCGTCTCCTGGGACGCCGAGGTGAGTCCCGACGCAGGGGCCGCAACCACTTGGCAGGAAGGTCGCCCCTGCAGCAGTCAGGGTCGCGAGAGTGCCGTCGGTGGCGGCGGCAAGGAAGACCTTCTGCGATGCCGCAGAGACCATGAGCCGGACGCCCGGCGCCACCCGCTTGCCTTCGAGGATCCGCGCCGCCGCGTGGAGATCGCGGAGCCGGCCGTTGACGCAGGTGCCGATGAAAGCGACATCGATCTTGGTGCCGATGAGCTCGTCGATGTCCACCGTGGCGTCGGGCCGCGGCGGTTTGGAAATCTGCGGCCGCAGCGCAGAACCGTCGATGGTGAGCTCGCGGACATACCTCGCATCCGGGTCCGGCGAGATCGCTTCGGCATCGAAGTCGTACGGCAACTCGAGCCCTTCGGGGTGAATCAGCGCCGCCTTGGCGCCCATCTCGATGCCCAGGTTGGCGATGGTCATCCGCTCGTCGAGGCTGAGGGGAACGATGGCCTCGCCGCAGATCTCCACCGCCTGGTAGGTGGCCCCGGCAAAGCCGAGCTTGCCGACCATGGCCAGAGCGAGGTCCTTGGCCTCGACCCCGGGGTTGATGCGGCCGGTGATCTCGAGCCGGATCGTCTTGGGCACCTTGAGCCAGGTCTTGCCGGTGAGCATCACCGCCGCGAGATCGGTGGAACCGACCCCGGTGGCGAAGGCTCCGAGAGCACCATAGGTGCAGGTGTGGGAGTCGGCGCCGAAGAAGGCCTCTCCGGGGCGGACCCGGTCATCCTCGATCATCAACTGGTGGCAGATGCCCTCGCCCACGTCGTAGAGCACGGCGCCGGTGTCCTTGGAGAACTCGCGCATGATGTCGTGCAGTCGGGCGATCCGTTCGTTGGGCGCGGGTGAGGCGTGGTCGATGACCAGGAAGGTCCGCTCGGGCTTCCACGGTTTCACGCCACCCATCTCACGGAAAGCCTTGATGGCCAGCGGCGCCGTGGTGTCGCTCATCATCGCGGCATCGACATCGATGACCGTAAGGTCATCGGCGGCGACCGGTCTTCCGGCATGGCGGGAGAGGATCTTCTCGGCGACGGTCATTCCAGACATCAGAGCACCACCTTGATTTCGTCGTTACCGAGAACGCGGTGCATGCTGCCGGGGAACCGCGTCTCGAAAAATGTTTCCAGAGATCGGCTGATCTCGGCCACCGCGCGGATATCGACGCCGGTGGTCATCCCCATGCGCTCGACCATGGCAACCAGATCCTCGGTGGCGATATTGCCGGTTGCCCCCTTGATGAACGGGCACCCACCCATCCCACCAAAGGCGGTGTCGAAGTATCGGACCCCGACCTGGATGGCCGCCAACGCGTTGGCGAGACCCCGACCCTCGGTGTCGTGGAGGTGGAGGATCACCGGTTTGTCACCGGCTAGCTCCAGCACCTGACACATGAGATCGGTCATGGCGCTCGGGTCTGCCATCCCGGTGGAATCGGCCATGGCGAGCTCGTCGATCTCGAGTTCGAGGTGGCGCTTGACCAGATCGAGGACAACCTCCGGATCGATGGCGCCCTCGAACCGACAGCCGAACGCGCACTGCAATCCACCGCGCACCGTGAGCCCGGCGGTCTTGGCGGTGCGAACCATTTCGGCGTAACCGGTTTGGGCCTCGTCCAGCGACCTTCCGGTGTTCTTGCGGCTGTGGGTATCGCTGGCCGAGATCGAGGCGGCCACGTGGTCGAGACCCGAAGCAATGGCCCGATCGACCCCCTTGAGATTCAGGACCAGCCCGCTGTATATCACCCCCGGCCGCCGGCGGAGACCCTTGCAGACGGCCTCGGCGTCGGCCATCTGGGGGACGTGTTTGGGGTGGACGAACGAGCACACCTGAATTCGCGGGATTCCGGCATCCGCCAGAGCGTTGATGATCTCGAGCTTGCGCTCGGTTGGGACGACGACCTTCTCGCTCTGGAACCCGTCGCGCAGGCCCTGCTCTTCAATGACAATGCGTTGTGAATCGAGTTTCTTCATCTTTGCCTGACTTTCCCACCGAGCAGCCGAGATCGGTCCGAAACACGAGATTGTAGCGGACTTTTCCTGGGTGTTAATCGTGGTCTCGAACCGCAATCAGAGCACTCCAATCGGCCCCCTGAACTCTTGACAGTCCACGGTGACGGGACTAGAGTTATCCTAATGATATGACAATCTTACAATGTCATCTATCATCGTCAAGTTCTCCTCGCGATCGCGACCCGGCGTCTCGCGGGAAATTGGAACACGGGACGACGATCTCTTTTCGCCGTCACTCACCGAACAAAGGATGATCACCATGCGGAAACTCGGTTCTCTCGCCGCCCTGCTCACTCTGGCCATCTTCCTCACCGCCCTGCCGGCCTCGGCCGACTCTCTCAAGTACGAACTCGATCTGATGATGGATTGGTTTGCCGGTGAGTTCGACAACCACCAGCAGCACGTCGACGAGATCGAGGCGGAGGAGCCGCCCGAGCAGCCCCACGAGTGGATCCACTCGATCTTCCACCCGGTGGAACTCCCGGTCTTCGGCGAAAACGTCTTCTATGTCGAACAGTACATCGAGGGCGATCCGACAAATATCTACCGCAACCGCATCTACTCGTTCTCCATCAACGAGGAGGTCGAGGCCATCCAGCTGACCATCTTCTCGTTCAAGGATCACGAGGCGGTCATCGGCGCGCACCTCGACGAGTCCAAGCTCGAGGGCCTGACCATGGACGATGTCCGGACGCTGCCGGGCTGCGAAGTCTTCTGGAAAAAACAGGCCGACAACTTCATCGGCTGGATGCCCGACGGCGCCTGCAGGGTCCCGTCGCGTCGCAGCGGCAAGATCATCATCATCGACGACGACTTGGTCCTTACCAAGAACGAGATCTGGATCGGCGACCGGGCCGAGGACGAGGACGGGAACTATGTCTTCGGCAACAAGCTTGGGATCCCTCACAGGCTCCAGCGGAGTCACGATTTCGCATGCTGGGGAGTGTTCACTCCCGAGGGCTCGAAGGAGTGGGAAGGCGGCACCGTAGTCCGAGGCGTCACCCTGCACGACCAGGGCGGCAGAGTCGATATCGTAACCAACGACCCCGAACCGCGGCACTTCCGACTCGAGCTCGAACAACGGGTCTACGCCGGTGAGCACCGGGTCGAGGTACTCAAGATCGGCATCTACGAAAAGGGCAACGATGAGAGCCTCGCCTACAGCTGGGCCGAGCCGAACTCGAAGAACATCGGGCTGAACCTGCGTTGGTTCCAGGGCGGGTGTACGAAGAAATAGGGACTGCCAATGAGAGCTCACATCGATCCCGTTCTCGATCCCGTTCCCGGATGGTCCGATTTCGGGATCGGGATCGGGATCGGGATCGACTCGAGCCGGACCGCCCTGCGCACATTCGCATCGCTATTCGCGTTGCTCATCCTCCTCGCCTTCCCGACCGTCGCCGACGACGCCGTCATGCCCGAGGGCTTCAGCGAAGTCGTCTTCTCGGTGAGCGATCTCGAGGGCGCGGCGAAGTTCTATCAGGAGGTGGCGGGCTGGGATGTCGCCCATCTGGCCAGCGGCGACGCCGCGCTCGCCAAGCACTGGGGGTTGGCCGAAGACCAGATCATCCGCCAGGCGCTGCTCAAGAACCCCGGCGATGACAGCGGCTTTCTCCGGTTGGTCGCCTTCCCCGGCGCCGAGCAAAAACAGATGCGATCCTCGGCGCAGACCTGGGACACCGGTGGGATCTTCGATGTCAATGTCCGGGTGCTCGACATCCACACGAAGTTCAACCAATTCCGTGACCGGGGCTGGCAGTTCTACTCCGACCCGATCCAATTCACCTTCGGCCCCTTCGTGGTCTGGGAGGTCCTGACCAAGGGCCCCGATGGTGTGGTCTTCGCCATGGTCGAGCGTGTCCAACCGCCCCTTGAAGGCTGGCCCAATGTCCGCGAACTCAGCCACATCTTCAACTCGACACAGATCGTCCGCGATTTCGACGCGAGCCTCGAGTTCTACCGGGACAAACTCGGCTTCAAGATCTATCTCGAGCACGAGGGACCGAGCAAGGAACCCGGCCCCAACGTGCTGGCGCTGCCCCACAATCTGGCCGCCGAGATCACCCGCAAGGTGGTGATCCTGAGCCCCGACGGAACCAACGCCGGTTCAGTGGAGCTCATCGGTTTCGACGGGCTCACCGGGGCAGATTTTTCCGGGCTCGCCGCGCCGCCCAATCTCGGCATCCTCGCCCTGCGATTCCCCGTCGATGATCTCGACGCCTATCGACAGCGACTGGCCGATCGCGGCATCGCGCCCATCAACGGCCCGTCGACCCTCACCATCGAGCCCTACGGCGAGGTCGAGATCATGACCATCCGCTCGCCCGAGGGCGCCTGGCTCGAGTTCTATCAGCCGCACGGAGCCGGTGACGCCCCGGCCGAGGAGGAGTGATGCGGGTCCTCAGTATTCTGACCATGGCAACATTGATCATCGTGCTCGCCACACCGGCAATCGCCGGGGACACGAGCCCAGCATCGGAGGACGCCGTGAAAGACACGACACAAGAAGCGCCGGAACCCGTCCTGCTCTTCATCCAGGGCAAGCTCAAAGAAGGTGGCGAGGCCACTTACGGAGAGTACATCAAGGGCACCGGCCCATTGATGGCCGAGTACGGTGTCACCGTCGATGCGGTGGGCGCCGGTGTCGCCGGCGAACACACCACCGAGGCGTGGCCGGTCAACGCCATCCTCCGCTTCACAGATCTGGCGACAGCAGAGGCGTTTCTCGCCGACCCACGCTATGTGGAGATCAAGAAGAAATACCGCGACGAGGCATACGAGGAACTCCACCTGAGCTTTGTCCAAACCCGGACGCCCAAGGTCCGGACCCCGAAGGCGGTGGCCGAGGAGGCTTTCGTCGACTTCAAGGCGGGCCTTGCCACCGGCGACTGGGAACCTTTCCTTGCCCGGCTTTCCGACGACTTCACCTTCCACTTCCCCCTCGGCCAGTACCAGGGACTCAACGAGGGCAAGGACAAGGCCGCCGAGTTCTTCGCCTTCGTCTCCAAGGTCTACTCAGACGGGCTCTTTATCGACGAGGTGTCCGGGGTGACGGCCGAAGGAAACCGGGTCGTCTTCGAGTTCTCCGACCACGGCCTCATGTTCGGCAAGCCCTACGCCAACAAGGTGGCCATCTCCCTCGATGTCTGCGGCGACCAGATCTGCGGCTATCGTGAGTACTTCGGCCTTGTCGGACCGCCACCCCAAGAGAGTGCTGCCAACTGATCGGGAGCGCGGCCGCCTATTGTAGCTCCGGCGTCGAGGTCAGGAGATCGCGACGTAGCACCGCGTCAGTGGCAGACATCGGGGGTAAGCAGCAGCGGCGGGAGGGTTCAGCGTCAACTAACCGCGGTGACAGGCAGCGGCAGGTCAGGCCCCGAGCCGCTCCCGGAACAACCGAAGATAGACCCCCGAGGGCACGTCCTTTTTCAACTCGGCGGCCAGGGCCCTCTCATAGTCGATACGGGCCTGAACCTCATCACCCAGTTGGGCGTTGAACCGCCCACGGTGGAACCAGGCCATTGACAGGTCCGGCTCGTATTCGAGCAGTCGGTCGAGGATTTCAATGGCGTGCTCCCGATCACCCTCCTCCTCCTTGCTGAGCGCAAGGGAGATCATCACAGGCGCCGGAGGATCCACTTCGAAACCCCAGGATTCAGAGAGGTCTCGGTAATACCGTGTGACTTCTTCCTCGCCGTGGGCGACCACGCTGTCGGGCGGGAGGTATACCGCGAACAACTGTCGAAGCCCCTTGTCGAAGGCAGCGGGGATGCCCCAGCTGTGACCGACACGCTCGAATTCAAAATGCGTCAACTGAAGGCCCTGGACCGGATCCTCGGCGAAGCGAGAGAGGATTCGTTTTGTCGATGTGGCGACGCTCCCCCCCTCCTCATACGAACCCAGCGTGATCACCATTCGCTTGGGTCTCTCAAACGAGACATCGTGATAGAGCTCATAGATGAGATCGGAGTCCCACCAGATCGCCGGGCTCACGCAGAGGTAACCATCGAAGAGCTCCGGTCGCGCCACCGCTGAGTACATGGCGAAGAGCCCCCCAAACGACCAACCGACGATCGTCCGGCTCGTCGCCGTACGGTACGTGCGATCGACATAGGGAAAGAGCTCACGATCCAGGAAATCCAAGAAGTCATCGGCCCGGCCGGCGGTGGGAAAGTCCGGGTCCTCCTTGGGATCCTCGGTCGGAACATAGTCGTGGTCGCGGTCGGTGTTTTCGATTCCGAGGATGATCATCGGCGGCATATTGATGTCCATCGCCCTGTACTCGGAGAAGAACCGGGTCGTGGATCTCGCCGTTTCAAAGAGCCACTCGCCATCGAGGATAACGAGGACGGGGTATCGACGATTGGAGCCCTCGTACCCATCGGGAAGTTGGATATAGACCCGGCGGTCCTCACCAAGGATTTCTGAGCTGATGCGGATCGTCGAGGCCGGGTTTGGAGTCGGCCCCAAAACCTCCACCACTCCATCGCGTCCGCCCTCCGCCACGGGTTCGGTTCCAGCGGTTTCGGTCAACACCGGAGAATCGGCGCACCCGACCAAGAAGAAAATGGCCCCGAGGACCAGAACCATCAGCACAGACAGGAAAAGATCACCACTTCTCGGAATCCGATCGAGAGAACGACCTGCCATGACCAAGCCTCCATCCGCTCCATTCGATTCGCGGTTCCTGAGATACAGCCATCCTTTGGACGCCTGGCCGGCCCAAAGAGTTTGCAAGGATGGGCTCAGCCCTCCCGTTGATCATCGATGCCGATCATGCGGATGGGTCGCGGTCAACCCATTGCTGGTGAGAATCGACGGTCTCGCTCCGTTGCCGCCAGAGGGTGCAGTCACCCTCCACTGATCGTCGTAACTGTTCGAAGTGGTCGCGAAGATCGACCTGAGGTACCACCCTACTTTTCTTCCTTGCTCTCCAGGTGTTTCTTGAAGACGGTCCAGCTGGTCTCGTTGGTCTCGGGATCGAGGTAGAACATGACCTCCCGCGATACGCTGCGGAACCCCTCGCCCTTTTCGGGATCCTCGACGGTGGCGCACTGGCGGGTGTTGATCCCGATGACGTTGAAGAGGTGGCGATCCTTCTCATCCTGGGCCCGCGAGTAGGCACGGCCCTCCCAGGTGCCGAAGCGGACCTTTCCGTCCTCGACTGTGCCGCAGTACATCTTGCGCATCATCTCCAGGGCGTTCTCACCCTCGAAGACTTCACCCGCGGCGACCACGGGAGCGCACACAGCAACGACCAGGCAGATCAGAACGGAAAGGGTCGCAAAACGCATGGTTTTCTCTTTCGTGGAAACGGAACAATCTTTCAGACAGTTTTTTCCTTGCAACACTTGACAACGATTCGCTGGCCTATCGACGCATGGGACCATCGCCCGCTAGGACGCCTGCGCTACAAAACCGAGAACAGCCTTGTAGCGCAGGCGTCCCCGCCTGCGATGTGCCGCTGTGGTGAGTCCTGTACCTCGTCGTCTCGCAGAATTCTGCAAGAGGCTGAACTGACAGCTGATCACTGATCACTGACCTCGAGCACGATCTTGCCGAAGTGCTCGTTCCTCGCCATGGCTTCGAGCGCCGCCGGTGCGTCCTCGAACGAGAATCGATCGGCGATCACGGGACGGAGTCCGCCGCGTTCGGCCAACCCGAGGGTGATGCTCACAACCACATCGAGGAGCGCCGGGTCACGCTGGATCCGATGGACCGTGAAACCGTGGATTCCGAGGTCCTTGAAGATCATGGTCCTCAGATCCAACGGCGCCTCGGCACCCGAGAGCAGACCGTAGAAGACCACGTGGCCGTCCTGGGCGGCGGTCTGCATCAGCGCCGGAGCGTAGTCGAATCCGACCGGGTCAAAGGCAAGATCGACTCCCGTGCCACCGGTGATCTCCGAGACTCGTTCGACCATGACCTCCGGAGTCGATGCCACGACCACGTGGTCTGCGAGAGTGTCCAGCTTCTGGACCTTGTCCGGCGAAGTGGTGGCGGCGATGGTCATGGCGCCCATTGTCCGAGCGGCCTGGAGGGTCACGACCCCCACTCCGCTGGAGGCCGCGGTCACCAGCAATCTCTTCCCGTCGGCGGTTTCCGGAGTGATGCCTCCCGTATGGAGACCCGCCACCGCCGTCAGGGTCGCGAGGAAGAACCCCGCACCCTCGGCGGCCGACAAGGTCTCGGGCACCGGGAGGAGGGCGCGCTGGGGATAGATGCCGGCGGTCCGGTAGGTCCCCATCCCACGGTGGTCGATCCTGCCGACCATGAGCCCGACGCGGTCGCCGACCGCGGGTTCATACCCCCCGGCTGGAGCCTCGCCCTCGACAGCCGGGCCGAGCTCTGCGATCACCCCGACCGCCTCCTGGCCGAGGAAGGACGGGCTCGGCGGTGGGCCGAAGTATCGCCCGGCGAGTTCGAGCAGATCCGCCCGGTTGAGCCCGATGGCGTCAAACCTGACCAGCGCCTCTCCGGGGCCGGGCGGCGGGAGTTCGTGATCGACGAGCTCGAGGTTCTCGGGGCCTCCGGTTTTTTTGAACTGCCAGGCTCGGGCTGGGGTGGTCATGATCGTGCCTCCGAATCGATCTTAGGTTTTTCCGTTCCTGTCCTGGTCGATCCCGTTCCCGATCCCGATCCCGATCCCGACGTGTCGTTTCGGGATCGGGATCATGAACGGGATCGGGAACGAATCAACCCGGCGGGTCACACTTCTGATCGATGCCCCGCAATCACTCCCCTTCAGCTCTCTCCGCGTCGATGACCTTTTTGAAATAGGTCCAGCTGGTCTCGTTGGGCCGGTCGTCATCCACCGGCGGCGGGGTTTTGTACTCGGGCTTGACCCTCATGAGCTCATCCTTGAGCACCTCGGGGAGTTCGTCCCAGCTCGCCACACGCTTGCCGGCGCCGTTGTAGATCATCTGCCCCGCGCGATCGCCCATCTTCATCCAGGGCAGCCACTTGGAAACCCGCGCCCAGGAAACGTGGGTGTCGTCGCAACCGGTGATGGAGGCGTCGAGCAGCTCTTCCTCGTCAAAGAAGAAGTTGAACATCTCGATGGCCTGGTAGGTGCCGCCGACGTACTCCTGGTACTCACCGGCGAGAGGATTGGTGTAGAAGAGCGGAACCTCGAAGCTGAACCAGCCGCGGCCGTCCTTGAAGGTGGCCGGAAAACGGAAGGGGCCCCACTTGCTCTTCTCGAAGTTGGGGTATTTGGAGTTCACCGGATCGTTGAAGATGTGGACCACCTCGAGCTCCTCGTCGGTCCAGGGATTGGTCCAGGTGTGGATGATTTCGTCGGTCTTGGGATCCTGGTAGATCAGGGCTTCTTTCGAGACCATCCGGAAACCGTAGCCATTCTCGGGATCCGAGAGGACCTGGCAGGTCCGGGTGTTCATGGCCTGGTATTTGAAGAGCAGCTGGTCCTTCTCGCCCGGGACCCGGCTGTAGACCTTGCCGGTCCACCAGTAGGTCGCAGGCTTGCCCTCCTCGGTGTGGCAGACGATCTTCTGCATCGCCTTGACCGCGTCCTTCGGGTTGTCGAGATCGAGCGTGTCGGCTCCGAACGCGAGGGTTGTCATCACGAGCGTGCACAACAGGAACAAAACCGTTTTCTTCATCTGCTTCCTCCGTTGGTCTTTCGGGCTGATGGGTTATCGAACATCTCCGGGTCGATCCCGTTCCCGATCCCGATCTCGATCCCGGCAGGGTGTTTCGGGAACCGGATCGGAGTTATAAACATTTTCAACCGATGCTCATCATTCGGTAGGCGGAACTTTCGTCGCCCCGCTCGCGATCATCGCCTCGATCTCCCCATCACTCAGACCGGTTGCCTTGAGCACTTCGACCGAGTGTTCGCCGAGTCGCGGCGGCAGCTGGCGGACCGAGCCCGGGGTCTCGGAAAACCGGGTCGGCAGATCGGGCAGCCGGATGGTGCCCTCGGTCGGGTGCTCATAGGTCTTCCAGAAACCCGTCTCCACCAGATGGGGATCCTCGAGCAGGTCCTCGAGGGTGTTGACGATCATGCACGGCACAGGAGTGGGGGTCAGAATCTCGAGCCACTCGCTTGTGTTCTTGGTGGCCACCATGATGGAGACCTCGCGATAGACCTCGTCGATGTTCTTGAGCCGCGAACCCAGGCTCGCGAAGCGCTCATCGTCGATGAACTCGGGTCGACCGGCAGCCTTGCAGAAGATCTCCCAGTGTTTGTTGAGGTACGGCAGGATGGCGATGTAGCCGTCCTTTGTCTGATAAGGCCGCCGGTCTGGGCTCAAGAGACGGGCGTAACCCATGTCCCCCGCGGCGGGTTCGAAGGCCCGGCCGTAGAGATGCTCGGCCATGACGTAGTTGACCATGGTTTCGAACATGGGCACTTCGATCTGTTGACCCACACCGGTCTTCTCGCGGTGATAGAGCGCCGAGGTGATCGAGTAGACCACGGCCATGGCGGTGGTCTTGTCGGCGACGATGACCGGAAGATAGCTCGGCTCGGCTCCGGCTCGGGCCTTGAGCATGGCGATCCCGCTCGCCGACTGGATGGAGTCGTCGTAGGCGGACTTATCGCTGTAGGGCCCGTCCGCTCGATAGCCGTAGGTGGCGCAGTAGATGATCTGCGGGTTGATCTTCTTGATCTCGTCGTATTCGAGACCGAGCCGTTTGATGGCCGGGGGACGCAGGTTGTGGACGACCACATCGGCGGTCTCGGCCATCTTGAGCAGCGCAGCCTTGCCCGCCTCCTGCTTGAGATCCAGGACCACGCTGCGTTTGTTCCGGTTGCAGGTCATGAACAGAGCGCACATCCCCTTGTTCCGACCGGGCCCGAGCTGACGGTTGCTGTCGCCGAACGGCGGTTCGACCTTGATGACATCCGCACCCAGATCCCCGAGAATCTGACAGGCCCACGGACCCAAAACCACGCTGGTCATTTCGATGATTCGAACGCCTTCTAGCGGACCCGACATCCGGCCTCCCTTTCGGTCGCCACGCCCATATCGCGACCGTCGATGACTGCTGCAAACCACTGGACAAATGAACTTGACTTTGTCCTATTGTTCCGACATTATACTCAGACATGCCTGGAGATCAACCCACCATCGGGGAAATGAACTCACGCACACGGCCGGACCCGCGTCGGTCGCGTTACGCGCCGAGCCTACCCTGCATCTGGTTCATCATCGCCTAAGGAGAATTCCATGAGAAGAATGGACATCGTCGTCAACCTCTGGACCCCGGATCTGACAAAGAACTACACCCCGAAGCTCAACCACTTCTGGCAGAAGATCCACATCCTGGGAGATACCGGTGAGGGCATTCCCCTGGAAGACGAAATCGCCAAGATGGATGCCGCGGGGATCGAAAAAGGCCTCATGATCGCCACCACCGGCGGGTGGTCGGGCTCCGACATCTTCTTTGAAAAACCGGTGGAACGCATCGCCGAGGTGATCACAGAGTATCCCAACAGGTTCAAAGGCGTGGTCGGAATCAACCCGACCAATCTCGTTCCCGGAGTGGCACGGGTCGAGAAAGCGATCAAGGAGTACGGCTTTGTCGGCGCCCACCTCTATCCCCACTGGTTCGGCAAAGAACCCGGCCACCGGATGTACTACCCGTTCTACGCCAAGTGCGCCGAACTCGGGGTTCCGATTCAGATCCAGATCGGCCACTCGGCGCAGCACTTCCTGCCCACCGTCGCCAACCCCATGACGCTGGATCGCGTCGCCATCGACTTCCCCGAACTCACCATTGTCGGGATCCATATCGGCTATCCCTGGGTCGAGGAGATGATCGCGGTGACCTGGAAGCACCCCAATGTCTATGTCGGGTGCGACGCCCACTCGCCGAAATACTGGGATCCGTCGTTTGTCCGTTTCATCAACTCGCGACGCGGACAGGATAAGGTGCTCTTCGGCACCGATTGGCCGGTCATCGACTTCGAACGCGCGGTCAACGAGATCGGCGAACTCGGGCTCAAGGAGAGTGTCATGAAGAAGTTGTTCTGGGAAAACGCCATTCGGGTCTACGGTCTCGAGGAGTGGGTGTGAGCCCTCGAATCTTCTACGGTTGGGTCATCGCCGGCTGCGCCATGGCCGCGCTGATGATATCGAACGGCATGCTCATCGGCGGGATCAACGTCTTTGACGAGTCGCTGATCGAGGAATTCGACTGGAGCCGTTCCAGCCTCAAGTTCAGGGACCTGCTGACCTTTGCCCTTGCGGGCATTTTCGGCCCTTTCGCCGGGGCACTGGCAGACCGTTTCGGCGTCCGCCGGCTGATGGCCTTCGGCGCCGTCTTGTTGATGGTCCTCTTTCTCTTCTACTCGCGGATCCAGTCGATCACCCACATGTACATCATCCACAGCTTCTTCGCCCTTGTGCTCGTGAGCTGCGGGCTGATCGTTGCGGTGATGCTCGTGGGTCATTGGTTTGTGGAGAAACGCGGAACCGCGATCGGCATCGCCCTGGTGGGCACCAGTCTCGGTGGGATCTTCTTTCCCCAGGTCGGCACCTGGTTGATCACCAACTTCGGCTGGCGCAAGGCCATGATGTGGGAGGCTGCATTCCCCATCGTTCTGCTCGCCCTGGTCGCTTTCGTCATTCGCAATTCTCCGAAAGAAATGGGGTTGCTGCCGCTGGGTGTCGAACCGCAATCAGCGGCCGATATCGCCGAGGGGCGGCCGGACGTCGAGTCCTCGGGTCTGAGCTACCCCGAGGCCCTGAAAACCAAGACCTTCTGGGCGCTCGCTTTCGCCGCCATGACGACCTTCTACTCTATCCTCGGCGCCCAGGCACATCTGTTCCTGCACCTCAGAGATCTCGAGTTTTCACCCCAGGTGGCGAGCACCGGAATCAGCCTGCTTTTCGGAATGGCCCTCTTCGGCAAGTTCGGCTTCGGCTATCTTGCCGACAAGCTCCAGCACAAAAAGGTCTTCTACGGCAACCTGTTGGTGATGCTCACCGGCGCCATCCTGCTCGCCACCGTCAAGGTCCAGCTCTTCTGGATCGCGGTGGTCCTCTTCGGACTCGGTTGGGGTGGGCTTTACACCATGCTCCAACTCCTGACGGTGGAGTGCTTCGGGCTGAAGGCGACGGGCAAGATCCTGGGCACCATCACGGTCCTCGACGCCATCGGCGGCGGTCTCGGGATCTGGCTCACCGGACTGCTCTACGACAAGACCGGCAGTTATCAGGTGCCCTTCACGGTTCTTGTGTTTTTGATCGTACTCGCCATGCTGGCGGCGACCCAGGTCCGCCGCGAAGTTCCTGAACGAGTCTGACAGGGAGGTTCGAAATGTTTTTGCTGTATCTGCTATGGATCACCTTCGTTGCGGGAGGGGCGTTCATGGGCATCAACGCCATCCTCTTCATGTCCGAAAACGGATTCAGCGTCAGCGTGCTCCTCAACGCACTCTGCTATCTGGGTATCGCCCTCTTCGGCCTGCCCAAACTTTACAAGTTCGTCTTCAAAAGAGGGTGAGCGCCATGCCAGACATCAACATCTTCGGTATCAACGTCATCGAGGTCTCGTTCCGCTGGTTGCACGCATTCATGGTGGCCGGATGGCTGCTCTTCGATTTCCTCGTCTACTGGCTGCACTTCGACGTCAAGAACCCCGCAGTGCCCCTCGAGGCCCGTCTTGAACGCGCCAAGATCATGCACGGGATCGACCGAATCGTCGCCTACATCTTCATCCTGACGCTGCCCGTGGGCATCATCCTGTGCTACCTCACCGACAACCCGCCCTTCTCTTCGGCCTGGCTCACCTGGAAGCACTTTCTCTACGCCGTGATCGTCATCGACGGACTCTGCCTCATCCCGATATCAGGCACCGCTCTGAGGAACCTGCAGGCCATCAAGGACGGCGCCGAGAACGTGGATGAGCTCAACCACCAGATCAAGCACCACATGAACATCGCCATGCCGGCTGTCTTTGTGGTCTGGGCCCTGGTCATCGCCATCAGCATCCTCACCCTGCTCAACCTCAAACAGCCCGAGGATCAGGAGTACTTCTTCCGCGATGCCTCGGTGGTCACGACGGTGGAACAATCCCGGAGCTGATGCATAGGCCGCCTAAGAGCGGCCCGGACAACGGAGGCCAAGATGCTGCCTGCCAATGAGCGGCCGCTGCCCTATTTCCAGCGCGCCGCCCTCCTGGTCAACGATCTCGACCGAGCGTTTAGGGTCTACCGCGATCTCCTGGGTTTCGAACTCGAATTCATCGGTGACGACGAAGCGGATTCATTCGCCTACGAGATCTTTGCGATTTCCGAGAACATCAAGACAAGATTCGCGACGTTGAGTTCTCAGAGCCAGCAACGGACACTCGCGTTGATTGAGGCCCCGGGTCACGCGGCCGCCCAGAGCGAGCGGCGAACGGCGATTGTGGTCCAGGTCGATTCGGTGGCGGCGACCCTCGAGGCCGCCGCTGCCATGGGCCTCGCCGTCTGCAAAGCCCGAACCGAACTCGATCCCGCGAAGGGACCCCCACGGACCGAGTCCGGGTTCTACGATCACGATGGTCATACCGTGGTCATCTACAACCTCGAATGAACCAATCTCTCCCCGCCGACATGCGCCAGTGGGTGCTGGCGCACCGGCCGGACGGGGTGGCAACGGTTGACGATTTCTCGATGGAAATGGTTCCGGTTCCCGAGATCGGCGACGACGAGGTGTTGCTCAAGACGCTCTATCTCGGTGTGGCGCCGGTGATGCTGCGCTATATGACCAACGAAACGAGCTTCGAACGGCCCATGGAGATCGGCGATGTCATGATCGGCCGCGGGGTGGGCCGCGTGGTTGCCAGCCGCAACCCCGCCTACCGGGTCGGCGAGATCTTTCAGGCCAAACTCGGCTGGCGCGAGTACGCCGTCATCGACGACGATCCGTATTTCATGCCGTTTCGGATGCGACACACCGATCTCCCTCTGTCGCACGGCATCTCCACCCTCGCCATGAGCGGTTTCACGGCATTGATCGGGATGCGTGAAATCTGTGCCGTGAAGGCGGGCGATCGTGCCCTTGTCTCGGGCGCAGCCGGTGGGGTCGGGAGCCAGGCGGGCTTTGTCGCCCGTGCTCTGGGCGCCGACCACGTCGTCGGCATCGCCGGCGGGCCCGCCAAGTGCCGGCTG
Source organism: uncultured Acidobacteriota bacterium (assembly GCA_963753035.1). Taxonomy (GTDB): domain Bacteria; phylum Acidobacteriota; class Thermoanaerobaculia; order Thermoanaerobaculales; family Sulfomarinibacteraceae; genus JAHECW01. The sequence goes on along the minus strand of CAVWAW010000004.1, from coordinate 208,715 downwards.
CTCACCGAAAGGCTAGGCTACGGCGACGCCATCGACTACAAGAACGACGATGTCCCGGCCCGACTGGACGAACTCTTCCCCGACGGTGTCGATGTCTTTTTCGACAACGTGGGGGGAGAGCTTCTCGACGAGGTCATGGGGAGGATCCGACGTCGCGCCCGGATCGCCATCTGCGGCCGGATCTCCGAGTACCTCCTGCCGGTTGATCAATACCACCGGCACCGCAACCTCTACCGCATCGGGCTCCAGGACGCCAAGATGGAGGGCTTCTTCGTCTTTGACCACGTCCCGCACTTCGAGGAGTACGAGACGCAACTGGCCGAGTGGATCCGGGATGGCCGGATCTGTCCCCTCGAGGACATCCGCGAAGGATTGGATCGGATGCCCGAGGCCCTGATCAGCCTCTATCAGGGCTCCAACGCCGGCGTCCGCATGGTCCGAATCGATCCCGACGCCGAAAGCGGGCACGACCTCATGAGTCGTTCCATTCCCGTCGCCCTGAGCCGTTGGTCGGGATACTCCTGGTTGGTCGCGGTTCTTGCCATGCTTGTCGTCGCCCTCTCCAACGGGATGACCAACGCCGGTCTCACCGTCTTTGACGAATCGCTCCTCGAGGAACTCGGCTGCACCATCGGCCAGCTCAAGGTCCGCGACTCCATCACCTTCCTCGGCGGGTCGTTGATGGTCCTCGGCTCGGGTTGGCTGGTCGATCGCTTTGGTTTCAAACCCTTTCTGCTGATCGGCCTGACGCTCTCTCGGCGGCAGCTATTTCCTCTACAGCCACACCGAATCCCTCGTCCAGCTCTACCTCCTCCACGTGGTCTTCGCCGCGGTCATCGCCCTGGCGGGGATCATGACCTCGATCATCACCGCGGCGACCTGGATGCCCCAAAGGCGCGGCCTCGCCATCGGTTTCGCCACCGCCGGCACCAGCCTCGGCGGGATGCTCATCCCTCCCCTGGCCAATGCCCTCATCACCCGCTTCGGCTGGCGCGATGCCATGCGGATGGAAGCCGTCTGGCCGCTGGTGATGGTGGTCGTTCTGGTCGTCGTGCTCCGCAATCGGCCTCGGCGCGACGGCTCGGAGATCGACGACGCGGCCGCGGCCACCGGTTCCGACGAGGGGATGGCGTTTCGCGACGTGATTCGCCAGCCGCAGTACTATCAGGTGGCTTTCGCCGGGGCATTCACCTATTACGCCGTGCTCTCGCTCTTCTCCCACCTCTTTCTCTACATGCGCAGCCTCGACTTCGATCCGGCGAGGGCCAGCCTGGGCCTGAGCACCCTGGCGCTGTCGGGGCTCGTCGGCAAGCTGGGCGCGGGCTGGATCTCCGATCGGATCGACCCCTACCGGCTGCTGCGGGTTCAGATGTTCATCCTCTTCGCCGGCCTGGTGGGCGTCACTCTGGCCCCGGAGCTCATCTGGCCCTTCCTGGTGGTGGCCGGCTTCGCCTGGGGAAGCCTCCACACCCTCTACAACTACATCCTCATCAAACTCTTCGGACTCCGCGAGGCGGGCAAGATCAACGGCTCGGTGAGCGTCGCCAATGCCGCCGGCGGCGGAATCGGGATCCTCCTGACCGGGTTGGCCCACGACGCACTCGGCGGCTACCCGGGCGCCTTCGCCATTGTCTGCGCGATCATGTTCGTCGGCGCGTTGTTGATGCTGCGGCTGCGGCCGCCGCGGGAGGGCTGAGGTCTGGGCCCCGGCCTTCTGGGCCGCCGCTGGCGTCCCAGCGCTTGCGCGCATCAGCGTGGTCGGTCACCGTCGGTAACGGGGAGGGCGGCGACCACGCTGATGACTCAAGCGGCGGCCTCCTTCGCTTGCCGGGAGATTTGACCTCGAGGCGCTACCCGAGGGAGCCCGGCTCGGCATTTGTGCGGAGCGCGCTGCAACTCCGGATCATTTGTTCCGGCACAAATGCCGGACCCGGCACCCCGCCGAAGGCGCCAGTCTGCGTGTTCAGCGACGCAATCTCATAAACCACAATTTCTTAGTACAATTACTGTTTTTACTATTGTTCGAATGACCGTACGATAGTATGATCAATCCAGTTCTTGAATCGTATTCTTTTAACCTTTTTCGCGGATTCACTTCCGACGCTCGGCGACCTCGTGGTGGGGCCGTTTCGATCCGTCGGGTTTTTCGATTGGTGAGACGAGGGGATTCACCCCGGGGGGAGGAGTACGGAATGAGAAACAGGGTTTTTTTCGGAGCCGCTTTTGCTGCGATCCTGCTGGCGGCACTGCTGGTGTGCTCGACTGCGAGTGCAACAGCCAACCTGAATCTGATCGTGGCGGGACCGGATCCAGCAGAACCGGTCACCGTCGAGATTGAAGCACCCGACGGAACCACCCAGACCGCAACTCTCGACAAGGGGCGAGCCGTCGTTCAACCCGAAGGGCCCCCGGGGACCTACAGGTCACCTTCAACATCGGCGGGGTCACCGAGACCGCCGAGGTGCCGGTTCCCGACTACGGGCAGGTGGTGGTCACCTATCGGCCCGACGCCGAAGGCACGAAGATCATCGATCGATGAGCCCGGTCCCATCGAGAACATCATGGTCACCGCTCGTCGGGTCGAAGAGCCGCTGCAGAAGGTCCCGGTGGCGATCACCGCCTTCACCACAAAAGACATCGAGAACAAACACATCACCAACATCCAACAGCTCGCCCTCGCCACCCCGAACCTGTGGATGGAGAAGAACACCAGCTCGTCGAGCGGTAGCCGTGCCTCCATCCGCGGTATCGGCGAGGACGAATCCATGTTCACCTCCGACACCCCGGTGGGGATCTACATCGACGATGTCTACATCCCGCGCCAAACCGGAGCCCAGTTCGATCTCTACGAGGTCGAACGCCTCGAGGTCCTTCGCGGACCTCAAGGGAACCCTCTATGGCCGCAACACCAGCGCCGGCGCCATCAAACTCGTTTCCAAACAGCCGAACCAGGAGTTCGGGCTGAATCTGTATGCGGCGGTCGGGAACTTCGACCAGACTCGACGCCAGAGGCATGGTCAGCGTCCCCGTGGTCGACTGGTTCAGTTTCCAGGTCGCCGCCATGACCCGCAACCATGACGGTTACGACGAGAACCTCTACAACGGCGACTTCGTCAATGATCAGGACATCTGGGGCGTGCGGACCTCGCTCCGCTTCATGCCGTCGGATCGCGTCGACATCCTCGTCGTCGGCGACATCCTCCAGAGAGCGCTCGACCCCGGGCTTCCCCCTGGGATTTGTGCCGCAGGCGCCGTTCATCAACGGCTTCGGCGTCGGCGAACCCAACTTCGACTACCAACTCGACGGCGACACCGACGCCCACACCCTGCTTTCGGACCTCACGGAGCCGCTGAACGATCTGGATCAGTCCGGCATCTACGCCACGGTGGGTTGGCAGGCTTCCGAGAAGTTCGAACTCAAGTCGGTCACCTCGTGGCGGAAGATGGAGAACCTCTTCCTGGTGGACGGCGACGGCCAGGTGGGCAACCAGTTCCTTCCGGGCATCATCCCGGACTTCCTGCCGCTGTTTCACATCATGCAGGACCAGGAGCAGAGCCAGTTCAGCCAGGAATTCCAGTTTATCGGCAGCATCACCAACAAGATCGACTATGTGGCCGGCATCTACTACTTCACCGAGGAAAACCAACAGTTCACCGAGAACGCGGTTCTCTCACCCATCGGGACCAACCGCTACACCGACTCGGCACTCGACACCAAGAGCTACGCCGGGTACGCGAGCTTCGACTTCCGGCTCAAGGACAATCTGACCCTGACCGCCGGTGGCCGGTGGACCGAGGACACCAAGGACTTCGACATCACGGCCTACTATCCCGATGGAACCCAGATGATCGCCTGCGTCGCGCCCGACGGCACCATCGTCAGCTCCCAATCTCCATGTGGCCCGGACGCACCTCCGGGATCGGTGGACACGCCGGTGGAGAAGCACCTCGAGGAGAGTTGGAGCCGCTTCACACCGCGACTCGCCCTGTCCTGGAACGCACGCGAGAACATCCTCGCCTATGTCGACATCAGCACCGGTTTCAAATCGGGCGCCTTCGACGGTCGCGCCAACGAGGGTTCGACCATCCTCCCACTCCAACCCATCGCTCCGGAGGACATCCGATCCTATGAGATCGGGATGAAGGCCGACTTCTTCCACAACACCTGGCGACTCAACGTCGCCGCCTTCCTGAGCGACTACAACGACCTCCAGGGAACGGGCACCGATCCCAACGGAAACTTCATCCGATTCTCGCTGGGCGATGTCCAGACCTCCGGCGCCGAAATCGAGACCATCGTCGTCCCGGTGGACGGACTGCAGCTCACCGGAAATCTGGCGCTGCTGGACACCAGGTTCACCCAACAGAACTTCAACCAGGAGATCGACTGCGCGCCGTACGGGACGGGAGACATCGATCTCCAGCTCAAGTACTCGCCAAAAACCTCCTACCGGATCGGTGCGCTCTACACCACCCCGAACAAGGTGGCCCGCGGCGCCTTCTCCTTCGGCGCCAACTACAACTACAAGTCGCAGCACTTCCTCGGGTTCTGCAACGCGCCCGGCCCAGTCCCAGAAGGCCTATGGGCTGGTCGACGGGATCATCGCCTTCGACACCGGCAACGGACGCTGGCGCTTCGAAGTCGTCGCCAATAACCTGACCAACGAGGACTACATCATCGGTGTCTTCGCGATTCCGGGACTGAAGATCGTGAGTGGCTACATCGGACCGCCACGCACCTATGCCCTGACCGCGAGATTCCGTTTCTGATCGGTTTTTTCTCCCCATTTTTTCCACCGCCCTTCGGGGCGGTGATTTTTTAATCGTCGTGCCCGTGCCAGATGAGATGTGCAGCGACAGCTACCGTATCCACGGCCGCAACCAGACACCACGGACCGCGCCTCCACCCGGTGTGCGCGGGTTAGGACACAGGGCTTCGCGATGCTCAGCACCCGCTGGTGAGGGGTGAGGAGCCGGCTCCGCCGAATTCACCCACACAAACCAGCGAGCGAAGCGAACGCTCACATCTCACGTTCTCACCACGAGCGAGAGAGCGGAGCGACCAAGGGAGGTCTCACAGTGAGCAACCAAGCGAAGCGCCGGTGCGAACTCTCACCTTTTCACTCCTTCCCCTTGACATTCCCGAAAAACCGATTAGATTTACTAATAGTGAAGCATCCTAACTATATCTCATGATACCGATTCTCACGAATCGCGTAGAGGAGCTGACATGAATCTATCGATCCTGTTGTGGGGCATACCGCAGGCGATGCGGGTGGCTGCGCGCGTTTACCCGGACTATGCCAAACGGTTGAAGGAAAGGGACGTCGTCGCACAGATCAAGTTGCGGGACCAGCCCGATGTGGGTCGCTGGATCAAGCTCGAGAACGGCAAGATCAGCACCGGGAAGGGCATTCACGCGAACCCCGATGTCACCATCGGATTCAAGAACAAGGCCCTCGCGAAGAGCTTCCTCACACCGCCCTTCGACCAGCTCGAGCGGATCGACGCCGCCAAGAACTTCAAGATCCTCCTTGAAGGCGACGACGCACTCGCGGTCTGGTTCCTGGGCACCCTGGGCCAGCTGGAATCGGTCTATTGGAAGAGCGGGACCGACATGGGCAACGGTGTCACGCGCTACACCAACGGTACCAACGGCGGTCCCCTCTTCGTCTACGTCAAGGACGGCAAGATCATCCGCACCACCCCCATCGACTTCGCCGATGAAGACGAGGGAACCTGGTCCATCACCGCGCGCGGCAAGACCTTCTCACCGCCGCGGCGGATGACGCTGGCCGCGCACGGCGCGTGCCAGAAGTCCATGGTTTACTCCAAGGACCGCCTGCTCTATCCCATGAAGCGCGTCGACTTCGACCCGAACGGTGAGCGCAACCCGCAGAACCGCGGGATCTCCGAGTTCGAGCGCATCAGCTGGGAGGAAGCGACCGATATCGTCGCATCGGAAATCAAGCGCGCCAGAGCCGTGGGCCCCGGCGCCGTGGCAGTCGACCACGGCTCGCACCACCAGTGGGGCAACCTCGGGCACTACCTGTGCGCCTTCAACCGCTTCTGGAACCTGATCGGTGTCACCAAGCTCATGCACAGCCCCGACAGCTGGGAAGGCTGGTTCTGGGGCGCCATGCACCACTGGGGCAACAGCGCGCGCCTCGGGTGCCCGGAGTTCTACGGAACCGTCGAGGACTGCCTCAAGGAAGCGGAAATGATCGTCTTCTGGTCCTCGGACCCCGACACGACCTACGGCTTCGAGGGGACGCAGCGACGCGAGTGGGCCAGGGAGCTGGGGATCAAGATGGTCCACATCGATCCTTACCTGAACCACACCGCGGCGCACCTCGGCGGCAAGTGGATCGCGCCGAAACCGCAGACCGACGCCGCGCTCGCCCAGGCGATCTGCCACGTTTGGCTCACCGAGGGGCTGTATGACGAGAGCTTTGTGGCCGACAAGACCACTGGCTTCGATGAATGGAAGGCCTACGTTCTGGGTGAAAGCGACGGTGTCGCGAAGACGCCCGAGTGGCAGGAGCCCGAGACCGGTGTACCTGCCCGCGACGTCCGCGCCCTGGCGCGCGAATGGGGCACCAAGAAGACCTACCTCGGCGCGGGCAGCTGGGGCGCCGGCGTCGGCGGCGCCTGTCGTGGACCCGGCGGCATGCAGTGGGCCCGGATGATGGCCATCCTCGGCGCGATGCAGGGCCACGGCCGCCCGGGTTACAACTTCGGCAACCTCCAGTTCGGCGCCCCGATCGATCACAACTTCTACTTTCCGGGCTACGCCGAGGGCGGCTTCTCGGGAGACCTGGCCTTCAGCGCCAACTCGGCCAACAACTACCAACGCATGCCGCACATCGTCACCATGGGCACGGTGCGACAGAGCATTCCCCGAATGTGGTTTCCCGAGGCGATCACCCAGGGAAAGAGCTTCGGCTACATCACCGATGTCACAACAACCGGGGGTCAGTTCTTCCCCTTCGGCTACCCCTCCCCCGGCCACGCGCCGGTGGAGATGCTCTACAAGTACGGCAGCCAGCTCTTCGGCACCATGGTGGGCGGGAACCGCTGGGCTCGCGCCTACCAGCACCCGAACCTCAAGTTCATCGTCAACCAGTCGATCTGGAACGAGGGCGAGACGCCGTTCTCGGACATCATCCTGCCGGCGTGCACGGTCTTCGAGAAGTGGGACATCGGCGAGACCTTCAACTGCGGCCCCGGATACGTCCACCACTTCTACACGATGAACAACCACCGCGTCATCACCATGCAGCACAAAGCCATTGAGCCGCTCGGGGAGTCCAAGTCCGACTACGACATCTTCGCTGCGGTCTCGGAGAAGCTCGGCCTCGGAGCGGTCTACACCGAGGGCGGCACCTCCGAACTCGCGTGGGTCAAGCGGGTCTTCGACTCCTCCGACATGGCCAAGCACATCAGTTGGCGGAAATTCCTCAAGAAGGGCTACTGGGTCGTCCCCGCGGAGAACGAGAATTCACGCGTCCCGCTTGCCAACAACTGGTACTACGAGGGTCGGAAGAAGGACACGCCCGATCCATATCCCCTTCCGTCGGACTACTCGGGCGACTATCTCGACGGCTTGCCGACGCCTTCGGGCAAGTTCGAGTTCATCGCCACCGGGCTCGAGCGGATCGACGACCCCGACCGGCCGCCGCTCAACACAGTACATGCCGACCTACGAGGACCCGAAGCGCAATCCGGAGCTCGCGGACTTCCCGTTGAAATTGCAGACCGCCCACACCCGCTATGCCTACCACGTCATGGGTGACAGCAGGGACAGCAGCCTCGCCGATATTCGCGAGCACCGGGTCTGCAAGGACGGACACTACTACCTCGTGGCGCGGATCAGCGGCGAGGATGCCGAAGCGAGAGGGATCCAGGACGACGACTTGATCCGGTTGTGGAACCAACGAGGATCGGTGGTTTGCGCGGCCCAGGTCACGGGACGCCTCCGGCCCGGCATCGTCAGCGCCTACTCCGGATCGGCCCAGTACCGACCGGTGGGAGAGCCCGGAAAGTCCACCGATCTCGGTGGCTGCGTGAACATGCTGAACACCAAGGAATCCATCACCAAGAAGGGCCACGGGATGAAACCAAACTCGGTCCTCATCCAGGTCGAGAAGTGGACCGGCGCCGACACATGGCAGCCGACGGCGGAGACAATCTGATGGCCAAGAAATGGAATCTCATCGTCGATGTTGCGCGCTGCGACAACTGCCGCCTCTGTTTCCTCGCGGTCAAGGACGAGTATGTCGGCAACGAATTTCCCGGGTACTCGGCCGCCCAGCCCTCCCAGGGGCATAAGTGGCTCGACATCCAACGCAAGGAACGTGGCGCCTACCCCATCATCGAGGCGCGCTTCATGCCCGTGATGTGCAACCACTGCGATAACGCACCGTGCGCCAAGGCGACAAAAGACGGCGCCGTGCGCAAACGCCCCGACGGCATCGTGATCATCGATCCCGAGAAGTCCAAGGGCCAGGAGAAAATCGCAGCAGCCTGCCCCTACGGCGCGATCTACTGGAACGAGGAAAAGCAGATCCCACAGGCGTGGACCTTTGACGCGCATCTGCTCGACGAGGGCTGGACGCGGACACGAGCCGAACAGGCCTGTCCGCTGGGGGTCTTCCGCACGATCCAGGTCGAGGACGGGGAGATGCAGCGGATCCAGGTCGAGGAAGACCTCGAGGTCCTCAGACCAGAGCTCGGCACCAAACCGCGCATCTACTACAAGAACCTGCATCGGATCACCAAGTGCTTCGTCGGCGGAACCGTTGTCACGAACGCCGACGGTGTCGAGGAGTGCGCCGCCGATGTCGAGGTCGTCCTGAGCAAGGATGGTCGCGAAATCGGCCGGGCAACGACGGATCTCTTCGGCGAATTCACCATCGACCGGCTCGAACCGGGAAGCGGCGGCTATCACCTGGACATCACCAGCTCGTCGGGGAGCTTCTCGACAGAGTTCGAACTCGGTAACGAGAGCCCCTATCTCGGCGTGATGACTCTCGGCGCGGCTTCGAACTAGGAAGGGAGCCTCGTGCAAGACCTCGGCTCAGCGTCTGCGGTGACCGTTGGTGCGATGATGCCGGCGCAAAGAGGAATTCAGCGCCTTTGTAGCGGCAAGCATCCTTGCTTGCCTTTGGCGCCGTTGATCACGACCTTTGCGCTTCCAAACCGCATCGCGACACCGATCGCAAGCTGGGAAGCTTGCGGCTACAAATTCCCGTCCATGGTTTTAAGATCCAGCCTCAAAGATGAGTTGAGCTGATGAGCGTTGGCATCACAGAGTCGACCGAGGAGTCCCTCATCCTCACCCTGCTTGATCTCGCCAACCACCTCACCCGCGCTGGCGAACGTCTTGCCCGGGAGGAAGGGCTCACCGCACAGCAGTGGTTGCTGCTGTTACAAATCGCCGGCGACCCGAACTTTCCCAAGCTCGGCGCAGCCGCTGAAACCGGGACGGCGGTGCTCGCCTCGAACATTGCCACCGCCCGAGGAGTGTCGCGACCCACTATCAGCGCCCTCGTGAGTTCGCTCGTGCTCAAGGGTCTGGTGTCCCAGGCTGAGGATCCCGGCGACCGGCGACAGAAGGCGCTCGAGGCAACACCGGCCGGTCTCGCGGTCCTCGATCGAATCGAGCCCGCGCGGCACCGTGCGAACAAGGAGTTGCTGGCCGATTTCAAACCTTCTGAGATCTCGAGCGCACTGCGGATCCTGCGCTCCTGCCTCGATTCGCTCTGGTCGGCGAGGTTGGGCGAGAACGAAACGCCGAAGAACGGAGAGTGATTCAACGGCAATCGGGAACGGAAGCCGAAACGGCTACGGAAACACAGATCAAAGGAGACAGCTATGCGTCGAATCGTGATCAGCGTCGTGGTCGGACTACTGATGGTCCCCGGTCTCGCGATGGCCGAGGGAGGCGGATTCGACGAAGAGCTCTTCGAAATTTTCCTCAAGGCCCGGGTCGGGACCGGCGACCCCGTCTACTGGTACTCCACCGGAGAGGTCTACTCCTACCCCGACGGCGCACTCCTGGCGCGGATGGAAGGCATCGACACCGCTCGCCTCATTCGGGACAAAGACGACCCACACACTGCCTATCAGCTCTCGCGCAAGACCTTTGTCTACCGCGACCCGGTGTCCGACGAGATCTTCCGCGAGGTCGATGGTAAGAAAGCCAGTCACATCAAGTATCCCTACCAGTACATCACCTACAAGCTCGAGGGCGACAAACTGCTCACCTCGGTCGAGCAAGGGAGTGGTGCACGACTCCGGAAGCTGGGGCCGATGGACACCATGGCGGCCCAGCGACTCGGTGACGTCGCCCAGTTCGCTGCGCCCCTGTTCCTCAATTTTGAAACGCCGCGGGGCAAGTACGAGGCCTTCGAACACTACGATTTCTTTATCCAACCAGACGGGTCGATGCCAAACCAGCTGAGCTGGATGCGCTATGGCGATCTACCGGCCTTCCTCGGCCCCGGCCGAACCATCATCCACCTGGTGGGGTGGCGAGTGGATAGCTTTGACGATCTGCCCGTAACCATCAAGGCGTGGGTCGAGAACGAGGCTCAGCTCTGGCTCAAACCGCCCAAGGACATGGATGAGATCCGGGAGTTGCAGAAGTCGGAGGAAGCGCCGAAAGACTGAACCAAAACAACCGCCAAAACAACTGTGCCAGGAGAGACAACACAGTCACCGATCCAAACCTACACGCTGTAGTCAGACCGGCGCAAAGACGATTCGTTTCCTGAACCGCAACTTACCGATGCTGATGGGTTCGAAGCGAAAGTTCATGGTCGGTGTCTCTATTTTTTCGGTTGGTGTCCGGCTCAGTTGTCGACGGTCACCAGTTTGAACTCCGTGATCGGGCGGTTCCGGCTTCCCCCGCTCTCGATGACCTGCCAGGTGCTGCCGTCGGGACCGTGAATGACAAAGCTCTTCTCGCCGAATTCGTTCTCGATCATGCTCGTGATAACGAGCCCATGTTCGAAGGCCAGATCGTGGACCATACGGAGATTCGGAACCGTCACCGAATGGAGGGTGATCCCCTTCTCTCCCGGGCGTTGGTGCTCCGATCGATCCGGCCGCTGATCCAGCGGCACGAAAAACTTGAGCTTGCCGCAGATGTTGTTGGGCGAGACAAAACCCCGGTACCAGTGGCTCGAACCGGGAGCCATCCCGAAGACCGCCTTTGGTCCGGCCTGCCAGTCGCCGTCTATGGTCGCATCCTCGGCCTCGGGCTTGAAGCCCAACACCTCGCTGTAGTACGCCGTCACCTCATCGATGTCACCCTTGATCACAAAATCGTGGTGGGTGAGCTCGCTGGTGCGAAGCGGTGAGTGGTCGCCGATGGTGCCATAGCCGGGAATCTGGTAGCCGTAGCGTTGAAAAAAAACGTGGTTGACCGCGTTCTGGTAAACCGCCATCTCGCGGACTCCGATCCTCCGCTGGAAGAAATCCGGCTTCCCCTCGGTCATGCCATAGAGATCGTCGTAGACCGGCGGGATAGCAAGCACCGGCTCGCCCCCACCCCTGAGATCGTTGTAGACATCATCGAGTCGGAAGACATCCTCGGTACGCATGACCAGCATCCGTTGGCCGATGGTCTCGGGCTGGGCGTAGCCGACACCGGGACCGAGCGGTGTTTCCCACTCGAGGATCCGCACCAGGCCGTGGCTGTCGATGGCGCCGTTTTGCATGCGGATCGATCTCAGAGCGCTGTCGACGCCATAGATCTCACCCGCCTCGGCAGCGCTGAGCGAAGCCTCCGCCACCATCACATAGCCGAACTCGTTGAAGTAGCGGACGAGTTCCGCGGCATCGGCGGTTCCGACCAGGGCCTCATAGACCCCACTCACGCCGGTGTCCGGCGGTTCGGCGGCGACTGCGACGGACAGGAAGGCCAGACAAACCACCGCGGACAGAAACACAGCTCTCTTCAACATTTTCTACTCCTCGTTGGGCTTCACGCCGACATCCTGAAACGACCCGCGACGATCGCCAGCGCTGCAAAGGGTCGAGTGCCTTTGTAGCGGCAAGCATCCCTGCTTGCCATTCGACCGTCTGGACGGAGCCGTTCGCGCCGCACTCCGATGCGCCCCCAAATCGCAAGCTGGGAAGCTTGCGGCTACAATTCCCGACCCAATGGTCAACCCGGCTCCCGGCGAACCTTGTCGAAGTAGTGACTGTCGCTTGCCCCGACCTAATTGGTCCGGCGTCCCCGCCGGTCCTGAGTCGCCGCGGTACGGTTGTGCCTCGAGTCGATTCAACGGGTCTTGCCTGCGGATCACTCGAGCCCGAGGCTTTTGGGATTCACCAATCGCTTCGGATCCACCGCGTTCTTGATGGCCTCGAGCAATCGCCATGTGTTGGGATTCCGGCCCTGACGATACGGGTAGGTCTTGCCCACCTGCAGGTGAGCCGCCCCCACCTCCTCAAAGGTCGAAATGAGCTCGGTGCGGATCTTTGCAACCAGAGCCTCGGCATCGGGACTGCGCTCGAATTTCCTCAACTTGGCCAAATAGGACGGCTCGAGAACCCGCTTGTAATACAGGGTCTGCGGACCCGGCCAGTAAAAGACCGGCTCGATGACGAATCCGTTGGTACTGACGGTGGACAGCAAGATGCCGATCACGACGCCCAGGCGTTCCATCTCCTCGGCGTGGCTCGCGAAGAGCCCCTCGATCTTGGCAATCGCCCCAGGGGCGTCCCCCACAGGGACGATGCCGTGCACCGGAGCCCAGCGTTCGCCCTGGGGGCCGATGGCGGTGGTCATGGGAAAGAAACTGTCCCCGTACAGAACCTTGGGGAGGGTGTTCTCCACCTCGTGCCCATGTTGGAGGCAGATCTTCCGCAGGGACGCGAGCTTCTCCTCGACCTCGGCCTCGGTTCGACCCTCGACGATGTAGTGCGTGGAGTAGCTGTGCTCTTCCAGGAACGAGCGCCCGGCCAACGCCACCTTTGCGGCTTCCTTGAGCCCCTTGCCGAGATTCTTCGCCGAGGTGACTACCCCCTTGAGGGCCTTGACGTCCTGGGTGAGACTGGTGCGTTTCATCCTCTGGTGCTGGAGCACGGGGTCCATGCCGAAGCACATGCTGACCAACCGCGACCGCGCGACCTCACCCATGGCTTCAGCAAACTGTGTACCGTTTCTGAACTCGAAGGAGGCGAATCGCGCCGAGGGCGGAATGCGCATCAGGCGAAGCACGGCGCGAGTCTTGATGCCGAGGGCGCCGGTGTCACCGAGGAACAGCCCGGTGAGATCCGGACCGTAGTGGCGGAAAAAGGGCTTTCCGCCGATGGTCGACCAGGAACCCGTGGGCACGATGCTGCCGTCGGCAAGCACCACCTCGAGCCCGAGCACGCTTTCCCCCGACGCCCCGTGAAGGGCGGAACCGTGCAGGATCGCGTTCTGAGACAGGCTCCCGCCGATGGTGGCCGTGCCTCCGGAGGCCGGGCCCCAGAAGGGCGGCCTGAGGTCGTGGGGTTTGAGAGCCTGGTGCAGCTCCTGCCAGGTACAGCCCACCTCCACTACCACGTACATGTCGTCAGTGTTGATCTCCACGACCCGATTGAGCCGTTTGGTGTCGATCGCCACCGAGTTGGGGCGGTCCGGCAGCAGGCCGCCGGTGTAGGACGATCCCCCACCGCGAGCGATGATCGATAGACCGGCGTTCGTGGCGGCGGCAACGACCTTTGAAACCTCATCCGTCGTCCCCGGGCGAACCACGGCCGCCACGATTTCGTCGGCCGTGCGGTAGATGTCCTGCGAATAGAACTCGCGATCTTCGTCGCCCGTGAGGACGAAATCGGTACCGAGGATCTCCTCGAGCGTGCGATGCAAATCGGGGTGGCTCTGCTGAATTCCCATCATGGACCTCGATTTCGTTCGGCTACTCGATAGTTTGGAAGAGCTCAACCATGAAACCGCTCGGGTCGATGACGGTCATGCTCTTGTGGTGGCCCAGCGACGGACTCTCGTATTCCACCGGCGGCGAGAAGGGCTCGATTCCGGCGTCACTCAGCCGTTGGGCGATCTCGTCCATGTCCCGGACGGGGAAGCTCCACATGGCCATGCCGCGATTGGGCGGGCGCCACTCGACGCCGGGGCTCGGCAGACCGAGACGCCCCTGGTAGTCGAGGAAGAGCAGGTGGCCGAAGGTGGCGCCCTGGGCGTAGACGATGGAGAAGCGGAACTCGGTTCCGTCGGGAACGCCGAGCGCCCCCTTGCTGCCGCTTGATTTGAACTGGCGGTCGCTGCGCAGCTCGAGACCGAGGACATCCACGTAGAAGTGGAGCACATCGTCGGAGTTCTCGATGACGTGCGCCGAGTAGATCGGGCCGCCGCGGCCGGTGGCCGGATCCACCGGACCGAGCTGCGGCATCCCGTCGCCGCGCGAAATGCCCACCGAGTGCATGAAGTCGGGGGCATTGAAGATGGTCTCGTTGATCGTGTAGGTCGTGCCATCGGGGCGCGGAATCTGGTAACTGGCCAGGGGCATGAGCGATTCCCAGCCCTTGCTGCGGAGTTCGGGGTCCCAGGTCTGGAGATCCTCGGTCGAGAAGCCCATGGAGAATGGCCCGGGTTCTTGCGGGTTCCACGTAGTGTGGATCATCGGGGTTTCCCGGTCGAGGAGGAGCACCCGGACCTGGATGGTCCCCGGAACCGCCGGCCGGTCCATGATGTAGAGCTCCCAGCCGATGTCCTCGGGAATCCCCCAGAGGGCGCGTTGAGTTCCCCGGACCGCGGGATCGAGTTCGATGGGACCGGTGATCCGCAATCCGAGGCCGTCGCCGTAGAAGGCGCGGATAGTTTCCAGGTCGGTGGTGCACAACGTGCTGGTGTGGAGCTGTTTGGTCACAGCGTCCGCGTCCGATGTAGTTGGTGCGAGAGCGTCCGAGATGTTTGGCGCCGGCGTGGGCTCGGTGGCGGCGGGCTCTTCGGCCGGCGTGCACGCGAGAGCGCCGACCAGTGACATCAACACAATGGAAATCGACAGAAAACGACGAAGCTCGGCGGGAAGACGCATGGTTCCTCCAGTGGGTGGTTTTGGCGCTCGAAAGTATGTCCTAACGTCAGGACAATAGTATCATTTCTCAAGCCCTCCAACGTGCCAGTGGCCGGGACCGAATCAGGCAATCCCAACCGCGAAGAACGCCAAAGAGATCACTCGCGAAAATCACATCGCAGTCTTACCGCAAAGATCGCCAAGATCGCTATGAACATCGCAAAGTACATCGCAAAGCAATCGCGCGATTGATCCATCGCATACACCTTCCGGCTATGACTGTCGGGTTTTAATTGCTCCGGTTCTGATTCCTTGAACCACCATCCGCCTATTGGCCTTCTGAGAAAAAAGGTCTTCTGAAGATTGACAGCTATATCCCGAGCGAAGGCCCTGTTCATTCCCATCTTGCCATGATCCTCGGAGGAGATAATGCAGGTGGAATCTGCGTCTATCTGCGTGATCTGCTGTTTCTCCGAGCGGTGGTGCGATGTTGCGATGGCTATAGATTGTGATGATCTTTGCGCTGTTCTTCGCGGGCTTGGCGATCTTTGCGGTAAAACTGCGATGTGTCCTTTGGATCCTGTGGTTCCATCGATCCCTTCCGACGCTCGAGGGCCCCGTCACCCCAACCATGCTGTTAAGATTCTCGGCCATGGCGCGTAAGGCTTCGCTCGCATTCCTGGCCATCGCATCGCCGGCGATGCTGGTCCTATTCCTGATGCCGTGGCCGTGGGCCGAGGTGGTCTTCACGGTGCTGGTGATGGGGTATCCGGTGGCGCTCATCGTTGTTGCCGTCGGACGACGCGGTGGGCTTGGACCCCTCGGAATCCCACTGGTGATCCTATTGGTCTTCCTCGAGGCGTGCGCCATCGGAATGCTCCTGCTGCGCGGCCACGTGACGGACGCCCCCTGGTTCGGCGGTCTTCCGTTGGCGGCGGCCATCCAGCTCTACGGGCTCTTTCTATCTCCGCTTCTGTTGGTGGCGCTCACCTATGCCCTCACCTTCGATCGATTCGAGATGAAACGAGACGACCTCGACCGACTCGAGGAGATCAAGCGGAGACCGGGGGGTGAGCAATGATGCCCATCCTCGCCAAACCGGCCATCATCTGGACCGCGCTGATCTATCTCTCACTGGTTGTCGTCATCGGGATCTGGGCCGCGCGCCGCACCCGAAGCGCCAGGGATTTCTTTATCGCAGGCCAGGGCATCGGCCTGCTCGTCACCGCCCTGGCGACCATGTCGGCGGCATTCAGCGGTTTTGTCTTCATCGGCGGTCCCGGGCTCACCTACCGCATGGGGCTCGCATCGTTGTTCATCTGCATCCCGGTGAGCTTCACCGCCGGTCTGCTGTGCTGGGTGGTCGCGAAACGGCTCCGCCTCCTCGCCGGGGTTCGGGAGATCTACACCGTTCCCGATGTCATCTTCTGTCGCTACCGCAGCCGACTGGCCTCAGGGCTGGCCGCGGCGGCGGTCATCGTTGGGACGGTGGGCTATCTCGGGGCGCAGCTCAAGGCCCTCGGGATCCTCATCGAGTCGATCTTCGGAACCCGGGAGATCTTCGGTGAGTGGAGCCTCGCCCTCGCGATGCTGATCGGCCTGGTCATCGTGGTCTTCTACGCCACCGCCGGCGGTATGGTCGCGGGCGTCTACACCGACCTCTTCCAGGGCGCGCTCATGGTCGGCGCCGCCATCGCGGTTTTCTACTACGCGCTCGAGACCGGTGGTGGCATCGAAAGCATGGCTCGGTCCATCATCGAGTCCGACTCACTTCGGACCCGGTCACCTCGATCCGCTGGGCGCCATCCCGGTCTTTACCGCCATGGGCTTCTTTCTCGTCTTTGCGGTGGGCAACCTCGGTCAGCCGCATATGCTGCACAAGTTCTTCATGCTCGACGACCCGCGCAAGCTCAAGTGGATGCCCATGATCGTCGGCGTCACCCAGACCCTGTGTGTCCTCATCTGGCTCGGCATCGGTCTGGCGGTCCCCTCTTTGGTGGCGGGCGGCTCCCTGGCGCCGTTGGCTAACCCTGACGAGGCCTCGCCCCTGTTCCTGCTCAACTTCACGCCCGAGATCCTCGCCGGCATCGTCTTCGCCGGAATCCTCGCAGCGATCATGTCCACCGCCGACAGCTTCGTCAACATCGGCTCGGCGGCCATTGTCCGTGACCTTCCCAAGGCCTTCGGGCGAAGGGTGACCGACGAACTTTTCTGGGGCCGCGTCGCCGTCGTCGGGATCGCGTTTTCGGCCGCACTTTTCGCCTATCTCTACGGCGATCTCATCGCGCTGCTCGGAACCTTCGCCTTCGGCACCTTTGGTGCGGCCCTCGGGCCCGCCCTCGCCATCGGTCTCAACTGGCGCCGAGTCACCGCGGCCGCCGCGTCGGCTTCCATCGCAACCGGGTTGACCGTCAACCTGGTGCTGGAGTTCCTCGCCAAACAGACCTTCTTTGAGGCGCTACCAAAACCTCCGTTTCAGACCGGTGTGCTTCCGACGGCCGTCTCCCTCGCCGCTTCGTTCACGGTACTCTTTGCGGTGACATGGTTCACCAGCCGCCGGGCGGAACCGGAGATCGATGAGGATGTGAAGCTCGTGATGGAGCTTTAGTCCTCCGTTCCGGCGGCGCGATGGGAGGGGAGGCAGGCACGCAACATTGTTCGCGGCGAACAATGTTGGAGCCAGGCACCCGTTCCGCGGGCCCTGATCGGCTGGGTGAACCGGATCACAGAGCGCTCAATCTGCTCCCGGCTTCGACGTCTGACAAAAAACCGCCGCCCCGGAGGGCGGCGGTTGTGGTTGATGATGGTCGAGTGTTGACTAGAAGCTGAGCCTCGCGGTCACACCGATTTCCTGGACGCCGGGCAGGCCGCCCCACCAGGTGGGTTGGACGAAGTTCTCCAGACGCTGAGAAGCGCCGGATCGCCATCAGGGTGTCGTCGTCGGTGACGTTGTTCATCCACACGCTGAAATCCCAACGATCGTTGCGGACACCGGTACGCAGGCTCAGACGGTTGGTGGCGCCGGTCTCGGCGAGATTGACCGCCCATGTGTAGGAGGAGCCTCGATAGACATAGTCTGCGCGGGCGTTGAATTCCCAGGTCCTGCCGATGGGAAGGATGAACCCGAGCTCCCAGGGTTCCTGAAGCTCTTCGGACTCCGCGGCATGGTCTTGCCCGACGCATCCCTGCTGCCGAAGACCCTGCCGTGGGTTGTGTCCTCGAACTTCACATACTTGGCGTCGTTGTAGTTGTATGAAGCTGACACGTTGAAGAACCGGCCGAGCCAGCCGCTGTAGAACAGTTCGACGCCCTTGATCTCGGATTGACCCGCCACTGTCTGGTAGTCGACCGAGAGTTCGTCGTTCTCATCCACCACTCCATCGCCATTGGTGTCAAATCCGAAAACCGCCTGGGTGAAAGCCTGGTTGGTCCAGTCGAAGTAGAACGCCGCCACGTTGAAACGGTGTTTTCCGTTGCGGGTGACCAACTTGTAACCGGCCTCGAAGTTGACGGCGTCCGACTCGGGTACCGCCACGCCGATCCCGTACTCGCGCTTCGAAATCCTCGATGCAGCTTTCACACATCTGGGCGATCTCGGCGTTGAAGTTACCGGGTTTGTTGCCGGTCGAGATGCTGGCGTAAATGGTCGAGAGGTCGTTGGGTTTCCAGTCGACGACCACCCGGGGAGTGAAGCTGTCAAAGTCGTCTTTGAGTTGCCGCTCCACTCCGTCCACCGACATGACGGACCCGAAGTCCAGCGCCTCTCTCGCGAACCGCGCGTCGGCGATGAGCGTCACCTTGTTGGAAACGTGCCACGTCAGAGAGCCGAAGACGGCCGTGTTCTCGACCCGCCTGTACGGTGTGGAGACGCTGAGATCGAAGGACCCGCGGACGGCCCCACCGGCGAAGAACTGGCAACCGGATCCGGGCCAAAGCCCGCCGAAGGCATAGGTCGGGTCCGCACATCCGAAGCCGTTGGGTTTGCTCTCGTATTCGGCGTCAAGATAGTAGCCACCGGCGATCCAGTCGAGCTTGGACGACGTGCCCTGGAACCGCAACTCCTGTGAAATCGAGAGTGTCGATGGTGTTGAAGTACTGAAGCAGGGTACTGGAGCCGCCGAAGTCCTGCATCGCCTCGATCTCTTCTCGGACATACCCGGTAATGGAGACCAACTCGACGTTCTTGCCGAGCATGGCGTCGAGGTGGAGAGAACCCATGAAGAAATCGCGAGTCATCCCGAACTTGTCCTTGGGCCAGTCGGCGCCCTCGGCGGGTTCGGTACTGGTGTCATAACCGTAGTCGGTGATCAGATCCGGGGACAGCACACCGCAGTAGTACGAAAGAATTCCCGACACGCCATCGGTCTCGAACGGACCGCAATTGTGGAGGCTCTCGTCGAACCAGGCGAAGGCTGCAGGACCGTCATCATCGGCCGAGTAGAAGGCGCGGAACTTGATGCCCACATATCCGAGATGTCCCACTGGAGGGCGCCCTCGATGGCGTTGGTCGACTGCGCACCCAATTTGGCCCCGTCCGGGTTGTCGTAGCCGCCGTCATAGTCGAATATCGACCGAAGACGTGGTAGCTCAGCTTGTTCGACATGGGTCCGCCCACACCGACGGCTCCGTCGAGTCTGCCGTTCTCACCAAGGGTCAGGGCGGCTTGCCCGGCGAAATCGGGAGTTGGGTTCTGCATGACGAAGTTGATGGCGCCACCAAAGGCGGACCGGCCATAGAGCGCACTCTGGGGGCCCTTGACCACCTCGGTGCGCTCGATCAGGCCCCGACGCTGATCCATGAGGTGGCACCGGGCAGGTAGATTCCATCAATATATGATGACGAAATCTGGGCGATCCGATCGATGGTTCCGGCATCCATCCCTCGGAAGGCGATGTTGGGATCGTCGCGAGCACCGAAATAGTTACTGATGTGAATCCCGGGTGTATTGATGGCGACGTTCTCAACATCGAAGATCCCCAATTCGGCCACCGCATCCGCGGTGATGGCGCGAATGGTCAACGGAACATCGTCGAGAGATTCCTGTGTCTTGCGGGCGGTAACGGTGATCTCTTCGATCTGACGGGTCCGAGAATCGCCGATACTCACCGAGTTCGTCCCGCTGATCCATTTCCTGTTCCTCATCTGACACCTTCAATTTGCTCGACGACGGACTCCTCCTGAGCCCAACCGAAGCCGACGGCCACTATCAGCGAGAACAAACAGATCGCAATATTCCTCATCATGGCTCTCATCTCCTCCCCTTTTCTTCTTCTCTCGTTTTGATTGTTGAAAAGATTGGAATCAATAGCCTTACTCGACTCCGAGCCCGAGTGTCGGAGCCGTTGGGATCTGGGATCGCGTGCCGTGGTCGGCTATGGGCATCTCCCTGCCTTCTGGCCGAGTCGTTAGATTGTACGAACAATATGCTAACATCAGGTATAGGGGCTGTCAAGACAACCCAAAACTCGGCGAAAAGGGAGCGGTTCTCATGCCTTCAGCCACCCCAGTTCGAAACCCGCGAACCGGCGAAAACGACTTCTCCATCGAACCCTACGGGCGCGAGGACGTCGAGCGCGAGGCCGCCCACGTCAGGGCGAACCAGCCGGTCTGGGCCGCCGACCTCGATCTGCGAATCGCGACTCTCGAGGCTTGGAAGAACGAGCTCGTCAAGGCGCGGGGCGACATCGCCGAAGCTCTCACCATCGACACCGGACGGCGGGCGCTCTCCTATGCCGAGGTCGATGTCATCGTCGGTGCCACGGAGCGCTGGTGCCGGCAGGCGCCCGAACTTTTGAAGCCGCCGCAGTCGCGCAACTCCGAGATGCCCGGCATCGAGCTCAGCTGGGCCTACTCGCCCTACCCCGTCGTGGCGATCATCTCGCCGTGGAACTTTCCCACTCATTCTGACCCTCATCGACGCCGTACCGGCCCTGGCCGCCGGCTGCGGCGTCATCGCCAAGGCGAGCAAGGTCACCCCTCGCTTCGTCGAACCCCTTGCCGACACGATTGCCCGGGTTCCCGAACTCGACAAGGTCTTCCGCATGATCCGCGGCGTCGGCCGCATCGGATCGGTGATGATCGACTACGCCGACGCTGTCGCCTTCACCGGAAGCATCTCGGTAGGCCGCATCGTCGCCCACGCGGCCGCCGAGCGGCTGATCCCGTCCTTCCTGGAACTCGGCGGCAAGGACGCCGCCATCGTCACCGCCGACGCCGACATCGAGCGCGCGACCACCTCCCTGCTCCGCGCCTCGGTCGCCAACACCGGTCAGGCGTGTCAATCCATCGAACGCATCTACGTCCAGCGACCGGTCTTTGACGATTTCGTCCGCCTTCTCGTCGAGAAGGCCAAAGCTGGTCGAGCTCAACTACCCGGACATCAATCAAGGGCCAGGTCGGCCCCTGATCGCCGCCGAGCAGGCCGATGTCATCAGAGAGCACGTCGAGGACGCCGCCCTCAAGGGAGCGACCATCCATTGTGGTGGCGAGATCGAGGCCCACGGCGGCGGCGCCTGGTGCCGGCCCACCGTGCTGACCAACGTTTCACACGAGATGGAGTGCATGCGCGAGGAGACCTTCGGGCCCCTCATGCCGGTGATGCCGTTCGACACCATCGACGAGGCGATTGCGCTTGCCAACGACTCCAATTGCGGTCTCTCCGGCGCGGTGATTGCCGGCTCGCGCGAGGAAGCGGAGAGGATCGGCCGCCGCATCGAGGCCGGTGGAATCAGCATCGGGGACGCCGGAATGACATCTTTCGTGCACGACGCTGAGAAGGACTCGACCAAGGAGTCGGGCTGCGGAAGATCGCGAATGGGCGCCAGCGGATTGCTGCGCTTCCTACGCCATCGGGCCCTCATCTGCAACACCGGCGACACCTGGCCCCTCGCCATGTTCCAGGAAGGCTCGCAGAAGACTCTGAGGCCGTTCTACCTCGATTCATCTGCCATCCAAACCGGCCCCGCACAATGGAACCGCCAAGACGCGAAGTCCGCCAAGAAATCGCAAAGTCGTCTCAGAGACTCATCGCAGATGATTGATGATTGGTTCGCTCACCCGAAACTTGAGGGGGCCCGAGTCAATTGAGGTACTTGGCGGAACCTTCCCGTCCTTTGCGTCTTCGCGGTGGGAAACGGCTGAAGCTGGCAGGGGCAACCCTACGAAGTCCCCTTTCCTCTAGGCCGGAGCCAACTGCGAGCTACTACTTCCGGATCTTTCGCGAAATGTACTCGCCCCGCGGGGTACCGGGGAAGGCGCCGTTGTCGTAGATCAGCTCGCCGCGGAGGATAGGTTTTGCGGACCTTTCCCGAGACCTCGATCCCGTCGAATGGGGTGTAGCCCTGGGCCGACGGCGAATCCTCGGCGCGGATGGTCCAGGTCTCGTTGGGATCGAAGATGACGAGATCGCCGTCGAGCCCGGGGGCGATGTCACCCTTGGACCACAGCCCGAAGCGCTGCGCCGGATTGAAGCTGAGCAACTCGGCGATGCGGTTCTCGCTCAATCCGTGTTTGCGGCCCTCGCTGTAGAGCCCGCTGAGCAGGTACTCGGTCCCACCAAAGCCCGATTTGCCACCCCACACATTGTTCTTGTCCACCGGATCGAACTTGAGCTCGGACGGGCAGCAGGCGTGGTCGGTGACCACCCAGTCGATCTTGCCGGACATGAGCGCGTGCCAGAGGTACTCGCGGTCCTCCTTCGTGCGAATCGGCGGGTTGACCTTGGCCCGGGTGTCGCAGTTCTCGAGATCGAGCAGCAGATGCCCAACTGTGGCCTCACGACCGATGTTCACATCCGGGTAGACCTCCTGCATTTTAAGCACCGTCTCCACCGATTCGCGCGACGTCAGGTGGAGGATGTTGATATTCGGACATCCCGCGGCGTGAGCGAGATAGGTGGCGATGACGATGGACAGCCCTTCGGAGTGCGGCGGCCGCGCGAGGTGATAGGCCTCCATGTCGTTGAGGCCACGCTCCTCCTGGATGATCCGAGTCCAGGCGTTCATCAACTCGGGGTTCTCGCAGTGGAAGCTGACGCTGATGAGATCGCGCGCTTCCGGGTACATGTCGACGACCCTCTTGGCGCCACGCAGCACGAACTCGAAGTGCGCGAGATCGTAGCGCTCGCCCGGTTCGGTCATGAGGAACTCGGCCTGGTTGTCGGACTTGCCGTGCAGGCCATAGCCGCCGTAGAACATGAAGAGCTTGAAGGTCGGAACACCGAGCTTGTCATAGATATCGGGCATCTCGGCGATGTGCTCGTTGCCCGCCGGCATGAGGTGGAAACCGTAGTCCACGTGGTAGCGGCCGCCGGCCTGTTCGAGCATGTCCTTGAAGAACTCGAGATAGGGACCGCCCTTGTTGAGGTAGTACTGGCCGGTTCGGAAATAGGTCAGCGAGGTGGTCACCCCACCCATGGCGGCGCATTTGGACTCGGTCGGGCGCATCCTCGGCGAGATTGCGGTAGATGCCGATGTGCATGTGCGCGTCGACAACGCCCGGAAAGGCGATCAGACCCTTTCCATCCACAACATCGGCCGCCAGCGCCGGGTCGATCTCGGGTGCAACCCGAGCAAACTTCCCGTCCTTGAACGCAACATCGGCCTGCTGGAGACCGGTGTGGTTGGGTCGCGCCAATCGAAGATTCTTGATCACTCTGTCATACATCATGTCGGCTCATGGTCCCACCTCCGGGAGCCTCAATATTTGTCTTAAATATAGTACAATAATACCGATTCGTCCACGGCCGCTTTTCGCTAGATCCGAGCCGTCGACACAACCCCTGGAGGAGCCCATGAACCGTCGCCTCGTCCTTCTCGTCGCCGCTCCTTGTTTTCTCACTGATCGTCCCCGCCTCGGCCGAGAGATCATGAATACGACGGCGCCAATTTCAAGCGCGTCACCTTGGTCGTTGCCGATATGGAGAAGTCGCTGCAGATCTACCGCGACATCCTCGGTTTCACCCTCGACGGAATCATGGACTCCACCGAAGCGTCCTACTCCTACCCGGTCTTCAAGATCGACCCCGAGGCGAAGGTCCGATTCGCGACCCTCAGCGCTGGGCCTGAGCAGGTCCGCACCATGGCGCTCACCGAAATCACCGGAATGAATCTGCCGAAACCCGGGCGGCCCGTTTATGACGGCCTCGGTCATCCGGGTCGATGACATCGAGGGCACCTTCAAAAAGCTCGAGGCGCTGGGGCTCGAAATCGTTCCCCCGAAAATCGCGGAGCGACCCGGCGAGTTCAAGTTTGTGGAGCAGGCATTCGTCGATTTCGACGGTCATCTCATCGTGCTCTATCAGCTGCTGCCGCTGGAGTGAGGGTTGTCAGACTTCGTGGTGGCGCGCCTCGAACGGGAAGGAGTCTGATGGGCCGGCGGGACGCCGGCCCTACAATCATCGCAATCAGGGTTTCAAATCGGTTGGGCGGACATTGTAGGGCGGGCGTCCCGCCTGCGCGTCAGAGACGGTGAAGTCGGTTGGGCGTATCCAAGAGAGTGCGGGACGGTCGGGCTTGGTGGGATTCCCGGCTACGGCTACGGCTACGGTCACCGTCACGGGGTTCGATTGGCACCGGCGGCCTGCCTCGTAGCAGGAGCAGCAGACCGCAATGGGCGTCCCGGGGGAGTACCGATGCGGGTTGGTTCTATCGCCAACGAGACGGGGTGCTACAAAGGGCGCTGCGATGCTTGTAGCGCCGGCGTCCCGCCGGCGATGGTGTGTACCGATGCGGTTTGGTTCTATCGCCCACAGATACGGATACGGCCCTGTCCCGTTTGCTGTCCACGTCGCAGAGTCCTGTCATCACCGGCCTTCTGGGCCGCCTGGACGCATTGGCGTCCCGGCGACCCAGCGTCGCCCCATCGGCGTGGTCGCGCGTGGGTTGATTGAGAGGGCTGCGACCACGCCGATGGCGCGCCGGCGGCCTGCCTCGTGGCCGGAACAGCAGACCGCATCGCGCTCCCCGGGGGAGCCCGGTCCGCATTTTGTGCGCGAGGCGAGGCGTAGTCGGGAGGTCGCTCCTGCACAAAAACGGACCCGGCACCCCGATGGAGCGGGGTTTTCCGCGTGTCGTGAAGTGGTTGGGAGACCCGTTGTTTACCGCGGACTTCGGCCAGGTACGGGTTGGGTAATCGCGAGTCGTGATGGTCGTGACCCAGGATTCCGGGGACTCTGACCTTGGTGAGATCGCGATTACACAGGTGTTGGTTGGAAAAACCCGGGACCATATCGCGTCGCAAACGAGAGCGGTGTTGGAATGGCGTGCGGCGCGACGCGGATCGACGGGGGCTCTGATGGGCCGGCGGGACGCCGGCCCTACAATCATCGCAATCAGGGTTTCGGGTGGAGGAGACGCCAGGTCATGGCGCGGGCGCTGGTCGTTGTCTCTGATCGCTGGCGCTGCCGAAAAGAAAAAGACCGCGGGGCAAGCCCCGCGGCTGAAAAACCATTCGAAGAAGGTAGGAATTCTCCGGGTCAGTCGTCGTGATGGTGGTGATCGTGAGGCTCGTCGAGAGGGTGCCGGAATGGGCTGTCGGGATCGTTGTGATGGTGCCCGTGCCAGTGATCGTGGCGGTGACCGTCCGACTTGTGCTCGTTGTCGTGCCCCTTTTCGTCGCCGCGCCGCTGCATGGTCTGCTCGAAGTCCTCGGGGCCGTGCGGGTGGTTGTGGACCTCGCTGAACGCCCACTTGTACAGCAGCGGATCGCGCTGGTAGACGCGGGCAAAGGAGCGGTCGGCGTTCTCCACCGGGTTGCTCCAGGGGTTGTAGTGGAAGTGGTTGAACAGCTTGGAGTCGGTTCGTCCCAGGGCGACGCAACCGTACTCGGAGGCGAAGGCGCCATGGTTGATGTACGCCGGGCGCCAGAAGTAGCCGCCGGTCGGAATGTCGCCGAACTGCATCATCCAGGAGGTCCCCCACAGGTGGTAGGACTCCTCGGCGCAGTCATGGTAGGAGATGTTGTCCTGGTAGAAACCAGGCGTCATGCAATAGAGGAACGTCATGGCATGGGAGATCGGGTTGTAGTTGAGCAGTTTGATCAGGCAACCGGACGCCACCGCCGGGCTGACGACGTTGCCCATGGCCCAGGGGATGTCCATGTAGGAGTCGACGTCGTGATAGAGCCCGACCTCCGCCTGCGGGTGGTGCTCGGTGGACTCCTCGTGGCTCGGCTCGCCGGTGTTGTGCATCTCCAGCACCAGGCAGCCATTCTCGCTGCGAACTTCCGGCAGGGCGTAGCCGGCCGGCACGAAGAAGTAGTGCCCCTTGCGGCAGGTGCGATCACCGATCTGAAGCTCGCCTGAGATGATGATCAGCTCGCGCTCTCCCCAGGAGAAACCCGGCGGCTGGTGATAACCGGCGTTGAGCCGGACGGACATGCTGCAGCCACCGGTCTCCGGGTCGAAGCTGAGCATCTTGTACCCCATGCCCGAAGCGAATCCCGGCAGGCGCATGTTTTTGAAGGTCACGTCCCGGTCACAGAAGGGCTCGATATGTGGGCGCATAATCCGTCTCCCTCGCCTGGCGTCGCAGGCTCACGGTGGTCGTTGGCTACTCGTCGTCCACGCCGTACTTGAAGATCACCTGGTTGGTCCGGCCCTCGGGCTTCACCGGCAGATCTTCGGGCGCGATCTTCACCTTGAGGTCGCCGTCCTGGTTGAAGCCGATCGTGGTCAGGCGATCGAAGAACTCCTGGTACCACTTCTCCCGCTCGGGGTCGAGTCCATCCATCTGTTTGACGATGGTTTGGAAGCGCTCCTCCTGCTCGACCCTCTCTTCCTCGATCCAGGCCGTGACCTCGGGGCTCCGATCGTGACTGATGAACGTGTTCTTGAAGGACATGGTAGTTTAGCCTCCGTGGTACTAATGTAATAAACTTAGAACCAATCCGCAAGGGCAAATACAGCGGAAATTTTCGATCGCGACCCGCCCCGTTTCGGTCGAAGACCAGATCAGGAGGATCCATGAATCATCGCTGTTCCCCGAACCGAGGCCTTCCCGGCATCGCCGGCGCGGCCGCCCTCGTGCTCATCGTCATCGTCACTGGTTGCGCCGTCGAGCAACCGCAACCCGCGGAGGAGGCGCCACCCATGAACACCACAACCCGCCACTTTTTCAACACCCAGTTCGGCGACGTCCACTACATCGACGTCGGCTCGTCCGAAACCCCGCCGCTGATCCTGCTCCACCAGACTCCACGCTCCATCGACGAATTCGCCGAGGTCATCCCGCTCCTCGCCGCAGAGCACCGGGTGGTGGCCATGGACAACCCCGGCTACGGCTGCTCGGACATCCCGCCGCGTCAGCCCACCGTCGAGGAGTACGCCGACACCGTCGTCGAGCTGATGGACCACCTCGATATTCCCGAGGCCGTTCTGGTGGGCCACCACACCGGCGCCATCCTCGCGGTGGACATCGCCGCCCGCTACCCCGACCGCGTCTCCAAGCTCGCCCTGTCGGGGCCGCACTACATGGACGCCGAAATGCGCGAGATGCTGCTCCAGATCTCGAAACAGTGGACAGTCCAGCCCGATGGCTCGCACATGACGGAGAAGTGGGAGAAGTTCTCCGGCTGGGTCGACGACCCCATGGTGGTCCACCGCGTGGTGACCGATCTCCTGCGCGCCGGCGAGACCTCGGAGTACGGTCATTTCTCCTGCGCCGACTATCTGATGGAGAACACCCTGCCCAAGGTCAACGTCCCGACCCTGCTCATCGTCGGCAAAAACGATTTCTTTGCCAATACACCCAAGAACGACATTTTCGAGGAGACCATCCCCGAGAACACGAAGGTCATGATCGACGGTGGGATCTTCCTCCCCACCGAATCACCCGAACTCTTCGCCGACGCGGTGCTCGAGTACCTTCGATAGGACGTTCGAGCGGAAATTGAACCGCAAAGACGCCAAGATCGCGAAGACCATCACAATCGGAGTGGGTGGCGTCGGGCGCATCCGCGCTCGACGCCACCCACTCCGATTCTGCGATGCTTTGCGTTCTTTGCGCCTTAGCGGTTAGCTTCCTTCCGTCCGTAGCTCTTCGACGATCTGCTCTCCGGCGTAGAGTCCGCTGGCCACGACCGGAGCGACGTTGGGTGACACGGTGCCGCTGCACGAACCGGCTGCGAAGACATTCGGGATGGGCCGGTCCGCCGCATCGATGAGCCGGCAATGCTCGTCGATCCGCAGTCCGCCGTTGGTCTTGTAGCGCACCGGAACCGCATAGGCCGCGTAATACGGCGGGCTCAAAGGCTCGAGATAGAGCTTGCGGCCGAACTCGGGATCCTCACCCGCCTTGCACATGGCGTTGTAATTCTTGACGGTTGCCTCGAGCTTGTCGGCCGGAATGTGGGTCAGGGCCGCCAGTTCGCCGAGGGTGTGCGCCCGATGCACCCGACCAGAGCTTCTTGAGAACCTCGACGCTGTGTCCCCGCTGCGAGTTGACCAACTGGTCGTCGAAGATGCAGTACCAGTGGAGGTGGCCGGTTTTGTGAAGCTCTCCGGCGACATCGTGACCGTGGTTCTCGTTGACGAACCGGTCACCCGTGGGGGTCACGTGGATCACCGGATCCCAGTAGCCCCAGACCACCACCGCGGCATTGTCCGAGGTGAGGTTGGACGGACGCTCCATGTTCTCCAACGAGGCGCCGACCGCCATCGCCATGTCGAGGCCCTCGCCCATGCTGTTGTGGGTCGTGGTCGGCAACAGACTCCACTGGGGGAGGTACTTCGCCACCTTCTCCTGATTGGCGATGAAGTCGCCGGTGGCGAGGAGAATCTTCTTCGCCCTGATGTCCGACACCTTCCCTGAGACCTCCTCGCGGACCCTGACCCCGACGACCCTGTCCTCGGGGTCAAGGATGAATGCCAACGCGCGGGTGTCGAAAAGGAAGTCGGCGCCGGCGTCCTGCACGTATTCGAACAACGGCGCCAACAGCCGGTTGACATTTCCCATCCCCGGCGCCGGGAGGTGGAAGTAGTAGCTGTATCCCTTCTCGAAGGGCATCCACTCGACCCCCAGCTTCTCGGTCCAGATGTCGACACACTTAGCCGAATGGGTGAAGCTGATTTCACGCAGTTTGGGAACCCGATCGCCGGTGGAGTAGATCGGCGATTTGTCCCACCAGTAATCGGCCCCCTTGTCTTCGACTCCCTGAGCCTCCTGAGCCTTGGTGCCGTGCACCGGGAGAACTCCACAAGACAGGATGGTGTCGCCACCATAGGTCGGCGCCTTGTCGACGACCATGGTCGAGACGCCGGCGTCGGTGGCCGCGTAGGCGGCCCAGAGACCCGCACCTCCGGCGCCCACGATCAGAACATCGGTTTCCCGGTCGAAACTGATTCCGCCACCGGCCAGGTGGTCTCCGGTCGGCACAGGGTTGCCGCCGCACCCGGCCGCGATCCCGGCGCCGAGCGTCGACAAACCCGCCAACCGGAAGAACTCGCGCCGCTCATACCCCTTTGTTTCAGCCATGATCAACGCTCCCCCGTTTGTCCGAATCCGGTGTTGTCATCCGCTCCCACGGCGCCCCCGCCCGCTCCACGACCGGATCGCCGGTCATCCTTTGGCCACCGTTGTCGTGGCACCGCCCGCAGTAGTCGATCTGCCGGGCGTGCGCCAGGTGGCAGGCGCCGCACCTGAGGTCCGGGTAGTGACCTCGGTGGGGATTCCTTCGCAGATGGTCCGTCTTCGCCGCCTGGACCTCGAGGCTCACGTGGCAGCCGTTGCACATCTCGTCGCCGAACTTGTGGCGCGCGAAGACCTCGTCATAGTCGCCCATGCGCGAAATTGACCACCGACCGCATCTCGTCGACCAATGTGTAGTCGGCGTGGCAGTCCTTGCAGCCGACCTTGGCCCGGCGGTGGGCGCTCGTCCATGTTGGTGCTCGCAGAGATAGGAGTCCACGTGGGCGGTCATGTTGTGGCAACTGGAACAGAACTCCGCGTCCGTCCTCGATCGACGTTCGACCGCGAACGCGGCGAGCACCACGATGTTGAGGAGCACAAGGACTATCAGCGCACGACCGGCCGTGAACCGACGGCGTTGCCCTCCCCATCCTGCTCGTGGATTCTTTGGGGGTGGGTAGATCCATCTCGGCCTCCCTTGGGTTGAGCGAATTGTACTCTCATTAGAACAATTGCCCAACGCGGCCGAGAGTCGAACGGAGCCGCAGGCGCCGGTCACCGCGGACCTCTCGCCACCGGTGTGTCCGGGATCACCTCCCGGCCGTGTGAATCGCGCTCCGGACGCATTGACATTGGCTGGAACGACCCGCCGGCTGCGGCGCGCCGGTACGCCCGGTGCCTGGCTCTCATGCGCGACAGGCCATCTGGCCGCTCGACGATCGCCGTGCAACCCGACGGAAGCAAGAACTTAACCGCAAAGGCGCTAAGAACGCAAAGCATCTCAAGACTGACCCGGACCCCACCCGACCTGGATCGCAGTCCCCGACAGGCTGGAAGCCTGTCGCTACACAGCGGCCGTCGTGTAATGTGTAGCGACAGCCATCTTGGCTGTCGACGATGCTCGTCTCGACGAGGCCGGCACTCCCCGACTCAGAACGCTACCCGGCGGGTTGCATCTTGACGAGCCAGTGCAAATCGGAACCTTCGCGGTAGCTTTGCGACCCTGGCGTCTTTGCGGGTCCATTGTCGCGCCCCGGCCGAATCGCTGATGGCTATTCGCTTTACTTGCTAACGTCATGTTCAGTCTTAGATCAGTAGCCTTCCCACGAGTCGGAGATCTTCTCCTCGTCGATGAGGGTTCTCATGTGGATCTTCCCACCCTTGATCCACTGCCAGGTCCGGCACCGGGAACGGCCGTCGTCGCTGACCTGGATCATCTCGTAGAGATAGAGATCGGGCTCACCCTTCCGCTCCCAATAGAGCATGATCGACCGATTGAACTCGTCCAGACCGACCTCGGCGGCCCAGCCGGTGATGAGCTCGTTGTCGAACCAGACCCTGCCATCGCGGTAGGTCGCCGGAAAATCTCGATCTTCCGTCCGGCCGTCCTCCCAGGTGTAGTGATTGGTCTGGTGGTACGGGTGGTTGCCTCCCTCAGGGAAACGACACACCAGGCGCGACCGGTGTTCGTCAATCTTGTGGCCTTCGGGACTGTAGTAGCGGTACCACCCATCCCACACGCCTTCGTTTCGAGCCAGCAACGGCATCATCTTTTTGATTTCAATCACGGTCAACTCCCCCGACTGCAACGAACTCCTGTCGCCCATAATTTCAGATCCGGGCCATCCCGATCATGGAATGAAAACGAATCTGCAACCGATCCAGAATCTCCTGCCCGGCAGCGGATAACCCGGCTCCATCTCCACCGCCGCATCGAGAGCGTTGTCGATCTGGAAACTGAGTTCGGCACCACCGACCCTGCCGGTGATTCCGAGATCGAGGAGCGAATACCCATCCAATTCGATGCGCTCACCGCGGTCGTAGGCCACACGTCGACCCGTCGCGAGCCACACCCCACGCAGATCCACCCGCCGGCCGAGATGCACGACCCCGAGCAGCTCGATCTGGTGGTCGGGGACAAAGGGGATCTCCTCGAAGCCCTCGCTGGAGCTCGTGAATCGGTGATCGAGACCGGTCCACGACGCGCTGTAGTCAAAGACCGCGGATTCTCCCCGGAGCCGGAGCTCGACACCCCGGATCTCGGCCTCGTCCTGGTTGCGATAGGGGTAGTCGCGGCCCTCGCGGGTGATCAGATCGGTCACCCGGTTGAAAAAGACCGTCCCCTCCACCGTCAACGCCGGTGACGGCGAGAACTCCGCACCGAGGTCGAGTCCGTTGGTCCTCTGCGGGCCGAGATCCGGGTTTGGAGGATCGGTCCCGTAGAGCTGGCGCATGGTCGGGAAACGGCCGCGCCGGTACAAAGCGACGGACGCGGTCCAATCGGACCCCAGCACCCTCCGGAACTCGAGCTGCGGCGACCAGAGAGTCTCGGAGGGGCGGGCGTCATCAACCGGCTCCGGCTCACCGCCGATCTCTCGCAGGCTCTCGGCCTGGACCACATCGAGCCCTTCGAGCGCCAGCGATCCGATGAGGCTGTTCCGCTCGTCGATCCGCCAACGATCTTCGGCGGAGAGCGACCAGGTCCACGCCCGGTAGCTCTCGCTGGGGTCCTCGGACCCATCCGGGTAGCGTTCGGTTTTGAGGTGACGATCCTGGCGGAGATGGAAAGCGGTTCCGAGTCCGTGACCACCGCCCAATGCCCACTCGCCCTGGACATAGCCGCCGTAGACACGGTCCTCAAACGACGACTCCAGCCGAACGGTTTCGAGTTCAGGATCTGAAAAAACCTCGAGGGTGTTGTCGAAGGCGTGACTATAGATCTGGCCGCGGAGCTGACCGCGGGCGATGTCCTGCTCATACCCGAGCGCCAAGGTGGTTTGACGCCATTCGGGGAAGCGGGCGAACTTGATGAATCCCGCGGGTTCGGTGGTGTGGAACGGAATCCCCTTTTCGGCGTCGATGAAACGCAGCGAGGCATAGATCGTCCCGGCGTCGGGGATCTTCCAGCCGACCCTGCCCATGGCGCTGCCTCGGCGGAGATCCGAGTTGACCCGCACTCCCCCGTCCTGGAATGGCGTTTCTTCAAATCCGCCGGCCATGGGCCAGCCGTCCGAGGTCTCGCCCCCGAGCCCGAAATACCAATTCACCCGATCGCCGCCGCCGATGCTGGCGTGCGCCACGGCCGTTCGCTCCGAGGTCAGACGAAGATCGCCGGAAATCCGTTTCTCGGGCCCACCCTGCATGGTGGTGATGTTGATGACGCCCCCGAGCCCGTTCGGCCCGTAGAGCGGCGACGCCGCCCCCCGGGTGACCGAGACCCGAGCCACATCGAAGATCGGCAACTGGCCGAGATCGAGATCCCCGAAGTACGGGTCTGAGACGGGGACCCCATCAACCAGGAGGAGGACGTTGGACTGCTCGTAGCCCCGGACCCACACCTTTTGCTCGTTCCGTCCACCGATGCTCATGGAGACCCCGGGAAGGAGCTCGAGAGCCTGGCCGATGGTCAGGATTCCTGCGGCTTGAATCGCGGCGGCATCGAGGACATCGGTGGTTCCGGACGATGGTTCTTCGTCCTCGTCCACCACGATGATCTCACCAAAGAAGAACGGACTGCCTTCATCATCACCCCCCCCGGAGCCGGGGGCGCTTTCGCGGCTGCCGACCGGTTCACCCTCAACCGGGTCCGATGTCTGGGCACCCGCCGGCAAAGCTGTGAGCACAACGGCCACAACCAACCAGAGCACGACCGAGGTCCGACGGCCGGGGCTCACCCCACCGTCCGCATCGTTCGACACCGCGTCTCCTTTCCAAGCCGGGAGGCCGCCGCGTTTCCACGCCGGCCCTTGGGGCTCCGGGATCGCTGATCCCGCCCACCGTTCGACGGGCCGTGAGAGCAACTCCGGTAGGCCCGCCGAATCGGAGACTCCCCCGTGTGTACCCCGGACGTGCTCCGAATGCAACTCAAACGAGTAGCTGTCCTGCTCGAGACCGGGGTTTCGTCACTCGGAAAGGCGGTTGAACTCTTCCGGTGTATTGACGTTTCGCCAACTCCCCATCAACTCCTCGGGCGGAGCGGGGCAATGGACATTTGCCTGCTCGGCGAGCCGCCAGGGCCCCAATTTCCCTGACCGTGTCAGACCTTCGAGGATGCCCAGTACCTGGGGCTCATAGACCGCCAGGAACGGCTCGACCGGGCCATCGCCCAACCGCGGCAGAATCGCCCAACGACCCGGGCGGCGTTGGTCCATGAGCCAGTCGACGGCAGCCTCGGAGATCAACGGCTGATCGCACGCAACCATGAGCCAGGCTGTGTTCGGAGCCCAACGGAGGGCGGCCAGCAGCCCCGCCATGGGACCGGCGAGTCCGGGAGCATCCGGCAAGCGGCGATTCGCCGAGAGCGCATCCGGAACAGCGCCCGAACCGAGCAGAACCGGATCGCCCAATCGCCCGTGAACGGCATCCACCACCCGATCGACCAGTCGGCGTCCGTTGTGCTCGAGGAGCTGTTTGGGGCGTCCCATCCGGCTCGAGCCGCCACCCACCAGGACCCCGGCG
This sequence comes from uncultured Acidobacteriota bacterium, assembly GCA_963753035.1. Classification (GTDB taxonomy): domain Bacteria; phylum Acidobacteriota; class Thermoanaerobaculia; order Thermoanaerobaculales; family Sulfomarinibacteraceae; genus JAHECW01. The sequence continues at coordinate 174,598 of CAVWAW010000004.1, read as the reverse complement.
AGGACGGGCCGTGATCTCCATACCTCATCGAGCATCCGCGAGATTTCCTCGACCGCGATCGACACCCGGCCCTCGCCCCTGGGCAGGACCCGTCGGATTTCGGTCACGTTCTCGGGAGGTGCGGTCTCGCCCTCGCCCAGGAGCCACAGTTTGGGAAGGGAAGTCTCCTTGTGGCCCTCAACCAGCACGAGATCGTGGTTCGCACCCAGCCGGGCCAGGGTCGCACCCAGATCCGGCGCCCCTTCGGGGTGCCAGCGAGCGGCGGACTCGTTGGCGCCGCGAACAACGACGTCGGCGCCGGCCCGAAAGAAACGATCCGAGTCTTTGCCGGGTCTATCGAACTGCACACCATGAGCATCGTGCTTGACCACCGCGACCGAGAGCCCACGCTCTCGCAACACCGGGATCACCCCCTCGATGAGAGTGGTCTTCCCCGAGTCCTTGAACCCGCAACAAGCCAGAACCGCCATCCCGTCAGCCATCAATTTCACCGGGAGAGTCTACCTTCCACCCACCGGAATCCACCGATCGGAACGGGAAACGCTGGCTGGGACCTGGTGTTTGAGACCCGTGACCTTCCTGTTGACAGCCAATCATAATCGTGAATAATCAGGGGATCATGGCTGGATGCACCGCCTCCCGCGCTTTCGATCTCGAGCACCTCGATGGTGCTGCGGGCGCAGCCATTTCGTCGATGCTGAACCTTCTCCTTCTCGCTCTTATGAGTGACATACCGGGGGTTCAGACGTAGCGTTTTTGATCGTATCGTCACAAGCCCCCGAGGAATCGGGGGCTTTTTATTTTTCTCAATCTGGAGGAACGAACACCATGGCAACGCAGACAAACAACCGGGTCCTGATCTTCGATACCACCCTGCGCGATGGAGAGCAGTCACCCGGCGCCAGTCTCACGAGCTCCGAGAAGCTCGAGATCGCCCGACAACTCGCCCGTCTCGGGGTCGATGTCATCGAGGCCGGATTCCCGGCGGCGAGCCCTGATGATCTGGAAGCCGTTCGCCAGATCGCCGGCGAAATCGGAACCGAGGATGGACCGGCGGTCGCCGGTTTGGCCCGCGCCCATCCACGCGACATCGACAAGGTTTGGGAAGCCGTTGAGCCGGCCGCCAAACCTCGGATCCACACCTTTATCGCCACTTCCGACCTCCACCTCGAACACAAGCTCAAGATGAGCCGATCAGAGGTCATCGATCGAACTCGCAAGATGGTGGCCCACGCCAAATCCTACTGCCGGGACATCGAGTTCAGCTGCGAGGACGCGGGGCGGTCGGACCCGGTCTTTCTCATCGAGGTCTGCACCGCCGCCATCGAATCGGGCGCCACCACGCTCAACATCCCCGACACGGTCGGTTACACGTCGCCGGAGGAGTACTTCGAGCTCATCAAACGGCTTCGTACCGAGACCCCCGGAGGCGACGGCGTCGTCTGGTCGACCCACTGTCACGATGATCTCGGAATGGCCACGGCCAACACCTTGGCCGGGATCAGGGCCGGCGCCCGTCAAGCCGAAGTCACCATCAACGGGATCGGCGAGCGAGCCGGCAACACCAGTCTCGAAGAGGTGGTCATGGCCCTCAGAACCCGCCACCAGTACTTCGGCATGGAGACCGGCATCGACACGACCCAGATCATCCGCGCCAGCCACATGGTGGCCAGCTATACCGGGATCTCGGTGCCGCCCAACAAGGCGGTGGTCGGATCAAACGCCTTCGCTCACGAGGCAGGCATCCACCAGGACGGGATTCTAAAGCACCAGGGCACCTACGAGATCATGACGCCGGAGACCGTCGGGCTCGACCGTTCGCGCCTGGTGCTCGGCAAACACAGCGGCCGCCACGCCTTCCGCGTCCGGCTCGAGCAGCTCGGTTTCGAGCTCGATGAGGAGGCGGTGGCGACGGCGTTCAAGAGCTTCAAGGAACTCGCCGATAAGAAGAAGATCATCACCGATGCCGATCTCGAGGCGCTGGTGGCGGACAGGTTCTTCCAGCCCGAAGAGATCTTCAAGCTCCTCGACCTCCAGGTCACCTGCGGCAGTCCCGGGATGCCGACGGCGACGGTGAGGATGGCCAAACCCGACGACGAGGAGGCCATCGGCGTCGCCATCGGAACCGGACCGGTGGATGCGGTCTTCCGCTCCATCGATCAGGTCATCGGTCGGCCCACGAAGCTCATCGAGTACGCGGTCCACAGCATCACCGAAGGCATCGACGCCCTCGGCAACGTGACCGTCCGGATCGTGGACGTCAATGGCCCCGATCAGACCATCAGCGGCCACGGCGCCGATGTCGACATCATCGTTGCCAGCGCCAAGGCCTATATCGCCGCCAAGAACCGGATGATCACCCGCTCGGGCAACCCCCGTGTGGCGGCCACCGCGACCGATGACATCGGCTCCAGCTGGGAGTCCCTCCGAATGGGCGGCAACGGGTTCTGAGGGGATGCACATGCCAGCCGCAGGACTGACGCTCTTCGACACGATCTGGGACGACCATCGGGTGAACGTGGAGTCGACGCCCGGTGGTGGTCCCGACACGCTCTATATCGATCTCCACCTGATCCACGAGGTGACCTCTCCGCAGGCTTTTTCGATTCTCAGAGACCGGGGAATAAAGCTCCGTCACCCGGACCAGACCATGGCCACCATGGATCACTCCACTCCGTCCACTCCTCCGGGTCCGGACGGCAAATACATCATCGAGAATCCCGACGCCGAGATTCAGCTTGCCGCTCTCGAAAGCAATTGCGCCGACTTCGGGGTGCCGCTCTATCCCATGGGTCACGAGAATCAGGGCATCGTCCATGTCACCGCACCCGAACTCGGGCTCGTTCAGCCCGGGATGACCATCGTCTGCGGCGACAGTCACACCGCCACCCACGGCGCCTTCGGAGCCCTGGCCTTCGGGATCGGCACCAGCCAGGTGGCGCACGTCTTCGCCACCCAATGTCTGCTGGCCAACAGACCGAAGACCTTCGAAATCACCATCGACGGCACCCTCCAACCCGGGGTCAGCGCCAAGGATGTCATCCTCTCCGTGATCGCCCGGATCGGCACCGAAGCCGGCACCGGACATGTTTTCGAGTACACCGGAAGCACCATCCGGGCCATGTCCATGGAAGAACGGATGACCGTCACCAACATGTCCATCGAGGGCGGCGCCACGGCCGGACTCATCCAACCGGACGACACGACCTTCGACTATCTCGAAGGGCGGGAATTCGCGCCCCGCGGGGCGGCATTCGATGCGGCGGTGGCCGACTGGCGGCGTCGATTCCAACCGGCGAACGGCACCTACGAGCAGTGTGTCTCCTTCAATGCCGACGAGATGGAACCCATGATCACCTACGGCACCAACCCCGGGATGGGGATGCCGGTGAGGGACGTCGTTCCCGATCCCACCGACTTCAAAAACAAGTCGGACCGGGTGTCGTTTCAGCGCGCACTCGATTACATGCAGTTCGAACCCGGCAAACCCCTCCTCGGCCACCCGGTGGATGTGGTCTTTGTCGGCAGCTGCACCAACTCGAGGCTCAGCGACCTCCGCGATGCGGCGGGCCTGATGGACGGCCGTAAGGTCAAGGACGGTGTCCGGATGCTCGTTGTACCGGGTTCCCGCAGGGTCAAGGCCGCCGCCGAACGCGAAGGCCTCGACCAGATCTTCATCCGCGCCGGAGCCGAGTGGCGCGAGCCGGGGTGCTCCATGTGTCTTGCCATGAATGGCGATCTCATCGAGCCGGGCCAACTCTCGGTGAGCACCTCCAACCGGAATTTCGAGGGGCGTCAGGGCAAACGCGGCCGCACCGTGCTGGCGAGCCCGCTCACCGCTGCCGCATGCGCCGTAACCGGTGTGATCACCGATGTCAGGGAGATCTTGTAGTGGAGACCCTCACCAGCCCCGTCATGTTTCTGCCCATCGACAATATCGACACCGACCGGATCATCCCTGCGCGGTTTCTCATCACGACAAAGATCAAGGGTCTCGGGCGCCACTTCTTCAACGATTGGACACACGCCTCCAGCTCCCACGAAAACGCCAAGATCCTCGTTGCGGGCCATAATTTCGGCTGTGGGAGTTCCCGCGAGCATGCGGTTTGGGCCCTCGCCGACTACGGCATCGAGGCGGTGGTCTCAACGAAATTCGCCGACATCTTCCACGCCAACGCACTCCGCAACCGGCTCGTCCCGGTGGTGGTCGAAGCGGCGGATCACGCGCGTCTGGTCACGACGCTGGAGGACGATCCGGAATCGACCATCACCATCGACTACGACGCTCGACGGTTGACCTGCGGCGATCTGGAGATCTCTTTCACCGCCGCGATCAGCGATATCGGCACCGACGAATCGGAGACCCCGGGTGGTGAGGAACTCGAGGCTCTGTTGAGCCAGAGCCATCTCATCGACGAGCACGAGGCCGCACACAAGGCCCGCGTCAACACCATGGGCAACGGATGATGGCATCGCGAATTCTACTGCTGCCCGGCGACGGCATCGGCACCGAGATAGTCGACGCCGCCGCTCGCGTCCTGAACAAAGCCACGGAGCTGTGGTCCCTCGATCTCACTCTCGAGACCGCGCTCATCGGCGGCGCAGCCATGGACGCAACTGGCGATCCGCTGCCGGCCGCGACCCTCGGCGCCTGCCGGGAGGCCGACGCCGTCCTGCTCGGCGCGGTGGGCGGACCCAAGTGGTCCGACCCCAACGCATCCGTTCGGCCCGAACTCGGCCTGCTCCGGCTGCGCAAAGAGTTCGATCTCTTTGCCAACCTCAGACCCGTCCAGGTCTTTCCCGCCCTTGCCGATCACGCTCCCCTGCGGGCCGATCTCCTCGACAACGTGGACATTCTCTTTGTCCGCGAGCTGACCAGTGGAATCTACTTCGGCGACCACTCCGAAGAGGACGAGCAGGGAGAGGCGCACGACGTCATGACCTACCGGGTCCCCGAGGTCGAGCGCATCGCCAGGGTCGCTTTCGAGGCCGCACGGAAGCGCAATGGGCGAGTTGCATCGGTGGACAAAGCAAACGTCCTTGCCTCCATGCGGCTTTGGCGTCGTACGGTGGAGCGGGTCGCCGCCGACTATCCCGATGTCGAGCTCGAGCACGTCCTGGTCGACGCCTGCGCCATGTATCTCATGCAGCGGCCGGCGAGTTTCGATGTCATCCTCGCGCCGAACTGCTTTGGCGACATCCTCTCCGACGAAGCGTCGATCCTCGCCGGTTCTCTCGGGATGCTGCCCTCGGCCTCCATCGGCTCGGAGAGCTTCGGCGTCTACGAACCGATCCACGGCTCCGCGCCGGATATCGAGGGCCTCGGCATCGCCAACCCGATCGCCACCATCCTTTCGGCCGCCATGCTCCTGCGCCACTCTCTGGGGCAGAATGACGCCGCCTGCGGAATCGAGAAGGCCGTGGCAACGGCGCTTCGACGTGGTCTGCGGACCGCCGACATCGCCTCACCGGTAACGACTCCGTCCACCACCGACGAGTTCACGCGGGCTGTGTTGGAGCACCTGTCCGCGTAGGATCAGAAATGACTCCAGGCCGCCGGGCCGTCAGCCTCCGAAGACCTCCTGGTAGACGTCATGGTTGAATCCAACCACCAGCCGATCGCCCACCGTGATGGTCGGCGCCCTCAGATTCCCGGTTGACCCGAGCATCTTGGAGACGATCTCTTCCGTGGGTTGACCGCCGTCGTAACTGTCGATCTTATTTCCCTTGGCGATGGTGACCCTGGTGGCGTTCCGAATGAGCTCTCGGGCTTTATCTTCACCCAGATTCCGGCTCGCCGGCACCTTCTCGGTCACTTCGATCGCGTTGTCCTCCAAAAACCTGGAGGATCTCTTGCACGATGTTCAACCCGCGCGGTGGTAGTACCAGTCGACTCTTTGGCTCATGATCGATCCCTTTCCGGTCTCGGCCGCTCGAAGCACGGTCGGAATATGAAGCGTCGGTATTCTCGCACAGGATCCGGACACCCTTGATGCGGCCGTGTTCCAACTGCCGTCACCCATCGCCTGGGAGCCGTCGACCGCCACATTGACCCGCTCGAGCACACCGACATCGGCATCCCAGACAAAGATGTCGTCCTGGCCGTTTGTGTCACCTGGCAGCCTCATCGGTGACACCGGACACGTGTCCGCAGCCAGGTTGACAGGTGTCAACCCGACGTTTCGAAATAGATCGTCATATTATTGATGAGTCATGACTTAAGAAATCCAAACAACCGGGCACGGTCTTTGCTTAGTCACCCCTCCAGGAGACGAACATGATCAAAGATGCTTCTGTCATGGACCGGCCGGTTGCTCAACGACGATTCTTGCATCGGGTTCGTTTCATTGGTCCTGCAACGATCGTAGCGATAGTTGCCGCTGCGGCTTTTTGGCCCTCGTTCTCACGCTGGTCAAAATCAGAAACGTCGATTGACGCCTCTCGCGTGCGCACCGCCGAGGTTGTTCGTGGTGATCTTGTACGAGAGTTCTCGGTTGAAGGACGCATCGTCGCTGCTTTTCACCCGACCTCATTCAGCCCGGCGCGCGGCATCGTTTCGATCAACGTCACTGCAGGTCAGGTCGTTGATGAAGGTGATGTTCTCGCCAGCGTATCCAGCCCCGAACTCGGCAGTCTGGTGGCTCAGGAAGAGACGACGCTGACAAGCCTGAAATCGAGCGATGAACGCCTGCGGCTCGAGGCCCGCCAAAATCGATTGGTGAATGAGCAACAGGTCGATCTCGGACGCGTCGAACTCGCGGCGGCCAACCGCTCCCTCGAACGAGCCGAGACGCTCTACAAGCTTGGCCTGACCAATGAAATTGATCTCGAGGCGGCTCGCGATTCTGTCGTCGTCTCTTCGCTCAAACTCAAACAGGCCGAACAACGTGTTGAATTCGGTTCCGGAATCCTCATGTTTGAACTCGAAAGCGCTCGGCAGCAGCTCGAGCGTCAACAACTTGTCGTTGACGAACTCGAACGCAGAGTCGAAGCCCTGACAATCCGCGCTCCGGTCGCGGGACTCGTATCACGCCTGCATATTGAAGATCGTCAAGCCGTCGATACCAATGACCCTCTGATCACCGTCGTCGACCTTTCGGCGTATGAAGTCGAAATCGCGATCGCTGAATCCTATTCAAACGAAATCGACCCCGGAACTGAGGCCGTCATATCCAAAGACGGCATCGAATACCCGGCGCACGTGCTCAGCATCTCCCCAGAGGTTGAGGGAAGCCGCGTCAAAGGCAGGGTCGCATTTACCGGCCAAGCGCCTGACGGATTGAGGCAGAACCAGCGCGTCACCGCACGGTTGATTCTCGAAACCCGCCCCGACGTGCTCAAGGTGTCGCGCGGTCCCTTTCTCGAAGACGGCGGTGGCCGTGTCGCTTTCGTCATCGACGATGAAATCGCTTTCAAACGGTCGATCGTCACAGGGAGCACCAGCATTTCGGAAGTCGAAATCGTATCCGGACTCGAAATTGGCGACCGCATCATCATCTCCGATATCGCACGATTCGAGGACGCCGAAAACGTCCTTCTCCGCTAATCCGAAGCCAAGGAGCCAACATGATCAAGATGCAGGAAATCCGCAAGATCTACCGCACCGAACACGTCGAAACCCACGCCCTGGACAGCTTCGACCTCGAAGTGAAAGCCGGTGAATTCATTTCAATCATGGGGCCCTCGGGCTCCGGAAAAACGACCCTGCTCAATCTCATCGGACTGCTCGACAGCTTCGACCACGGGTCTTATGTGCTCGACGGTGAGGACGTCACGAAGCTATCTGACCGGCAAATGTCGTGTATCCGCAATTTGAAGATCGGCTTCATCTTTCAGACCTTCAACCTCATTCCCGATCTCAATGTCTTCGACAACATCGACGTCCCACTGAGATACCGCGGCATGCCCGCAAGGGAAAGACGCACTGCCATCGAAGAGGCGCTTTCGACCGTTGGTCTCGCGTCACGCATGAAACACCTGCCGACCCAGCTCTCGGGCGGGCAGCAACAACGTGTTGCCGTGGCGCGGGCAATCGTCGGCCGGCCCAAGCTCATTCTCGCCGACGAGCCGACAGGAAATCTTGATACGGCAATGGCCAACGACATCATGGATCTCTTGGAAAAGGTCAACGAGAGCGGTACCACCCTCGTCATGGTGACCCACGATCCCGATCTCGCGCGACGCGCTTCACGCCAGATCCACCTGCTCGACGGTTCGCTGATCGACCTCAAGACTCAGGACTCTCACATTCCGCTCATCAACGCCGAGCCAGCCGCGCTCGCCAACGCAGACTGCTGATTTGAGAGGAGAATGACGGTGTTTGTCTATCAACTTCGCCTGGCTTTCAAGAGTCTGCGCCGCAACCCTGTTCTCTCGGCCCTGATGGTCGTGGCAATCGGCCTCGGCATCGCCGTGTCGACGGCCTCGGTGACGATCTATTACATCTACTCCGGCAATCCGATACCACAAAAAAGCGACCTGCTCTTCCATGTCGAACTCGACAACTGGCATCCGGACAAACCATTTGACAGCGATCACCCTGAAAGAGCTCCTTTTCAGCTCACCTACCGTGACGCGACGGCGATCATGCAATCCGACGTTCCGACCTACCAGACGGCGGCCTTCCGTGGAGAGTTCATAGTCTTCCCCGACGACGATCAGCAACGCCCGTTTCGAGAGCACATACGGATGTGTTTCAGCGACTTCTTTCTGATGTTTGAAGTGCCTTTTCAGTACGGCAGTGGCTGGGACGAAGCTGCCGATCTGGCGCCCGAATCGGTCATCGTCATCGATTCAGAGATGAATCAGAAACTCTTCGGGGGCGTCAATAGCGTCGGACGATCACTCAAGATCGAAGATCGCTACTTCACCATCATCGGCGTACTCGCACCTTGGCGTCCAACACCCAAGTATTACGACCCGACAGGCGACCCGTTTGGAAAGCCCGAAGGGATCTTCATGCCGTTCAACTTCACTCCGATCATGGAGGTTTATTCCAGCGGCAGCACATGGGGTTGGACGCCCGATTCGATCAACAACCACGAGGATTACCTGCAGTCCGAAATGCTCTGGTTCCAGATGTGGGTTCAACTCGACTCTGCAACACAAAAGCAGGCATATCAGGATTACCTGGACGCCTATGTTATTGAACAAAAGAAGCTTGGTCGTTTTGCTCGACCCCTGAACAACCGATTGCTCAACGTCATGACCATGCTAGAAGAACAAGAAGTCGTGCCTGATTCGACGAGGAGTCAGCTCGTCGTATCGCTGCTCTTTCTGGTCGTATGTGCGATCAATCTCATCGGCATTCTGCTCGGAAAGTTCCTGAGCAGGGCCCCCGAAATCGGCGTCCGCAGAGCCCTCGGCGCGAGCCGCAACTCGGTCTTCATACAACACGTGCTCGAGTGCGAGGTGATCGGTGTTCTTGGAGGCGGCCTCGGGCTCGCGATCTCGGTGCTGGTGCTCAACCTGATCAACCGCATGTTGTCGACCGGCGAGCACCTCCACCTCGATCTCAACATGGTCGGCGCCGGCCTCCTACTCTCTCTCGCGGCCGGCCTGATCGCCGGAGTCTATCCATCCTGGCGCATCTGCCACGTCGCGCCCGCCGTTCACCTCAAAATGCAGTGACTGGAGATTGTGATGGAATTCGGTCCAATTTTTCGCGCCCTCTTAAACAACCGTACGAGGTTCTGGCTGATTCTCGTGGAAGTCGCGCTGACCCTCGCCATCGTGGTCAACTGCACCTCGATCTTCCTTGAAAAACGTCAGTCATTTCTCGCTCCTACGGGCATGGACACCGACAACATTCTTGCCATCACCACCGAGCCATTTGGTGAGAACTTCGCAGACGAGGAATTTGTCGAGAGCGTCGGCGAAGCAGATCTCCGGCAGCTACGCAACCACACCTCGATCATCGATGCAACTCCAATCCACCACTTTCCGTTGTCCGGCAGTGGCTCATCAATCGGTCGAAAAGCCGCCGGTTCTGAAATCGATACCGTGGGGGTGGGATATTTCATGGTCGATGAACACGGGATCGATACTCTCGGCACCAACCTCATCGAAGGACGTAACTTCAATTCATCCGATATCGAACTCAGCAGTGACTACGACGCTCCACAAAACATCATCGTCACCAAGGCCTTCGCAGATCGAGTCTTCCCCGACGGGAACGTCATAGGCAGCCAGCTCTCCAACCGGGACAACGAAATCACCGGGACGATCATCGGCGTTGTCGACAGCATGAGCAATTCGTGGCCGAGGTCAAGTATCGGTGGTCATACGATGCTGCTGCCAGGCAAACCGCGTGACAACCGCGAAATGAACTATCTCGTACGTGCCGAGCCCGGCACCATCGACTCTCTCTACACTGAACTGGACGGGTTGTTGGTTTCGCTCGAGAGCGACCGTATTGTCACGGTGCGAACACTCTCTGAGATCAAGCTCCGATACTTCAGACGCACCCTGATGGCGATGAAGATCTGGGCGGCAGTGGTCGTGCTCATGATCATCGTCACCTCACTTGGTATCGTCGGATTGACTTCATTTTCAGTAACTCAACGCATCCGGGAAATCGGCACCAGACGCGCGCTCGGTGCGACGAGAGCCGCCATCCTGCGCTACTTCCTTGCCGAAAACTGGCTCATCACGACAGCAGGATTGATCATTGGAATAGTACTGACAATTCTGCTCAACTACGCACTCGTTCAGTATGCGGAGGCTCCGAAGATTGACTGGGTTCTGGTGGCCGGTGGCGCCACCGTCTTGTGGGCGGCAGGTCTTCTCGCAGCCCTGATCCCGGCACTCCGTGCAACAACTGTTGCGCCGGAGATCGCGACTCGCACGGTATGAGGCGATACAATCACGATGTGGACAATCAAGATCTGGACAACCAGGATCTCAAAGTGCTCATCGTTGATGATCAGGCTGGTGTCGTCACCGCGTTACAGGTCTTGTTCGACATCCACGGCATCAGCCACATTTCAGCCTCGACGCCATCGCAAGCGTTGAAAATTGCTGCGACCGAGACCCTCGGAGCGGTGATCCAGGACATGAACTTCAGCCCGAACGAGACCTCTGGTCGAGAAGGAGTCGAGCTCTTTCGAGCGCTGCGCGCTCAAGATCCATCACTTCCGATCCTGCTCGTCACCGCATGGGCGTCACTCGAAGCCGCTGTCGAACTTGTCAAAGAAGGCGCCAACGACTATCTGCGTAAACCCTGGGACGACGACTCCATCATCAATCGTCTGCGTGATCTGTTGAAAATGCGGGAACTCGAGGTCGAAAACGGACGATTGCGTTTGATGAGCGAAGAATCCAGAGAAGCCCTCGCCGAAAACTACGACCTCTGTGGCCTCGTCTATACCTCAACCGCAATGCACAACACCGTCGCCCTCGCCGTCAACGTCGCCCAATCCGATGCACCGGTGCTCATCACCGGCCCTTCGGGATCGGGAAAAGAACGTCTTGCCGAGATCATTCAGGCAAACTCGCGGCGTTCGGCCGAAGCCTTCTTACGCGTCAACGTCGGCGCCATCCCGGCCGACCTCATGGAAAGTGAACTCTTTGGCGCAGAGTCCGGTGCTTTCACCGGCGCCTCATCACGCCGGATCGGCCATTTCGAGAGCGCCGACAAAGGCACTCTTTTCCTTGATGAAATCGACGCGCTCTCATTGTCGGGACAGGTCAAGCTTCTGCGCGTTTTACAAAGCGGCGAATTCCGTCGCCTCGGTTCGAGCCGCAGCTACAAAGCGGATGTGCGGATCATCAGCGCGACCAACGCCAATCTCGACGAAGCGATCAGCACCATGCGATTCAGGGAAGATCTCTATTATCGGCTCAATGTCGTCGAATTGAAAATACCTGCGCTTGAAAAACGCCGCGATGACATCCTTCCCCTGGCTCGTTATTTTCTCAAGAACTTCAGCGACCGAGAGCAGATTCTCAGTTCACGCGCTGAACAGGCATTGCTCGACCATTCATGGCCAGGCAATGTGAGGGAACTCGAAAACCGAATGCAACGAGCCACTGTCTTGAGCTCCCGACCCGAAATCGAGGTCGAAGACCTCGGTTTTGACGGAGCCCCCCTCGAACCCCTGTCGCCTGCTGACGATAGCCAGATCCGCGACGTCCTGGACGCCCTCGAACAATCGGACGGCGTGGTCGCCCATGCTGCAGAGGTGCTTGGAATCAGCCGTCAAGCTCTGTATCGCAAGATGTCAAAACTCGGCATCGAAGTGCACCGGAGGGCACGCTCTGAAAGACCTCCGCACTGATGGAACAAGAGCAGGATCACACGGAGGTCCGGCGATTTCGCACTTCGTTTGCAGGTAGAGTCTCTCTGGGCATCGCCGGAATCCTGGTGCTCATGGCCGCAATCGCTGCTGCGTGCAGCGCGTTTCATCTACAGCCTTGGTTGATCTTCCTGTTGACGCTCTTGATCGGCTTGCCGATCGGCGCCGTGCTGGTCACGAGGATCTTACGACCGCTTGAAATCACGCTGAGCGGGTTGCGTGATGGCATTTCGAGCTTTCGTGACCGCGATTTTTCCGTGCGCCTTGCTTCCGGCCGACGTGACGAAATGGGGGAACTCGCCCGGCTCTATAACGATGTCGGGCGCCTCCTGCAAAAGGAACGACAGCATCTCCGGCAAAAAGAGCTGCTCCTGGAAACGGCGCTCGACCGCTCACCGGTTGCGATCATGCTCGTCAACGCGCTCGGCAGGATTATTTTCTCCAATCCGGAAGCACGAAAACTCCTGCTCGGCGGCGCAAGACTCGAAGGACGGTCCTTTGCCGAGCTCGAGCAAAACTGCCCCGAGGACATGCGTATGATTCTGGCCGGCGAAGGCGAAGGAATCTTCACCATCAAACGGGACGAAATCATCGAGACCTATCAACTGTCCCAGCGTCGGTTTTTACTCAACCAACAGCAACACAGCCTTGTGCTGCTGCACCGCCTCACCGACGAACTCGGCCGTCAAGAAGCCGCAATCTGGAAAAAGGTCATCCGCGTCATCTCCCACGAACTCAATAATTCGCTGGCGCCGATTTCGTCGCTCGTTCATTCGGCCAAACTGGTCGCAAAACGGCCTGACCTCAGCCACAAAACAGAAGAGATCTTCTCCACGATCGAAGAACGTCTCAGCCATATCGTCGAGTTCATCGATGGCTATGCGAAGTTCGCGCGCCTGCCCGAACCCCGCAAGACCGACGTCGACTGGCGGGATTTGTTGACGCATCTTGGCGATTTTCCGGAGCTTGCGATCGAAGAACCATTGCCGTCGCGCCCCGGTTTCGCCGATATCCCCCAACTTCGCCAACTGCTGATCAACCTTGTCAAAAACGGCGTCGAGGCGTCTGAAACCGGTTCACACGTCGTGATCCGTGTTCAAGATGCCGGCAACGGCACCTTCCTTCATATCTCGGATGACGGCCCGGGCATGGACGAAGACACGATGAAAAAAGCGCTTTTGCCGTTTTACTCGACCAAAAAGACCGGCACCGGCCTCGGCCTTGCGCTGAGTCGAGAAATCGTCGAGGCCCACGGCGGCAAAATCAGTCTCCAGTCACAACCGGGCGGTGGCACGACCGTAACGTGCTGGCTGCCGTCGTCGTGAGAAAGGGTGTCAGGCCTTAGGAACCTGGGAAATTGGAACTTTCAAAGTTCCTAGAAGCCTGACGCCATTTTGGGTGTGCATGCTTTTTTCAGAGCAGGCCTAATTGGCGTAGAATCTTCGCAGACCGATGGCAAAGGTTGCGCCGCCTCCGTCACTGTGGCCAAGGCCCGGGTGCATTTCCGTGATGAGATTCAGACCCGGATAGTTTCTTGAGGCCAGGATTCCGGAGAACTCCGCCATGCCGCTGACGACCTTTCCCACGCCCTCTTCCCAGGCCCGGTTGGTCTCCAGCATACCGGCGGCCATGTAAACATCGGCCACCAGGTCATCGTGCGTCTCGGCTCTGCGTGCTTCCAGGTGGCGCAGGACTCCTCCTTCGCCATAAGCCATCGCGGGACTGGAGATGATGTAATTCCGAAACGGTGACTCTTCCTGCAACAAGGTCCAGGACGCGAAGAATCCACCCGCAGAAATACCGAACACACCCAGCCGATCGTTGTCGATCCGGTACTTGTTATTCATCACAGCCAAGAATTCACCGTTGATAAAGCGCAGGAACTCAGGTGCCCCGCCCAGGCACTCTTTCGCGTCAAGCTGATAACGGTCTTTGCAGACCTGTTTCATTACTTTCCCGAAGGTGCTGGTCTGGGGCCAGTCGTTGTCCACGGAGAACTCGTGGATGCGGCGGCGCACCCAGGCTTCAGGCCCTTCATCAAACGGTGTGCCGATACTGATGACGATCACCTCCTCGACCTCGCCGCTGCCGTTCAGCCCGCGGGTGATATCCAGCGCCATGCCGAACATCCGGTTGCCATCGAGCACGATGATCGCCGGGTAGCTTTTTTCGGGTTCGACAGCGTAGGAAAGCGGCAGCCCTACGGAGATATCGTAGCTGCGCTGCATGGTGGCTGATTGTAGCGACCAGTTATCCACAGATTGAGCCGGCCGCTCGCGGGGCGACAAGCTGACGCTATTCGGCGCCGCATTAATCGTGTCGAGTGTCGAAGGTGCCTCGATGTCGTCGGCGATGGCTGGGGCGGCGAGAGTGATGAATATGGTGGCGATGATCAGTGTCTTATACATTCAATCCTCCAGGGCGTCAGATTTCGTCGTCCGCCCATCTCAGGCTACGCAGACTCGCGCGGACGGTTTGCGAAGGCGATTCACTATTCTCAAAACGGCCGGCGAGTTTCGGTCGCGGTGCCAGGCTTGAGGAACTTAGGAAGATGAATCTCCCTACGATCCTCAAGCCTGGCACTCGTTCTCTTTCAGCCCTTCTCAGACGAGACCTGCGACGCCGGACTGGTCGGCGACGATCCGCCCATCGAAGAGGTTGACGGTTCGTCGCCCGAAGGCTGCGAAGGCTGGGGAGTGGGTCACCATGACGATGGTGGTACCGCTGTCGTTGAGCTCGACCAGGGAGTCCATGACCTCCTGCCCGTGCACCGAGTCGAGGTTACCGGTCGGCTCATCGGCCAGGATCAGCTGCGGGCCGCTGACCATCGCTCTCGCCACTGCGACTCGCTGTTGCTGGCCGCCGGAGAGCTGCTGTGGGTAGTGATTGCTCCGTGGACCGAGCCCGAGCCGCTCGAGCAGCTCCTCGACCTGTTTCCGGCGCTGGTTCGCCGCCACCCGCTGATAGACAAGCGGCAGCTCGACGTTGTCGAACACGGTCAGCTCGTCGATCAGGTTGAAGCTCTGGAAAACGAAACCGATATTGCGCTTACGCAGCGCACTCCGCTGCCGCTCCGAGCAATCCGCGACCTCCTCGCCGAGCAGCTGGTACTCGCCGGCTGTCGGGCTGTCGAGCAGGCCCAGCAGGTGCAGCAAGGTCGATTTGCCACAACCTGACGGCCCCATTATTGACACGAAGTCTCCCTTTTCGATTTCGAGATCGATCTCGCGCAGGGGTGTCGTCTCTACATCTTCGGTGCGAAAAACCTTGGTCAGACCTCTGGTCTTGAATCATGACTGTCCTCCTTACTCGTGGCGAATGGCGTCGATCGGATTGGCAAGAGCTGCCCGCCGAGCCTGATGAAGCACGGCCAGCAGAGCCAACACCAGGACCGTCATCACGGCGGTCGCGAGTACCGGCAGGCTGACCGTGGTACGAAAGGCAAAGGTCTCGAGCCAGCGGTTCATGACGAGGTAGGCAATGGGACAGGCGATGGCGCCCGCGATCGCAACCAGGATCACCACCTCCCGCATGAGCAACTGCAGGATGTCCCGCACCTCTGCGCCGAGCACCTTGCGGATCCCGATCTCCTTGGTCCGCTGCTCGGCGGTAAATGCGGTCAGGCCAAGCAGACCCAGGCACGAGATAAAGACCGCCAGGGAGGCGATCAGAGCGATCACCAGCCCGGTGAGCCGTTCGACCGCGTACAGGTGGTCGAGATCATCGTTGAGCAGCCGGCTACTCACGTGACTGTCCGGAGCCAAGCCCTTGACGGTGGTACGGATGACGCTCAGGGTCTGGCCGAGGTCGTGTTCGGACACGCGCAGCCACAGGTAGCTGCCGTTCGTGGTCAGCCGCATCAAGAACGGTCTGACCCGACTGTGCGCCGACTCGGTGTTGAAGTCCTGAATGACTCCGACAATGGTCGCTTTGCTTTCGAACGAGCTGTCAGCTGCGATCGTGATCTCCATGCCGACCGGATCAGTGACCCCCATGGATCGAACCAACGCCTGGTTGACCACACAGGCATCACTTTGGTCGGTGGAAAACTCGCGCGAGAAGAATCTGCCCGCCCTCATCTCGAGTCCAAAGGCCTCGAGGAAGTCGTAGTCGACGTCGTTGTACCCCACGTCAAAGACCTGATCCTCCAGCTTGCCCGGCCAATCGATGCCAAACGAGCTGCTCCAGCCAACGACGGTCCCGCTGGATACCGAGGCCGCCGAAATGCTCGAGTGCTTCAGCAGCTCGGTCTTGACGATCGGCGCCATTGACACCATCGGTCTCGGCAGGTCGACGACGACCAGGTGATCGCGGTCATACCCGAGATCCATGGTGCGCAGGTAGCCGAGCTGCCGGATGATCACCACGATCGCGACCAGGAAGATGATCGAAACCGAGAACTGGCCGACTACCAGCACCTTCCTGATCATGGCGGTTCGGAAGTGGGTGGTGACAGTCCGCCCCGGCCGGCGTGCGCCCAGCACGGCGAGGGGTTGGAGCGAGGAGAGGTAGAAGGCCGGGTAGCTGCCGGCGATGACGCCCGTGGCCAGGGCGATGGCCAGCAGGCCGGGCAAGTTGCTCCATACCATGGTGAGTTGCAACGGCATCCTGACCAGGTCGGCGAGCAACGGCAGCGTCCACTCCACCAACACCACAGCAAGGAGAAACGCCACCACCGAGAGCAGCAGCGACTCACCCAGAAACTGCAGCATCAGCTCACCCCGGGTGGCGCCGATGGTCTTCTTGACACCGATTTCCTTGAACCGCAGCTCAGCCCGAGCGGTCGCCAGGTTCATGAAGTTGATACAAGCGATCAGGAGCACTGCAACTGCCAGCGCCGAGAAGACCAGAATATAGACGATACGACCGCCACCGCCGAGGGCGTACAGATGATGGTCCTCAAGCGGTGTCAGGTAGTAGTCGTTGGCATAGGCGCCTGGATTGTGGTTGTTGTAGACATCACGAATCTTGGCGCTGACCTGCTGCGGATCGGCGCCGGCTGCGAGCCTGATGTAGGTCTGCAGGCACTTGACGTCCCACTGATTGAAGATCTCACCAGCGGTCTCAGCCGGCCTCAGATACTCGAAAGTCAGCTGGGTATTGAGCGGTGGATCGGCCATGACCCCGGTAACCGTATAGACCGAGCCACCCTCCTCACGAACGGTTTCGCCCACCACATCGGTCCTCCCGAACAGCTTCTGGGCGAGGCTTTCGGTGATAACGATCGACGAGGGGTCGACCAGAGCTGTGTCCGGGCTGCCGGCAATAAAGGGGAAGCTGAAGATCTCGAAGACATCCGGATCGGCGTACCTGCCGAAGCTGCTGAACAGAGCCTCATCCGTGTTCAGCAACCGCTGCCGGAGCGGACGCACCGACCACCTGGTGGCGTGGGAAATCTCCGGGTAGGTCTGCCGCAGGTACTCGGCCGTTGCGCCGACCGTGACGTCACCATAGAAGCGGTCACCTTCGCAGGAGAATGCCACAAGATAGAGTCGGTCGAGATTCTCATGAAAACGGTCGACACTGAACTCGAGTCGCACCCACAGGAATATCAGCAGGGCGAAGGCGAGGCCGATGGCGAGGCCGGTAATGTTGATGACAGCATACCCGGGATGCTTCTTGGTTTGGTGCCAGACGACCTTGATCCAGTTGCGCAACATCGACTGCTCCTCTCACTCTACGATCCTAAGATGAGCGATTCTCACCGGCGGGCTTCGCCTCGTAGCACCAGACGCTCGGTATCAGCAAACGGCTCGTATCCCGAGGTGATGACCTGCTCACCCGGCACAAGCCCGTCCAGGACCTCAAAGTAGTCGCTGCTCCGGCGACCGATGGTGACCTGACGCTGTCGTGCCTCTTTGCCGTCGGAATCGAGGACATAGACCCAGCGCCCACCGGTCGACTGAAAAAAGTCGCCTACGGGCAGCAGCAGCGCCTGCGCAGGATCGCTGAGCATGAGCCGCAGGTGAAAGGTCTGACCCCGCCGCAGGTCCTCCGGCTGATTGTCGTTGAAAACCAGGTCGACCTCGAAGCGCCCCTCGATGACCTCCGGGTAGACCTTGTCGACCCGCAAGTGAAAGGTCTTGCCGGTGTAGCTGAAGGTGCCGGTCAGACCGGCGCTGACCCGGCTGATGTAATGCTCGTCGATCGCGGTTCGAAGCTTGAAACCGCTCAGAACGTCGACCTGACCGAGGCGCTCGCCGCGGGCCTTGGACTGTCCCACCTCGGCGTTCAATGCTGTCACCCGTCCGGCGATCGGCGCCCGGATGACCAGGCTGTCCAGATGCCGCTTGACCACCTGCAGGTTCTCCTGCATTCGCTGCAACGACTCCTCGAGCTGCTTGATCTGCTCCTGCCGGAGGCGCTGCTCCTGATCCTGGGTCGCCAACAGCAGCTCACGCTGTTCGACCAGGTAGCCCAGCTCCTCGAGTGCCTGCTCGTGCTCCTGGCGGGAGACCAGGCCCTTCTCGAGCAGGTGTGTGGCATTGCTGCTGAGCCGCTTCTGGCGGGCGATCTCACGCCGGATCTCGAGCACCTGGCGCTGCATCTGCAGCCGGTGCTGCTCCATTGCCAGCTTGGTGCTGCGCAGGTTGTTGCTCTGCTGGAACAGCTCGGCCTCGCGATACATGACGTCGA
The DNA here is from genome assembly GCA_963753035.1 of uncultured Acidobacteriota bacterium. Classification (GTDB taxonomy): domain Bacteria; phylum Acidobacteriota; class Thermoanaerobaculia; order Thermoanaerobaculales; family Sulfomarinibacteraceae; genus JAHECW01. Next base: position 155,666 of record CAVWAW010000004.1, on the reverse strand, counting down.
GCAGCAGGGAGGTGTTGGCGAGCCTCAGAATCTCATCGCCCTGCTCGACCAGGCTCCCGGCCTCGCGATAGATCTCCTCGACCCGACCGCCCTCACTGGCGTCGAGGTAGTGGGTGATCAGTGGCACGGTGCTGCCGACCACCGGAACATACTCATGGAAAAGGCCCTGGGTCACGGTCGAGATCCTGATCCGTTCGCGATCGACCCCGAGGGTGCTGGTCCGCGCCAGCACGACGCCCCGAATTGCGGCGGCCGCGACCACGAAGGCGGCGACAACCAGCAGCAACCTGGGCAGTGTCCATTTCCGCCTTGCGATTCGTCGATCCATATCTTCGAGCATTGTGGTCCGTCCTTTGCACGCAAACCTATCGCAAGAGGTGTGCCATGAATCCAGGTCCTTACCTTTCAGTGTTTTACGGCAGCAGACAGGAGCCCTGCTGTCAGTCATCGTTACACCACCTGTCCGCTGGCGGACATATGCTATGGTGCTCGTTTAGTGGTGGTGAGTGGAGGCGGTGATGCAGCAACCAGGCCACGTACTGATCGTTGACGACGACGAAGATGTCCTGTTTGCGGCTGAGATGCTGCTCGGCGAGCATGTCAGCCAGGTCCAAACCGAGACCAGGCCCGAGCGCCTGCCGGAGCTTTTGGCCAGCGAGCGCTTCGACCTCGTCCTGCTCGACATGAACTTCACCCAGGACCTCACCAGCGGCCAGGAGGGCTTGCTCTGGCTCGACCGTATTCTGGAGCTCGATGCAACCATGAGCGTCGTGATGATCACCGCCTATGGAGACATCGAGTTGGCGGTACAGGCGATCAAGAAAGGAGCCTGCGACTTCATCGTCAAGCCGTGGCAGAACGAGAAGCTGCTGGCCACAGCATTCGCCGCTCTGTCGCTGTGCCGCTCGCGCCGCGAGGCCCAGACGCTGCGTTCACGCCAGCAGCAGCTCAGTGCCGACCTTGATCAGCCGTACCAGGACTTTGTCGGCGACGCGCCGCTGATCCGGCAGGTCCGGGAGGTCATCGACAAGGTCGCGACCACCGAGGCCAATGTGCTGATCACCGGCGAGCACGGTACCGGCAAAGAGCTGGTGGCGCGGGCGGTACACCGGCGCTCGCACCGTGCCGGCGAGGTCTTTGTCAGCGTCGACGTGGCAGCACTCAGCGACACTCTGTTCGAGAGCGAGCTGTTCGGCCATGTCAAGGGCGCCTTTACCGATGCCCGGGAGAGTCGGCCCGGCCGTTTCGAGCTGGCCTCGGGCGGGACCCTGATGCTGGACGAGATCGGCAACCTGTCGCCGGCCTTGCAGGCCAAGCTGCTGACCGTCCTGCAGAGTCGCAAGGTCACGCGGCTCGGCTCGGCCAACGCACACGAGATCGACATCAGACTGATCTGTGCCACCAACGTCTGCCTCCCGGACAAGGTGGCTCAAGGTGAGTTCCGTGAGGATCTTCTGTACCGCATCAACACCATCGAGATCCCCCTGCCGCCGCTGCGCCGGCGCCGCGAGGATATCCCGGCCTTGGCTCATCACTTTCTGACCCTCTACTCCCGCAAGTATCAACGGCAGATTACCGGCATCGGCTCGGCCACCCTCAACAAGCTGCGCGCCTACCACTGGCCCGGCAACGTCCGCGAGCTGCAGCACGCCATCGAGCGGGCAGTGATCATGAGTAGCTCGACCTCACTGCAACCCGGTGACTTCTCGTTCGCTGACAGCAGCGACGGAGGTCCGAGCCTGCCGCTCGACACCTTCAACATGGAGGAGATCGAGGCGGTGGTCATTCGCAACGCCCTGGCACACTTCGGCGGCAACATCAGCAGAGTCGCCCGTGAGCTCGGGATCAGCCGCCCGGCCCTCTATCGAAAGCTCGAGCGCTATGAGCTCTGAGTTTCTCCGCAGCTTCCGCTTCGTAGTGGCGGTACGGATCACACTGATTGTTGCCACGGCCCTGCTCCTTGCCGCCCTGCTGAGCGGACCCCGCCATGCCACCAGCCTGCTGTGCTGTCTTCTGCTCGCCGGCCAGGCATGGTCCCTGGTGCGCTACGTGGAAACCAGCACCCGTCAGGTCGACCAGATGCTCGGCTGTATCGAAAGTGACGATCTGACGCTCCGCCCGGCCGGGCTGCCGGGCGGTCCGGCCTTTGCCCGGCTGCAACACCGGATCGATCGGATACTGAGCAGCTTTCGTGAGCTCCGGCTGAGCCGGGAGGAGCACCTGCAGTCCCTGCTTGCCGTCGTCCGGCACATCGGCATCGGGGTCATCTCGTTTCACGAGGATGGTGCAGTCGAGCTGATCAACCCGGCGGCCAACACACTGCTCGGCATCCCCATGTTGCGCAACATTGACGATCTGGCCGGGGTCCATCAGAAACTGCACGGTCGGCTCAGGGAATTGACCCCGGGGCAGCGCGACTTGGTAATCGTCACTGTCGACGGCGAGCAGCGGCAGCTGGCACTGTTTGCCTCCGAGCTGCGCCAGCACGGCAAGCACCTGAACCTGATCACCATCCAAAACATCGGTCCGGAACTCAACGAGAGAGAAAACGAGGCATGGCAGGATCTGATCCGGGTCCTGACCCACGAGATCAGGAACTCCCTGACACCGATCTCCTCTCTCGCTGCCAGTGTCGAGCAGCATTTCACCGCGGGTGCTGATGACCCTCCAGCAGCGCTGACTCCGGGGCGGCGGAAGAAGACCCGGGAGGCGCTCAGAGTGATCCAACGGCGCAGCCAGGGGTTGCTGCAGTTCGTCGACACCTACCGCGATCTTGCCCACCTGCCCCGCCCGGAGCTGCAGCTGTGCCGAGTGCAGGAACAGTTCGACGAGCTGGAGCGGCTGGTCACTCCGCAGATTGCTGATCAGGCGGTGACGCTCAGGACATCGGTGATTCCCGAGAGCATGCACATCACCGCCGATCCCAGGATGATCGGTCAGGTACTGCTCAATCTCACCCTCAACGCCATCGATGCCACTGCCGAGTGTGATGATGGCGAGGTGCTGCTGGCCGCTGTGATCGATCAGCAGGGACGACGTCTCATCCGGATCAGCGACAACGGCCACGGCATCGCTGCCGAGTCGGTGGAGAAGGTGTTCATCCCGTTCTACAGCACCAAGAGGACCGGTACCGGTATCGGTCTCAGCCTGTCACGCCAGATCATGCGCCGGCATGGAGGTGACATCACCCTGGTCTCGGAGCCGGGCGCCGGCGCCACCTTCACTCTGCGCTTCGCTCAGTAGCGGAATACCGAGAAAGCCGAGTCTGATGTATCGGCGCCAACCATCGCGAGAGTGTGTACGTGGCACCAATCCCGGCACCAATCAAATGCCACAGGAATATTAGTCAACTATCGTTCCGCAATAAACAGTCTTAATTGCTCTAAAATCAGAATCACATCCGCCGACAACGTACAATTTGTTTTCACTGATAGCAAATCCTGCAAGTTGAACTGGATATGGAAGAGGTGTTGTTTTCCCCCATTTCCTTTGGGCTAGGTCATACACAATTACATCCGTTATCTCATCAGTTGTTTCTGCACCGTCTAGAATAAAGATTTTGTTCTTGTAGACCACAGATCCGGCGAAAAAGCCAGGTTCCGGAACATCAGTCTCTCTTTTCCATTTTTGAGTGCGGATATCAAAAACCTCAACCGGTTGGATATTTTTTGTATCATCCATCCCACCAATCACATAAATGCTATCCCCTACAATCGATACCAGTGGATTCTGCCGGGCAGTTGGCATATCAGGAAGCCCGGACCATATATTTTTTGAGATACTATAGACCTCTATCTTTGCTGACAACTGCTCTTCTACCTTACATTCCCAGCAGAGCAATCCCCCAACAACATAGATATTGTCACCGGAAATATCACCGTAAATGTGCTGCCGTTCGGTTGGCATAGGTGAAAGCATAGTCCATTTATCTAATTTGATGTCATAGCACTCCGATTTATCTAAAAACTTGTCGCCGCCAATGGCATAAATTTTATCAATCGACGATACTAACGCAAAATTTGAACGCGGGGTAATCATTTCTGATTTTACCGACCATTTATTTTCTTTTATATCATATATATAATGAGAGCTCTCTGGTCCTTTGTTGGGCTGAGCATATCCACCTAATGCGGAAATTCGATGGCCTGCGCCAACCACTTTCAGATTCCGCCGTGCTTCAGGCAAATCCGCCAGCTTTTTCCATTCAATCGTAATTTCTATATTTTGTCCAAAAGCGAATGAACTAAAGAGCAAGAATGGCAGAAGTCTGGCAATGAACATCATCTCAAAACTCCAAAACGACTCTTTCCCTTTCAGTTTCACCGATTCTCTCAATTTTTGAAAGGTGGCCAGAGAAGAAGCCGGCAACGAGGTTGGGAACTCGCCCCCGGCGGTACTGTCTCCAAAAGAGGTTCGGTGGCGTGCCGGCAGGTCGGGTTGACCGCGAGGGCGGCTTTCAGGTCGTTCCGGCAGGCCTCGACGTCGGCGCCCGACTGCGGAAGTCGATACCAGGAGGGCGCCATATCGTGATCCCACCGCTCGAGCTTTCTCAGGAGCTCGAGGGGCGAGACGACCCTGGCGACGATGGGCGAGGCGCTGAGCGCCTCGACGAGAAAACCGACGGACGCCCAGACCGCCTGGTCGGTCCAGGCTCCCGGCAGATCCAGGACTATTTCCAGGGTGTAGAAACCCGAAAGACTCTCCGAGCCCCGCTGCTCAATCGCGGATTTTCATGAGGCCATGAGGTGACGCGCAAGTCGAAAGACACCCCCAACGCCGAGGCTGGAAAGCGGGACCCTTGTCACCAGGATTTCGAGAAGGCGGGAGAAAAGCGGCGGGTCGGCGGCCAGGGCCCGGACCATTCGTCGCCGCAACCGGGGGCGCGCTTCGGCAAAGAGGACGAGGCTGGTCACGAAACGGGCTTCGCGCCGCAGTCTGCGGTGAGCATCAGCGTATGACGTCAAATCGCCGGCTTGGATCGCGGTCACCAGGGCGTGAGCCTGGTGAAGGGCCAAGGTCAGGCCCTCGCCGGTGATCGCATCCAGGGAACCCGATGCGTCTCCGAGCAGGGCGAGATTTCCGCGGACGACGGCTCGGCATCGTTGCTCCAGAGGACCGGCGCCACGATCGGTGCTTTCGACCGGTGCGTCCTGCAGCCGATCCGCGAGTCGTGGGAAGAGGCCCAGGAGCCGATCAAAGGTCGTCGCCTGTTGTGGCCACAACAGCGCAACCCCAACTGTCCCGGGACCAACCGGAGTGACGTAGGCTTCGCACCCGTCGGTCCAGTGGACCTCGACCAGATCCGACCAGGGCTTGATGGTGAAATGGCGTCGGATGCCGAATCGCGCACCGCGGGCCGGACCGCGGTCGAGGCCCGCCCATTTCCGAACCCGCGAGAGGCGACCGTCGGCGCCGATCAGAACGCGACCGAAAACGGGTCCTTTGGAGGTTTCGACGTTGTCGGCCTGGAGGCCCGTAGCCCTGGTGTCCCAGCGTAGATCCACACCGACATCCTCGGCCCGGTCGACGAGGACGCGGTGGAGGTGGGTTCGGCGGATACCGAACCCGGGAGCGCCGGGGAAGAACCCTTCGGCAACCGTTTCGCCGTCGATGTAACGGACGCCGCGGAATGGCGAGCTGCCTTCGGGCGGTGGAGTCACGCCGAGGGAATTCAGGCGCGCGATACCATCCGGCATGACGCCTTCACCGCAGGCGCGGTCGATGGGCGGATGGTGCTGGTCGAGGACTGCGACCGTCAAGCCCTGCGTGCGTGCGCCTATGGCGACCGCGAGCCCGGCCGGCCCGCCTCCAACAACGACGAGATCGAAGTTCTCGGCCACCTATGCCCCGAACAGTTCAATCATCCGAGGCGCGAGTGCCGACGCTCCCGAGACTCGAAACCGGAGGCTGGAGAGAATAGAGGTGTCGTTCACGGGTCATCCAGAGAGAGGTTATCAGTGACCGGCACATTCGGTGACGCGTCCCAGGGCCTTGTCTTCGGCCCGTGATTTGATCTTGATGAGGATGAGGTTTGCGGTACCCAGAACAACAGCCGTCAGCCAGGCGCAGTGAAACAGGGGCAATGCGAACAACTCCACGTATGCCGCCACATAATTGGGGTGACGAAAATACTTGTAGGGTCCTGTGGTGACCGGTTTTTCGCCTGGGACGGTGATAATGCGCGCGTTCCACCGATCGCCCAGGGTGATGACCGCCCAGTACCTCAGGATCATGGCTGCAATCAAAAGCACACCGGTTATCACGGCTAGAGCCGGCACCCATGGTCGATCGAGCAGCCACACTTCGAGCGGTGCTGCCACGATCCATGCTGTCTGGAACACGACCACGAGCCAGTGGATGGGTTGCGCGTGTTCAACCCCGCCGCGGCCCAGGGTACGGCGGGCATTGTGCGCCGAGAGCACGAGCTCAAAGATCCGCTCCCCGGCCTCGAGGGCGACGATGATGGTGAAAACCACCCTGGAACCGAGCATTGTCACCACCGTAGTAACACGAGTTCGGAGCAGAACCCCGGGCCCATGGCCAGCATCATCCCCAGGCTCCCGGGCTCGGGTCGGTGGTCTCTCATCGTATCTTCCAGAGCCATCAGCACCGACGTCGAGCTGATGTTGCCGACCGCGCGCAAGCTGTTCCAGGTGACATCCAGGGCCCCATCAGGGAGATCGAGTGCCTCCTGCATGGCCGTCAATACCTTGGGGCCACCGGGGTGAGAGACCCATGATCGAATATCGGAGCGGCTCAATCCGTGCTCACCGAGAAACCCATCGACGTCCCGACACAGATTCCGTTTGACAACCTCGGGCACATCCGCAGAGAGCACGATCTTGAACCCGGACTCCGAGATATCCCAGCCCATCACCTCTTCACTGTCCGGATAGAAGATGGAGCGGAAGTCGAGGATCTGGGGGCCATCCGTCTGTCGATCGGCGCCAACCACGACCGCTGCAGCGGCGCCGTCACCGAAGAGTCCGGAAGCAATCAGGTTGGGAATCGAGAGATCCTGTCGTTGCAGGGTCAGAGAACAGAGCTCAACGGACAACAACACCGCAACCTGGTCGGGGTAGGCTCGAACATAGTCGGCGGCCCGGGCCACCCCCGCCGCCCCGGCGACACAGCCCAGGCCAAAAATGGGCATCCGTTTGACGCGCGACGGCAGTTTCAGTCGATTCATCAAACGGGCGTCGATGGACGGTGTGGCCACACCGGTGACGGTTACGAAGATCAGAGCATCGACGTCTTCGACCCCGAGGCCGGCTTTCTCCAAGGCTCTACGGATCGCAACCTCTCCAACTTCCTGGGCCACCCGGATCCAGGCGTCGTTGGCATCGCCCCAGGTCTTAAGATCGTCGTACGCCTCCATCGGCAAGGCGAGGTGGCGTCCGCCGACCAGGACGTTGCGGTGCAGCGCCTCCAGTCGATCGAGGTTGTGATGGCGTTTGGCCCAGTTACCTCGGAAAGCGGCGAGAAGGGTCTCCTGGTCATAGAAGTGCGGGGGAAGGGCACTCCCGATCGATGCGATTTTCAAATCAACCTGCCGAAATCATTCGCCGAGAATTCCATGAACCTGCAATGAGACCAGGAGTTTACTGAACATCTTTCCTTGCTCCGAGGGTATGGGTGGAAGAGCCGACGGGTTACTGTTTCTAGAAAACCCACCCGAGTCGACTGCGATTCCCGTATCAAATTGAGATGCGAATTCTATCTGGAACTGACACCCGTCAACGCCACGGTTACCACCCCAGAGTTCAGCCAAAATGCAGCGGAATCCCAGGCAGGCGAACCTCTGGTGTCCTCAGAAGTCGGAAACTCGCTCGCACTTTCCGCCGGCGTCAACACCGCGTGATTCCGGTCAAGGCCGCAGACAGGGCTTACCGCGTTTCTTGTAGAGCTTCTTGTTGATCTTGTTGGCCAGAATCTGGATCGAGTGATCCGCGCTGTTCGCCATCACATTGCTCGCGTCCTCCTCCCACTGGAGTCGTCCATTGGGATCAAAGCACTGCACGAGAACGCGGTCCTTCGCGAAACCGATCGCGCCCCAGTGGATGCTGACGTCGACCCAGAGCAGCCATCCGCCACCAAGCGGTTCGAGAGACCGGAAGACCTCGTCCGGCGAGGACATCATGCTGCGTCGCTGCCAGATATCCGGCGGCACATCGCGGAGAGGAGCGCCCGTGGCGGCAACGGTCTGATAGATCCCCGTCTCGAGAACAAACCAGGCCGGCCGCTTACCCTCCTCGGTGCCGGCGATGTAGACCGCCGATGCCTGCTGACCCACGGGTCTCCCGCCCTTCGCCTTGTGCTCGCGGTACGAGTTGAGGATGTCCTTCGCGTCCGAGAATCCCTGGGCGATGGCGCGCTCGAGCCATGCCACTCCCTGACGTTCATCCGGAGCGATCCCGTTGCCCTCCAGGAATGCGACCCCGATGATGGTCTGAACCACCGGGTTTTCGAGAGACGGCAGCTCGGGAGAAACCACCACTTCAACCATATCCGGCAGGCGAAGGAGGCGAATGACGAGCCTGTCACCGTCTCGGAGGTTGTCGGTGGCCGCGTCAAGGGCGGACGAGTTCGGGATCGCTGTTCCATTGATGGACGCGATGACGTCGCCGGCTTGGATCCCCGCCCGGTCGGCCGGTGAGCCCGGGTGCACGCTCTCGATCGGAACACCGGATTTGGCGCTGTCGTCCACATGGGTCAGACGAATCCCCATCCATGGACTCTGCGCGAATGGCGGCAGACCGGAGCGATCGACACCGGCCGCCGAAGCAGGTGCTGCGGGCGCTGCGGCGCCTGCCGGCCCTCGCTCCTGCGGAGGCTGTGTCACAGTTGCCGCCGTCGTGATCAGGGCCACGTGCCCGACCTGGGGTTCACCGTGTCGGCCGGTCGTTGGTTTCACCTGGACCTCACCGCCGGGTCCGATCAGCGAAACCGCCCAGGAGCCCTCGAGGGGGACGAACCCGACCCCGGGGACATCGAAACCGATGGTCACGGGATCACCCGGGCTCGGCGACACCCCGTCCTCGCAGCGAATGGTCACAACATCACCCGACACCGCCCGCACCGCGCCTTGGAGCTCACCGGCCGCGGCCGGTGAAACCGAACCGACAGCCATCGTTAAAACCACAAAACCGATCAGGCCAAACACACGAAAATCCGATGTGTTCACAATCAATACCGCCTAAAACCCGTGTACATACTGCTCTTTTTGTAGCAGGCTTCCCATTCATGATAGGTGCCCACAACATGGTCGTACGGGCCCTTGACGTCACCGGGATCGAGACAGCTGTAGGAATTGCAGCCTTCGGTATCCTCGTCGTAACGGTTGCAGACCAGCCGGTAGACGGCCGTGGTCGCCACCTCGGGGCCGCCGGCCCTGCCTTCCGAACACGCCTTGATATTGGCTGCGTTGACGCTCCGGCATTCGTTGCACTGCGAGTTGACCGACACCCCGATCAGATCGACCGTTTCACCCACTTCACCACACATGGAGCAGTACTTGCGTTCGCATTCGGATTTGACCGCCTCCGCCGCCACCACCGGCGGGGGTCCCACCGCTGCTTGTGCCGCCGCCACCGGGGGCAGTGCCGGGAAACGGGGTAGCTCCCGGGAACACCACCTCGGCCGTGTTGGACTCATGGTGTGACTGACCAATAAAACTCGGCTGTGGTGGAGGAGTCCAGGTGCTGCCGGAGCCCGGGTTCCGACTGCCGCCGTTCTGGTCCTGCTGGATCTGTTGCGCGAGCTGGTTGACCATCCCGAAGATCTGGTTCCACTGCTGTTGGGTCTTCTCCGCACGTTGCGAGCGCTGTGCCCGCTCGATGCATTGGTAGGCCTCGGCCGAAACTCGGCAACGACGCCGGGTCGCCTCCCCAATCAGCCCCTGCGCCTGGGCGAGATTCCCCTGGGCGCACGCCTGGAGGATCTGCATGCTGATCTGCTGACAGATCTGGTTGAGCGCGTTCTGCAGCGCTCCCACGCCGTTTGAGTAGAAACCGCATTCCTGAGATTGCAGGAGCACATCGCGGGCGTCGTCCAAACGCTGGGCCGCCAGGAGCTGCCAGAAGGCGGCGTCGCGATCGGCGCAGGGATCTGCCATCTGCGGTGCGGCAGCAGCCGCCACCGCAGAGCCCGCGACACAACGTCCATCGGCCCCGCTCCAGGTCGACGGCGGTGGGCACTCGCATTGAGCGGTCCCCGAGGCCGAGTCCCACGCCGCAACCGTCCCCGCCCAGGCCGAACAATCGACGCCCTGGGTGGCGGCCGCGACATCGAATGCGCCGCTGATCCTCACCGTGACCGTGTCTCCCCGCTCAATCTGAGTCCCGGCCGCAGGATTCTGGGCCTCGACCTTGAAGGCTTCCTCGGGGGTTGCCGCGGCGTCCCCGGCGACAAACGCCGCCACAAGCCCGGCGCCTTCGATCACCGACCGCGCCCCGGCAGCTGCCAAACCGGTCACCGCCGGCGCTCTGAGATTTCCCGAGGGTCCGTAGATTCGGAGGGTCACCGCCCCACTCTCGGGGAACGGTTCGCCAGCCGCAGGAGTCTGGGTCTCCACCGAGTACTCCAGATCCACGGAAGGCGCCGCGTTCCCGCCCTGCATGGTGGCCTGGAGCCCCGCGGTTGCCAAAATGCCTCGCGCATCATCGATTGCCCGGCCGAGAACATCCGGAACGGCACCCTGAGAGAAGAGATCTCCGGCGAGGTCCAGGCACACCTCGGCGCCGTCGGCCGCGGTTTGCAGCCGCTCCCGGTAGTCTCCGGCGAGCTCGAGGAAGTACCTCGGTTCCCTCGGTGTCCATGCTGCGCCTGATCCACGCGTTCCCGGAAGGCGTCAATGGTGGTCATCGCCCGCGTCAACTCGGTGTTGGCCTCGCCGACCTCCGCCCGGGCGTCGTCGAGGAGAACCGCCGCCTCCTCCAGCAGGTCGCTGACCGTCACCCAGCAGGCTTCGCTTTCATCGGTTCCCTCGGCTCGCTCCACCAGCTCAACCACCCGGTCCACCGATGCATCGACCCGGGCGCCCAGTTCGATTGTGTCCTCGGATTCGGCGATTCGTCCGAGCGCGTCGGCCACCGCACCGAGAATCTCGACCGCATCATCGCGGATCTCGCCGAGTTCATCGATCAGGGGGGGATTCTCGCCGAGTGCATCAGACGCTGTGGTGAGCCGGTCGGACAAATCCGATCCATCATCGACGGAGGCAGCCGCCTCTTCGATCAGACGAACTTCCTCGAGGACGCCTTGCACGTCGTTGAATGCTGCGCGAGCGTCCTTCGCCGCCTGTTCGACCAACCCGAGCTGGTCATCGGCCTTTTCCACTTCCACCATGATGCTGTCGTTGAGGGCGTGCATCTCGGTCATGATCCGCCGGCGGACTTCGAGATCAGTTGCCGCCTGGGCTCTCTTGAGCCGGTTGCAGATCTCCAGGCGCAGTCGTTCGACCTCGGTGGCTGCTCCGGCAATCAGAGCCGTGGCGGCCTCGGCCTCGGTGTGGGCGCGGGCGATGGCATCGAGCTGTGCCCCGAGGGGTTCGATCCGGGTCCCCACCGAAGCGAGGGTCTGCGTCAGGTCAGCGGCGTGGGCGCTCAACGTCTCGGCGCCGGTGCGCACCGCATCGACCTCGGCCTCCGCCCGATTGCAGTTGGCTTCGATCTCCGCCGCGAGCTCTTCGGCTCGGGCAACGAGCCCGGCGAGGCGGCCGTCGCCCGTCAGGTAGTGCTCGAGGAACTCCAAGGCCAGCAGTTCGCGCTCGGCGTCGTGGTGGCGGAAGCGAGCCAGAGGGATATCGTCGCTTCCGATGCCTTCGATCTCATTCGCACCCGTGAGGGAGGCGAGGCCGGCGTCGGCGTCCGCGTGTCGTTGGGCATCGTCGCCGAACTGCTGTTGCTTCGAGAGCTCCCACCAGAGCCGGAAGTCGAGGTTGGTGACCGAGCCCTGAATCACCGAGTTCTTGGTCTGGACCGTCTTCCACATCTCTTTGAAGACATCGTGATACATCATCGCCTGCAGAATCCGTCGATCGAAGGACCCCTCGTCCAAATCGAGCTGTCCACCGGCGACGAACACACGCTTGATGGCAACCAACTCGTTGGCGATCCTCTCCGCCTTCTCGGCAGGGGCATTCGCCCACCGCGTGTACCCGGTCTTGTCCCGATTCGGGTTGCCGGCGAGGAGGAACGGTGTGGTCATGATGCGAAGCCCGGACTCTTCGGCGGACTTGCCATCGGGAACAAATGCCTCTTCGGTCTGAGCCCGCGCATCCCGGATGTCGGTGTAGACCTCGAGATAGTTGAGGGAGACCCGTGTCGCTTTGGCGAACGCCGTCTCGTTGGCCCCCTGTTGGAGAGCGGCTCTCTTGCCTGCGATCGCCACATCCTTGAACCAGGTCATCCATCCGGAAAGTTCGTGGAACCCGGCCTCCTTCTCCAGCGCGGCGAAGACCTGCCAGGTGATCTTCAGCTCCTCGGTGATCGCGTGGAGTTCCAGCAGGACCTCGGCGAGCCGGTGCGTACCCAGGCCTTGGGTCGCGTTCCGGCGTTGCAACCGGTCGATCACCTGCTCGAGGTAGGCGACCTTGACCCGCTCCCATCGCAAGGTCCACTGGTGGTAGAGATCAAGATCCTGTTTCCAGCCGACATGGGGATTTTTTCGCGCCTCGTCGATGACCAGCAATGTGTTGTCCGATCGAGCGAGGTTCTTGCGCAGAAGCTCATCGGCGGCGTACCAGCCCATCAACGGGTCGAATCCGACGTGCTGGTAGGGAAAGTTGCGGTCCTTGAAAGGTACGAGCATCGCCGCCTGCATCTCGGAGATCTGGGCGCGTTTGAGGGCCAGATACTCGTCGATGATGATCTGCTTATCGTTGTAGGTCACGCTCGTGAGCTTCCACTGCGACAGATCGATGCTGTCGCCCATCCGCTTTGTTCCGGTGAGCTCCCAGGTGGCGCTCGCATACAGCTCGTCGGTGAACAGCTCGAGTTCTGAGGACCAGTAGTAACCGATGGTCTTCCTCGACATTGCCTCCCCGAGTCCGTAGGCGGCCGAGACCATCGCCGTCGGCGGAAATACGGCGGTGAACAGATCCAGGCAGGCGAGCCCGACATTGCCCATCATCGCGTGTTTGACACTCGAACCACCAGGAACTCGTTTTTCGAAGAAGGTGGTGGCCAGTTGGCTGAACCCCTTTTCCAGGCTGTCCTGGTCAAAGGCATTCCAGTATGCCGGGAGCTCTTCGGCGAGCTGAATGACGGCGATGGCCTTCATCCCGGTGCTGGCAACATTGGAACTGTTGACCGCATCACCAAAGGTTTTGTTGGCCTTCTGAATCTGTTTCGCCAGACAATTATCGAAGAAAAACGAGTTCAGCTTGACCTCGACACCGGTCGTGTAGGCCTCGAGTCCGGAGAGGTAGGACGTCATGCTGCCCGACATCTCGACCCCGAGGAAGGCTCCGGCGCGCGTCGCATAGCTCACCTGGTGGCCTTCGGCGATTTTCGCCATGAAGTCGACTTCACCCCGCAACGGACCGAGCAGGCTGGTGTCCAGCGAGTCGAGGACATTGCCGACGCCATCGACGAATTCGAGCCCTTTCGACAGCGCATCTTCGGGGGTGTGGGCGAGGGTCGCGGCCGCCAGATTTCGGTTGAGCTCACTATCTTTGAGGAGCATCGCCTCAACGAATCGTCGCTGCTTCTTGAGGTCGTCCGGCAGGATGTCACGCCAGTTGTCACGCATGAGCGACTTGTTGGAATCGTGGAGTTGGTCGACCATTCGGGCAATGTCCGGATCCGGGGTACGCATTCCCTGCTCCGGGTGCTCGAGGATGAGCTTCTCAACCTCCATGGCCTCGCGCAGCTTAGCCAGGTCTTCGGCCACCTGCTTCGGCGACCCCGATCCGCCGTTCAGCTGCTGGACCCGGTCGTTCATCGCCTTGATCTCGTCGCCGAGAAAGTCCTTGCCGGCGGTCATGATCTCGGCTAAGCACTTCTCGCCGAACTGGGCGACGAAATCGCGGTTGGCGGCGATGGTCAGCGGAGCCTTGGGGTCCCGTGAACGCCCGAGTTCGACCTCTAAGGGCATCTCGCCACCAAAGTAGTTTTCAATCAGCTCGGATGCTCGAACATAGTCGCCGGCGCCCTTCGCCTCAACAAGGTCTTTGGAGAATGTCACCAGATCGGAGTCGAGAGGGCGCCCGGCGCGCTCGGCCTCGCCGCTGGCCCGTTCGACGAACTTGGCAACCTTGATGAAACTCTCCATATCTTCGAACTGGAGGTTGCGAAGGACATCGCGATCGAGGTGGCGGGCCATCTCGAAGATCAGCGCCGGACCCGCCGGAGGCAGCTTGACATCACCGGACTCCGGGATCTCGATGCCGTCGAGCCCCCCCTGCAGCGCAACCTCGCGCAGGGCCTGCCGGCCGCTCACCTGCTCGCCCAGGCGCCCGGTCTCGAGATCGACCTTCTGGACGTTGTTCACCCTGCCGTCGAGGATCATCTCGGCGGCCTTGATGCGCCCCGCCTCACCGGCATAGACCTCGGGTCCGGACATCCCGAAGACCGTGGCCACAACATCGATATCGACACCGGAGAGACCATCGGTGGCGGCGCGAACCCCCTCGTCCCAGATGGCGAGAAAACGTGGGCCGATGTCGGGATGGGCGGTGATCAGATTCACATCGAGGTCGCCGGCCACGGTGGCCCTGCCGGCGCCGTCTGGCCGGCTGCCGAGATCGGCGAGAAACGCCGAGTACTTCCGGCCGTCTCCCGCGAACTCAGCCGCCAGACGCTCCATGGTGCTCTTCTTGATCTGGTCGTAGAGCCCGTCCCGCCACGTGAGGATCAGATCCTCGACCTGGGACCCCATCTTCGGCGTCTGACCTTCGCCACCGGAACCGGCCCTCAGGTCAGCCTGGTCTCTGACATAGATCTCACCGAAGAAGTGCCCGGCCGCGTCGGTTCCGAGGGTGTTCAGAAGGCTGGTCTTGACCTCAACCATTTTGGTTCGAAGCTCTTTGCCGTCGAGATCGAGCGTCGCCATCTCGCGGTAGAACTGCTGCTCGGAGATATCTCCGGTCAGAACCCGTCGCAGACCCACGGCGATCCGGGTGTTGGGATTCTTGATGTCACCGAGAGCCTGCGGACCCTTGGACCACTTGATCGCGGTCAGGAACTTCCAGGTGTCATCGGTGATCGAGGCAGACTCCACCTGCGCCATCGCTGGGATTGCGCTGAAAACCAACAGAAATATCGTGAGAAACTTCAAGACCCGACCACCCGAGTCTACCATTCACGTAGTTGTCTCTGAAATCACCGGAAAAATGAGAAATACAATGTTTTAGAAAACTACAAAATGGTCAATCGCTTCTCCAAAAAGCAGTTTTTCCAAAGCGGTGATGATCTGCTCCGGTTCGAGGATGAACCTAGGGAATCGTCGATGACCACCCGGTGGTATCGCCGGAGGAGAAACCGTCGACCAGAATGGCGGCCGGGCCGTGTCCGACGTAGACGTCCGTCAACCCGTTGTCATCACCGGTGATGAAATTTTCAGCGGACGACTCGAAGACCACGGTGTTTCCCTCAGGGGTAACGGAAGGAAACCGGCAGGAGCCGTTTGCCTGCTGGTGAGAGGCGTTGACCGACAACAGCTCGATGGTCTCGGTGTGTCGATCGTAGGCGAAAACATCTCCCCAACCATTGATGTCACCTGGAACCAGATTGTCGGCGTTCGAGAGGAAGACGACGTAGCGGCCATCGCCCGACACGGCGGCGTGCCAGCTTCCTCCACCCAGCGCCTGGGATCCGTCGTCGGTCACGTTGACCCGTTCGAGGACACCGACGTCGGCATCCCAAACAAAAATGTCGTCCTGTCCGTTGGTGTCGCCGGGAACCAGATCGGAGGCGCGGGACCAGAAGGCCACGACTCGGCCGTCGAAGCTCGTCGAAGGCGGCCCGCTGCGGTCGTCGGGATCGCCGCCCCATTGATCAACGCTAATCCGCATCGTGGTCCCGAGGCCGAGGTCACGGAGAAAAACATCCGGGCTGGCGGCGTCGCCGGGAACCATATTGGTGGCGCCGGAGACAAAGGCCACCTTCGAGCCGTCGGGGCTGATCTCGGGTCGCCAGCTGTTGAGATTGCCCGAGTTGCCGTCGTATCCGATGCTCACCAGCGTGGTCTGCTGCGCATCGAGATCACGGAGGTAGATATCGACTGCAGCAGAAGCGAATCCGGAAACCAGATTGGTCGCCGACGAGCTGAAGGCAACCAGGCTCCCATCAGTGCTGATCGACGGCCGGTTGCTGGGCCCGTCCGGATCACCGCCTGCCGAACTGATACTGACTCGCGCGGTGACCCCTGCCTGCATGTCACGCACAAAGACATCCCAATCGTTGTTGCCATCACCCGCCACGATGTTTCCCGCCATCGACGCAAATGCGACATAGCGGCCGTCGCTGCTGATCGAGGGGTTCTCGCTCGGTCCGAGAGCATCGCCCCCGTTGCCCGAGACGCTGACGCGGACCGTGGTTCCGAGGACCAGGTCACGACGAAAAACGTCCAGATCGCCGTTGAGATCACCAGCCACCAGGTTGTCGGCCGCCGACTCGAAGACCACGTAACGGCCATCGCTGCTGATCGCGCGGTGGGCGTCTTCGAGGCCGCTGTCGCCGGTTCCGGCGGCACCCCCTGTCCCGATGCTCGCCCAATCGACAACCTGGGCCCCGACTGGAGACAAAAACACAAAACACACCACGATGATCGGGGCGATAAGCCGGGATACCATAGTTGCCTCTTTCACGCTTGTTTCGAGACACTATGCGTCCAGAATCATGGTTCGTCAAGACTGCAGCCCACCGTACGGCCGCAGAAACCGCCTGCGTGAACCAGAATCATTCAGCGGGGTTGAGCGCCGTTGATCACTCCTGGACCGGGTGCTAGATCGCTTCGAAGACCGCACCCTAGGTCATGCAGGTCGCGATGGTCGTGATCGCCCAGGTCACGACACCGCCGCTCATTAACCTCTTGACGTTCATGGCCTCTCCTCTATCGATTTTCGCCGCCGACTATTGTTGAGACAGGGTCTAAAATAACGCGAGGCGACATCGATGTCCCAGTCTATAATCGACGGCGTGAGAAACTACTCGAACATCACGACTTCGGTGCGGTACTGGAGTGGGGAATCCACTCTCGTGGTGCTGATTGCCGAGTTCCTGCTGCCCCCGGACCGAAATCCGGCTTCTATCGACAGCCTCAGCCGCGCCTTCGTGCGCTCGAGCCGCCAGATCCAGGATGCTTTTCCCCGCTCGTTGGAGGTTGCCCTTTGAACGGTCTGATTCACGAGCGATTCCTGCTTCAGAGCGAAGAGGCGGTCCGTCTCTACTTCGACTATGCGGCCGAGCTGCCGATTGTCGATTTTCATACCCACCTGCCGCCGGCCGAGATCGCTGCGGACGCCAGGTGGGAGAACATCACGCAGATCTGGCTCAACGGCGACCACTACAAGTGGCGCCAGATGCGCGCCAATGGCGTTTCCGAGCGCTTCTGTACCGGAACAGCGACCGATCGGGAGAAGTTCGACGCGTTCGCGGGCATCGGGCCCTATCTGCTCCGCAACCCCCTCTACCACTGGTGTCATCTGGAGCTCGCCCGGTACTTTCAGATCGACGATCTTCTGCTCAGTGCGGAAACCGCCGGCGCCGTTTGGGAGCGGAGCACGGCAGTGCTCCAAAGCGGCCTCTCCGCCCGGTCGCTGATCGAATCCAGCAATGTGCTCGCGATCTGTACCACCGACGACCCGATTGATTCCCTCGAACACCACGCGGTGGTTGCGTCCGACCAGACCTTCAAACCGCAGGTGTATCCCACGTGGCGTCCGGACCGGGTTTTGGCCTTCGCCGATCCCGCTTCGTGGAACGGCTACGTGGACCGGCTCGCAGCTGTCGCCGACGTGGAGATCGGCGCCTACGACGAGCTGATCGAAGCTCTCACAGCACGCCACGAGTTCTTCCACCGGGCGGGCTGTCGGCTCTCCGACCACGGGCTCGCCACAGTCGCCTTCTCGCCGGCAAAGAAGAACGAGATCAACGCCCTGTTTGACAGAATCCGCTCGGGAGCGGTGCTTTCGGCCGCAGAACGCGACCAACTCACCACTGCGTTGCTCCTGGAGCTGGGTCGGATGAACAGCGAGAAGAGCTGGACCATGCAGCTGCACATCGGCGCCCTGCGCAACAACAACAGCGCGATGTTCGCCGAGTTGGGGGCCGATTGCGGATTCGACTCCATCGGCGACCGGCGATACGCCGAACCCCTCGCGCGGTTCCTCGACACCCTGAACTCCGCGGGCGCCCTGCCGAGGACCATCCTCTACAACATCAATCCGCGGGACACCGAGATGCTGGCCACCATGATCGGCAATTTTCAGGACGGCTCGATTCCCGGGAAGATGCAGCTCGGTTCCGCCTGGTGGTTCCTCGATCAGAAGGACGGGATGGAACGCCAGCTCGAAGCCCTCTCGCAACTCGGTTCACTGCGCCGGTTCGTGGGCATGGTGGCCGACAGCCGGTCGTTTTTGTCGTTCTCCCGCCACGAGTACTTCCGTCGCATCCTCTGCAACACGCTTGGCAGCGACATGGCCGCCGGGCTGTTGCCCCGAGACTTCAACCTGGTGGGGGCCCTGGTGGAGGACGTCTGTTTCCGGAACGCGGCGGGCTTCTTCGGGTTCGATCTGCCGCGCTGATCCTCGTCGGGGCATCGACCTGGGTTTGAGCTCGTGGACCGGAGGCGACGATGTCGGGGGCAGCGTCGCGCCGGCCTCCTTTCTCGAGCCACGGAAGTGGCTGCCGTGAAGAACCACCGGTTCAAAGTGGAGCGGCGGGTGCGGCCGTCGCGGAGGTCGACTCCCGGCCCCCGGTCAAGGGTGAACGTTGCGCCCGTCAGACCCCCGGAAGATCGATCCACTGGCTTTGATGCGGAGCCCCCTTGGCCAGGATGAACCGGTTGTGGGTCAGATCCATGATGATCCCGGCGAGGGTCGACGACGAAGGGTCCGGGTTGTGGTGCCGGCTGATGGGGTATGGGAGATCGGCTCTCGATTCAAGCACCCGCTTGGCGCGGGCTACGGGATCGGGCTCGGTCGCGCCGAAACTGACGAGCAGGTCTCGGGCACGGCCGAATCGCTTCATGGTCGAAGGTCCGCGGCCGCTCGTGCAGCCGGTCGCCAGCTCGGGATCGAGGAAATGATTGGTGTGAACCAGCCCCGCAGGGTCGCCGGTCAGGACGGCCACCGCGTCGGGTGAGATCTCTAGATCGAGGGACTTCGGGCCGGATGCGTCGTGCTGCGCGATGAGGAAGTTGGCCGAGGCGCAGCGCGGCGCTGCATCGACCGTCGCGACCGCCTCGTCGATGGTCGAGCAGTTCATGACCGCCCGAAGGAGACAGTGAATGGGAACCCCGACCTCGCCGGGCCGGCCATCCGCCACGTGACTGAGGAAATTGAGGCAGACCCCGAGCCGGTGCTGGTTGAAGCCGATCTTCCCGATCATTCCGGCCTCGACGAGGGTCACGAATGCAGGGCCGTTGGTCGGTCGTGATCGAAGCACGACGGGCGCGTCGGCGAGCAGCGGGTCCCAGTCCCAGTTCTGGGACAGCGCGATCGATTTCGGAAACCCCTCGCCTCCTTCGATCGCCAGGGCGGTGCAGGCCGGTATCTTCCGCCTCGCGAGTTCGGATTCCACGATCGCCAGGATGTCTGTTCGCGCGTTGATGAGGAGGATCTCGTCGAGCCTCAATCCGGAGCCCCGTGCCACGCCGTCGATTTCCTCGAGCATGTCCGGGAAGTGCGTCCCGAGAACCTCGGCGAAGGAACCGGCGAGTTCGAGAAGCCGGTCTCGAGTGGTGTCGCCCGACCCCGACAGCCACTCGACATAGAAATCGAGATTGTCGCCGATCTTGGTTGCGAAGGTCCGGCCCTGGGCGAGCCCGAGATCGCCGGGTCCCCCGGCCGCTTCGAGTTCGGGGAACGGCGGTTGCGCGCGCCGCGCACAGGCCGCAACACCGAGTGCGCCAAGGGAAACGATGAATGCTCGTCGGTTGATCGCCATGGCTGACTCCAGGTCGGATGATCGTTCCCGCTGGCGAGGCGCGGCAGGCTTGCCGAACCACGTGGTTCCATCCTACCCGACCCGCTGCCGACCGGGCTCCCTCGGGTAGCGCCCCGAGGTCGATTCTCCCGGCTACGCACACTGTGCCGGGTTCGCACATTCAGTCACTCAGCGGGTGGATCGATCGAGAATGTGTGAATGTGTAAACCTGGCACCATAGGCAGGCACCATGGCACCTTTCTTCGGACCTATTCAAGATGCTCGAGAAACCTTGGCAGATCGCACGAAGCTCTGTCGGCGCTGCCCGCCGACCTCGATGTCTGCGAGACGAGGAATCTCCGGGTCGCCCCGATGAGATCGGCCGCCTTGTCGAGACGAGCCATGTCGCCGGTATCGGGCGACGCGGTCAACTTGATCTCGATCGCCCAAAGCTCACCATCGAGGTCGAGGACGAGGTCGATCTCGTGCTGATCGCTGGTCCGAAAGTAGAACGCCTCGAAGGCCTTCCCGCGAGACGTCAGGAAACCGATCACCTGTTCGATGACGAATCCCTCCCAACTGGCGCCCACCCACGGTTGCGCGAGGAGGAATCGCTCGTCGATGACATTGAGCCGTCCGTGGAGCAGCCCAGAGTCTCGCCAATAGACCTTCGGACTCTTGACGAGTCTTTTCCGGATGTTGGGCCGGTAGGGCAGCAGCCGTCGAATGAGGAATGCGCCATCGAGAAAGTCCACGTAGCTGTTCACCGTGTGGTAGGAGAGACCCAGGCTCATGCCGAGCTGTGAAGCATTCCAGGTCTGTCCGTGCACCGCAGCAAGCATCCGGATCAGGCGATCGGTGGTTTGAGGTGCGGCAGACAGACCCCACGCCGGCAGGTCGCGCTGGGTCAGCAGCGCCAGGTAATCGCGCTGCCACTGGGGGTACCGGTCTCGATCGAGAATGCCGCCGTCCGGAAAACCGCCACGCAGCCAGAGCGCTCGAAGATCGGCATTTCCCCGGAACTCGCCGATCAGGAATGGGGTGAGCTCGACGAGCGACAGCCGCCCCGCGAGCGATTCCGATACCCGAGTCATCAACGCGGGCGACACCGATCCGAGAAGGAGAAATCGGCCACCTCTCTTTCGATCGCGATCGATGGCGCCTCGAAGCCGGGTAAAGAGATCCGGCCACGACTGGGCCTCATCGAGAATCACAAGCCCGCTGGAAGATTCGAGTTCCTCCCACTCCAGATCCAACCTGAGACGTTCAGGCTCCTGCTCGAGGTCGAAATAGCGCCCGCCCATCATCAGCGCCAGGGTTGTCTTGCCGCACTGGCGCGGCCCCGTCAGCCCCACCGCCGGATACCGGTCGAGCCGATCCCGAATCAGAGAGTGCACCTGCCGGTGAATCATATCTTGTATTATAGAAATTAACTTCTATTTTGCAAGCAGGCTCTTGCGAAACCAACCCGTGCCGGGTTCACACATTTGTACATTCTCGATGGACCACCCGTCGAGTGTGCAATTGTATAAACCACCATTCAGGAATCTCCTTAATGCGGACAAGCGTCGCGGTGGTGAACCATTCAGCAGTTCAGACCGCAACGCCATGTGATCTTCCTGGCCATACCTGGATCCGCCGACCACGAGTATGCGAAACCACCGGGGCAAACGTCGGCTCGAAGAACGCCGACTACCGATCCAACACCAACTTCTGCAATGCTGCGTCGATTCGCTCGGTCTCATTCAAAGAGAGTGGAAAACCTGCTGCCCCGGCGTTCTCTTCAACCTGCTGTGGAGTGCGGGCTCCCACCAGGGCGTGGGTGATGCCCGGACGATGGAGGGTCCAGTTGATCACCAGTTGGGAGAGCGTGATCCCTCTCTCATCGGCGACGGGTTTGATCTCGGCCAGGAAGTTCATGACCTTCTCGTGGTTCCCCGGTTGGAAGTAGTACTGCTGGGAGCGGTGATCCGTGGGTGCAAATGTGTGCCCCGGTTTGATCTTCCCGGTGAGAATCCCTCGCTGCAAAGGGCTATAAGCCAAGATACTGATCTGTTGTTTTTGGCAGTAAGGAACAAGGTCGTTTTCGATATCGAGTTCCAGCATGGAGAAGGGAACCTGGTTGCAGACGATGGGAAGGGCTGCCAGGGCCTGTTTGGTTTCGTCCAGGGAGTAATTGGAAACACCGGCTGTTCTGATCTTCCCCTGTTCGAGCAGAATGCTCAGCGCTTCCATGGTTTCTTCGATGGGTGTGGTCGGGTCGCCGCGATGATGCTGATAGAGATCGATGTAGTCGGTTCGCAGTCTCTTCAGGCTCATTTCACATTCCTCGATCACACTCGCTTTTCCGGCATACCGGTGGATCGAGATGGGCCGGCCCTGGTTGTCGATTGAATCAAAGTAGTGAAGTCCCTTGTCGGTGTCCCACCGAAGACCGAATTTCGTGAGGATCTCAACCTCGTGGCGGCGACCCTCCAGGGCTTCACCCACAACCGACTCACTGTGCCCCTGCCCATAAATGGCCGCGGTGTCGATGGAGGTCATCCCCACCTCCACTGCCTTGTGGATCGCAGCAACGGCATCCCGCTTGTCCGCCCCGCCCCACATCCAGCCGCCGATCGCCCAGGCGCCGAAGGTGATGGACGAAAGTTGAATATCGCTGTTCCCCAATTGTCGGTATTCCATGGGTCTCCCTCGTCGTTTTCTCCGTAGGATCAACACTTCAGCTAAGAAGGTTGCTGAAGACTGTCACTCCCAGATTATCAGGGGCGGGAGGAAACAAGTGATCTTGAGCCTGTTGGTGCAATAGCGGTCTTGATCACCGGCGGCTCTAACCTGAAAACGCCTCGCAACACCTTCTCCGGTGCAGCCAGGAATTTCCTTGATGATCACGAAGGTCACGGTGGTGGATCCAGCTATTCGGCAACTCAGAGGTGGAATACCTCGTGATTTGCCAGGAGGTGACTGGATCCGCGCATCACGAGTATCCGACACAACAAAGGGGATTTTCCTTTATCGTCAGCGCGACACCGACGAGGTGTCGATCATCGCCGTTGGCCGAGAGTGCCTCCTCAGACTGTGTTTGGGCCCGAATCGCGCGGCTTACCGGCGCGTCACCGTCGACAGCCAGGATGGCTGTCGCTACACCACCCAGAACCGTCACTGTGTAGCGATAGGCTTCCAGCCTGTCGACGGCCGCGACCGTATCCGCTATCTCACCAAAACCTGCGAGCCTCGCCTCCAACGGGCTACCGGGTCCGCAGTTGTGCCGGAACGACCTCGATTACCGCTGAACCCGGGCCGAGCCGCCTTTCGCGAAGGTCTCGACCTCCGGGAGCCTGGCCATGGTCACATCGCCCGGGAAAGTCGTGGACAGGGCGCCATGAGCCCATCCCAGACGGACGACTTCATCGAGCTCACGTCCGTCCAGCATTCCGTAGATCAGACCCGAGGCGAAGCCGTCGCCGCCGCCGATGCGATCGATGACACCGAGTTCGCATGTCGGAGAGATGGCCCGCTGCCCGTTGTACCAGATCACGGCTCCCCACTGGTGGCGGTTGGCGGTTTCAACCTCCCTGAGGGTTGTGGCCACCATCTTCACGTTGGGGAAGTCGCGGTTGACGTCGGCAATCATCTCGAAGAAGGCAGCCGTGTCCAGCTTGGACTTCTTCTCGACATCGGGACCCTTGACGCCCAATCCCATCTGCAGATCCTCCTCATTGCCGACGAGGACATCCACATGCTCGACGATTCGTTTGAACGTGCTCTGGGCGGCCTCGAGCCCACCGATGGACTCCCAAAGCTTCCCGCGGTAGTTCAGATCGAAGGAAGTGACGGCGCCATGTTGCTTCGCCGCCTTCATCGCCTCGATGATGAGCTCCGATGTCGTCTCCGACAGCGCCGCGTAGATGCCTCCGGAGTGGAACCAGCGGACGCCTTCGCTGAAGATGGCATCCCAGTCGAAGTCGCCCGGTTTGAGCATGGCGCCGGCTTCATTCGCCCGGTTGTAGAAAACCACCGGCGGCCGGACGCCGTAACCGAGATCGCTGTAGACGGTGGCGATATTCGGCCCACGGGCGCCGTCATGTTTGAACCATTTGTAGAAGGGCTTGACGCCCATTTCCTTGACCCGGGTCTGCACCATCTCGCCGATGCCGTAGTCGACCATGGCAGTGGCGATCCCGGTCTTCAGACCGAAGCAATCCGCCAGGTTGGCGGCGACGTTATACTCACCACCCGAGACGTGGATCGCCACCGAACGCGCTTTCCGAAATGGGATTCGACCTGGATCCAGGCGATGGACCAGGGAGCCCAGGGACAGGAAATCGAGAGCACAGTCGTCTTTTCTGATCTTCAGCTCAGCCATGAAAACTCCTCTATTGTCCGACGAGAATCCGCCTCGTCGAATTCACTGATCACTGATCACTTTCCCCTATTCACTCACCACCGGATTCACGCGTCATACCGTCTCGCCGTGACATCGCCCCCGTGGCCCGTCCAATCGGTGTGCGAGAACTCGCCGCGCGGCCGGTCGACCCGCTCGTAGGTATGGGCGCCGAAGTAGTCGCGCTGGGCCTGGAGCAGATTCGCCGGGAGTCGGTCGTGACGGTAGCCGTCATAAAAAGCGAGCGCGCTCGACAACGCGGGCACCGGGACGCCCATGGCGACAGCCGAAGCCACCACTCGCCGCCAGGCCGCCTGGGCCTGTTGGACCTTGTCGGCGAAGTACGGGTCAAGGAGAAGATTCTCGAGATCGGGATTCTTGTCGAAGGCTTCTTTGATCTTACCGAGGAAAATCGAGCGGATGATGCAGCCGCCGCGCCACATGAGCGCGATCCCGCCGTTGTTGAGGTTCCAGCCGTACTCCTTGGCGGCGGCCCGCATGAGCATGTAACCCTGCGCATAGGAAACGATCTTCGAGGCCAGAAGCGCCTGCTGGAGATCGTTGACGAAAGCGGCGGGGTCGCCGGCGAATCCCGAATCCTTGGGTCCGTCGAGAACCTTGGATGCCGCCACGCGCTCATCCTTGATTGCCGACAGGAAACGCGCGAAGACCGCCTCGCCGATGAGGGTGAGCGGGACACCCATCTCGAGCGCCGAGATGGCGGTCCACTTGCCGGTGCCTTTCTGACCCGCGGTATCGAGGATCTTCTCCACGATGGGCTCTCCGGCCTCGTCGCGGTAGCCGAGGATGTCCCGAGTGATCTCGATCAGATAGGAATCGAGTTCGCCTTCGTTCCACTCGGCGAAGATCTCGTGCATCCGATCGTGATCAAAACCGAGACCGTCCTTCAAGAGCTGGTAGGCCTCGCAGATGAGCTGCATGTCGCCGTACTCGATCCCGTTGTGGGTCATCTTGACAAAGTGGCCGGCGCCGTTCTCCCCCACCCATTCGCAGCAAGGTGAACCGTCCTCGACCTTGGCCGAGACGGCCTGGAAGATCGGTTTGACGTGCTCCCATGCCGCCGGCGAGCCACCGGGCATGATGGACGGGCCGATGCGGGCGCCTTCTTCTCCACCCGAAACCCCGGTTCCGATATAGAGCAGTCCCTCAGATTCGACCCAAGCCGTGCGCCGGATGGTGTCGTTGTAGTTGGAGTTGCCGCCGTCGATGATGATGTCGCCCTTGTCGAGCAGCGGGATCAGCATCTCGATAAATGCGTCGACAGGCTTGCCGGCTTTGACCAGCAGCATCACCCGCCGCGGTGAGGCGAGCGAGTCCACCAGCTCCTCGATCGAGTGGGTTCCGATCACGTCGGTGCCCTTGGCATTGCCGTCGATGAACTCGTCGACCACCGAGGTGGTGCGGTTGAAGACCGCCACTTTGAAACCATGGTCGTTCATATTGAGGACCAGGTTCTGGCCCATCACCGCGAGCCCGATGAGCCCGAGATCCGCTTTGTCAGTCATTCGTCTCCTCCATTGAGAATAGTCGCAGTGGCAAGCTGGAAGCTTGCCGCTACAAAGGTGCTCGTTCTTTATAGGGGCAAGCATCCTGCTTGCCCTTCAGAATCATCGAAGTTGCATTGATCATTGACCATCACCCCTTACGCGATACAGCTGTTCCCCTGCTCTGCGCACGAGGAGGATCCCCTCATCCTCCCGGTCCTCCCACTCATCCGGTTCGATGGACGCCGGGTCGAGATAGCCGAGACCGATACGCTCGCAGCGTTCCTTCGGGATTCCCGTGGCCAGAGTCACATCGATGCGCGCGCGTTCCACACCATCCACGAATGTCCCCGCACCGCGCACGTGGGTGGAGTGCGCCACGATCCCCCACGGGAAGCGGGAGAACCTCTCCCATTGGGCGGTGAAATAGTCACGGACGTGATAGCCGATTTCGTCGATGATCCGCCCATGGACATAGGAGACCTCGGTGATGTGCGGCGCATAGATCACGACCTCGCCACCATCGGCGATGGCCGGCTCGAGCTTGTACATCCCTTTGGCGCCGGTCCACAGATCATCGTACATCTCGGGAACCATCGACAGAACCCGCCGGTACGGCCGATCGACCCAGACGATATCGAGCTTTGCCGACAGTTCGGTAGCGCGACGCCAGGTCGCCTCCATCTCACCGACATAGAGCCCACGAAGATCGTGTCCGTGCATGACCATGGCGATGAGCGAACTCGGAGTAGGGATGAAGGACGCGGCACGGTTGATGAGCCGGCGCATCGGAGTGTCGGCGACACCGATGATCTCTTTGCTCGTCAACAACGCCCCGAGCCAGTGGGTGACATCGATGACTTCCTGGCCCGACACTCCCGGGACAAAATATTTGTTGCCGCCGGAAAAACCCGCGACCTCGTGCGGGAAGACCGGTCCGCAGACCAGGAGTTCGTCATAGAGGCGTTCCCCGTTGGGGTCGCCGACCAGCCTGTTGAGCCGGACCGGCACGTCGAGATCCATCCGCCCGTCGCTGGCGTCGCGAATCTCCGAGGCGGGAATCACTCCCACGGTCACGAAGCTCTCATCCAAATCCCATCGATGGTTGAAGACCATCGAATCCCCGGTGGATCCATCGCGGACCTCGACGCCCACCAATCGACCAAGAGCGGCGTCATCCATGGGGGGATGGGTGCCGAGCGCCACCAGAAAATCGAGAGCCTCGACCCGCGGGCCGAGAACCTCGTGCAGCAACCGGTACATCAATGGAATCGGCGCCGTTCGGGTGCTGTCCGGAATGACGACCAGGACCTTCTTGCCGGCAAATCTCTTCTCATCGAGGCCGTCGGTCAGGACCTGGCGAATCTCCGATTCGACGAGGGGACGATCTTTTTCCACATCGCCCTCAGATGGTCATTGCGGTGAAGCCGCCATCGATACGGACCAAGGTGCCCGTAACGAAACTCGATGCGGGCTCGGAAGCCAACCACACCACCGCGCCGGCAAGCTCCTCGGCTTCGCCGAACCGGCCCATGGGGGTGTGGCCCATGATCGACGCCGTCCGCTCTTCAGTGAGCAGCTTGCGGTTCTGCTCGGCGGGGAAGAACCCCGGCGCCACGGCGTTGACCCGCACCTTGTTCGGCGCCCACTCACGGGCGAGGAACTGGGTCATGTTGTTGATTCCGGCTTTGGTGATGGAGTAGGTGAAAACCTTGGAAAGCGGCGGTCCCGACGAGGCCGATGAGACGTTGATGATCGACCCGCCCTCGCCCTGCTCCACCATCCGTTTACCAAAGATCTGGCTGGCCAGAAAATAGGAGGTCAGGTTCACGGCGAGGATCTTGTCCCACTCCTCGCGGGTGATTTCGAAGACAGGAGTCCCCGAGTTGATCCCTGGCGCGTTGAGCAGGATGTCGACCCGCCCCCACTTCTCGACGATCCGATCAAGCGCGGATCTGAGATCGCTCTCGCTTGTGGCGTCGACCGCGATTCCCATGGCGTCGACCCCCGCCGCACCGTAGATCGTATCTGCCTGCGCCACCGCCGCCTCCTCGATGAGATCGAGGACCGCGACCCGTGCACCGGCCCGGCCCAGCGCCGTGGCCATGGCGCCGCCGAGGACGCCCCCGGCGCCGATGGTCACCGCGACCTTTCCGTCCAACGAAAACAGATCCTCGAGATAGCTCATCAGACCCTCCCGAACGGTGCGGTGTGGCGCCCAAAGTGCGTCACCAGATTGCCGAAGTGGACATCCTCGTGTTCTCTGAGAACTGCCATGATCCGGTCCTTGAAGAGCGTCCTGCCGTCCGGGTCTCGCTCAGTGAGCACCCGGCCGAAGGTGACGTGGAGCACCTGCCGCGCATCCTCGTCATCGAGAAGCCGGACCAGCGCTTCGTCATCGAGCGTTGTCGCCGCGGGCACCCGCTCGAGCTCGCCCGAGACGTGGTAGGTCCGTCGCTCGTGCTCATAGAGCGAGCGCGCGAAATCAAGGACCTCGCGGAAGAGCCCCGGATCGCAATCGGCGATCGCGCGCAGCGCCTCGAGGTAGCTGGTCCCCGCGGTCTTGACGTGGACACCACCCGATCCGATCTCGCCGATGGTGCGGTAGACCCCGAACTTGTCGCTGCCGGAGTGGATGCTGATCTTGTAGGGGCCGAAGGTCTCGGCGATGGCGAGGTGTTTGAGGTACTCAGATTTAAAAACACCGAGATCGCCGCGATAGTCGATCCCCTTTTCGAAGTCGCCGACGAAACGCGGCGCCAGACCGACCCACTTCACCCCCAACCGCTTGAGCTCCGATGCCACCAACCAGTGTTCAAAGGGGCTCGTGACCGAGGCGGTTTCATCCACCGAGACCTCGATCTCGAAGGGACGATCACCCATGACCTCGACGATGTGGCGGTACATGGCGGCGACGTGGGCCAGCGCTGCGCCGTACTTGACCAGCCCTCGAAGGACATCTTCGGCCCTCGGCTCGAGCACGAGCTCTGATCCGACCTCAAACCGCTTTCCGGCAAATCGCGAGAGGACACTCTCGAGGTTCTCGTTGAGCGCAGCCCACGGAAGATCGGCGGCCGCGGTGCGAAGTTCGGCGTCGGACATCTCATCGGCGGCGTCCACCACATGGTCGCCGGGGTCGATGGTGAACATGGTGAAACCCGCGGCTGCCATGAGGTCGACATCGGCCGGGGTCTTGAGATGATCGGCATCGGCCCCGTAACCCGAGCGCCAGCCCTCCTGGAAGACCGCCCAGGTGGCGGCGTCCATGACCTCGCCGGGGGTCCGTTCGGTGCGTTCGAGCTCACGGATCGACTGCTGAGCGAGGACCACCTCGAAACCGCTGCCGACCATGGCGCGAAGATGCGCCGGCCCGGCGATTCCAAGCCGGTCACCGAGCCCGAAACTGTCGGCAAGGCCCAGAACCCGTGGTCGCGTCCAATCCAGAAGCTCACGCAGCACGGCGGCGTTGCCCGGCGTGAGGCGGCAGCGCCGAACCTGATCCTGGGTGTCGAATGCCCACTTCAAGCAGGTGCCCTCAAAACGCTCCGACACCGGATCGTTAGGCGGCGCCACGATGTAGAGTCGGCGGCCGGGCGTGCCGCGACCCATAAAAAGCAGCGCCTGGCCGAGAGCAATGGCTGAATTTGGGTAGATCTCCAGGGACCGGTCGGCGATGGCGATGGGAACTCGATCCACACCTTCCGGTGGCGATTCGATGATTCTCAGCAGATCTTCACGGAGGTTCATACCGGCTCCTTGACCTCTGGCGTCATGGTTCGAGTCGTTCCCGCACCCCTCGCCCGCTCGACTCCAACGGTCTTCTTAAGGACAACAACACATCAACGCGGTCAATTCAGCACCACCGTGGCTCGAAATTCAAAATTCATCATTCATCATTCATCATTCTGCGATTCAGTCATCCACCGGGATTTCGTAATAGCCTTCTCCGGCGTCATAGTGTTCCTGCCGTTTCTTCGGAACTTCCTCAACCTTGTCGGGCCAGGAGGTGACTCCGTTCACGAGTTCTGAGGCCTTGACCTCGAACGGACCGCGCACGACCCGGCCGAAAGTGTCGACCAGCCGATAGCTCATGGTCGGATCCTCGCCCATATTGAAGTCCACCAGGCCGAAGTTGCTCCCCTGGAAATAGGCGGGCCAGACCCGCCGCTCGGGCCGGCGCTCGAGCCAGCTGTCGGGGATGACCTGCGCCAGCGGCGAGCTCACCATGTCGTAGAGATCGTAGCCGCCGTGTTCGGACCACGGGATGACGTTGAGTTCACCGATGTGGGTGTCGCCCGACATCATGACCACTCCGGTGATCTCCGAATCACGGATGAAGTCAAAAAGCCGGTTACGCTCGTGCAGGAACGCGGCCCACGAGTCACCGCCCGGGCCCTTGTTTTTGCTCCACCCGCTGCCCGAAACCAGAACCTTGAAGACCGCGGTGCTGGCCTCGAGTTGCTCCGTGAGCCAAGTGTACTGAGCGGCTCCGAGCATGGTCTTCTCGGGTGTGTCCGGGTCTTCATCCGGATCGCGATACCAGCGTCCGTCGATGACAAAGAACTCCACCTGGCCCCAGGTGTAGGTGTAGAAGATGCCCTTGACCTCGGGCAGACCGAAGGACGGATTGGGCCAGTACTCTAAAAAGGCCTCATAGGCGCCCTCCTTCACCGGGTTGGTGCGATCGTGGTTGTTGAGCCCGAAGTCGTGGTCATCCCAGACCGCGAGGTTGGAGATGTTGTGGATCACCGGCTGCAATCCTGCAACTTCGCGCTGCCGGCGATACTCCTCGCGCAGGAAGTCCGGATCGAGGACGTCGCCATAAATATTGTCACCGATCCAGAAAAGGATGTCCGGCTCCCAGTGCGCGACCCACGGCCAGATCGGTTGGATGCGATCGTCCTGCCATTTGGGGCAGGAGCCGAAGACGACCCTCAGATCGGCCGCGTCGCCGGCGGGTGGACCGGTTTCGAAGCGAAGGGGTTTGAGGTTCTCGAGATACCGGTCCTTGATGCCATCGACGATGATCTCGTAGAAGTACTCGGTGGATGGTTGGAGACCTGTGATGGTGATGGTCGCGGTGTAGTCTTCGGCTTTGCTGACCATCACAGGCTCGGTCTGCTCTGCCGCGCTGAAGTCGGGGGTCAGATCGTATCTGATGGCGACCGTAAAGGCGCCGCTCGTCCGAACCCAGATCTTGGCGTCGGTGGCGGTCACGGCTCCGACCATGGGCCCCTGCATCAGGCGGGGGTAGCCGGTGTGGCTCGGCTTGGCGGCCATCGCGACCGACGAACACACGAGCACCACCAAACAAAGCACGACGGTGGATCGAACGAGCAGACCTTGTTTCATTTGAATCTCCCTGTGCTCTCACAATGTCCGCAGATGCTTGATCCCCAACTCGGCAGAGGTGTCGGCGTCGGGCAGCGGCATGAACTCGCCCGAGACAAAACCGTCGTATCCCGTGGAATCCAAGACATCGAGGATGGATCTGAAGTCGAGGTGTCCGGCGCCCGGATACCAGCGATTGGAATCCGCCACGTGAAAGTGGAAGATCCGGTCGCCGACGGCCCTGATGCTGTCCTCGATACCCGCCTCTTCGATGTTCATGTGAAAAGTATCGAGCAGGAGACCGAAGTTGTCCGCGCCGACCCGCTCGATGAGATCCAACCCCTGGGTCGCGGAGTGGATGAGATCGGTCTCGTATCGGTTCATCGGCTCGAGGGCGAATCGCACTCCGGTTCCCGCAGCCGCAGCCGCGCACGCCTGGATTGCTTCGACCATGTATTCCATGGACCGCTCGTGGGTCTGTCCTTCGGGTGTGATTCCGCGGATGAGACCAAGGATGACGATGGCGTCGAGGTGGGCGGCCAACGGCACGTGACTCGAAATTCTCTCGATGGCCGCGGCGCGCACCTTCTCGTCATCGCTGGTGAAGGACAATCCCTCCTCGCCCCAGGCCTGGCCGGTCCCGATGGCGGGCACGACCAGATCATGCGATGAAATGACGCGCTCGAGCTCGCCGGCGTTCACCAACTTTGGATCCCGCACGGCGAGTTCGA
This sequence comes from uncultured Acidobacteriota bacterium, assembly GCA_963753035.1. Taxonomy (GTDB): domain Bacteria; phylum Acidobacteriota; class Thermoanaerobaculia; order Thermoanaerobaculales; family Sulfomarinibacteraceae; genus JAHECW01. Next base: position 123,625 of record CAVWAW010000004.1, on the reverse strand, counting down.
CACCGTCATAACCGAGGCCGGCAATCTTGCCCACATTGGCCTCGAAATCGCCCTTGAAAGCCACCGCCTGGAAGGCGGCGGCGTGGGTCGACAGCACTACGCTGAGTTTCATGCCACCAGCCTACGAGTTCGATCCCTGACCGATCCGCGGCAGGGCATAGACCGGCTTCCAACCCTCGCTCAGGGGTTCGCGGAGATAGGGCTCCATCTCGGCTTCGGTGCGCAGCGTGACCATCTCCACCGGAGGCACGGTCCCCGCCGGCCAGGCTTCCAGAGTCTGGTCGTTGAGCAGGGTGAGGTACTTCAAGATGGCGGCAAGCGGCCGTTTCGCCTTCTCGGCTGTCCCCTGGGTGGCCTTGCCGACGACGCCCTCTGGGGTCGCGGCGATCTCGATGGCGAAGTGGCCCTCGCCCTCGGACCAGCGGCTCGGCCGGCCGAAGGGATCCACCGACTTGTCGAAGTGACCATCCGGAAGCCAGCCGATGCCTTCGGTGTCGACCGCATAGTCCATGTCCACCATGTCGGGGTGGAGCAGCAGACCGAGGGAGGTCTCTGACTCGTCCGCGTGGACGAAATTGGTGTCCATTTTGCCGCCCTTGGGCTCGGTCCGGAAGAACTCGCGAACCGCACGGTGCCAGTCGATGACGCGGAAGACGCCCGGCAGCTGATAGCGCTTCTGGAACTGCTGGATGGCCGACTCGAGCATCCACAGATGACCGTGGTTGTTGATCAGGATCTGCTTGCGGAAGCCGTCGTTCCAGAGACCGAGCATCACATCGATGAGGAACTCGCGGGCGATGTTCTCGCGGATGATGACGGTGCCCGGCATCCCCAGGTGGTGATACGGGTGCGACCCGTAGTTGAGCGGCGGCAGCGCGAGACTCACGGGCGCTCCCCGCTTGGCGGTGAAGCGTCGCACGCCCTCGCAGATCTGACTGACATAAAGGGTGTCCGAAGCGCTCGGCAGGTGACGACCGTGGAGTTCGGTGCAGCCGATGGGAATCATGACGATGTCGTTCTTCCGGCGCTCGGCCTCGACCTGGTGGCGCACGGTGGTCTGGATATACGACCCGGCCTTGCCCCACTCGCAGGGTGAGGGCACGCCGTACTCGGCGAGCATCGCATCGACCTCGGCGTCAGTCGCGTCCCACACTTCCTTCTTGCACCGCCCGACGGTGTTGTCTTCAAAAAACAGATCCGGCTGATCGGTGGCCAGCAACCGGGGATCTTCTGGGTTGGTAGACATGTGATTCTCCTTGTTTGACTCGTTCTCTCGTCAATTCAGTCCTGGGTCATCGTTCGGCGACCCTGTGGTTGATGTTCTGACCTCGACGGGCTCCCCGGTCTGAATCGACCGGCGACCCGCGAGGGCCACCGCCAGCGTCGCCGCCCCGTCCCGGTCGGTGACCGGTGGTGGGGTGTCATCGACGACACAATCAACAAATGCCTGAAGCATGGTCACGAAGGCGTCGCCCATGCGTTGGGGCGTCGTATGGACCGCATCATGGTGGGCGCCACCACGATCCAACACTCGGATCGGGGTTCGGCGAAGACGGCCGATCTGGACCGCTCCTTCATCGCCGATCACCTCACCACGTAGATCGTGCCCATAGCGGGTGGTCCGGCTGGCGGTGAGGGCGCCCATGGCGCCGCCGGCAAACCGCACGCTGACCACGGCGTTGTCGACATCGCCCACCGTCGCGATGGATGTGTCGATGAGGGCGCCTCCCTCGCCGTAGACCCGAACGATCTCGTCTCCCAGCAGCCACCGCCCAAGGTAGATGTCGTGGTACATGGAGTCCAGGATGAGGCCGCCGCTGACCCCGAGATCGGCAAAGGAGACCGGCGGTGGGTTCATATCGCCGCTGAGCGACCGGTAGAGGACCGGCTGCCCGATCCCTCCCGCATCGATGACGCGTTTGGCTTCGATATAGCCCGAATCGAAACGGCGGGTGTGCCCGAGCATGAGCTTGACGCCCGCGGCTCGAGCTGCCGCCCCCGCACGGTCGCATTCCTCGAGACTCAGACCCAGAGGTTTCTCGCACAGGATGTGCAGACCGGCCGCGGCGCAGTCTTCGACATTGGCTACGTGGGCCGAGGTGCTGCTCGCGATCACGACCGCGTCCAGGCGCTCAGCCTCGAGCAACGAATCGAGATCTTTATGGACGGACACGGCGCCACAGCGCCGGCGGACCTCCGCGGTCCGCTCGGCACTGGACGTCGTCACGGCGACGAGGTGTGCACGCCGAATTCTGGAAACGAGATTCTCCGCATGGGTCAGACCCATCCGGCCCACTCCCACCACGGCCATGCGCAGATCGTCCACCGTCATGCTCTCCAAATCTCGTCAAATTCAGTTGGGTTTGACGAGGATCTTGCCGTCGGTCCGGTCGGTCGACTTGGCGATGGCGGCCACCGTGTCGTCGAGACCGTACTTGGCGGTGATGATCGGGCTCAGGTCGACGCGGCCCGAGGCGACCAGGCGAATGACATTGGGGAAGGTCTCGTGACCCGAGTGGCCCTGGGCGCCGAAGGCCTGGGCGCGGCGGACCTGGAAGGCCTCGAGGTACATGGGCACCCGCTGGGCCGCCCGGCCGATCTGGATGACCTTACTGTTGATGGCGAGAGCCTTCTCCATTTCCGGAATCGTCAAATGGGGGACACCGGCGGCCTCGACGTGGAAGTCGAACCCGGCACCACCGCTGTGCTCCATGAGCACCTCGCCAGCGCTGACCTCGCGTGGATCGTAGACATAGTCCGCGCCGACCAGCTTGGCGAGCTCCATTCGAGGTTTCGAAACCTCGAAGGCGACGATCTTGCCCGCTCCCCCAGCCTTGGCGAGGGCGATGGCCGCCAGCCCGATGGACCCGGCACCGAAAACGGTCACGAAGTGACCGGGGCGGAACCCGCCGCCGCGCTCGAACATGCCGTTGTAAGCGACGCAGGTCGGCTCGGTGAGAGCGGCGACCTCATAGGCCTTTTCCTCGCTGCCGAACCTCTCTGCAATGGCGTCGATTTTCCAGCAGAACTTCTCGTCCACCGCGATGTAGTTGGCGAAGGCGCCAGGAATGGTGAACCCGATCTCTTCGAGGTTCGTGCAGTGGTTCGGGTAGCCGTTGCGACACGGAATGCAACGGCCGCACCAGATCATCTCCTCCACGGTCACCATGTCGCCGGGGGTGAGCAGGGTGACATCCTTGCCGATCTCGACAACCTTGGCCGAGAACTCGTGGCCGAGGATGGTGGCGAACTTGGTCAAACCCGGGTAGAGGATGTAGTTGTCACTGTCGGTCTCATAAAAGTGCATGTCCGAGCCGCAGACGCCGCACGCCTGGATCTCGAGCAGGACCTCTTGCGGGCCCGGCTTCGGATCGGGCCACGACCGGACTTCCAGGGTCGGGTTCCTCCAGATTTCGTTGCCGCTGATGGCCTTGCCTGTCTTCTTCTCCCAATCCGAAACCGTATAGGTCGGTCGGGGGTCCCACTTCGCATCAAGAACGAGTCCTTTCATCACAAACCTCCGTTGATTTTCTTCGGTGACGGAACGACGTCCCGACACCGTGTTTTTCGCTCCTAAACCGAGAGAGCAATCCCCCGGTACTTCTTTTCGAGCAGATCGACAATGTCTTTCCGGCTTCGGCGAATCGGCCCGGGAACCGCCACCTTCAAGCTCGTGACCGCAGCCGACCACCGCAGCGCCTCTTCGGGCGGGTGCTCCAGCCGAGCCGCAACATAGGAACCGACACAGGTGTCGCCCCGTCCACTGCGGCCGAGCATGGATTCGGCGTGGAAATCCGCCTCGAGCATCTGCCCGTCCGCGAGAAGCACGATTCCGTCGCGGTGGGTGATGATGACCTCCCGAGGACCCTGTGCCGCCAGCATCAGGGCGGCCTTCTTGATATCCGTAGCGCCGGTCATGGCCTCGGCCTCGACCACATCCGCCTTGAGAATGTCGATGAGACCCAGAACCTCTTCCTGTTCCGGCCAGGGCAGGTGTTCGAGTCGACCGTCGGGATGACGTTGCCGGATGAACCCTTGAGCATCGGCGCTGATCATGGCGCCCTTCTCGCGCAGCGCCCGAACGGTCTCGACGGGCATCTCACCCCGGAAGGACGGGCTGATGATGAACGCCGCGGCATCGACGGCCCGCACCTCGTCCGGCGTGAAGGAACCTGCGTGGTCTGCCACGGTCAGGATTCGTTCGTCCGGGTTGTCGGTCGGGTACTCGAGACGCATGAGAGTCGAACTCGGCGTCGCAGTGGCGAAGACGGTGATTCCCACATCCTCGAGCGCCCGGACCACGTGAAAATCCTCTTCGGCCAGCCGCATGATCGCCGCGACCCTGCGGCCGAGCGCGAGGGCCGCGTTGGCCGAATAGTTGACCCCACCGCCGTCGGCGTAGGTGGTGCCCGCAGCGGTCACGATCGTGTCCTTGGTGTAGTTGCCGACCGTTGCGACGTCGAATCGAGCGTCTTTCTTGATCATATATTCCTCAATCTCAGTCCCTGGCGCGAACCCGCCACAGCGATGTGGCCAATACAAACGAGAGGACTGACGAACCGATCCAGAACCAGATCACCGCGCTGAAATCGTAGTGACGGACACCCTCGATCATGGTGACGCCACGCTCGATGAGATGACCGCTGATCTGATCCTGGAGAGCCGCACCGATATACGAAAAAACTCCGATAAAGCCCATGGCCGCACCAGCTGCCCTCTTCGGGGCGATGTCGAGGGCGAAGAGACCCCCGAGCGAGGTCACGAGTCCGGTCAGGCCGAAACCGTAGATAAAGAACGCCACCGTCATGAAAAGCGGTTTACCGGGAGGTCCGAAGAAAACCATCAGCAATCCCACGATCTCCATGGCGGCGAAGATCATGTTGGTCGGTTGGCGGCGTGCGTTGAAGACCTTGTCCGAGGTGAAGCCGAACGCCAACGCGCCGAGAATCCCGGCAATGGTGTTGACCGAGATGACGCTGCCGGCCTGCATCAGGGTGTAGCCCTTGGCCTCCTGGAGATAGAGCACGCCCCAACTGTTGATGGCGTATCTGGTGACATAGATCGACGCACTCGCCATGGCCAGAACCCAGATCGCCGGAATCTTGAGGATCGTTCTCTGGATGGCCCAGGTGCTCTCATCTACTACCTTGTTGGCGGCCCTTTCACCGCTGTGGTCGTTTCTCCAATCGGCCACCGGCGGCAGGCCCATAGTCTGCGGCCGATCCTGCATATAGATGTAGAGCAGGCCTGCAACCACGATGCAGAGCACACCCGGGCCCCAGAACCCGGCGCGCCAACCCCACACAGTCACGAAACCCGCAACTCCGACAAAGGTGAGCCCCTCGCCGATGGCGTGGGCCGTACTCCAGATGCCGTACATCCGCCCCCGCTCGTTGTTGGAGAACCATGTGGCCAAAGCGACAGCTCCTGTTGGTGCACCGAAACCCTGGAACCAGCCGTTGAGGGCCCAGAGAAGGACAGAAAGCCACAAAACGGTGGAAAACCCCATCCCAATGTTGAGGATCGCCGAAATCAGCACCCCGAAGGCGAAGAAGACCTTGAGGTTCATGTGATCGGCGAGGAAACCGTTGGTGAGTTTGCCGAAGGCGTAGGTGTAAAACAGCGCCGACCCGATGATGCCGAGCTCGATCGGGGTGAAGATCCCGCCGTCGATGAGCGGTTTCTTGACCATGGACAGCGCCAAGCGGCAGGTGTAGACCACCCCGTAGCCGATGGTGATCGCCAGCATGATCCGCAGCCGGTGGCGCTTGTAGAGCGCATCGATCTGCGCCTTGTCGGTCAGCGGCGTCGCTGTGTCGCCGGTACGGAACAGGTCCAAGAAGCTCATGGAGTCGCCACTTCGACCGGTCGGTTTTTGGCGAGCGATTCAGAAGCCGCGAGCCCGATCAGAACCGACATGAGTCCATCCCTACCGCCGACCGGAGTCGGCGCATCGTCGCGAATGCACGTGAAGAAAGATTCGAGTTCAGCAACGAAGGACGCCTGGTAGCGTTCGAGGAAGAAGTAGAGCGGAGTATCGGTTCGGACGCCGGCTTTTGTGCTCACGGTGACGCGATTCGGGGTTTCGTTGGTCGCCTCCGCGCTCCCCTTCGATCCGAAGACCTCGACCCTCTGGTCGTAGCCATAAACTGCCTGTCGGCTGTTTTCGATGACCGCGATGGCGCCATTGGCCATCTTGAGGGTGGTGACCGCGGTGTCCACGTCGCCCGCTTCACCGATGGCCGGATCGACGAGGACGGCCCCGCAGGCATAGACTTCTTCGACTTCACTCGCGGTGAGAAAACGGACCATGTCGAAGTCGTGGATCGTCATGTCGAGGAAGATTCCGCCCGACGTCCTGACGTATTCCGCAGGCGGCGCCTCCGGGTCCCTCGAGGTGATCTTGACGAGTTGGATCTCACCCACCTCGCCTTCACGCACCGCCTGCCGGACACGGGCGAAGGTGGGGTCGAAGCGCCGGTTGAAACCGACCTGCAGCTTGACCCCGCTGTCGGCGACGATTCCGAGGGTGCGGCGGATGCGCTCGGGGTCGAGATCAATGGGTTTTTCGCAAAAGACGTGCTTGCCGATCCGCGCCGCTCTTTCGGTGAGATCGGCGTGGGTCGGCGTCGGTGAACACACGAGGACCGCTTCGATCTCGTCATCCTCTAGGATGAGCTCCGGGTCCTTTCCAGTGTCGACGGTCGATGGAGGCCACGACGTGAAGTCGACATAGGGATCGGTGACCGCTTTGAGTCTGATCCCCGGCATCCGCAGGAGGTTGTTCCCGTGGACCTGCCCGATTCTCCCTGCGCCGAGGATACCCACCGTGATCTGTCTCATTGGTCTGGTCCTTCTGTATCAATAACGGTTCTTGTTAGACGTCAGTGCGAGCCGGAGGCTGGATCCCTCCAAGGGGGAGGAGGGAACCCAGGCTCCGGACTTACCGCCGGTTTCCAGTTCTTCAGGCTGCTTCTAGAGATCGAACCTCACACCCAGGGTCGCCCACCAGTCGTAGTACTCCTGCTGGCGGATTCGATCGGGGGTGTTCTCGTACGCCGTGTACGGCTCGTTGGTGATGTTGATGACTTCAAAGACAATGCTGAACTTCTTCGAGGCCTGAACCCGGAACATGAAGTCGAGCTGGGCGTGGTTGTCGACCCAGATGTCTTCCTCGATGTCCCCGCCGACCTCAATGAGTTTCTTACCGTTGTAGTTCCACGACAGACGAGTCGTGATGCCGTACTTCTCATAGACCAGTGCGAGGTTGCCGATGTGCTCCGACTGACCGGGAAGCGAGGTAGCTTCGCGGTCGGGGTACTTCGCCTCGGAGTCGACATAGGTGTAGTTGGCATAGAAACCGAGACCGCCCCATCCGCCCTTCCAGTTGGTGAACTGGTTCTGGAAAGCGAGTTCGAGACCGGCCAGGGTGCCCTTGTCACCGTTGCGCGGCTGCGTGATTTCAACGTCCTCGCCGTCGATGATCGCGTCTTCCTGGAAGATATAAATGTAATCGGTCAGATCCTTGTAAAAGACACCCGCCGAAATGATGCCGACCGGTTGCAGGTATTTCTCCCACATGAGATCGACGTTCCAGGCGGTGGTGACGTCGAGATCGGGGTTGCCGAGCTCGACCTCCCTGTCCTCGAGGTTGGCGAGCCGCCAGGGAGCCACGTCCTCGAAGTTGGGGCGGGCCAACGTGCGGGTGAGGGCGGCCCTGAGCTGTGAGTCTTGGCTGGTTTTGTACACGAGATGGAACTGGGGCAGCCACTCGGTGTACTTCTTGTCACCGTAAACCGGCGACAACGATACCGGGTCCCCTTCCTCATCGATGATGAGCTCGTAGGCCGTGTATTCGGATGAGGTGCTCTCGACTCGTACGCCACCCATAAAGGTCGTCTTCGCACCGAAGAGGAACTCACCCAGGGCATACGCGGCGAAGGTGTCCTCTGTGATCTCAAAGTCAGCGAGATCCTCTTCCAGATTCCTCTCGGACTCGAGGACTCCGCTTGCTCCGAGCTCTCTCATAAGGCGGGGATCAAAGAACGGGATGATCTCGTCGCCGTAGATCCCGCCGAAGAACGGGGTTTCCGAGTTCCAGTTGTCGAGATAGTCGGCCATGTTCAGATCTTCGTCCGACTCCAGGTCGTAGACGTCATAGTTCTGTTCCTTGGTCTTGGTCCGGTACTTGGCGCCGACCTTCCACAGACCGCTGAAACCCGTGTTCTTGTAGAAGCCCTTGGTCAGGTTGATGGCGCCGACGATGTCCTCTTCGGTCGAAATCTTGGACTGGTCCTCGATGCTGTCGAACCAGTACTCGTCCGGACTCTCGTTAAGCGGATTGGCCTGGATGTTGTTCCGGTCGATGTGATCGGCGCTGACATTCGGATCGAAGATCACATCTTCCATCACGAAGGCGGAGGTGTACTGGTTCGGCGTCTCCTCCTGCGCTTTGTTCCACATCACGCGATAGTCGAGGACAAAGGACTCACCGATGTTGTTCTCACCGCCGAAGGTGAAGGAGTAGATGTCGGAGGTCTGTGTCCGTTCCTTGATGGATCTTTCAAGCTCGTCGTCAGCAACCACGTTGTTTTTCGCGCGCCTGTACTCGGTGTCCTCGTAATTGGTCACCAGACCACGTAGATGGTAGTTGGAACGTTGAGACGCCCGAAAATCGAGGTCGAAGGTCAGGCCGTAGCGTTTCCTCTCGGTGGTGTAGTCGCGCATTTCAATCTCTTCGAGGTCACCGTCATCATAGGCCGGTTCGATGTCGTCGGCGCCTCGTTTGGTGTCGCTGCCGCTGAGCGAAAATATGAGACCCCAGTCTTTCGATTCACCAAAACGGGTGCCATAAGTGAAGCTCCCGTTCGGGGCCGTCTCTTCCATGAGCGCGCTGTAGCCCAGACCGAGCGCGGCCGAAAGGCGCATCTCTTCGGGCGCCCGAAGAGTCACCAGGTCGACGGTGCCGCCGATGGAGTCGCCATCCATGTCCGGCCGCAGGGCCTTCGATACTTCGATGGACCCCAACAGATCGGCCGGGATGGTGTCGAGAGCGACATTCCGGACGCCGGATTCAGGCGACGGGATGCGCTCACCGTTGACAGTTGTCGAGTTGAGCCTCGCCTCGGTGCCGCGAATGATGATGTAGCGGCCCTCACCCATGTCGCGGTTCAGGCTGACGCCGGGAATCCGCTGGGTGGCTTCGGCCGCGTTCTTGTCCGGAAAGCGACCGATCTGATCGGCGGCCACGATGTTGGTGATGTTGACGGTATTCATCTGAGTGTTGAGGGCCTTGGCCTGGCCCTCTAGGAGTGGCGACCCTCGAACCTCGATCTCGCCGCCATAGGTCAGAGTCTGGTCCACGGTCACCGGCTCGCCGGCCACAACAGTCACATCGGCGGTGGCGGTCTGCAGTCCGAGATAGCTGAAGGTCAGCGTGTGATCTCCGACCGGTACCGGTGCGATTCGATATTTTCCGTCACCAGCGGTCACGGCAACAATATTGGTTCCCCCGACACTGACACTGACTTCGGAAACGACATTACCCGCGGGTCCGACCACCGTTCCCTGGATGACGCCGGTGCCATCCTGGGCGGAAACAATGCCCGGAGCCACCGCCACTGAGATAAACAGAGCCAAAAGTGCCAAATACCTGAGTGTCTTCATGGACGCCATTGCTTCCCCCTATATCTGAATTCGGTCAGGAATGATGGATCGAAACAAACCCCGCCAACGGGCCTCCCCCCCCGGGTGCGGAAACTCGGAATCGCGTTCTCGGACCGGAAAAACCCGCGCTTCTCGTCAGAGTCATCGAGACTCATGCTGGAACCGCGGGTCAAAGCTACAAATATTTTTTGTTTGCGGCTGCATCGGCATCCTTTTTGGAACGTTCCAGGTTGCAATCTTCCGTTCCAAGCGCTATATTTTGGAACGTTCCAAAAAGGAACATATAACTCGGATCGGCGGAAGTCAAGTGGCACCACGAGGAAACACAGGCAGACCGGGACCGCAGGCCATGCCGACCATCCTCGATGTCGCCCGTAGAGCCGGCGTCTCAAAATCACTGGTGTCCATGGTGACCCGCGGCGAGGCCGGGGTCAGCGAAGAAAAGCGCGCTGCGATCCTCAAAGCCATCGACGAGCTCGACTACCGGCCAAACGCCATGGCCCAGGGACTCGTCATGCGCCAGACCCGGATTCTCGGAGTCATGGTTTCGGATCTCCAAAACCCGTTCTTTGCCGCTGTGATCTCCGGGATCCAGGAACGGGCTAAGGAAGGTGGATTTCGAGTCCTCATCACCACTGGCGACCGAACCCCGAGTGTCGAGGAGAGCGCCATCGAGAACCTGCTCCAACTCAGGGTCGACGGTCTGATCCTCGCCTCTCCACGGGTCGACGACCAGTTCATCGCCCGCGTCGGGCGATCGGTTCCCGTTGTCGTCCTCAATCGCGACACCGAGGATGACACCAGCGACAGCGTGACAAACGACAATATCGCCGGCGCCCACCTCGCCATTGAACACCTTGTCAGCTTTGGTCATCGCCGCATCGGCTTTATCGAGGGTGGCGCCGGCGCCGGCGCCCGAATCCGTCATCGAGGCTATCTCAGTGCGATGCACGATTTCGGCCTCGAAGACGAAATTCTAACCGTCGAGGGCCAACACACCGAGGAGGGCGGATACCGGGGCGCCATGGAACTCCTCAAGATGAGGGCCCTGCCGACCGCGGTCTTCGCTTCGAACGATCTCTGCGCCATCGGCGCCATGAACGCCTTTGAAGAAGCCGGGCTGACCATCCCCGACGATCTTTCGCTGGTCGGATACGACAACAACCGCATGGCGGCGCTGCGGCACATCTCGTTGACAACCATTGACCAGCCGGGAGACGACATGGGTCGATCGGCGGTCGACCGCCTCGCGGAACGGATTGACGGGGACCGGGCCGTGCCGAGGCACGATGTCGTGACGCCCAGCCTGGTCGTGCGATCTACGACAGGTCCTCCTCGTTTTGAAGCTAAGTCATGAAGATTTGTTTTAAACCATTTGACAGTATTAAGCATCTTTACTTGCAGTGAGAATGAAAAGGAGACGGAATGAAAACGAATCAACGCGTCAACTACGAGAACATCAACTGGAATCGCGACCCTTCGCGTATTTCTTGTAATCGTCTCGATCGCCTTCCTGGCCTCCTGTTCGGGTTCGGATGCCCCTCCTGCATCTCCGACCGGCACAGCCGAAACCACCGCGGCCACGGTCGCCGCCGGAGCGGTCGTCCCCGTCCTCATCACCGAACCTACCGCCGTTGACACCGACGACCCCGCCATCTGGATCAATCCGGACGACCCCGCCGAGAGCCTCATCCTCGGCACCGACAAGGGCGGTGAAATTTACGTCTTTGATCTCGACGGCAAGATCATCCCCGAAAAGACCGTCACCGGGATGGGCCGGACGAACAACATCGATCTGGCCTATGGTTTTGAGCTCGGTGGATGAGGCCATCGACATCGCCATGTCCACCGATCGCGGGAACAACAAGCTCCGTGCGTCTTCCGTCTCCCGGAGATGACTCCGTCGACAACGGCGGCATCCCGGTCTTCGAAGGGGAGGTTGCCTGATAAGCGGAAGCCCATGGGTCTGGCGCTCTACACCCGGTCATCCGACGGCGCCCTCTTTGCCATCGTCAGCCGCAAGGACGGCCCCTCCGGCGCCTACCTGTGGCAGTACCGACATCGAGGACGACGGCAGTCCGGCGCGGTCACAGGGACCAAGGTCCGCGAGTTCGGGATCCTTCCGCGACGATATCACGTGATCGACGAGGGCGAGACCAAAATCGCCGAGATCGAGGCCATCGCCGTCGACAACGAACTCGGCTTTATCTACTACTCGGACGAGCTGGGGCGGGATCAAAAAATACCACGCGGATCCCGATCACCCCGACGCCGCAACTCGAGCTCGCCGTCTTCGGCACCGACGGATTCACCCAGGATCGCGAGGGCATCTCGATCTACAAGATCAACGACGGAACCGGCTACATTCTGGTTTCCGACCAGCAGGCCAACGCCTTCCGCATCTTCAAGCGCGAAGGCGCGCCCGACGACCCGCACAATCACCATCTCATCAAGGTCCGTCCAGCGTCTCGACCAACGAGAGCGACGGCTCGGATGTCACGAGCACCGTTCTCGATCCCCGCTTTCCGTCGGGTCTCTTCGTCGCCATGTCCGACAACCGGACCTTCCACTACTACTCCTGGGATGACATCGCCGGCGATGATCTCGCAAAGCGCCGAACGGCATCGTGATCGCTTGACACGATCAATCCTGCTCACATTGGTCGCGGCCCTGCTCGGAGGGCCACTGACCGCTGTTGGGGATGATGGCGTCTTCCTTTTCAGATATGCCAACGCCCAGAACCCCAACGATCCGCGCAGCGTCTCTATGGAGTTTTTCAAGACCGAACTCGAGCTTCGAACCGGAGGCCGGATCAAGGTCGAGAACTACTTCGGCGGGATCCTCGGCACGGAGCGAGAGATCGCCGACGCCGTCGCCATAGGCGCCCTCCAGGGCACCCGCGGCGGGATGTTCGAGGACGCCTCCATCAAGTTCAACATCGTCCTCCTCCCCTATCTGGTGGAGGGGTGGGACGAAGCCATCTGTCTCGCCCGCAGTCCATGGATGATGGAGATCGCCGCTGAGGGACGAAAGAAGGGGTTCCACATCCCGGCGATCGGGATCTCCCAGGGCTTCCGCGCCCACGGCTCCAAGAAGCGAGCAATCCGGACGGTGGCCGACTTCGACGGCCTCAAGATCCGTGTGCCCAACGCCCAGGAGGTCTTTCACCGGATGGAGAACGCCCTCGGCGCCAACCCCCAGGGGATTGCTCAGTCCGAGACCTACTCGGGACTGAGGACCGGGGTGGTGGACGGCACGACGGCGCCACCGTCTGATCTCTGGGACCGACGCCAATACGAGGTCCTCGACTGGGTCACCATCGATACCCACGCGACCGGACCGGACCCGCTCATGATCAATCTCGAGTGGTACCAGCGACTCCCACCCGATCTGCGGACCATCTTCGATGACGTGGCGCGGGAAGCTCTCGAGCACAGCGACGAACTCTACTCGGCCAGCGAGGGCAAGATCATCGGTGACCTCGCCGAGCATGTCGAGATCATCCGACCGACCCCCGAGGTTCGAGCCGAAATGCGGGAACGGACCCGACCGGTCTACGACTTCTTTGTCGATCGTGGCGATTTCACCTGGGAAGACATCAACGCCGCGGTCGCGGCATCGAAGAGTTGCCGGGATACGACGCCATGAAGAACCTCGAGCTCGGTCTGATCCGCGTACTCGAGATCACCTGTGGCGTCTGCTTTGTCGTCATGTTCACGCTGATTGTCACCCAGGTGGCACTGCGCTACGGCTTCAACGAGTCCATCGGCGGCGCCAACGAACTCGCCACCATCCTCTTCGCCTATACCTCAGCTCTGGGGATCGCCATCGGCATCGCCAGACGCGATCACATGGCCATCTCGTGGTTCACCGAACGGCTCGGGCCGAGATCGCGTAAAGCCATCGACGTCGTCGGCCTGGTGCTCCTCGCGTTCCTCAACGCGATCATTTTCTGGTACTCGATCCGGTGGATCGACATCACCGGTGCGCGGATGATCTCGGTCCTCCAGGTGCCCCGCTGGACGGCGCAGATCGCCATTCCCATCGGCACTGGAGCATCGGTCGTCTTCTGCCTGATCAAACTCTGGCTAGGGTTGAAGGGCGACGAAGAGCTCGGAGTGCCGTGGATGCAGGACGGTTAAATGACCATCCTGCTCCTCAGCCTCGCGGTCCTGCTCGTTCTGGGCATCCCCATCGCCTATGCCATCGGTCTGTCATCGCTCTTCTTTTTCGCCCTCAACCATCCCGATCTGGTGCAGATTCTGCCGCAAAGAATGTTCGCCGGGTTCAACTCGTACACGTTGATCGCCCTGCCGCTGTTCATCCTCATGGGTTTTCTGATGAACGAGGCGGGGATCACCGCGAAGCTGATCAATTTCTGCCAGCTCTTTGTCGGGCGATTCCGGGGCGGGCTCGGGCTCGTCAACGTCGGAGCATCCATGATCTTCGGGGGGATCTCGGGTTCCTCGACCTCGGACACGGCGTCGGTGGGATCAATCTTGATTCCCGAGATGGAGCGACGCGGCTACGACCGGAAGTTCGCTGCCGGGATCACCGTCGCCTCCTCGACCATGGGGATGATCATCCCGCCATCGATTCCGGTGGTTCTCTACGCGGTGGTCGCCCAGGAGTCGGTGGGCCAGCTCTTTCTCGGCGGTGCGATCCCGGGTCTGATGATCGGTGTCTTCCAGCTCGTCATGGTGACGATCATGGCCCGCCGCTATGGCTATCCCAAGGAGGACATCCATCCCTCCATCGGCGAGATCGCCAAGGAGACCGCGCTTTCGCTCCACGTGCTGATGATGCCGGTGTTGATCGTCGGCATCGTGGTCTTCGGCGTCGCCACCCCAACCGAGTCATCGGCCATCGGCGCGCTCTATGCCGCGGTCATCGGTTTTGCGTTCACCCGGAGGCTCAAGCTCCCAGCTCTTTGGCGAGCGGTGAATCAGACCGTGATGATCAGCTCGAAAATCATGGTCATCATCGCGCTGTCTCAGCTCTATATCTATGTCCTCGCCATCGAGCGGATCCCCGAAGCGATGACCGCCTATCTCGTGAGTCTCGACCTCGGTCCGACGGCATTCATGCTGATCTTCGGTTTCATCGTCCTGCTCATCGGCACTTTCATCGACGTCAGCCCCGCCATTCTGCTCCTGACGCCGATCTTTCTGCCCACCGCAGTCGACATCGGGGTCTCACCGGTCCAGTTCGGAATCGTCCTTGTCTCCGGGCTCGCGGTCGGCGCCTGCTCGCCACCGGTGGGCAACTGCCTCAACGTCTGTTCGGCGGTCTCGCGGCTGGGTATCGGACCGATATTCATCGGCGCCCTGCCCTTCCTCGCCGCCAATGTTCTGACGATGGTCCTGTGCATTTTATTTCCGGCGTTGGTGCTCTGGTTGCCATCGCTCTTCATGGGGTAGAGGTGTGCTGCGTTTCGAATCCGCACTTGCCGCACGAAATCGGCGCCGCGGGCGCCCGACGACTGCGTTTGTGACGCCCTAGGTGGAAGCCGGGGTGGTGTGAGAAAAAGGAGAAGGCTGATGCGAAGAGTCGGATTTATCGGTCTCGGTGACATGGGGATGGGGATGGCGACGAACCTCATCAAGCAGGGGTTCCCGTTGACGGGGTTTGACCTCAGAGAGACCCGTCTCGAAGAGCTCGAAAATATCGGCGGGACGCGCGCCGGCAGCTGTCGGGAGGTCGGAGAGGCGAGCGATACCGTCTTTGTCATGGTGCTCAACGGCAATCAGGTCAATCAGGCGATCTTTGGTGATGACGGTCTGACAAAGGGGCTGAAACCCGGTTCGACCATCGTCATCTCGGCGACCATCCATCCGTTCGAGGTCAGGGCGCTCGAGGCGCCTCTCGCCGAGATGGGCATCCACCTCATCGACACTCCGGTGAGCGGCGGAAAATCGGGAGCGGATGACGGTGCGCTCACCATGATGACCGCGGCCAAGACCGAGGTACTCGAGGAGAATCGTGAGGTTCTCGACGCGGTCACCAAAATCATCTTCCACGTCGGCGAGGAGATCGGCCAGGGTCAGACCGTCAAGGCCGCGCTCCAGGCCCTCATCGGAACCACCTTCGCGGCGGTCTTCGAGTCGCTGGTTCTCGGCGCGTCCGCAGGCGTCAAGGGCGAGACCATGTACGAGGTCTTCGGTTCCACCGGGGTCAGCAGTCCCCTCTTCAAGGGCTGCGCCAAGCTCATCATGGAACGGAAGTTCAAGGACACCGGTAGCCAGATCGCCACCATGTACAAGGACCTCGGGATCACCATGGCCCTGTCCAAGGAGACCGGCGCCGCCATGTTCGCCACGGCCGCCGCCTACGAGCTGTTCCGGTCAGGGATCTCGCTCTTCCCTGACGAGGACAACTGGTCCATCGTCAAGCTCTTGGAGCAGATCGCGGGGACGGAGGTTCATTGGTAGGAACTCAGCAGCATGTATGAACACAACTGCTGTCACCCCGAACGGAACGCCCCTGAGGACCTCGACGCACATTGGAACCGCAATGACGCCAAGGTCGCAAAGGTGCCGCGAAGTCATTTCAATGACTCATCGCATGCACCAGGATCGGGTCCGCTTTCCGGATCGGAAGGAGCCCGGGTCAAAAAGCGACGCTTGGCGGAGTCTTGGCGTGCTTCGCGTCTTTGCGGTTCCATTGTGCCTGGCGGTACGAATCCCATGTTCTTACGGCGATGCCGTTCTCAGGGTGATGGTTCTGATTTGATCCAGCAGAATTGAAGGAGATTGAAATGGCGAAACTAGGTGTGATTACGGATGGCATCAGTCGGGATCTCGAGCATGCGCTTCAGGTGGCGACCGAGTTCGATTTGGAGTACGCGGAGCTCCAGTATGTATGGGACAAGCAGGTCGGCGACTTCGATGACGACCAGATGGCTACGGCTCTGGCCCTCGTCGATAAGTACGGCGTCAAGGTGTCCTCGATCACGCGCCACAACTTCGTCGGGCTCCTGGTCGGCCAAGTCGAGGTCGGCGACGCTGTCCACCAGGAACACATGGCCGCGCTGCAACGGTGCATCGACATGGCCAAGGCCTTTAACACCAAAATCGTGCGGACCATGAGCTTCCGCAAAGAGATGATCATCTTTGGCTACAACGGAGCCGAGGACTGGAACGCCAGCAGAGGTTCGTGGGACAAACTCATCGAGCTCCTGACCCCGGCGGTCAAGCTCGCCGAGGCCAATGACATCATCCTGTCGGTGGAGACCGGGAACAACGCCATGATCACCTCGGCGGTCCTCGCCCGGAAGTTCATCGACGATATGGGCTCCGACAATCTCAGACTCATGTGGGACCCCGCCAACACCCTCTACTGCGGCGAGGTCGTCTATCCCGACGGCTTCGACGTCCTGCGCGGCGGCTATATCTCGCACGTCCACATGAAAGATTGCAGGGTCGATATTCCGACCGCGACGGTCTGGCAGTGTGAAATGGGCACGGCCGAGATGGCGCCCTATCTCGAGGACCTTGCCGCCGGCTTCAAGGAAGAGAGCTTCGATGGTGTGATCTCGCTCGAGAGCGTCTATCACCCGGACGGCGGCACCTACGAGGACGGCTTCCGCGCCTCGGTCGGCAAGTTCAAGGAGATCTTCGGTTAGGGGCCGATGACTCGATTATTCGATACACTTCGTCGGGCGCCGGCTCAGCCGGCGCCCGATCATTGCCGGCTGGAATGGACATGAGCAAGGAACCACGATTCGATGTGCTTCTCTTCGATCTCGGCGGCGTGCTGATGGATTTCGCGGGATTCGACGAACTGGCCCAGTTCATGCCGGGTGCGCCCGGCCGGTCCGAGATCCGTGATCGCTGGATCCGGTGCGAGGCGGTGCGGCGCTTCGAGCGCGGCGAGATCGCGTGCGATGAGTTCGCCACCAGCGTCATCCACGAGCTGGAAATCGATCTCTCGCCATCGGACTTCCTCAGGAATTTCGTCGAATGGGCGCGGGAGCCGTCCCCGGAGGCGATCTCCCTTCTCAGGAGGCTAGAGACGCGACTATCGAATCGCCGCCCTCAGCAATGCAAATGAACTCCACACACCGCTCCACCGCAAACGATTCAAAGTCGTCATCGACACCTTCTATTTCTCGGACGAAATCGGCGCGGTCAAACCCGACCGGACCATCTTCGAGCACGTGATCCACGATCTCGATGTTCCGCCGGACCGGATCGCGTTCTTCGATGACACCCCGATCAACGTCGAGGCAGCTCGAGCTGCAGGCATCGAGGCATTCGAGATTGATGGTTTGGATGCCCTCGAAGTACGGCTTCACACTCTCGGGATCATCGGTCGCGCGCTCGGATGACGCCTTCCTTCAGCCACATTTCACCTACCGCCCGTGACGCAGAAAGGTGGAGGACGATTCCTCCACCTTCCCATCAAAAATCGGTAATGTGCCGCCGACGGCCCCTGTCACAAGGAGTCAGTCCACAGAGGTGGCGTGAAGCGCATCAATGGACTCCTCCAACGCCCTGATCTGCTCCTGTTGCGTCTGAACGACCTTGGTCAGAACCGCAACGATGTCCATGGCCACGAGACCTTTGCGGTCTTTTGTCGCAACCAGGTCCGGAACGTCTTCGGCGATGAAGCCCAGATAGAGTTCCTCGCCGTCGGTCTTGTAGTTGAAGGTTGTCGGCTGGAGATCAGCCAGGGTGTCCAGGGCCTCCTCGGAGGAGAGCTCAGTAATGTTCTCCTTGTAAGACCGCGAAGAACCATTGACCCAGGCGCCGCCGTCGCAATAGGCGCCCGATTCACCGACATCAAGCAGGTGAGTGGGATTGCCGTTCCCGATGCCGACGTCCCCACCACCTTCAACGACAAAGATCGTTTCGGTGCCGAACCCATAGCTCGTCAGCAGAAGGCTTGCTCCGGTTCCGGACGAGTTGTGGATATCGACGATCCCACCCGTGATTGTCGGCGCCGTACTCCGGTCCCCGAAGCGGGTATTTCCCGAAACCTCCAGTTTGACCTCCGGGGTTTCGGTTCCGATGCCCAGGTTACCGTTGGATCGCAGAAACATGTTGGTGGCGCCGTTATTCTGGAATCGGATTTCCGCAAAGGTGCCGCCGGTATGCGAGTTGATAATCAGACCATCGGCATGGGCCTGCCTGAACTCTCCGAAACACGTCGAGCAATTCGGACCGAAATAGGTGCGTAACCCGGAGGGCGCGTTGTTCTGGTCGATATGGAGCAGAGACACCGGAGTCGCGGTCCCGATCCCCACACTCCCGTCGACCATCAAATCACCGGTGATCGTGCAGTCTCCATCCGCGAGCAGTACTTTGACTCGGGGCTGCAGAACTTCACCATCGACAGTGGTTTGGACCCAGTAGGTTCCGGCGGGCAGGTCGAGGGCGATCCGGCTGCCGAGGATGATCGAGTAGCTTCCATTCTCGACAAAGACGCCTTCATGACTTTCGGCCCACAGCGGTATGCCATCGACGGGTGTGGTGAATATCGTGAAATCAAAGAAATGGGAACCATCAGCGACGGGGCGCCCTTCAGAGTCGTTGAGGGTGCCTTTGTACGTCAGCTCGGTTGCCATGGAGATCGAAGAGATCCCGCAGAGCAGGAGGACTGCGAGCGAAGCAATAATGGTTGTTTTGGCGATGTTCATTTGTCGGCTCCTTTCACATTCTTGGGTTGATCCAGTTGGTCAAGGGCGGAATTCAACCGCCGACGGTGGCCGACCAGTTCGATGTTGTGTTGTTCTCAAAGTCATCAGCGAAGATCCTGTTCTCGGCACAACAATCCTGGCAGTCATCCGCGAGAACCTTGATCGAACCTCGTACAACGAAGTTCGGGCTTGTACCGAGTATCCGTTTGCCCTCCCTGCACGACTGCTCGGCAACTTCCTCGGAGGAGAACGATGCCCGAACCGTGACGCCACTGGTGGTACTTGCCTGAAATTGCCCGGCCGTCAGGTCTGAGCCTTGAGTCTCCCTCTCCGGAAGCTCAACCGAAAACCCAGGCGAACCGACGAACGCGCAGCCCACGACGAACACCACCACGAGACTCGGACTCCGGCTTCTCATCTGCATTGTGTGACCTTCCTTCCTGCTCAGGAACTCAACACCAAACACCCCGCCGAATACGGAGGTCATGTTGAGATTCGCACCTTGATTCACACACATGGAGAGGCAGAAGACGTCTGATTTGCTCACAATCCGTCACGCGGGTTAGGATCACCGGGGACTTCCATGACGATCAGAGATGACTGGGCGCTGCACGGAGCGGGCGCATTCGCGTGCTCGGTGGCGACCGCGATCGCCTTGCTCTTTGCCTGTGGAGGGCATCGAGGGCCTGAGGGCGGCGCAATTGTTGTGCACTGTGAGCCCGGATATGCAGCTGCCAGTGGGGGAATTGAAACCGGCGATACCATCGTCCACTGGAGGCGGGGTGGGCTCGGTGGACCGATTGACTGTCCGTTCGACCTGGCATTCGTCGAACAAATGGAAACGCCGGCCGGGCCGGTGGAACTCACCCTTCGGCGGGGCCGACACGAGTTTCGGACGGTTGTTCAGACCGGCGGGTGGGGTGTCCAAGCGGTCTTTGAGGACACCGAGGGTGGGGTTTACGTGGCCGCCACCTGCAACGACTGCCACTCCACCGGGGGCTCGGCCCACAGAATTCTCTCCCCTGGATCTCCCGGCTCGAGCATCAACCACTCTTCCATTCCAAAGACCCGAGGCAAGTCCCACAAAGGTGGGGAGGCGGACTTCTGGGAGGGCATTCACGGCCATTTGGTGGCGCGCAGCGAGACCGACGCACCGGTGTGCACCGACTGCCACGGAGAGCACGGCATCCTGTCGCCCGACGATCCGCGATCACCTGTTTCCCGATCACATGTGGCCGGGATGACCCCGGGCACCTTTGTAGTAGGCTGTCGGCAACGCTGGAACTACGGCGACGGCGATTCGGTCTTCAGGAGGATAGACCCAGATGCAGTACCGCGAGTTGGGACGGACCGGGTGGAATGTGTCAGCTGTCAGCCTCGGGTGCTGGGCCATCGGTGGCTCCTGGGGTCCGGTTGATGATGACGAATCGCTGGCGACGCTGCACCGGGCGGCCGAGCTCGGAGTCAACTTCTTCGACACCTCCGACCGCTATGGTGACGGCCGCAGCGAGCGGCTGCTGGCGCGGTTCCGTCGTGAGCACGGCGGTGAGGTCTTTATTGCAACCAAGATCGGGCGCCGGCTCAATCCTCATGTCGCCGAGGGCTACACCCTGGACAATCTCACGGCATTTGTCGAACGGTGCCTGGTCAATCTGGAAACCGATGCCCTCGATCTCGTCCAGCTCCACTGCCCGCCCACCGAGGTCTACTCCATGCCGGAGACCTTTGACGCACTCGACCGCCTGGTCAGCTCCGGGAAGATCCGCCACTACGGGGTGAGCGTTGAGAAAATCGACGAGGCCCTCAAGGCCATCGAGTATCCCAATGTCCAGAGCGTCCAGATCGTCTTCAATCTCTTTCGGCACCGGCCTGCTGATCTCTTCTTCGAGCAAGCCCGTCAACGCGGCGTCGGCATTCTCGCCCGGGTACCCCTCGCTTCGGGTCTGCTCACCGGCAAACTGACGTCGGAAAGCACCTTCACCGCAGACGATCATCGCGCCTACAACCGCGAAGGCGCCTCGTTCGACCGGGGCGAGACCTTTTCAGGGGTGGATTTCGAACTCGGTCTCCAGGCCGTCGAGGAACTTCGACAGCTCTGCCCTCCCGGGATGACCCTGGTCCAGTTCGCCCTGCGCTGGATTCTCATGTTCGACCAGGTGACCTGTGCGATCCCCGGCGCCAAACGGCCGGAGCAGGCCGAGGAGAATTTCAGCGCCGCCGATCTGCCGGCCCTGTCGGACGAAACCATGGCCGCGGTGAAATCGATCTATGATCGGCTTATCCGGTCTTCGGTACACCAATACTGGTAGGTCTCGGGGGCGTCTGATTTGTTCGTGTGTGAGGCCCTTACGGCACGGTCACCGACCACCAGGTGGAATCGCCCGATTCGAAGCCATCGCCAAAGAGCGGAACCGGAGCACGAAAGACATCTGATGCCATGTTGCTGTCCACCGGAACAAAATCGGTGGCCTCGCTGTCGAAAAAGAGCCAATTGGAATCCGCCGACAGAAGCCCCGCATAGGAGCTTCCCGCGCCGCTGTCACCCGCCGGATTCCTCGAAAGAAGATAGGTTCGCCCGTTCTCGAGATCTCGGACAAAGGCGTCCCATTGGCCGTTGGTGTCGTTGTGAACCAGGTTGGTGCTCCCGCTGGAGAACCCCACCCACCGGCCATCGGCGCTGATGGAGCCGTCGCCCGATCCCTGGTCGCCCGACGCCGTTCCATCGAGGTTGACGCTCACGAGGATCTTCTCTTGGGTGTCCCTGTCGTAGATATACAGATCCTCGACCGTATCCGTGTCGAGGGGGTGGAGGTCCACCGCATCCGTACGGAAGGCGATCCATCTCCCGTCCGGAGTCATCCCCGCCGAGACCTCCGAGGACTGGCCGATGGCGGCGGCCGTGCCCGCGATATTGGTCGAGATCAATGTGGTGATGCCCGCCGCCATATCGCGGACAAAGACATCCACGGTGTCGTTACCGTCGGGGAGTGAGGTGAGATCAGTGGCTCTACTCTCAAAAAACGCGATGTTGCCGTCGGCGGACAGTGCGCCCGAGTAGGAATAGCCGTTGCCGGAGTCGGTCCCGGCGAGGTTGACGCTGATGAGTTCCGTGGTCCCGGTGAGCATGTCGCGCCGGAATGCATCGGATTCATCGTTGGTGTCGACGGGAATCAGGTTTGTCGCGCTCGAGTAGAAAAGGACATATCGACCGTCGGGCGTGATGAACCCGTCGCTGGCCTGACCATCGCCTGTGGACAACCCCGAGACGTCGACCGACACGAGCGTGGTCACGTTGGCGACCAGATCACGGACAAAGACATCTCCACGATTGTTGACATCGGATTCCGAAGTGAGGTCGGTGGCGTCGCTGTCAAAGACGACATAGCGACCATCGGGGCTGATACTGGTGTCCGAGAGCGAGGACTCATCGTTGCCGCTGTTGCCGCTCAGACCCACGCTCACCAGATACGTCACGCCCAGCACCATATCCCGCACGAAAACATCGGAGGTTGCGCCGTTGGTGTCGTTGGACACCAGATTGTCCGCCTCGCTGACGAATACGACATAGCGGCCGTCGGCGGAGATCTGGGACGCCCAGGATTGTCCGTTTCCGGCCGCGGTCCCCGAGGGATCGACCGAGACCAACTTGGTGATTCCGGTCTCGATGTTGCGGAGAAAGATGTCTCCCGTTCCGTTGCCGTCGGGGACTGGCGTCAGATCCGTCGCGCCACCCGTCATAAGGATGAACGCACCGAAGACGGGTGGCGAAAAGTTCTCGTTGAGTTCCGTTGGTCCATTGCCGGTGTCGGTACCGGCGAGATTGCCGCTGAGGAGATCTGTCGCGTGGACGGGCGCGACGGCGAGAGCCGCCGCGGCACAGAGAAGTCGCAGCCGAATCGAAAGCGTCATGTTCATCAAACCCCCGGGAAGATTCTGCCATACCTTCGTTGTATCGAATGATCTTTAGATATTGAGAAAGTGTTCATGTCTCAAAGTATCACGAACGATTCTCACGGTATACAATGGACGACGACAGCAACGCGGTCGGCCGAGTCTGCTCGGCCCACCCAACTGTACATCCATGACACATGAGGCACATCAAGGGTGTTCAACCCATCACACATGAGGGAGAGAATCATGAGGCAGAATGAGCGGTTCGGTTGGGCTTTGTTGACAGTAGTGGCGGTGGCTCTTCTGGGTGCAGCGCCGGTCTCGGCGGCGATCCCGACAGCTGAGCGGAACGCGCTCATTGATCTCTACAACAGCACCGGCGGCGTCAACTGGACGCACAATGCCAACTGGCTCGGCGCACCGGGCACCGAGTGCTCGTGGGAGCGAGTCTATTGTAATTTCGAGGAGACCTCTGTTGACCGAATCCTACAATACGACGGTTATCTCGTCGGCGCCCTACCCGATTCTCTCTCCAATCTCACCGGGCTGCTCTATCTCGATCTCTCCGGAAACTATTTCTCGGGCTCGATTCCGGCATCCTGGGGCGGTTTCTCGAGTCTGACCCACCTCATCCTCGACGATAGCGGGTTGAGTGGATCGATCCCGACGGAACTCGGCAATATCTCGAGCCTGCAGTGGCTCGCTCTCAATGACAATGACCTGACGGGAACGATCCCGGCTTCGCTGGGGACTCCTCCATACCTTCGATATATCAACCTCAGCGGCAACGACCTGACGGGAACGATCCCGGCATCCCTCGGCAGCCTGTCAAACCTGGAAAACCTCTGGCTCCATAACAACGGGCTGACGGGGTCGATCCCGTCAGAAATCGGCAACCTCTCTGACCTGGAAAACCTCTTGTTCTACGGCAACGAGTTGACAGGGTCCATTCCGGCTTCCCTCGGCAGCCTCATGTTCCTTCTGGACCTCGATCTCTCAGGCAACCAGTTGACGGGGGCCATCCCGGCAT
Organism: uncultured Acidobacteriota bacterium; assembly: GCA_963753035.1. Taxonomy (GTDB): domain Bacteria; phylum Acidobacteriota; class Thermoanaerobaculia; order Thermoanaerobaculales; family Sulfomarinibacteraceae; genus JAHECW01. Next base: position 99,398 of record CAVWAW010000004.1, on the reverse strand, counting down.
CCCTCGGTGATCTCTCGAATCTCACCCAGCTCACGCTTGAATCGAATCAGCTGAGCGGATCGATCCCGGCGTCGATCGGCGGTCTTTCCGGCCTCACGAGGCTCCAGCTCGGTTGGAATAGGCTCTCGGGATCGATCCCACCCGAGTTGGGCAATCTCTCCAACCTCGTTTGGCTCAGTCTCAGCGACAACGAGTTGACGGGCTCAATACCGGCGGAAATCGGCAGCTTGGCCGCCCTTCAGTCGCTGTTCCTCAACCGAAACCGATTGACCGGCCCGATCCCGGCCGAACTCGGCGATCTCTCAAGCCTTCAGTATCTCTGGATGATCTCGAACAAACTCGTCGGCGAGATTCCCGCCGAACTCATGAACCTCACCATCTACAACCAATCCGGCCATATCGACTTCAACGGCCTCTACACCGACGACCCCTCGCTGATCGCGTTTCTCAACCAGAAATTCGGCCCCACCTGGGCCGCCTCGCAAACCGTTGCGCCGGATAACGTCGTTGTGACCGGCGTCTCCGACCACTCGGTGTGGTTGAGTTGGGATCCTGCGAGCTATGGCGAACCGGGCGGGTTCAACCTCTATGTTTCGCCTGCCGGCGCAGGGTCGTGGACCCTGGTCGATTGGACCGCGGACAAGAGCACGACCCAGTTTCCGGTATCCGGTCTGGACCCGAACACTCCCTTTGATTTCGCCGTCGGCTCGTTCACCGATCCGCACGCCAACAACCTCAACCTCGTCGCCAGCGACCCGGGCGCACCGGTGATGGCAACGACTTCAGACGGCGGTTGCGCGCAGCCCGTCATCCAGAGCATTTGGGGCGACAACGTGACGTTGTCCGTCAGCGGGAGCTTCGACACCTACCTGTGGAGCACGGGCGAAACAACACCGACCATCGAGGTCCCCACGCCCACATCGCCTCGGTGGTACTGGGTGAAGGTGACGTTCCCCGCTTCCTGCGAAGAAACCGCCGCGGCCCTGCTGGACCCGGCGGATGTCGTCTTCCTGGACGGTTTTGAAACCGGCGACACCTCGACCTGGTCCACTACGGCGCCCTGAGCACCGTCGCCACAGAGACATCGCTGAGGAATGGGTCAGGGGAAAACGCTGTCCCAACCGTCGAGGGTGCCGTCTTCGAAGCCGTCGATGAAGAGGATCGGGGTGAGCAGAAAGGCCCGCTCTGAACCACCAAAAACACCGCGGCCGACGATCTGCCCGGAGTTGTTGATGCCCCGAGCATCGGCCAGCACCCAACCCGGTGGAATACCGTCAACAGTGTTGAGATCGGTGATCTGCCCATCGACCCAGATGACGGCGTAAACGTAGAAATCGGCGGCCCGAGCCCACCCGACCACGTGGCCGTGGTCGTTGACATCGTTGGCCTCGCTCATGGTGCCTCCGGGAAGCATGGGGAGATCGACCATCGTACCGGTCTGCCAAATGCAGGCGTGCTGTTGACCACCCGCGGTAGATCCATAGCTCCAGCCGACGATCTGCGGAATCGCGAGGTCGTTGATCGCATGAGCGTAGCTCTCGGTGCCGGCCGGGGCGCCGGGAAAGGCGCCGAGCTCGACCGGGCCTCCGCCGTCCCAGAGAGTGGCGGTCTGCACAACGGTAGATGATGACGAGTACCCGACCGAGGCACCGTCATCGTTGATGTCAAACGCAGCGCTGCCCCAACCACCGGAAAGAACGCCGAGGTCGGCCATATTCGCAACGCCGAGGGTCTTGGTAAACGCGTGGTATTCGCCGGCGCCCGTCTCCGAAGTCCCGACCACCTGATGAGCGTTGTTGATCCCACGGCCCGCAGTGGAAAGACCTCCCAGTCCCTCATAGCTGATGCTGTCATTGAATGGGCACGAATCGGCGGCTTTCCAAATAGCAAGGTAAATCGGGGCGCCATCGGTCGCCTGGGTCCACCCGACCGCGCAACCGGCGGCGTTGACCGCCAGGGCCTTGCTCTGCATGTTGGGGGCGCTGCCCCCGGTAAAGTCGAAATGCCGCACCCCATCGGAGTACCAGAAGGCCCGTTGGCGCGGCGTTCCGCCGGAATTGAACGAAATCGAACCCACCACCACACCGTGATTGTTGATCGCGGTGGCCTCGCTGCCAAGATCATCTGTCTGACCGAGATCGGTGAAGACATAGGTCGGGCTCTGGGCGGCAACCCAGGGTGTGGCGGTGAGATAGAAAAGACAGAGCAGCAAAGAAGTGTTTCTCATCATGACAAAAAATCTTACCACCTGGGCTACCCCTGAACAACAGAACCTCGGAGTGGGACGTGAGGCTCCTGATGAATCCTCCAACACGACGGAGCAGCGGCCTGACCCAACCGGTCCATCGCAGGCGAGGACCCATCGATGAATCAACCCGGGCTGCGCTATCCTCTCCGCCGGAGGCTGCCTGATGCACCGTTCGATCCTTCGCTCCTCGACCACGACCGTTCTCATCGCCGCCCTTGCGCTCCTCGTCTGCACCACCGGGTCGGCTCAGGTCATCAACGAATACCTCGCCAACCACACCGGAACCGACAACAACGAGTACATCGAGATCTTCGGCCAGCCGAGCACCTCGTATGCGACTCTCACGATTCTCCAGATCGAAGGCGACATCGCCGACGGGCCCGGCATCATCGATTCGGCCATCCCGGTCGGGACCACCGATGGCGGTGGATACTGGTGGACCGGCTTTCTGAGCAACGAACTCCATAACGACAACATGTCGCTGTTTTTGGTCGACGGATTCTCGGGTGCGGTCGGTCAGGATCTCGACACCGATGACGATGGCCTCCTCGATGCCACCCCCTGGACCCAGCTCATCGACGAGGTCGGGATCAAGGCGCAGGATTCGGTCGAGCCCGGTTTTGTCTACACCTCGTTCGATCTCTACCCCGGCACCGACGGGGTCTGGTACACCTGGGGCGGCGGGTCGCGGATTCCCAACGGCGTCGACAGCGACACCGCGGACGACTGGGTCCGCAACGATTTCGATGGCGAAGGCCTGCCAGGTTTCAGCGGCAGTCTCGGCCCGCAGGAGGCGGTCAACACCCCGGGCGTCGGCAACCTGGCATACACCCCGCGCGCGCCGGTCCTCAACGAGGTTGTCATCGACCACATCGGTGCCGATGACCACGAGTACATCGAGATCCTCGGCGAGGCCACCGCCGACTACTCGACTCACCACATCGTGGTGCTCGACGGCAGCGCGGCCGGCAGCCCAGGTGCCATCGTATTCGTCGCAAACCCCGGCCTCGTCAACGGCGGCTCGAGCTGGACGACCGGTTTTCTCGTGCCGGACTCGCTTCAGAATCAATCGCAGACCATCCTCCTCGTCACCGGGTTCACCGGACTCGTCGGCGTCGATCTCGACACCGACGATGACGGCGTGCTCGATGCCACGCCGTGGACCGCCGTCGACGACGCTGTCGCCTTCGACGCCGGCGGCGCCGGCGATCACAGCTATGCCGCACCGGTCCTCGGCGCCGGCTTCGACGGGCTTCCGGAAGCACCGGGCGGCGCCTCCCGCGCCACCAGCGGGTTCGACAGCGACTCCGTCGATGACTGGGTGCGCAACGACTTCGACGGTGAGGGGTTGGTGGGCTTCCCCGGCGGCCTCGGACCGCAGGAGGCCTACAACACGCCGGGCCTAGCCAATCGTAGTCGTCTCGAGGACTACTATGCGACGGCGAACGACGATGATCCGGTGACCTTGAGGACGACTCTGCACGAGATCATCGACGACCACATCCGCCACGAATACAGCGCCGATGTGACCGACACCTGGGACATCCTCGATCCCGCCAGCGAGGACCCGAACGAGCCCCTCAATATCCTCGATGTCTACAAGAACGCGAGCTATCCCAAAGCGGGCGCCGGCAATTCCAACTACGATCGAGAGCACACCTGGCCCAAGTCCTACGGCTTCTCGACCAACAACTACACCAACTCGCCATACACCGATTGCCACCACCTCTTTCCGGCCGACAGCACCTACAACGGGAGTCGATCCAACAAACCATTCGACACATGCGACGCCTCGTGTGCGGAGTGGACGACGGAGTTCAACAACAACTCGGGCGGCGGTTCGGGGGTCTACCCGGGCAACTCCAACTGGACCGACTCCCCGCGCTGGGAGACCTGGATCGGCAGACGGGGCGATGTCGCGCGCGCGGTGATGTACATGGCCGTTCGTTACGAGGGCGGCAGCCACGGCGTCACCGGTTTTTCTGAACCCAATCTGGTCCTGACGGATAACGCGAGTCTCATCCAGACCACGGGTTCGAGCCCCGCCTACATGGGTCTGCTGTCGACCATTCTGGCCTGGCACGCCGAGGATCCGGTTGATGATCTCGAACGCCACCGGGTCGATGTTGTCTGGCAACACCAGGGCAACCGCAACCCATTCATCGACCACCCGGAATGGGCGAACTGCATCTTTGCCGGAACCGACTGCGGAGGCACGGTCTTCGGCGACGGCTTCGAGTCGGGAGACACCGGGGAGTGGACCGCGGTCACACCCTAGCCACCACCCCAGCCTTGCCTTCCGCCGCTACCTGGATCATATTGGTCTTCAGGACCAGATTTCTCAATTCCGCACGAGAGGCTGAGAGGCACCCTCATGAGACAACATTTCGTACTCTTGTTCGTGCTCGTGTCGATCTTGGTCTCGGCGCCGGGCGCCGCCCAACAGTGCCGATACGAGATTGGACAATGGGGCTACGGCCCGACAACCGCGGTGGAAGTCCGGAATGGCCTCGGTCTCGTGGCGAGCGGCGCAGTGTTGCAGGTGGTCGATGTTTCGCTACCGGTGATGATCGACGTCCTCGCCGAGCTGACCTTGCCCGGCGTGATCGAGTCCATGGCCCACACCGATAACGGCCTCGGGGCGGTGGCCGCCGGCCGACATGGTCTCTTTCTGGTTGACCTCTCGGATCCGACAAACCCGGCGGCCTTGTCCGTTCGGCTGGACGATTCCCCGAAGCCGGTAACGGCCGTCGCCGCCTCCGGAAACCTCGCGTTTGCTCTCGAGCAACCACTCGGCATCCACGATGATGAGTTCCGGCTCTCGATCATCGACATCTCGGATCCGGCCGATCCCGAAATCGTCGGATCGATGATGGAATTGGGCACGGTCGAGGATATGTCGGCGGCCGACGAGATGGTCTACCTTGCTCTGACCGGCGCCGTCCTGCTCGAGGTCGATGTGAGCACGCCGCAGCAACCGTCTTTCGGCACGTTCATACCAGACCTCTACGGCCTCCGGACGCCCGTGCGCGTGGAAGTGTGCGACGACGTGGTCTACTTTTCGGCGCACCATTCGACCTTCGAGGGCACCTCGACCATTCACGCGGTCTCCCCCGGTTCGTTAACCGAACTGTGGTCCGACGGGTGGGGACTCATCTATGTGAGCGACCTCGAGTGCGACGGAAACAGCCTGATGATCGAAAACTTCTACGGGATGACACTGATTGATGTCTCAGAGTCGAGTCCGACGAAGATCGGCACCTATCAACACTCCTCCGGCTATGGTCGTCATGTCGATCTCGAGCCTGCCGCCGGTGTCACCTTCACGGCAGACCCGAATGATGGGCTGCGCACCATCGAGATCGCGGAACCGGACGAGACAACCGAGATCGGCATCGCCGATGTCAACGGTTGGTACCCGATGAGTCACATGGCGCGTGTCGGCCACTTTCTCGTCGGGGTGTCGCCGTCAGATGGACTGACCGTCATCGATGTCGAGGATCCGATTCGGCCGATCCTGGTCTCGTCGAACTCGACCCTCGGGCTCGGCGGGTGGGTAGCGGGATTGAATCACCATGTTTTTGTCGCCGCCGGCGATCAGGGGGTCGAGGTCATCGATATTTCTCAACCCGCAGTTCCAATTCTGGTCGGCACCATCGAGACCACCGGCGACGCGGTCGGACTGGTGGTAAGTGGTTCGCACCTCTTTGTTTCGTCCGACTCGCTGGAGATCTTCGACATCTCGGATCCGATCCAACCAAACCCGGTCGCCAACCTGGATGCCACGGGAACACCCCAGCTGGACGGCAACCGGTTGCTGCTCGGCGCCGTCGACGGACTTCGGATCATCGATGTCTCCGATCCGTCAGCGCCCTTGTTGCTCGGCTGGCTCGAGACCGATTGGCGGAGCCCCAACTCACAGGTCATCACCATTACATCGACGGCCGATCGAGCGTACCTGTCGACGTTTGTCGGCAATCCCTGGAACAATGGACTGCACGTGGTCGATATTGCGGACCCTGTCTCGCCATCGCTACTCGCTTCGATTGATGCCGACTTTCCGATTGTTGGATTGGCCGTGAAGGACGACATTCTCCTGGCGGGGGTGGCTTACCAAGGACGCATCCTGTCGTTCGATGTCTCGAACCCGAATCTGCCCCGGCAGATTGCCGCACTCGATCTCTACACGATTGTTGACAACCATCCATATCCACCCGCTGTCCGCATGGACATCCACGGTTTTCTCGAATCCGGTCCCATCGCCTACGCAGGATTGATGGAGTTCGGCTATCCCCGTGAGAATCCCGCCATGCGGGTCATTGACATCAGTAATCCGGCGCAGCCGCGACTCGCCGGCACGATTCCGGGCCTGCCGGAAACAACCGGCGTAGCGCTCGGCGACGGGATTGCCGTGACAACCGAACCTTGGAAAGGCATCCGAGTCTTCGATCTCGCGGATCCGCGCGCTCCCAGGGATCAGGCAACCTTCCCCGTCCCGAGGATCGAAGACATCGTCATCTCCGGAGATGTGGCCTATCTTGCAGCGGGCGGGGATGGACTTCAGCTCATTGATCTTGCCGATCCTACGGCGCCGCAGTTGATCGAAACGGTGGAGACCATCACCTGGGCCCTCGATGTGCAGGATGATCTTCTCTATACATCGGTGAATCGTGGCGACTACCCCAATGAACAAGATTCGCTTTTGATCTACGGTCTCGAGGAGTCCGGATCGCCCCTCGAGCTCGGTTCCTGCGATCTCAACTACCGTTTCGGCATGGTCGCCGTCGACGGCGGCATCGTGGTCGGCGCCGCGAACATCAGTACCACCTCGACGCCAGTGACCAGAATCAGCATCATCGATGTCTCCGCCCCGGCCGCTCCGGAGATCATCGGCACCACCACTCTCCACGGATCTCCCACGGCGGTGGATGTTGCCGGCCACTACGTCTACCTCACCACCTCGCATTGGGAGGATCCCGATCAGCACGGACTCCACATCATGGATATCTCCGACCCGGCGCACCCCGTCGATATTGCGACCGTCCGCACCAAGGGCGACGCGATCGAAGTCGCCCTGGCCGACAACCTCGCCTATGTCAGCGACACCATAGACGGTGTGTTGGTTTACGACATCACGAACCCGGCCGCTCCCGTGGAGGTTCGTCGGTTCGCCCCCCCCGGCGACGCCAGAGCGATTGCGGCGGGCGATCAGCCGTCGTTGGTCGCCGTGATCGCCGACGGCGCCGGTGGCCTGACCACCATCAACCGCATGGGGTGCCTTGCGAGTGATCCCGACACGGTTCAATCCGTCAACGACTGATCTATTCTTAGTTGATGACGCCGTTTCAACGAGGCACCGTATCCTCAATACCCGCCGCGACGATGTGTTGCATCCTCCTCGTGGTACCGGGTCTGATGAGCGCCGAGAAGCCCTCGGCCGAGTCGTCCAACGTCCTCCTGCATCCGACCGACGGGTTCTGGCAGGAACAGGCGCCGGAGCGGTTTCGTGTTCGCTTCACCACCAGTGAGGGTGATTTCGTGGTGGAGGTCCACCGGAAGTGGGCGCCGCTCGGCGTGGATCGTCTCTACAACCTTGTACGGGCGGGTTTTTTCGACGACAGCCGGTTCTATCGGGTTCGGGCCGACTACATCGCCCAGTTCGGCATCCCGGGAGACCCGGCGATCAGCTCGGTCTGGCGGGAACTCTCGATTCAGGACGACCCTGTCCGGGAGACCAACACGAGGGGCAGCTTTGCCTACGCCATGACCGGCCCCGACACCCGCACAACCCAGCTCTACATCAACCTGACCGACAACACCCATCTCGACGCCCAGGGCTTTGCGCCGCTCGGGCGGGTTGTCGAGGGCATGGCGGTCGTCGATGGGCTCTACGCCGGGTACGATGAAGGCGCAGGCGGTGGAATGCGGGGCGGCAAACAGGGGAAGATCTTCAGCGAAGGCAACGCCCACCTGGATCGGGACTTTCCGGAAATGACACGACTCGTTCGAGCCACGATCGAGTAGAGGAGAAGCAAGCATGCGTTTTTCGAAGCCCGGCATCCGCGTCCACGAGATTGCGGTCCTGCTGGCCCTGATTGCCGTCGCCCAACCACTGATCGGCGCCGACTATCCGACACCTCAGGAGGGCGATTACCAGATCGAGAACTTCGAGTTCGCGAGCGGAGAAGTTCTCCCCGAGCTCAACCTCCACTACACCACCATCGGCGAGCCGCGGCGAGATGCCTCGGGCACGGTTCGCAATGCCGTCCTCATCATGCACGGAACCACGGGTTCCGGTAACGGCTTTCTCTCGGAGCGATTTGCCGGCAAACTCTTCGGTCCGGACCAGCTGCTCGACGGCGAGCGCTACTACCTGATTCTCACTGACGCCATCGGTCATGGAAAGTCGAGCCGCCCCAGCGACGGCCTCCACATGGCGTTCCCCAAGTACACCTATGACGACATGGTCCGGGCGCAATATCTTCTCCTGACCGAGCACCTCGGGGTCGATCATCTGCGCTTGGTGATGGGGACCTCCATGGGCGGGATGCACTCCTGGGTGTGGGGTTACACCTATCCCGACTTCATGGACGCGCTCATGCCCCTGGCCAGCCTGCCGGTCGAGATCGCCGGCCGAAACCGCATGCTGCGCAAGATGATCATCGACTCCGTCGAGAACGACCCGGCGTGGAAGGGCGGCGAATATACCGAGCAACCTCCGGGTCTGCTCCTGGCCATGCACCCGCTGATCTTCATGGTCAGCTGCCCGTTGCAGTGGCAGGTGGAGGCGCCGACCCGGGAAGAGGCCGAGGCCTTCCTCGAAGCGAGGATCCAGCGCTACGCATCGCACATGGATGCCAACGATCTGATCTACCAGTTCGACTCGTCGCGGGATTACGATCCCTCACCGCACTTGGAGAAAATCACCGCGCCGCTGCTGGCCATCAACTCGGCCGACGATCAGGTCAACCCGCCGGAACTCGGAATCCTCGAACTCGAAATCAAGAAGGTCCCCAACGGACGCGCCGTCGTGTTGCCCATCACCGACGCCACCAGAGGCCATGGAACCCACTCGATCCCCGCGATCTGGGGCCCTTTACTCGAAGAGCTGATGACCGAGTCCGAACCGGTCGACTGAAAACCCGCCTGACGCCGCCATCTACAATTCAACCAGTGAATTGTAGAGCGAGCTCCATGATCCGCTCCTGGGTCGCCTCGGCTTGCGGCAGGATGCCCTGGAGCACGCCTTCGTGCATCACCGCGACCCGATCGGACAAGCCCAGGAGTTCGGGCATTTCGCTTGAGATCAGGAGGATGGCGACCCCGCGCTCGACAAGCTCGCCGATGAGCTCGTAGATCTCGGCCTTGGCGCCGACATCGATGCCCCGGGTCGGCTCGTCGAAGAGGAGTACCCGGCATCGCGCCGCCAGCCAACGGGCGAGCACCACTTTCTGCTGGTTGCCACCCGAGAGATTGATGAGTTCCTGATCGAGGGAGGCGACCCTGATCTGCAGGCGATCGACTTCGGTCCGCGCCAGCTCGGTCTCGGCGCCGAGATCGATGACCCCGGCGCGGGAGATCCCGTCGAGGCTGGTGAGGCTGATGTTCTCGGTCACTGTGCACTGGAGGACCAGTCCTTGTTGCTTGCGATCCTCGGTCAGGAAACCCATCCCCGCAGCGATCGACTCGGCCGGACCGTGGCCCGAGAGTTTCTTTCCCGCCACGATGATGGTCCCACCGTCGGTGGGATCGGCACCGAAGATCGTCCGCGCCAATGCGGTCCGGCCCGACCCCATGAGACCCGCCAACCCGAGGATTTCACCCTCGCGCAACGAAAGATCGACCGGCCCGGGGAGTTCCGACCCTGAGAGACCCTCGACCTCGAGCACGACTTCACCGAGGGTCACGTCCCGTTTCGGAACCCGGTCGGCGATGGTCCGCCCCACCATGAGGCTGATGAGTTCGGCGACGTTGGTGTCAGCTCACTTCTCTCGTCCCCACCGTGCGGCCGTCCCGCATCACGGTGACCCGGTCGCCGATGGCGAAGATCTCGGGCATCCGATGGGAAATATAGATCACCGGCACACCACCGCCGACGAGGTCCCGGATCACCTCGAAGAGGGCGTCGATCTCGGTTTCGGAAAGCGCCGCCGAGGGTTCATCCATGACAAGCAAACGGGCCTTCCGTTGCAGCGCCCGCGCGATCTCGACGAGTTGTTGCTCGGCCACTGAAAGTCGGGAAACCGGGGTGTCGGGATCAATCGCACACCGGAGCCTTCGCAACAGATCGCGGGCGCCATCGGACATGGCCCGATCACCGATGAGACCGGCGGTGGTCGGCTCGTGACCGAGATAGATGTTCTCGGCGGCGGTGAGCCCCGGAACCAGATTGAGCTCCTGATGGATCATGACCAGACCGAGACGCTCGGCCTCGAGAGGCCCCGTCGGCTGGATCACAGCTCCTTCGAAGACGACCTCTCCGGCATCGGGTGCGTATTGACCGCAGAGGATCTTCATCAGGGTGCTCTTGCCCGCGCCGTTCTCGCCGAGAAGCACGTGGACCTCGCCGGGTCGGATCTCGAGATCGGCTTCCTTGAGCGCCTGGACTCCAGGGAAGTGTTTGTCGATGGCCGACATGCAAAGCAGAGACTGATGTCCACTCACGGTTGCTCCGCCTTCTCCGCCGCATCCTCCGTCGGCGCGAAATCATCGACGGTGAACCTGTCGATGAGCTCGACCCTTGTGAGGACTTCAGCGGGCGGCGGCGTGCCCGCGCGGACAAGTTCCACCGCGTGCTTGACACCGAGCCGGCCCATCTCGCTCGGGAACTGGGCCACCGAACCGAGCATCCTGCCCGATCGGATGTTGGCCAACGCATCCGGGATCGCATCGAAGCCGATGACGACGATCTCGTCCATCCGGCCGGCGGCATCGATGGCCTCGATGGCCCCGAGAGCCATCTCGTCATTGGCGGCGAAGACCGCCGCAAGATCGGGGTGGGCCTGGAGCAGGTTCTCGGCCACGGTGTAGGCGCGTGCCCGCTCCCAGTTGGCAGTCTGGCTCGCCACGACCCGAATCCCCGGGGAGCTTTCGAGTCCCGGAGAGAAAGCCGAGGCGGCGCTGGTCGGCGGTCTCGTGGCCCGAGATCCCCTCGATGATGGCGATCTCGCCCACGCCCCCCGAATTCGGCCGCTAAATAGCGCCCGGCCACCGCGCCGCCTTCGAAGTTGTCCGATCCGATGTAGGTCAGCACCTCTGCACCCATCGAGGCGGCGGCCTCTTCGTCGATCCGGGTATCGAGCAGCAGACACCGGAATCCCGGCTCTGGTTGGCCTTGAGGATCGCCGGTACGAGCTCCTTGGATCCCGATGGCGCCAAAAGGATGGCGTCCACTCCCTGTTGGATCAGATTCTCGATGATCTGGTACTGACGTTCGACATCGGTCTCGCGGTCGGCGGCGAGGGAAACGAGGTTGACTCCGAGGGCGGCGGCTTCTATCTCGCCCGCCTCCTGCATCTGCCCCCAGAACGGCGAATTCAGCGCCTTGGGAACAAAGGCGACGGTGAGTGTCTCCTCCTGCCCGGATGCCGCCGAATTGACTCTGATGCCCACCGCGCCGGCCATCGACACCGCTGCCAGAAGGCCGATCACGATGATCTTGCGGTATCTTCGCCAGCCGGTAACCGCGGTCTTGACCTCACCACGGTGCCGGGCGCGATCGAGTACGACCGCAGCCACCAGCACCCCGCCGACGACCATGCCCTCCAACGCCGAGGGCACGTTGAGCGCGTTGAGGCCGTTGCGCAGGGTTCCCATGATGAGCGCACCGATGAGGGTGCCGACGATCCGGCCCTCCCCTCCCATGAGGCTCACTCCACCGATCACCGCCGCGGCGATGGCGTAGAGCTCGTACATCTCGCCGGTCAGCGGCGAGGCTGCGTTGAGCCGCGAAGTCATGAGCACCGCCGCGACTCCCGCCATGAGCCCGGACAGACCATAGATCGCGATCTTGTAGCGGCCGACTGGGACTCCAGAGAGCCAGGCCGCCTGCTCGTTGCCGCCGATGGCATAGGTGTAGCGCCCGAGCTTGGTTCGGGTGAGGACCAGATGGGCGATCACATAGAGAACAGCCGACGACGATGACCAAGACCGGGATCCCGAAGATGTCGCCGGAGAGAGAGCGGAAGCTCTCGGGCAGTCCGCTGATGGGTTTGGAGTCGGAGTAGATCTTTGCCGCGCTGCGGGCGACGAGCATCATCCCCAGGGTCGCGATGAACGGCGGAATCCTGCCAAGGGTGGTCACCAACCCGCTGACAAGACCGCACAAAAGACCCACCGCCACTCCGCCTAGGATGGCCACCGGCACCGATGAACCCGTCACCAGCAGATCGGCGGTGACCAGCCCGCAGAGGGCCAGGATCGAACCCACCGAGAGATCGATCCCGCCGGAAATGATCACAAAAGTCAGTCCGATGCCGAGGATCGCGTTGATCGCCGACTGCTGCATCACGTTGAGGAGATTGTCGGGGGTCAGGAAGTGCGGCGACGCGATTCCGAACAGCACCACCAGACCAACCAGAACAAAGAGGGTTTGAAGTCGAGCGGAGAGGTTTCGGACCATTCGTCACTTCCTCCATGGGGGTCGGCGGTCGGTCAGCCGGTCGCCGTCGGCTATCGTAGCGCAGCGGTGCGTTGGCGACTCAGAAGAAAACTCCAGCTGAATAGTCGTGGATGCACTGTTGCATCGGGGGGACTGTTCTTGAGTGGTGAGACGTCGATGGTAGGTCGATCCACCGGTTCCGTAAGGGCAGAAAAACCTGGAGCGAGCTGCATCTGAATTCAGGCGAGACCGAATCGCGATCACGGCGTGGGATCCTCTTCGAACGATTCGGCGGCTCACGACGGTGACTTACGAACCACACCTGTTCGATTCCCGCCAATCGCTCCCTTTTTCGCCAATATCCGACCGACCTCGCAGGCTGTGGCCGCGAGGTTCTCTCGTCCGCACCTGATGGCTTCCTCTGACGAAACATCGTCCCGAACCGTAGCGTAGATCCCTTCGAAGAGCATTTCGACCCTTCCCAGTTCTCGGTCGACTGCTCCCGAGATCAAAATCGTCCGGACTCCGGCCGCTTGAGCTCGTGCCGCGACGACTGCGGGGAGCTTTCCGTCGGCGGTCTGGTCATCGGTTCTCCCCTCCCCGGTCACGAGGAGATCCGCATCTCGAATGTGGGCGTCAAAACCGGTCATCTCGGCCACCAATTCGGCTCCGGAACTGAGCTCGGCCCGGCAGAAAGCCCGGAGCCCGGCACCCAGCCCCCCGGCTGCACCATCGCCCGGATGGTCAACGGAATCGAGCATTCCCTCCCGCCGCCACACATCGGCGAGGTTGGCGAGCCCATCCTCGAGCTCCACCACCTGGTTGCGCATCGCGCCTTTCTGCGGTCCGAAGATCCGAGCCGCTCCCCGCGGACCGAGCAGCGGATTCGTCACATCGGCGGCGGCGCGGATCTTCGCGAAACCGAGGACAGGAACGACCCCGAGGCCATCGATAGATTCCACGGTTGCGAGGGCGGTGCCCCCCCAACCACAGTTCGTGCCCACTCCGGTCAGCAGACCATAGCCGAGCGCCTGAGCCATCCCCATCCCGCCATCGACGGTGGCGCTGCCGCCGAGGCCAAGGATGATCTCCCTCGCTCCTGCGTCCAGCGCGGCGAGGATGAGTTCCCCGGTTCCGAACGTGGTGGCCCGCATGGGGTCGAGAGCATCCGACTCGATGAGTTCGATGCCGCTGGCCGATGCCATCTCCATGACCGCGATTCGCCCACCTGGGAGCAGCCCGAACGATGCCTCGACGCGCTCGCCAAGAGGGCCGGTCACCCCAATGGTCCTCAACTCCCCCCCGACAGCACCCATCACCGCGGCTGTCGTGCCCTCTCCACCATCGGCCATGGGGATCACGACGATCTCGGCATCACTAAACCCCTCACGAAGCCCACCGGCAATGATTCCTCCCGCCTCGGCGCTGGGCATGCAACCCTTGAAGCTGTCGGCGGCCACAACAATCTTCATCAGCGAACCATCTCAATCAAGGACGAACGGAATCTCGACGACGCTGTTCTGAAGTTTGATTTGGAGTGCCCAGTCCCCGGAAGGGACTCCTCCCGGGACGTGAAAGAAGAGAATTCCATCACAGACTTCGATCGACGAGATAGTCAAGACATCTCGTGCGAGTCCATCGGTCGGCGGCCTGAAGAACCAGTCGTCACACGGCCGTCTCACGGGTCTGGAATCCAAGATTGTTGGCGAATACACCTCCGCCCGGCGGGCGGGTGCGATGAGACTCGAGTAAGCGTCGCGAAACTCCTCTTGGCTCATCAGCAGGATGGCCCGCCGATCCGGAGCGTGCACAAAGATCTTCGAACGGTCGATCGTCGTCATTCGATTGCTGTTTGCTCCGGCAAGCGACGCTCCAAGGATGAGATACTCATCGCCCAAGTGACCGACCGCGTACCCTGTTCCAAGCACTACCTCGAGATCGACTCCTTCGTAAACCAATACGTGCTCGCCGACCGCTGTAACGCCCTCGACATCGGTGGGCACCGAAGAAGAGCAAGCCCAGCCGTAAACGACGCATGAGATCAGCAGGCCCGTTCTGAAACGTTTCGACATCGAAGCTCCTCGATTCACAGAATCCCCTTGACCAACTATTGTAGTCCCACGATCGGAACTGGAGGATCGCAATGAAAGCCGACTATCCCGAAATCAACCCGACCGAACGCATTCTCATGGGCCCCGGCCCGAGCGATGTCAGCGCCCGGGTCCTCGCCGCCCTGGCCAAACCCACTCTCGGCCACCTCGATCCCGAGTACCTGGCCATCATGGATGCGACCCGAGAGATGCTCAAATACGCCTTTCAGACCACCAACGAGCTCACTCTGGCCATGCCGGGCACCGGCAGCGCCGGGATGGAGACCTGCGTCGCCAACCTGGTCGAGCCGGGCGATGAGGTGGTGATCGGGGTCTGCGGCTACTTCGGCGCCCGTCTGGTCGAAATGGCCGAACGCCACGGCGCCACCGTCCACAGGGTCGAGGTGCCGTGGGGAGAAGTCATCGATCCCGCGGCGATCGGTAAAGCCCTCGCGGATCACCCGGCGACAAAGGTGGTGGGGGTGGTCCAGGCCGAGACTTCGACCGGCGCCCACCAGCCCCTCGAGGAGATTTCTCAACTGGCGCACGCCGCGGGAGCGTTGCTGTTGGTTGACGCCGTTACTTCACTCGGGTGCGTCGAGCTGCGGCTCGACGACTGGGCCATCGATGCGTGCTACAGCTGCACCCAGAAGGGGCTTTCGTCGCCTCCCGGTCTGGCGCCGGTGAGCTTTTCCCCCTTGGCGGCGGAGAAGATCCAGGGTCGGAAGAGCAAGGTCAGGAGCTGGTATCTCGATCTCTCCCTGGTTTCGAATTACTGGAGTTCGGATCGGGTCTACCACCACACGGCGTCCAGCAATTTGGGTTATGCCCTGTACGAGGGGCTGAGAATGGTCGTCGAGGAGGGGCTCGAGGCTCGCCACGCCCGCCACCTCCACCACCACCACGCGCTCCGCGCCGGGCTCGAGGCGATGGGCCTGTCCTACATTCCCGACCACAGCCTGCCCAACCTCAACGCCATCCACGTCGCCGCAGGCGCCGACGATCTGGTGATGCGCAAACGGCTGCTCAACGAGTACGGAATCGAGATCGGCGCCGGTCTCGGCCCCTTTGCCGGCAAGGCATGGCGCATCGGCATCATGGGCAGCTCATGCACTCAACGCAACGTGATTCTGGTGCTCGGAGCGCTGGAGTCGATCCTCGGCGACATGGGCGTTTCGGTTCCCAATGGCGCCGCCATCACCGCAGCATCCGAGGTCTTCGCCTCCACGTAACATCGACGCCGTCACCCTGAGCGAGCGTAGCGAGTCGAAGAATCCCCCGAAGCGAGAAACGTCGAAGCGGGCTGCAGAGCAATACCAACCCTCGGGGGATTCTTCGACTCACTCGTCGGACTCCCTCGCTCCCAATGACACCCGCGCCAGTCGCCGGGTCGCACAATGAAACCGCAAAGACGCCAGGGTCGCTAAGCTGCCGCGAAGTGATCTCATTGACTCATCGCACTCCCCGGAATTGAGTCCGTTTCCCGAATCGGAGGGAGCCCGGGTCAAACAGCGACGCTTGGCGGTACCTTGGCGTGCTTCGCGTCTTTGCGGTTCCATTGAGCCTCGCGGTACAGATCGCAGGTTCCTTCCATGGGTAGGCGCCGCCTCGCGGCGTGGCGGTGCTCAGAATGACAGGAGTTTGGTTGCTCAGTCATGCCTGGAGTAGGCAACGTTTGGCGACGTAGCGGTACTCAGGGTGACATTGGGGTTGTCATCGGGAGCGGCAAAATCCTCCCGGCCCTGATGGCCGACCCACGAGGAGGCCGCCGCCTATCAATGTGGAGCGGTCGGCCTACTGGAGATAGTCGAGCAGCGACTGTGCGGTCGCCGCATCCGGGCCATCGGGGGCAAGCTCCAAATAACGCCCGAATGCGGTTTTCGCGCATGCGGTGTCGCCGAGCATGTTGCAGGTCAGCCCGAGTTGGAGATGGGCTTCGGCGACGTCGGGTTTTCTCTCGATGATGATCTCGAGGAGTGATCGGGACCCTGCGAGTTCCTCGTTGTCGAAAAGCACCCGGGCGTGCTGCACCATCTCGCTCGAGACAACCTCGGGGTTGGCATCAGCGAGCCGCCTCGCGGCGGGCATCAACCGCTCCATGTCACCGATCATGAGCTCGGCAAAATACGCCGTACTGATCGCGGTGATGTCGCCGGGCTGGAGCCGGACGAGGTTCTCCGCAGCATCGGCGGCGGTGGCGTAGTCCTCGAGCTCCATGGCGATGGCCGCAGTGGCATTGAACGCCGCGACAAAATCCGGATCGATCTCGGACGCTTCGCGGAATTTGATGAGCGCCGCCGCTTTGTCGCCTGATTCGAGGTTCGCAACGCCTTCGTTGAAGATAGGGATGGCCAGTTCCCTCTGCTCGGTCAAATTCACAAGGGCCAGGATGACCTCGAGCGGGTTGAGTTCTTCCGACCCGGGGATGAATTCGACCGATCCCGGCTCAAATTCCTCTTTCGTGAACGTGAGCTTGTACAGCAGATCGAAATCGTCGAGCTTGATCGAAAACTGCCCGCTCTTATTTGTCTGGTCTGAGATCGGCTTGTCGCCGCCTTCCCCGATCGCCGACACCTCGACACCCCGGAGCGGATTGCCGTTGATGTCGGTCACCGTTCCGGTCACCGTGACGGGACCTCCGGCAATGGCATTCGACGCGAGCAATCCGAACACCATCATTCCTGTCAATATCACCCGTGCAACAACCCGACTTGGTTTCATGAGCACTCCAACCTCTCAAACGTCGATCTCAACATCGGCATTATTCGGCGGTGAGTATGGCAGCCCTCCTTCCTCCCTGCAATGGGGACCTTCGCCGCCGGTGCGGCGCGCAACAGCGACCACCGCTGGGATGCAGGTGTCATCATGCGCCTGCCGGTGACTATTCAGCCTCACGCAAAACCCTACAAGACGTCGAGACGCCTGCCTCACCGCATCGGTCCATCGCAGGCGAGGGCGCCTGCGCTACAAAAATGTTCACGATTTTGTAGCGCCCGCATCCCCGCGGGCGATGGTCATATGCGTCGATTCCCGCCGCAATCCCGAATTCTGCGAGAGCTCTATTCGTAGGCGTCGCGGTGGCTGGAAACCGCACGCCCGGAGGGATCCGCCGAATTCTCCCACTCGGCTTCCCACTTGAGGGCGGTGGAAGACGAGCAGGCGATACTCGGCTCCGACACCACCGCCTCGACCGCCGCTCTGCCGGGGAAGTGCGTCTCGAAGATCGACCGGTAGAGGTAGCCCTCCTTGGTCTTCGGCGTTTTGTCGGGGAACCGGTGCGTCCGGGCCTCGAAGAGTTCGTCGCTGATGTGGCGCTCGGCGTGGTCGCGCAGGGCGTCGATCCAGCCATAGCCGACGCCGTCGGAGAACTGCTCCTTCTGGCGCCACAGGACCTCTTCCGGGAGGTATGGATCATCGGGGGCGTGGAAAGCGTCGCGCAGAATCTGCTTCTCCATCCGGCGACTCTCGGGCCCGCACATCTTGAGCCCGGGGTCGATCCCCATCGCGACATCGAGAAACGTCTTGTCGAGGAAGGGCACACGGGCCTCAACACCCCACGCGGCCATGGACTTGTTCGCCCGCAGACAGTCGTAATGATTCAGAGCCTGGATCTTACGGATGGTCTCGGCGAGGAACTCGTCTTCGTTCGGCGCCTTGTGGAAATACAGATAGCCGCCGAAAATCTCGTCGGCGCCCTCGCCGGTGAGGACCATCTTGACCCCCATGGCCTTGATCTTCCGAGCCAACAGGTACATGGGGGTGGAGGCGCGCACCGTGGTGACGTCAAAGGTCTCGATGTGGAAGATCACATCGACCAGAGCATCGAGACCCTCTCGGATCGTGTAGTGGAATTCGTGGTGGACCGTGCCGAGAAAATCGGCGACGGACCGCGCCGCCGCGAGATCCGGTGCGCCCTCGAGACCGATACAAAATGAGTGGATACGGGGCCACCAGGCCGGTGACTGGCCGTTGTCTTCCACCCGCCGCTCGGCATTGCGGGTCACGATGGCGGAGACCAGGGAGGAGTCCAGACCGCCCGAGAGCAGGACCCCGAAGGGAACATCCGTCATGAGTCGTTTGACCACCGCCCGTTCGAGCGACGATCGGAGGAAATCCGCCGATGGGCGTTGGTTCGGCGCGGCCGCCGCCTCCCGCCACGGCGGATTGTAGTAGCGCCGCAACCGGCCACCGGCATAGACATGCCCCGGAGGAAACTGCTCGAAGCGCGGGCACACCTCGTGGATCGCCTTGAGCTCCGACGCGAACCACAGGCTTCCGTCGCTGGCGTGACCCCAGTAGAGCGGCACCACCCCGATGGGGTCCCGCGCCGCCACGATCTCGCCGGTGGCCTCATCGGCCAGCACGAAGGCAAAGACGCCGTCGAGATCGCCGACGAACTCGGCGCCGCATTCCTCGAAGAGGTGGACGATGACCTCGCAGTCCGAACCCGTGGCGAAGGTGTGCGGTTGTTCCAGGCCCCGGGCGAGATCCCGGTGATTGTAGATCTCCCCGTTAACGGCCAGCGCCACCTTGCCGCTCTCGTTGAGCAGCGGCTGGGCGCCGCCCTCGGGATCGACGATGGCCAGCCGCTCGTGCGCCAGGACGTTGACCAGAGGCCGTCCGTTCGGCCCCAGAATCTCCTGCAGATGCACCCCGCTCCAATCGGGTCCGCGATGACGGATGGTCCGGGCGAGGGAAACGACCCGAGGACGTAGCGTTTCTTCGTCTTCAGGGCTGTTGAGGACGGCGACGATACCGCACATCAGCGCTCAGACCGAGCCCATATCCCACCGGCGGAAGTAAAGGGCCTGACGCACGATGGGCAGAGTCCTCTTCTCGAGCTCAGCCATCCTCTCGGGTGAGTACGGCACAAACTCCGACGCCCATTTGACATTCTGTTCGAGCTGTTCGACGTTATCGACGCCGACGATGTTGGTGCTCACCGGCAGTGTGCTGGAGTAGTGGAGCGACTCCTTCATGGTGATGGTACCCGGCAACTCCGTCGCCATGCTCGGGCGCTGCTTCTCGATGGGCGGCGGGGTCCAATCCGAAAGCAGGCGTCCGCGAGCGGCGAGCTTCATCCCGATGATCCCCACGCCCTTCTCCAGCGCGGTGGGCAACAGGTGGTCTTTGAAGCTCAAATAGTTGGGATCAGCGGCGCTGACAACCATGAGGATGGTCTCGAAGTCATAGCGGTTGAGGGCCTCGACCAGGATCAGCGGCTCGTAGTGGCCGGTCACGCCGACGTGGCGAACCATGCCCTGAGCCTTGGCCTTCTCCAATGCCTCGATGGCGCCGCCCTTGGCGAAGATCTGTTCGAGTTGATCCGCGGTCTTCAGGTTGTGGATCTGCCACAGATCGAGATGATCGGTCTGGAGGTTCTTCAGGCTCGACTCGAGGGCCTTCATGGAACCGTCGTAGTCGCGATAGTGGGTCTTCGAGGTCAGGAAGACCTCAGACCTGCGGGTCGCCATCACCTGGCCGATGTTGCGCTCACTGGTGCCGTGCGCCCGGCCCCACTCCTCATCCTTGCCGTAGGCTGCGGCGGAGTCGATGTAGTTGACCCCGAGGTCGATGGCGCGGTTGACGATCTCGGCCGAGAGATCGGCGTTGAAGGTGCGTTCGATGGCGGCCTGGCCGCCGAGGCTGAAAATCCCAACCTGAAAACCGGTTCTGCCCAGGTTTCGGGTGGGCATGGCGTCCTTGGTCCGCGGGTTGTAAGGCTGGCCCGGTTTGCCTTCATGTGATGAGGCCGTTGCGCTCCTTGCAATCGCCGCACCCGCCGCTGCGCCCACCGTCGCGGCCACACCGGCGCCGACAAACGACCGCCTGCTCACGGCTCCCGCCTCATGATGATCTTCGTTGCGGCCGGACGTCAGATCGTTGTGTCGCTCGTCCATTGAGTCCCCCTTGGTTCCACCCGACATTATCACTTCGATCGGCTCGGTGAGATCGAAATCGATCCCCGGGCAATACAAACTTGCCGAACTCCGACACCACCGCAGGAAGTTTGGTATCGTCTCAACAACGAGGAGGAGCACCACATTGGCCACCAACGAAACCTTCCCCATGGACCTCAGTCAATTCCGTCCACTGACCCTCGACCCGCAGGTCGAGACCCTGACCGCCGAGCAGCGAGACCAACTCGCGGCCAATGTCCAGCTCTGCCGGGACGCCATCGTCTTCTTCACGGCGACCGGGGCGGCGCGGGGAGTCGGCGGCCACACCGGCGGCGCCTACGACATCGTCCCCGAGGTGCTCATCGCCGACGGGTTCATGCGGGCCGGGAAGGCCTACCCGGCCTACTTCGACGAGGCCGGCCACCGGGTGGCGATCCAGTACCTCATGTCGGTGCTCAACGGGCATCTGCCCGCCGAAGCCATCCTCCACTATCGTGAGGCCGGCGCCCACCTCCCCGGCCACCCCGAATTCGGCCACACTCCCGGGGTCGGACTTTCAGCTCGGGCCGGCTCGGCCACATGTGGCCGCACGTCAACGGCGTCGCCATGGCGAACCCCGACACGGCGGTCTTCTGTTTCGGTTCCGACGGCTCCCAGCAGGAGGGCAACGACGCCGAGGCCGCCCGCATCGCCGTCGCCAACGCTCTCGAGGTCAAACTCGTCATCGATGACAACGATGTCACCATCGCCGGCCACCCCAGCGACTACATCAAGGGCTTCTCGGTGGCCAAGACCCTTGCCGGCCACGGTCTGACCGTGATCGAGGGCGACGGCGAGGATCTCGACGATCTCTACACCCGCATGGCCGCGCGCCATGCGCACACCCGGACCCGTGGCCGTCATCAACCACCGGCCCATGGCGCCGGGGATCCCCGGTGTCGAAGGTCTTCCCAAGGCGCACGATGTCGTCTCGGTGGATGTCGCCAAGGAGTACCTCCAGGCGAAGGGCTACACCGACGCCATCGCCTATCTCGACGCGATCACCAAAGATCCCAACCCGCATGTCTATCTCGGCGTCGGTGAAGAGAAGGCGTCCAACCGCAACCTCTTCGGCCACGCGGTCAACGAAGTGCTCGCCACCATGGACGAGGCCACCCGCCGCGCCACCGTCCGGGTCCTCGACTCGGATCTCGAGGGCTCGTGCGGACTCGTCCACATCCGCAAGGCCTATCCCGGAGGTCTACATCAGCTCGGGGATCATGGAGCGCTCCAACCTCGCCGCCGCCGCCGGTTTCGGGATGGCGCCCGGCAAACAGGGGATCTTCGGCACCTTCTCGGCGTTTCTCGAGATGTGCGTCTCCGAGATCACCATGGCCCGGCTCAACAAGTGCAACCTCCTGTGCCACTTCTCCCACGCCGGGGTCGATGACATGGCCGACAACACCTGCCACTTCGGGCTCAACAACTTCTTTGCCGACAACGGCCTCGACGACGAGGACCCGCCGACCCGGCTCTACTTCCCCGCCGACGGTGGCCAGATGACGGCATGCGTCAAGAGGATCTTCCACGACCCGGGTCTGCGCTTTGTCTTCTCGACCCGATCCAAGGTGCCGACCCTGCTCGACGAGACGGGCGCCGAGCTCCACGGCGAGGGCTATGTCTTCGAGCCCGGCAAGGACGAGGTCATCCGCGACGCATCATCGGACGGCGGCTTTGTCGTCAGCTTCGGCGAGACCCTCTACCGCGCGCTCGACGCCGTCGAACGGCTCCGCGCCGATGGCGTCGATGTGGGTCTCATCAACAAACCGACTCTCAACGTGGTTGACGAGGACATGCTCGCCAAGATCGGCGCGAGCCGTTTCGTGCTCGTCGCCGAAAGCCTCAACCGACGCACCGGGCTCGGCAGCCGTTTCGGCACCTGGCTCCTCCAGCGCGGATTCACCCCGAAATACGACCACGTCGGCACCCACCAGGAGGGCTGCGGCGGGCTCTGGCAGCACATGGGCCACCAGGGGATCGATTCCGAGCAGCTCCAGGCGAAGATCCGGGAGATGGTGTAGGCGTTCCAGGAGACGCGATTGGAGGGGATGCCAGGCACTCGACATTGTTCGCGGCGAACAATGTCGGAGCCAGGCACCCATCCCGCGTTTTGTCGAGCGTACACGATGAATTGGCGTTGGCTTGGCTTGCATAGGGGGCACTCTCGGGGAGCGCAAATAGAGACGGGTAGAGACTCGCGAATTGGAGGAATCAAGATGAAATCCATGCAGCAGTTCGACGGAAAGATCGCCATCGTGACCGGCAGCACCCAGGGGTTGGGGGAAGCGACGGCTCGGCTGTTTGCCGAGCGCGGCGCTGCGGGTATCGTCATCACCGGACGCAACGAGAAACGAGGCGAGGCGGTCGCCGCCAGCCTCAACGGCGCCTCCTGCCGGGCGATCTTCATTCGCGCGGACATGGCCAGCGTCGATGACTGCCGGGCATTGGTTGCCGGGACCGATGCGGAGTTCGGCACGGTTCACGTGCTGGTCAACTCGGCCGGGGCCACCACCCGCGGGTCCATCCTGAACACCACCCCTGAGGTCTACGATCAGGTCATGGCCATCAACGTGCGCGCGCCGTTCTTTCTGGTGCAGGAAACCGCCAAGATCATGATCCGCGACGGTGTCGCCGGTTCCATGGTCAACATCGGCAGCGTCTCGGCCTACGGCGGCATGCCCTTCCTCTCGCCCTACTCGATCTCCAAAGGGGCCCTCGCCGTGATGACCAAGAACGCCGCCTACGCGCTCATGCGCCACCGCATCCGGGTCAACGCGCTCAATATCGGCTGGATGGACACCCCCGGCGAGGACACGATCCAACGCACCGTCCACGGCAGCGACGAGAACTGGCTGGCCGGCGTGGAGGCGAGACAGCCGTTCGGGCGACTGCTCAAGGCGAGAGAGGTCGCCAAGGCCATCGCATTCCTGGCCTCCGACGAGTCGGGGATGATGACCGGCGCGGCCGTGGAGTTCGATCAGTCGGTCCAGGGGGCGGGCCCCCAGCCCATTCCGCCTGCGCTCGAACGAGTGGGACGACCTCGGCTGGAACGTGTGATCAGCGCTTCGAAATACGCCATGGGGAGGGTGCCAGGCACCTTTTCGCGACGAAAAGCGAGCCAGGCACCCATTCCGCGTTCCATCGAGGGCCGCGGATTCGGATGGGACTGTTAAGGAGCTGATATGCGGCGACTCACCCTTCTTTGCTTCGTTGTACTCGCAGCCGGAGCGTGTCAGCAACCTCCCGCCGACTACATCGAGGCCATCGTCGACAACTACCTCGTCGAGTGGGCCGGGTTCTACCCCTCGCGGGCGCTGTCGGCGGGTCAGGCCGAAGCCGCCACCCGTCTCGAGGACTTCAACCAACCGACCGTCGAGGCCTGGATGGCCGTCAACCAGCAGACCCTCGATCGGATCCGGGCGCTGCCGGAAGCCTCCACCCTCGATGAACGCATCGACCGGCAACTCCTCGAAGGGCAGATCCAGCGCGAACTCTTCGCCTGGGGCGAGGCCGAGATCCACCGGACGGACCCCCAGACCTACTCCAACCTCATCAACCACGCCCTGACCGCAGTGCTCGTCAGGAGCAACCTCACCGATGAGATGAAATTCGACGCCGCCATCGAGCGGCTCCGAGGTCTCGAACGCATTTGCGAGACCGCGAAGATCCAGCTCGGAGACGGCCGGCCCTCGGCCACCGAGGCCTCGATCCGTGACATCCGGTCGACCGCTGAGTTCATCGAGGGCAATCTCGTGTCGGCGCTCGGCGTCGCCGACGACAACCCCCGGACTCGAAGCGCTCTCGGCGACCGTCCGTTCAGACCGCGTCTGGCCCTGAACGAACTCGCGGACTGGCTGGAGAGCGATCTGGAGCTCGGCCTGGGCGACGCCTACGGCGAAGAGCTCTACGCCCGCAAGCTGGCCCTGGCCTACGGCGCTCATTTGACACCCGAGATCCTGGAGCAGATCGCCATGACGGAGATCGAGACCGTCAGGGCGCTCATGGAGGAGCTGGCGCAGGAGCGAATTGGGCCGCTGATCCGTCGACCGACTTCGATGCCATCATCCAGCCGATCATGGCGGAGATGGAGAGCCACCGCGCCTCCAATCAAGCCGAGTTCCTGCAGGAGTTTCTCGATCTCATCGATCGATCGAGGGTGTTCCTCGTAGAGAAGGACCTCATCGATCTTCCCGAACACGAGACACTCTTCACCGCGCTCTCACCCAGCCACTTTGCCGGGGCGGCCGTTGGTGGGGTCTACAGCGCCGGGCCCTTCGATCCGGAGGCCGAGACCCTCTTCTATCTGCCGAGCGTCCCGGACTCGGCCCCCGAGGACGCCAGGGACGGTTTCTACCGCTCGTTCAACACCCACTTCAACACCATGATCATCACTCACGAGATCTATCCGGGGCACTATCTCCAGCTCAAGGTCGCGGCGAGCCACCCGAGCCGGGTCCGGCCGCTCTTCGTCGGCGACGATTTCACCGAAGGATGGGCCTCGTTTGTCGAGCAGATGACCCTCGATGCCGGGTTCGACGGCGACCAACCCCTGACCCGAATGGCCCACCTGCGCAAACGCCTCGAGAACGCCGTCCGCGCCTATGTCAGCGTTCAGGTCCACTGCCGCGGGTGGAGCCGGGATCAACTCAGCGTCTTTGCCGTCGAAACCGGGCTCCTGCCGCCCCAGTTCGCCGAGAACCTCTGGCACCGAGCCCTGCTCTCCCCCATCCAGCTGCCGTCGTATTTCATCGGATTCAGGGTCTTCGACGATGCCCTTCGTGGAGAACAGGAGCGGCTCGGCGAGCGATTTCAGCATCAAGGCGTTCAACAACGCGGTGGTCGACTCGGGCGGCATTCCGATGGAGATGGTCGAGGATTATCTCGCGGGCACGATTGTAGACGTTGACAGACACGCAATGGGAGCGGTGCCAGGCACCTTTCCGCGGCGAAAAGCGAGCCAGGCACCAAGTCCGCGTCCACGAGTCGCTCGTGGTTTAAGGTGTGACGCGGCCGGATGGCCGTCTCGGTCCTTCGTCCAACCGCACCGGTCCGGTGATCACCAGCGCGTAGTCCTGCTCCGGAACTTCGATGGTGTGGGGCAAGACCTCGATGGTCCACACCCCCTTCTCGGCTCGGGGAGATACACGACTTCGACATTGTTGAGTCGGTCTGGCTCGCCCTCGGGAACCGAGACTCCGCCTGAGAAGCTGTTGCCCTTGAAAACGCCACCCGGACCACTGACCACGAGATCGAGATCATTGACGAGATTGGTTGTCGCAAGACTGGACGACGGCGGATCGGTCCACACCAGGACGACCTTGAGCGGACCGGTCCCGGTCACCGCCACCCGGATCCCCACCGGCTCGTCACCCGGTGATCGCGAAACCCTCGCGGTGATCGTCCACCACGAGCCCATGACCGTCTCCCGCAAAAGCCAGCGCGGTATCGAGTTGGATGAGACCCCAGCCCTGATCGCGTGATGGGATGGGTTCGTCGGGGCAACCCCTGGTGCTCAAATCCACCGCCGAAGCGATAAGCACAGCTTTGATCAACGCCGCCGTCGGCTCGAAGCCATCGGTGGATCGGGCGAATCCGGCAGGATAGAAACCATCGGTGAAGTACTGCCGTACCAGAGCGCCGAGCCCGGCGGCGGTGGGAGCGGCCATGGAGGTCCCCGAGTTCTGCGCGTTGCCGCACGAGGGGCCGGGAACAACGAAATTGGTCGCCGCCGACATGACCCACATCCCCGGCGCAAGGACATCGGGTTTGATCCGTCCGTCATGGGTCCATCCCCGGGACGAAAACACCACTGTGCACGCCGGTTCGAAGTCACCGTGGAAGGTCGCCCCGACGGAAACCACGTTCTTCCCGGTCGACGGCGAGATGACGGTGTCCAGATCCGGGCCGGAGTTCCCGGCGGCGAAGAACACGAGGGTGTCCTTGTGGTTCCACATGAAGCGGTCGACATCAGCGGTGCGCTCGGTATAACGGCCGTAGGGCAGGAAGTTCTCCTCGTCGCCCCAGGAGTTGGTGTGGATGCGGGCGCCCTGAGCCCACGCCTGTTGCAACACGGGTTCGAGGGGTTTGACCGGGCACCCCAAACCCGGCAGATCGGCGCAGTCATCGACCAACGCTCCGCCATCCTGGATGACGAGCTTGGCTGCCGGCGCCATGCCATCTACGCCGTCGTGGGTCTGGTTTGCCGAGCACATCTCCGGCCGCGCTGCCGGCGACGTGGGTGCCGTGGCCGTGGTCGTCCCAACTCAAGGGCTGCGGCGGCCAGTCGGCGTCCCAGTGGAAATCCACGGCGAGGATCTTGCGGTGATCGGCGTTGATCTCGGTCCCCTCCGCCTGGTTGAGGGCCGGCAGACCCACCACCGGATCATCGAATCGGCAGTCATCGACATCGAGACCGGTGTCCATGATGCCGATCACCTGGCCCTCGCCACGAAGACCACGGTCGAAAACGGGGGTGACCTCGGGCTCGCCCGATTGGCAACGCCAGACCGAAGCAGCGTTGAGCAGGCGGACCGGCGACTGGGGCTCGGCCCACACGAGATTCTGCGTCCGCTCGAGTTCCTCGATCAATGCGGCCAACCGATCGCGAGGGACCCGAAGCCCGAGTTGGGTGGTCACGGCTGTCGAATCATCCGACCAACTCACCGATCCACCAATCTTCTCGATTCGAGCCGCCAGCGAGACTGTCGGCGTTCCCGGTGCAAGCGCGACGGTAACCAGCACCTCAGACGACCGGATCGTCTTGGCTGTTACCGTCAGATTCTCTCAGCTCCGGGCTCACAGCATCGGCAGATCGCCACGCTGTCGTCCGTTCTCACTCCCGGTCGATTGCGGATGATCTCACCGTCGCCCGATACCAACCACCGGCATGGGCCGAGGTGAGCCAGCACCGTCGCCCCTGCCGCTTCCACTGAGATTCGCGGATTATCCACGGAGCGCTCGCCGCAGCTCACCGTCCACAGCCCGGATGTCGGTTCCGACGACGCGGTCCCGAGGTTTACGGGAGACGCCGATGGCGACAACGGCGCCTGCGAGCCAGCACCCCATCACGAGAAGGGAAACAGGGGGCGGCGTACCTCCGCAAGAAGCGTATCCATGGCCTCCATATTACGGCAACGGCAAAAATCGGCGAATATCGATCCCATCGAGTGATGACGGCTATAATGACAATGGAGCCCCGAAAGAGAGAAGGGATGGAAGCAACGGCTGATGGCCAATCCAGATCACGTAGCACAGCTTGAAGCCGGCCAGTGGAACGAGTGGCGAAAGGCCAACCCGAACCTCGCCCCGGATCTCATCGATGCCGATCTGGCGGGCATGGATCTCCGCGGTCTCGATTTCTCGAAGGCCCACCTCCGCGGCGCCGACTTCTCGGACGCCAATCTCGACGGAGCCGACTTCACGCGTGCGATCCTCGAGGCCGCAAAGGTCCGCGGCGCTTCCATGGTCGGCACCATCCTCGACTACGTTCGATTCGAATTCCTCGACATGTCCGATCATCGACCTCAGCAATGCTTCCATGCGCGAAGCCACCTTTCGCGGCGCCAATCTCACTCGGGCGTTACTCCGCCGAGCCGATCTCTCGCGGGCCAATCTCGAGAGCGCCGTCCTCGACGGGGCGGACCTCTCCGGAGCGATCATGGTCGCCGCCTCGCTGCGCGGCGCCCGCTTCGAAAAGACCATCATGCGGGGCATCAATGCCGAGAAGGCTGTGATGGAGGGCGTCGAACTCTCCGATCTCAGCATCGAGGGTGCACGGTTCTGCAACGCCCAGGCCGACAACGCCCAGTTCAAGAACTCCCGCCTCTCCCGAGCCGACTTCCGCGGCGCCGCCCTGCGCAACACGAATTTCCACAGCTGTATCCTCACCGAAGCGATCTTCGACGAAGCTCAGTGCGAGGGCGCCACCCTCGGTCACTCGAATCTCGACAAGACGTCCTTTGTCAAAACCAACCTCTCGAGCGCCGATCTACGCGGGGCCAGCCTCATCGGCGCCGTCTTCGACGGCTGCGATCTCCACAGCGCCAACCTCGCCGAGCTCGACTTCCGATCGCCCAGTCTCGGCCGCGTGTCCTTTGCCTCGGCCAATCTCAAGAAAGGCCATCTTCACCCGCTGTGAGCTCCGCGCCGTCAACTTTCGCGACGCCAATCTGGAGCAGGCGGATTTTCGCCACGCCCACCTTGAAGGGCGCCAACTTCCGCGGCGCGAAATTCTTCGACGCCACCTTTCGCCACGCCGAACTCAAACAGGCGAATCTCACCGAGTGCATGGGCTCCGGAGCCGATCTGTCCGGCACCAGCCTGATCCTGGTGACCGCACCCGGGGCCAAGCTGCACGGTGCGGATCTCCGTTTCGCAGACGCCGTCGGGCATCGATCTCGACAAGGCCGATCTTCGCTGGTCGGATCTCCGCAATGCCGACTTCACCAAGGCCGCCATCGCCACCGCCCGGTTGTGGGGCTGCAAGGTCAAGAACACCAAGCTTCCGCCGAACATGGGGCACTGGACGCTGTTCCTCAAATTGAGTCAGCTCTTCCAGTCGGCGAGTCGACGGGCCGAGAAGATGAAGCAGGCGCGGGAGAGAAAACGGATCCGCCAGGTGGCGGAGCTCGTTCGCGATCGCGAGAAGGCGCGCAAGCGACGCAACAGGTGAGACCGGCGATCTCGCCCCTTCGACAGATCATGTTCCGGCCACCGCACCGCCTCTTCGGCGGCATCCTTTTTGTGGTGCTGGCCACGACATCGGTGGCATCGCCGGCCGAGGAATCGGAACTCGACGGCATGCCCATCGTGAGGATCGTGTGCGAACGCTACAACATCTTCGACACCAGCGACCCCAAGACGTCCAAGTGGCCCTACCGCGCCGCCAACGCTGTCCACATTCGGTCGCGGGAGCGGTTTATCCGATCCATGCTGCTTTTCGAGGAGGGCGACACCTACAGCGAGGCGGACGCCGCCGAAAGCGCCCGCCTGCTCCGCGGGCTCGGGATCATGAATCCGGTTTTGATCAGCGCCCGTGAGATCGAAGGGGGCGTCGAAGTGACCGTGGAAACCCACGATAAATGGAGCCTGCAGATCGGGGCCGACGCCGGTCTGTCCGGCAACCGAGGCACTTTCGGCGTTCAGATCCAGGAGGAGAACCTCGGTGGATGGGGAAAGGAGCTCAGCCTGGGTTTTGACTCGGATGTGGAGCGTGACAGCTGGAATTTCGGGTACGCGGATCCAAACCTCTTCGGCAGCCGCTGGATCAGCGAACTCGAGTACCAGAACCGGACCGACGGCTATCTCAAGAGGATCATGCTGAATCGGCCCTTTTACTCGCTCGCCACCCGTCGGGCCTGGGGCGGCTCGTGGGTGTCGGAGGAACTCACCGAGCACCTCTACTCCGCCAACGAATCGGTTGTCCAGGGACGCCGCACTTCCGACTCCCTACGCGGTTGGTACGGTATTCAGCTCGGTAACAGCGGTTCCGTCATTCGTCGCCTCAACGTGGGTTGGGATTCCCAGGAGGTGGAGTACGACGATTGGCAGTGGATCGAGACCGGAGATCCCTACCCCGCTCCGCTCCCCCTCGACATCTCCGGGATCCGCATCGGCTACGAGCAGATCGCCGACCACTACGAAGTGCTCTATGGCCTTCGCGCGTGGTCGACGCAGGAGGATGTCGGGCTCGGTCCCAATTTCAAGTTCGGCGCGACCTTTTCCGGACCCGCGCTCGGCGGTGACATCAGCCGGGTGATCTTCGACGGCGTCTTCTCCATGGCTCGCCATCGGGGCCGCTGGCTGCTCATGGGCGATGCCTGGCTCTCCGGGCGATTCGACCGGAGCGAACCGCAGGATGTCCTGCTCGGGATCCAGCTCGCTGCGGCGCAGCTCGGGCAGCGGGGTTTCCAGTTTCGCCTGCTCGTCGATGCCTCCCACGAACTTCAACTCGATCGGCAGCTCACTCTGGGCGCGGATGTCGGCCTCCGTGGTTGGGACCCCGACTATTTCGACGGCACCGGCCGGGCCCTGATCAACGCCCAGTGGCGAACCGTCGTTTTTCGCGATGTCCTCAGCCTCTTTTCCGTCGGCGTCGTGGTCTTCGCCGATGCGGGAAAGACCTGGAACCCTCGGATCGGAGCCGATACCAACGGCGTCCGCGTCGATGCCGGCGCCGGCCTGCTCTTCGATCTCTCGCGTCTGAGCCTGAGCAATGTCCTCAGGGTCGAGGTCGCGTGGCCCGATGACCGCTCCGGACCGGTGGTGACGATCACGGGGTCGGCGTTGTTCTAGCAATTCGCCTCGCGAATTGCGGTGGCGCGTCGAACGCGCCAATGGGACTCGCCGGATCTGGAAAGAACCCATCGACATCGTTGTCGGGCTCGGCGCTATCTCAGACCATCACAATCGCGGAGACTCCCAAATAGGTGCCAGGCACGTATTACCGTATTTGTTGTCTTGCCAGCCACGATCCGTCTGCGTCCACCGGCAATTTCTGCGGTTTCCCCGTTTGATGGCGCGGGGAGTCCATCTGTGTCATCTGCGCTATCTGCGGTTGCTCCGGAAACCGGTGCCAGGCACGTATTACCGTATTTGTCGATTTGCCAGCCACGATCCGTCTGCGTTCATTCGCGAGACCTGCGTTTTCTCCGCGCGGTGTTGCGATGGTGCGATGAGTCCATCCGTGTCATCTGTGTGATCTGTGGGCTGCGATGGGTGCGACGCAGCCGGGAACTCCAGCGGGAGCGAGGCGCAGGTAGACAGCTCGGTCGGGGCAGGCTAGGGTGCATGACTGCACGCACAGGAGAAACCAATGACAGAGACTTCCGGACTCAAACCGACAACTCGTGACCGCGCATTGATCCCCGATGGATTCAAATGGAATCTCGATGACATCTTCGCCGACTGGGATAGCTGGGAAGCCGGCCTCGGCGAGCTCGAAGGTCTCATGGCCCGCTACCAGGAGTTCGAAGGCACCCTTGCCGACGGTCCCGACCGCATTCTGGCGGCATCCATCCTCTCCGACGAACTCGGCCAACTGCTCTACAAGGTCTACCAGTATCCGAGCCTGACCCGGGCCGAGGACACCCGCGATAACGGTGTCCAGGCCCTTCTCGAGCGGGTCAAAATCGTTCTCGCCAAGTTTCGCCAGGCCACCGCGTGGTACCAACCCGAGCTGCTGCGGATCCCCGAGGCCACAATGCGCGAGTGGCTCGGTGCCACGCCCGCCCTCGCCCCATACCGCTTCGGCATCGAGGAAAGCTACCGCCAACAGCGCCACGTCCTCGACGAAAAGGGCGAACGCCTGCTCGCCTACTCCTCGAGCTTCAACTCGACGCCGTCGACGACCTACAGCATGATGGCCGACGCCGATGTCGACTTCCCCTCCGTGACCCTGTCGTCCGGCGAAGAAGTGGTCGCCAGCCACGCCAACTTCATGAACGGGCTGTTCTCCCGACGCAACCAGGAGGATCGCGAGAAGCTCTTCAAAGCTCACTTCTCGGTCTACGACTCGTTCCCCAACTCCTACGCCTCGATCTACAACAGTGTCCTCCAACGCGACTGGTATCTCTCCCAGGCGCGGTCGTACCCGTCGTGCCTGGAGGCCGATCTCGACGAGGACAACATCCCGCGGTCGGTCTACGAGGGCCTCATCGCAACCGCGAAAGCCGGCTGCGAGCCACTGCAGCGGTACCACCGGCTGCGGCGCCGGGCCCTTGGTCTCGAACGCTATCGTTACTTCGACGCGTATCTGCCGCTTGTCGAGGTCGAGTGGACTCTCCCCTACCCTCAGGTCCAACCCCTCATCGTAGAGTCGGTGGCGGTCTACGGTTCCGAATACCAGGAGACGGTGGATCGCGCGTTTCAAGACCGGTGGATCGATGTCTATGAGAACGAGGGCAAGAGGTCCGGTGCATTCTCCGCCGGCGTCTACGGCGTCCACCCCTTCATGCTGCTCAACTACGCCGACACCATGAACGACGCCTTTACTGTCGCGCACGAGATGGGCCACACCATGCACACGGTGCTGTCGAACGAAGCCCAGCCCTTCGCCACCTCGTCGTATTCGATCTTTGTCGCCGAGGTCGCCTCGATGACCAACGAGGACTTCTTCCTCGATCTGCTGCTCGAGAAAGAGAAGGACCCCCTGCGGCGGGTCGCGCTTCTGCAGCACGCCATCGACGACATCGCCTCCGGGTTCTATCGTCAGGCCATGTTCGCCGATTTCGAACTTCAGGCCCACCGCGAGGTCGAAGACGGGAAACCCATCACCGCAGAGGTGCTACAGCGGATTTACCTCGGCATCCTCGGTGATTTCTTCGGATCGACCCTCGACGACCAGGATTGGTACCGGAACACCTGGGCGCGGATCCCACACTTCTTCGGCTCGCCCTTCTATGTCTTCCAGTACGCCACATCGAAAGCCGCGGCCAGCCTGGTCCACCAGCGGATGACCGAGGGCGACGAGACGGAACGCCGGGCCGCAGTTGAAAACTACCTCGATCTTCTCAGATCCGGCGGTTCGGACCACCCCATAGCCCTGATGCAGAAGGCGGGCGTTGACTTCAACACATCAGAACCCGTCGATGCACTGGTCGCGACGATGGAAAGACTCGTCGGCGAACTCGAGCGGGAGCTCGACGCGGTCAGTTCTTAGTTCTTAGTTTTTTAGTTTTTAGTTTTTAGTTTTTAGTTGCATCGCAGCGGCTCAGAAGGGCCTCGTGGAGTATCTGACAACTCAAAACTAAAAACTAAGAACTAAGAACTATGTGGTGTGAGAACTCGGCCGCAGAATCTAGGCTTCGCTCTCCTGAGCAGGCTGGTGCTTCCGGCTGCCCTCGTAGAGTTCGTACTTCAACAATCGGCATTCGATTGGACCGTTAAAGAGCGGGATCCGGCGTTTGGCTTTGAGACCGATCTGGTTGGCGAGCTCGCGGTTGCCGACCAGCAACCAGGCCGTCGCTCCCTGGGCTTTCTGCTTGAGCTGATCTCCGAATCTCTTGTAGAAAGCCCCGAGGCGGTCGACATCCCCAACCCTTTTTCCATAGGGCGGGTTGGCGACGATCACACCGCCCTCGGACCAGGGCAGCTCGAGATCGAGTGCGTCGCGTTGCTCGACCTCGACCCATCGATTCATCCACGCCGACTTGAGGTTGTGCTCGGCGGCCTGAACGGCGCGTTCGTCGCGGTCGCGAGCGACGATGGGCGCGGGGGCGTCGCGGTGCTCACGGCCGGCGGCCCGGACGACTTCCTGATAGAGCTGAAGATCGTGCATGGCCCAGCTCTCGAACGCAAACTCCCGGCGCAGACCCGGAGGCGTGCGAGTGGCGATCAATGCCGCCTCGGCGGCAAACGTCCCGGTACCACACAGTGGATCGAGCAAAGGCTGCGATCCGTCGTAACCGGCCAGGAGCAGGATGCCCGCGGCAAGCGTCTCGGCAAGGGGCGCCGGACCACCGCGCGGGCGATATCCGCGGTGGGAAAGCTGCTCGCCCGTGCTGTCGAGGCTCAGTGACGTCAGTCCGTCCGAAAGGTGGATATGAAGCCGCACATCGGGATTGGACCGATCGACCGACGGGCGCCACCCCTGCCGGCTGCGAATGGTGTCGACCACCGCATCTTTGACCACCTGGGCGGCAAAGTTGGTGTTTGAGAAAACGTGTGATCTCCCGGCCACGTCGATGCCGATGGTTTGTCCCCGTTGGACGAGCTTCTGCCAGGGCACCGTGGCTGCGAGATCGTAGAGATCGTCTTTGCCCTTGACCTGGCCCCGCACCATCGGGATGACCACCCGGACGGCGGTCCGCAGACGGAGATTGGCCTCGTAGACCGCCCGCAACCCGCCGGTGAAACTGACGAATCCCCGTCCCGCCGCGACCCCTTTGACATCGAGCGCTCGGAGTTCATCGGCCAAGACCTCTTCGAGTCCACGGCTGCATGTGGCCACGAGAGGTTGGGGGGGGCTCTTCGCGTCGATCATCAGAGCACGCTACACCGCTTGCGCCGTCGGAGCAACCCGGATCCGCGGCTTTCGTGTCGGTTAGGAGCGTGAAGGGACTAGATGGTGGATGGATTTCGGAGGGTCGTTTGAGGCCGATTTTCGTCGGATTCGCGGGTTCATACTGGTGGTATGGGCCAAGAATACGCCGGAAATCGGGCCAAACGACACCCGAAAGGCGCCGCCAATTCTATTCACTACACGCTCCTAGGCGCTACTTTCTCTCGATGAATTCGATGGAGTAGCCATCGGGATCTTTGGCGAATGCGATGACGGTGGTCCCGTGCTTCATGGGCCCCGGCTCACGGGTCACCTCTCCGCCATACTCGCGGACCCTTTCACAGGCGCCGACGATGTCCTCGGAACCGATGGCAATGTGGCCGAAACCGTTGCCCAGGTCATAGCTCGCGGTCTCCCAGTTGTGGGTCAACTCGATGACCGCCGTCGAAGCCTCATCTCCATAGCCGAGAAAGGCGAGCGTGAATTTGCCCTCGGGATAGTCGTGTTTGCGCAACAGGGTCATTCCAAGCGCCTCGGTGTAGAACGCAATCGATTTCTCGAGATCGCCGACCCGGATCATGGTGTGCAGCACTCGCATGGCTCTCGTTCCTTTCAACGCTATCTCAGTTCTCAGTTCTTCAGTTCTTAGTTTTTTCTTAGTTTTTAGTTGCACCGCAAATGCTCAGAGACGCCCTGAGGGATCGCCGATAACTACTCAAAACTCGACGACTAGTAGTCCGACGTCATGATAAACACCGGTGCGCCTTCGAAACGTTCGTAGGTCGGGCGGAGGCGTTCCTTGTTGTAGAACTTTTTGATGTCGACGGTCTTTTTGCGGCTGGTGACCACCTCGATGGGAACATTGTCATAACGGCCGTTGCGGATGTTGACCAGTCGGCCGGACGTGCCCTGGAGGATGAGGTCCATGGCGAGATTGCCGAAAGCCATGGGCACGATTGAATCCATGGCGTCGGGATCGCCGCAGCGCACCAGATAGCCGAGCCGCTGGTTGATCACGTTGACCCGATGTCCGTTGTTGTAATTTGGCGAAATCTCTTTGAGGGCCCGGGCAACTCGGTCACCGACCCCACCGAGCTTCTTGTGGCCGAACATGTCGGTCTCGTGGTCTTCGAAGACCATCTCGTCGGCGCCGGTGAAGGTCGCACCCTCGGAGACGAGCACCACGCTGTATTTCGACGGGTTCTTGTCGCGATCGAAGGTCAGCAGCTCGCAGAGATTGTCGATATCGAACTGGTGTTCCGGGATGACGCAGCGGTTGGCGGCGCCGGCCAGGGTCGGAAGCAGAGCGGTGAACCCCGCGTAGCGGCCAAAGACCTCGAGCACGAGGAAGCGCTCGTGGCTCCCCGCCGAGGTGCGAAGAGCGTGCGTCATCGCGATGGTCCGCGTGACACAGGTGGAGAATCCGATGCAGTAATCGGTGCCCGGAACATCGTTGTCCATGGTCTTGGGGATGGCGATGACCGGGACCCCCTTGCTGTGGAGATGGACGCCGTAGGACAGCGTGTCGTCACCACCGATGGGAATCAGGATGTCGATCCCGAGGTGCTCGAGGTTGGCCAGCACCTCTTTTGTCAGATCGTTCGCCTCGTCGGTGTAGGTATCCCGAAGATGGACTGGAACCGAGGTCGGCGGGACGTGGCTCGGTCGGGTCCGCGAGGTGTGGAGAAAGGTGCCGCCGGTGCGACCGACCTTGTTGACCACGTTTTCGGTGAGATCCACGACGAAATCCGTCGACAGGGCTTCGTCACGATTCATCTCGATGAGCCCGGCCCATCCCCGACGGATCCCGAGCACCCGATAGCCCTCACGAAGAGCGCGGACGGTGACTCCGCGGATCGCGGGGTTCAACCCCGGAACATCGCCGCCACCCGTCAGGATTCCGATTGTCCCCTTGTGCTTTTTCACGTTCGCCATGCAATCTCCTTCCAGAAGTTCTCAGTTCTTAGTTTTCAGTTTTGAGTTACATCGCAAATGCACAGAAGCACTTCGAAGAGTCACTGTCGTTCAAAACTAAGAACTCAAAACTCAATACTGCGCATTTCTCACTCTACCGTTTCCACCCGCCACCTGATTTCCTCACCGGCCTTCAAGGGTACGACAACGTCGTCGCCAAATGGGTAGTCCGCGGGAGCGGTCCACGGTTCCTTGACCAGAGCGACGCGGCTGAGGTTCCGCGGCAGTCCGTAGAAATCGGCGCCCGAGAAGGAGGCGAACGCCTCGAGCCGATCGAGGGCGCCGGCGGCTTCGAACGCCTCGGCGTAGAGCGCCAGGGCCGCGGGAGCGGTGTAGCACCCCGCGCATCCACAGTTGTTTTCCTTGGTCGACCGCCCGTGCGGCGCGCTGTCGGTGCCGAGAAAGAACCTGGGGTCACCGCTGGTGGCGGCCGCCACCAACGCCCGACGGTGGGTCTCCCGCTTGAGAACCGGCAGACAATAGTTGTGCGGTTTGACTCCACCAACCAGGATGTCGTTTCGATTGAGCAGCAGGTGCTGCGGGGTGATGGTCGCGCCAACCCTTGGTGGCGACGATTGAACAAAATCCGCCGCCTCTTTTGTCGTGACGTGCTCGAAAACCACCTTGAGTCCTTCGTGGCGACGAAGAAGCGGCCCGAGCACACGATCGATGAAGTATTTCTCCCGGTCGAAAATATCGACCTCGGGGTCGGTGACCTCGCCGTGAACCAGCAGAACGAGCCCGTGTTCCTCCATGGCCTCGATCGTCGGCGCGACGCGGTCGAAGTCGGTGACCCCCGCATCCGAGTTGGTCGTCGCACCGGCCGGGTAGAGTTTGAAACCGATGATCCCGGCGTCCCGAGCCCTCGGGACCTCCTCGGGTGGTGTGAGGTCGGTGAGATAGAGGGTCATCAAC
This sequence comes from uncultured Acidobacteriota bacterium, assembly GCA_963753035.1. Taxonomy (GTDB): domain Bacteria; phylum Acidobacteriota; class Thermoanaerobaculia; order Thermoanaerobaculales; family Sulfomarinibacteraceae; genus JAHECW01. Next base: position 61,633 of record CAVWAW010000004.1, on the reverse strand, counting down.
GGCTCGAAACTCGACCCCGCGGGCAGTGCATCGAGAATCCGCCCTCGATACTCCAACGCCATATCGACGGTTGTCACCGGCGGGCGGAGGTTGGGCATGACCACCGCCCGGCCGAACACCCCAGCGGTCGCGCCCACAACGTCCGCCATCGCCCGGCCGTCACGCAGGTGGAGATGCCAGTCATCGGGTTGGGTGATGGTGAGATCCATGTTCAAACTCCGCGCCCATGATCGCATGGCGCGGGGATGCTGGATGCATCTAGTATGGTGGTACGGTGGAGAAGCCCATGACCACAGCCGACCAACTTCGTGCCATCGTCGAGTATCTCGAAGACCGGGTGAAACTGGTCACCGAAGGCGATCGCGCCATCGCCTTCGAACCGCCCACGACGGACGAGATCGCCGGCGCGGGTCTCGACCCCCAGACCTTCACCCGTGTTACCTCGGCCCCATGGTGGCAGGAGATGGTTGACGACATCATCGAAACGCCCGAATTCGCCGAACCCGAAGCGTCACCCACGGTTGTTCTCGGCTATGCCAGAGACGTGATCCGGGAGTACATCGGGAAGCGGTTCGAGATCGGTCCCTGAAGTCGTCCGGGTTCGGCTAGAATCCCTAGTGAAACTGAAAGGCGTACGCAACTGATGTCGCAGGATCCACTCATCGAAAAGCTCGCCAAGGCCAACGGCAACGTCAAGAAGTTGTGTGAGTTCTTCGCCGCCCGAAGCAACTGGACGGTGTCCGCCGAATGCGGAACATCGGCACGCGACGCCGCCGCAGCAGCAGCCAAGCTCGGCGAGCATCTCAAGGTTTTGATCCGCGCCGCCGGTTCCGATCCGAAAAGCCCGTTCGATCCGCAGGTGGAGACCCACGGATCCGGCACCCACGATCGCGCCAGGCTGGATCGGTTCACCGCTTTTCTCCGCGATCTCGACGCCTGGTTGGTTGCTCAACCGGGCCCGTCAAAGGACCCGAAGGTCATCGCTGCACTCCAGGAGATGGAGAGCTATGTCTTCTCCATCGTCGACTTGACCGGGGCCATCGAGAGCGAACCCGAGGCCCCCGCGACGGAATCCCCCGCCACCGAGCCTCCCGCTCCAGTGGACGACGGCGCGACCCAGGCGTCCGAACCAGACGAGGGGGCGCACGAAACCATCGCCACCACCCCGGAGGGTGTTCCTCTCCAACTGGCGCTCGACGACACCGATGAGCATCCGATGGTGCAGGATTTCCAGGGCATGAACGAGTTGACCGAGGAGTGCAAGAATCTCGTCGACGAGTACCTCGCCGCATGGAGTCTCGAGTACAGCTACTACAACCGAAAGAGGCTTCTCGAGCGAATTCTGCGCTGGATCAACTCCGCACCCGAAGGGCACGTCTTGGTCATCAAGATGAAGACCGTCGAAGAACCCTTCCAGCCGTACCCGAGTTATATCTCGCGCGATGTCCTCGCCGGCAACCCCCCAGCGAAGGAACCATGGCCCTGAAATCTCCGATCAGCGTTCTCATCGACAGGCTGATCCCCGGGATCCGCTACCCCTGGCTCTTCGCCATCCTCGCCGGTCTCCTGGCCATCGATCTCGTGGTGCCGGACCCGGTCCCCCTGCTCGACGAGGTCGTGCTCGGGCTCCTGACATTCCTGGCGGCCTCCTGGCGAATTCGCAAGGGCGACGCCGACCCGCCGCCCAAAGACGTCACACCGAAGGACGAGGCGGAAGGGTCTCTTCCTGCGGCGGGCACCGGATCAAACGACGGGGACGATCCCGAGCCGCGATGAACTCGCGATTCAGGGAGTGCCTCGCTACTTGGGGACAACCTCCGGCTTGGTAATTTCAAAGCCCTTTGCGGCTGCTGCCTCATTGATCTCGAGAGTCAGCTCGAACCAACCCGCGTGGTCGGCCAGGTACTGCCGGAAGACGCCCTTTGCCTTTTTCCGCGCGACGAGTGACTTCCGGCACATATAGTCGACTCCGTACCGACTGGCGATTCGAGCCACCGTCAGGTTGCAGCGGGCCGGGCTCTGCCGCTTTTTGAATCGATAGTCGAACTCCATGAACGAGCCCGCGTTGTGCGCCCGGAATCGCAGCACGAGGGTGCCGGGGGCCAACACACGAATCCGGCCATTGACGACATCCACCAGCGCTGTCTGATCAGTCGAGACGATCCTGCAACCGTCGGCGACCTCCACCGCCCCATCGGGAACCACCGCAATCGTGGGATCAGCCGGCGTGAAGACCATCTCCACACCTTCTTCTTCGATGAGGTTCCGATAGTTCCCATAGAGGACGATGACCACGGCGTCGGCCAGCGCCACGAGGGCAAAGATCGAGAACACGGCAACCGGGAGCCACCGTGTCCGCCGCGGCTCGATCGCGCTGGTCTCACCGCACATTGTTTGTCAATGCCGCCAGAAGTTGATCGACCCGATAACCGCTCTCGTCATCGGCCTTGACCAGCCGGGCGAGGGCGTCCTCGATCGCGACCGCGGTCTCGCCATCGCCGGGAGCGTCAACGCCCGCCGCGACCTCGAGCCATCCCGCCAACCGGTTCAAGGCCTCGGCCCTGTACCAGAGTTCGCCTTGCCAACTGTTGACACCGAGGTAGGTCCGGACCGGGGCGCGTGAGACGAGGTCCGACATGACCGCGAACATGTCGATGGCCTCATCACCGCCGGTCGCCCACCAACCATCCACGGCGAGGAGCAGCCGGACGCCGCTAACGACCTCTTCGACCTCGGCCGGTTCGAGGCCCAGGTCACGGGCGTGGCGGGCGATGACTCTCCAGAGCATCCATTCATCGAACCAGTCGACCTCTCGGCTGCTCGGGTCCTTCTGATTCTCGGCGTCTCCGATCCGGCGGGTCAGCAACCAGAAGAGAATCGTCGCCCACCACTTCAGATCTTCGGACACCCATCTCGTTGCATCACCATCATCGGAAAGAAGCAGCAATCGCTCGAGATCTCGGCGGAGCGCGAGCACGACCTCGTCGGGATCACGGTCGTCCCCCACCCGGTCCGCCACCGCCTCCAACACATCGGCCAACGACGGGAGCACCTCGCCCACCGCGGCGGATCGGGCGCCCGCCACTGCTTTGTCGGACCGGGCCTTGTAGAGGGCGAGGACGGTCTCCACCGACACCAGCTCGGCAAAGGGCGTCAGGATATCTCGATGATCGATCTCGGCGAGCGCGAGGTCGATGCTGTCGATCCCACCACCACCGAGTTCGGCGTCGAGAAGGCGCAGGCTTCCGTCGTCGTCATCCACCAGCTCCCTGAAATCGAGGAAGACATGACAACGGTAGGCATCGAGCTCGACGTAGAGCCCCTCCTCGACCAGTTGCCGGCATGGTCGCAGATACTCGAGCCCGTCGACGACATCCCTGAAGGCCAGGAAACGATCCTCGGCATCGGTCACTCCCAGACCCTGGGCGATGCTGAAATGCTCGAGCCGCTCCGATCCATCGGCCGCGCGCACCACCTTGGCCGTCGACCGCCGGAGCCGGCCACGAGTCTCGGCGAAGGTGTTGTGGAAAATCACCAGGCTCTTTTCACCGCCGACCTCGTTGGAGTAGGCGAAGACGTTCTCATCCACCATTCCTTGGTCATCAACCAGATCGTAGAGCAGAAAACGATCCACTTCCGCAAAACTGCCCCGGCGGTGGAGCAAGGGGAAGAGCTGGCGTTCGTGGCGATGAACCAGCGATTCGTCGGGTTCCTCGGCCCAGCGCGGGCGGCGGAACTCCATGCCGTACTTCTCGGCATACCCCTCGACCTGTCCGTGACCGAACATGGGAAGACCCGGCAGGGTCGCCATGAGGGTGGCCACCCCGAAGTACTTGCCATCGGTGCCGAATTGATCGACGGCGGTCTTCTCATCGGGGTTGGACATGAAGTTGACATAGCGCTTGAGGATCTGCGGGTCATATTCGAGGGTGCTCTTGATGAGCATCCGATAGTCGGCGTTCCGTTCGTCGCGCAACATGTTCATGAAGGCCGAGTTGTAGACCCGGTGCATCCCCAGGGTGCGGACAAAATAGCCCTCGAGCAGCCAGAATGCCTCGGCGAGGAGCAGGGTGTCCGGCGCCTCGGCGGCCACCCGGTCCACCACCTCGCGCCAGAACTCCTCGGGCATGACCGCGTCGAATTCGGCGCGGGTCATGCCGTGCTCGGCTCGCGAGGGAATGTCGCCGCCCGTGCCCGGAGCGGGAAACCACAGACGGTGGTAGTGCTGCTTGGCCAGGGTCATGGCTGCGTCGAAGCGGATGATGGGAGATCGACGGGCGACATGGAGGATGGTCTGGATGACCGCCTCGCGGACCTCGGCCAGGCGGTAATCGAGTTGGGCGGTGTCGTTCCACGGCATGGTCGTACCGTCGTTGCCGTGATAAATGAACCGTTCTGCTCCGGTCCAGTGATCGACCCGTTTGAAAACCACCGCGGCGTCGCTTCGGTCCCAATAGCCGTCCTCGAGGTAGATCCCGACCCGATCGTCGTCGCAGAGATCGGCGCCGGAAAACCTGTACGAGGGGAATGGCGATTGATCGAGCCCGATAAACCAATCCGGATGTTCGACGACCCACCGTGAGTCGATCCCCATGTGGTTGGGAACCATGTCGGTGGAGAGGCGAATCCCGCGTTCCCATGCCCGGGCCTTGAGGCTGTCGTAGGCCGACTCGCCGCCGAGGTCGGCGGCGATGCCGTAGTCGGCGAGGGAGTAGGCCGAGGCCACGGCTTCTTTGTCGCCCATCCACTTTTTGATCGTCTCCGACGCCCGACTGCGCTCCCAGACTCCGATGAGCCACAACCCGGTGAAACCCCACCCGGCGAGGCGATCGAGCGCTTCGTCCGGAATCATGTCCAGGGTGGCAATCTCGCGGCCGTATTGTTTCGACAGCTGATCGAGCCAGACGTGGACGTTCTTGGCGAGCAGGACCAGCCGCGGCATCCAATCCTGATCCCGAGAGTATCGCTCCGGCGCATCGCCGAGATCGCCGTAGTCGGGTGGTTCCACCGGTCCCGGTCCAAAACCGAAGAACGGTTTTGTCTCCTCGGCGACGAAATCGAGACTGGAGAGCACCCGCAGGATGACATCGCCGAGGATCTCAGCCCAGCTGACCCGCATGAAGGCCAATTGACCCTCGAGACTCGTGGGAGCGGCCCACACCGGCGCCAGCAACAGATCGAGCAGGGTTTGCCCACCCTCGGCAAGACCCGGTCGCCCGGCGAATACCGCCTCTATCTTCTCGACGCAACGCGAGTAGGCGGTCTCATCCCGAAGACGGCTGTCGTCAAAGAGCTCCTGGTACGGCGCAAAAGCGGGGTTGCTGTTGGCGAACCGGAGGAGCGTCAACTCTTCGAGGACGATCTCGCGATTCGGAGTCCCATCGGTGACGCCGTCAAGATAGTCGTCGATTGGGATCTCATCACGGTAGACCGCGACAGGCGGGAACTCGTCGACAAAGGTCGTCAGGACCTTGGTCAACTCATCCGCCCCGAGATCATTCTCGAGTTCGGCCAGGGTTTCGGCCATCAGCGTCGGGCGCACCCGCTCGCGGTATCGAGCGAAAACGACGTGGAGCATCTCGTCGATGAGCCCCATGGCGTTGATTTCGCTCGCTTTGACCGCCTGTTCGGGATGGGCTTCCAAGTCGCGGTGCCGGTTCATCCGATCGGCAAATTCCCGCGCCGCCCGAAAGTCGGCAAAAACCACGTTGCCCGTCGAACCGAAGAGCTCGGAATCAAAACCGTATTGATCACGGACTCGACGCGAGACGTGAAATTCACACCGCACCTGTTGCCAATCAGAGAATCTCATCATTCGGTCGTGATGATACCCCGAAAACGCCCGCAATGGAGCCGATGGCTCCATTGCGGGCGTTTTCGGGAGTGAGGGGTTAGGAGTGAGGAGGCTAGGAGTCAGAACCCCTACTTCTCACAGCGAGCAACGCGAGCGCTGACTTTCTTACTCCTCACCCGTCCGAACTTCAAAGGTCACCGGACAATGATCGCTCACATCGAAGAAGGTCCCGTCCTCATCGCCGGTTCTGGAAATCAGATCGCCGCACTGGAGTCGCTCGCAATGGAGCCAGGATCGCGCCGGACCGGTGGCCTCGAGACCACTCAGATACACAAGATCGAGCAATGAAGATTCGAAGACTCCGTCGCCACGAGCCGGGCCTTCCCAGTACTGGCTGCATCCGGTGGCGTTGGGGACACGGACGAGGCCGACTTCAGCCAGGATCCCGTCGACCATCTCGATCTCTTCCTCCGCCGAGACCCGCCGGCCGCCCATGGTGTTGAAATCGCCCTGGAGGATGAGATCGGAATCGCCGGTCCGGTCGAACCACTCCCCGAGCCAATCCGCCAGGAGCTCGACCTGATCGAGCCGGTGTTGGAGATCGTCTCGGCCCGAGTCGAGATGCACCTCGACGACCGTGAAATCGAGTTTGGGGTCGAGCTTGGATCTCAACCGAACCGCGAGGGCCGGGCGCAGCCCGGGCTTGACGATGACGGAGTCGATCTCGATGGGGCCTTCCACCAGCTCGAAGGCATCCCCGTCCCAGGCCACGGCGAGGTGTTGACCGCCCCGACCACCGCCCTGTGAGAACAGGATCCGCATGGGTCGATCACCCCCGGCGCGCCGCAGAATCGGTGGAAACCGGCGGGTGTCGCAAACCTCGACGAATCCCATGACCTGGGCGCCAAGACCGGCGAGGACGTCCTCCACGTCACAGATATTGGTCCGCCGGCTGAAACCGAGGTCCGCCGATGGCGGACGTTCATCGAGGGGAAAGTTGCGGAGATTGAAGTGGGCGAACCGCACCTCTCCGGCATCCGGCGGCCCCGGCGGCAGTTCAGCCGCGGTGACGCCCGGTCCCGCGAATCCGGCGCAGCGCAGCGTCACCCGCAAATAAAGAGCCAGAGCCACGACGCCGATGATCACCACAACCACGATCGCCACAAACAGCTTGGATCGTTTCATATGGGGAGTGTGGCGCACGGATTCGCCTGTGGCAAGTTGATCCCAGATCACCTATATTAATATCCATTGTTTTCGATTTTGAATATTGACGATTTGAGCAAGAACGGTGATGATTCATCACAGAAATGTCACCGGGGAACCCGCGGCTGGGGGATCTGGTGCGACATGGGAGGCCTAGCATGCTCGAGATGAAACGTGGCATCACACTTCTGGTCGTATTGGGACTCGCGTCACTGGCGATCGCAGGGTCCGCCGGACAACAGCTCGGGACGCCGGCCGGCGCCAACGCTCGGTCGTTGAGCGACGGTGAAATGGTCGCGTCGCACGATTACACCAAGAGTCAGGTGGAGTACTACCTCACCGACGACGAAAAAACCTACGTCCGTCCGGGGCTGACGGTAGAGATCATCGACGTCGAGATCCCCGCCGACCGCCGTCCGGTGGTCGAGGTCACCTTTGTCGATGATCAGGGCCTCCCCCTCGACCGGGAGGGCCGGCTTACCCCCGGCACGATCAGCATGAGCTTTGTCATCGCCTGGTACGACGGCGAGCTCACCCAATACACCGCCTACACGACCCGGCCCCAGACCAGCCCGATCACCGGTGAGACGGCCATCCAGGCATCGTCGGACTCCGGCGGATCCTGGGAGGATGTCGAGATCGGTCGCTCCTTCTACACCTTCGGCACCCAACTGCCCGCGGGCTATGACATGTCCAAGACGCACACCGTCTATGTCTACTCCACGCGCAACACCGCCGACATCCTCGGCAAGAACTACTACTCGGACCCGACCCATGACTTCCGTCCTGACGGCGGCGCCATCACCGACGAGTGGGGTTTGATTCTCACCGAGACCTGTAACGCCTGCCACGACCCGCTGGCGCTCCACGGCGGCAGCCGCCGCGCGATTCAGGGTTGCGCCATGTGCCACAACCCGCAGACCTGGGATCCCGATACAGGGAACACCGTCGATCTCAAGGTCATGATCCACAAAATCCACCGCGGCGCCGATCTGCCCAGTGTGCAGGCCGGGATCCCGTACCAGATCATCGGCTACCGCCAGTCGGTCCACGACTACTCGGATGTGGTCTTCCCTCAGGATATCCGGAACTGCTGGAACTGCCATTCGCCGGACGCTGAGCAGGGCTCGAACTGGTTCACCGAACCGACCCGGGCGTCGTGCGGCTCGTGCCACGACGACATCGACTGGGAGACCGGTGAGAACCACCCCGCCGGACCGGCGACCAGCGACAATTTCTGCGCCAACTGCCACGAGCCCGAGGGATCGCGTGAGTTCGACGCCTCGATCAAGGGCGCCCACACCATCCCGACCAAGTCGGCCCAGCTTCCCGGCATCAACATGGAGATCGTCGAAGTGACCGGCGCCGAACCCGGTGGGATGCCGACGGTTTCGTTCACCCTGACCAATGACGACGGAACAGTTGTCGAGGACATCGCCAGCCTGCGCACCCTCACCCTGCGGGCCGCCGGTCCCATCGGAGAGACCATCGACCACACGGCCGACATCTCTGAAGACGCGCGCGATGCTACGCTCGTCGACGGCGTGTTCACCGACACCTTCTCGGAGCCCATTCCAGGTGACGCCACCGGGAGCTGGGCCTTCTCAGCCGATGTCCGGCGCGTCACCAGCATCGACGACGGCACGTCTTCGGGCACCGACGTCACCGAAGGCGCCTTCAACCCGATCTTCTATTCAGCGGTGACCGACGAAGATCCGATGCCGAGACGCGAAGTCGTTTCCATGGACAAATGCAACGTCTGCCACGATACGCTCTCGCTCCACGGCGGCCAGCGGTTCAACGTCACCGAATGTGTGATGTGCCACCGCCCGAACAATGACGACTCCGGGCGGCGACCCGAGGAAGAGAACCCCCCGGAGTCGGTCGACATGCGTTGGATGATTCACCGCATCCATACCGGCGCAGGGCTGGCCAACGACTTCACCGTCTATGGCTTCGGCGGCACGCCGCACAACTACAACAAGGTCGTGTACCCCGGCGATCTGCGGAACTGTGTGAGCTGTCACGAGTCCGGAACCTACTCGGTGCCGCTGCCCGAGGGCACGCAGTCGGTCCCGACGCTGCGTGACTGGTATTCGCCGATGCTTCCGGGCGCCGCCTCATGTCTCGCGTGCCACAGCTCGGTCGATGCCGCCGCGCACGCATGGGTCAACACCGCCCCGTTCGGTGAGTCCTGTGCTTCGTGTCACGGCGACAACCGGACCTTCTCGGTGGATCAGGTCCACGCGAGGTAGCTTGAGATGACAATCACCGCACGTCTCCGATCCGCCGGGCGGATCGGAGACCACACCGCAGAGCGAAAGGTGGGACGGGCATGAGACAGTCCATCCGAGTATTGGGCCTCGTCGGCTTGTGCATTCTCGCCGGCGTCGCCACCCACGCCCAGTCCGACGACGACGGGTCGGAAGACTGCGCCATGTGCCACGAGGACGTCGCGGCATCCATGGCCGAGACCATCCACGGCATCGCCAAACGTGGCGCGCCGTCCTGCGTCGCGTGCCACGGAGACGGCGCAGCTCATATGGATGAGGGTGGAGATCCGTCACTCATCTCCATCCCCACCGGAACGGCCGGCGTCAAATTGTGCCTCGAGTGTCACGGTCAGACCCAGGCGATGTTCTCGGTGCGTTCGGCGCACGCGGACACGGGCGTCGACTGCAGCGCCTGCCACAGCATCCACAACACAGATCATGGCCGGCGAGCCCTGCTGAAGGAAGACACCAATCCGCTCTGCGCGAGCTGCCATGCGGGTCAGGCCAATTCGTTCCGCAGACCCTACGGCCATCGACTCGACCTCGGCGGTCTCGACTGCGCCTCGTGCCACGATCCGCACGCGGGGGCCGGCGAACACAGCCTCAAGGTCAACCGGGCCGGCGAGGGTCCGTGCATCGATTGCCACGCCGAGAAACGCGGTCCGTTCGCGTTCCCGCACGTCTCGGGAGTCACCGGCGATTGCATGAGCTGTCACCAGCCTCACGGATCGTCGAATCCCATGGCGCTGGTCAGATCCAACGTTTCGCAGCTCTGCCTCGAGTGTCACAGCAGGATCGCACCTCCGGACACCCTGGGATCGCAGACGCCATCAACCCACGACCTCATGGATCCGCGGTACCGGAACTGCACCACCTGCCACGTCGCCATCCACGGTTCCAACACCTCACCCGCGTTACTGAAGTAGGAGGATGATGATGAACAAACGCACCATCACCCTCGTCGTCATCACCACCATCGCGCTGGTGAGCTTCGGCTCCGCCAAGGCCCAGGCGCAATCCACGCACTTCGATGTCGAACTCGGCTACCAGTGGGTCGATGTCGATGGGGACGAGGATCTCTACAAGACCCAGATCAACCAGAGCACCGGTTTCGTCCTCAAGGGCTTTTCCCTCAATCACATCGACTCATCGGGCGACGCCAAGTTCGCCGACAGCTTCAGAATCGACGCCGCCGGTTTCGGCGGCAATCCGGCCGGCCGCTTCCGGCTCTGGATGGGGCTCGGGCACATCTACCGCTTTCGGTTCTTCTACAGCGAGTTCGAGAACTTCAGCGCGCTGCCGGCCTACGCCAACCCCGAGATCGACAGTGGGGTCACGCCGGGACAGCACACCTGGGATCGCGATCGCCAGACCATCGACATGGAACTCGAGCTTCTCCCCGGACGCGTCGTCACACCGCTCATCGGCTATCGGCGGAACGTCATCGACGGACCGCGACAGACGACCTACCGCGTCGGTCAGAACGAGTACCGGCTGTCATCGGACCTCAAAGAGACCGAGCAGGAACTCTACGCAGGTATCACCTTCAAAGCGGGGACATTCTTCGGTACCCTGATTCAGGGTTGGCGTGAGTACGAGGCCAACGACAGCCTCTCCCTCGCTCCCGGCGAGTACGACGGCAACATCGGTGTGCCGATTCTCGGGGTCGACCAGCATGTCGATGATTTTTCGCGCTCCATGACCTCAACGGCGGAAACCCCGGTCACGACAGCCAACGTCCAGGGCAAGATCGGCGAAACGGTGGATGTCGCCCTGAGCTACATCCGCGCCGATCTCGAAGGTGAAGCTTCCTCATCGGAGATGCTCTCCGGCTCGTTGGTCTCCTACCGGATCAACCGTTTCTTCCAGGGCCTCGACCAGACCGTCTCGAGCCGAACAGACAACCCGTACTGGCGAGCCGAGGGTCGGTTCAAGGTTCATCTCGGTGAGTCTGTCCGACTCGATCTCGGCCTCGAAGAGAGCCACCGTTCGCTCGAGGGCTGGTCGCTGATCTCCACCCTCTACCTCGACACCCTCAACTTCGGCGGCCACGACCCGCAGGATATCCAGGATCTCGTCAACGCCCAGAACGGTTACGAACGTGACGACCAGATCGTCACCGGCCGACTCAACATCGACAACCTGGGTCCGCTCGTCCTGTGGGCCGAGGCCGGTTACAAAAAGACAGATCTGGGCCTTTCACAGGACGTTTCGCAGATCGTGACTCCAGGGGGACAACAGGGCGACTACAACCGCACGACCACTCTCCTGGGAGCAGGGGCGGCCATCGTCTTCAACAAATCGCGGATCTCCGTCGACATCAGTAACGAATCGGCCGACGATGTCATCGTTCGGACCGATTTTGACGACCGGTTGAGAGCCCGCGCACGCGCTGATTTCCAGATCGCAAAGTGGTTCCGCGTGCTCGCAACCGCCGAGTACATCGACACCTCCAATGGAACATCCGGCGTCGGATATACGGCGACCACGGATCACTACGCCATCGATCTCAACTTCGATCCAACCGAAAATCTGACCTTCCGTCTCGCCTGGGACGACTACACAACCGACACCAAGATGCCGATCCGCATCCCACAGACCCTGAGCCCCGCCGAGTCGGTCTTCAGCGAGAACGGAACCCTGCTCGAGGGTGGTCTGATGTGGCGGATTTCCATCGTCACCCTGGATCTGGGTTACTCCAAATTCGAAAACGAGGGCACCTTCGAGTTCGACATGAAGCGGGCATTCCTCCGCCTCGGAGTCGACTTCACCGATCACTGGGCGATCTCGGCCGACTACGAGAACAATGACTACACCGAGAAGGTTCTCGAGCTCGCACAGTACGACGCGACCCGCTACGGCGTCTATCTGCGCTGGCATAAATAGCGTAAACCGACTTCGGATACTACGGGAGGCCGAATGGCCTCCCGTTTTTCTTGCCGCAACCACTCAAGCAGCGGTACACCAAGAATCCGCGCCCCATCGGGGTGCCGGGCATGGCTTTGTGCCGGAGGAACCTCACGGCGGCGTGTCGCGCTCCGCACAAGGTCCATGCCGGGCTCCCCCGGGACGCGCGATGCGGTCAGCTCTCCCGGCTACGAGGCAGGCCGCCGGCGCGCCATCGGCGTGGTCGCAGCCCCCTCAATCAACCCACTCGCGACCACGCCGATGGTGCGACGCTGGGTCGCCGGGACGCCAATGCGTCACGGCGGCCCAGAAGGCCGGCGCCAATAGAACCCCGCAGCCGGGAATCCCACCAAGCCCGACCGTCCCGCACTCTCTCGGATACGCCCAAACGGCTTCAACGTCTCTGACGGACAGGCTGGAAGCCCGCCCCCACAATGTCCGCCAAGCCTGGTGTGGACCTGGAACCAAAGCCGATCAGGCCACACGGAAAACCGCGCCCCATCGGGGTGCCGGGCATGGCTTTGTGCCGGATGAACCTCACGGCGGCGCGTCTCGCTCCGCACAAGGTCCATGCCGGGCTCCCCCGGGACGCGCGATGCGGTCAGCTCTCCCGGCTACGAGGCAGGCCGCCGGCGCGCCATCGGCGTGGTCGCAGCCCCCCCAGTCAACCTACGCGCGACCACGCCGATGGTGCGACGCTGGGTCGCCGGGACGCCAATGCGTCACGGCGGCCCAGAAGGCCGGCGCCAATAGAACCCCGCAGCCGGGAATCCCACCAAGCCCGACCGTCCCGCACTCTCTCGGATACGCCCAACCGGCTTCAACGTCTCTGACGGACAGGCTGGAAGCCCGCCCCCACAATGTCCGCCAAGCCTGGTGTGGACCTGGAACCAAAGCCGATCAGGCCACACGGAAAACCGCGCCCCATCGGGGTGCCGGGCATGGCTTTGTGCCGGATGAACCTCACGGCGGCGCGTCTCGCTCCGCACAAGGTCCATGCCGGGCTCCCCCGGGACGCGCGATGCGGTCTGCTCTCCCGGCTACGAGGCAGGCCGCCGGCGCGCCATCGGCGTGGTCGCAGCCCTCCCCAGTCAACCCACGAGCGACCACGCCGATGGTGCGACGCTGGGTCGCCGGGACGCCAATGCGTCACGGCGGCCCAGAAGGCCGGTGATGAGGGCATGATCCGGAACAACGGCAGCGACCGGGACAGAGGCCGTATCCATATCCGTAAGCGATAGAACAAAACCGCATCGGTACACCGCCATCGCCGGCGGGGACGCCGGCGCTACAAACATCGCAGCGCCCTTTGGAGCGCCCACGTCTCGTGGGCGATGGAACCAACCCGCATCGGTACACCACCATCGCCGGCGGGACGCCGGCGCTACAAACATCGCAGCGCCCTTTGGAGCGCCCACGTCTCGTGGGCGATGGAACCAACCCGCGTCGGTACACCACCATCGCCGGCGGGACGCCGGCGCTACAAACATCGCAGCGCCCCTTGCAGCGCCCACGTCTCGTGGGCGATAGAACCAACCCGCATCGGTACACGACCATCGCCGGCGGGACGCCGGCGCTACAAACATCGCAGCGCCCCTTGCAGCGCCCACGTCTCGTGGGCGATGGAACCAACCCGCATCGGTACACCGCCATCGCCGGCGGGACGCCGGCGCTACAAACATCGCAGCGCCCCTTGCAGCGCCCACGTCTCGTGGGCGATGGAACCAACCCGCATCGGTACACCACCATCGCCGGCGGGACGCCGGCGCTACAAACATCGCAGCGCCCCTTGCAGCGCCCACGTCTCGTGGGCGATGGAACCAACCCGCATCGGTACACCACCATCGCCGGCGGGACGCCGGCGTTACAAACATCGCAGCGCCCCTTGCAGCGCCCACGTCTCGTGGGCGATGGAACCAACCCGCGTCGGTACACCACCATCGCCGGCGGGGACGCCGGCGCTACAAACATCACAGCGCCCTTTGCGCCCGCGTCTCGTATCTGAATCCGAGACCGCTTCAAAAAAAAAAGGGGGCGGCAGCTCGCGCTGCCGCCCCGGATGGATGATGTTGATCTATTAGTATTTCATCGGAATGGTTGTCGGGTCGTTGGTCCTGGAATCGACCACCGATGCCGACGTGATGACGCCCTCACCCGAGGTCACCTCGACGAAAGCGTAACCCCAACCGAGATCGGGCGATCCGGCGCGGGTCCGGAAGGGCTCGAGGTCCTGGACCACCATGCCCGAGCCGACGGTCAGCTCGTAGCTGGTGAGCTCGGAGGCATTGGTTCCGAAGAGGGTGATTTCGACGGTCGCGGGCTCCATCCCGGTGTTGGTCACCGAGATATTGGTGCGGAACTCGCCGGTCATCTGTCGCAAGGCGTAGAGGCGGCCGGTGTCGTCCTCATCGAGCCCCGAGAAGTTGATGCCGTTGAGGAACTGACCGAAGGTGCCTTCGTCGGAGACGTTGTAGATTCGCGCGACGACCTCGAGGGGCCGATCCGAGCAGATCTCGAGCGCACCCTTGTTGCCGTCGGCGCCGATCATGTCGACGATGTCCTCGAAGACTCCCTGAGCACCGGCGTCAACGGACCCCGGACCCTGGAAGAGCTGCGAGTCGGCGTGGAGGTAAAAGGTGAGATTCGCCATCGCATCGGCGTTGTTCTTGGCCACCACATCGGTCCGGAAGACGCTGCCGGCGCTGCCGTTGAGGCGGGCTGCGATCTCGGTCCAGTAGACGTAGGTCGAGGTGCAGGCCACGGCGTTGGCGCTGCCGCCGACACCACCGCCACCGACGATCTCGGCGAGGGCTTCCTCGGTGGTTTCGAGGACATCTTCGGCGAAGTCCGGGTTGTGTACACCGAGGCTGCCGTCGGCCTCGATCAGGAGGAAGTTCCAGCCCGATTTGAGGAGGTTGTCCGGGGCGATGGTCCAGATGTCGTAGGGCTCACCGTCGGGTGGCACCACCGAGATGTTGCCGACTCCGTACGGGCCGTACTCCATGGAATCGCTCAAGGTGAAGATCAGCGCCTGACGGCCGCGGGTCTCGGAGAACGCAACGGCCGCGATCTCGGAGGCATCTTCGATGGTCGCGTCACCGTCGAGGTCGATGGTGTTCCCGCCGGCGAGCGCGCCGTCGGCAACCATTTCCCACGCCTCGTTGAGCTGGTGATGGATCTCGGTGAGCATCATCTCCACCGGTCCCTGGACATCCTCGGCGGTGATCACGCCGTGGCAGTTCGCGCAGATGTCATTGGAAGCGTAGAAGGTGTGGTTGGTGCCACCGAGGTTGTAGGCGAGATCCGGCGGCGGAGGCGTCTCCTCCATGTGGCAGGTCGCGCAGCTGTCGTCGAGCGGCGAGTGATAGCCGCGCTCGCCGACCTCCATCATGTAGACGTTCTCACCCATGAGGATATCGGTCTGGGCGCCCAGGTGAGGCGCACGATCCTTGTCGGAGGTTTCGTCCCAGGTGCTGTCGTTGCGCAGACCCGCGCCGGGTGTTGTGGCAGGTCATGCAGATGGCGCCGCGACCGACATCCATCGCGGTGAAGCCGGCGAGAAGTTCCGGCGTGTCACCCGAGATCCAGACTGTCGCGTTGTTGTCGTTGCCCGAGACATCGCCGGCGGCGTGCGGGTTGTGGCAGGTGACGCAGGTCTGGGGGTGGGTCTCGTCTTCGGTCCAGGTGACCTCGACGGGATCGTTGATGTCGCCTTCCTCGGTTCCGATAAGCACCGGGAGCCAGGCCAGGAATCCGTTGCCGGTGTGGCACTTGGAACAGGTTCCGCTCTGGCCTTCTTCGACCGCGAGCTCATAGTCCGCATGCTTGGAAAGCTGCCATTGCTGGAAGCGGGCGTGCCGGAGGGGCTCGCCGTGGCAGGTGGCGCAGGTGTCCGAGGAGATCCCGCCGCGAACGCTCCAGCCTTCCGGTGAGCCTCGCCGTCCTGCGGACCGTGGCAATTCTCACACTGGATATTGGTGTGTTTCGCCGTCTCGGGGAAATTTGTCAGCACCTGCGCATAGGCGGTGGGGTCGCTCGAGTTGATCAGACCCGAATCCAGGAAGGCCTGGTAGTCCGACGCCTCGTCGATGCCGCCGTTGTCGGCGGTCGTGTCATAGCCGACGGTATGGCAGGCAAAACAGCTCTCACCGTAGTGGGTGTTGGTATTGAGGGTGTTCTTGAAGATTTCGGCGTGGCCGGTCTTGGCCCAGTCCGCCACGGTATCTGCCAGTGGCAGCCATTGCAGCTACCGTCGACGGTGGGATTGCCGGCGGCGTCCTCTCCGATGATGATGCCACGCCAGGTGCCGGCGTAGATGTTGAGGGTCTTGGCCTCCATGGCCGCTTCGTCCATGACCGTCACCGCGTACATTCCCGACGACGTCGGGGGTGAACTCGGGGTTCTGACCCGTGGCATCCATCAGCGCTGAGGCCGAGCCGCCCGGTGCGGTCATCGCCCAGTCGTACGCCGCTTGCTCTTTACCGTGCAGCAGCACCGGAACATTGATGGGAACGTTGGAGATTCCCGCGGTCACTTTCCACCGCAGGGCGGTGTGGATCGCGTACTCGGCCTCGTAGGAACCCGATGTCGGTGGTCACCATGACGTGCAGTTCGACAAGCCCGCCCTCCTCGAGGGCGAAGGGGCTCGCACCGACAACCACGAAACGGTTCTGCAGCCCGCCGTAGAACTCCTCGCTCGGCGGCGGAACGTTGGGGGGCAGCTGGTCGGGGCCGATGGGCGGCTCCTCGAGCACATGGATCAGGTGATCCTTGTACTCGCTCTCGGCGCCGAGCATCGCGGTCACCATGGCGGTGTTCGCGCCGCTCAGGGCAGCCTCGACGCCATAGGTCTGCGACCAGGCAACGCTGGAGATGGTCGATCCGTCCGTAGTGGCAACCGTGACCATCACGGTGCCGCCGGGGATCGCATCACCGGTTTGCGTGAACTCCAACGGTGCTTCCTGGGCGGAAACGCCCTGGGCCAGTCCGAATACGGCGACCATCACCACTGTCGTCACAAGGTAATAATTGAGACGAATCTCTCGTAACTACTCATTCGCACTCCTCCTTCTCTTTTCCTGCCGGGTGCACGGAGCAGCGGGGCATAAAGCAATATTTGCTCATCGGTAGAAATATAGAAGAATGGTTATGGTAATGCAAGCATATTGTAATAATTGAGACACATTGTCAGGAACCATTCTTGGTGAAATGGTCGCATCGGACCGCGACTTTGTTTCGAGTGCTATCCTCACCGCCGCACAGACGTCGGTGCGTCGCATATGACCCAAACTTCAGACCTGACTCAACGCCGGATCTTCCAGTTCTGGCTACCCCTGGCGGCCACGTGGCTGATGATGTCGGTGGAAGGGCCGTTTCTCACGGCGATCATCGCCCGGCTCGGGTCGCCGGAGTACAACCTGGCCGCATTCGGGGTGGCCTTCAGCTTCGCCCTGCTCGCCGAGGCGCCGGTGATCATGATGATGAGCGCCGCAACTGCGCTCGTCACCGATCGAGCGTCATACCTGCGCCTCCGGACCTTCACCCACGCACTCAATGCGACGGTCACCCTGGCGCTGGGCGTTCTTCTGCTTCCGCCGGTCTTCAGCTTCATCGGTCGCACCCTCATGGGTCTTCCCGAGGAGATTTCGGGCCGAACCTGGTTGGCGTTGCTCGTTTTCCTGCCGTGGCCGGGGGCCATCGGTTTTCGTCGTTTCTACCAGGGCGTCTTGATCCGGCACGGCCAGACCCGCAGAGTGGCCTACGGGACCATCGTTCGTCTTCTCACCATGTCGACGGTCGCCCTGCTGCTGGTTCGATTCTCCGACCTCAATGGGGCCATCGTCGGAGCGGCCGCGCTTTCGGCCGGTGTCACCGCCGAAGCCCTGGCGAGCCGGGTCATGGCTGACCGCGCGGTTCGGTCGCTCATGGCGGAAATCGGCGAAGACACCGGTGCATCACTCAAATACTCGGAGATCGTCAGTTTCTATGTTCCGTTGGCGCTGACCACCGTGCTGGCGTTGGGCGTCCATCCGCTCGTGACCTTCTTTGTCGGTCACGGCCGTCTCGCCATCGAGTCGCTGGCGGTGCTGCCCGTGGTCAACTCGCTGATCTTCGTCTTCCGCAGCCTGGGTCTTGCATATCAAGAGGTCGGCATCGCTCTCATGGGCAGAAACGGCGAGCAACTATCTTCCCCTGCGCCGATTCGCCTGGACCCTCGGCCTCATCGTCGTGACCGGTCTCGGCCTCATCGTATGGACGCCGCTCGGCCGGATCTGGTTCGAACTCGTTTCCGGTCTCTCCCCCGAACTCGCCCAGTTTGCCCTCATTCCCAGCAGGATCCTCGTTCTCATCCCCGGACTGGCGGTGCTCCTGAGCTTCCAACGCGCGGTCCTGGTCCATGCCAAGCGCACCATGCCGGTCACCGCAGCCACCATCATCGAGGTCGTCGGAATCGTCTCGGTCCTCGCAGTCGGCATCTTCGTCCTCGACGCGGTGGGCATCGTCGCAGCCGCATTCGCCCTGCTGCTGGGAAGAATCGGAGCCAACCTCTACCTCCTGCCGATCCTGCGATCGCCAATCATTGGAAGAAAAACTTGATCTCAAAATAGAGCTCGACTGAAAAGGGCGATTTTCGAAATCGGTGGTGTAGTATCGAGTTACATCGCACCTAGGCCGATTATCGGGTCTTGGATTAATCATCAGAGGTGCTGTGGCGATCGCCCAGGCCTCCACAATGTTCCGGGGGAGGAACTCAATGAAAACAAAAGCGCTACTTATCATCATGATCGCCATGCTCGCCATGCCCGTGGCCGCCGATGCGGGCGACTGGATTGTCCGGCTTCGCGGCATCAGCGTCGACCCGAACGATTCGAGCGAGGAAATCGGTGAAACCGGGAGCAAGGTCGCGGTGGACTCGGCTGTGACCGTCGAAGTCGACGTGACCTACATGTTCGCCAAGAGCCTCGGACTCGAGCTCATCGCCGCCACCACCGGCCACGACCTGACAGCCTCCGGCGGTGCGCTCGCCGGCGCCGATCTCGGTTCCGTCAAGGTCCTGCCGCCGACCCTGACTCTCCAGTGGCATCCCTTTGGACAGGCCGGCCTGCTCGACTTCTACATCGGTGCGGGAATCAACTGGACCTACTTCTACAGCTACGACCTGTCCGATGATCTCGCCGGCCTCGGCGTCACCGACATCAGCTTCTCGAATTCCTTCGGTTTTGCCGGGGACATCGGATTGAGCGTCTACATCGGCGACCACTTCCACATCAACGGCGACGTCAAGTACATCCAGATCCAGACCGATGCCGACATCAAAGTCGGTTCCGACACCCTCGACAAGGTCGAGACCGACATTAATCCGTGGGTCTTCGGTCTCGGCGTGGGCTGGAAGTTCTAGACAAACGAAACGAGTTCGACTCGAACGGCCACCCACGTGGGTGGCCGTTTTTCATGTTCGACGCAGATTCATCGCAGGGTTGCATCGCAAAGGTCGCCAAGACCTCATGCCTTCAAACCGTTGTAATCTTGAGGTTCCAAAGGGAGGATTGACATGGAATATCGCAACCTCGGCAACTCCGGCTTGAAAGTCTCAGCACTTTCTTATGGCTCCTGGGTCACCTTCGGCCCACAGATGAACACAAAGGTCGCGGCCGAGTGCATGCACCGCGCCTACGATGCCGGGTGCAATTTCTTCGACAATGCCGAGGTCTACGCCGACGGCGTCGCCGAAGAGATCATGGGCGCCGTGCTCGCCGAAGACCGGGTGGGACCGTTCGAGCTATGTCGTTTCCACCAAGATCTTCTGGGGTGGAGAGGGGCCCAACCAGCGCGGACTCTCGCGCAAGCACATCCTCGAGGGGACCGATGCCTCGCTGAAGCGACTCGGACTCGACTATGTCGACCTCATCTTCTGTCACCGAGCCGATCTCCACACCCCGGTCGAGGAGACCGTGCGGGCCATGAACCACGTGATCGGGCAGGGCAAGGCGCTCTACTGGGGCACTTCGGAGTGGCCCGCGAACCGTATCCTCGACGCCTACCACGTAGCCCGGCGCGAGCACCTCATCCCACCGCTCATGGAGCAACCGCAATACCACCTCTTCCACCGCGAACGATTCGAAAAGGAGTACGCACCGCTCTTCGAGATCATGGGTCTCGGGACCACCATCTGGAGCCCTCTCGCGGGCGGCCTCCTGACCGGCAAGTACAACGACGGGATCCCCGAAGGATCGCGCGGTGATCTCGAGGGCTACGAATGGCTCCGTCCCCGTTTCCAGGGCGACGAACCGGAACGCAAGATCGCCAAGGTGAGGCAGCTCGCGCCCATCGCCGACGACCTCGGCTGTTCCCTGGCCCAACTCGCCATCGCCTGGTGCCTGACCAACCCGAGGGTGAGCACGGTCATCACCGGCGCCTCGCGGCCCGAGCAGGTCAGCGAGAACATGAAGGCCATGAATGTCTACGAACGGCTGACCCCCGAGATCCTCGAGCGCATCGAGGCCATCGTCGACAACAAGCCGACGCCGGAGCCGGACTGGCGGAGTAGGACTGCCGAATGATGAATGATGAGTTTTGAATGATGAATTTCATCGCAACAGAACCTCGGCAGCTTGCGATGTTCAATTCATCATTCATAATTCATCATTGATATGAAGCTGCTCCTCTTCGACATCGACGGCACGCTGATGCTCTCCGGCGGCGCCGGGCGACGAGCGATCGATCGCGCGTTTCTTGAAATTCACGGAGTCAAGGGTGCCTTCGGCGACATCGTGCCGGACGGCAACACCGATCCGGCCATCTTTCGCGAGATCTTCGCCAACCACGGCCTTGGAATTCCGCGATGACTCCCCGGCCTTCGCCGATTTGACAACCAGATACGCCTCCTTCATGAGAGACGAGATGGTCCGGTCGGAGCACGCCCGCCTCATGCCCGGAGTCATGGCGATGCTCGAGCTACTGGGGCAAAGATCCGACGTCAGCCTCGGGCTCCTGACGGGCAACTTCGAAGCGACCGCCCGGATCAAGCTCGATCGGTTCGGGCTCAACGGCTACTTCCCCTTCGGTGCCTTCGGTTCCGACGACGGCATCCGCGCCAACCTCGTCCCCATCGCCACTCGGCGGGCCGAAATCCATCTCGGTCGCAAAATCGGCCTCGGCCCGCAGGTGGTGGTCATCGGCGACACGCCCCAGGATGTCGAATGCGCCCTGGCTCACGGAGCCACCGCCATCGGCGTCGCCGCATCGCGCTACTCCGTCGCCGACCTCGAGGCCGCAGGAGCACACCACGCGCTGCCCACCCTCGAGGACATCCCCGCGTTCATGAATGCCATCACAGAGTAGTTTTCAGTTTTTAGTTTTTAGTTTTTAGTTTCCAAACTCGCTGCGGGTCCTCTCTGCCTTGCTGAGAATTTGCGATGAAACTAAAAACTGATCACTCAAAACTCATAACTATCGTGCGATGGTGGCCTTCGCCTTGTTCGGGTACTCCGGCGGAGCGTCTGGCACCGGCATGGGTTGGGCAGCCATCTTCTCCGTCAGGAAGACGAGCGCGGTCTCGAGCTGCGCATCGCGTCCGGCGAGAACGTCTCCGGGCTCGTTCTGGACCTCGATATCCGGTTCGACACCGTGGCCTTCGATGAGCCACCGGCCCTCGAAATCAAAGATCCCGAACTGGGGTGGGGTCGTTCCACCGCCGTCGACGAAATCCTGGTGCGGTTCGATCCCCACCGCACCGCCCCAGGTCCGCATCCCGATGAGCGTGGCCAGCCCCTTGATCTTGATGGCCTCGGCGAAGTACTCGCCGTTGGACCCCGTTTCCTCGTTGATGAGCACCGCAAGGTGGCCGTGGAAGGCGCGCTCGGGATCGCGCAGGGCGATTCCCTCGCGCGGCTGGGTAAAGGCCCAGAGTTCGCGTTCGAGCCGGTCGATGATCATATCGCCGACAAAACCGCCGCCGTTGTAGCGTTCGTCGATGATGAAGGCCTTCTTCTGATAGTCGGGATAGAAGGCGCGGGCGAACTCGATGAGCCCGTTCCCCATCATTGCCGGCAGATAGAGATACCCGATGGTGCCTCCGGACGCCCTGTCCACCGCGGCGCGGTTCGATTCGACCCACTCGCGCCGGCGCATGGCGAGCTCGCTTCTCGACCGGCTCCACGGTGCAGATCGATGCTCCCTCCGGTGTCGGCGCGTCGTTGGTGCTCACCTCGACCGCCCGACCGACCTTGTCCTCGAGGTATGCGAAGACGTTGTCGGTGGCCGCAACTTCGACGCCGTCGATGGCGATGAGATAGTCGCCGTCGGAGACCCCGCAGCCGGGCGCCGCCAGCGGCGACCGTTCGGAAGTGCTCGTTTGCCAGTTGAGGCCGGGGATCACGTGTGCGATGCGGTGGAACGCAGCGCCGGTCGGGTTGTCGAAATCGGCGCCGAGGAGCCCCACCCGCACCCGCGGCGGAGAGTCGCCGTAGTCCCCGCCAAAGACATAGGTGTGGCCGATGTTGAGTTCGGCGATCATCTCACCGATGAGATAGTTCAAATCCGAGCGGTTGCCGCACGAGGCGACCAGCGGCTGGTACTTTGTCATAGACCGCCTGCCAATCGACACCGTGGGTCTCGGGGTCGTAGAACCAGTCCCGTTGAATGCGCCACGCCTCGGCGAAAATCTGTCCGAACTCCTGCCGGCGATCGACCTTGATCTTGACCTTCTTCAGCGATACCGCGCCATCTCCGACCTCGGCCTCGTCCCCGGCATCAACGATGCCGTACTTGGAACCGGCACGGTAGACCAACTTCTCACCGTCTGCCGAGAGGTGGTAGTTGGCGATGCCGTCCAATGAGTTTTTCTGCCGAGGCCTCTTCAACCGAGTAACCCCAGAGATCGAGGGCGCCGCCCGAATGATCGTCGACCGACTGGTACTTGAGGAACTCGGGCTTGGTCTTGGCGAGGTAGACAAAACCATCGGCGGTGGATTCGAGCCGGAAGTAGTTCCCGGGCTCGACCCCTTCCGCCGCGACGATCCGACGCTCGATTCCGTCAAAGTCGATCTCGACCACGATCTCGTCATCGCCTTCATCGTCGGAGTCATCCTCGTTTTCGCCCACCCCGGGCGCAAACGGCGAAGGCTCACCATCGCGGAGAATCACGACATAGGGCAGCGCCATGTCGAGGAAGACGTGATTCTGATCGACAAAACCCATGATCGGGTTGAAGCTCCGGTTGGAAAGAAAATAGAGATAGCGGCCGTCGGCCGAGAAAGCCGGGCTCCAATCCTGGTAGATGTGATCGGTGATCCGGTGGGTTTTCCCGCTCTCCAATGAATACACGAAAATCGCTTCGTAGAGTGAGGCCTCCATCTTGGAGTAGGCGATCCACCGCCCGTCCGGCGCCCAGACATAGTCCTGAATGCCCCACCGTTCCCAGGCGTCGTCCACCTCTCCCTGGGCCACGACCTCGATACTGCCCGATGCGAGATCGTACAGATTGAGCCGCATCTCTTTGTCCGACCAGAGGAGCTTGGCGCTGTCGGGTGACCACACCGGCTGGAGATTGAAGACGCCGTCGTCGGTGACCTGGCGCCAAGCACCCTCGCCGTCGGCGGGAACCAGCCAGAGCTCCTCCGAACCGGATCGGTCGGAGTTGAGCGCAATCCACTCGCCGTCCGGCGAAGGCACGCCGTCCTTCTCTCGCGATCCGGAGGTCCGGGTGAGGTTCTTGGCCTCTGCAGTCGTGTCGGAGGGGATCGCCAGAATCTCTCCCCGCGCCTCGAGCAGGAGGGTCTCGCCGTCGGTCATGACCCGAAAAGAACCATGGTGAGAGCCGATGCCCTCGAGTACCGGCCGCACCGGAACCCGGTCCGAACCGAGGCGGACATCGACCACCCTCGTCGCGCCGGTTTCGAGATCCAGCAGCCAGAGCTGCTCGCCATACTGATAGACGATGGCCCCGGGGCCGTCGGACGGGTACTTGACGTCGAAGTCGTCGTATGAAGTCAGTGCCGTCACCTCGCCCGAATCGACGTCATAGCGGTAGAGGTTCAAGGTTCCGTGCTCGCGATCGGATGTGAAGTAGATCGCATCGCCCTGCCACATGGGGTAGTTGTCGGTCCCCGCCCACGAGGTCGCACGGGTGAATTCCGCAGTCTGAAGATTGCCGACCCAGAGATCCTGCGCCATGCCGCCCTGATATCGCTTCCAGGTCCGGTCCTCACGAGAGATCCGGTTGTAGGCCAACGACTCGCCATCGGGAGACAAGCTGGCGAGCCCGGCCCGGTCCACCGGCAGCCGCTCGGGCATCCCGCCGTCGATGGACACGAGATAGACCTCTTCGCCACCGATGGGAAACGCACGTCGTGAGCGGAAGAGGACCCGTTCTCCGTCGGGATGCCAGCCGAGCACCTTGTCCGAAGCGGGATGAAAGCTCAGCCTTGTCGGGACACCGCCCCGTGCATCCATGACATAGACATCGGTGCCTCCGTCATAGCTCGCGGTGAAGGCGATGAGACTTCCATCCGGGCTGAACTTGGCATAGCGCTCGCTTCCCGGATGGCTTGTGATCCGGCGGGCGTCGCCGCCGGCGACGGGGACCAGCCACAGATCATCCTCATAGGTAAAGACGACGGTGTCGCCATGGACATCGGCCCAACGCATGAGATGAGCATCGTCGGCAACCGCAACCACCGAGACCACCAGAACTGCTCCACAAACCAAAATCGCTCGCATCGGGTTTTTCACGCTTTCCCCCCATCCTCGATCTCCAGATCTTAGCAACGCCCGTCCCCCTTGCCGCTTGAACCCTCGAAAGGAAGCAGACCGCTCAGAAACGCCTGAACGGACTGACAAATATCCCTGCGTGATATTGACGGCGCATGACCGGCACAACTACCCTGTGAGGGTCGACAACCGAACACAGTAGATCGACCTCGGGATGACGACGGAAGGAGGTTCGATGTGAAAAGACAGATCTTGATTGACTGCGGTGGTGCTCGCGCTGCTGCCGTCGCTTTCGTGGGGTGCTGGTTTCGCTCTGTTCGAGGCGGGCAACAAGGCCCTCGGCATGGGCGGGGCGTTCACCGCGGTAGCGGACGATCCGTCGGCGATGTTCTGGAACCCGGCAGGCATGGCGTTCCAGATCGACGAGGGGACACAGTTCATGGTCGGGGTCACCCTCATCGCCCCGAGCCAGGATTTCACCGGTGCCGACCCCTACCCTGGAGAGGGCTACACCGACAGCCTCAAGGACCAGATCTTCACACCGCCTCACTTCTATTGGGTCCACCCACTGAGTGACCGCGTCAACTTCTCGCTTGGTTTCAGCACGCCCTTCGGGCTCGGAACCTGGTGGGAGAACGAGGATTTCGCGGGTCGGTATATTTCCAAGCGCGCCGATCTCTTTGTCTTCGATCTCGGCGGACAGGTCTCGTGGAAGATCTGCGACCGTCTCGCCATCGGCGGCGGCATCGACTACATGACCGCCACCATCGAACTCAAGAAAAACATTCCGTTCATCAACCCCTACACCCAGAGCGTGACCGATGTCGCCGAAGCCGATCTCCACAGCGACGGATTCAGAAATCACGCGTGGGCGTGGAATGCCGGCTTCCTGTTCAAACTGCCCGCCGGCTTCTCCATCGGCGGCATGTACCGCTCCGACTTCACCGTCAAGGGAACGAGCGCCTCGGCCGAGTTCACCCAGATCTCGACGGGTTACGCCGACTTCGACGCGATGGTCGCAGCCGCCATCCCGTTCGACGAGGACCCCGACATCTACACCGAACTCAACTTCCCCGACTACTGGAATATCGGTCTCGCGTGGTCGAACGAGAAGTTCACCGTTTCCGGTCAGTACGGCGTCATGGGCTGGAGCGTGTTTCGAAGAGCTCAACATCCAGTTCCCGGACTACCCGCAACTCGACAGCGTTGTCAGGGAAGACTACAGCGACTCGAAGCAGTACCGCTTCGGTATCGACTGGCGCGCATCCCGCGATGTGGTCCTTCCGTCTCGGTTATGTCTTTGACGAGACCCCCCAGCCCATCGAGTCCATGTCGCCGCTGCTTCCCGATGGCGACCGCGACGGCTACTCGGCCGGTATCGGTTTCATCGAGCAAGAAGGGCAACTGGGGCTTCGATGTCGGCTACGAGTACCTGAGTCTCGGAGAGCGCTCCACCGAAGGCCGGTCCTACGACGGCTTCGACGGCGCCTTCCACGACGGTGTGGCCCACCTTCTCGGCGCCAGCTTCAACTTCAAGTTCTAGAAAGGAGCACAACCATGAAAAAACGATTCTCACAACCTGCATGGTGGCGCTCCTCGCGACGCCCGCCATGGCGCAAGTCGACTTCACCCGCTATGTCGCCCTCGGTGACAGCCTCACCGCCGGGTATGCATCCGGCAGCTCGATGGACTACTACCAGCAACGCGCCTACCCGCAGTTGCTGGCGACCCAGGCCAACGGCAGCTTCCTCCAGGGGCCCTTCGTCGCTCCCCCGGGATATCCGCCCATGATGGTGCTCAACGGCCTGCCGCTCTCACATCGCGCCCTACCGACATGCCTCCGCCGTACGACCCCGAGGAACCCGAGTCGATCCTCAACTATTTCTACAACCTGGCCCTCGAAGCGCCCTATCAGAATCTCGGGATCGTGGGCGCCACCACCTATGACCTGCTGACCAAGACCGGCAATGCGTTTGAACTTTACGGCCGGCAACTTCGAGAACGTCCGCTATGACATGGTCCTGCGCATTCCCCAGCAGCCCGAATCCGGCTACCCGAGCGAACTCATCGACTACACCGCCATGGTCGCGGCCATCGCGTCAGCAGCCGACATTTCTCACAGTCTGGGCCGGAAGCAATGATGTTCTCGGTGCCGTCCTTGCCGCGACTCCCATCGACGGCGTCACCATGACTCCGTTGGATGCCTTCGCCCAGATCTACCCTACCTTCATCGGTGGTCTGGCGACGAGCCTGCCCAATACCGATATCGTCGTCTTGAACATCTTTTCGGACGCGCGGTGGATCCCGTTCACCACGACGCTCCCCATCAGCCGTCGATATCCCGGGTGTAGGCACCGTTGCCCTCATGGGTGAGGACGGGCCCTTGGAGGCCGGGTGACTATCTCACCCTTGCCGGTGGCTCACTCCTCCAGCAGGGCTATGGTCTTCCCATCGCCGGTTCGCCGCCGCTGCCCGAGAACATCAACCCGGCCACCGGAGCGCCGGGCGTGATCCTTCGCGCGGCCGAGATCGAGATCATCAACGAACGCCTCGCGGCCGTCAACGCGATCATCGAGGCGACCGTCAATCAGTTCCCCAACGTCCACCTCTTCGACTTCACCCCGCTGTTCACGGAGCTCGTCAACGGCACCTTCCGGACCTTCGGCGGGATCGAACTGGGCACAGAATTCCTCACCGGCGGGATCTTCTCCTATGACGGATTCCACCCGCAGAACGTCGGGCAGGCGGTGTTGGCCGGCGGGCTCATCGACTACATCAACGACGAGTTCAGCGCCGACATCCCACAGCTCAACATGTACGAGATCCTCAATGAGGGTGGATGGGATGCCGCCTCGCCCTTTGCCGCCATCTGCGGTGGCTGCGATCCCAAGGACGTCGTCATGACCGAAGATGCGTTCAGGCAACTTTATGAGGCGATGCTTCCCGATCTGGCGGCGCGGTGGAATCAACCGCAGCAGCAGCGACTGAACCACACGTCGAGCGTCGACTGAACCTCCTTACGCACCAACAAAAACGCCCGGGCATCCGCCCGGGCGTTTTTTCTTGCGTGATAGGCGATCAATGGATGTATTCGTCCTTCTTGCCGCCATCGATGACATCGAAGCGCCGTTTGCGACGCATCCGATCGAGCCGGGCGCGGATGATCTTCTCCTCCAACCGCTTCCACCAGTTGCGGATGACCCTACGTGGGCCGCCCGGCATCAGACTCGAATAGGTCCAAAAGACCGCGACACAGGTCCCAACGAAACCACCGAGATCCTTGTACGGCAGAAAGTAGAAGACAAAAGCGAAGATGATTTCGAGCCAGAGGAACCACCGCGCCTTGATCGGCAGTACAAAGAACAGCAGGATCGTCGCCCGGCCGTTGAGGGTGGCGAAGGCGGCGATGAGGATTGTCAAGACCATCCGTTGACCGAGCATGGCGATGAACGAAAGATGGCTGAACGATGGCGCGGCCGCGATAGCGATCCACTCGACCACCACCGCCACCACCGCCGCCACCACCGCGGCGGACAGCAATACCCGCCAGAAACGGCGCTGCCCGAGCTGGTTGTAAACCGTACGGCCGAACCAGTAGACGATGAGGAGTTCCAACAAGAACCAGAAGCCGGAGCTTGGGGTGGCGACAAACGGGAAGGTCACCAGCTGCCAGAGAAAACCGCGGTAGATCCCTGAGGTTGAGGCTGAAAAGCTCGAGGATTGCTCGCGTACCTTCGAAGAACTGGAGAGAAAAGGTCGCGAAAAGGATCCCGACGAGGATCAGAAGATCCCGCGGAGGCGGCGGCCCATCGGTGAGGCCGCCGAAACCACGCTGCGAATTCACACCATGAGTCATGAGTTCTCCATCGGGAGCATCATAACGCTGCGGAAGGTCACGCGATTCCCGTGACCGTAACTGTTGCCGTGGCCGGGAAACCCACCAAGCCCGACCGTCCCGCACTCTCTCGGATACGCCCAACCGACTTCAACGTCTCTGACGGGCAGGCTGGAAGTCCGCCCCCACAATGCCCGCCCAACCCGGTGTGGACCCAAGACCGAAGCTGACCCGGACACGCGGAAAACCGCCCCCCTCGGAGTGCCGTGGCCGCAGCCGAATCCGTAGCCGCTACAGGACACGTGGGAAAGCGCCTCCCACCGGGAAGTGCCGGGTCCGTATTTGTGCCTGATCGATCTCCCGGATCCGCAGCGCCCTGCGCACAAATGGGGACCCGGCACTCCACGGGAATCGCCACGAGGTTTGTTGTCGAAGCCTCGAGGCAGGCCGCCGGCGCTCGATCAGCGCGGTCGCAGCCCTTCCGGCAACCTTCTCATGACCGCGCTGATCGGGCGACGCTGGGTCGCCGGGACGCCAAAGCGTCACGGCGGCCCAGAAGGCCGGTGCTGAGGACACGCTCCTGAACAACGGCAGCAACCGGGACAGACGCCGTATCGGTATCCATATCCGTGGGCGATGGAACCAGCCCGCATCGGTACACCAACATCGCCGGCGGGACGCCGGCGCTACAAGCATCGCAGCGCCCTTTCGTGTAGCGCCCCCGTCTCGGGGGCGCATGGAACCAACCCGCATTGGTACACCAACATCGCCGGCGGGACGCCGGCGCTACAAGCATCGCAGCGCCCTTTTGTAGCGCCCCCGTCTCGGCCGTGGCGATGGAACCAACCCGCATCGGTACACCACCATCGCCGGCGGGACGCCGGCGCTACAAGCATCGCAGCGCCCTTTGTAGCGCCCCCGTCTCGGGATGGAACACCGCATCGGTACACCACCATCGCCGGCGGACGCCGGCGCTCGGCATCGCAGCCCTCCCCGTCTCGGGCGAGGAACCAGCCCGCATACGGCACTCGCGCGGGTACGCCGCCGCTACAGAGGCCCGGAGCCATCTGCTGCCGGCCAGGGCGCCGCGGCCCACGCAAAAGCGTCCGGGCGGTCGAGAACCCCGGAGACGCCAGAAAATTCTTGCCGTTTCGGGAATTTGATGATGATTCACTCAGGTTCTACCTGTTACCTCGGCCGGAGGTATTGAATACTCCCGTTTGAGGCGTAAATTGATGTACAGGGTTTCAGACCCAGGAGGCACACTCATGATCGATGTCACAACCCTTCCGGTCATCCCGCTCCGCGAAGCGGTCCTCTTCCCCGGCGTCACCTCTCCCATCGCGGCGGGGCGACCGGGCACGCTGCGCGCCATCGAAGCGGCGCTCAAGACCGAACACAAGACCATCTTCGTGGTTGCACAACGCGAGAACCTCGAGGACGTCACCCCACGAGATCCTCTACACCATGGGCACGGTGGCAACCATCGGTCCGGTCCAACGCGGTCCTTCGGGAATGCGCCTGCTCCTCAACGGCGTCTATCGCGGTGTCGCCATGCGCTATGACGAAAAGGACGACTATCTTGTCGCGGCCGTTCGACAGGCCGAAGAAATGCCGCCCCTCGACCCACAGGCGCCCGAGTTCACGGCCCTCTACACCGAGGCCCGCGAACGCGCCTCGGAACTCGGCCGCCGCGCCGGAATGCCGAAAGAAGCGGTCCAGCAGTTTCTCGCCGAAACCAGCGAGCCCGGTCGATTCGCCGATCTCGTCGCCGGTCATCTCGATCTCAAACCCGTGGAGGCTCAGCGTCTGCTCGAAGGTCTTTCGACCGAGGAACGTCTGCGCTCGGTGCTGCTCCACATCCAGCGCCAGATCGATGTCATCGACGCCCAGGAGAGCATCAAGAGCCAGGTCCAGGAAGAGCTCGGCGACCGTCACCGTGAGGCCTTCCTTCGGCAGCAGCTCAAGGCGATCCAGAAGGAACTCGGCGAGGACACCGGTCGCGAGGATCTCGAAGAACTCAAGGAGAAGCTCGATGAGCTCCCCCTCCCTGAGGTCGCGCGCAAAGAGGTCGACCGCGAGATGTCGCGTCTCGAGCGGATGGGCCCCGAAGGTATGGAGGCCCAGGTCATCCGCACCTATCTCGAGACCATCTGCGAGTTGCCGTGGGACAAGCGCACCGACGAACGTCTCGACATCTCCAAGGCGAGCGCGATCCTCGAGGAGGACCACTACGGCCTCGGTGACGTCAAGGACCGGATCCTCGAGTTCCTGGCCGTCCGGTTGCTCCAGCTGCGCAAGGAAAAAGAAGCGGCCGAGGGCGAGCCGGAGATCGTTGCCAGACGCGGACTCGGACTACTGAGGCGGACGCGGGCGATTCCACCCCTTCCCCCACCCTGGCGCGCGACGCGGTGGGCCGCAACCCGATCCTCCTCTTCGCCGGTCCTCCCGGAGTGGGCAAGACCTCGGTGGCCCAGTCCATCGCCCGCGCCATGGGTCGCGAGTATGTTCGGATCTCTCTCGGCGGGTGTCCGCGACGAGGCCGATGTCCGCGGTCACCGGCGGACCTATGTCGGCGCCATGCCCGGTCGGATCATCCACGGGATGAAACAGGCCGGCAGCCGCAACCCGGTCTTTCTCCTCGACGAGGTCGACAAGCTCGGCGCGTCCTACCAGGGCGATCCGGGGTCGGCGCTCCTCGAGGTCCTCGACCCGGCACAGAACGACACCTTCACCGACCACTATCTCGGGGTGCCCTTCGATCTTTCCGAGGTCCAGTTCATCTGCACCGCCAACTATCTCCAGAACATCCCCGGCCCGCTCCAGGACCGGATGGAAGTGGTGGAGTTCGCCGGCTACACCGAGAACGAAAAACTCGAGATCGCCAAGCGCTATCTCATCCCGCGCCAGGTCAAGCAGACCGGGCTCAGCGACGAGCAGATCACCTTCGAGGACGAGTCGGTTCAAGAAGTCGTGACCCGCTACACCCGTGAGTCGGGCGTCCGTCAGCTCGAGCGCGAGATCGGCCGTCTGGCCCGCAAGGTCGCGCGTAAGATCGCGGCCGACGAGGTCAAGGACTTCACCGTCGGGCGCGAGCAGGTGGCCGAGCTTCTCGGCCGGCCAAAGGTCCACCCCGAGCACGCCGCCGAGTTGGACCAGATCGGCGTCGCTACCGGGATGTACTACACCCCCATGGGTGGCGACATCATGTTTGTCGAGGCCTCGCCCATGGCCGGCAAGGGCAATCTGGTGCTCACCGGCCAACTCGGCGATGTCATGAAGGAATCGGCCCAGGCCGCGTGGACCTATGCCAAGGCCAATTCCAACGAGCTCTTCATCGACCCGCGCGACTTCCAGCAGGATGTCCACATCCACGTCCCCGCAGGCGCCATCCCCAAGGACGGACCATCGGCCGGAATCACCATGGCCACCGCCCTGGTGTCGACTCTTTCCGGGCGGCCCGCCCGCAACGATGTCGCCATGACCGGTGAAATCACCCTCTCCGGCCGGGTCCTGCCCATCGGCGGCGTCAAAGAGAAGATCCTCGGCGCGGTCCGGGCCGGAATCACCACCGTGGTCCTGCCCAAGGAGAACGAGGCCGATCTCGACGATCTGCCGGAAGAGATCCGCGAGGGCCTGACCATCCACCTCGTGGAGGAACTCGGCGAGGCGCTCTCCCACACCCTGCGCGGCGGCGAGTTCCGCGAGGGCAAGCTCCAGTTCGCGAGTTCGGGTCCTGACCGAGTCGGGCTCGCCTCCGGCGCTGCAGCACTGAGATCACCCGCGGGGCCTTCCCGCGGAGAGACCACCAGAATGATGACATCGGGCGGGCCAAGCGGCCCGCCCGATTCTTGTTCGACTCCTGCCTTCTCGTAAATCCGATGACACCTCTTGACACAGACTCATAATGAGCATATGTTCGTAACTGGGAGGCGAGATGGCTCGACCGGAAATACTCAGAAAGGTCGGATGCGATGCCACCGGGCGGGGTTTCAAACCCGTCGGCCGGCCGGCCCGCGAGCTCGAGGTCGAGATCCTTGAGGCACGATGAACTCGAGGCGCTGCGTCTCGCCGATCTCGAAGGGCTCTACCAGGAAACCGCCGCCGCTCGGATGGGTGTTTCCCGTCCGACCTTCGCCCGCATCCTTGCCCGCGCGAGGAAGGCGGTCGCCAAGGCGCTCATTGAAGAACGGTTCCTGGTCATCAGCGATGGGCCCGTCGTGGCGACCACCGATGAGCCTTTCCCCTGCCCCGTCCACGGCGGTGGCGGCAGACGGGGACACGGGTGCCGCTGCCGCCACAAACAACCCAAGAGTGATCCGGTCCGAGATCATAAGTAACCAGAACACGACACCAAAGGAGACGGCAAATATGAAAATCGCTATTCCAGTACACCAGGGCAGATTCAGCGCACACTTCGGCGGCGCCGAGGCGTTTGCCTTCTACACCGTTGACGACACCAGCCGGACCATCGGCGAGCGGCAGATCGACGTCCCGCCCGAACACGGTCGCGGGGTCTTCCCTTCGTGGATTCGCAAGCAGGGCGCAACCGTCGTGCTCGCAGGCGGCATGGGACCGCGCGCCGCCGCCATCTTCGCTCAACAGGGCATCGAGGTCGTGCTCGGCGTCAACGGTGAGGATCCAGACCTTCTGGTCCAGAGCTATCTCGACGGAACTCTCGAAGCCAGCGGGAGGCCTGTGCCACGATCACAGTTTCCACGATTGCGGCCACGACCACGGCGACTGCCATCAGAACTGAATCGACACAAAGGGAGATCACCATGCCGAGGCAAGGAAGAGGACAGGGACAGCGGATGCGAAACGGACGGTGCGGCAGCGGAATGGGTGGTGCGGGCTTCTGTATCTGCCCGAAATGTGGGCAGAGAGATCCGCATCTCCCCGGCGCTCCGTGTCTCGACGAACGTTGCCCGAAATGCGGATCCGCCATGGTCCGCGAGGGATCTCTAAACCACCTTGAGATCGAAAACCGCCGCCTCGGAAGCCGAAAGCCTTCTGACGGAGTGTGACGGCACCGACCCGAGAACCGCGGGCTACGGCACCACCGTTGACCATGCCGAAACGTCTCCCGACTCGAAGCCATCTGCGAAGATCAGTTCGGAGGTCCGAGCACGGTTCCCCATGCGCCGCCGATCCAGCGCTCATCCGAGCCGAGAGACGGAGATGGTGTAGAGAGTCGCATCGGTCGGGCTGTCGATCTGCTGCCAGGTCGCACCCCCGTCGTCGGTGGCGACGATGGTTCCGGCCTGGCCCACAGCGAAACCCTGGAGTGGATTCCAGAAGTGGACGTCGAAGAGGTTGACACCGACCCCGCTTGTCTGTTCGACCCATGTCGACCCACCGTCTACGGTGGCCAGGATATGCCCATCGTCGCCCACCGCCCAGCCATGACTCGGCATCGACAAAGGTGATGGCCCGAAGATAGACGTTCGGCGGCGGCGACTCGTGAACCAATGCCCAGGTCAGACCTCCGTCGAGGGTCTCGTAGATGTGCTCGATCCCGGCAGCCGCAAACCCGTGGTTGGGAGTCAGGAAGTGGAAATCGAAGATCCCGCCGGAGCCCAATCCATAACCGTCGAAGTTCCAGTTCATACCGCCGTCGCTGGTTCGGAACACACCATGCTGGGTCCCGGCAAGTCCGTTGAGCTCATCAAAGAAGTGAAGCGACCAGCAGTTCATATAGGTATAACGTTCCTGCCAGGTGTCGCCGCCATCCACCGACGCGATGAAGGTGTACGACCCGCACGAGACGAGATTGTCGTCATCGATGGGCTGGATCGCCCGCAGATCGTCGTCGCCGACATCGGTCACGGCCGTCCAGTTCAGACCACCGTTGGAGGTGCGAAGCACCGACGCCGGCGGGCCGACCGCCCAGCCGTTGGCGGAATCGAGCATTTCCAGATCGAAGATGTCGTTGGCGAGCTCGTTCCCGACGAGTTCCCAGGTTGAGCCGTCGGTGGTTCGCGCGAGTGTCCCGTACTTGCCCGCAGCGCACGCGGTTGTGGTGTCGCGCACGGCGACGGCCGCGCAGGGCGTTGGGTGTCTCGAGAATCTGTGGCGTCCACGACCCTCCGGCATCGGTGGATTTCGAGAATCAGCGAATCCTCGTTGGTCAACGTATCGACGTGGCCCACGACCCACCCTTCGGTCGCCGTGGCGAATCCGATGTCGCCCAACCAGACCCAGGACATGTCGGCCGCCAGCGTCCACGTCTGACCGCCGTCCACCGACGACGACACCGACATCACATCGGCGAGGAACCCTTCGTGCGACGACGGAAAAGAGAGCCCGACGATGGTGCCCCGTGGGCTCTCATACGACGGGCGACCACGACGTACCCGCATCGGTGGTCCGATAGAGGGTGAAGCTCAGTCCGGATGCCGGCGGAGTGGCCCACCGAACTCGAGGTGAAATCGAGGGTGTAGGTGGGCGCGCCGAGAGTGTCCACCGGGGACCAGGTGTCGCCACCGTCGGTGGTCCGCAGCAATTCCGCCGCGGTCCCTCCGACCCAGCCATGGTCGGCATCATGAAAAAAAACCCCGGCCAGAGTGTTGGGGTAGTTGCCGATCACGGTGAACCAGTGGTCGCCGCCATCGATGGAGTGGAGCAGGATCCCCTCGGTCGTCCAACCGAGATGGACCTCGCCGGCCGCCCAGAGGCGGCTCTCATCCTGCCACGCCACCGACAGTAGATCTGCGGTGGTGCCGGAGTCTGCGCCTCTGCCAGTTCTCGCCGCCATCGACGGAAACCAGGATCACCCCGTCGTCCCCCACCGCCACGATCCGGTTCCCCGACGGCGACCATTCCACGTCATTGAAGTGAGTGTTGTAATTCCCCTGACGGAGAATCCCCCATTCCAGGCCGGTGTCGGCGAACGCGGACCCGGAAACGAGAACCACCGCCACAGCGGTCGATCCCAGGAGAATGAACCAACCCATCCGTTGTCGCGTCGCATTCCGCATGAGCCTACCCCTTGATACAACTCATTATAGATTCGTTTGTTTGTTGCGATTCAGCCGTCGGATCTCACCAATTCGGAGGGGAAGACTCCTATCCCCTTTCCAGCCCGCCCTTCTCCGGCAAGCGGAAGATGAACAGCACACCCGGCAGTCCGAGGACCGCACACGCGAGGAAGGCCTGTCTCATCCCGATCAGGTCCGCGAGGCCACCGACCAGGACCACCGCCACCGCTCGAGCGACAAAATCGAGCGCCATGTAAGTGCCGTTGGCCAGCGCCCGGTTCTCCGGGAAGCTCTCGAGCATCGCGGCCATGATCACCGGCGTTGCCATCAGACCTGCAAACCCGAGACCCAGAAGCAGCGGGAATCGACCCCAACCTGCTGCATAGACGAAGGCGACCATGAGCACCGGAGTCACCAGCAAGGATGCGGCGAGCACCCTGTATCTCCCGAGCACGTCGCTCGCAGAGCCGCCCATCAGGGCGCCGACAACACCCGCCGCCTCGAGAACGGACAGAGACGCTCCCGCCAACCACAAACTGACGCCTTCTTCGTGGAGGAAGACCGGGAGCAGGGGGGGCAGAAAGGAACTGTAGGTGTCGTGCACCGCGTGGGCAGTCGCGATGGTTGCGACCTTCGAGGTCTGCACCCCCTGCTGCGGTTCCAATCCACGGTCAGTCATCGACCGTTACCCTAGACCACCCAGACACACTTTGCTCGTTGGATGAGTTTCCTGGTCAACGCCTGCTTGAGATCCGAGTTACTCGTTCGGCTTCCACTCCTTCCAGACGTTGCCGACGAGGTCCGGACCGGGCTTGAGCACCGGGATCACCCGGCATCCACCCGGCGGGCGTGGCCTCGGCGCCGCCGCTGGCGCGCACGACCTGGAAGGCCTGGACCTGGCGAATCGTCTCGGCGATCCGGCGGCCCACCGGCGGCGTCAGGACTTCCATGGCCTGGATGACGCCGTCCGGATCGATGATGAACCGGCCGCGCAGCTCGATACCCTGCTCCTCGGCATAGACGCCGTAGGCCCGGCCGATGTTCCCGGCCTGGTCCGACAGCATGTGGAACGGGATCCCGCCGTCGACCATCTTGACCAGCTCGTGGTCGTTCCACATCTTGTGCACGAAGTGGCTGTCGACGCTGACCGAGAAGACCTCGCAACCGAGATCCTTGAGCTCCTGATACTTGTCGGCGACCGCCGACACTTCGGTCGCTCAAACAAAGGTGAAGTCACCGGGATAGAAGCAGAGCAGGAGCCACTTGCCGAAGTGGTCGGACAGCTGGACATTGGTGAAGCTGCCTTTGTAGTACGCCGGTGCGTTGAAATCGGGGGCCTTCTGTCCGACACGTGCTGTCATGGTCTCCTCCTTGAGGTTTTGTCATTCGTCTGATTGCGCGACCGGTTTCTCGGGTGATGGATCACCCAAGACCGCCCCGGTCACCCGAGCGCATCCCTGAGGTTTGTCTGCCATAGGACCTCCTTGTCGTTCGAATACTACGACCCGGCGAGAACTCTTTCAAGTAAAGTATTGAAAAGATAGATGTTGCGCATTTGCGCATGCGACGAACCGTGACTCCACCGCTCTTCCAGGATGAGAAAATGGCAAGCTGGAAGCTTGCCGCTACAAAGGCGTTCGGGATGTTGTAGGGGCGAGCTTCCAGCTTGCCATTCAGAGCTCCTTCTTCGGCCTGCAGGGCTCTGGAAAGCTCCGACTGGCAGCCTAGTCGAAGACCTCGATCTTGGTGATCTTGATGGCGTCGTCTCGCGGATCGACGATGAGCTTCGGCGGGTTCTCGACATCGAGTTCGTAGAGCACGTCGTCGGCGGTGCGGACGGCCTCGCCCAGGGGATCGAAGATGTGGTTGCCGGCGCCGGCAAAGTCTTCGCCTTCGAAGACCGAACCGGCGATGCAGCAGCCGAGCATCCAGACGCCGTTCTCGATGGCGCGGGTTCGCAGGAGCGTGCTCCACACCCAGTCGCGCCGCCACGGCCACCACGCGGGGGCGATGAGCATGTCGCAGCGGGCTTCGAGCGCCAACGCCCTCGCCTGCTCGGGAAACCGCAGGTCATTGCAGTTCATCAGCCCGATGGTGAGGTCGTTCCATTTGAAGGCGACATAGCGGTCGCCCTGATCCCAATAGTCGAACTCGCCGTTGGGACGGAAGAGGTGCACCTTGTCGTAAAAGGCGATCTGCTCCCCCGCCGACCACACCGTCACCCGGTTGCGCCGATCCTCGGAGATCGAACCGAAGACAAAGAGCACCTCGGGCGCGTCCGCCGAAATCCGGGCAAACAGCTCCCGCACCTCGCCCAGATCCACCGACCGCGAGTACCCGGTGAGAAACAGCTCCGGAAAAACAACGATCGAGGCTCCGGCCCCAACCGCCCGCTCCACCTCCGCCTCGAACCGCCTCAGATTCGACTCCACGTCCTGACAAACCCACCTCGACAGATAAACCTTCATATCGGGATTTCATCACCATTGGCGACGTATCGCAATGGCCTCGACGTCTAATAGCTCCATGAGGCCGCGATCTGAACCGATAGGCACAATGGAACCGCCAAGACGCGAAGCACGCCAAGGTTCCGCGAAGCATCACATCTTTGACCCGGGCTCCGTCGAATCTCGAAGGTTTAACCCACCCTGCGATGAGTCAAAATATGCACTAGGCGGCATCTTCGCGACCCTTGCGTCTTTGCGGTTTCATTGTGCATTGACACCACCTCACCAAAGAAAAATCGAGAACTCGCAATAAAGTGGAATTTCTTTTCCAGATTTTGCGTTTCCTTCCATTCTGGAGGAGCGATCGTGAGAGTTTCGAAGTCTGAAGAATATGGTCTGCGGCTCGTCATGAGCCTTGCGGTGAGCGGCGATCAGCTGACCATCCGCGAGCTTGCCGAGCGCGAGGATCTGCCCGACACGACGGTTGCCAAGATTGTCGGCCGGCTGCGCCGTGCGGGTCTCGTCGAGGCCGTCCGCGGCCGCAACGGCGGCTATACCCTCACCCGCCCCGCAGACGAGATTTCACTGGGCACGGTCGTCTCGGCATTCGAAGCCGAGGTCT
This sequence comes from uncultured Acidobacteriota bacterium, assembly GCA_963753035.1. Lineage (GTDB taxonomy): Bacteria > Acidobacteriota > Thermoanaerobaculia > Thermoanaerobaculales > Sulfomarinibacteraceae > JAHECW01. The sequence goes on along the minus strand of CAVWAW010000004.1, from coordinate 22,858 downwards.
TCTCGAGCGACTTCTGCCACACCATGAGCCCCGGCGCCGGACCGTGCATCAAGAGCGCCGGCTGCGGGCTCAAACCGGTGTGGCGGGGTCTGCGATCGGTCATCGGCAATTTTCTCGACGGGATCACGGTTGCGGACATCGTCGCGGGTGGCAACCGCTCCCGAGATGGCCTGCTGCCGGTTGTGGCGACCCACAACAACTGAATCGATCAATACCACCCTTCGGGGTGTCTGGAGTGTGTGACCATGTCCGAACAAACCAAGATCATCGAGGACTTCGCCAACCGTGAGTACGAGCACGGTTTCGTCACGGATGTCGAGCAGGACACCTTTCCGCCCGGACTCAGCGAAGACGTCGTCCGCGCGATCTCGGCAAAGAAGAACGAGCCCGAGTGGATGACCGAGTGGCGGCTCAAGGCCTATCGTAAGTGGCTCGAAATGGAAGAGCCCGACTGGGCGAAGGTCGACTACCCCGCCATCGACTACCAGACGATCTCGTACTTCTCGGCGCCCAAGAAGAAACTCGACAGCCTCGACGAGGTCGACCCCGAGATTCTGGCAACCTACAAAAAACTCGGCATCCCCCTCGACGAGCAGAAGCTCCTCGCCAACGTCGCGGTCGACGCGGTCTTCGACAGCGTCTCGGTGGCGACGACTTTCAAGGACAAGCTCGGCGAGCTCGGGGTCATCTTCTGCTCCTTCTCCGAGGCGCTCCAGGAGCACCCGGAGCTGGTCAAGAAGTACCTCGGTTCGGTGGTGCCCTACACCGACAACTACTTCGCCACCCTCAACTCGGCGGTCTTCTCCGACGGCTCGTTCGTCTACATCCCCAAGGGTGTGCGCTGCCCCATGGAGCTCAGCACCTACTTCCGGATCAACGCCGAGAACACCGGCCAGTTCGAGCGCACCCTCATCGTCGCCGACGAGGGCGCCTATGTCAGCTATCTCGAGGGCTGCACCGCACCCCAACGCGACGAGAACCAGCTCCACGCCGCGGTGGTCGAGCTCGTCGCCCTCGACGACGCCCAGATCAAGTACTCGACGGTGCAGAACTGGTATCCCGGCGACAAGGAGACCGGCGCCGGCGGGATCTACAATTTCGTCACCAAACGCGGGATCTGCGGCAAGCGTTCGAAGATCTCGTGGACCCAGGTCGAGACCGGTTCGGCCATCACCTGGAAGTACCCCAGCGTCATCCTCAAGGGCGATGACTCGGTGGGCGAGTTCTACTCGGTGGCCCTGACCTCGGGCCGGCAGCAGGCCGACACCGGGTCGAAGATGATCCACCTCGGCAAGAACACCTCGTCGACCATCATCTCCAAGGGGATCTCGGCGGGTCGAGGACAGAACACTTATCGGGGCCAGGTCAAAGTGACCAAGAAGGCCGACAACGCGCGCAACTTCTCGCAGTGCGACTCCATGCTCATCGGCTCCGACTGCGGCGCCCACACTTTCCCCTACATCGAGATCAACAATCCCGACCGCCCAGATGGAGCACGAGGCGACGACCTCGAAGATCGGCGAAGACCAGATCTTCTACTGCAACCAGCGCGGCATCACCACCGAAGACGCCGTGTCCATGATCGTCAACGGCTTCTGTAAGGAAGTCTTCAAGGAACTCCCCATGGAATTTGCCGTTGAAGCGCAGAAATTGCTCGGCGTCTCCCTCGAAGGAAGCGTTGGATAACCCACTCGATCCCGTTCCCGTCCGATCCGTTTCCCGAAAGAACCTGCGGGATCGGCAACGGAAACGGAAACGGGATCGAATGAAACAGAGAACCGGAATACCGAAATGCTTGAAACTGAAAAATCTACACGTATCCGTCGAAGGCACCGAGATCCTCAAGGGCATCGACCTTTCGATCAACCCGGGCGAGGTCCACGCCATCATGGGGCCCAACGGCTCGGGCAAGAGCACCCTGGCCAGCGTCCTCGCCGGTCGTGAGGAGTACGAGATCACCGCCGGCGAGATCATCTACATGGGCTCCGATCTCAACGAGCTCGACGCCGAGACTCGCGCCCGCGAAGGCATCTTCCTCGCCTTCCAGTACCCGGTGGAGATCCCTGGGGTGTCCAACACCTACTTCCTGCGCTCGGCCCTCAACGCCATCCGCAACCACCGCGGTGAGACACCCCTCGACGCCATGGACTTCCTCACGCTCGTCAAGGAAAAAGCCAAGACTCGTCAAACTCGACGAGAGTCTGCTCAAGCGACCGGTCAACGAGGGCTTCTCGGGCGGCGAGAAGAAGCGCAACGAGATCTTCCACATGGCGGTGCTCGAGCCCAAGCTCGCGATCCTCGATGAGACTGACTCCGGTCTCGACATCGACGCCCTCAGAATCGTCGCCGAAGGGGTCAACGCGCTCAGGAACAAGGATCGTTCCTTTGTGTTGATCACCCACTACCAACGCCTTCTCAACTACATCGTTCCCGACTTCGTGCATGTCCTCATGGACGGCAAGATCGTCCACTCGGGCGGCCGCGAACTCGCCCTCCAGCTCGAGGACCAGGGCTATGACTGGCTCGAGAAAGAGCCCGCCGCGGCTGCGGTCTGAGGAAGCCCATGAGCACCGTCACCACCGCCACGACTTTTGTAGACGGACTCGACGACGCCATCGGCAGCATCGCCGGAGAATCCGAGGACGTGCTCGCCCTCCGACTCGAGGGCAGCCGCGCCTTTGCCGCTTCAGGAGTGCCGACACCGAAAAACGAGGACTGGCGTTTCACCAACCTCAAGGGGCTCGCATCGACGCCCCATGAGCTTGCCGGGCCCGCAACCGCCGACATCAGCCCGTGGCGGATCGCCGACAGCCACCGGCTGGTCTTTGTCAACGGCCGCCATTCAGCCGAGCTTTCCGATGTCGGCGAACTCCCCGACGGCGTGACCATCAAGTCGCTGGCCGCGGCCCTCGCCGGCGGAACCGAGCGCGCAGCCTTCGCTCTGGGCAAAGGTATCGATCTGACGAACCACCCATTTGCCGCGCTCAACACCGCCAACTTCCTCGATGGCGCGTTCATCCATTTGAGTCGTGGCGCCGTTGTCGAGAAACCCATCCACCTCATCTTCGTGGCGGTGGGCGGCGAAGCGCCGACCTGGTCGGCGCCGCGCACCCTGGTCTCGGCCGACTCCACCTCCGAGGCGACCATCGTCGAGCACTACGTCGGAACCGGTGGCGAGACCCTGACCGCGCCGGTCACCGAGTTTCACCTCGCTCCGGGCGCCAACATCAAGCACGTGCGGCTTCCAAGAGGAGAGCCGTGAGGCCCGCCACATCGCGCTGCAGACCAGCCGCCAGGGCCGCGACAGCCGGCTCGAGTCGGTGGCCCTCAACGTTGGCGCGGCGCTCGCACGCACCAATATCGACGCCGAACTCGGCGCCCCCGGGGCGCACGCCTCCCTTGACGGTCTTTATCTCGTCGAGGACACGCAACACACCGACACCCAGATCAAGGTCCGGCACGCGGCGCCGCACTGCACCAGCCACGAGCTCTACAAGGGCATCCTCGACGGCAAGTCACGAGGAGTTTTCAGCGGTCGGATCGTGGTCGATCCGGGCGCCCAGAAAACCGACGCCATCCAGTCCAACCGGAATCTCCTGCTCTCCGCGGGTGCGCTGGTGAACTCGAATCCCCAGCTCGAGATCCTCGCAGATGACGTCCGCTGCACCCACGGTTCCACCGTCGGTCGGCTCGATGAAGAGGCGGTCTTCTATCTGCGCTCGCGCGGCATCGGCCGAGCCACCGCCGAGAGTCTCCTGACCTATGCCTTCGCCGCCGAGATCGTGCAGCAGATCCCGGTCGCCGAAATCCGGGAGCGGATGGAACGCCACCTCGTCGAGCGCCTGCCCCAGGGCGAGCTCGCACGGGAGGCATTCTGATGACCTCGTCGGTGGCCTCCGCGATCCGAGCCGGATTCGATGTGGAACGGATCCGGGCCGACTTTCCGGCCCTCCACCAGGAGGTGCACGGCCGGCCGCTGGTCTATCTCGACAACGCAGCCACCACCCAGAAACCGCGTCAGGTCATCGACGCCGTGACCCACTTTTACGAGCACGACTGCGCCAATGTCCACCGCGGCGTCCACCTGCTCTCGCAACGGGCGACGGTGGCCTACGAGAGCGCGCGAACCAAGATCAAGAGCCACCTCGGCGCCGCCGACAGCCGCGAAATCGTCTTCACCCGCGGCACCACCGAGGCCATCAACCTCGTGGCATCGAGCTTTGTCCGGCCGCGGATCTCGCCCGGCGACGAGATCCTCATCACCGAGATGGAACACCACTCCAACATCGTCCCCTGGCAGATGCTCTGCGAGGCGACCGGCGCCGCACTCAATGTAGTCCCCATCACCGACTCGGGCGAGCTCGAGCTCGACCGCTATACCGAGCTGCTTTCCGATCGAACCAAGATCGTCGGCGTGGTCCACGTCTCCAACGCCCTCGGCACGGTCAACCCGGTGAAAGAGATGATCGAGATTGCCCACGCCAAGGGAATTCCGGTGCTCGTCGACGGCGCCCAGGCGGTGCCCCACGGTGCGGTCGACGTGCGCGAGCTCGACTGCGACTTCTACGCTTTCTCCGGCCACAAGGCCTACGGTCCCACCGGGATCGGCGCCCTCTACGGCAAGCGCGAACACCTGCTCGAAATGGTCCCCTACCAGGGCGGCGGCGACATGATCCTCTCGGTGAGCTGGGACGAGACCCTCTATGCCGAGCCGCCCCACCGCTTCGAGGCCGGGACGCCGAACATCGAGGGCGCCATCGGTCTCGCCGCTGCCCTCGACTATCTCGAGACTCTCGGTCCAGACGCCGTCGCCGCCCACGAGGCCGAGCTCCTCGAGGCCGCCACGGCTGCGGTCCTTGCCGTCCCCGGTGTCCGCCTCATCGGAGCCGCCGAGCACCGCGCGGGTGCGGTCTCCTTTGTCATGGACGGCGTCCACCCCCACGACATCGGCACCATCCTCGACAGCGAAGGCGTCGCCATCCGCGCGGGTCACCACTGCGCCCAGCCGGTGATGCAGCGGTTCAATATTTCAGCAACGGTGCGGGCCTCCTTCGGGGTCTACAACACGATGGACGAGGTGCAGCGGCTCGCCGAAGGTCTGCACAAGGTCAAGGAGGTCTTCGGCTGATGTCGGATATGCGCGAGCTCTACCAGGAAATCATCCTCGATCACAACAAACAGCCGCGAAACTGCTATGTCATGAACTGCGCCAATCGCTCGGCCGACGGCCACAACCCGCTCTGCGGCGACACGGTCAAGGTCTACCTTCGGATCGAGAACGGCATCATCGAGGAGATCAGCTTCCAGGGCGCCGGCTGCGCCATCTGCACCGCCTCGACCTCACTCATGACCGAGTCGGTCACGGGCAAGACTGTGGAGGAGGCCAAGGGCCTCTTCAACGAGTTCCACGACATGCTCACCGGGGTCGCCGCCGAGCAGGGCCTCGAGCTCGGCAAACTCCAGGTCTTCGAAGGCGTCCGCGAATACCCCGTGCGGGTCAAGTGCGCCACCCTCGCGTGGCACACATTGAACGCAGCCATGGACGGCGAAGACGAGAACGTGACGACGGAGTAAGTTCTAAATTCTTAGTTCTTAGTTTTTAGTTTCCATCGCAACCGGCCCGGTAGCGCGAAAGTAGATCCGGTGCGATGGTAACTCAAAACTAAGAACTCAAAACTCAAAACTCCAGTGGGGCATTCAAAGTGAGCAACGCCATCAAAAACCAGGTCATCGCCGCGATCCAAACCGTCTACGACCCCGAGATCCCCATCAACATCTGGGAAGTCGGGCTGATCTACGAGGTCAACGTCGATGACGACGGCAAGGCGCACGTCCTCATGACCCTGACCTCGCCCAATTGCCCGGTTGCGGAGTCGCTGCCCAACGATGTCAAAGATGTCGTCGCGGCGGTCGAGGGTGTCACCTCGTCCGAGGTCGAGATCACCTGGGACCCACCGTGGGACCCGGAGATGATGAGCGAGGCCGCGCAGCTCGAGCTCGGGTTCTACTGACAATTCGTCGGACGAATTGTGGTCAGGCCCCAGGGGCCTGAAATCGAACAACCGACCTTCATCGGCACGATGTCACCACTATTTCTCGGGGTCCGAGGTGCGGGCCGTAAACGACCCGCCTACAGTAGGATGGCGTCGATATAACCGTAGGCGGGTCGTTTACGGCCCGCGACCAAGCCCTCGCAAATCCGCTGATCACTTCGACTACGGCAGCCGATCTTAGACCCACGGAATCAGCTGGAATCCTATTCCGGTGGTGCCGACAGCGGCGGGAGACCCATGCGTTCTACCAGCTCTTGGAAACGCGGGTCGGAGCGCAGGGGAGCGTAAATCGGGTCTCCGATGTAGGGAAGCATTGGATCGCGGACCTCGTAGGCCTCCTCGAGCCAGTCGATGGCGCGCTGGTAGTCGCCGGCATCGCAGTAGCGCCAAGCGATCGAGTCCGGCAAAAAGACTTGTTCGGCGCCCGCATCGGGGACGCCCTTCGCCAATTCGTACCGTTCGGCGAGCAGATCGGCGATGGCCAGCTGCGCGCCCTCGTAGCCGCCTTCAGCCAGACCTCTCTCGAAAGCGGCCACGCGTCCCGGATCCCGTGCGATCCGCCCTCTCTGCAGCTCCAGCTGTTCCTCCTGCATACCCTTCCCAATGAATGCAGCTTGGAGAACGGTCTCCGCGATCGGATTTCCGGGCTGGAGCTCGAGAGCCGCGCGGGCTATGGCGATGGCATCGTCGTAGCGAGGAACGAAGTTCAGAACCATACCGTAGAGCGATTTGAACAAGGGGTTGTACGGATCGAGCTCGATCGACCGCTCGGCGTGCTCCACGGCCTCGTCGGTGCGACCCATGATGGCCAGGAAATGCGCATAGTACGCATGGGCGTTGGCGTTGTTGGGGTTGAGCTCCAAAGTACGCCGGAATTCGCGCTCCGCGGCGTCCCAGTCCCAGTCGGTCCAGGTGCTGATCACAGCGAGGATCTCATGCGCCTTGTCGGAAGCCTCATCCAGCGCGATGGCCCGCTCGGCCGCCGCCTTCGCCTTCGGGCCCGCCTCGCCGGGGGAGGACACACCAAACTGCTGCCGGGCTGCCCAAACCCACGCGAGACCGGCGTACGCCGGGGCATACGACGGGTCTTCATCGATGGCCTGCTCGAAGTATCGCTCGGCCTGGTCGAGACTGGCGGGGGCCATCATCATCCAGTGCATGGTGCCCTTGAGATAGGCTTCGTACGCTGCGGCATTGACGCTTTCGACTACGGTCAGCCGCTGCTGCTCCTCCGGCAGCAACTCCAGCGCCAAAGCACTCGCCACCTGCTGCGCCACCTCCCTCTGGACGGCGAGTATGGCCGAGGGCTCGTACTCGAAGGAATCGGCCCACAGCTGGGTCTGTTCTCCGACGTGAATCAGGTCCGCGGCGATGTGGAAACGGCCGGCCTCCCGCTGGGTGCTTCCTTCGAGTACGAAGTCCACATCGAGCTCGCTGCCGATCTGGTCGATGGGCGTGTCGGTCCCCTTGTAGCGCATGACCGATGTGCGGGCGATGACGCTTAGCCCTTCAGGGTGCAGCTTGCCGAGCTGGGTGATCATCTCCTGGGTGAAGCCGTCCGAGAGGTATTCCTGCTCGGGATCGCCCGACAGATTGACAAAGGGCAGAACCGCCATCCGCACCGGCTCGACGCCGCCAGAGCTTCCTCCCCCGAGAAACCGTCGGACATCACCGACATCGAGCGCCGTTAGAATGGCCAGCACACCGACGAGACCGACCACCGGAAGCAACCAGCGCCGACCCACCGAAACCGGCCTTAAGGGCTGCTCCGAAACCTCTGGCGCCGCCATCCCCGCCATCTCCAATGCCGCGTGGACCTCGCCGGCACTCAGGTAACGGGCACCAGCCTCCTTTTTGAGGCACCGGTCCACGACACCCTGCAGCCGGGTCGAAGGTGAGCCATCCGGCCCCGGAGCCAGTGGCGGCGGCGCCGAACTCAGAATCTTGGAGCTCAGCTCGAACCCGGTGTTGCCCTTGAACGGCCGCTCGCCCGACGTCAACTCGTACAAGACAACGCCGAGCGCCCAGATATCGCTTCCCGCATCAGCTGGTTCCCCGCGCAGTTGCTCCGGAGCCATGTAGGGAAGAGTTCCCGCGATCATGCCCGGAAGCTCCAGCGAATCGGCTGTGAAGGTCGTGGCGTCGTCGAGCTCCTCCCTGCTCATTCGAGCCGCGAGCCCGAAGTCCAGGACCTTGGCTCGGCCCTCCGGAGTGATCACGACGTTGGCGCTCTTGAAGTCGCGGTGCACGACTCCATTGGAGTGTGCGTGCGCCAAGGCGTCCGCCATCTGGCATCCGAGACGTAGCACTTCGCTCTCGGCCAGACGCCCGGCCGCGAGGCGAGCGCTGAGGGCCTCACCCGCCACCAGCTCCATGGCGATGTAGGCCTGACCTTCGGCCTCCCCCACCTCGTAAACCGTGCACACATTCGGGTGATTGAGTTTCGAGGCCATCCGCGCCTCGCGGAGCAACCGGGCGCGGGCGGACTCATCGGCCGTCGTCTCGGCCGGCAGCACCTTGAGCGCCACCTCACGCTCGAGGCTCGGGTCCCAAGCCCGCCACACCTCGCCCATGCCGCCGGCGCCCAACCGCGAGACAATCTCATAGGACCCGAATCGACGGCCGGGAGCCAGACCCGGAAACTCACCGCCCAACTCCCCCGGAGTCGTGAAGGACCCAAGGATGTCGGTCTCGTCTCCGTCACGATTGTTCATTTGTTCCCTTGTCTCTTCGACCGAAGTATAGCAGCGGGTGGGGTATCATCCCGGAATGATCTCAACAAAGAGGGTTGCGTTGGTGACCGGGGGAAATCGTGGGATTGGGTTCGAGATCTGCCGGCAGCTTGCCGGTTCCGGCGTCGAGGTGGTGCTCGGCGCCCGCGATCCTGCCAGAGCGAAGGACGCGGCGCGCCGGCTCGCGGGCGAGGGCATTGCGGTCACCCCGAAGACCCTGGATGTCACGTCGCCCGAATCCATCAAAGACGTGATTGCGGGAATCGAGGGCGACCAAGACCGGCTCGACATTCTCGTGAACAACGCCGGGATTTTTCTGGACAAGGACGGCGCCGCCGAGACCATCGATCTCGATCGTGTTCGGCAGACCATGGAAACCAACACCTACGGCCCCATCCTTCTTTGCCAGGCCGCGATTCCCTTGATGCGGCGCCAGGGCTATGGGCGAATCGTCAATCTGGCGAGCGAACTGGGTTCGCTGACAAACATGGAGACCCTCTACCCGGCCTATCGGATGTCCAAGACCGCCCTCGTCGGTTACACCCGGGTCTTGGCAAATGAACTGACCGGGACGGGAATCCTCGTCAACGCCATGTGCCCTGGCTGGGTCAAAACCGAGATGGGTGGCCCCAACGCCACCCGCGAGATCGCGGACTCCGCCGACACCGCCCTTTGGCTTGCCTCGCTGCCCGATGACGGCCCCACCGGTGGTTTCTTCAAGGACCGAGAACCGCTGCCGTGGTAGGGCCACTCCCAGGACGAAGCAGAAACAGGCGTTGGATGAGATTCGACGCGAGAACCGCAATCGCGATTCTGCTGGGAATCGCGATGATCGGCTGCGGCGGCGCCGCACAGGAGCAGCCGTCGGAACCACCTGTCGTCTCGACCGGGAACGGATTGAGCGCAGGTGCGGCCGAGGGATTCAACCTGCTCATCATCACCCTCGACACCGTGCGCGCCGACCACGTGGGCATTTTCGGTGGCCCTCCGAGTACGACTCCCGCCCTCGACGCCCTCGGCGAACGTGGCGTGGTGTTTCGTCAAGCGGTCACGCCCGCTCCCATCACGCTTCCCGCGCACGCTTCGATTTTCACCGGCTTGAATCCACCGGCTCATGGTGTACGGATCAACGGTTTCCACAGGCTGGCGCGAGATCAACACACCCTCGCCGAGATCCTCCGGCGGGCGGGCTACAGCACCGCAGCGATTGTCGGATCAGCCGTTCTCGACGCCTCCATGGGGCTCGCTCAGGGTTTCGACCACTACGACGACGCCATGGGCGCCGGCGGTGCAGACGACAGAATGCCCCTCGAGCGCAGGGCGTCGGTTGTCACCGACTTGGGAGTGACTCAACTCGGGAGCTGGGTGGGCTCCGAGAAACCGGGTCTTCTCTGGCTCCACTATTTTGACGCCCACGATCCCTACGAACCGCCGTCGCCCTTCGATGCACGATTCGCCGACAATCCATACCTCGGCGAGATCGCGTATGTCGATCACGAAGTCGGCCGCCTGACACTGGCCCTCGACCGGCTGGGCCTCGCGGCGAACACCCTCGTGGTGGTGGTCGGTGATCACGGCGAGGGCCTCGGCGAGCACGGTGAAACCACCCACACGCATCTCATCTACGACAGCACAATGCGGGTGCCGATGATCATCGTCCCCGGTGACCTCCTCGATCATTCGGTGGCGCTCGATGAGACGGTGGTCTCTCTGTGTGATGTGGCGCCGACGGTGCTTTCCCTCCTGAGCGTACCGGCGGTGGATGGCGATGGGTCGCCGCTCGATCTCGACGGCGCCGACCTGCTGACGTACATCGACTCGGATGTCGGCCGCGGTCGCGAGGTCTACTTGGAAACGATGTGGCCTCAACTGATGCACGGGTGGGCTCCGATCCGTGGGCTTCGCAGCTCCACCGACAAGTACATCTCGGCGCCGGTGCCGGAGTACTACCGCCTGGATGAAGATCCGGGAGAGCTCGTGAATCTGCTGCCCGACGCCGATGAGCCGACGCGCGATCGGATCGGGCTCCTCGCCGGGGAACTCGGTCTCACCGCAGAGGATGTCGGCACCGGTTTCGGTCCGGAAGCCATGGATCCCACCACGGTGGAGCAGCTGCTCGCTCTCGGCTACGTGGTGGATGTCGAGGCCGCCGGTCGCCCCCAGTCCTCCATCGCACCCGAACCGTTGTCGATCATGATCGAGCGCTGGCAGCGGCGTTGGCACGAACTCTTGGAATCGCACGAGGCCCAGCTCGCCAACAGCCGCGAGGTCTTGCTGCGTTCGGTGGCGCTCGCACCGGACGACCCGGCGGCCCACCTCGCTTTGGGCGAGTTCCTCATGACTCACGGTGAGATCGCGGCGGCCGAGCAGTGCTTTTCCCGCACCACCGAGCTCGATCCCAACGGTGTGGAGGGGTGGTTGCGATTGGCCGACGTGCGGGGCGCGACAGAAGACTGGGTTGGGGTCGAAGCCGCCGTTGCCCAGGCCCGCAGCGTCGCGCCCGAAGACTACCGGGTCGCCACACTTGAAGGACGACTGGCGTTCTTCAAAGGTGATCCGAAAACGGCTTTGGAGAGATTCCACGCGGCTCGTCGAACGGCCCCACCCGACCAGCAGCGCAACCTCGATCTCTGGATTCGTCGAGCCCAGCAGAAGTTATGACCCGGAGCCGCCCTCGATACGCCGCCAGAAATTGACGAAGCGCCCGGCATAGGGGCCTTCTTCGAGCTGGATGTTCTGGTACTCGTAGTCCCGGCGGAACGCGGGGTGCTGGTAGATCTCGATGAAGCTCTTTTCAAAACCGGCGTGCCCCTGAGTCGGCCGTCGCGTGAGGAGCGGCAGCGGCATGAGGATCGTCGGTTTGCGGGAGAGGATGTAGGCGCCGTCACCCTTCTCGTGGCCGAAGGCGTCGGTGGCGGGCCCGGTCATGGTCATGTGGGCGATGTGGCGGTCGTTGAGCCCCAAGACGTCGTAGGTCACGAGACCGGAATAGTAGGGGATGGCGCCGCAGGCGCCCACGGCCACCGTCGTATCGGGCGGGGCGATCCGGCGCAGGGTTGATCCGATGGTGGCGAACTGATGGACCCTGGTGTCGGTCGGCGGATCGAGGACGGCGAGCCGGAGACCCTTGCCCTCGGTTCGGTTCCCGACAATGGCGGGGCTCACGTTGACCAGCACGACGACCAGACCTGCAGCCGTCAGCCACCGCCGGCTTGACCAGCCGCCCTCGCCGTTCGCGTTCGTCGCGATTCGGCCGGCGGCGAGCCCGAGCAACAGCAGGGTGAAGAGATCCACCGGCATCGAGTACCACAGGTTCCACGCCGGCAGCCCGAGAAACACCACCAGATAGAGAATCCAGGCGATCAGGGCGGCCAACAACAGCCGAGCTTCTCGTCTGTTTCCTCGGGTGAACCAAAACGCGAGTGCGGCGACGGTCAACACGCCGCGGATGCTGTCGAGGTACGAGAGAAGACCGCCGAGTCCGCGATTGATCACACCTTCTCGCATTCCCACCTTGGCGTAATAGGTATTGGGCAGCCAGGATTGGTAGTAGGAGTATCGCCAAATGAGGTGCGGGACGACGACGAGCACGAGACCCGTCAGCCAGAGGATCTCGGGCCGACCGAAAAGCGATCGCTGGCCGCGGCGGTTCTCCAAGATCACCCAACCCAGGCAGACGGCGGTGAGGAGCGCGCCCTCCGGTCGGGTCAAGATCATCAATCCGTGAACGAGCCCCGTCGCCAGCGATTCGAAACGGTTCTGACTTCGTCGGATGGTCAGCGTCGTGGCGAGAACCAGGAGGGCGGCGAAGAGCATGGTTTCCATGCCGATCCGCGACCACATGGTGAATGCGGCACTGGTGGCGAGAAGCATCGCGGTGGTGATCGACGTGGAGGTCCACCGACCGTCCAACTCCTTGACCAGCCAACCCGAAACGACGATCGCGGCGAGGAGGAAAAACCCGTTGAGGAGGTGGGCCGCGAGCACCGCATCGAGACCGGCGGCCCGGGCGCCCACCAGAATCATCAGCCAGAGAAAGCTCGAGTACCCCTCGACCCGTTCGCCGCCCGGATTCCAGGTCGGGCCGTTGCCATCAACGATGTTGTCAGCGTAGCGAAAAAAGATAAACGCGTCGTCATCGATGAGGTTGGAGGACCACAGCCCGAAAGCAACGATGATGGCCGCCAGCAGGGCCAGTCCCAGACCGAGTTTGACTCGGCGCGAGTCGAAGGGACGGCCCCCGCCGGCTTGGCGGGAGTCTGCTGCTGCTTCATTTCGGGGGGTATTTGGTCGTTTTCCCATGGGTGGCTCAGCTTAGCACGAGGCGCCTGCGGCGCCGGGGCAGCCTCACGAACTCAGAACGCTGGCCCTCGGCCGGAGATCATGGCATTCTTCGTCGCATCGGAAGAGCGAACAGATGAACCATCGCTGAAAGCGATACTGCGTTTCGATAAACCACATCGTTCGCAGAGTGAGATGGAGCGGGTACCGATTCGGCTCTGAAGGGCATGCTGGGAAGCATGCCCCTACAAGGATCGCGGCGATGATTGTAGGGGCGGGCGTCCCGCCTGCCCTTCAGACCCCTTCCGGTCGGCATTGCACTTCCACGCAGTCAGACACCGCCCAGGCAAACAGCGCGAGTTTCCAAATGTGCCTCTTCCTCCGATACCTCCACTTTGTTGTTCTTGTCGAACGACGACGGCGGCGCCACCGGCGGCTTCTTCAAAAATCTCAAGCCGTTGCCACGGAGACCGCAGATCCCAACTGGGTGGGGAACCACCACAACCACGAAGACACAAAGACACCAAGGCGTCACATAGGAATCTTGATCGACGGCTCCGCCGTCACCGTATCTTCTTGGTGTCTTCGAGCCTTCGTAGTGGCGACGACTCCCTGCCGCCGAATCAAGCTCCCGCAGGTGCCTCAATCGCCGAGATCCTCCTCGACGAAGCGGAGGATGGCCTCGAACAACGCTTCGCGGGGATAGTCGTTGTGGTTGACATACCTCTTCGCGATCTTCGGCCGGGTGCGCTCTATGGGGACCGCCACCGCCCAGTGATCGGCGTTGACGCAACCGAGAAACGAGCTGTCGGGAATGAACTGGTCCACGACGAGCACCATGCCGTCGTTACGTGCGTCCGTCTTGGCTAACTTCTTGTACGAGGACTTGAGGACCTTTGAAACGCGGTCCGGTTCGGGGCAGGTGGCCAACGAGTAGTAAGGGATTTCTGCAGGAAGAGTGTTTTCTTCGAGCCAGGCCTCCCGTGCGGCCGGCCGGAGACTTTCGATGGAGCCCCGATCACCTTTCGGACATTCGGCCTTTGGCCAGTGCCGGAGCAACTCGAGCGTTGACTGGCTGACATCGTCGGCGGCCGGTGAACCCTCGACGGCGCCGGCGACTCCAACCACCGCGGCGATCCTGTCACGGATCTCCGGGTACGAAACGATCGCTGTCAGGATATCCGGCGCCCCCTTCGAGTAGCCGATGAGCACGAGTCGGGGCCGGTCTCCATCGAGCTCCATCGCCATGACCGCATCGCGGATCAGCTCGGCGTTTCGTTCGCTGCTCGACAACGACTCGACCGGAATCACGGTCCAGTCAAACCCGGACTCACGGAGATGCTCTCCGATCGAGTCCTCAATTCCGAGCCATCCGGAGAAACAGTCCCACCCGAGCCCCTGGACGATGGCGGCGACCAGTTGCCGATCTGAACGACCCAGATCGACGACCTTGCCGGTCCCCGCAGGTTCAGGGCCGACGACAGTGATCGCCTCATCGCACGGACGAGCGTCGGGCAGCGCACCGGGGTCTTCCTCGAGGACGGTGCAGAAGATCTCTCGGAAACGGCCGCGATCGTCTTCCACCCCCGACATGAGGTCGAGTGGCTCGGCGTCCGGCCCGTACGGAGATGGCGGCATCGACGAGCACGCGACGAGCAGTCCACCCGTCAGCATGGCCGCCACAGGCAACAGAATCGTCCGCCGCCAGGCGACGGATCGAGAACCCTCCGCACAACCCATCAACCCTCCGTCGACAATCTCAGTCTCCACGCTCGTCACTCATCGAGATCGAGCACAGAATACTTGATCAGCCGCACCGTGAGCGTCGCCGACACGCCCTTTTCGGAGAGTTGGTACATCGCACGCTTCTCGTTGCGCGATCCGGCGATGCCACCCGCTCCGGTACCGATGTCTCCTTTGCCCACACCGGCCTCGGCTCCTGCACCGAGCTCGAGCTTGCCGGTGGCCAGCTTCTCGAACGCCTCCTCATCGAAGTAGAACATGACCAGGCGGAACGTGCGAACCCCGAGCCCGCCGCCGACATCGAACCGCTGGACCTTGAGGTAGGTCCGAGCATCGGTCGCGGTGTTGACCACGACGCCGATTCCATCGCCGGCACCGACGAGCGGCACCTTGGTCGCCGTGTTCGAGAAGATCGCGTACCCGACAGCCGCGTCCAGGTCGGCCTGCGCCTTGGGATCATCCTTCACGAGCTCGGCGAGCGTCTGCTCTTCGAGCTCGAACAGGTACTCCCGCTTCTCCTCGCCGCTCATTCCCCGATAGGTGGAAGAACAGCCGACGATCGCCAGAACGCAGAGCACCATCCCGGCAACGATCACGATGCGGCGATCGGTTCGTTGGTTGCAGTTCTCCGATCGACGATGTGTGCTCATAGCTGACCCTCCGGCAGGATCTTGAACAACCAAGCCTGAAAACGCTGCCAACCGCTCTGCGCCGGCTGCCTCGTCACGGTTCCTTCGGCCGACTCCCAAATGAGCTTCCCGTTGTCGTCGAGGCGAACCCGCCAGCTGTTGGCCGGCGCCATGTCGCGTTCGGCGATCGCTGCCACTTCTTCGGCAAGTCTGGTACTGGTGACGATCATCCCCATCTCGGTGTTGAGGCGGATCGAGCGGGGGTCGAGGTTCAGAGAACCGATGTAGACCGACTCGCGATCCACGACCAGAGCCTTGGTGTGCAACCCTGCGAACTTGGCCTTGACGGGGTCGGTATCGACGACCCCCGCTTGGATCTCGGGGTGGGCGCTGAACTCGTAGAGCTCGACACCCGCTTCAATGAGAGGCTTGCGGTACTTCTTGTACTTGGCTGTCACCGCCGGCACGTCGTTCGAGGCCAACGAGTTGGTCAGCACCCTCACCCGAACGCCGCGGTCGGTGGCGTCTTGGAAGATCTCCATCATGCGGTCGCCGGGGATGATGTAGGCGTTGACGATCAGGACCTCGCGCTGCGCCTGCTCCACGAGCTCGGCCAGGCCCAGAGCCGCGTCGTACGCGCGCTCATCGGTCTCATCGACCAACTTGTCGTACTCCAGCGTCGAGGTGCCGGGCGACATCGTCTCCACAAGAGCCGCGAGGTCATCGCTCCAGTCACGACGCGTGATCGGAAAGCCTGTCAGTTCGTCGGTGTCGCGAAGCTCCGCGATCTTCCTCTTCCGTCCTTCCGCGATACTCTCCCACGAAACCTCTTCGACAAAGGCGGTGGCGGGGATGACCCGATCGCTGTTCCAAAAATGGTCGAAGATCTCTGAGGACTCGGCCGCGGCATCGCCGACGACGACCATGTCGAGATCGTGGAAGTTGTACTTGTGGTGGAGCCCGAAGTAGTGGTCGCCGATATTGCGTCCACCGAGGATCGCCATCTGAGTGTCAGCGATGAGGAGCTTGTCGTGCATCCGGCGGTTGAGCTTTTTCGCGCGGGCGGCGGTCTCGAATACCCTGGCGGCGCCCGTGCTCGCCCAGGGGTTGAAGACCCGGATCTCGATGTTGGGGTGGGCGCTCAGGGCGGCGAGACTTGATTTGCCTTTGAGAAACAGCGTGTCGTCGACCACGATGCGCACCCGAACGCCGCGTTCGGCGGCCTCGATGACGTGCTCGAGCACCACGAGACCGCCGGGATCGGAGTACCAGACGTAGTAGAGCAGGTCGAGCGATCGCTCCGCAGAATCGACCAGAGCCAACCGCCACTTGAGGGCCTCACCATTTGCGTCGATGGGGAAGTATCCGGAAACCTCGGGGCCGTGGCGACCGGCGAAGTCCGCAACGTGTCGCCCGAGGACGGTGGTGGGATCGGGCGCCAGTGCAACGGTATGGGGCGGCGGCGGGTAGTCGCTCGGCAACGACGCGCACCCTACCGCAAGCAGCACGAGCGCTGGACTGAAGAACCTCAACCAGCCGGTTGTACGTTTCATCGCGGCACCTCGCCACGCAGAACCGACTCTTGTTTCTCGAACCACCTGCGTGAGTTGATCATGACGACCTTGCCCACGCCGTCATCGAAGGCCACCCCGGCCGACCTCGCACCGTGCTTGGCGAAGAGCCTGCCGTTCTTGATCTGGTTGCGGATGTGGACCCAGCCGAGAATCTCGACACCTTCGCCGGTAATGCTGAGTCCGTCGACGGTCAGGTAGCCCTTCCCAAAATCCAGATCCATCGTGCCGTCGAGCCCCTTGATGTTCCGGGTCCGATTCAGCCACTTCATCTGGTTTGTAAACTTCCTCAACAGGATCAACACCGGCCGGGTGTCCTCCATCTGCAGCCGAACGTGGCTGTCCAGGGTCATGGGCGTACCGAAGGTGACGATTCCCTCTTCGAATTCCAGATGGCCGTACCAGGGGTCGAGCTTCTCCTGCTCAATTTGAGAAGTCCCCGATTGGGCGATGTTGTCCAGTCCAAAGGTCGAGCCCGACACATCAAAGGTCCCGGTCGCCAGGTTTCCCTCCGTGAGTACCACGTGCATCTCCAGGTCACCGTGCAGCGGGATCTCCCGGCGTTTCAGAATCACATCGTCGGCCACCAGATTCAACCACCCGGAAGCGCTCATGTTTTCCTTCTTTTCGAGTCGACCTCCGAGCTCACCGGTTCCGGACTCGATCGAGAGCACGCCCTGCCCAGGCACCAGGGGAGTCAGGGCTTCGACGTTCATCGCGAAGCCGTCCGGGTTGCTGCCCGCGATGGTCAGGTTTCCCGATGTCCCCGCCATGATTTCAGGCAATTCGGAACACACGGCAGGAAAGGGCTTCACTCGAACGTCGACTGAAAGATCAAGATCTTCGGTCAGCACCCTGGATGCCCACGTAACCTCGGCGGGAACCAGCCTGACGATCCCTCGGTCGATGGCGTTCGATTCACCGAGGACGATGGTCATACCACCCTTGGCGGAGCCTTCACCGTTGATCCGGATGTCGTTGTGGGCAAACTGGACGGCCCCCCCGATCCGAGCCCCGGAGAGTTTGACGGTCCACGGATGGGGCTCTTTCTCCTGGGAGTAGATCTCCTCGGGCTTTGGATTCGGTGGGTTCTCGAAACCGGGGATCTCCGGGAAGAACTCGATATTCGCCGGAGTGTCGGGGAAGGGTTGG
This sequence comes from uncultured Acidobacteriota bacterium, assembly GCA_963753035.1. Lineage (GTDB taxonomy): Bacteria > Acidobacteriota > Thermoanaerobaculia > Thermoanaerobaculales > Sulfomarinibacteraceae > JAHECW01. The sequence goes on along the minus strand of CAVWAW010000004.1, from coordinate 4,697 downwards.
CCGCTGTCTTCCCTCCAACAGGGATAATCGACCCGCTCCCGGTATCTGAAGTCCACATCCACGGCGTCCACGCCTCTGAGATCGACCGTCTTGGACAGGAGCCCGATCAGGCCCACCCGTCCACCGGCCTCGGCGAGGTGGATATAGGTCTGGCCGGCCGTTGTCTGGCCCCGGTACTCAAAGCCCCTGAGCTCGGCATGACCGGGGAAGAGGGTCACTCCCGATTCCCACGAAACGAAGACCTCTTCCGGCTTGTCGTTGATGAAGTTTTCCAGAACCTCCAGACGGAGGCAGAGGTTGCCCGCAATCAGGTAGACCACCTCAAGAACCAGGAACACCACACCTATCCGGATGGCCCAGCGGCGCCACCTTGCGGATCCAGGCGCCAATGCATCCGACTGCCGAATCATCACCGCCTCCTCTTCCCCCACCGCCCGGGCCGGCAGAAAGATGCACTGTCAGAGAACCAGTGCCCTCCCGGCCGGCCCGCCAGTGGTTGAGCCGAGTCAGTTGAGCTTCTTGTTCTTCCAGTACTTGGTGCCCGCGATGTCGGCCGAGGCCATGAGACCGGCATCGCTGAGCTGGTAGATGGCAATGCCGTTGACAAAGCCGGTCTGAGCACCGGCGCCCGCCGTGCCGGCGGCGGCCTGCGCGGTGGCGTCGGCCTGCCAGCCCTTGTCGACGAAGTTCCGGAATGACTTTTCGTCCTGGAACAAGAAGACCACCTGGTACTTCTGCGCGCCGAGCCCGAAGCCGACTCCGACCGTTCCCATCTTCATATAGGTGCGCGCGCCGCTTCCCTTGTTAACCGCCACGCCGTTGCCGCCGCCGCCTGACCAGCCGAAGGCGATCTTGAGGTTGTCGAACGCCGCCCAACCGTACGCTTTGGCGTTCAGCTCACTGGCGTTCTTGCTCTTGGCCAACACCTCGCCCAGGGCCTCTTTCGCGGTCTCGTTGATCTTCGCCCGTTTGGATTCCTGGTTGAGGCTTTCCCAGCTCTCCTCCGCGGCGAGCGGTATGGTCGATAGCGCCAGACAGGCCACAATACTCAACATACAGTTCATTCTCATTGCGTTTCTCATGATTTTCTCCTTGGTTCGTTCCATGGTTATTTCACTTTCTCCGCATCACCGGGAATCCAGGTTTCCTCGAAATACGGGAGTTCCGGGCCATAGAGGCGCAGGTAGGTAAACCATCCCTTGCCCGGCGTTGTCTGCACCCAGTTGTCTTCGGGCACATCTGCCGGCATCTCGGGACCGAAGTAGAGATCAAAGGAGCCGTCCGCGTTGGCGACGGCACCATGCACCGAGCCGACCAGCGGCCGCCCGTGTTCGTTCCGGATCATCGAACGGGTGTCGTTGTCGTAGACCGTCAGCGACCAGAACATGTTGGCCGGTACGTCCTTGGGCAGATGAATCCGGTAGGTGTGGTCCCCGGTCAACCAGTTGCCGTCGGCATCCTGATACGCACCGATGTACTGGGAGCCCTGGCCGGGCACGGACACGACCATGGACTTCGCCGTGCCGATCGCCTCGAAGGCATACTTGGTGCGAAGATCGATGGCCATGTACTCCGGTTCGTGGAAAGTGGGATCCGCGAAGAAGATCTTCTTCCAGCGGCGTTCTCCGGGATATGCATAAACGATTTCCTTGGGCACTCTCGGTGCAAAGGCGAGGGCTTCTGCCATCGCCCGCCCGACGGTGGCCGCCTCGGTGAGAATGGCCGTCATGCGGGCGTCCGGCTCGAAGGGCTGCCCGTGGGCAATGCCGAGCGACTCCAGCACGCCGAGCATCGCCATGTCCTGTGAGCGGGGCGGGTTCTCATTGATGTAGCGTGCCAGGGTCTCGAAGTAGGCAAAGCCCTCGTTGGTCAGATAGGTTGGCGTCCTTGCCTGCCAGCGATACGAACCGGGTCTCGGGCGGATTGGCGGCGTCCTCGAGCTTGTACTGGCGATAGGTTTGGATCAGCTCGACCAGTTGTGGGATGTCTTCCCGCGTTTTCGGAATGGCCCGAAGGTAAAACACCACGATGTTGGTGTCGGAACGTGCGATGTGGTGATGGACCTCGGGCACGGGACCGTCATACCCGGGCGGCAGAATCAGGAACTTCCCCCCGCGGTTCTGTTCGGGCGAGAAGGGGCCGCCGAGGTCGACCAGAGGTTGCTGCCAGATGTTGTTCATCGTACCGAGCAGACCCGGCGGAAGCTCCATCACCATCGGCCCTTCACGCAGGTCAAGAACGCCGGACATGTAGACGGTGTCCTGGTTGGCCGTCAGGGCCAGCTGCCGTGGCTCGGCCAGCTTGTCGGCAACGATCACCGTGTGGCTGTCGGCACCCAGTGCCCAGTGGGCATCCGCCATGGCTCCGTACGACGCCATCGGCAGTGCCCAGAGATAGGCCTGAACGGCGCGCTGGAAGTCCAACTCGTCATAAAGCTTCTCGACGGTCTCCTGCGTGGGATAGCCTGCCTCGTACTCGAGTTCTCCCATGCTCGTGTCGAGTGTCTCGCCCTGCACCGGCAAAGCGAACGCGATGAATAGGCACATCGCCGACACCATGATCCAAGGACGCCTGGTTGTATCGTTGAAATAGCTGTGCATTTCTTCCTCCTCATCAATTCGTTGCGTTTCTCAACGCCAATCTCATTCATCATCAAAGCGAAGAACAGACTTCAAAACACTCTCCGTCTACGGTTCCGGTCACCACGGGAGTTCGACCACCGGCGAGATGCCGATTCTGATCTGGTGGTTCGGCCCGAAGGTGTCTGGAGAGACAACATAGTGCCAGTACTGGAGGTTGAACTTCCACGGCCGGCCGCCGATCATCGTCGTCTTGGCGACACCGACGGCGATCGGAAAGGTCCACGCGTTGCCGCTCGAGGCGTTGTGGTTGTAGGAGTACACCGGCGCGCCGTTGATCTGCCACCCGTCCTTCAGGTTGATGGTGTAGAAGTACTGGCCGCCGGTGATGCTGGTGCCATCGCCGTCACCGCCGGCGACGTCCCACTGGTGGGTCGCCAGCACACCGAGCACACCCCACTTGGAGACCTTGGCCACCAGCACCTCGGGCCCCAGCAGCCACTGATCGAGGCCGAGGGCGTCGTTGGTCGCGGTCGGTAGGGTTCCGACCACACCGCCGCCGACGACGAAGCCGCCTGCGAGGTTTTTGGCGAGGAAGACGTCGAACCCGATGTCGCCGAGGTCGACGCCCTTCGACTCGAAACCGTCCGCGGTCGGCACATCCTGGCTGAAGATGATCGGGATCAGCGGTCGCACGAACAGGTTGGTGGTGTCGGACAGCGGGTAGGGCAGCGACGGCTGGAAGGTCGCCCGGAACGCACTTTGCGAGCCGGCGTCCGGCAGGTCGCCGTCATAGGCGACGAAATCGAAGAGGGTGTTCATCGTGCCCATGGTCGTGTTGGGGTTGGAAAGCGCCGCGGCGACCTCGGATGCCGACGGCGCACCGAGACCGCCCTCGCCGTCGGGTACGGTTACGTTGGTGATCACCTCGGTGTCTCCTTCGATGACACGGAACACCCTGAGCTCCCCGGTCTCGACATGCCGCACGCGGTACTCGTCCGGCACGTCGAGATTGCGTTCGAAGGTGTAACAGTTGGTCTCGGTGAGCGAGGAGTAGCACACCTGGTCGTCGCCTCGGACCTCCCAGGTTCGCTTGAAGGTCTCGCCCCAGGCGGTGATCGTCGCGGTCCCGTCCGCACGGTACTGGCCCACCGCAACGTGACCGGGTTTCAACTCGATCTCCGCCGTCGCGCCGGCGACGAGGTCGCGCAGTTGCTCGGCGCCCTCGAAGGGCGCCCACTCCTCGGCGCCGACCCATGCACTCACCGAGGTGATCAACAGCGCCAGGACGACCAACCCAATCCGGCTCATCGAGGGTTCCTTCCGGTCCGAAGCCGCCGTTGCGAGCAGTGCGCAAAGGAATGGTCTGTCGATCGATTCGTTGATTCATGGGCCTGCCTCCGATAATTGAGACCGAGTTCACTGGGTTCGAAGATAGAGATCGGGGAATCACTCCGCTGGTTCCACCGGCGGCGGCGTCCAGGCCCCGTCGAGGGCTTCCGGCGACGGACCGTAGAGGCGCAGGACCATGTAGAACGGGCCATCGGGCGCCGGCAGCCAGTTGCTTTCGTGGTTCTTTCCCGGCGACTCCTTCTGGATGTACAGGGTGAGCGAGCCGTCCTCTCCCATCCTGAGCTGATCCATCATCGAGGAGCTCAGAAGGTATCGGTCGAGAGGGTTGTCGATGAAGAGCTGGGTCCGGCCGTCGTACATGGTCAGCGACCAGAAGGCCATCACCGGCGGCAGCTGGCCTTCGGCAAAGGCCATGGTGTAGCGGTTGGCCGAGGCGTCCAGGGGACTGCCGTCGGCGTCGACGAAGTAGGCGGGGTAAAGAGCTTCGGCGGCCGAGTTGCCGTACAGGCCGAGGTGGGCCGCCACCGTACGCAGCAGGTCGGCTTCTCGAGCTGGTAGTTCGTCACCGCACTGTCGGCGAGGAATTCGCGGGTGCCGTAGATCCTGCCGCCGGTGAGCGGGTCCTGCGAGTAGGCCTCGATGAACCCTTCCATGTCCGCGAACCCGGCCTCGCGGCCCGCCTTCAGGCGTCCTGGATCTCGGGAGGCAGTGCCGCGAAGTCGAAATAGTCCTCCGGCCCGAGTCCGAGCTGGTCCAGCCGCTCCC
>CAVWAW010000003.1:0-344655 GCA_963753035.1 uncultured Acidobacteriota bacterium | reverse complement strand
CTCATGCTCGAGACCGACAGACCCTTTCCCGCCGGCCCGCTGAACGATCTCGAAGGCTCGAATCGGAGCTCGACGCAATCGATGGCATCAACGCATTCTCCATGGCCACCGTCTGGAGACGCAGCCGCCCCGGCGCGGGTCCACCCGCCGACGACCTCGCTGCCTTTCGCGAGATTGCCGGGGGGAGCGATTTTTCCGCCGCCAAGGACTTGTCGGTGACAACTTTCTCGCCATCGTCCTCGCGCTCGACGCGCCCGAACCGAGATCCGGGATGCGCTATTGGACCAGGTGAACGAGATCGTCTTCACGGTTCCGGATGGTCGCGAGTCCATCGACCGCGTCCGCCGGGTCGGACGCCCGTGGATCGACGCCTGGCTCGAACGCGAAACCGCCGCATCGAGTGTCAAGTTCTTCCCGCTGTTTGCGGTATTCGTGATCAGCCTCGTCCTCGGGCTCTACCGCTCGTGGCGCGCGCTGGCGGCAATTCTGATTTCGCTCGCTGTCGCGGTCCTGTTGGGAATGGCGTTTGCCGGCCTGGTCGGTCTCGGATTCACCATCGTCTCGTCCCTCGTGCCCCTGACCCTGTTGGTCACCGCCACGGCGAGCCTGGTCTATCTCCACTCACGCTTTGTCGACCAACCTGCCGGTATGGATCTCGAGACCCACCGCATCGCGGGCTCTGGCCAACAAGTTCGTCGCGGTTTCGGCTTCGGTCTTTGCGGCCGCGGTCGGCTTTGCCGCGCTGACGGTCTCCAACATTCGACCGATCCGCGAGCTCGGCATCTGGACCTCCGGGGGCCTTTTGTTGGGTTGGGTCGTCGTTTTCACGCTCTACCCGGCGCTCCAGACTCTCTTTCGTGCGCCCACCCGGCGCCACCGGCAGGTGGCGGGCGCCTGGGTCGAACGTGCCGCCGATGTGATCCCGCGCTGGTCGTACCGCTGGCGGTGGCCGCTGGTGCTCACCGCGTTGGCGCTTGCCATCGCCGGTCTCATCGCGCTGCTCGGCATCCCCGGTGTCCTTCCGGGAATGGAGCTCGAAACCAACCCCCTGGCTTATATCGACGCCAATGAGCCGGTGGCGAAGGACACCCGCTATTTTCAGGAAAACGTACTCGGCATCGTGGTGGCCAAGGTCTGGATCACGACACCGGAGTACGGCGTTCTCGACCCCGAGGTGCTTCGCGGTCTCGACGCGCTGACCCGGGAGCTCGAGCAGGAACCCGCGGTGGGCTCAGTGGTGGGTCTCACATCGATTCTCCGGCTCCGCCGCTATCTCGCCGGTTCCGGTGATGAGCTTCCGTCCGATCCCGCAGCCCTCGACCGGTTGATGGCCGACCTAGAACAACTCATGCTCTCAGAGCCATCGGTCTCCCAGTGGGTGGACCTCGATTCACTCTCTTCGACCTATCTGACGGTCACTTCGGCCGCCGGATCAGAATTCGGACTCGACAATCTCTCCGCGGCGGTCGAGCGGGCCTGGGGCCGGGCGGCCGCAGCCCAGCCCGCCCTGGCCGATTGCACCTACCGGCTCGCCGGCACCGGTGTGCTCCAAGCGACCATCGCGAGTCACCTGACTCCCACCCTGGTCGAGAGCTTCGCCATCACCTTCACCATCATTTTTGTCACCTTCATCTTTGTCTTCCGGTCCGGTCCGGCGAGACTCAACGCCATGGTGCCGTCGCTCTTCGCCATCCTGGTGACCTTCCTGGTCATGCGGCTGACGGGGATCCCGCTCAATATCGCCACCATCCTCATCGCCACCACCGTTCTCGGTGTCACCGAGAACGATCAGATCCACTTCTTCTACCACTTCCTCGAGAAGCGAAACGGCGGCAACACCGAGGCGGCGCTGGCCCACGCGATTCGGGTCGCCGGTCACGCCATCCTCTTCGCCACTGTCATCAACGCCGGTGGGTTTCTCGCCCTCGCACTTTCCGATCTGCCGCCCATGCGGCAGTTCGGGATCGTCACCTCCATGGCCTTTGCCCTGGCCATGCTGGCCGATTTCACCGCCCTGCCGGCCGCGCTGTGGATCTTCTTCCGAGAAAAGCCCGGTTCAAAGCCACCCACCGATGCCCCCATCGAGAACTGATCGGGGCCGCGTGGTCCGCATCAATCCCAATACTGTCTCTTGGCGCGAGAAGGACAACGTCCTCCTGACCGGCCGTACTATCATACTTTCGAGGCCAAACCTCACGGGGGGCAAAAAGTCGTCATGAACCGAACCATCATCAAAACAGCCCAAATGGCTGTCTTGTGCCTCTGCCTCGCAACACCGGCCGCCGCGCAGGAGACCGGCCAGATCATCGGCCGGATCATCGACAACAACGATCTCCCGCTGCCGGGCGTCACCATCGCCATCGAGGGTCAAGCAGCCCGCTCGGTCTTGAGTACGGTCGATGGCCGATATCGCGCCCTGAATCTGTCAACCGGGACTCTCAAGCTGACCGTGGTCATGCCCGGCTTCGTCACCATCGAGGAGACCGTCGATCTCGCCTCGGGTGAGACCGTCGAGATCGACTTCAAGATGCAGCCGGCCTTCGAAAAGACCGTGGTCGTCTCCGCCTCCCGAACCAAGATCCTGCTCGAAGACACGCCCACGACCATCAGCGTAATCGGCCGCAACACCATCGAGACCCGTCCGGCGCAGAATGTCGGCGATCTCATGCGCGAGGTGCCCGGCGCCAACGTCGTTCAGTCGTCGGCGCGCGACGTCAACGTCGCCACTCGGGGACCGAGCCCGTTCCTCACCGGCAGCCAACTCGCCCTGGTCGACGGGCGACCCCTTTACTTCGATTTCTTCAATGTGATCTTCTGGGATCTGTCGGCGGTGCAGACCAACGACATCGAGCAGATCGAGGTGGTGCGCGGGCCGGCCTCGACCATGTGGGGCGCCAACGCCGCCACCGGCGTGGTCAATATGGTGACCCGGGCGCCCCGGACCTCACAAGGGCTCGAGTTCGCGGTCATCGGCGGTCTCATCAGTCGGTCATCCGAGGCCGGTGGCACCGGCGCCATGGGCAGCCTCAACATTCGCTGGGCCGACGCGCCCACCGAGAAGCTCGCCTATCGGCTCTCGGCCGGGGTTTATTACAGCGATCCTCTCGAACGACCCACCGGGATGATCCCCGAGGTCTACACTCCGGTCGATCCACCGGTACTCGTCGGCGGAGGATCCTACGACGACGTGTTCTACGACAACAACGGTACCCTTCAGCCCAAGTTCGACCTCCGGGTCGACCAGGAGATTTCCGGTGAAGGGAGAATCCAATATTCGGCTGGGATCGCCTACACCGAGGGCATCATCCAGACCCCCATCGGGCCTTTCGACGCAGAGCGGGGGACCAAGCTCGCCTACGGCCAGATCGCCTACCACCGCGGCAGTTTCAGGATCCGTTCGTTTGCCAACTACCTCACGGGGAAGGCGCCGAGCCTGCTCTCCGTCGATGCCAACCTCGACCCGCTTCGGATCGATTTCGAAAACGGGGTCTACGACGTCGATGCCGGGTGGAGTGATCTTTTCGGCGGCCGGCACCTCATGTCCTTCGGCGGCAACATCCGGTACAACACCTTCGATCTCTCGATCTGCCCCGATGCCGAAAACCGGTTCCAGGCCGGCGCCTATGTCCAGGACGAGATCAGATTTTCGACCTTCACTCTCGCCTTGGCCGCCCGCGCCGACTACTTCTCGAACCTCGAGGACATCAACTTCTCACCTCGTGCCGCGCTGATCTGGTCACCGGTCCCCGGCCACTCCTTCAAAGCATCGTTCTCACGAGCTTTCCGGGCTCCCTCGGCCGTCGAGAATTTCATGGAACTCTCGTTTGTCGCCGCCTACATCCCCCTCGACGCGTTTGATCCGTCACTCACAGAGCCCTTTCCCCTTGTGGTCAACATGTACGGCAACCCGGATCTCACGGCCGAGACCATCGACAGCTTCGAGATCGGCTACTCGGCCGTCCTCAACGGAGGACTGACTCATTTTGACGCCAACATCTATGTCAGCGAGATCCACGACAAGCTTGCGAACTTCACATCCGTGGAAGCCCTCATCGAGGCCGGGGTCGAGCCCTACTACACATCGGAAAACCCACCGCCGGGTTGGCCACTCAACCCCATCGTCATCGATTTCCTGGCCTTGCAGGGGGTCTACCTCCCGGCAAATTACAAGTACCTCAACATCGGCTCGGTCCGCAGCGCCGGACTCGAGCTTTCGGCCAGCCACACCTTCCGGCGCGGGCTGACCCTCTTCGGCAACTACTCCTACCAGGTCCTGCCCGAGCTGCTCGATCCCGTCGGCGACCCCGACCGTCCCCCTTCCGAGACCATCAACACCCCGCCATATCACCGCTTCAATGCGGGGGTCACCTACAACGGACAGACCTATCTCGGCAATCTGACAGTCAACTACTCGGACCGGGCCTTCTTCGCCCAGGGAATCCAGCCCTTCTACTACGGCTACAGCGACCCCTACACCCTGGTCACCGCCAGCGTGGGACGCCGATGGAGCGATGGTTGGCTGACCACCAACATCAAGGTGCTCAATCTCCTCGACGACCCCACCAAACAGCACGTTTTTGGTGATCTCATGCGGCGAACGGTAATGCTCGAAGCCCTCTTCAGCTTCTGATCAGGAGTCGACGACAACCCATGTGGCCCCGAGCTCTCCGATACCGACCCGCGTGCATCGCGGGACTGGCGATTGTGATCGCGACCACATCGTGCGCCACCCGCACCCACATTACCTACGACGGCCGGGCGCAGCACGTCCCTTCAACCGAGACAACGGATCCGCACTTCGTCTACCAAACCGAGCCCGTCAACGCTTTAGAAAAGGTGATTGATGAGAGTAGCCGTTACGAGATCCGACGGCTCAGCTTTCCCTCCATCGGCAGCAACGGACAGACCGACAATTTGGTCACCGTCGACTATCACCGGAGTCGGTTGCCCGGCGCCCACCCGGTCGTCATTGTCCTGCCTATCTGGGGTCGCCAGGTCTATCCATCGAACGCCATCATCCGAACCCTGAGGAAACGGAGCAACGGCGCCCTTCACATTTTCAACGTTTTAGGCGAGAGCTTTCTCATCGATTGGCCGCGGCTCGGCGTGGAGACCGATGAGGAGCAATTCATGGAGCTCTGGGCCGACGGAGCGCAGCAGGAGATCACCACCCTCGTCGACATGCGCCGGTTGATAGATTGGGCCGAAGCCCGACCCGAGATCGACAACGACCACATCGGGCTCATCGGGTTCAGCCACGGCGCCATGTTCGCTCCGACCCTCACCACCCAGGAGCCGCGAATCTCGGCGACGGCGCTGGTCATGGGCGGGGCCCACCCCCAACGGGTCATCGCCCAATGCATCGGAGCACGGACCGAAGGCATCCAGATCTGGGCCGAAACGACGTTCGGCTGGAGCCGAGAGGAAATGGAAATGCTCCTCGAACCCCTCTACGGCCCCATGGATCCGGCTCGTTATCCCGATCGCGTTGACCCGGCGCAGGTTCTCATGATCGAGGCCGGCAAGGACGAGTGCATCCCGAAGAGCTGCCGCGATGATCTCTGGGAGGTCATGGGCCAACCCGAGCGCTACATCATCAACGCCAACCACCGCCACAGCTTTTACACAATGACACCACTCAACCTCAACTGGGCGCGCAAACGGATCTGGGAATTCTTCGGGTCGCGGTTGCTCTCCCCGACGAAGGAGTGAACCGCAAGGACGCAAGGGACACAAGGAACATCGCGTGACTGAAACTGCGATGGACTGTGATGCCTCGTGGTCCTTGCGTCCTTGCGGTTCCGTTCCCACGCGTTACAAGCTGGACGCATCCGTGGCGATCTCGGCGGCGATGGCTTCGAGGGCCCTTGAGAGCGCCTGCACCACGGCATCGACGCTGTTGGAATCCGCGGCTCGGATCGCTTGATAGGTCTTCTCGAGCAGCGGCGCCTCATAGCCCTTGGCCTCGCTATCGCGAACTTTGACCTCGAGCCTCGTCAGCGCCTGCGGCCCAGACGGTGAATCGACCTGCTCGAGGGCGACGATTTTGCCCGAGACCATCAGCGTACGGCGCCCGTCGACCGCCGGTCCGAACTCGACGGCGAGTTTGTGCTCCACCATCTCACCGACACTCGAGGCCCAACGGTCTCTTGAGTAGTAGTCGATCCGGGTCGGCGATTTCTGGATGACGATCTGCGCCCGGTCGATTCTCTCCGAAATCGCAAACCTGAAGACGTGGAGATTGAGATCCGTTGTGACCGTTCCGGAGGGCGACATGTCAAGGGTGTAGTAGTCGAGATCGGGGGTCGAAGCGCACGATGAGAGAACCAGCATGAAAGCGATCGTGGCGAATCTGAACTTCATCATTTGCCTCCATCCGGCCGACCCTGCGGTTTCGCCCCGCGAACCAATGCATTGGGCTGTTCCTCCAGGGACTGAGAGAACCTCTTCAGGCTGCGGGTTGTGGCTTCGAGGTTGTCGAGAATCTGCTCGAGGGTGGGTCGCTTGCTCTCGACGAGATCGCTGGTGTTTCCGCTCACTTCCTGGAGATACTGCAGAGTCGCGGCCAACGATGCGGTCAACTCCTCGAGCTGTCTCGAAGCCTCGGCGCTGAGGTTCTCGAAATTCACCATGGTCGCGTTGAGGGGCTCGCGATTCTCCTCGACGGCGGCGTTGAGGTTGACCAACAGATCGGTTGCGGACTTCTCAAGATCCGCCAGCCGTTCGACGATCTCAGCCAGACCGGCTCGGTTGTCCTCGATGACTCCACCCAGATATTCGACGGTCGAGGTACCCGCGTTGAGCGTCTTTTCGAGCGCCGCAACCACCGCGGCGAGATCCACCATCTCTTCGCCGGACTCCTCGGCGAGGGCGCGGGCTCGTTCGACACCGAGCATGGTGTTGATGCCGTCGAGCAACGTGCCCAATTGAGTCATCACGCTTTCGAGATTGGGGATATCGACAAAACCACCTGAATTGGTGTAAGACGCGATTTCATCACCGGAAACATGGAGCGGCTGATCCGAACCGCCGGTTGAGATCTCGAGGTGTTTGCCCGTTGTCAAGCTGATCTCTTCGATGGTGGCGATGCTCCCGTGGTTCACGGGGATATCGGAGGGAACTTCGAAGAAAACCCGAATTCTCGCCCGGTCTTCGGGGTCCGTTGTGATCTCCAAGACCTTGCCGGCCTTGACCCCTCCGAATCGAACCTCCGCGCCCAGGTTGAGACCGATGATGCTGGTGAAGTCGGCGGAGAACCGGTTCATCTGTTCGTTCCCCGATCCGCAGCCGCGGATGGCGGCCACAAAGGCCACCATGACGAGCAGGCTGGCCACGACCATGACGCCGGCTTTGATCTCAGTCGCGGTGAAGTTGCTTTTCTTCGCTGGCATGGTCCTCTCGATTCAATCGATGTTGGTGAGTGATTTGGCGTATTCGGGGTCGGCGGCATCTGAATCATCCGGCCGACGGGCAAAGAACTGCTGGATGTACGGGTGGTCCATCTTCTCCAAGATCGTCCAATGAGCCGATCCCGGCGACCCGGCCCTGGTGCAGGACGCAGACCCGGTCAGCGATGATTTTCACGCTCTCCATCTCGTGGGTCACAACGACGCTCGTCAGGTTGAAGGTGGACTGCATGGTCCGAATGAGTTCGTCGAGCCCCGCGGCAACGATGGGATCGAGCCCCGCTGACGGCTCATCATAGAAAATGATGACGGGATCCATGGCCATGGCCCTGGCGATGCCGGCCCGTTTTCTCATTCCACCGCTGAGCTCGGAAGGCAGATAATCCTCGACTCCGCCCAGACCCACGAGTTCGAGCTTGATCCGGGTCATGATGTCGATGGTGGACTCCTCGAGCTTGGTGTGCTCCCGCAGGGGCAGGGCCACGTTGTCGGCCACCGACAACGAACCGAGGAGGGCCGCTCCCTGGAAACACATCCCCATCTTGCGTCGAATCGCCGTCAGTTCTTCCCCGGACAATGGCCGTGAAGTCCTGTCCATTGAATAGGATCCTCCCGGACCGTGGTTCGATGAGTCCGACCAGGGTTCGGAGCAGGGTCGTCTTTCCTGAACCGCTGCCGCCGAGGATCACGAAGACCTCTCCCGGCTCGACGGTGAAACTGACCTGGTCGAGCACCACGTGGTCGCCGTAGGCGACAACGAGGTCTTCGACCACGATCACGGGTTCTTTCGTTTCCATCTTCACACGTAGTAGAACAGAACCGTAAAAATGAGGTCAACGATGATGATCAGGAAGATGGAGGTCACCACCGATGCGGTGGTCTGACGACCGACTCCCTCGGCGCCTCCCTCGACCTGGAAACCGCGAAAGACCCCAACCCAGCAGATGGCGATGCCGAAGAAGACACTCTTGACCATCCCGGTGAGGAGGTCCTTCTCGACAATGGCTCCGATCGTCTGGGTTACATATATCTCGGTTTCGACACCAACCACGAAGACCGACGACGCCCACCCACCGATGATCATGACCAGCATGGCCAGCGCAGTCACCGAAGGCACCGCGGTGACCATGGCGAGGAACTTCGGCGCGACGAGATACTTGATGGGATTGACCCCCATGACCACGAGCGCGTCGATCTCTTCGTTGACCTTCATGGTGCCGATCTCGGCCGTGATCGCCGAACCGCACCGCCCGGCGATGAGAATCGCCGTCATCAACGGCGCCAGTTCGCGCATGGCCGAGACCGCCACCAGATCGGCGATGTATCGGTTGGCTCCCCACTGAGCGAGAGTGTAGGAAGCCTGGAGGGCGATGATCACCCCGATGAGAAAGGAGATCATGGCAACGATGGGCAGCGAACGGACTCCGAACTCGACAAAACTCTCAACACTACTCCGCCACCTGAACCCCTTCCCCGTGAACGGGGCGACCACCAGCCAGACCATGGTGTCGACCATGAGCACCGACACTTCAAGCGCGGCTTTGAGCTGATTCCAACGCCCACCGTGCCGACGCGCCCGAAGAGGTCAGTCATCAAGCCGGTCTCACCTCGAATATGCTGTCCAGACGGGCCAGCTCGAGTACTTTCATCACCGACGTCGATGGCGCGACGAGGGCGAAGTTCTTACCGTTTTCCTTTGCGCTTCTGAGACCCTCGACCAGAGTTGCGACCCCCGAGGAGTCCATATAGGTCACTCCGCCGAGGTGAATCCCCACCCCAGCGGTGGCCTTGGGAACCGCCTTGAGCACGGCTGTCCTCAGCTCCGGCGAGCTGTAGAGATCGATGTCACCTTCGATGGTGATGATGGTCTCATCCGCCGTGTTTGTCGTTTCAATCTTCACTGCCAACCTCTTGTTTCGCGGTCCTGTGGAGTCTCATGGTGACACAGTTGTCCGTTGGTCGTCCCCGGACAGAAGCGAACCTCGTCGAAGACTTCGTAGATGAGCTTGACGCCGAGGCCGCCGGGTACGAGTTCGCTCTCATCGGCGTTTCACCATCGGCCGGTACTCGCTGCACTCGCTCGGGCAGGGTCTTCCCTCGTCACTCACCGTGATCTCGATCCACTCCTCGGAGGCCGAGAGTACCAGTTCGACCGATTCGTCGGTCCGTCCCTCATAGGCATGACGGATGGCGTTGGAACAGGCTTCATCGACGGCGAGAACCACCTCGTGACGTCGATCAGGTACCAGACCGCAGACCTCGAGCCAGACCTGGATGACGCCTCGGATGACTCCCAGGAGACGGGGATCCGAGGACACCTGGAGTCGGATGTCGTTAGTTCCCATGACCGTGGTACCTCAACGAGATCATGGTGCAGTCGTCGTGCGGCGCGAGCGGGCTGCAGTAGCGATCGACATCCTCGAGGATCGCCTCGATGAGCGCCTGAGGTCCGTTCTTGAATTGCGCTCGGGCCATCTTTTCGAGTCCCTCGAGACCATACTCGTCATCCTCTCGACCCTCGGTCGCCTTGCCATCGGGTTGCTTCGCCTCGGCGATGCCGTCGGTGTAGAGCAGGATGGTCTCCCCGGGTCTGATGATTTTCTCTTCATCCCTCCATTCCAAACCCGACAGGATCCCCAACGGCGGCCCCGATGCCGGAAGGATGGTGGTCACCCGGTCGTCGGAGATCCGCAACACCGGGTGGTGACCCGCGTTTGCCGCCATCAAGTGGCCGGTCCGAAGATTGAGAGCCACCAGCGCCGCGGTGCAGAAGGTCCCCCTCCGAGAACGGCCCACCATTCGTTCATTAAGGCGGCGCAACACCTCGGCTGTGGAGTCGGCGCCGGTGGCGCAGAGGCGAAACTCCGCCAGGAGCAGTGCCATGGTGAGGGCGGCCGGTACTCCTTTGCCGCTGACATCACCAATGAGAAGACCGATATGATCGTCATCGAGTCGCGCGAAATCGTAGAAGTCGCCGCCAACCACCCTCGCCGGACGGGTCAGACCATAAACATCCAAACGTGGGTCATCGGTCGGCCAGTCGCGAACGAGAAAGCCCTCCTGAATAGTCCACGCCGCCTCGATATCCTGATCGATGCGCTGTTTGTCGAGCAGATCCTGGTGGATCCTCGCGTTTTCGAGGGCGAGACCGGCGCTGTTGCCGGCGGCCGCCGCCAGCAGCATATCGTCCTCGGAATACTGGTGATCGGCCAGATCGGTGTCGATATACAAAATGCCGTGAATCGCGTTCTGCGTCCTGATGGGGACACACAGATATCGAGGTCAGATTGAGCGCTGCGATGCTGGCGGTCGGGTCGACCACCCGATCGGTACGGGCCGATTGGAAGAGGACATTCTCGCCGCCGCGGAGAACCCGGGTGGCTACGCTTTCGCTGATTTCGATCTCGTCGAGCCCCGCCAGCCGGGGTATCCCGTCGCGGATGGTGTGGACATGTCCGCACTCCGGACATGGTTTCAGCTCGCCGTCGTCGCCGGCAAAGAGCACCGCACCTCTCTGGGCGCGGACCGCACGCATGGTGGTCGAGAGGATGCTGTCCACCAGCTCGCACGGATTGAAGTTCGACGACAACGCGTTCATCAGGGTGTAGGCGGCCTCCAGCAATTCCTTGGACCGCGTCGATGGCGGTGCCGTCACGCTGCCGGACGGCTCGATGATCGTCTGGAGAAAAACCGTCTTTCCCATCGGGGCCGCCTCGACACCGGGGCTCAACGAAAAAACCAGTGACGTGTTGCCGATCCGGATCTCGTCTCCGTCCTCGAGTGGATGCACGTCGATGGGTTCGCCGTTGACCTGGGTGCCGTTGCTGCTTTCGAGATCGCGGCACTCGAATCCGTTCGCCACCTTGAGGATTTTCAGGTGCTGCCGTGAGGCCGCGAGATCGCGAATCACGAGGTCGCAAGTCCCCCCGCGACCCACAACAATGGAAGCCCCGACCGGAACACGCCGGCGGTCTCCCCCTGCGCCAGTTGTGACAAACGCCTGTCTAATCGACGACATCAAGGGTTCCTTCCCCTCAGACGCTACCGTGGCTTCATCAACCGCGCAAGGGTTGGGTCGAGGCTCCTCGCGGAGCTGGCTGAGAAAACCACGATTCGATAAACTGGATCACATCGGGAGGTCATCCGTGAAGACAGCAACTCGAATCCTCATCGGATTGTTCATCGCGGGTGCGTTGCTGGGTTGTGATTCGATGGAATTGACCATCGGCGTGGTCAAGGGGGCCGCCGGCACACTTGACGTATCCAATGCCAACGACACCGAGTGGATCGACGCCCAGCTTGTCGTCGAGGCGGTCGAGAGCGACAACAGTAAGGCTATCTGCGCGGAGAAAAACGTCGGTAGCTGGAAACCCGGTGAGACGATTTCGGTTCCGGCCTGCGGCCCGAAGATCCGGTTGACCCTGACCACCGGTGGCGAGACGGCGCGCTTCTCGTACGCCAACGGCCAGCTCTTCCGGGTCTTCGGACGAAAGGAAGTCCCCGTGGCGCCGTGAACCAATGACAACCAAGGGCCGCGATCGTTCAGCGGCGAGGATCGGGAGGTCTAAATGATGAGAAGATCGCTTGGGTTTGTACTGGCATTGGCGATTGTGACCGTCGGCTGCGGCGGCCCACAGGTGCTGACCGAGAAACGGATGCTCGAGTGGGGGCCCATGCTCAACCTCTACATGGGCACCAATATGGAGGGAGGAAACTCCTATCCCAAGACCCTCGATGAGCTGCCCCCCGAGTTCTCCGCGGATCTCGAGAGGACCGACGGGTGGGGTAACCCGCTGCTCTATCGGCTCCTGCGGGTCGATAAATACAATCTGATCTCGGCGGGCCCCGACGGTGAATTCGGCAACGCCGACGACATCATGCTCGAGAACGGCGCCCTCTACGACGCCATGAAGATCTACGCGGAGAAACCGCTCAAACTCTGACCGGAGGTTGAACCGTAACTCTCGAGCTCGGCTGCAAGATCGGGAGAGAGGTCTGGGCAATCGAGGGCGAGGGCTGCGAAGGGCGCGGGCACGTTCAGGCGGTGGGCGAGACGCGCGAGGCGGATCAGAAGACCTTCGGGGGTCGAGGCGTCCACCCGTCCGCCCAGCCAATCGAGGGTGGTTTCCACATCACCGTGCATCCCCTCCTCCATGAGTAACTCGGCGACTCTGGTCGCCATTCTGAGATCGACCTCGGTTTGGGGCGCGCGTCGGACGATCTCGACCCAGATCTGAGCGGGTAACCCGACATCACCGGCGCGAACCGCCGCTTCGAGCGCTGGAAGCACGGCCGAAGCCGCCCGAGACGGGACATCTGCCGCAGATGCGATGTTCCACAGCGACGCCGCGGCCTCGGCGTCAGTCGGGCGCTGCGCCAACAGCGTCTCGAGGCTCGCCATGGCCTCCTCAACCCGTCCCCGCCGCGCGAGTTCGACCAAACCTTCGACCGCGGCCGAGTCGTGGACCGTTTCGATCCGCTCGTGGACCGGCTCGATGAATCGCTGTTCGATTCTCAGCGAATCAATGAGAAAGGCGAATCCGACCCCGAAGACGAATCCCCCAACGTGGGCCAGAAAACCCACGTCACCGAGATCGGCGATGCTGAAGAAAGCCCATACACCCATGGCGAATGCGAGCTCGCCGATGGCCCAGAGCCCCAGCATGATCCACGCCGGAGCCGAAAAGGTCCCCTGGTAGATACGGATCATCCAGACAAAGTAGAAGAAGGTGATCCTGGTGTTCCAGTAGCGCACGGCAAAGGCGCCCATGACCCCGGCGATGGCCCCCGAGGCGCCGATGAGAGGCTCCATCAGCGTCGGGTATCGGGCGACGAAGACAAGGGCCGCGGCGACACCGGCAAGGAGGTAGAAGCCTGCAAAGAGTGGCCGTCCCCATGCATCCTCCATCGCCGGAGCGACGAGATAGAAGATGAAGAGATTGCCGAGCAGGTGCATGAACCCAACGTGAATAAAGAGGTGGGTGACGAGATTGACGGCCTTCATATCCGCCGGCACAAGACCCCAGCGCCAGAACGGCAATCGATCCCGCGCCTCGAAGTACGCCGCGGTGAGTTCGTCCAAGGTCGCCTGCTCGGCCCTCACCTCTCCCGCGCGAGGAGGTGGGGCGGGATCGTCCTCGGGAGTCTGCCGCATCGAGTAGTACGTGAATCCCTTGAGCTGCGGATCCAGCTCGAGATACGGGTGGTCGATGAAATACTCCACCGCCCGCACCTCGGCCTTGACCACCGCTCCTTCATCACCCGGCGCGACGAGGGTATAGATGAACATCACCAGACACAGCCCGATGATGCCGAAGGTCACCCACGGCATCCGTCGAACGGTGGTCTGATCAGAACCGATGGGAATCAGCATGGTTCTCCCCGCTCTATGGTCTGGGCACCACCATGTTCCCACAAACTCCGAAGCCGCCACCGGAAACGAGAAAACCACGCCCCATCGGGGTGCCGGGTACGCCATTGTGCTGGAACCACCATCAAGCTCCGCCCCGCGCCCCGCACAATGGCGCTACCGGGCTCCCTCGGGAAGCGCGATGCGGTCTGCTGTCCCGGCGCCGAAACCGACTAGGACAAGCGGAAAACCGCGCCCCCTCGGGGTGCCGGGCATGGCCTTGTGCCAGAAGACCCTCACGGCAGCGCATCCCGCTCCGCACAAGGTCCATGCCGGGCTCCCCCGGGAGGCGCGCTTCATCCTGGTTCTCCCGGTTACGAGGCAGGCCGCCGGCGCGCCATCGGCGTGGTCGCAGCCCTCCCCAACAACCCACTCGCGACCACGCCGATGGTGCGACGCTGGGTCGTTGGGACGCATTGGCGTCACTACGGCCCAGAAGGCCGGCGCTGACATCACTCCGTGACCGTGACCGTGACCGTGACCGTGACCGTGACCGTGACCGTGGCCGTGACCGTGACCGTGGACCGTGGCCGTGGCCGTGGCCGTGGCCGTGGCCGTGGCCGTGGCCGTGGCCGTGGCCGTGGCCGTGGCCGTGGCCGTGGCCGTGGCCGTGGCCGTGGCCGTGGCCGTGGCGTCGGCATGGTCACTCCGGGTTGTTCTTGAACCGACTCGTAGCCGTTGAGATGGCCCAGGTCAAGGGCATGACGAATCGCCTCGGAGGCGACCCTTGACATGGGCCATCTCAACGGCTGGTGGGGGTGCATGAACAACCCGGAGGTGACCATGCACGACGCTCAACAGTCAACAGGATTCAACGCCCTCGACAAAGCGACCACCGCGGCCGGCATCGCGATCTCACTGGTGTTGCGAGTTCCCGCACCATTGAAGAGCCTCGCCGATCAAGTGATTCGATCCGCTTCCTCGGTTCCCGCAAACATTGCCGAAGGGGCCGGTCGTTCAGGCCGAGATCGACTCCACCACTACCGCATCGCCTACGGCTCATCCAAGGAGGTCGACACCCACCTGCGTCTACTCGTAGGAGCAGGCGCAATCGACATCACGCGAACCGCCACCGCCCTCCATCTCTTCGACGACGTCCGAGCCATCACCTGGCGGCTCCTCCACCCAAGATGACAATTGCGACGATTGTAGGGCCGGCGTCCCGCCGGCCCATCAGAGCCCTCGTCGATCCGCGTCGCGCCACCCGCCAGTCCAACGCCGCTCTCGTTTGCCACGCGATATGGTCCCGGGTTTCTCCAACCAACACCTGTGTAATCGGGATCTCACCAAGGTCAGAGTCCCCAAAATCCGGCGCCACAACCCTCACGACTCGCGATCACCCAATAAGTACCTGGCCAAAGTCCGCGGTAAACAACGGATCTCCTACCGGTCCAGGACACGCGGAAAACCCCGCCCCATCGGGGTGCCGGGTCCGTTTTTGTGCAGGAGCGACCTCCCGACTACGCCTCGCCTCGAGCACAAAATGCGGACCGGGCTCCCTCGGGGAGCGCGATGCGGTCTGCTGTCCCGGCTACGAGGAAGGCCGCCGGCGTACCATCGGCGTGGTCGCAGCCCTCTCAATCAACCCACGCGCGACCACGACGATGGTGCGACGCTGGGCCGCCGGGACGCCAATGCGTCACAGCGGCCCAGAAGGCCGGTGATGAGGACAAGGTCCGGAACAACGGCAGCAACCGGGACAGGGCCCGTATCCGTATCCGTAATCCGTATCCATGAGCGATAGAACTTACCCGCATCGGTACGCCACCATCGCCGGCGGGACGCCGGCGCTACAAACATCGCAGCGCCCTTTGTAGCGCCCACGTCTCGTGGGCGATAGAACCTACCCGCATCGGCACTCCCCCGGGGAGCGCGATCCGGTCAGCTCTCCCGGCAACGAGGAAGGCCGCCGGCGTACCATCGGCGTGGTCGCAGCCCTCTCAATCAACCCACGCGCGACCACGACGATGGTGCGACGCTGGGCCGCCGGGACGCCAATGCGTCCCGGCGGCCCAGAAGGCCGGTGATGAGGACAAGGTCCGGAACCACGGCAGTAACCGGGACAGGGCCCGTATCCGTATCCGTATCCGTATCCATGAGCGATAGAACTTACCCGCATCGGTACGCCACCATCGCCGGCGGGACGCCGGCGCTACAAACATCGCAGCGCCCTTTGTAGCGCCCACGTCTCGTGGGCGATAGAACCTACCCGCATCGGCACTCCCCCGGGGAGCGCGATCCGGTCAGCTCTCCCGGCTACGAGGAAGGCCGCCGGCGTACCATCGGCGTGGTCGCAGCCTTCTCAATCAACCCACGCGCGACCACGACGATGGTGCGACGCTGGGCCGCCGGGACGCCAATGCGTCACAGCGGCCCAGAAGGCCGGTGATGAGGTCAAGATCCGGAACACCACCCTGAACGAAAGAGCCCGAAATTCATCATTCATCATTCATCATTCATCATTCTGCGATGTCCCTCACGCCCCCACACTCACCTCATCCACAATCCCCACCACAACCGCCCTGATCGGCGCCTCGGGCTCATCGAGGACCTGTCTCGCTCCGGTGCCCTCGTCGAGGATCAGGACCGTCTCGCCCGGACCGGCATCCACGGTGTCCACGGCGATGACATAGTTATCGGTGGCCTCGCCGTCGAAATCGATGAGATCCACCAGGAGCAGCGGCCGACCGGTGACCGCGTGGTGGTGAATGGTCGAGACCACCGAACCAGCCACCCGACCGATCTTCATAGCGCCACCTCGTGGACCTGATCGACGATTCCCACGATCGCGTGATCGATGGGCACGAAAGTCTCGGGCATGGCAACGGCGGCCTCACGGCTCGCGACGAAATAGACCAGCTCGTCGGGACCCGCCATGTTGACCGCGTCGGCGGCGACCACCGCTCCGCCTTTGGGTTCGAGCCTGCGATCCAGGGGCTGAAGAATGAGCAGGCGCGTGCCTTCCAACCCGGGAGTGATGGTCGAGGCGATAACGGTTCCCATGACTCGGGCGAGATGCATCTCACACCTCCTCTTGGTTGATGCGCTTCCAGAACTCCGAGCTGGCCTCGAAATTGGCGAGCATCTCGGTGTGGAACTGGGGAATAACCACATTGGCGATGAGGGTCTCTGGATAGGTAAGGCGATCCACCGCCACCTCCACCGCGGCTTCCACCTCGGCGAGGGGCCCCGAAAAGGCGCAGTAGCCCTTGCCACCGATGCGGTCGGCGAGTCGGATCTCCAACAATGAGACCTCGGCGCCCTTGAGACCGCAGTCGGCGGCGCCGATGGTGGCCGCAACGGTCCGGGTCTCGATCATCCCCAGCGCCTCTCCCGAGCTCGGGCCTCGCCGACCGAGGAGGGCCTGGACCACATCCGGGTGAACCGCCGGCAGAAAGAGCTGATCGAGCAGGGTTTCGGTACCGGTCTCGAGACCGGCCTGGAATGCCTCATCGACGCACGCGACATCTCCGGCGACGAGGATCAGGTAGTTCCCGGGATGGACGGTTCCCGCATAGGCTATTTCAACCGGCGCTCTCTTGACCATTGCGTCCCCCGCCCGGACCCCAAAGGCGATGGAGCCGAACTCGAGCAGCGCGATGGCCGATTGATCGGCGAGGGTCACACGATCCTCAGACCGCCGGCCACCGCGAGCCGGCGCTCGCGGGAAAGGCTGCGCGGTCGGGTCAAACCCTCACCGGTTGGGCTGGCGATTGAAAACGACGTAAAGCCCTCTCCACCATCACCCAACCCGGCCAGGGTCGCCGCATTGGCGACGAAAATGCTGACATCGGTCTCACGAGCCATTCGGGTGATGACATCGACGTTGCGTGTGAAAACCGACGCCGTGTGGCAGCATCCGTGCTCGGCCTTGACCGCGAGCTCGATGGCACGGTTCACATCAGGGACCCGCGCCACCGGCATCACCGGCATCATCTGCTCGGTCCAGATCAGACTGTGGGTGACGGGCACATCGGCCACCACCAGCCGCTTTTCGTCGGCGCCGGTGACCCCTATGGCGGCGAGGATGTCACCGGCATTCTGGCCGATCCACTTGGGGTTGGTCTTGCCCGGGGTCCCGTCGTGCGGCGCCTCTTTGAAGATCAGCCGGTCGAGTTTCTTGAGCTCGTGCTCGGCAAGCAGATAACCGCCGTGGGCAACCATGGCCTTGAGGAGTTCATCGGCCACCGAGGCGACAACAAAGACCTCCTTCTCATCAGTACAGATGAGGTTGTTGTCAAAAGAGGCGCCACGGACGATCTCGCGGCCTGCAAGATCGAGATCGGCGGTCTCGTCGACCACCACAGGCGGGTTCCCGGGACCGGCGAGAATTCCCCGCTTGGTCGTCTTGCGAGCCTCCTCGACGACCCCGGGTCCACCGGTCACGAGGAGGATCCGGACACCGGGGTGGTTCATGAGAGCTTGAGCGCTGGCAATGGTCGGTTCTGCCACGCAGGCGACGAGATTTGCCGGCCCGCCGGCGCCGGTGATGGCGGAATTGAGCAGCCGAATGGTGTGGGCCGACACCGCCTTGGCGTTGGGGTGGCAGTTGAAGACGATGGCGTTACCGGCCGACACCCCGGCGATGGTGTTGTTGATGATGGTGGCGGTCGGGTTGGTTGTCGGGGTGATGGCGCCGATCACTCCGAACGGCGCGTGTTCGGTGAGGGTGAGCCCATTGTCCCCCGTCCAGGTCTGGGTCTCGAGATCCTCCGGCCCCGGTGTCTTCTCGATGACCAGGAGGTTCTTCTTTTCTTTGTCCTCGGCCCGGCCGAATCCGGTCTCACGGTGCGCCATCACCGCCAACTCCCGAGCGTGCTCGCGCATCAGGCTCCGAATGGCATCGATGATTCGGTGACGCGCTTCGAGACCCTGCGCCCGATATTGATCAAAGGCAGCTCGAGCGGCGGATACCGCGGCATCCACCGTGTCGTGGACACCGGCGCCACTGCCGGCCATGGGAGGCGACGGTTGCCGTTGCGGCACCACGGCGGGCTCGCCCACCTTGTCGCGCACCCGCGCGATGATCGCCTGGATGTCACTCTCGTTGATGGTTCTCATTGACCTCGCTCCCAACCGATATCGCCCACGCCCCGAACCGACTCACCGCTCCCTTCGGACTCAGCTTGCCCACTCACCTTCAGCCGGGGTCTTTCGGTAGCGGGCCTCGCCAGCGACCTCCCAACTGTCGACGATGGCCATGACCACGGCGTCGCAAGGACGATCACGGGTGCTCTCGGTCTGACGGGCCGACGAACCCGAGGCCCAGAGCACCACGTCTCCCTCTCCGGCGCCGACGCTGTCGATGGCCACGACACTCCCGGTCGTTTCGGCCCCATCCAGATCAAGCTGACGGACCAGGAGGAAGACTTGACCGAGAAGGCCCTCGTCCTTTCGGCTGGCGACCAGCGTGCCGACCACCCTACCGAGGAGCATCAGCCTTTCCGCTTGGAACTGGCGGCTTCACCGCGGCCGAGAGGCAGCACCGCGTCGATGTTTTCGTGCGGTCTGGCGATGACGTGGGTTGAAACCACCTCACCGACATTTTGCGCGCCCCGAACCCCGGCCTCCACCGCCGCCTTGACCGCCGCGACATCGCCACGGACGACGACCGTGACATAGCCACCGCCGGTTTTTTCGTATGACACCAGCTCCACCTTGGCCGCCTTGACCATGGCGTCGGCGGCTTCGACCATCGCCGAAAACCCCCGTGTCTCGATCATTCCCAATGCCTCTGCCATCACTGACTCCTTTCGCAAATTCTCAATTTCAAAATCCTAATTCTCAAGATATTTATCTGTCTTCTGAGCTGTAGCGTGCATGTGCGATGGTCCGAAATTCATAATTCAAAATTCATAATTCATAATTGAAGAAAGCGCTAGCTTTCTTCGCGCCCGGTCACGCCTTCGATGGCGGCGACCGCTGCCTGCCAGCCGACATCGATGTCCTTTTCCTCGCCTCCGAGATAGACCCGACCCATGGATCCGAAGGCCCGAACCTCGAGGATGTTGATATCCGCAGCCTTC
This sequence comes from uncultured Acidobacteriota bacterium, assembly GCA_963753035.1. Lineage (GTDB taxonomy): Bacteria > Acidobacteriota > Thermoanaerobaculia > Thermoanaerobaculales > Sulfomarinibacteraceae > JAHECW01. The sequence continues at coordinate 324,814 of CAVWAW010000003.1, read as the reverse complement.
TCGGCTTCGTTGGCGGCGAGCGCCGCATAAGCCGCCGGCTCCACCTCCATGACATACATGGTCTGGCCGGGGATGATCATGTTGCCGTGGCGCATCCGGTTGATGAGCTGGACCTGGTGATCGTCGAGGTGGCGAATGACCTGGCTCGACAGGATCTTCGGTTTGCGCCTGTCGTCCTCGGTCATACCGAGCTCCTTGAGGACGGCCGATCCCGCCGCTCGGGTCTCGGATTGCTCTTCGGAATGAACCTCGAGCAGGCCGTAGTACCGTTCGACGATCTGCATTCCCGGTCGGACCCGGGTCGATTTGAGAGCGATGTCGGTGAGGCGGTTGATCTCGATTCCGGGCGAGATCTCCACATACAGACAGGCGTCACCTGACAACGGCAGAAATCCCTGCGCCGTCGTGCCGAGGAACGCCGCGTATTGCGGCTGCAGATTGTCGAGAAAGACATAGGACCGAAGGTCAATACGATTCACCGGAACCTCCTTCGTCACCGGACACAATGCGGATACCCGCCGAGGCGCCGATCCGATTGGCGCCGGCTGTGATCATGGCTCGTGCATCGTTGGCGTCGTGGATACCGCCGGCGGCCTTGACGCCCATCTTCAATCCCACGGTTTCGCGCATGAGGGCGACATCGAAGACCGTCGCGCCGCCCGGCCCGAAACCCGTGGAAGTCTTCACGAAATCGGCCCGGGCGAGCTGGGCCAATCGACACGCCACGACCTTTTCTTCATCGCTGAGATAACACGCCTCGATGATCACCTTGTTGATCGCGCCCACCTCGCGGCAGGCGTCCGAGACACCGGCAATATCTCGCTGGACCAGATCGCGGTCGCCGCCCTTGAGAGCTCCGACATTGATCACCATGTCGATCTCGCGGGCGCCGTCGCGGATCGCACGCCGCGCCTCCATGGCCTTGATCTCGGGGACGTTGGCGCCAAGGGGGAACCCCACCACCGACGCAACCTTGACCTTCGATCCGCGGACCCTCCGGGCCGCCCGCTGAACCCAGACCGGGTTGAGGCAGACAGCTGCGAAATGGAATTGCATGGCCTCATCGCACAGGGTGTCGATCTTCTCCGGGGCCACATCGGGTTTGAGCACCGTGTGGTCGATGTACTGGGCGAGATTGGTGGGCACATCGCAGCCGTTGCCGTTGAAACCGAGTCGGGCCGCCCCGTTCGCCACCGCCTCGTCGGCGTTGTCGAGCCCGAGCTTGACCTCGCCCCCACCGGATCCAAGAATGGCCAAGACCTCACGGGTGACCGTTTCAATGAGTTGGTTTCGCTCCATCACGACCGCCTTTCCGAAGCCGCGTAGATCGACTCCACGGCCATGATCTTCGCCACCCTGTCTGCGTGCCTCTTGGGGCCCCACTCGGTGGCCAGCCACTCATCGACTATCTGGCGTGCCAGGCCATCGCCGATGAGGCTCGCGCCCAGGGTCAGCACATTTGCGTGGTTGTGCTCGCGGCTGTTGCGCGCCGACGAGAGGTCGTAACACAGGGCCGCACGAACCCCGGGGACCTTGTTGGCGACCATGCACGACCCGATCCCGGCGCCGTCGATGATGATCCCGCAAGCGCATGAGCCTTCGCTGACGAGACGGGCCACGGCGTGGGCCAGATCAGGATAGTCGACAGAATCCGCGCTGTTGGTGCCGCAGTCGGTCACGGTACGACCTTGATCGCGCAGGTGGCCGGCGATCATCTCCTTCATCTTGAAACCACCGTGGTCGCAACCGATGGCGATGGCGACACCGCGCCCGGCCTCGCCCGCAAGAACCTGATCCACCACCCGGGTGACCAAACGCCGGATCTCCATTTCGGCATTCATAGCAGGCCTCCTCTCACCACGCCTTCCAATCCCCGACCCCGGTGATCTCAGGATCCGGCGGCGGCATCTCTTCGGCTCCGGCGCTCCGGCCGAGTTCGAGCGAGTCGAGGTGCAAGCGAACCTGTTCTGCGCAGGCGTCAAAGGGAGCGGTTGTATTGCCCGCGATGGCCATCAAGGAAGCACCCTCGAGCGAGGCGACAATGAACCCGGCGAGTTGGCGGGCATCGTTGGTCGAGCTCCACCGATGCTCATCGACGACAAACCACTCGGCGATCCGCGAGGCCAGCATGGCGTAAATCTTCTCGACCCGGCGCATCGCCGCCGTGTGATCGGGCCCGAGTTCGCCCACCAGGGTGCCGACCGGGATCCCGTACCCCGGCGCGTTCGGCGCTGACCGAATTCGGTAGGCATCGATCAAGGCCGACACTCGACTCGTGGGATCGTCAAAATCGGCCTCCGCGGCCGCGAGAACCTCGGTAGAGATGAGCTCGGCAACGGCGTCGAGCACCGCGAGCAGCAGATCGTCCTTGGTCGGAAAGAAGTGGTAGAAGCTCCCGCTGGTTGCCCGAGCCTGCTTCATGATCGAACTCACCCCGGTCTGCGCGTAGCCCTGACGCCAGAACAGCTCTCCAGCCGTTTTCACCAGCCGCTCACGGGTCTGTGTTTGACGTCCCAACCGGTGGATCCTCCGATGACGCTACGCAATCAACTAGAACGTTCTATCTAGTTCAATGTAGTTCGCGATCGATCCCGTGTCAAGGTTCTAGAACGGTCAATCTAGAAAGCGCACGGATTCACCAAACCGCGTAGCGGCGACCACTCAAGGGAAGAACGCAATATCTTGCTATCGAGGCACAATGGAACCGCAAAGACGCGAAGCACGCCAAGTGGCCCAAAGAGTCGCAGATTGGCCCGGGCTCCGTCGGGAAATTCTCCGACTCCCTAGCGGGCTCGGTCGCTCCTAAAAAACAGACCCCTGTCGCATCGGGTTGGAAGGGGCCCGGTTCGTTCCCGATCCCGATCACGTTCCCGATCCCGGTATGGCGATTCGGGAACGTGATCGGGATCGGGAACGGGATCGATTCCAACCCGGATGGCGGGATGGACGACGTGAAATTCCGCCCGAAGAACAGGCTGGTTTGTCAACGAAGGAACGCGATGACATACCTGACCGCGGTCACGATGATGACAATGCACAACATCACCTTGATCGCTTTCGCCGGGATGTACTTCTGCGCCCGGGCGCCGCAGTACATCCCGGCCGCGCCGCCGATCCCGAAAAGTAGACCGAGCGCCCAGTCCGGCCCGACCCCCATCCACGAGTAGATGGCGACACCGGCCACCGAGGTGATGAGGGTCCCCATGAGAGCCGCTCCCGCAACGGTGTAGACCGGCAGACCGAAGACCGAGATGAAGAACGGCGCCATGATCGCCCCGCCGCCGATGCCGTAGATTCCGCCGACGATCCCGACGACAAAGGCCAACGCCGAGATCCCCGGGGTTGAGAACGAAAATGACTCGCCATAGAACTCATACTCGATGCGGGTCAGACTGAATCGCCGCACCACCACCGCGGGCAGGTCGACGCTCTCGGCCTCTCCCTTTCGCCGGTGTTCTGTGACCATCCGCTGGAATCGCTCTTCGGTGTCTTGCTTGCCGTTGGTTGTTGCCCGTCGTCCCACGAGATCAGCCACCATCCGGACACCGATGTAGAGCAGAACTCCGGCGGCGAAGAGTTTGAAACTCCGAGGATCGGGGAGATAGCGCACACGCACGAGGGCGCCGATGAAGACTCCGGGCAGGGTGGCGATGATGACCACCCAGGTGAGCGGCCAGACCATCCGACCCTCGCGAATGTAACGCCAGACTCCGCTCGGGATCGCGACGATGTTGAAGAGTTGGTTGGTGGCGCTCACCGATGGGGCTGTGTAGCCGAGGACGCTCATTTGAAACGGCAGCAGCAGAAACGCGCCCGAGACGCCGCCCATGGAGGTGAAAAACGAGATGACGAAAGCGACCAGGGGTGGAACCCAGGGCGCAACGGTGATCCCAGAAACCGTGAATTCCATCCGACCTCCGACTAACCGCCGCTCAACGCCCTCTCGAGCTGGGTTTTGAGGTCGCGACCGATTGGGTTCTCGGGATGGGTTGCAATCATCTTTTCCGCCGCGAGGATGGCTGCTCGGATATTGCCGGCTCGGGCATAGTGATCGGCGAGGCCATAGAGATAGTCGAGATTCTCCGGCTCGAGTTCGACAGCCCGCAGGAGTGCACCCTCGGCCTCGTCGGTACGCCCGAGCGCCTGAAGTGCGAGCCCGAGGTTGTAGTGAGCCCGAGTCCGATCGGGTTGCAGCGTCGCCGCCCGCCCGAGGAACTCCACCGCCTCGTCCAAACGGCCCATCTCGGCGAGAAGGAGGCCGAGCGAGTAGGCGGCCTGCGCTTCATCCGGGTAGGCCTCGAGGATCTCCCGCAGCAAGACCTCCGCCTCTTCATTGCGGCCGGCGGCGTTGAAAAGCACCGCCAGATTCATCTTGGCCGGGAAGAAGAGCTCATCGACCTCGATGGCCGACCGATAGGCCTCGATGGCTTTCTCCGTCTCGCCGAGCTGCGAATAGAGATTTCCCAGGTTGTGACCGGCGAAGGCAAAATCCAACGAATAGCGCATATCGGCTACATGCTCGGCAATGACCTCGGCAAGCTGCTTGCGCTGGTACGGCTTGAACAATTCGTCGGGCGCGCCGGCGAGACGGCTGCCGGCGAGGGTCCGCACCGCCCTGACCGGGTCGAAGAGCAGCGGCGCGAGTTTCGTCACCACTTCCTCCATGGTGTTCGCCCAGAGGAACTCCACCGCGGTCCGACGAATGATGGGCTCCTCATCGGCAAGGCTGAGATCAAAGATCCGAGCCGTCGACGGATCGGGCGGGTAGCCTCCAAGCAGGCTCAGCGCCGTCGCCCTGACGATGGCCGGATAGAGAACATCACCGGCGAGACGTACGAGCGGCTCGCGCGCCTCTGCTCGCCGGTCGCGGCCGGCGGCGAGAATGGTGCCGTAGTGAGGTTTCTTCGCCTTGCCGTACCACGTTTCGTATTCCCTGACCTGCCACTCGACACTCTTGTCCGCGTGGCACCCGGCTTGGCCGCAGGCGTTGGGGGTGCCGATATCACGGGTCAGATCGGGCCGCGGGACCCGCAGGCTGTGGTCCGCCCGCCAGTCGATGACCATGTAGGGCCTCTGTGGCATATGGCACGAAATGCACAGCGCACCAGCCGAAGGTTCGCCATCGACGAACTTCTTGTGGAAGTGGTGATCGGCGCTGTCGTAGGTGTCGAGCCGGTGGCACTGACCGCAGAGCTCGTTACCCTCGAAATGGAGCTTCAGGCTATGGACATCGTGGCAGTCGGCGCACCGGACATCGTTGCGGTACATCTTGCTCTGGACAAAGGACCCGTAGACATAGACCTCGTCGAGGATCTGTCCGTCGGCGTGGTAGAGCCCATCGTCGAGCAGCGACGGCACCAGGCTGTCGAGGAGCTCGAGCTCGCTGTGTTTGAAATCCCCGAGTTCGGTGCGGCGCGAGTGGCACGGGGCGCAGAGCTCGACCTGCTGGCGTGAGCTGATGCCGCTGGTCGGCACGACGAGACCGAAGTCGTCGATGTCCGGCCGCGCCATGGGCGGCAGATCGGCCCAACCAACGTGCGCCGAACCGGGTCCGTGGCAGGCTTCACAGCTGACGTCGATTTCAGACCAGGTGGTGGAGAAGGTCTGCGTCGCGGCGTCATAGCCCTTGACCAGATTTGTCGAGTGGCACTCGGCGCACATCCCATTCCAGTTCTGCGCGTTGCGGGTCCAGTGGAGCCAGTCGTCGGGCGGGATCTCGGTATCTGGATAGAGGTGGAACCACTCACCGCGAACGCTATCCCAGGCCAGGCTCAGACACTGGAGCCGGCCGCCCGGGAAGGGCACGAGATACTGCTGGAGCGGGTGGTGGCCAAAGGTGTAGGCGATCTCGAAGTCGCCCATCTCGCCACCGGGGCCCTCGGTGTGGACAATGAAACCGCCGTCCCGGCGAAAAAACCGGCTGGTGATCCCGTGGTACTCGACCTCGACATCGTTGAAATCGCCGAGCACGGTCTCCTCGGTGGCCTCGGCCATGGCGAGGTCGTGGTCGGATCCAATCCACGCTCGGGTGGCCGCCTCGTGACACGGCGCGCAGCGCTCGCGCCCGACAAACGACGGTCCGATTTCCTCGGAACCGGCGTGCTCGCCCGGCCCGGGACCGACGAGGAGAGAGAGCGGAATCAGAAGGACGATGACCGCGGTGGCGATGGCTCCAATGAGCTTCCACCGGGCGAGCGGATCGGTCGAACTCGGTGAACCAACGCCGCCCACGGTCATGGCCGGGTCACCTGGGACGGTGCAAAGGCGAGTCGGGTGACGGTGGTCGCGGTATCGACCTTGACGACGCCGTTTTCGATTCGCACCGGGTGGATGTCGAGGGCGCGGGGCGCAGGTGGACTCAGGACTTCGCCCTTGAGATTGAACGACGATGCGTGGCACGGGCAGATAAACCGCCCCTCGTCCGCGACCCAGGGGACCGTGCACCCGAGATGGGTGCAGCGCCGCGACAGGGCGAGAAACCCGCCGTCTTCAATCCGGCTGAGATAAAACTTCCCGGCCGGAAACGCGGTGACCGTTCCCACCTCGAAGCGATCGACCGGCCCCGCCACCACGATCTCGTCGCGATCGGCGGTCGCTTTTTGTTTTCTGGGCCGCAGGATGGCGGTGGAAATCCAGGCGCCTTCCAGGATCGCCAATCCACCCAGCCAGAGCCAGATCTTGCCGAGAAAGCTCCGCCGCGTGGTTGATTCGTGGTTCCCTGACTGCGCCGTCATCCGCCGATCTCCCACGGCCACACCAATGACATCCCCGCACCGCGGAACCACACGCCCGTCAGCGTGAGAACCACCATGGACACGAGCAGGAGGATCACGATCGCCTGGACGGTCTCATCCTTCGGCAGGGCCAACCATCGTCGGAGCGCCACCACGAAGACGACGATCACCGCGGCGACCACGATCAGGGGGAGAATCCCGGACAGCCCGCTGGAGAGATCGGCCGGAGCCGACCGCAGCTCATCCGCGATGATCAGCACCGGTGTCACGACAAACCCCGTCACCGCCGCGGCGATCCCCGCCTGACGCCCCTCGGGCGACATCAACCATACCCCCGACAGATCCTCGCGATAGCGGATGTACGGCAAGCCGCAAAAAAAGACGGCGAGGGCGAAGGGAATGAGCACCACCGCGATGACCGGGTGAAAATGGAGGAGGAGCTCTTGGAAGCCAAGGAAGTACCAGGGCGCTTTGGCCGGGTTGGGACTCATGCCCGGGTTGGCTTCGGCGCCGAGGGGCGCGTTCAAAAGGACTGAAATCAGGACCACGACCGCCACCAATACGCACGCCACGGCGGCCTCGCGGGTCAGCAGGTTGGGTAGAAAGAGCACTTTGACCGGCTTGTCGTCGACGGCCTCGCCCGAACGCCTGGGGATCACGACTCCCTTGGCCTTGCGGACACGCCAGAAATGCAACGCCGAAACGACAATCAACACCGCCGGCACCACCGTGGTGTGGATCGTGTAGAAGCCGATGAGGGTGACCGACGAGATCTCGGGGCCACCCCGGGCGAGCAGCTGCAGCCGCTCACCGATCCACGGGACATAGGCCAACATCGCTGTCGAGATGGTAATCGCCCAGTAGGACAACTGATCCCAAGGCAGGAGATAGCCGGTGAAGTTCGCGACCAGAATAAACAGCAACAGGACCAGTCCGATGACCCAGTTGAACTGCCGTGGCCCGTGGTAACCACCGGTGAGATAGACCCGAAGCAGGTGGAGCAGGGCGATCCCGACCAGCAGGTTGGCGCTCCAGTGGTGGGTGTTGCGCACCAGTTGGCCGAAGAGCACGTCATCCTGCAGGCTGGTGATGGAGTCGTAGGCGACCTCGGGTGACGGTTGGTAGACGAACATCATCAGGATGCCGGTGGCGAAGAGCAGCAGAATGAGGACCAACGACATCCCACCGAGACCAAAGGTGTGGGTGTATCGAAGGGTCTTTTCAGGAAGTTGGGTGGGTCGGAAGTGGAGCAGCAGAGTGTTGAAGACCACCCACCGCCGGTCGTGGTCGTTGGCGGGGACGATGGGACCGCGGAAGACCGATCGCCAGATTCGCAGGACGATCCCGTCGCCGCGTTGTTCCTGGTTCTTCTCGGCCACCGCACCTCCCGTGTTGGCCCGCCCATGATACTCGGGCCTGAGGGGGTGAGGCCTCGACAGGACACCAAGAACGCGCGTCCCACCGGGATGTGCCGGGTCCGTATTTGTGCAGGATCGACCTCCCGCCCATGCGGAGCCCCCGCACAAATGGGGACCGGGCACTCCACGGGGAGCGCGATGCGGTCTCCTGTTCCGGCACCGAAGCCGACCAAAATTCGCGGAAAACCGCCCCCCTTCGGGGTGCCGGGTACGCCATTGTGCTGGAACCACCATCCGGCTCCGCCCCGCGCCCCGCACAATGGCGCTACCGGGCTCCCCCAGGAGGCGCGCCACATCCTGGTTCTTCCGGCTATGAGGAAGGCCGTCGGCGCATCATCGGCGGGGTCGCAGCCCTCTCAATCAATCCACACGCGACCACGCCGATGGTGCGACGCTGGGTCGCCGGGACGCCAATGCGTCACGGCGGCCCAGAAGGCCGGCGACGAGGGCATGGTCCGGAACCACAGCAGCGCCCTTACCCTTACCCGTACCCGTACCCGAAACCGCCACGCCACCGTCGACAGCCAGGATGGCTGTCGCTACACCATCCCAAACTCCCCGCACTCTCTCGGAAACGCCCAACCAACTTCAACAACCCTGACTGGCAGGCTGGAAGCCCACCCCTACAATGTCCGCCCAACCTGGTGTGAATCCGATACCGAAGCCGTAGTTGCTGCCATCGCGACTCTCGACCCAACCAATCAATTGAATCACCGTCTCAGCTTTGTTCTACAAAACGATCTAGAATCACTCCCGATCGGAGGGCCCGCTATGAAGCACACTTGCTCGGTCTGCGCTTATGTCTATGACGACGAAATCGAGGGCGCTCCCTTTGACGAGCTTCCCGACGATTGGGTCTGTCCCATCTGTACCGCAGACAAGAGCTTCTTCGAGGCGGACGGGGGCGACATCTCGGGCACGGGAGCGGAAACGGGATCGGGATCGAGGGAAGACAACCTCGAGAGCTACCTCTCCGAGTGGCGCCGCATATCCGACCCACTCGAGGCGGAGATGGCCATGATCCAGGAAATGGCGATCACCGGGGCCTCGGTCCTCGAACCCATGCGCACCACGAAGAAGGTGATCGGGTGGGACGAGATCCTGATCTGCGGCGCCCAGCTCGCCACTCTGCCGTTGAACGAGACCGAGAGGGTGAACACCCGCACCGTCATCGGACCCAACGCCGCCCAACCGATGGTGATCGAAACTCCGGTCTATGTCAGCCACATGTCCTATGGCGCGCTCTCCCGGGAAGTCAAGATCGCTCTCGCCCGCGGCAGCGCCGCCGCCGGAACCGCCATGTGTTCCGGTGAAGGCGGCATCCTTCCCGAAAGCCTCGAGGCGGCCCACCGCTACATCTTCGAGTACGTCCCCAACCGCTACTCGGTCACCCCGGAGAACCTGCTGGCGGTGGATGCGGTGGAGATCAAGATCGGCCAGTCGGCAAAACCGGGGCTCGGCGGTCACCTCCCCGGATCAAAGGTCACCGCCGAGATCGCTGCTGTTCGAGGATTCCCCGAAGGTAGCGACATCATCAGTCCGGCGCACTTTCCCGACATCACCAACGCCGATGAACTCAGGGCCAAGGTAGAGGAGCTGCGCGAGGCCACCGGCGGCAAACCCATCGGGATCAAGCTCGCCGCCGGCCACATCGAGGCCGATCTCGAGATTGCCCTCGCCGCAGGGCCCGACTTTGTCACCATTGACGGCCGCGCCGGCGCCACCGGGGCCGCCCCCAAGGTGGTCAAGGACGCCACCGCCATCCCGACCATCTTCGCCCTCGCGAGGGCGCGCGCCTTCCTGGACAAAGCCGGCGCCGACGGGGTGTCACTGGTCATCACCGGAGGCCTGCGTTCGTCGGCGGACGCCGCCAAGGCCCTCGCCATGGGCGCCGATGCGGTGGCTTTCGCCTCCGCCGCGCTCATCGCCGCGGGATGCCAGCAGTACCGGATCTGCCACACCGGCAAATGCCCGGTTGGGATCACCACCCAGAACCCCGAACTCCGCGCCCGGCTCAAGATCGATCTCTCGGCCAAGCGGGTGGAGAATTTCTTCCGCGCCACGACCCACGAGCTCGCCGATTTCGCCCGGCTCACGGGTCACAACGACATTCACCAACTCAGCATTCAAGACCTCCGGACCTCGAGTTCGGAGATTTCCAACCACTCACCCATCGCCCACGTCGGCGACTGAGAAAACGGAGGCAAGCATGTCCAAGACGCAAGAAAACCTGATGGCCGCGTTCGCCGGCGAGAGCCAGGCGCGCAACATGTACACCTACTTCGCCAATGTGGCCCGCAAGGAGGGCTTCCACTACATCGCCAAGATCTTCGAAGAGACCGCCATCAACGAGATGCGCCACGCCAAGGACGAGTTCGTCCTCGCCGGCAAGCTCGGCGACACCGCCGCCAACCTCCAGGAGGCCATCGACGGCGAAAACTACGAGACCACGACCATGTACCCCGAGTTCGCCGCCCAGGCCGACGCCGACGGCAACAAGGAGGCGGCCATCCTCTTTCGGATGATCGCGAGGGTCGAGGCCGAGCACCGCGATCGCTACAAGAAACTCCTCGAGATGGTCAAGAACGGCACGGTCTTCAAACGCGACAAACCGATCCGCTGGAAGTGTGCTGTCTGCGGATATATCCACGAGGGCACCGAGCCTCCCGGAAAGTGCCCCTGCTGCAAGCACCCGAAGGAGTACTACGAGCCGGAAGGCGAACTCTAGTCTCAGTCGCCGGGACCCGTGGGTCCTGATCGGCTTCGGTTTCGGATCCACACCATGTTGGGCGGGCGTTGTGGGGGTGGGCTTCCAGCCTGCCCGTCAGTGTTGTTGAAGTTGGTTGGGCGTTTCCGAGAGAGTGCGGGGAGTTTGGGATTGGCGGGATTTCCGGTTGCTGTTGCGGGACTTGCCTTCGACACCGGCCTTCTGGACCGCTGTGACGCTTTGGCGTCCCAGCGGTCCAGCGTCGCACCATCGGCGTGGTCGTGCGTTGGTTGATTGAAGGGCTGCGACCACGCCGATGGCACGCCGGCGGCCTTCCTTGTAGCCGGAAGAACAGACCGCATGGCGCCTCCCGAGGGAGCCCGGTATGACATTGCGCGCGGAGCGCCGCGATACCGGTTGCTCGTTCCGGCACAATGTCAAACCCGGCACCCCGATGGGGCGCGCTGTCTGGGTGCCCGGGTTCGGCTTCGGTAAACCCCCTCAAGACCTGACTACCCCGCCCGACTCGCCTTTGGGCGTAGGTTGGTACATGATGAGCCCAGCGAAAATCGAAAGGACACATTGATGAATCGAAACCAGTGGAGCCTCGCGGCAGTAGTCCTCGTAATGCTGACGACAACCTTTGCCGGCGCCCAAATCCCGGCGGAGAAGCCCGCGACCGACGAGAAACTCGTCCTCGTGCTCTCGGGCGGCGGGGCGCGCGGGGCGGCCCACATCGGTGTTCTCAAGGTTCTCGAGGAACTCCATATCGCACCGGATCTCATCGTCGGCACGAGCATGGGCTCCATCGTCGGCGGTCTCTACTCCGCCGGATGGTCACCTGAAGAGATCGAGAATCTGCTCTCGACTATCGATTGGAACGGAGTTTTCTCCGACGATATACCGCGTAGCGAGCTGTCGTTCCGCCGCAAGCAGGATGATCGGCCGATCCTGATCCAGGCCCGGCTCCACTTCAAGGGATTCAAGCCCTACCTACCCGCCGGCATCCTCGGTGGTCAGCGGCTCGAACTTCTCATGGATGCGCTTCAAACCGAATCCGCCTCCGCCAAACATCTCGACGACCTCAACATCCCGTTCCGAGCTGTCGCCGCCGACATCGCATCCGGCCAGGCAGTCGTCATCGACAACACGACACTGGCCACGGCCATGCGCGCGTCCATGTCGATCCCGGGAGCGTTCGCACCGGTCGAACTGGACGGGCGGAAGCTGGTTGACGGCGGATCGGTCGCCAATCTCCCCGTAGGAATCGCCAAACAACTCGGCGGCACCTCGGTGATCGCGGTCGATATCTCGAGCCCGCTCATCGCCGATGAGGACGAGCTCGACAGCTTTTTTTCAGTCTTCAACCAGCTCAACAGCCTCCTGACCGTCGGCAATCGGGACCGCGATGTGGCCCTCTTGGACGACAATGACGTTCTTGTCCAGCCCGACCTCGAAGGCATCAGCTTTGTCGGATTCGACCATGCCCTCGAGGCGGTTGGCATCGGTGAGGCCACCGCCCGCGAGATGGCCGACACCCTTGCACGGTTCGCCACCAAAGATGACAAGGAGTGGAACGAGTACATCACCCGGCAACGTCGACGACCGCGAGAACCGATGACCATCGACCGGGTCCGGATCGACAACACCTCCCCAGTCAGCGATGCCATCGTTCGCCGCTCTCTCTCCCTGAAACCGCCGGAAACCTACGAACCCAAGTCCCTGCTCGAAGACCTGATGCAGCTCCACAGCCTGCGGTACTTCGGCATCATCGACTATCGCATCGAAGGCGATGATGGCGACCGCGAGCTCGTGATCACGACTCCACCACGACCTTCTGGGCGCGGATCGGTCCAGGTCGGATTCGGTTTTTCGGATGATTTCGACGGCGGAATCGGCTACTCCCTGTCGGCTCGGCATCAGTTGCTGGCGGTCAACCGCCTCGGCGGCGAGTGGCAGAACGTGCTGCAATTCGGCACTGTCGGTCTCTTCGAGAGCCGGTTCTACCAACCGCTCGACGGCGCCATGCACTGGTTCGTCGAGCCTTCGGTGGGCTTCCGGCGCGAACTGGCGGAGCTGTGGGCGGATGGGAATCCGGTGGTCCAGTACCAGATCGAAAACTCTTCGGCCGGGGTTGCCGCCGGTCGCGTGCTCGGCCGCTGGGGTGAACTCCGGGCCACCGCGTTCACCGGCGATGTCAAGGGCGTCCCGCGGATCGGCGACCCGTCATTCCCATCTGACGACGAGCGACGCGGCGGATTCAACCTAGGTTTCATGGTCGACACCGTAGACCAGGTCGCGTTTCCACGGCACGGAATCGAAGCCCACGCCACCTACGAGCGCTCGTCGGAGACTCTCGGCGCGGAGAACGACACCGATCTGGCGGCCGCCCGTGTCAACTATTCCATGAGCTTCGGCAAGAGCACGTTCGCGCCATACCTCGAGTACGGCGAGAACTTCGAGAGCACTCAGGACTACCTCAATCTCTTCAAGCTCGGCGGTCTGGGTCGGCTGTCGGGTCTCGGCGACAACGAACTTCTCGGCGAGAAGATGGCGTTGGCGCGGCTGCTCTACTACTACCGCCTGGCCAATTTCCACGCTGCCGGATTCAGCGTTCAGCTCTACGCCGGCGCGAGTCTCGAAGCCGGCAATGTCTACGCCAGGGATGAATCGATCACCGGTTCGAGTCTACTTGCCGGGTGGAATCTGTTCGTCGGCGCCAACACGCCGCTGGGACCTGTCTTTCTCGGCTACGGCCGAACCGAAGATCGCGGCCGTTTCTACCTCTCGATCGGGGATCGATTCTAGGGTAAGGAGTGAAGAGTCAGGGGTTAGACGTGAGGAAGTCAGAAGGTTAAAGACGAGGGTTTCCAACCTCCTCACCTTCTAACCTCCTAACTCGTTACGACTCATCCTTGAGCATCACCAGCATCCACTTCGCCTGCTCGGGTGCCCGGACACCGTGCGGGACGTCCGCGGGCATGATGATGACCTCGCCCGGAGCAAGCTGGTGATCCACACCGCCGATCGCCACGACGAGTTCACCTTCGAGCAGATGCACCATGGCGTCAAAGGGCGCGCTGTGCTCGGCGAGCTCCTGACCCCGGTCGAATGCGAACACGGTCACATTGCCACCCGCCGATCGCGCCAGCGTGCGACTCACGATGGCCCCCGGAGCCACCTCGACGGTGGCGGTCAGAGCGGCTGATTCCGCGGGAGCGAGCGCTCCGGGCGTTTCCGATCTTGTCTTCTTGTCTGCCATTCGATCCTCCTGTCATCATCCTCGAACCTCATTGTGCACGGTGGCCAAAAAACTCTCCTTGATATTCATCAAACTTGCCTAAATGTGCAAATCAACAATAGCTTGCACCATCTCCTCAATATCAGTAGGGTAATTCAAACGGCTCTACCGCCAATAGTTCTTGTTCACATCTTTCTGGGGAGGGACCTCGATATGAAAAAGTCATTCTTTCTTTTCGCTGTTGCATTGCTGATCTCCGGAGCGGCGTTCGCCAGTCAGCCGGGGGTTCACCAGATGCAGGGGTTGGAGCCCGCCGTGAGCTTCGACCGTGCGGCCTTCGACGCGGAACAGCAACGGCTTCACGCCTGGCTCGTCGCCGAGCAGGTCGAGGCAGGGCTCGTTTCGCCCGCGACGATCAAGCTGACCGAGCAGGAAATTCTCGAAATCGAGAGCGGCCATTGCGAGGATTGTCAGCAATCCGCCACCCGCGCACTCCTCGCCGGAATGGTCAAACCCGTGGACATGGATTTTGCCCTCGACGGATTCAGCCACGGCGCGGTCGGTCGAGCCGATGACGGCAGCCTCGTCTGGACCGCCGCCGTCCACTCGGACGCCGCCGAGGCGCTGCGGATCCACTTCAGCGATTTCTCACTGCCCGCGGGATATGAGCTGTGGCTGTACTCGACGGAAGGCATCGTCCGCGGTCCTTACACCGGTCAGGGCCCGAACGCCAGTGGCGATTTCTGGTCGCACACCATCGCCGGATCCACTGCGGTCCTTCAGCTCCGCGGCCGAGCGATCACCGCGGCTGACAGCCGTCCTTCCTTCACCATCGCCGATCTCGGTCACATCGGCCGATCGGCGCTGCTCAAGAGCTTCTGTTCGTTCAATGCGGACTGCGTCGAGAACGGCGAGTGCTTTTCGGAATCTGCCGTCGCCGCCGCCAAGAACGCCATCGCCCACATGCAGTTTGTGGAGAGACGTCGCCTCTATATGTGTTCGGGCGGGCTGCTCAACAGCTCGATCAACCCGGGTACGCCCTACTTCCTGACCGCCAACCACTGCATGAGCACCGCAACCGTGGCAGCCACGCTGGAAGCCTTCTTCCAGTTCACCATCGACTGCGGCTCCACCGCGTGCCCCGACTACCAGAACATCAATGCGCCGACAACTCTCGGCGCCAGCCTGCTGGCCACCAACGAGACCTCGGACTTCACTCTGTTGCAGCTCGCCCAGGCTCCGCCGAACGGCAGCGCCTTTATGGGGTGGTCCACCGTACCAGTGGTGGGAACCGGCGCCAGCATCTACCGCATCAGCCATCCTGGTGGCGCACCCCAGGCCTACTCGCAGCACGATGAGTGGACCCCGCCGGTCGTCTGTACCGGTTGGGCGCGTGGTGATTGGATCTACACCCAGGATCAGGTCGGCGCCACCGAGGGTGGTTCCTCCGGCTCGCCAGTGGTCAACTCCGCCGGCCAGGTCGTGGGTCAGCTCTCCGGCGGCTGCGGTTACGATGTCTACAACACCTGCAACAACATCGACAACTCCACCGTCGACGGCGCCTTCGCGGCATACTACGACCAGGTGGCGCCGTGGCTCGGCTCGGGCGGCCCGTGCACCGACGACGACGGCGACGGCTATTGCGCCGAAGTCGACGACTGCGACGACGGCGATGCGGGCGTCAACCCGGGCGCCGAGGAGATCTGCGAAGACGGTATCGACAATGACTGCGACGGCGTGGACGATGTCTGCGTCAGCTGTACCGACGCCGACAACGACGGCTGGTGCGTCGAAGAGGGCGACTGCAACGACGGCAATCCGTACATCAATCCCGGCGCGACCGAAGTCTGCGGTGACGGGATCGACAACGACTGTTTTGGAGGGGATGAGGCCTGCCCCACCTGCGGTGAGGTGGGAGACCCCTGCGACGTTGGCGCCGACTGCTGCTCGCTCCGCTGCCACCCGCGCAGAAAAACCTGCAAGTAAATCCGAGATCTTCTTGAACCCAACGGGGGCTCTTACGAGCCCCCGTTTTTCGTCTGCAGCCGGCTGCCGGCACTCAACGTATACTGAAGAAGCGGCATCGGCGAGCGCTGGAGGCATCGGGGAAGAGTGTGAGTTCAGAAGTCAAACACGGTTTGAAGATCCCGGATCAAGCGATGTGTCCGGTCACCGGACTGCCCGTGATCAGGAGACCGGAGTGGACCGATGTCCAGCTCGACGACAATTACTCGGTGACCGTCGAGGTCATCGGCCGGCTCGTTGTTCACACGATCCCACGCGGCTACGCCACCTTGGCGGGGATCAAGAAGGCCACCGCTCTCTACGACAAAATCCTGGCGGAGCTCATCGATCCGGATGTGGCGCACGTCCACATCTCCGACTACACCGACCTCAAAAGTTCGGCCTCCGCTGCGCGCCGGTTCTTCTCCAACCATCTCCAGAACCGGCCCAACATTGCCGCCTTCATTCCGTTTGCGGTTTCGCCTTTGTTCACCATCTCGGTCAAACTGGCCCAACGGTTCAGGATCATCCCGGTCGGCGTCGAGATCCTCCCCGACTACGCCAGCACCGTCAGGCGGGCACTCGACATCCTCCGCGATGCGGGTGTCGAGGGTATTTCGGCGACCTCCATCACGGGCACCGCAAAGATGGGCCCGGATTCGGAGAGCGGTGGGCTCGAGATCGACTCCCTCGGACTGCAATACGAAACCGTTGACGGCCACATCCTGCACGCGATCCCTTCCGGTTTTATTGGGCTGCAGGCGATGGAGCGCGCCATCGAGTTCGAGAACCTCGCCCTCTCCTCCGTTGACCCGTCAAAGGGCCCACTTGTCCTCGTCGCCGACATGAGCGGGGTCAAAGGGATATCGGCGGCGGCGCGCCGACTGTATGTGGCGACGCTACGTAACCGCCAGCGCACGCGACCCATCTCGTTGTATGTGTGCTACGGCGTCAGCGGGGCCCTTCGGAATGCCATCAACATTTCTCGGCCGTTCATCCCTTACCGACTCCGTATCACCCGCGATCGGGAAACCGCCTTCGAAATCGCCCGGCGCGAAAGCGGCGAGTTCAAACCGGGACCGATCCACCGCTTGCGCGATGTTTTCACGAAGGGAAAAAGGCCCGAACCCGGGCCCGCACCACCCAACATCGATGATCTGCTGAGCCTCATCGCCAATGTCGACTGGGAGAACGATGGTCCAGTGGACGTGAATCGCACGCTCTCGCCCGATGACCCTCTGGCCCCCGTCGCCGATGCGCTCGAACTGATCAAGGCCGATGTCGATGAGCTCTTTCGAACCAGGCGGAAGACGGAAACCGCTCTGAGGCAGAGCGAAGAAAGATACCGAACGATTCTCGACACCATCGTCGACGGCTACTACGAGATCAACCTTCGCGGCGAGGTCATGTTCTGCAACGACGCCCTGCTGCGGATCTTCGGATTCGCGCGTTCGGAGATCGAAGAACTCGATGCCCTCGCGCTCCTCACCGCCGAAAACCAGGATCTCGCGATCTCGGTCTTCACCCGGGTTTACGAAACCGGTGAACCGGCTCACTCCATCGATTGGGAAATCAGCACCCGGGATGGGACACCGATCCTCATCGAGATGTCGATCTCGCGCATCACCGACGTCGATGGCCAGGCTCTGGGTTTCCGCGGCATCGTTCGCGATATCACCGAACGCGTCAGAACATCCCAGGAAAAGGCGAATCTGGAGGCTCAGCTCCAACGATCTCAACGGATGGAGGCGATCGGGACCCTCGCGGGTGGGATCGCCCACAATTTCAACAACCTCCTGATGGGAATCCAGGGCAACATCTCGCTCCTGATGCGGGAACACTCTCCGGACAGCCCGCACGTCAAACGGCTCACGACCGTTGAAGCACTGGTGGACGGGGGTTCCAAACTCACATCCCAGCTCCTCGGCTATGCCCGATCGGGCCGTGTCGATGTCCGAATCGTCGATCTCAATGCACTGGTCCTCGAGATTGCCGAGACCTTCAGTCTGACTCGCAGGGAGTATCGGGTTCATACCGAACTCGCCACTTCCACCATGCCCGCCGAAGTCGATGCGGCCCAGATCGAGCAGGCGGTCCTCAACCTCCTGATCAATGCAGCCGACGCCATGCCCCTCGGAGGAGATCTCTATCTCGGCAGTCGCGTTGTCGCCCACACTGAACTCTCCGACCCCGAGCACGAGATCAAAGAGGGGGATCACGCCGTCCTGTCGATCCGGGACACCGGCGTCGGGATGGACCGGGAGACCCTCGATCGGTGTTTCGAGCCCTTCTTCACCACGAAAGGGATCAGCGGTGGCACGGGTCTCGGTCTCGCCTCAGCCTATGGGATCGTCCGGGCAAACGGCGGGCTCATCGATGTCGTATCGGAAGTCGGCAAGGGCACGACCTTCAGTCTTTCCTTCCCGATGGCCGGACATGGGCCGGAATCGAACCTCAACGTCCACGGCGAACCCATCGAGGGCGTCGGCACCATCCTCGTTGTCGAGGACGACGAAGCGGTTCTGGAAGCCTGCTCGGAAATGCTCACCCACCTCCACTACACACCGATCTGCGTCACCAGTGGTGCGGCGGCCATCGACATCTACACCCGCCGTCAAAACGAGATCGATCTCGTCATCCTCGACCTGATCCTCACCGATCTCAATGGCGGTGAGGTTTTCGACCGCCTCCGGTCGATCGATCCCACCGCCCGGGTCCTCCTCGCGAGCGGTTACAGTCTCGATGGCGAAGCGGCCGGCATCCTCGATCGGGGATGCAACGACTTCATCCAGAAACCCTTCAGCATCGAACAGCTGTCCCGCAAACTCGACGGGCTCCTCCGGAGTAGTTCTTAGTTTTTAGTTTTTAATTATCCATCGCAATCAGTTTTGTATGACTGCGATGAAATTAAGAACTAAAAATTAAGAACTAAGAACTTACACTGATGCAGATCTTGCCGAGGTGCGAAGCCGATGCCATATGGTGGAACGCGTCAGGCGCATCGTCAAACGGAAACACGCGATCCACCACCGGCCGCAAGCCGTGCGCCGCGATGGCCCGGTTCATGCGCTCGAAACCCTCGCGCGAGCCGACCAGGATGCCCTGAAGGCGGACGTTCTGCATGAGGATCGGGATGATGTTGATCTCGGATGCAACCCCGCTCAAAACTCCGATCACCGAAATCTGGCCACCGACACGTACGGCCCTGAGCGACTGTTCGAGGGTTCCGGCGCCCCCGACCTCAACCACGTGATCCGCACCAATTCCATCCGTCAGCCGTCGGACCGTCTTGCCCCAGGCGGCATCCTCTTTGTAGTTGATGGTCTTCCAGGCGCCGAGTTCGCGCGCCCGTTCGAGCTTGGCATCGGAGCTCGAGGTCACGATGACCCGCGCTCCAAGAAATTGCGCAAACTGGAGCGCGAAAATGGAGACGCCACCGGTTCCCTGGACAACAACGACATCCCCCGCAACCACCGATCCCTGCTCGACCAGCGCGCTCCACGCGGTCACCGCCGCACACGGCAGCGTTGCGGCTTCTGAATCGGTGAGGTGCTCGGGGACCGGGACGACTCCGTCGGCCGACAGCACCATCTGCTCGGCAAGGGTTCCGTCGAGCGGCCCCCCCACGGTCCCGCTCAGCTTCTCGGCCGACGGCGGTCCGCCGATCCAGGTCTGGGAGAAGATCGTTGCCACCCGATCGCCGACGCTCACCCGAGTCACGCCGTCCCCCACCGCGATCACCTCGCCGACCCCATCCGAACACGGGATCAACGGCAGCGGTTGGCGCGGGTTGTAATGGCCCCGGACCATGAGCAGGTCCCGGAAATTCAAGGAAACGCTGCGCATCTTCAACAACACCTGTCCGGGCCCGGGAGACGGATCCGGTCGTTCGCTCAACCGAAGGTTCTCCAATCCGAAGCTTTCTTGAATCTGGAATACGCGCATGGGACCTCCCTGGTCTGACCTTTTTGGAGA
Organism: uncultured Acidobacteriota bacterium; assembly: GCA_963753035.1. Classification (GTDB taxonomy): domain Bacteria; phylum Acidobacteriota; class Thermoanaerobaculia; order Thermoanaerobaculales; family Sulfomarinibacteraceae; genus JAHECW01. The sequence goes on along the minus strand of CAVWAW010000003.1, from coordinate 304,735 downwards.
TCAGATCATAACGCGGAACGGGTCGCAATCGCAGAGACTCGATGCTGGACGCTGGATCGGCGCATCGCACCATTCCATCGCAAGATTGCCCGCAGATCACGCAGATTGACGCGGATACATCGCACCATCGCAATTCAACGCAAAGACGCGGAGGCGCAAAGGCGCGACATCGCAGAGCCATCGCATTTGAGAGTGGGAGATGCGGAAATTGAGGGTTGTCAGACTTCGTAGGGCGCGCCTCTGGCGGGAAGGAATCTGATGAGCCGGCGGGACGCCGGCCCTTCAATAATCGCAATCACTGGTTCCCTGTGCAACCGTCGCTGATCACTGCCGTTGTTCCTTGCCGCTGATTGCTGTCCCTGATTGCGGACGCTAAATGCAGGAGAGGTTACGCCAGCCCCACCCGATTCCGCCCGGCGTTCTTGGCGGTATAGAGCGCCTTGTCGGCTGCCTCGTAGAGGTCCTTTTCGTTTGTCATCGCCGGATTCATCTCGGCGCAGCCGAACGAGCAGGTGATCTGGAAGCTGTCCGCCACCATGTCGGTTGAGAAGCGGTAGTCCGAGACGGAGGAGCGCAGCCTTTCCGCCAGAATCTCCACTCCTTCAATGGTTGTTTCGGGGCTGAGGATGGCGAACTCATCGCCACCCATTCGGGCAAAGACCTGCTCCGGACGCAGCCGTTTCCGGCAAATCCGGGTCAGCCTTTTGAGAACGAAATCGCCGCACAGGTGGCCGAAGGTGTCGTTGATCTGCTTGAAACGATCGATATCGAAGACCACGATCGCCAGCGGCCGTTCGTGTCGATCAGCCCGGGCGAACTCTCTCGACAGCTCCTCGGTGAACTTTCGCCGGTTGGCGATCTCGGTGAGTCCATCCTGCATCACCAGTTGGTGGATCGCCTCGTGATAGACCGCCTCGACATCTTCCTCACGAAAGAACTTGAAATGGAGGGCGCCGAACTGGATGCGATCGCCGCTGGAGAGATCGGTCGCCGCGGTGGCACGCTGGTCGTTGACAAAGATGCCGTTGGTGCTCTCGAGATCCTCCACCACGACGCCATCGGCAAGAAACGACACCCGCGCATGGAATCGCGACAGGGACGGTACTTCGGGGAAGGCGATCTCGCAGACCGGATCACGGCCGATAGTGACCGAGGAGCCTATTTCGAGTCGAGTCCGACTCCCCAGGCATTCGTTGTCGGGGTGGGCGATGAGGATCAGGATCGCGTGCCCGCCGCTCCCTTGCCGGGGCTCGGACTCACCGTGGGACGTGGGGCTCCGGAGCGCCCACGTTCGGTCGACAGGATCGTAGTCAGGCATTCCCACGGCTTTTCAATCGATGGGGAGTCGCTCGGTGCACCACCTCATCGACGCTATCACCGGGTATTGGGACCGTCAATGACATCCATCGCACATCGCGGTTTCACCGCAAAGACGCAAAGTACGCCAGGAACATCATGTTTTCAATGACATTCATCGCGAGTCCAAGCAGGTTTTGATGTTAACCAATCACAGTCTCGTTCGTAATCAATGATGAAGGGGTTGAGAATGAGCAGCGTGCCGGACCCAGCGATCGCCGAAAAAACCACCTGGTCCCGTGCAACGATGATCGTCGTGCGGCTGGCGCTATTGGTTTTCCTCGTCTGGGCCCTGGTCTCCGCCCGATTCCCGGAAAACACCCCGGTGGCGGAGGACTCCTCAGCGCCCAGCCAGAACAGCCAGTCCGTGACCGACCCCTGCTCCACCCCACCGAACCAGCTCGGCTGAGCCCACCACTCGAAACCGAGAACTCATCATCGGTTGCCTCGTGCTACCGTGAATCCGATGACGCAGATTGCGGCCCTTTTGATCGCATCCCTCGGTGTAGTGCTCATGGTTCTCCTCGCAGGCTTTGGTGTGGTTTCGCTGCGGGAGGGTGAACACCGCGCGGCGCGGGTGTTTTTTTTCGCAGCGGTTTTTGCGGCAGGACCCCTCCTTGTCGCGGCGATCCTCCCGGCTCCGGTCCCCCTCCTTGCGCTTGCCGTCAGTGCTCTCATCGGCGCCGCCGTGTTGTTGCGCTGCCTCATTCCACTAAGGCGACCGGCCCAACCCGGAGGGCGCGCCAGCCGACGGGTGGATGAAAGGGACATCATGTTTGCCCGGGGCCGACTGCGGCCGGGCTCACCCGAGTTCGACACCTACTACCGGATGCGTCCGGAAAACCTGGCGGCCGACAACCGCACCCGTGCCCTGCCGGGGCTCCTGTCACTCAACGCCGAGAAGGCCGAACCCCTCTCCTTTGCGGCAGCCGACGCATGTTTCAATGTGACCGAAGCCCTACGCGACAAGGTCGACGGCGAGGTCGCAACCGTGCGTCAGGAGCGCAGCGCCGAAGAGTGGACCGCGACACTCACCGATCTCGCCCTCGTATGGGGCGCCAAGGATGTCGGTATCGCCGAGCTCGAACCGGCCCACGTCTACACCCATATCGGCCGCGGCACCGGTACCTGGGGAAGCGAGATCAAACTCGACCACCGATGGGCTCTCGCCTTCACCGTCGAGATGGATCACCGGGCGGTGGCCCAGGCGCCCGAGGCGCCGGTGGTCGCCGAATCAGCGCGCCAGTATGTCGAATCGGCCAAGATCGCGATCCAGCTTGCATCTGTGATCCGTGATCAGGGTTGGCCTGCACGCGCCCACACCGACGGCAACTATCGGGTCATCGCCCCCCTCATCGCCCGCGCCGCCGGTCTCGGCGAGATCGGTCGCATGGGGCTGCTCATGACCCCACGTCTCGGACCGCGGGTCCGGATCGGGGTCGTCACCACAGATATCCCGCTCGTTCCGAGCGCGCCGGGCGACGATCTTTCGGTGCTCGATTTCTGCGCCATCTGCAAAAAATGCGCGACCAACTGCCCCGTCGGCGCCATTCCCGAGGGCGACCGCATCGAGATGGACCACGGCCGCCGGTGGGTCATCGATGACGAAACCTGCTTCCGATACTGGAACGCCGTCGGCACCGACTGCGCAACCTGCATGAAGGTCTGTCCCTACTCCCATCCGGACAATCTGATGCACAACCTCGTCCGCAAGGCCATCCGGATCTCGCCGGGTACCCGGAGCCTGATGCTGTGGATGGATGATGCGGTGTACGGGCGGAGGCCGTAGGCCTCAGCCCGCCGCGCTTCAGGGGACGAGGGCACGCGGCCGGGACAGCGTCAGGATTCAGGAGCAGGGGCAGGGACAGGGACAGGGGCCGTATCCGTGGACGATTGAACCTACCCGCATCGACACGCCACCATCGCCGGCGGGACGCCGGCGCTACAAGCATCGCAGCGCCCTTTGTAGCGCCCGCGTCTCGCGGGCGATGGAACCAACCCGCATCGGCACACCAGGAGAACGCGCCCCACCGGGGTGCCGGGTTTGACATTGTGCCGGAACGACCAACCGGCTTCGCCGCGCTCCCCGCACAGTGTCATACCGGGCTCCCCCGGAGAGCGCCTCGAGGTCAGTTCTCCCGGCAACGAGGCAGGCCGCCGGCGCGCCATCGGCGTGGTCGCAGCCCTCCCCGCCTCCCCCGCGCGACCACGCCGATGGCGCGACGCTGGGCCGCTGGGACGCCCAAGCGTCACAGCGGCCCAGAAGGCCGTTGTTGAGGTCAGGACTCGGGCACGGATACGGACGCGGTTAGAATGGCGACGGAGAAAACACAATGAAAAAGAAATACCAAGGTCCGTTCGTCGTCGCCGCGATGGCCTGTCTAGTTGCCCTGAGCGCCTGCACGCTCAACCCCGCCACGGGCGAGCGCCAGCTCACCCTGATCAGCGAGGCCCAGGAGGTCGCCATGGGCCGTCAGGCCGAGCCCCAGGTCCTCGCCTCCTTTGGCGAGTATCCGGACAAGGAGTGGCAGACGTATGTCAACGACCTCGGCCAGGAGCTCGCAGCCGCATCGGAACGCCCCCACCTCCCCTGGGCCTTCCATGTTCTCGACGACCCGCTGGTCAACGCCTTCGCCTACCCAGGCGGATACATCTACGTCACCCGTGGAATCCTGAGCCACTTCAACTCCGAGGCTGAACTGGTCTCGGTGCTCGGTCACGAAATCGGCCACGTGACTGCCCGCCACTCGGTGGAGCAGATGAGCCAGCAGCAGCTCGCCCAGCTCGGTCTCGGCGTCGCCGCCGCGGCCAGCGAGGACTTTCGCCCCTACGCCGGCTATGCCGCCGCCGGGCTCCAGGTGCTCTTCCTCAAGTTCGGCCGTGACGACGAACGGCAGTCCGACGATCTCGGTCTCCGCTACATGACCCGAGCCGGCTATGACCCCGACGAGATGCCCAACGTCTTCCGCACTCTCGGCCGGATGCAGGGTGCCTCCGGTCAACAGATCCCGGAGTGGCAGTCCACCCACCCCGACCCCGAGAACCGGGTCGGTCGGATCGAAGCTCAAATCATTCAGCTCCAACCCGAACTCCGCGATGGGAAGGTCGGCCGAAACGACTATCTCCGTCGCCTCGATGGCATGACCTACGGCGACAATCCTCGGGAGGGCTACTCGGTCGGCAACACCTTTTATCACCCGGACATGGCGTTCCGAATGGCCTTCCCTGACGGTTGGACCATCGTCAACCAACGCCAGGCCGCCGGCGCCATCAGCCCCGAGCAGGACGCCCTGGTGGTGTTGACCCTCGCAAGGGAGAACAACCCTGCGGAAGCAGCCCGGGCCTTTTTCGAACCGGAGAACGTCCAGCCGGGCGGGCGCTGGAAGGATAGCTTCTTCAACTTCAATGCGACCGGCTCCGACGGCTCGCTACTCAGGGGTGTGGTCGGTTTCGTCAAACATCGGGATGTCGTGTTTCAACTCATCGCCTACGCCGGTAAGGACGACTTCTCCCCTTACGGCAATGCCATGCGTCGCTCCCTTGCGAGCTTTGGCGAACTCCGCGACCGCCGCTACCTCGATGTACAGCCGGCGCGGGTGGAGATCGTCGAACTTCCGCGGGCCATGGATTTCTCGGAGTTCACCAAACGATACCCCTCGAGTGCCAAGGCGAGCGCGGTGGCCATCGTCAACGGCGTGGGGGAAGACGAAAAACTCGAAAAAGGCCGCATCATGAAACGAATCGTCGGCGGAGAATTACCCAAATAGAGAAAAAACCGGCCCGGCGCAATGCCGGGCCGGTGTAGTTATCGGTAGAACCTCAGCCGCTATTTCTCGCTCGGCTGGAAGTCCACACGCCGGTTCTGTTGCCGGCCTTCCTTGGTGCCGTTGGGCGCGATGGGATCCGCCGAACCGTAACCCTTGGCGGTCAGCCGATCGGCCGGCACACCGCTGGCAACGAGGAATTCTCGCACCGAATCGGCCCGCTTCTGCGACAGAGTGTCGTTAAACGCCTTTGGTCCGGTGCTGTCGGTGTGGCCCTGGATCTCCACAACGTACTGTTGGTTTTTCTTGAGGTAGTCCACCACTCGGCCGAGAAGGTTCTTGGCCTCCGGCTTGAGATCGGCCTTGTTGATGTCAAAGAGAATCTGACCCTCGACCGCCCATTCGCCGCCGCGGACCACGATGCCCTCCGGCGGACAACCGTTGTCGTCAACCGGCACGCCACGCGGAGTTCCGGGGCACTTATCGAGGTAATCGGGCACACCGTCGCCATCGCTGTCCAGCGGGCAACCGTTCCGATCGACCTTGACGCCCTTGGGAGTGTTGGGGCACTTGTCGGACTGGTCGGGCACGCCGTCACCGTCTGAGTCGATGGGGCAGCCGTCAGCGTCAACCTCGACGCCCTTGGGGGTACCCGGGCACTTGTCGAGGTAATCGGGCACGCCGTCACCATCGGTGTCGAGCGGGCAACCCACCGCATCGACCTTGACGCCCTTGGGGGTATCCGGGCACTTGTCCAGGTGGTTCGGCACGCCGTCACCGTCGTCATCGGGATAGAGGAAGACGTCGACGACGAATTCCTTCATGGCAGCCGCTGAGGTCAGGTCGTGCGCTTCCTTGGCATAGCCGTCGCCGCCCGCAGCCACGATCTTCGACAGCACCTTGCCGCCGGTGCCGGAGTCACCGAGTTGGATGGCGTAGATGGTCAGATCGTCGCCGAGGGCTTCCTTGAGGTCTTCGGCAGCCGCAATGGCCTTCTTGCCCATGTCGAGGCCGTCGGTGATGATGATCACCGCGGTCGGTTTGCCCATGGTGAGGTCTCCACCCGAGGCCGCGATGGCCTTACCGAGCGGGCTGAGACCGCCGACGCAACCGAACTGATCCAACGCGTTCTCGAACTCGTTGGTGCCGTAGGGCGTAACCTCGCGGACGAGAACGGTCTTGCCCTTGGCCTGACAGTTCTTGCCGAAGGTGCGGAGACCACCGACATAGTCGAGCTCCGGAATGGTCTCGTTGAGGCTGGCGAGGAACGCCTCCTCGATCTGGACCTTCTGGGTGTGATGAGACCGGTCTCCCATGGACATGGATTCATCGGCGATGACGATGAACTGATCGACCTTCTTGACGTAGTACTCCGAATCGATGTCCCCAGGCTCGAAATTCATTGGATGGTGTGCGCATGCCTGCGTCAGCACCAGCGCCGCGATTGCGGCCAGCGCAAGACCCGTTGATTTTTTCATTGGTTCTCCTCTCCTTCTTCAACAAAGCTCGCTCATCAATCCACCGAGCCATCGACGGACACCACACGGGCGTCTCGGCATTGTTGGTCCAGTGGATTCGAAGCCCGCTCAGTGTGCCAGATCGCCGCCGGTGGCGCAATGCGAAAAGTCCCCGATAATGCCGTTCAGGACATCTTGGGCGTCCGGGGCGTCATGGGCGTCCGGGGCGTCCGGGCATCGGCGGCGTCCTTGTCGGCCCTGGCCAAGACGTCTCCAAAGCTCAATTCGCCAACCTCCTCGTGACCCGCCCGAAGAAACTCACTCATGAGATCGTTGACGGTCGTTTCGATGGGTCTGTTGGGGCCGGGCTCCATGATCTGGGGTTCGAAGGCGCCGATGACGTCCGATACGAGGACCCTGTCTGGTGCCATCGAGGGAACGATGCCAAAAGCGTCCGATTCGGTCTCCACCCGCCGCACCAACCCGACGTCAACGAGCCGCTGCACTCGGGCTTCCACCGCACCGACGGGCACCAGTAAGCGCTGGGAAAGCTGATCGCAGGTCGGCGGATCTTCTCCCCGCTCGAAACGCCTGGCGACCAGGGTGAATATTCGGAGTCCTGTCGCAACCCGGTCTCCCTCCGGACCACCGCGGATCATTCGCGAACGAAGCAGGGTCAGGAAGTGCTGATGTGTGTAGACCACCTCGAGGCCCAGCAGGGCGATGATCCACGTGATGTAGAGCCAGATCAGAAAAATCGGAATCACGGCCAGCGAACCGTAGACCGTCGAGTAGCGCACCGACTGACCCACCGAGTTGGCAAAAAAGTACTTGGCATACTCGAAGAGCACCGCCGAAATCGAGGCGCCAAGCACCGCGCTTTTGAAACGTACGCGGGTGTAGGGAATCACCTTATAGGCCAAGAGGAACGCGAGGAACGCCAACAGCAAGGGAAAGAGCCACGACAGCAGCAGGCTGATCCAGCTCAGATCGAGTCGAACCCCGGTATGGAGAAAGGCGTTGACCTGTGCAGAGATCGAAAGGCTGGCACCCATGAACAGCGTCCCGAGGACGAGAACTGAGGTGTATGCGGTGATCTTGTTGAAGAAACTGCGACGGCTGGGAACGTGGTAGATGTCGTTGAAGTTGCTCTCCACATTGTCGAGCAGCAGGATGGCCGCGAGGGTCAAAAAGGCGAATCCGAGGAATCCGAGCTTGGCGGTGTTGGAGGTGAACTGATCCAGGAGACCGACGATCTCGTCCTGCCGGGTGGGAAGGAGGTTGGTCAGGAAAAACTCCTTGACGTTGAGCTTGAGATCGTCGAGGGCGCCAAAGGCGGATAGCACGGCAAAGACCACCGCGATCAGGGGGACCGCCGCGAGGAGCGACGAATAGGCGAGACCCGACGCGCGGATGATGATCTTGTCGCGATTGAACTGCTCCCAGAGCCCGATGACAAACTGCACCAACCGCACCACCGCCCGCTGCGGCACCGCCAACGCGCTGACATCCAGGCGCCTCAGATTCTCCCTCAGAAACACTATTTCCTCCGACCGTGAGAACTCCAGAGATTATATCTTTACCAAGGGACCGTGGGCGTGCATGGCGCACAGAATCTGCGGCATCGTCGAGATTCCAGCTAGAAAGGGAATCCCAGGTAGATTCTGAGAGACCTGTGGTTCTGGGCAAAGCGGGCTCCGACCCCATACCACTTGGGGAACGAGATGAACCAAAGCTTCGGGTTGTCGTGGATCTGAAACGAAGCGCCGATCTCGATATGAGAATCGACCCCGAGGTCGAATCCGTCCTGCCCGACGATCTCCGCGGGGTCGATGTAGTAGCGGGGAATCACAAAGAAGCCCATCGCCGCGCGCTCGCCTTTGACGTTGAACCACAGTGGAAAACTGAAATCGCCACCGAGATCGACAAACGCGACATCGTCGGTTCTCTGCCAGTCCTCATCGAAGACCGCGGTGTACTCGAGCCTGCCGCCCGCGGAGAGTACCCACTTGTCGAAGTTCCACAACCCGCTCGCACGGGATCCCAACGAGGCCATCCACCGGTGACCGGGGATATCGAGGGCGCCCACGCCTCCGATCTGACCGTAGGGACGCACCAGCCATTGCTCGCCCACCGGGATCATGAACTCGACCCCCGGAACAAACGTCAGTGTATTCAGACTCGCGGCGATATCGTCTTCGTTGATATCCATGAAACGAACGTTGTTCCACGAGAAGAAGAGGCTCAGACGCAGCCGGATCCCGATCTTTCCATCCTTCGGCGCCCGCAAGGTGATGGGCAACGGGATCTCGACGATCGTCGACTCGGTCGAGGTTTCGGGCGACTCTTCGATGGCGGCCAGGTCGATCCCCTCGAGGCCGAGAGACAGACTCTGCTGATGCTGTGCCTCGATCGCCGGCGCCAAGAGAAATACCGATGCGACGAAAATCGGTACCACAAGCCACACCACGTTGTGGCCGTGGTCATCATCCCACCCATGTAGAGGACTTCGTCCCGTCATCAAATTGAGCCTAACACGCTGTACAATAGGGGCAGTATCCGAAATCAAACCATCGAAGAACGAGTTATCAGGAATACCATCACCGAACGGAGATCATCATGAGTCACACCATCCGTATGTCAACAATCATTGCCCTGGTGGCCTTGATCGTGGTTGCCGTCGCTCCGGTTGCTGCCGAGACCCCCGCCGCAGAAACTACCATCGGCAACGACACCTGCTGTTTCACGAATCCGCGCTACAGCGGAACCTGCGAGGTCACGACGGGTCCCGATGAGACCTGCTCCGATGTGGCCGCCTATCTCAACAATCAGGCAAGTGTCGGCAAATCCTACTGCGGCAACACACCAATCCGCGGTGGTTGGGCCCAGGTCGAATGCGAGGGCGCCTCGACCATGTGTACCCCGGCGAGTTCCACCGAGACCACGCCGGCCCCGTAAAACAGGGAGTCCTGACCCGGTCGTAAAGCGAGTGTTACTATCCGGAGCGTATTGATGGGAGAACCCAACCCAACTCAGGAGGCATCGATGATGACGTCTGTTCGAATGGCCGCTGTGCTGATTGCCGGTTTCGCCCTTTTCTTCACCGCGACGGACCTTGCAGCCGAGGACAAAGGCGAAGACTGGAAATCGCTCAAGAGCGAATCCAAACGGCTCAAGATCGACGAGATGGCCAACGAGGTCCTCGAGCAGGTCCAGAATACCAACTGGAAGGCCCAGGAGCTCTTCGAAACCTCCTACGGGTGGGCCGCCTTCGACAACCTCAAGATCGCCTTCGTCATCTCAGGCGGTGGTGGGAATGGAGTTGCCATCCAGAAAGACACGGGCGAGCGGACCTATATGAAGATGGGGACCGGAGGCATCGGTCTCGGAATCGGTGGCCAGGCTTACCAGGTGCTGTTCTTCTTCCAGGACGAGAAGACCTTCTTCAATTTTGTCGAAAAGGGTTGGAAGGCCGACGCCTCGGCCCAGGCCGCAGCCGGCAAGGATGGCGCCAACGCCACCACCGGGTTCGTCAACGGTGTCGCGGTGTGGCAGGTGACCGAGAAGGGTCTCATGGCCTCGGCCGATATCTCCGGAACCAAGTACTGGAAGAACAAAAAACTGAACTAAACCAATTCTGAGCAAAAGAAATCGCCCGGGTCTTCCCGGGCGATTTCTTTTGCTCAGATGTCGAGTAAACACAACTTGACTACCGATTATACTGATATCATACTCATCTTATGAGTATTCGACTGCAGGTCGTCGTGGAAAATGCCGAACTCGAAGCGATTCGTGCCGCCGCTCGCGATCGCGGCATGACGGTTTCCGAGTGGGTGCGAGTGAGCCTGAGAGAAGCTCGCCGTCGGGTTTCCGACGGAGACGCCAAGCGGAAGCTCGAAGCCATCAGGGCGGCCGACCGCCACGCCTACCCCACAGCTGACATCGATCAGATGGTTGCCGAGATCAACCAAGGCTACGGCGAGGGCGGCGAATGATCCTCGTCGACTCCAACGTTTCCATGTACCTGGTGGGCGCTGAACACCCACACAAAGTCGATGCCCGTCGATTGCTCGAACGTGCCATCGCCGAAAACCGCCGACTCGTCACCGACACCGAGGTCCTACAGGAAATTCTCCACCGCTATGTGGCCATCGATCGAAGAGACGCTATCCAACCGTGTTTCGATGTCGTGCTCGAGATCGTCGATGAGGTCCTGCCGATCAATCTCGAGACCATGCAAAAGGCACGAGAAATTATCATCGGACATCCCGACTTGACCGCACGCGACGCCGTCCACCTCGCTGTGATGCGGGCACACGGTATCGAAGAGATCCTCACCTTCGATCGCCATTTTGACGGCCTACCGGGGGTCACTCGCCTCTTCTGACGCGATAGGTCCGTACCTGGCGATCACGCACAAAACCTGTCGACGTTCCAATCCTTCTCGCGGGAGTTCTCCGGACCCTCCGGCCCTACTTCGGCGCAGGTACGTTGCTACCGTTCGTCTCGTTGATCTCGGCATAGATCTCCGCGACGACTTCAGGGAAGGGCTCGAGGGCCAGGAGCTCGAGACTCGGGCCCTGGCCTTTGTCGGCTATATGCGGATGGTCCACGCGGCCGACGACCCGGACGTGAGTCGGGAGCATCTGCGGCACCTTGACGAGCGACACGCGGTGTTGACTCAGAAGCAAAGCAAACGGCAGCGGGTCGCCGATGCTGCCGGAACTCGAGACGGGTATTCTTCAGGGGATCATTGATCTTCCGCGACACCCCAGGGTCGGCATGCGCGGTATTCCCGCCGGATGCTCTTCGGAATTCCGATTGATCAGGATCCAATTGGCTGAAGTCGCCGATATAATCCGAAACGGATGAGCCGCGTATTTACCCTTGTCGTGTTGTTCGCCCTGGTAGGGGTCACTCCCGCAGCCTCCGAGGATGCTGCGGCTCCCGGATTTGTCGAACGACTGACCGCCCAGACCGAAAACCTCCGTCCCGAGATCCTCGAACTCGCGTTCACGGCCTACGCCGAGGGACTCGAAGAGGGTCGGTTCAACCGCGAGCGGCTTGTCGTAATCGACTACAGCCTTCCGTCTTTCGAAAAACGTCTTTGGGTGATCGATATGGAAACCGGCGAGGTGCTCTTCGAAGAAATCGTTGCTCACGGGATGGGAAGCCCCCGCGGTTCGGGGGGCGACATGGAGCAGGCGAAGGACTTCTCGAACCGGGAGGGCAGCAAGAAGTCGAGCCTCGGGCTCTTTGTCACCGCCGAGACCTACCAGGGTCAACACGGCTACACCCTCAGGCTCGACGGGCTCGAGGAGGGCGTCAACGACAACGCCCGCGACCGGCTCATCGTCATCCACAGCGCCCACTATGTCACCGAGGACCGAGCCGACGACCACATGGTGGGTCGGAGCTGGGGATGCCCGGTGGTCCGCCCCGCGATCTCGCGAGAACTCATCGACGCCATCAAGGACGGATCGGCGCTCTGGATCTACTACCCCGACGAGGATTGGCTCGACGAGTCGGAGTACCTCGACAGGGAGTGAGATCGCGACCGGCTGCCGCGTCGGTACCCGTACCCTTTTCCGTTTCCGTTTCCGTATCCGTATCCGTTTCCGTATCCGTTTCCGTGCCCGTGCCCGTGCCCGATGGCCGATGGCCGATGGCCGATGGCCCGGTCGCTGTCCCGGTCGCTGTCCCGGCATGGTCGCCTCCGAGTTGTTCTTGAACGGACGGATAGCCGCTGGGATGGGTCGTGTCAAGGGCAAGACAAGTCGCCTCGAAGGCGACCCTTGACACGACCCATCCCAGCTGTTCGGTGACCGTGATGACCTGACAGTCGGACGGAGAAACGGCAGATCACGCAGATCGACGTGGGTGACGTCTCCAGCATCTTCCTGGGTGATCGCGATGCCGGTTTCGAAGTGCGCAACGAACTGCGGCGTCTCACCACGCGAACTTCCAAAAAGCCCTCAGATCTCTGGCTCCAGGACTGGTGATCAGGCGTGGACGCACAATGAAACCGCGAAGTCGCAAAGGCCGCAAAGGAACGACGAAGGTCCTCTCTTGACCCGTCGCAGGGTGTGGAGGGCATTCTGGTTTTGAAGGAGTCCGGGTCTGTGATGCGATGCTCTGTGGGATCTTGGCGTACTTCGCGTCTTGGCGGTTCGGTTGTGCCTTTCGGTGCGGATCGCAGAATCATGGTGACCGAGACTGCATCGGGCAGCAACACTCACCTGTCAGGTGAATACCGTCACTGTACATCCCAGCGGCTTGTGGGAGTGCATGAACAACCCGGAGGTGACCATGCACGAGCAACAGCAACCAACCCGATTCGACGCCCTCGAGAAAGCAACCACCGCAGCCGGCATCGCGATCCCACTCGTGATACGTGAGCCTCTTGCAAAATCCTACAAGACGACGAGGTGCCAGGCTCACCGCAGCGGTCCATCGCAGGCGGGGGCGCCTGCGCTACAAGGATGTTCGCGATTTTGTAGCGCCCGCGTCCCCGCGGGCGATGGTCCATTTGCGTCGATTCCCGCCGCAATCGAGAATTCTGCAAGAGGCTCACGTGTACCCGCCCCACTGAAGCCACTTGCGGATCAAGTGATTCACTCGGCTTCATCGGTTCCGGCGAACATCGCCGAAGGCGCCGGTCGAACCGGTCGCGACCGAATGCACCACTGGCGAATCGCCTACGGTTCCGCGAAAGAGGTCGATATCCACCTGCGTCTTTTGGTGGGAACTGGCGCTCTCGACCCCTCACAGGTCGAGTCCTCGCTCAACCTCTTCGACGACGTCCGAGCCATGACCTGCCGTCCCCTCCACCCGAATCCGTGACTGCGATGTTTGTAGGGCCGGCGTCCCGCCGGCCCATCAGAGTCGTTGACGATCCGCCTCGCGTATCAAGCCATTAAAGAGCCGATCTCGTTGGCGGTCCTCCCCGTTTCCGTTCCCGTAGCCGAGGCGGTGACCGCAACCATACCCGTGCCCGAGACTGCACCTGGACACGAAAAACCCCGCCCCATCGGGGTGCCGGGTACGCCATTGTGCAGGAACCACCATCCGGCACCGCGACGCGCTGCGCACAATGGCGCTACCGGGCTCCCTCGGGGAGCGCGATGCGGTCTGCTCTCCCGGCTACGAGGCAGGCCGCCGGCGTGCCATCGGTGTGGTCGCAGCCCTTCCAATCAACCCACGTGCGACCACGCCGATGGTGCGACGCTGGACTGCTGGGACGCCAATGCGTCACAGCGGCCCAGAAGGCCGGTGTCGGCATTCCGTCCCTTGACAATTTTTATTTGTAATATACATTCATTGTATGGAGCAACTATGAGCACCCCCTCATCCGATGAACTCGCAATCCGACTGATGGAGGCGATCCGAGCCCTGGTACGGCGGTTCTCCCTCGCCGAACGCGCCGACATCGCCTGTTGCGGCATGACCGTCGCTCAAGCCGCCACCCTGGAAGCCCTGGCAGACAGCGACGGTCTGCGCCTTGGTGAACTCGGCCGACGCCTCGGCATCGCTCCCAGCACCTTGTCACGCAATCTCGATCGGCTCGAGGACCGCAAATTCGTGGTCCGAGGACCCGACCCGGATGACCGACGCGCCCTCCGCGCCTCCCTCACCGGGGCCGGCCGGAACGCCGCCGCCTCGGTCCGAAACCAGGAAATCGAGTTCACGTGCGCCATCCTCCAAAAACTACCCAGGACCTCAGCCGAGACAACGGTGGCCGGTATCGAGGACCTTCTGGTGGCCATCAGATCTGCGACCGAGACCTGCTGCCCCGGAGCCTTTGATCACCTTTCCTCCGTTTCCGGAATAGAAGTGTTGAGCGAACACCAAAGGAGCGACAGATGACCGACCACATCCATCCAAACACCTCCACCGAAGAGATCGTCGCCACGGTCAGAGACAGGTACGGCAAGATCGCCCAGGGCGGCTCATGCTGCGCACCGGCTACCGGCTGCTGTGGATCCGCACCGGCCGGGCTCTCCACCGGCCTCGGTTATGACATCGTCGATCTCGGTCTGCTGCCGGAAGGCGCCGATCTCGGGCTCGGTTGTGGCGCGCCCTTAGAGTATCTCGAGCTCCAACCGGGTGAAACCGTGGTCGACCTCGGTTCGGGCGCGGGAATCGACGCGCTCATCGCCGCCCGTGCGGTGGGTCCCGATGGCCATGTCATCGGCGTCGATATGACCCCCGAGATGCTCGCGAAAGCCACAGCCAACGCGGCGGCCGCCGGCGCAAACCACGTCGAGTTCCGCGACGGCCGGCTCGAGGCCCTGCCGGTGGATGACGACACCGTCGACGCCATCACCTCGAACTGCGTCATCAATCTCGTCCCGGACAAGTCCAAGGTCTTCGCCGAGATCCACCGGGTGCTCAAACCCGGCGGCCGTCTCGTCGTCTCGGATGTCATGCTCGACGGCGAGCTTCCGGAGATCATCACCCAAGACGTCATGGCCTATGTCGGCTGTGTCTCGGGCGCCATCCAGCGCGAGGACTATCTCGCCATGCTCACCGCCGCCGGTCTCGGCGACATCGAGATCGCCAAGGATGTCGATTTCATCGCCTCGGTCGCCGACTCGCTGCCCAAGGAGATCAGCACCGCCATGGAGGAACTCGGCCTCAACGGCGACGATCTCAAAGGAGTCGTTCGTTCGGTGACCTATCGCGCGCGAAAGATATAGCGGCCGGATTCGCAGACCCTCCACAGCACTCCGGATGAGGGCGTGCGGCGGGGTGCCAGGTCCGGCATTGTGCCGGCAACCCGCTCCGGCTCGCGTGACGTTACGCACCATGCCGTAGCGGGGACCCTCGGGTTCCGGGTTCGGTAAGCCGGTGTCGAGGACAGCAACCGAAGCCGACCAGGACCCGCGGAAAACCCCGCCCCAACGGGGTGCCGGGTTTGACATTGTGCCGGAACGACCAACCGGCATCGCGGCGCTCCGCGCACAATGTCATACCGGGCTCCCTCGGGAAGCGCGATGAGGTCTGCTGTTCCGGCGAAGGGGCAGGCCGCCGGCGTGCCATCGGCGTGGTGGCAGCCCTACCAATCAACCTACGAGCGACCACGCCGATGGTGCGACGCTGGTCCGCTGTGACGCCGGAGCGTCCCAGCGGACCAGAAGGCCGGGGATGATTGAGCCAACGTCCCGGGGCCGCGTCCGCGTCCGGGCAGCGACAGCGACAGCGACAGCGACAGCGACAGCGAACAGGGTCAACTGCCCAATCTCGTTGTCAAGCCCCCAGGTCCATTCGGACTACGGGAGACAGATCTCCCCTCTCAACTCACCCCCTTCGGCCTCAGTGATTACATATCCGAGCCAGCCGGTCGCGCCCTCAAAATCCCCGGTGCCGCCGATGATGAATGCCGCACCAGACAGAGCCCCGTAGGCTTGGTAGGCATCCAGGTTGAGGATCTCATTGTCCTGGGTGATGATGTCTCCCTTGTGGGTTTCGAACACCGACAGGTTCCAGGCGGCCCACAGATCCCAGCCGGGAATGCCAAGGGCGCCGTCGGGAACAGTCAGCTCCCAGATATTGATCTCGGGGCTGGAATAGAAATGCCACGTGCCGCGGAGATTCCCAATCACCGGTGTATCGATACACCAGATATAATCCACCCCGTCGTAGGAGCACTCATCGAGGTAGGTGGCCGCGCCGACCTTCGCGATGATTTTCTTGCAGTCGCCTGCACTGGCGTTGGTCGCCGTCAGACACACCGCCAATACCAAGAACGCCACAAACACTTTCTTTTTCATCACTTTGTCTCCTGTCTCTCGGTCGTGTTGAGAAAATTCGAACGACACACCACGCCGCACCGGAATCGAGGCGCGCTCGACTCTCGGTGATCCCCTCCTTTCAAATTGGTCTCTGACGAATGCACCTACAAAGGAGCAGAAGGCAGGCATTCCGATGACAAGCGGCGGCACGCCGACCCTCTTGACCAGGTTTTCGGTTTATCTCTTTCCCCGAAAGATAGGGTTCGAACAACCGAGATGCCACAACCAAATCGCCAATCAACCAATCAATTCAATTAGGGAATTCGAGCTTATCGATCCCCGATCAACTGCGATGGAACTCAAAACTAAAAACTAAGAACTGAAAACTCCTCCTCGTCTACACTGTCGCTCATGCCGCTCGCCCTCGACCTCGCCATCCGCTTCCTCCGCCGCCGGACCGGCCGGCTGCTGCGGGGTACGGCGTTGGCGGCATTTGCCGCCGTTGCGTTGGCGGTGGCGGCGCTGGTCATCACCCTCGCGCTCATGAGGGGCTACACCGACGCCATCGCCGCTGCGCTCCAACAGGGCAACGCGCACATGGTGGGTTTCGCGGGCTACCGGATGAGCCCCGGCGAGTCCACGGCCTTCGCCCGGCAGATGACCGATCTCGACGGCGTCCGCAGGGCCAGCCCCGTGACCTATCTCTCGGGACTCATCGATGATCCCGCCGAACCATCCCGGCCCCTCGCCGTCACCATCAAGGCGGTCCAGGATCCTCCGGTCTACTCCGGCTTCGAAACCTGGCCCCCCACCGAAGCTCATGCCGGTCATCCTCGGCGTGCGGCTCGCCGATCAGATCGGCGCGGTGACCGGCGAGAGCACCACCGTTCGTCTCCCGCCGGATTCAGGAACGTGGATCATTCCTTCGCTGCAGCTCGAGTTCGCCGGCACCTTCTCGCTGGCCTTCAACGAATTCGATCAACAGTGGATCCTCATCCCCCTCGGCCGGGTCCACGAGGTGATGCCCGGCATCGGCGCCGCGGGCGTCGAGATCGAGCTTGACGATCCCATGGCCATCGACCGGGTCCGCGAACCCCTGGAAGACGGCGTTCCCGACGCTGCTCTTCACCGATTGGCGGGAGATGAATCGACCGCTCTTCGCCGCCCTGCGGTGGCAAACGATCTCGCTTTTTGTCGTCCTCAGCCTGGTCGTGGCGGTGGCGTCGTTCCAGGTGAGTTCGGCTCTGGTGGTTCTCGCCATCGACAAACGGCGGGCGGCGGGCACCCTCCAGGCCCTGGGTGGGACCCCTGCCCTGGTAAGGCGGGTGCTGCTCTACTCCGGCATCCTGCTCGGCGGATTCGGCCTCGGCCTCGGGATCGCGTTCGGTTGCGCCGCGAGCTGGGTCCTCAACACCTTCAACGTGGTCCGATTCCCGGAAGGCCTCGCCCAGGTCTACATGGTGGACAGTATCCCGTTTCACCCCGCCTGGCCGGATCTCATCGCCGTAGGCGTTGTGGGTCTCGTGATGGTCACCGCGGCGTCGTTCTGGCCTGCCTGGCGGGCCTCCCAGGAGGACCCGGTCAAGGCCCTCAAGGCTGCTTGATCGAGCCCGTCAAGACATTTCCATGGGAAAACCGTCCGAAGGTGGCATGTGACCGCCGCCACCATTGTTCCACCCATGAGGAGTAAGATCGAATCTGATGTACGAGATCCAGTTCCACCCCGCGGACATCCGCAAACAAGTCCGTTATTACTTCCTGTCACGCCAGGGCATGCGATGGTTGTGGCTTTGTCGCGGCTGTGCTGAGCGTCCTGTTCATCGCCGGGGCGGTCCTCACGCCCCTCGGGATCCAGTCACTGCTCCTCACCGGCAGGCTTCGTGTCCTCGACCAACAGAATCAGACCCAGCGAGCGATCCTCGCCCAACGGGTCACGGTGCTGGATCGACTGGAACGGCAGACGACCCAGGCCCGCAACCGTCAACGCCAGATGAGCCTCATCATGGGCGCGACCCAAACGGCTCACAGCGGCGGCGGTTTTCCTGAAGCGCCCCCCATCGGCGAGCTCTCGGTCCCGGAAGCGGAGATCGCCATCCGTCGGGCCCTCAAGATGGACACCGAAACCAAGGCCCTGCTGACTCTCGCGGACGAACTCGCCAGCTTTGCCAGGGCCAACGAGGAGCTCACCCGCTGCGGTCCCATCCATCTGCCCCCTGCCCATCGGGAGTTTTGTCCTGACCTCCCCCTTCGGCAACCGGACCTCGCCCTTCACCAACACCATCGATTTCCACGCCGGAATCGATCTCGCCGCCCGCGAGGGAACTCCGGTGCTGGCTCCGGGCGACGCCAGGGTGGTCTTCGCCGGCCGCTTCCCACTCAGCCGCAACGTCAGGTGGTGGCGCTACGGCAACGTCGTCGTCCTCAAACACGGCGAGCGCTATGTCTCCATCTACGCCCATCTGCAGGAGATTTCGGTACGACGCGGTGCTCAGGTCGTCCGGGGCGAACAGATCGGAACCGTCGGCAACACCGGCTGGAGCACCTCGCCTCATCTTCACTTCGAGGTTCGGCTCACCGACGCGGAAGACAATGAACCCGAACCCGTCGATCCGAGGATCTTCATCCTCAACTACCAATGGACCGGCCACGAAGAGCTCCTTGTCCGCGGCCGGCACGCGCCGGCGCCGTCCTTTGACCCGCTGCCATCGCGAGTCTGGAGTAGATGACACCCATGGAAGACACCAAGAACTTTCCCACCATGATCATCCCCCAGGGCACCGAGATCGCCGTCAACGAGCAGGGTCAGCTGTCCATCCGCACCCCCGGCAACCTCGTGATCCAGAATTCCGGGGTCTACTCGGTCATCGAATCGGGCTCGGGCTCGGTGCGGATCGACCCGGATGTCCAGGTGGAGGCGATATCGGTGGAAGCCGCCGACTCGTGTTTCGTCGCCGGAGAACTCACCGCCTGGCGGGTCCACGCCGACAAGATCATCCTCGAGAAGGGCGCCCAGGCCAACATCATGCTGCAGGAGTCGCAGACCCTCGAGCTCGACCGAAACGCCCGCCTGGTCGGAAACTTCGCCTCCGAGAAGGAGCTCTATCTGATGCTCGGCCGGTTCAGCTCGGCAACTGCGGGATCTACCCGAGGGTCTCTTTGCGGGAGAACGGCGGGAGGCGCTGCCGAAGAGCAAACGCGCGCGCTTGGCGGGTAGCGACGCAGCCATCCGCCGAGCCGGGCTCGACCCGATCGGCCGCCATCGATGCCGAACCAGCAGCAGCAACAGCAAGAGATGCTGGCGCTGGTCAAGGTCATCGTCGAGCGCGAGCTCGCCGGCAAGGTCGGCAGCGAGGGGCGACAGGCCCTCGAACAGCTTCTCGGGCTGGTCCGATCGGGCAATCTCGACGCGTTGGGCGAGACCTACAGCGGGCTTATCGACAAGATCATCAAGCCATCGAGCGACCTGAAAAAGGCAAAACTGATGCTCGACAAGCTCTATACCTGAGATCGCCGCCGGTGGCGGTCCTCGGTCGCCGTTTCGGCCATCCGTAACCGACTTTCCGATCCCGTTTTGTGATGGTACCCTGCCGCCGTGCTCCGTGAGACTGCACGGACTCCCTCAATTCGACGCGGAGGTGGCGTGGATGACGATGCCGAAACACACGGCGCTCTACGACGAACATGTCGCGGCCGGCGGCCGCATGGTCGAGTTCGCCGGCTACGAGCTGCCCGGTGCAATACACCTCGCTCGTGGACGAACACACCGCGGTGAGAACCATGGCCGGTCTCTTCGATGTCTCGCACATGGGTGAGATCTTCATCACCGGACCCGGCGCCTTTGATTTCGTCCAACTCGTGTCGTGCAACGACCACTCCAAGATGACCATCGGTCGCGCCCAGTACACCGGCCTGATGTATCCCGAAGGGACGTTTGTCGACGACATGCTCGTCCACAAGATGGCCGACGACGAGTATCTGCTGGTGGTCAACGCCGCCAACCGCACCAAGGATGCGGCCTATCTGATGGAGCTTGCCGCCGATCGAGACGGTGTCGAGGTCCGCGACGAGTCCGACGAGCTGGGCGCAGCTGGCGATCCAGGGGCCTCTCGCCGCCGAGATCCTCCAGCCGCTGGCGAACACCGACCTCGCCGAACTCAAGTACTACCGCTTTGTCTTTGCCGAGGTCTGCGGCCACCGGGCCATGGTGGCGCGCACGGGTTACACCGGCGAGGACGGATTCGAGGTCTACACCGCCAACGAAAATGCGCCCGAAATCTGGCGAGCCGTCCTCGCCGAGGGACGCCCCAAGGGCCTCCTCCCCGCAGGGCTCGGCGCCCGCGACACCCTGCGTTTCGAAGCCGGGATGAGCCTCTACGGCAACGACATCGACGACACCACCACCCCCCTCGAGGCGGGTCTCGGTTGGATCGTCAAGTTCAAAAAAGGCGACTACATCGGCCGCGACATCCTCGAGAGCCAGAAGGAAGATGGGCTCGATCGCAAGCTCGTCGGTTTCGAAATGATCGATCGTGGAATTGCCCGCCACGGCTATCCCGTTTACCTTGCCGAGGGTGATGTCGAACCGGTCGGACACGTGACATCGGGAACCCAGTCGCCCACCCTCGGCAAGGCACTCGGGCTGGCGTATCTTCCCATCGAGGCCACCGAGGAGGGCACCGAGTTCGTTGTCGAGATCCGCAACCGTCGTGTCGCCGCGAGGGTCGTCAAGACACCGTTTTATTCGCGCGAGAAAAAGTGAAACACAAAGACCATCGGACGCAGCGAGAACCGGGAAGGAGACAGCCATGAACGTACCCGCCGATCTGAAGTATGGACGCACCCACGAGTGGGCTCGTGTCGAAGGTGACGTGGTGGTGGTGGGCATCACCCACTATGCACAGGATCAGCTTGGAGAGGTCGTCTATGTCGAAGTTCCGGATGTCGGTTTCGGACGCCACCGCCGGCAGAGGAACTCGGGACCCTCGAGTCGGTCAAGGCCGTCTCCGAGTTCAACTCCCCGGTCAGCGGTGAGGTCATCGAGGTCAACGAGCGCCTCGAGGACGAACCGAATCTGGTCAATGAGGACCCCTATGGCGAGGGCTGGCTGGCCAAGATCAAGGGCTCGACCGATGGCTGCGATCTTCTCGAAGCCGCTGCCTACACCGCCATGATCGAGGCGGAAAGCGCCTGATGCACCCGTGGATCGGCGCCGGCGACGAGGATCGTCGGCGTATCCTCACCGAACTCGGACTCGAGCTCCATCGATGAGCTCTTCTCGTCGATCCCGGCCGAGGTCTGCGTCGACCGGCTGCCCATGGACGACGGCCGAGACGAGAACGCCGTCCGTTCGGAACTCCAGTCCATGGCGCTGGCCAACCTCTCGCCCGAGTGCGTTCCTGTCGTTCCTGGGCGCCGGGCGTCTATCGCCACGTCCAGTCCGAGCGTGGTCGACTCCGTCTTGTCGCGGGCCGAGTTCTTCACCTCCTACACCCCCTACCAGCCCGAAATCTCGCAGGGCACGCTGCAGGTCATCTTCGAGTTCCAGACCCTGATCTGCCAGCTCACCGGGATGGAGGTGTCCAACGCCTCGCTCTATGACGGGGCGACGGCGTTGGTCGAGGCGGTGCTCTTCGCCCACCGCGTCAAACGCGGCAAGCTCGATCGGGTGGTCCTCGCCGAGACCCTCCACCCCATGTATCGGCAGGTGCTGGCGACCTACGCCGACCCGGCCGGCCTCGATGTGGTCGTCGTGCCTCCCGGCGAGGACGGCCGGGTCTCGGCCGACGCCCTGCGCGAAGCCGCCGGCGACAACCGAGCTGTTGCATCGCCGTCCAGTCGCCGAACTTCCTCGGCATCGTCGAGGATCTGCCGGCCGTGCGCCGCGGCCCACGACACCGGCGCTCTCGCCGTCCAGGTCGTCACCGAGGGCGTCTCCCTGGGTCTGCTCAGCGGGCGGCGGCGCGCACGGTTTCGATGTCGTCTGTGGCGAGGCCCAGAGCTTCGGCCTGGCCCCCGGCTTCGGCGGACCCCACCTCGGTTTCTTCGCCTGCCAGGCGAAGCACATCCGCCAGATGCCCGGCAGGCTCGCCGGGGAGACCATCGACGACAACGGCCAACGCGCCTTCTGTCTGACCCTCTCGACCCGCGAGCAGCACATTCGTCGAGCCAAGGCGACCTCGAACATCTGCACCAACCAGGGCCTCATGGCGCTGGCGGCGACGATCTGGCTCGAGGCCATCGGCGGCCACGGGCTGCGGGAGCTCGCCACGTCGTGTCTGTCCCGAACCGAAGAGCTCAAGCGACGCATCAACGAGATGAACGGACCGTGGAAGCTCGCCTATCCGATCGGCTCCGACCTTCGACGAGTTTCTCCTCACCGGACCCGGCAGCGGCGATGAGCTCGCCCGTCGGCTCGCCGCCGAGGGCGTGCTCGCCGGGGTCGCCGCCCATCGATGGGGTGGTTCCTGGCCCGACGGGTTGCTGGTTGCGGTCACCGAACGAAACACCGCTGCGGATATGGAGGCCCTCCTCGCCGCATTGGAGAGGCGTCTCATGAAGCGCCGGGCCATCCGCGATGAACCGCTCTTTTTCGAGCGCAACCCCGAGCGACTCCGACGCCAGGGATTCCAGCTCCCACCCCTCGATGTGCCCGCCGTCGATCCGGCGGTCGGTCCTACCCGAAGCCGCCCTCCGCGACGAGGTCGCCGACTACCCCGATCTCACCGAGATGGAGATCGTCCAGCACTTCCACCGTCTGAGTCAGCTCAACTACGCGGTTGACGAAGGGCTCTACCCCCTCGGCTCGTGCACCATGAAGTACAACCCCCGGATCAACGAGCAGACGGCTCGGCTGGTCGGGCTCGCCGCGGCCCACCCGCTGCAACCCGTCGAACAGGTCCAGGGCTGCCTGCGGCTCATCTGGGAGCTCGAGCAGGCGCTCATCGCGATCACCGGAATGGCCGGGGTCACCCTGCAGCCGGCGGCCGGCGCCCACGGCGAACTCGCCGGGATCCTGATGATCCGCAAGGCCCTCGAGGCGCGCGGCGACGCCCGCGACGTGGTGCTGGTGCCCGACTCGGCCCACGGCACCAACCCGGCCACGGCCGCCTTCGCCGGCTATGAGACCATCGAAATCGCCTCGGGCGCCGACGGCACGGTGGACATGGAGGAGCTCGACCGGCTCATGACCGACCGGGTCGCCGGGATCATGCTCACGGTTCCCAACACCCTCGGCGTCTTCGAACACCGGATCGTCGAGATCTCCAAGCTCGTCCACGACCGCGGCGGTCTGATCTATATGGACGGCGCCAACCTCAACGCCTTTGCCGGCCGCGCCCTGCCGGGTCTCATGGGCGCCGACGCCATGCACATCAACCTGCACAAGACCTTCTCCACCCCCCACGGCGGCGGTGGGCCCGGCGCCGGTCCGGTGGTCGTCTCCGAGGCCCTGGTGCCGCACCTGCCGGTACCGCGGGTGGTCAAGGACGGCGAGCGCTTTTCGCTGGTCGAAGACGACGACGCCTCCATCGGCGCCATGCGCGGGTTCTACGGCAATTTCCTCATCCTGGTCCGCGCCCTGACCTATATCCGGAGCCTCGGCTCCGACGGGCTGCGGGAGATGTCGGATGTGGCCGTGCTCTACGCCAACCTCATCCGGCGACGTCTCGGCAATGCCTACCATCTGCCGTACGATTCACCGACCCTGCACGAGGTTGTCTTTGACGACACCCGGCAGACCGCCAACGATGTCCACAACACCGACATCGCCAAACGGCTGCTCGACTACGGCTTCCACCCGCCGACCATGAGCTTCCCGCTCATCGTCCACGGCGCGCTCATGATCGAGCCCGCCGAGAGCGTCTCGCCCGACGAGATCGACATCTTCTGCGACGCCATGCTCGCCATCGCCAAGGAGGCCGAGGAGAACCCCGAGCTCGTCCGCTCCGCACCCCACGACACCCCGGTCAGCCGGGTCGACGAAGTGAGGGCGGCGAGGAAGTTGAAGGTACGGTGGACGGCGGACTAATTATGAATTAGGAATGATGAATTATGAATTTCATCGCACCGTACTTCGAATGCGATGGTTGCGATTTGCGATGTCATTCATCATTCCTAATTCATAATTCATCATTCACGCGATGCGAAGCCATGGACCGTCCAGGTCCCGGCTCTTGCAGCGCGGGCAGCGGCCGGGCGGGTGGAGCGCATTGCTCGAGAGCTGGAAGCCGCAGTCGGCGCAGACCGCGGATCGCACCCGGAGACGCGCACCGTTCGACCTGACGCTGCGTTGGATGTGACCGAGATCGTCCTCGAGGGTGCTGACCTTGACCGCGAGCTCGTGGCGGAGGTCGTCAAACACCCACTCCTGCTCGCGGAGGCGCAGGATGATCTCCTGACGGCGGGTGAGCGCCGGGCTCACGGCTCGATGGACGGCGGCGCTTCCGGGCCGCCCGCGGCGAGCCACTCCCGGACCGGCAGGCCGTCGACGTAGAGATCCTCGATGACCCCGGTACCGTTGCGGATCCGAACCGTCACCCACGCCGGCCGTTGACCGCGACGCCACATGGAGCGGTCGACCTCTTTGGCGAGCTCCTCGGTCATGTAATAGCGCTGGAAAGGAAGAGCGAGCGACAGCCGTCGCTCTCCATCCTCGTCCATGAACTCGACTCCGCTTCTGAAGGTAGAGATAGTCCCCCGTTTCCGGGGCCTTCAGCCGCGCCGAACCGAAGGTTGCGAAGCCCTCGTCATCCACCATCAGCGGCACATAGACCTTTTCCTGGCTGAGGTGGGGCACCTCGTCGGCCACGGGAGCGCGGTCCTCGGCGAAACGCAGGGCAACGTACCGGCCGCGGAAGGCGTCCACCGGATCCACCGGCTGGAGCCTGAAACGGTAGACCTCCCCGTGGCGAAGAGCGATCTCTGAAAGGATGATGGCCCTCGCCGCCACCGCGATCTGAGCCAGCGCGAGCACGATGAAGAGGATCAGGCGAAGCGTTTTTGCGGTCACGACCCACCCCCCTCCGCTCGTTTGAGTCGACGCGCCATGACCACGTTGGCGAACAGAAAACCGATCACCCACGGCGATGAATGCCAGGCCCTTGGCGACGAAACCGATCTCGGTGTCGAAAAAGCGCACCACCACGAGGCCCGCGATGACGATCATCCCGAGGTTGACGGTTCCGAGGTTCTGAGAGCGAACGCCCGATGTGATGGTGGCGAGGCCGACGCCGAAGAGCACCAGATTGAAGGCCACGGCCGCGATCCACCTGAGATCCGTGTTCTCGGACGCCGCAACCATCGGCCAGACCACCGCGACCACCGGCACCGACACCGTCCACATGATGGCGAGGGTGTCCCTCCGACGATCGAGGATCAGCGCGACCACGGCCAGAGCTGCCAGCGGCAGGCCCACTGCCAGCACGACATCGAAGAGCGAGGCAGCCTGGTGAAAGCGCTCGTCATTGCGGATGTGGTTCCAGCCGATGTTCCTCCACGGCTCGTCGAAGCTCAGAATGAGCCAGAGCACCAGGCTGCCGGCGACACCGATGACCTCGAAGGGCCGACGCCAGAGGCGTTCTTCGTCACGGCGTGATGCCGTGCCCACCGCGATCATCAGGGCGAAGAGCCCCGTATAGACCAGGATCCACAGACCCGGAACCCGCCACTCGAGACCGACGCCGGCCGCCACGCAAAGAAAGATCGCGCACGCCCACTGGAGGTTGGCGGCGCGCAGTCCGCGGCGGTCCGCTCGCAGCACCGAGATCACGTGCGGCACCACCGCCAGGGCCAACGGCCAGAGCCAGATCACCTCGAGCCGGTCGGCCTTTGCGGCGCCGGCCCACCAGGTCAGGGAGGCCAGAAAGATCACTGCCGCCACCGATGAATTGAGCAACCACGGCAACGGGGCCATGAGCAGCGACCACCGCCAGAGAAAGGACTCGAGATCGTCCCCGGTGTGATAGGTCTGATCCACGAGCGCCATGGCGGCAGCCAATGCGAGAACCAGCAAGGTCGCCGAACCCTCCCGCCAGGCGGTGGATTCACCGCGCCGAAACAGCACCCATCCCGCGAGCACCTGGGAGATGAGAAGCGGCAGGATGGCGATGGCGGTCCGCATGGGACGTCCCAGATGCTCCCAGTTGTGGGCGATCAGCAGAATCACCCCAGAGCCGATGAGCAACGCGCCGAAGACGGCGCAGATGATGATCGCAAGCCGGCTCCCCGACATGGATGACGGCTGCGGGGTAGCGTTCCCGTAGTCGATCCGCGGTCGCCTCATCGAGCACACCGTCGGACACGAGCCCGGGAAGCTCGTCGTGCAACCACTTGATGGACCGCGAACGCACCATGGCCGACGACCGCCTTTGTCCGGTGCTGGTTGTTGAACGC
Organism: uncultured Acidobacteriota bacterium; assembly: GCA_963753035.1. GTDB lineage: Bacteria > Acidobacteriota > Thermoanaerobaculia > Thermoanaerobaculales > Sulfomarinibacteraceae > JAHECW01. Next base: position 278,035 of record CAVWAW010000003.1, on the reverse strand, counting down.
CAAGACCGCAGTTTCGAGGTGATTCCTCTATCAGTCTATCAGCAGCTATCGGTCCTGCGAGTCGTCCCTTGTCTTCGGACTGCCGCTCCCATCACTCGATGGAGAAGCTCTGCAATTCCACCGGCACCGGTGTGCCGGACACCTCGAGATCATCAAGATACCAGCCTGCGTAAGCCACAACCGCGGAAGACATCATGCGGAACTCGATGGTGACCGTACTGCCGACATGCGCTGTCAGATCCACCACCTGCTGCGCCCACGCAGTCGGGGTGATGTAGCCCGTCCCGCAGTGCTGAAAAACCACGGTACCGTTGACGGAGACCTCACCCCAATCCCAGTTCAGATAGAGGTCGTTCCACTCCCACCAACTCAGCTGAGCGTCCGTATAGTCGGTGAGATCCACCGTCAGGGTCAGAACGCTGTCATCAGCCGTGTTGCCGTTCAAGCAGGTGTCGTAGCCGGAGTTGTTGCCCAGATTGTTGTAGCAGTCGTTGAGGACCACGCCCCACATGCTGGTACCCGAGTATGGAGCCGCCGGCGGTGTCGCCCCGCCGGAACAGGCTGCGGTACCGGCCCATGCAAAGGCGCCCCACTCCCAGTCGAGGGTCGGCAGCAGACCTCCGTTGTCGGCCTCAAAATCGGAAAAATAAAGGACAGCTCGTCCCGCACCGTACGCATCCGGGTGCGGAACCGGTGGTCCGATCACCCGCGGCGACGCAGCCACCGTTGCTGCATCGGCATTGAGTTCGGCCAGTTCGGCCTCGGTGTAGCCGGTCCCCTGCGCAAGCCCGAAGGATGCACCACCGACCAACAGCATTGCCAAAACGACGCTTTGAACCACTCTCCGCCTCATCATCCACCCCCTTCTCAATTCCACCTTGAATTCGGTGGGCCATCAAATCGCCAACGACCACCTCTCCGGCGCCGCACTCAGAATCCAGGACAGAATGATCGCTCGCTCCGATTATCGCGGTCTCATTTTTGTGTCGGCTTCTGCGTAATGTCAATACCGACCATCAAATAGGGATTCAGTCGCAGTTGTATTATTCGCACAGCGATCGACCGGGATCCGTGCCCTGCCACTCTCCCGCCGCTCCTTCGTCTAGAATCATCGTCCTGGGAGGACACCATGACGGACAGACACATCGATCTCGACGATCTTCAACGCCTGCTCTGGGGGTTCGCCGGGCAGCGGGTCATCACCGTCGCCGGCCGCGCCGGGATCCTCGACGCCCTTGCGGATCAGACCGCCACACCAGAGGAGATCGCGTCTGATCTCGACCTCGATCCGTTGGCCACAGGCAAAATGATCCGCGCCCTGGTGGCTCAGGGACTGATCGAGACCGAAGGCGATCGCTACCGGCTGGCGGAACTTCTCCGCCCATATTTCGGCACCGATGGCGCCGGCTTCGGTCCCTTCCTCGATCACCTCCACAACATGTACGAACGGTGGGGTGAGAACCTCGAACCCTGGCTCCGGGGAGAAAAATGGTCCACCGCTCCCCGCACGCCCGAAGAGACCGCTCGATTCGGCGCCGCCATGCAGGCCATGGGCTCACAGCAGGCCCGACGCGTCGCCGGCAAGATCGACCTCACCGGTGCGCAGACCATGCTTGACGTCGGCGGAGGGTGGGGCCACTTTGCCAAGGCTTTCTTAACCGTCAACCCCGATCTCAAGGCCACCGTCCTCGACATCCCACAGGTGGCCGAAGCCGCCCCGGCCGCCATTCTCGGAACCGAGTTCGAAAGTCGAATCTCCTGGATCGGCGGCGACTACCTCGAGACCGACTACGGCTCGGACTACGACGTCGTGCTGCTGGCCAACATCCTCCACCAGGAATTGGCTCCCCAGGCGGCGGAGATCATCCGACGCGGCGCGGCCGCTCTCGCCCCCGGAGGCAGAGTCGTGGTGGTGGACTTCGCCATCGACGACGCCAAACAGGAGCACCTGCTGGGCGCCCTCTTCGCCATCAACATGCGCTCGTTCGGCGACACCTGGTCCGAACCGGAACTGCGAGGGTGGATGGAGGACGCCGGGCTCGCGAACGTCACGACGACCTTCATCGGCCCTGATCGCTGGATCATCAGCGGCACCAGCAGCTGAATTATGAATTATGAGTTATGAATGATGAATGACATCGCAGGGCGGCTTGAGATGATTGTGATGAAATTCATCATTCATAATTCATCATTCATAATTTCGTGAAGCGTCTAGGACTCTTTACCCAATCCGGCGTTGATAGGCGCAGATCCATGGGCGAACGCTGACTTGACGCGATAGCCCCACTCGACGAGTTTGGCGCGGCCGTACTCCGGGAGGTCCATCTGGAAGGGGTGGCTCGCCATGGCCTTGGCGTATTTGTAGAGCCTGAGACGCCGGAACTTCTGGTAGACCTTGTGCAGTTCTTCGCGGCTGACCGTCTCGGATACCAGAATCACACGCTTCCAGTCGAGCTCGAAGCTGATGTTGAGCTGATCCCAGTCCATGTCGTCCGAAACCAGGCCGCGGGCCTTGGCGTTGTGCCAGACCGGGGTTCCGGGCAGCGGTGTCAGAACATACAGGTTGACCAATGAGAGCGGGTTGCGCTTGATGAAGTCGTAGGTCTCCATCATCTGCTCGACGGTCTCCTGCGGCTCGCCGAGAATGAACGACGCATGCGGGTGGATTCCGTGCCGGTGCAACGTGTGGACCGCGTTCTCATTGATGTCGACCTTGAAGGCCTTGCCCTTGAGCCGGGTCAGGACCTCCTGGTTGCCCGACTCGAGCCCCATGGAGATCGAAACGAAGTTCATCTCCTTGAGCATCCGAGCGGTGTCATCGGTGATCCGGGTCGCCGATGAGGCGCACGAGAAGCGGAAGCCTTGCTTCGGCAGCCCCTCACGCATGACCAGCTCGTGCAAACCCGCAAGTCGCTTGGTGTTGGCGATGAAGAGATCGTCGTGGAAGGTGATGTACTTGACGCCGTAGGTGTCGCGGAGGTGTTTGATCTCCTCCATCATGTACTCGGGCGAGAAGTAGCGGATGTTGGGCCAGAACCGGGTCGAGGCGCAGAATGTACAGTTGTACGGACAGCCGCGTGACGTCAACATGTTCGAATGCGGCCGGACCCGCATCATCGACCGGTCCGCCATGGGCAGCGCGTCGAGGTCCTTCTCCTTCTTGCCCACCACTTCACGGGGTGAGGTCTGAACCTGCTCGTCGCCGTTCCAATAGACCAGGCCTTCGATCCCGGCGAGCTTGGCCGGCGGCAACGAGCCGTTCTCGCGATAGAGCTCCACGAGCTCGCAGAGCGCGTACTCACCCTCGCCGAGCACACCGACGTTCATGGCCCTCGTCAGGTTCTTTGGCAACTCGGTAATGTGGTAGCCGCCGATGATGACCGGAATCCCCGCCTGGCGACCGAGCTCGGCGTAGGACTTCGCCAGGTTGTAGTTCTGTGACACCGATGACAGACCCAGCAGATGAGGCCGCCAGTCGCGGATGGTCGCGGCGACCTCTTCCTCGATGAGCCGCACCTCGACCGCATCACCGAGCTCTCGGTTGAGCATGGCCACGAGATAACCCAGCCCCAGCGCGGGGTAGCGGTTCTGTGCCTCCACAAAGGGATTGACGGCATTGACGAGCAAAACGCGGGTGGCTTCCATGGTTCTCCAGTCGGCGCGCGGGCTGGGGTGATCCTAGCGCATCTTGAAGTGTAAACGATACATGGTCTCGTTTTAGTCCGAATCGATACTGGATGCTGGATCGGAGCATCGCACCATCGCAAGGACGCTCCAGCGAGGCGATGATGGACCCACTCGAATCAACCCGGGACAGAACTCAGGTTTTGGGAGGAGGTTGCGGCCGTTCGAACTCCCACCTCGTCTCATCAGAGAGCTCGGGTCGCAACACATAGCCGCCGACGTCGAAGGAACGAAGCTCCTGCGCCGTCGTCACCCTCTGTTCGACCGCCCACCGCGCCATCCTGCCGCGCGCCGGTTTGGCGAAAAATGACAGCACGCGCGCCTTGCCGTCCTTGAGTTCCTTGAACACTGGAGTCACCAATGGCCCGGCCAGTTTCTCCGGCCGCACCGACTTGAAGTACTCGCCCGAGGCCAGGTTGACGATCGTGCGATCCCCATGCCCCTCAGTGAGTTCGTTGAGACAGTCTGTGATCCGTTGCCCCCAGAAGGCGTAGAGATTCCTGCCACGCCGGGTGCTCAAGGGCGCACCCATTTCGAGGCGGTACGGTTGCATCAGGTCCAGCGGACGAAGGACACCGTAGAGCCCCGAAAGGATCGCCACGTGGTCCTGTGCGTAGCCGAGGTCCTCAGCGCTCATACTGCCGGCATCGAGGCCCCGATACACGTCGCCATTGAAGCTGAGAGCGGACTGGCGGGCATTCACGGCGGTGAACGGCGTCGACCACTCCCGGAAACGCCGACGATTCAGATCGGCGAGGTCCTTGCTGATACCCATGAGCTTCTGCAGCTTGGGGCTGCTGAGACGTCGGGTCGTCTTCATCAACACTTCGGCCTGACCGAGCATCATCGGTTGGGTTGCCGGCAGGCCTTCGACGGCGGGGCCATCGACCAGATTTTTAGCTGGGGACAGCAGAATCAGCAAGGGTCACCCTCCAGATCCGGGCGTACGAGCAAAAACGATGATAGCCGATGCCCGGCTTTACGATCTCTCGTATGTCAGCCTCACAGCTCAAGTTGCGCCAGCAACCCCCTGGCCTCAATCAGTGGCCGCGAGTCGAGCCCCTCGGTAAACCAGTCGTAGACCGGCTGGAGGAGTTCACGAGCCTCGGTGGTCCTGCCCTGGTCGTGCCAGAGACGGGCCAGTGCGGTGGCCGCATCGAGCTCAAGCAGCCTTGCCTGTTGCCCGCGGGCCACTTCGATGGCTCGGCAATAGGCCTCTTCGGCTTCGAGCTCGGAGTCGACCAGAGCGGCATCTCCCGCCAGACGGTGCACCATGCTCTCGATATCTCGCTGCTCGTTTGCATCGATGAGACCGAGTACTCGTGCAATCTCCGAAGAGGCCTCCTCGGGCTTGCCGGCAGCGATCAAAAACCTGCAGCGGACGCTCAGGCACCACGTCAACGGAAGCCTGAAGTGGGCGGACTCCATCCAGGCGATCACCTGTTCGTTGGGCTGCGGGTTGCCGAGGGCCGCCGCGGCCCACGCCTGCGCTGTCGTTGCGTACAAACGCAACTCATCGAATCCGCTTTCCACGGAGATGTTCAGACATTCCTCCGCCAACTTGAGAGCGGCCTCCGGATCGTGGAGTGCGGTGCTGACCGCCAGGATTCCGCGGGTGAATGCCATGGCGAAGGGATGGCTCGTCTCATCCGCCATGGCCACGGCCTGGCGAGCCACATCGAATGACTGATCACGGTAGCCGAGTTGCAGCAGGGCAAACGACAGCCACTGGGAGAGAGTGGCTCGGGGATCAGCGCCAATCACAGCACGAAAGAGGATCGTGGAGGCTGGGTCCAGCAGCTTGAGACCCATTTCGAGATGATCTCGCGCTCGACCGGGGTCGCCGGCGAAAATCCGATAGAGTTGGGTCAGGTGCGCCGAGACACGCAGGAACGTATCCTGCGAGGCTTCCGCCGTATCGAGGATTTCATCGAGGAGCGGCATGAGTGGTCGCATCTCGCCCCGGTTGCCGTGGTAGCTCGCCGCCAGCCACAACGCCCAGAACAGATGTCCGGTGTCACCGGCCTGGCCGCACAAGTCCCGCAGTTCCAGGCTCAACTTGCCGACCTCTGGATCCGCCCAGCCGCGGCTGTTCGTCAAGGTTACGGCCAACGTCTGGAGACGCTCGATCTTCACCGCCACTCGTTCGTCCGATGGGGGCAGCGATTCCAACAAGGCCAGCGCTCTCCGATTATGCGACTCGGCCTCACGAAAGGCGCAGACGGCTCGAGCGCCGTCGGCCGCCCGCCCCAGGTAGTCGATCGCCCTGTCGATCAGTCCCGCTTCCTCGAAGTGCCGGGCGAGCTGGGGGGCGATCTCGCTCGCCTCATCACCGTAGAGCGCCTCGAGTACGGTCCCGACATCCTCGTGGAGATGAGCCTTTTCGACCTCGTCCAGGCCATTGTAAATGTAATGCTGGAAAAGCACATGCGAGAAGCCGTAGAGGGAGAGGCGTCCCTCGGCGAGAGCGCGGATGCCGCGCGCGGTCACCAACCGGTGCTGCTTCTCGAGCCCGCGACTGAGGTCCTTGACAACCTCCCGGGTCTGCCTGTCCCTCACTCTGGAAAGCACCTCGGCGGTGAAGTCGGCGCCCTCGACCGCGGCGATGGTAAGGAGTTCGCGCAGGTTGGCGGAAAGCCGTTCGATTCGGGCCGCGATCACCCCCTCGACCCTCGCCGGCAGGGTCGACCAGTCGAGCTCGTCTTCGACGGTCCAACCACCGAGTTTCTTTTGAATGAGGACCCCGCGCTCCTGCAGGGTGCGAAGCAACTCGACCGTGAAGAGAGCGTGTCCGTGGGTATGGGAATAGAGCTCTTCACGAAACTCTCCATCGAGGCTGTTGGCCTCGGAGTCGATGAGCAGGTCGACGAAACTCCTCTCATCGGTAGCCCCTACCAGCACCGAGATATCGCCGTGCACCCGCTGCAGTTCAGCGATCACCGGCGTCAGCGGGTGGGCCTCGTCTGCACGGCCGATGGCAACGTCTTCCGGTCGGAAGCTCCCCACGATCAACAGGCGACTCCCTTCAAGGTCGCGACCGAGGTCGCAGAGCAGTTCAATGGAGGCCGAATCAGCCCAGTGGAGGTCATCCAGGACCACGACCAACGGAGCAGCAGTTGCAAAGGTCTGCAGCACCCGTCCAAGCTGGCGAAAGATCGCCCCCTGCTGAAGGGTGACGTCCGGTGGCTCGGCGGCCCTGCGTCGGACCAGCAGATTGAGATCATCAAGCCACGGCGCATCGGGCGCGACCGCCGCTGAACGCGCCAGCAGTGGAGCCCCACGGACCAGAGTATCCACCAGATCACGTCCCGAATCGGTCACCGCCTCGGCAAAGACCGGCACGCTGTCCCAGAGACGACGGCCCGCCTCGACGCTCAGGACGCCACGGGCAACCAGGCTCTCGACGTCTCCCGACAATTGAGCCAGTATTTGCCGCCACGGACAATAGGGATCACCGGCCCCGGTGGCGGCGTTGCACGCTCCCGTCACCACGACCAGATCGCTCAACCGCTCCTGCGCTTGCCGGCAATACTTCCCAACCAGCGCAGTCTTGCCGGTACCGGCCTCGCCGGTGACGAAAGCGACGACACCCCGGCCTTCGAGCGCGGCATCGAGCAGTCGGTCGAGCTTTGCGAGCTCCGACTGCCGAGCGACGAAAACCGGTCTCCCGGGCTCCTCGAAGTCCCCGTCCGTGAGAATGACCGGTGGAGCAACAGCTGCCGTCATCGAATCGGGAACAGCTCCACGCGGTTGCTCCCACTCGATCTCCGCGAGCAGCCGATAGCCGCGCTTGGGGATGGTCTGGATGTACGTCGGGTTACCGGCATTGTCCCCCAAAGCGCGGCGGATCACGGCGATGGCGCGGGTCAGAGTGTTCTCGGCGACGAACTCGATCTGCCAGACCTCATCGATGAGGGTGCGTTTGGGAACCACCTCGCCGGCGTGCTCGGCGAGGCAACTCAGAACCTCCATCATCTTTGGCCCGAGGTGGACTTCGTCATCACCCCGCGTGAGCAGGTTCGCGGCGGGCTCGACCCGCCAGTCACCGAGGCGGAAAGCGGCGATACCGTCGATGGCGCTTGGCCTTTCTCGAAATTGACTGGGCTCAGTCTAGCACGTGGTCTACCGACGAACGCGTCGATACACTCATTGTGGTATTATTTTTTGTATACATTGGAGTATTCGTTCATGGCTACAACCATTCGAATCAGCCACTCCTCGCACGAGATCCTCAAAGAAGAGTCAAGATCTTCCGGCAGGTCGATGCAGGCCGTCCTCGAGGAGGCCATCGAAAATTTCCGTAGACAGCGTTTTATTGCAGAGGTCAATGCTTCGTTTGCGCAGGTTCGCGAGGACGAACGGGCGTGGGGTGGTGTGCTCGAGGAACGTGAGGCCTGGGATACGGCCAATAAGGACGGCCTCGACGATGAGTGATCAGGTCTCGCCAGAGCCGAGGCGTGGTGAGATCTGGTTGGTCGATCTCGACCCCACCCGTGGCCACGAACAGGCCGGTCGCCGTCCCGCCCTCATACTATCGGTCGACGATTTCAACCTTGGGCCCGCCGGCCTGGTTATTGTGGTGCCGTTGACGAGCCGACTTCGAGGCATTCGTTCCCACATCCGAATCGACCCCCCGGAAGGTGGCCTTTCTCGCCCTTCCGCAATTCTGTGCGAGGCGGTTCGGTCCATCTCCAGGAACCGACTCGTGCTTCAGTGGGGTCGGGTTTCAAGCACATCTATCGCGAGGGTCGAGGACTGCATCCGGATCCTCACGGGCCTTTGACCACGTCGACCCGGATCGCCCTCGATCGGGTGAGAGAGTTCGGCCGAAATGCGCCGCTGCCTCGAAGGCCGAGGCAGCGGTGACCGCCGCGGGAATCTGATGATCTCACTCATGAGAATGCCCATCCACCGGATCCTGCCGATCCATCACCGCCAGCTCGGGCGCCTTGCTCTCTGATGGCTCCGGCACTCTGACGCCTACGGCACGGTTGCACTCCACGCCGAGGTGTCGCCCGACTCGAAGTCGTCGGCGAACAACAGCGCCGGGAATGGCAGAAAGAGCGCCGATGGGTACTGCGGGCCGAAGAGGATCTCTGGGTTGGCAACGATGTAATTCGGATTATTGAGGTCGCCGCCGTCGTTGGAGTTGATTTCGAAACGCTCCCAGTTGGTTCCGGCGATGGCGACGCGGATGCGGTGGCCGGCGTTGAAGACCATCGCGGTGGACCAGAGATCGACCTCGATCTCGGTCGGCACACCGGGAACCAAGAAGCACTCGGCGGTGTCAGTGCACCGCATCCTTGCGCGCTGGATACCGTCAATGATCAGCATGGATCGACCATCGGGATAGACATCGGTAAGACGAACGCTGAGGTCGAGGTCGGGCGTGTCCGGGTTAATCCAGATCGTCGCCGAGACCCGCCCCATCACGGTGATGGGCTCAGTCAACACGTCGGTGGTGAACGTGAGCACATCGGCTCGTGATTCGATCGGACGATCAGAGGGATTTGCGGCCTGGTCGTAAGGGCCGAACTTTGCCCCCCCGTAGAGGTTGGCACCGCCGTATGTCGTAACAGGATCGTGGGGATCGATGGTCAGTATCAGCTGCCCGGATGGAGGGATGCTCTCGCTGAGACCGCCGTCCTGAGCAAGGTAGAAGCTGCGGGTCTCGGCGGCCGGCGGCCAGTCTTCCATTTCCACCCAGAGATTTCCCGGGGCGCCCGGTTCCCCGGATGCACCCATGAGATAGATTCGCACCGCTGGCCAGCTGTCGACTCCCGTTGGATCGCCTTTCAGCCAGTAATCCAGCCAGTCGAGCTTCAACTGACTGTAGTCAAGCTCGGGGTCCGGGAAAACGAGTTGACCCTGTGTCCGTCGATGGGTCAGCGGATCCATGATGAGGTACTGGTTGCCGGCAGCGCCGACACCTCCCTGATGTTGGACGATGCTGAAAGCGTCCAACCCGCCCTGCTGCGCCATGTCGTACCACCCACTCAAATGGAGCGTCGGAACATGAATCGTCCCCGGGAATCCGATCCAGTCGAAATCCCACCACCAGGAGTCCCACAGGCGATGCTCCAGCATTTCATAGTAGATGTTGGGGACACCCTGGTTGTTCAGCCAATTCCAAACAAGTTCGTACCGCACCGCTCCGCCCTGAAAGGCGATGTGATGATAACGATCCGGGGACTCATGGGACGGGCTCAGACACTTCAATGCCGCCGGCGCCCCCTGAGCCACAGCGTATTGCGTAGCTCCAAGCGCCGACTTTCCGACCATGCCAACGTCACCGTTGCTCCATGGCTGCAGGGCGATCCACTCGATGGTGGCGTGACCGTCGGGCCCGGCATGCCGGTACGCTTCGAAGGTGCCAAAAGAATCGTGGGTGCCACGACACTCCTGGACCACGACAGCGTAGTCATTCTGGACGTAGAACAAGGCGGTAGCTTCTTGGGCCATACGTCCGTAGGGTGTTCGTATGAACACCGTCGGGAACGTCGGTCCTCCGGTCGTTGGGAGCCACACCTCGGTGGCCAAGAGAATGCCGTCCGGCATCACCACCCAATGGAGCGTACTCTCCGGAGCATCCGCGGCGGCCGGCTCGCCCGAAAGCGCGTTCCAGTTTCCCCGGGTCACGGAGTCGATCACAGGGGAACTGCCCTGTCCCACGCCAGGCGCTGCAAACACACACAGAATCCCGATCAGAATCGTCACACGCGCGAATGGCTTCTTGTCTTCCATGCTTTCCTCCCAGTTGCTCTCCGTCATCAGATGTTCTCAACGTGGGTCGTGGCAAGGGGGAAGTCATGACAAAAAGGTCCGCATTTTGTGCGGATCCGCCTTTCGGCGATGAACTTCGATTCACCCCGCGCGACGGTTAAGAGCTGAAAAGGGCGCCCCGAAGGGCGCCCCTTGATCAGAGAATCAGATCGGAGTTACGGTTCGCAGGGAGGCTGCACCGGAATCCGCTGGGCGGTGGTAAGGGCTGGGTCCGGGACACACCCAAACGCGGGCGGCTCGTCGCCAAACGGGTCCTGGGTCGGGTCATAGAGCCCCAGTGACCCGCTTGTGACCTCCAGATGGTCGCACTGCCCGGTCATCACTAGGCTCCCGGCGAGCTTTCCGATGAATACCGGCTGCTGGCCTCCTTCAGCGAGGCCGTAGTGGATCATCGTGTAGTCGAAAGTCCGCCGGCCGGTTCTCACCCATGTCCCGGTGGTTTTGGACAGCGAAGTGGCGGGGAAGAACCCACCCAAGGTTGGGTCACTTCCGACAAACCGCATCGATATCGTCCCGGTCCAGTGCGAATCGGAGTCATACACGATCGTAAAGGCACCGTCCCACCCGGGCGATGCGCCGAGCCATGCACCGTCGAGATGGCACACTCCTCGTCCGTTTCCGCCCTCAACGTCATCACCGCACATGGCCGGCGATGCGACAAACAGCGCGCACACTACGACACATACGCCGAACAGGAACTTCAAAGATCTCATCACGTCATCCCTTCATTTGAGGTTGTTGATCGGATCACCCATTCGCCGACAAGAACGACAACGTGGTCCGTCCGGTTTTATCCCCCCTTTCGTTGTGTTCGTTAACCCCCAACGTCGGCCCAGATGGACCGAAAGTCATGACAAAAAGGTGCGGATATTGTGCGGATCCGGCTGTCGTCGTTGAACTTCGATTCGCCATACGGCACTCTGCCGACCCAACGATTTCCTGCGTCATCAGAAGACATGAGTCCTGAAGATGAGGAAAACCCTCGAGTCTGTGAAGTCAGATTGTGATCACAGAAGAGATCATTGGGTCACGAAGGGGACGCGTTCCGAGCCGGTGCCCGTGCCCATGCCGATGAGAACGTAGACCGTCGTCAGTCGTCGGCCGATGACGTCTCGGAGACCGTAGGCTGGGCCTTGGCCCAGCCTACGTCGCTCCAAGATTAATCGAAGATCGGGCTTCCGGTCTCACCAATCCGGCACGGTCTCCCAGCCGGGGAATGGAGCAACACCCCGGACAACTTGGCTGCCGGGGATCTCCGGATCTGGGACAACCCGGAGATTGGTCAGGGACTTGAGCTTGGCGAGAAAATCGCGGTACGGCAGATCGTGGATGGGCGGCTTCGAGAGATCGGGCATGGGCCAGAGCCGAACGGTGCCATCGCTGCCACCGGACGCGATCCATCGGCCGTCCGGTGATACCGCCAGCGAAGATGGAATGCCCTGGTTGCTCATCAGGTGATGTGGAGTCTCGCCGGTCGCCTTGCCGACCCGAATGAAGCCGTCCCGGTTGGCCGTAACAGCAATTGTGCCGGTCGGGTCAATGGCGACGGCCATCACGCCGAGTCCATGGCTTGCCAGGGGAATCACATCACCGGTATGGAGATTCCGAACCGTGGCCCGGTCGTCATCGGGTCTGTCGATCCGGGTCCTCGAAACGAGAATCGACTCGTCGCTGCTGCATGCAAACTCTCCAACGACGTCGCCCAACACGAAGTGATCGCCCGAATCCGGGTCCCATCGAACAAGTTCCCTTCCATCGGAAAGGAGGAGAGTGCCGTCTCCGGAAAACTCGAGTTCGATCATCCATTGGGTCGTGGTCGAGGTGAAGACGTCGCTGATGTTAAACGCAGAATCGGCGCCGGTCTCCACATCCCAGATGCGAAGGAACTCATGACCATCGACGGTTCCTGGTACCGCCAAAATTCGCCCGTCGGGGGAGATGGCCGCCCGCAGAACTCGAGGCTCGAATCCCCTGAAAGTCTTCGGAGGGCCCCCTTTCACGGGAATAACGTTGACGTCGATCTCGCCACCAGTGGTAACCACGAATCGACCGTCTGCCGACACGTCAGATGACGAGACCACCCCCTCCACCTTGTGACCCCAGTCGTGGAGAACCAATTGCGTGACGCCTGCCTCTGCGGATAAGGGCCATCGACGGATGGTGCCGTCACTGCCGGAGCTGATCAGCAGACTACCGTCAGCCGAAAACTCCACGTCTTCGACGGCCCCGTTGTGCCCACGAAGAACAAAGGGAAAACGAGACCGCTCCATAGGCCAGTGGGCGACTCGCAACAAGCTGGCCGTCGCCAACCACCGACCTTCAGGGTGAAACGCGACCTGGGTCATACGCGACCCGGCCGGGGCAAGCCGGATGGGCTCGGCCCCGGGAGGATCGTCGAGCCCCCAGATCAGGCCGAATGCCCCATCAAAAACTGCGGCGATATGTCGGCCCGACGGCTCGAAGCGGAGATCGTCACATACCTCGTCGGAAGGTCCTTTAAAGGTGCGTACGACCCGAACGCCCGACGTGGTGGGGGACCACAGCCGAACGGAGCCACCAACGTCAAAGGTCGCAAAGTGCCGGCCGTCCGGATGAAAAGCGATTTGCTCGACCGGGAACGCGTTTCGGGCGAGAAATCGGGGCTCACCACCGTCATCAGGAACCCTGAGTTCGCTCAGATCGGTTCCGTTGGCAACGATGAGACGAGAACCGTCCGGGCTGAGAGCCAGCCGGGGCTCGGTTTGCCCGAGACGGCGCCACGCAAGCGCAGGAGCGTCATCGACGGTCCAGCCCCCAGGCACTCCCGAGTCCGGGATGATTCTAACGAGCCTCACGAGATTGTTGCCACTCCTCCCTTCGATCACACCCGGGGCGACTCCGTCGAACCGTTCAACGGTGGCCACATGACTTCCATCGATCGCCGACCAAAACGAATAGCTGGCGTCGCCACTTCCACCGGTGACAAGCACCTTCGAATCCGGCGAGCTCCACACGGCGGTCTGCATGGATGCCGCCTCCCAAATCCTTGGTTCTGCCCCAGAAGGCCTCCATAAGGCGACTTCCCCTGAGAATGTGCCGGAAGCGAACCAACGTCCGTCAGGACTAAAGGTCACTGAAACCGGAAGACCCGGGAGATGCTCTCTGTCTACGACCAAGGGCATCGGCGCATCAGCGAGGGCCTCCATGGCAAGGTTTCGAGCCTCGGGATCATCCACCAGCTCAAGACTGGCAATGGTGTAAGCGAGAGCCATCGGCGGCGAGTCTTGGACCCACTGCTTGCCGACCTGGAGGAGGCGACCCGCTTCAGCACGTCGTGCGTGGTGCTCGGAGCGCCGCCACAACGACGTTGTGGCGACGGCAACCGTCAGCGTCGCCAGCAGCACTGCCGCAACGGCCAGCCGGCGCCGGCGTCGGCGCCGACCCGCATGGCCGACCATCGCGTCGGCAAACGCCCCCTCGGTCGAGCTCAGCCCTCCCGGATAGCTCTCCCGCCATACCCGGAACTCGCGGTAGGACGTCCCGGACCAGAGTAGATCGCGGGGCCGACCCTTCGCCCGCCAAAGCTGCGCCGCCTGCCGGAGTTGGTCGCGGAGCCGGGCGGCATCTGCGTCCTGGGTCTGCCAGCGCACCAGCCGCGGCCAGGCGCTGAGGAGCGACTCGTGGACGATCTCGACTCGGTGATCCGGAGCCGTCGTTTCTTCGTCGGCTGGCGCCTCATCGAAGGAAGTCAAGAGCCGCGCATTAATCAGAGCGTCCAGGACCGACCGCGCCTTCTCGCGAAGCGGTGCATCGAAGACCGACAACAGGTCGGCGACCTCACGCACCGCTCGCGTACCTTGTGCCGTCACCAGATTGCGGAAGAGTTCCCGCACGACCGGCAGCTGCTCGTCGCCGATCGCCTCCAGAGTCGCTTCTGCGTGCTGGGCCAAGGCGCCACCGACACCGCCGATCTTCTCGTAGGCCTCTCTGGTCAGCATCCGGCGATCCCGGTCACGCAGCGCCCATAATCTCGACACGGCGAAGGCGAGCAGAGGAAGGGCGCCTCGTTCGGCCTCCACTTCGGCCACCATTTCATCCACCAAAAGATGGCTTTCGAAAGCGAAGAGGCGATGCACCGCCGGCTGGGTGATGGCCCGGCGGAGCTCCGGTCCCGGCGGTGGCCCGACAGGTGTCAGCTCCGCGAAGAGAGGAGCGAGCTGCCGAAACCGGTGACACTCGATGAGGAAGTCGTCGCGCAGCACCAACACCACGTGGATTCCCGCCGCGTCCACCAGCCGACGCAGCAGATCGACAAACCGTTCCTGCACCGGCTCCGGGCTGAGGGTGAAGAGCTCTTCGAACTGATCCACCACCAGGAGAGCTTCTTTCCATCGCCCTCGCCAACGGGCGGAAACAGCCAATGCAGTGTCAGGGTCGTGGAACGCAAGCAGCTGCCCCATCTCCTCGGCATCGCCGGCCAGATCGGAAGCGAGGGACCGCGCCAGGCCCAGGAAGGGCTCCTCCCCCGGCTGACAGACAACCGCCCGCCAGCCCGGTGGCGCACGCGGGATCACCCCCGCCCGCAGCAACGAGCTCTTGCCTGCACCGGAAGGACCGATGACCGCCAACAGCCGGCGGTTGGTGATCCTCCGCCACAACGCCGTGATCTCCGACTCGCGACCAAAGAAGTTCTCGCTGTCGGCCTCGGTAAACGGCTCGAGGCCGGGATACGGGGAAACCTCTTCAGGTCCCTTTCTTTCCAGAGAACCCGTGTCGGCGGCGACGGCATCATCGAAGAAAACCACCTCTGCGATCAAGCGGTAGCCCCGCTTGGGGATGGTTTCGATGTAGCGTGGTTCCCGGGCGTCGTCGCCGAGGGCGTCCCGCAGCTCCGCGATTCGCTTGGTGAGTGTGTTGTCGGCGACGAACTCGGTCTGCCAGACGATGTCGACAAGCTCGCGCTTTTCCACCAGCTCGCCGGCGCGCTCGGCGAGACAGATGAGCAGATCCATGGCCTTAAACGCGAGCTGGACCTCGTCTCCGTCCCGCATCACCCGGTTCAGGCTCGGCGCCGCGAGCCAATCACCGACGCGAAACTGAGCCTCAATCTGTTGAGCGCTCTCGATTTGTCTGGACATTCTGTGACGACTATACGCGATGCCACGAAAAGCTGCAAAGTCATCCGAGGGAGGAAAAGCCTCACGCCGAGAGGGGAATTTGACGATCTTCGCCATCAGTCCACTCCCTTCAACGGCAGTCCACCCTGATGCGAGCCATCGGCAGGCTGGAAGCCTGCCCCACAATAGAATCCTGTGATGTTGTGGAGCAGGCATCTTGCCTGCTTGATGATCTTCGAGTCGTCATCTTCCATCCAGCTGGGTTTCGAAAAAGGCGCCGGGGCCCGCCAGCCGACCAACCGGTCGGAAGGCCCCGAGCGCGAGGAGGGAGGTGGAAACTGCGGTCGGTCCTGCCAGTGACCGCTCCACCTCGAGGCCTACATCGGCGGCACGGTCGTCGGGTCCGAGGTCACGTTGTCGAGCACCGAGCCGTAACAGTAGATCTGCGTCCCGCCGACATCGGTCCAGAAGTCGACACAGCCCGTCACCGGGTGGTACGGGTCGAAGATCCGGTTGAGCTGATCGTTGCTCCACGGCATGAGGACCACGCTTTCGGTTCCCAGCAGAGATCCGTCGGCGGCAAAGAGCTCGAAGTTGACCCTGGTCGCGGTGTCGCTTGCGTTCATGCAGCCGACGTTGAACCGCATCTCGGCGTGCTCGGTTCCGAAGAGCAAACGTCGCCGCTCGTGACGCGCGGCGCAGTCGCAGGGTCGGACTGCGGCCAGGGCCTGCCCAAAGCTGCCGGCGTCGGGCTCCTGCGGCCTGTTGGCGATGCGCGCCATGGCCAGGAGGTTCGCGCTCGTCGAGTCGATGCGGAGCGCGCCATAAGCGTCGGGCTCGAGGTCGAAGACCTCGGAAAGCACGTTGGTGTACCGGACGCTCTTCCCTGCGCCGAGGGTGAACAACTCGGAGGAAACGGCATCGTTGTTGTTTTCGCCGCGTGGCAGCCAGGTGAAACGATAGTCTGAGTCAAACGCGTCGGCATTGCTCAAATCGACATCGGTTTCGAAGAACGCGCCTTCCGCTCCTGCCGCGTACGCTGCTGCGGGAATGACCAATTGCTGGGTGAGCAGCACACCACCGTGGCCGCCGGAGAGGAAGAAGTCCAGCACCAGGGGAACGTAGTTCGGCGACAGGTTCGGAATGTGACCACCATCGACGATGGACCACAGCTCGGAGGCGCCTCCTGGGTCACATCCGTCCGCGTAGCGCGCGACGGTCGTTTCGCAACCCTGCGTGGAGGCGCCGAGGTCGATCGGTGGCTGCGAGAGGTCGGGGACCAGCGAGCACTGGTTGTAGGCGGCCCAAAGCTCGGTGGTCTCGACAGCACCGGGGTAGGGCGGTGAGTTGCCGACGAGGTTGGTGCCCCCCTCGTACAAAGCGGCGTCATCGGCTGTTCCGTGGATCTGCAATGTCCGCACCGGCGCCGACGGTGCGCATTCGGCGGGATCGGCAAAGGTCGCGCCCGCCAGCGAGGCGACGGCGGCGATGATGTCAGCGTGGTCGCACGCCATGCGGTAGACCATGAACCCGCCGTTGGAGTGCCCGAGGAGGAACACCCGCTCGGTGTCGACGCTGAGCTCGGCAACGATCTCGTCGATCAACCTGCGGAGGTAGCCGGAGTCGTCAATGCCGCTTCCGTAGAAGTCACAGCACGCGTCCGTGGCATTCCAGAACCGGTTGCCTTCCGAGTCCACGGTGCCGTCCGGGAAGACGTACAGGAAGCCGAGCCGGTCCGTCCACGGGAGAAGCTGCATATAGTCCTCCTGGATCCGACCGTTCGCCCCGTAGCCGTGCAGCAGCACCACGAGTGGCGCCGGTTGGGACGGGTCATAGCCTGGTGGCACGTGCACCGTCACCGACCCCCTCCCCAGGTCGAGAACCACGTCGGCGTTTACCGGTCCGACAGCCGCCACCACCAGAAGGACCACAATCCATCTCATCCTCATGTCCCACTCCTTTCACCGTTGTCTCTCTTCCAACCTCAGTCCCTGTGGGGAAAAAGTCGTGACGAAAAGGTGCGAGAGTTGTGCGGATGTGTGGTCACGCGGTCGTTGAATGGCGCGTTGTCCGGAGGTGCCTGGCTCCAACCATGAACGCCGCGAACAAAGTTGCGTGCCTGGCATCTTCACGGGAAGGGTGATGGGAGAATCGGTTTCAGGAGCGCGCTTCTGGGCCCGATTCTCCCATCGCGCTCCCCGAGAGTGCCCCCTCAAACGATATTTGGGCCCGAAGCGCATCACAAGCTGGGAGGCGCCACTTCCCAAAATCGATCTGAGACGGCACGTCCGGTGAAGGCCAGAACCGCCGAAGCTCGAGGCGCCGCAAGGCACGTATGTGAGGTTTCAGGCACCCACTCCGAATGATCTCGTCACCAATCCGGCACGGTCTCCCAGCCGGGAAATGGACCGGCCTTGACCACGTACTCATCGCGGTCGTCGGGGTCGGGCACAACGCGCAAGTTGGTAAGCGCCTTGAGGTGGGCGAGGAGTTCGGCACGCGGAAGCTCGTGGATGGGTGGCTTCGTCAGATCGGGCATCGGCCACAGCTTGATCGTCCCGTCTACATACCCCGCGGCGATCCATCGACCATCAGGTGACACGGCGACGGTGTATGTCGGGACGTCATCCATGGTCAGGATCTGAGCGCTTTCACCTGAGGCTGGTCCCACCCTCAGGTTGCCGCGGCGGTCGCCGGTGACCGCGATGGTTCCGGTCGAGTCCAGAGCGAGAGAAACGACACCCGAGCCGTGGCTTGTGAGCCGGCTCGATTCCCCACTTTCGAGATCGTAGACAGTCGCAACCGCCTCCCCTGTGCCGGCCAGACCTGGTCGACCGATGAGCTTTCGGCCGTTTCCACTCAGAGCGATAGTCCAGACCCCGTCGAGAAGGTACCGAACCTCCCGAGTTTCTGGATCCCATTCTCGCACTCGACTCGCAAAGCTCGTGATCAGGCGTCCATCCTCCGTGAACTCAACTGGGTAACCATACGGGGGCCATCCGGGTTCATCAAAAAGGGGGATCGTTTCGAACGTGTCGTTTTCCAGGTCCCACACCCGGATTGCGTTCCGGTCGTCAAATCTTCCCAGCACAGCCACTCGTCGTCCATCCGACGACACCGCCGCTCGGAGCACCCGCTGATCGGCCTCCCCCAGATCGTAGGCCGGGCGCCCATCGAAGGGAATCACCCGGACGAACTTCTCGTTCCCGGTCGCCACCACAAGCCGTCCATCGTCCGATGCCGAGAGTGAGGCGGCAAGGACCTCGATGGGCCCGCCCCAGTCGTGGATGATCCGCGGCTCGGCCCCCGGGCCCGGCCGGAGCGGCCACAGCCGGACGGTCCCGTCGGTGCCGGTGGACACGAGGAAACCGCTGTCCGGACCGAACTCGATTTTGTCCACCCAACCGGAGTGCCCACGCAGGACAAAGGGATACCGAGATCTGTCGATGGGCCACACAGCGAGCCGACCCATGCTCGCCGTCGCCAGCCAGCGACCGCTTGGGTCGAAATCCGAGTGAACCGCCCTGCCGCCCTGGGGCCGGAGCCGCAAGGGTTCGGCGCCGGGAGGATCGTTCAGACCGTAGACGTGAATGTCTCCCCTGTCGAAGGACACGGTAACGAAATCCCCGGATGGGTCGAAATCGACGTGGTGGCTATCGTCATCCGCCAAGCCCAGCCACGATCTGATTCGCTCCGACACCCCATCCGAAAGGGCCCAGACAGAAATGACCCCGTCGAAGTCGATGGTAGCGAAGTAGCTCCCATCCGGCCGAAAGGCGATCTGTTTGATCTCGGCCCCGTCTCGTCCGATGGCCCGGGGCGTCGCACCGGGCCGCCCGATATCGGCGAGGAAGAGCTCGGAGCCGACGGAATAAACCAGGTCTCTCCCGTCCGGACCGAGGGCCGCCCGCGGGGAATGCCCCGCCTGCAGTTTCTTCCGAAGCTCCTCAGGCCGACGATCGATGGTCCAGGTCCCCGGGGTGCGTGAATCCTCGATGATGCGGGTCATCCGGAGAAAGGTGTGCCAATCGTTGGCGCTGAGGTGGGTGGCCTTGAGCGCCATCGGTGCATCCACCTCACCGAGCCGAACGCCTTCGGGGACCGACCAGAAGACTCGCTTCGGATCGGCCAGCGCCTGGCTCAGGATCGCACCCGGCTCCGGCGAGAACTTCACTGTCGTGAGCGTCTGGTGGGCCTGCCACGAATGCGGGTCGCCTCCGCCGAGGGGCCACATCTGGATGACCCCGCCCGTGTTGCTGGTAGCGAGCCATCGCCCATCCGGGCTAAACGCCGCCCGAATCGTGGCGATCTTGACTCCGCTCGTGTCCGCGGCCGCCGGCATGGGCGAGCGCCAGAGCGCCTGCAGGGCGAGCCGCCGGGCGTCGGCGCCATCCGCAGCCTCCAGGCTGGCCATGGCGTAAGCGAGGGCCTCGGGGGGAGAATCACCCATGGTCTGGCGCGCCATCTCGGCGAGTCTTCGTGCCTCGACCCTGCGGGCATGGTGTTCCGAGCGCCGCCAAAGCGTGGTGACAACCACGGCAACCGCCAGCAGACCGAGGATCAGTGCCGCCACAACCATGCGACGTCGGCGACGCCGCCGCAGGGCGTGCCTCGTCATGGCCTCGACGAAATCGCTCTCGGTCATGCTCAGCCCACCGGGGTAG
This sequence comes from uncultured Acidobacteriota bacterium, assembly GCA_963753035.1. Taxonomy (GTDB): domain Bacteria; phylum Acidobacteriota; class Thermoanaerobaculia; order Thermoanaerobaculales; family Sulfomarinibacteraceae; genus JAHECW01. Next base: position 257,808 of record CAVWAW010000003.1, on the reverse strand, counting down.
CGTTCACGCCAGACGGCGAATTCGCGGTACGAGGTTCCCGACCAGAGGAGGTCGCGGGGACGACCCCGCGCCTGCCATAGCTGGGCGGCCTGTCGTAGCTGATCGCGGAGCTGGGCGGCGTCGGCATCCTGGGTTTGCCACCGAACCAGACGCGGCCAGGCCCGGAGCAGCGACTCGTGGGCGATCTCGACACGCCTTGTCGGTCCCATTCCCCTCTCTTCAACCTCGAAAGACGTGAGGAGCCGTGCATCGACGAGCGCTCGAAGAACCTCCTCCGGCAACTCGCCCCGCGAATTGCCGAAAACCGAGAGGAGCTCGTCCCACTGGCGGGAAGCGCGCGTGCCCTGCGCGGTCACGAGATTCCGGAAGAGTTCTCTGACCACCGGAAGCCGCTCGTTTCCGATGGACCCAAGGGTCGCTTCCGCGTGCTGGGCGAGCGCGCCGCCGACACCGCCGATTTCCTCATATCGAGCCTTCGTGAGCAATCGTCGGTCCCTGTCGCGTCCCTCCCACAGACGAGATACAGCGAAGGCGAGAAGCGGCAGGGCACCACGTTCGGCCTCCACCTCGCCGACCATCTCGTCGACCAGGAAATCGCTCTCGAAGGCATAGAGGTGGCGCGCGGCGGGCTCGGTGAGGGCTCGCCTGAGCTCCGCGGGTGGTGGCGGTCCCACCGGGGTCAGGTGATCGAAGATCGGTGCCAGCTCCGGAAAACGATGGCACTCGAGGAGGAAGTCGTCACGAAGCACTAGAGCGACGTGAATCCCGGCAGCATTGACCAACCGACGAAGGAGGTGGACAAACCGCTCCTGCACCGACGGAGGGTTGAGGGTGAAGAGCTCTTCGAACTGATCCACCACCAGCAGCGCCTCGTCCCAACGACCTCGCCAGCGGGCGGCAACCGCCAGGGCGATGTCGGGATCGTGGAACGCGAGCAACTGCCTCAGGTCTCCGGCATCGTCGGCAAGATCGGGAGCCAACGCCCGGGCCAGCGCGAGGAAGGGCTCCTCACCCGGCTGGCAGACCACGGCATGCCAACCAGGCGGCGCGCGGGCGATCACCCCGGCGCGCAGCAGCGAACTCTTGCCCGCGCCCGAGGGACCGACGACCGCGAGCAGCCGGTGACCGGTGATCTTGCGCCAAAGGGCGGCAATCTCGGATTCCCTTCCAAAGAAGTTATCGGTATCGGCTTCGGTGAACGCCGCAAGCCCCGGGTACGGAGACGACTCGTCGGGCGGCCCCTCCACCAGAGCCGCTTCGAGATCCTCACAGCCCTCGTCCACCGGGCGTACTTCCGCGATCAGACGATAGCCGCGTTTTGGGATGGTTTCGATATAGCTGGGATTCCGGGCGTCGTCGCCGAGGGCTTCGCGAAGTTCGGCGATCCGTCGGGTGAGGGTGTTGTCCGACACGTACTCGGTCTGCCACACGGCATCGAGCAGCTCGTGCTTCTCCACGAGTTCGCCGGGACGGCCGGCGAGACAGAGCAGCACATCCATGGCCTTGAGCTCGAGCTGAACCGAGTCCCCGCCGTTTGTCACCCGGTTCAGGCTCGGCTCGACGAGCCACTCACCGACGCGAAACTGCGCCTCAGTCTTTTGAGCGCTCTCAGCTTGTGTGGACATTCTGTGACGATCATACGACACGCCGCGAAAAGCCGCAAAGTCAGCCGAGGGAGGAAAGGCCTCACGCCGAGAGGGGAATTTGACGATCTTCGCCATCAGTCCACTCCCTTCAACGGAAGTCCACCCTGATGCGAGCCATCGGCAGGCTGGAAGCCTGCCCCACAATAGGATCCTGCGATGTTGTGGAGCAGGCATCCTGCCTGCTTGAGTGATTTCGAGTTGTCATCGTCCACCCAGCCGGGTTTTGAAAAAAGGCGCCGGAGCCCGCCGGCCGACCGACCGGCCGGAAGGCCCCGAGCGCGAGGAAGGAGGCGGAAACTGCGATCGGTCCTGCCGAGTGACCGATCCACCTCGGGGCCTACATCGGCGGAATTGTGGTCGGGTCCGAGGTCACGTTGTCGAGCACCGAGCCATAGCAGTAGATCTGCGTCCCGGCGACATCGGTCCAGAAGTCCACGCAGCCCGTCACCGGGTGGTAGGGATCGAAGATCCGGTTGAGCTGATCGTTGCTCCAGGGCATGAGGATCACGCTTTCGGTTCCCAGCAGGGTTCCGTCGGCGGCGAAGAGCTCGAAGTTGACCCGGGTCGCCATGTCGCTCGCGTTGAAACAACCGACGTTTGTGCGCATCTCGGCGTGCTCGGTTCCGAACAGCAGTCGCCGCCGCTCGCCGCGGGGAATGAAGTCCTCAATGGCGATCGCGGGCATAGACTGACCGAAGGTCCCTGCGACCTCTTCCTGCGGCGTGTTGGCAATCCGCGCCATGGCGAGAAGGTCCTGGCTTGTGGCCTCGATGGTGAGCGCTCCGAATGCGTCCGGTTCGAGATCGAAGACCTCGGCGAGCACGTTGGAGTAGCGAACGCTCTTGCCCGGCCCCGAGGGTGAAGAGCTCGGACTCCACAGGATCGCCATTGCTCTCGCCACGCGGCAGCCAGGCGAGCCGGTACTCGGCGTCGAACGCTCCGGCGTTGCTGATGTCGACATCGGTCTCGTAGAACGAGCCCTCGGCGCCCGCGGCATAGGCCGCCGCCGGAATGATCGACGGGAAGATCGTCGAGCAGCAGTCCGAGGTGGCCCGGCGGATGGCGTCCTGGACGGCATCGTGGTACCACATGACGTAACCGCCGGTGTCGGTGGCGAGGACGCTCGGAAACTGATCGACCCCCCATTGATCGCCGATCACCGGGTTTTCTCCGTACCGCGTCCACTCGATCCCATCGGTGGACACAGCATATCCGATGGAGTGGGAGCTCGCGTTGCCGCCGCCGTACCACATCCGGTACCACAGGCCGTCGAACAACACCTCGGGGGCAAATACGTACTGGCCCTCCCAGCTGTCGCCAGGGCCGATGATTGGTTCCCCGAGCTTCGTCCAAGTGATGCCGTCGGCCGATTCGGCGTAGCCGATCTGCCAGTCCCATCCGGCAGCTGGTCCATTCCACGCGGATCCGCCGTTGTACCACATTTGATACAGCCCGTTTCGGAGGATCACGGCTCCCGGCTTGACCTCGGTCGAATCCCAAGACCCGGGTGGTCCCACATCTATGACAGGGTTACCGGGATGTCTTGTCCAGTCCCCGTAACCGTCCAAATTGGTGGCGAGACCGGCGCGTTTGTACTCACCGTGGAGACCGCAATACCACATCATGAACTGCGAGCCGTCGAAAATCACCGCCGCCCCCCACAACGACTCATCATCCCACTCACCCGATTCGCCAAGCTCCAGCACCGGGTTGTCCTGGTCGAAGGTCCAGACGATGCCGTCGGTGGACCAGGCGTGGCCGATCTGGAAGTCTCGAAACCACTCGGAGCTCGCAGGCTGTCCGTGGTAGTACATGTGATAAACGCCATCGACCCTGATCACCGCAAGCGGTTTCCGGTCGCCGTCGTCCCATGCTCCGGGATCGCCGGGCGAAACGATCACTGGGTTCGCTGGGTCATCCACCCACTCGGTCTGCGCCTCCACCAAGCCCGGTACCATGAGGATCACGACAGCCAACAGCCACGCCCATCTCTTTCGCATCACGCACTCCCTTCGCTCATGTATTTCCCACAAGGTGGTCTCTCACCAACCGGGAGTCATGATGAAAATGTGCGGAAGTTGTGCGGATTCCGGCGAGAGCGATGGTGCGGCCCGGCGTCGCCTACGGCTTCGCCGTGACAAGTGAAATCTGTGTCTATCTGTGCAATCCGTGGCTGCAGTGTCGGTGCATGGCTCAATAATGCGATGCCCTGTGCGATGTCTCTGCGCCTTTGCGTCTCTGCGTTAAGTTGCGATGGTGCGATGGGATCTGTGAGTTTGCCGATGCTCCTACCGACGAGCAATCTGCAGCTCTCGGATCCCCGGCAGCACCAATGCCGCCTTGTCGAGCACGTTGGTGTCGACAAGGACCTCGCGATGGTCGAGATAGATGGCGGTGAAGACCCCGCCATTGATCTCGAGGGCCGACGGCCGGCCGCCGGTGTAGTAGCTCGAGAGCATCCCGGTGTCGATGAGAAAGACCCGGTTTTTGAACCGGACCCGGATGGTTCCCTCGCGATCGGGGGTGTGGCCGACGACCATGACATCGGCGCCGATCCCGTCGAGGAGCGCGGCCATCTCGTCGCCTTGGAGTTCTTCGTCCCACCTGGTTGCCCCACGGAACCAGAGCGGTCCGTCGGGCGACATCGTGACCCAGTCATCGATCCCGATCAGGGGCTCGAGCTGGTCGGCGTGGCGGCGGATCATATCGGTGGAGTCCTCCTGATCGGCCCAGTACGTGATGGCAACCACCATATCGGCGATCTCGGTGAAGCTCGCCGCGGGCGGCACCAGGCTCTTGGAAACCAGATAGTGCCGCGCCATGTCGAAGGTCTTGATCTCGGAGGCCACTAACTGATTGATCTCATCCACCGACATCTCGGCCACAGCGGGGCTCACCCCACCGTGGATAAAGAGCGCACCATCGGTCATGATCGCTGCCGGGAGAGACCGCAACCACTTGCCGTACAACCCTTGGGCCCCAACGTTTCGGCGTACTCGACCCAACCGAGAGGGTGCTCGACCTCCCAGGCATCCAGCGCTGCGTCATCGGTGGGCTCGTCGCGGAGCGAGCGGTAGCTCTTGACGGCGGACCACAGCTTCTTTCGCCGCTTTTCGGACTTGGCGTCGACAAAAGTCGTGTAGACCTCCGGGTTGGCGTCCCGGAAGAATCCGGTGAGGTTCATGGTCTCGTGGTTGCCGAGCACGCACTCGACCCGGCCGCCGGCGGCCTCGGCCTCGGCCTGGAGCCGGATGAGGAAATCGAGGGTCTCCCGAACCTGGAGCCCGCGGTCGAAGAGATCACCCAGCTGGATATAGGTCGCCGTGCCGCCGGCCCACTTCAGATTCCTGTCGATGACCCCGGCCTCCTTCAGAATCGAGGTCAGACCGTCGAAGTTCCCGTGGACATCGCCAACGGCCACGATCCGACCCGCATCGGCCGCAGTCGCTGTCAGCACCGTCGCCAGTGCGAATATCAGAATGAGATGTCGAGACCTGGCCATCATCCACTGCTCCCGTCGAGTTCAAAAGGTGCGAAGCTCATGCCAAGTCTAACCCCGCCAACACGAAACGGAATTCCGGGGCCGAGTTGGATACCGCAGCCCACAATGAAACCGCAAAGGCGCCAGGATCGCAAAGCTGCCGCGAAGTCATACTATTAACCCATCGCGAATCCCCGGTTCGGGCTCGTTTCCCGGATCAGAGGGAGCCCGGGTCAAACAGCGACGCTTGGCGGTATCTTGGCGTGTATCGCGTCTTTGCGGTCGCATTGTGCCTCGCGGTGCGGATCCCAGGTTCAACTCTTCTTTCGTGTCGCGACGCCCGCTGCCATGACGAGGGTGCTGGCGATGAGGGCGAAGGTGGCGGGGACGGCGGGGTTGTTGTGGTAGTGGGTGATGCCGCCGTAGTACATCCCGAAGTGGACGACCAACGCGGTGATGGCGGCCGCCGCCGCGAGCTTTGCGGTGGCCTTTTCGGAGAAGAGCCCGAAAACCACCGGCGCGAAGGTGGCGGCAAAGAGGCCATAGACCCCGTTCTGGGCGAAGATCGCCACCGACAGCGATGGCGCGACGATCTGCCGCCATGCCAGAAAGGCGGTCACCGGCGCCAACACGACCAGGAATATCCGTCCCGACACCGAGCAGACGCCCGCGGATCGCCTCGTCGTCCATCCCTGTCGCTCGCGCCACGTTCGCCCACAGATCGTTGGCGAAGATCGTCGATAACGCCAGGATGATTCCTTCGAGGGTCGAGAACCCGGCGGCCAGCAACCCGAGCATCACCAGGGCCGTGATAGCGGGCGAAAATGAAGTGGCGATATAGGTTGCCACCACCTGGTCCGGTGCGAATGCGGCGCCGAGATCGATGCGGGCATAGAGCCCGACCAGGAGCACGGTGGTGAAGACGGTCCCGGCGATCATGGCGGTCACGAGGTAGACGTTGACATCGCGTTCGGTGCGCAGATAGAGCGACTTGGAGATGATGTGCGGCTGCATGATGATTGCCACCCCGATGACGAAGTTGGCGATCACGACCTCGAAGAGATCGCGGAAGAGCAGGCTGTCGGGGTTGGTCATGCTGCCGTAGAAGGGCGCGACGGCATCGAACCGTTCAAAGAACGAACCGATCCCCCGCCGAAGATCTCCAGCCCCGACACCACCAGTAGCACCGCCACCGCGAGCATGGTCATGGCCTGGACGCTGTTGGAGACCACGTGCAGGCTCGCGCCGCCGAGCAGGATCGAGGTGAAGGCGAGCACAACCACGATGAGGATCGAAACCCACATGGAGATGTGCAGCACGCTCATGAGCACCAGAACGAGTGCGGTGACGATGAGTACGAGGAAGGTGATCTGGAGCAGGCTCGCCACGGCGAAGAGCACGGTCAACCGACGGTCGCCATAGCGGTCGCCCAGCCACTGGGGCACGGTCAGGACCGTGAACTTGTCGCCGATCTGGCGGAACTTCTTTGTCGTGACGATGAGCGCGAGGAAGATCCCCGCCGGCGCGGCGAAACCATAGCCGACGATGCCCGACCAACCGTAGGCGTGGATCAGGCCCGGGTTGATGACGAAGGTCGCCACCGAGGTCATGTTCGCGGCGAGCGATAGGCCGACGAAGAACGGCGGCACCCGTCGGCTGCCCACCGCGAAGCCCTCCATACTCGACGCCTTGCGTCGGTTCCACACGGCCAGCCCGACGATGGCGATGGCGTAGACGACAAAGAGAATCCAGGGCAGCGTGGTTTCAGGCATGGGTGCTCCTCGGTTGCGCGACTCCGGGTATTGTACGGGAGTCGATGCCCGGATGGGTGAGGAGTTAGGGGTTAGGAGTTGGGAGTTCATCAATCCTCACAGCGAGCGAAGCGGAGCCGCTCGACCCTTCTAACAGCGACCGAAGGGAGCGCTCACACCTCACTCCTCACTCCTCACTCCTCACTCTTCACTTCCCTTGAACCACGGGTAGATCGCAGGCAGCACGAGCAGGGTCAAGATCGTCGAGGTGACGAGCCCACCGATGACCACGGTTGCGAGGGGCCTTTGGACTTCGCTTCCGGTTCCGGTTGCGAGGAGCAACGGCAGCAGCCCGAGCGCTGTGGTGACCGCGGTCATGAGCACCGCCCGCAATCGCCCGGACGCCGCGAGGATGGCCGCCTCGGCCACCGGAACTCCCCGCTTGACCAGTTGATTGAGATAGCTCACCAGGACCATCCCGTTCTCCAGCGCAATCCCGAAAAGGGCGATGAACCCGACCGAGGCCGGGACCGAGAGATTCTGACCCGAGATCCACAGGGCCACCACCCCACCGACAAGGGCGAGGGGAATGTTGAGCAGGATCAGCACCGAGCTCTTGAGCGAATTGAAGCTCGAGTAGAGCAGGATGAAGATCAGGAGCAGGGTCACCGGCACCACCAGGGCGAGTCGGCGGTTGGCCTGCTGCTGGAGTTCGAACTGACCACCCCAGGTCACGAGATAGCCGGGCGGAAGATCGACTTCCCGGTCGATGGCCTCCTTCGCCTCCGCGACAAACGAGCCGATATCCCGGTCGACCACGTTGCACTGGACCGTGACGAATCGCTGACCACCCTCCCGGGTGATCTGCCGAGGACCGACGATCTCGCGCATCTCGGTCAGCTGCGAGAGCTGGATTTTCGCCCCCTCCGGTGTCGGAACGATGATCGACGCGATGGCCTCGGGGGTGTCCCGATCGGCCTCCGGGTAGCGAACCACGATATCGAACCGTCGCACACCCTCGAAAACCTGGCCGGCGTTCTCGCCTCCCACCGCCGCCCGGATGACTCCCTGGACGTGCTCCACGCTGAGGCCCCATCGGGCCACGGCTTCGCGGTCGACACGAATCAACAGCTGCGGCGTCCCGGTGATCTGATCGGTCTGGATATCGGCCGCGCCCCGAACCCCTCCCACCACCGCCGCGATCTCATCGGCCTTGGTTTTGAGTTGCTCGAGATCATCGCCGAAGAGCTTGATGGCGAGCTCGGCCCGGACCCCTTCGAGCAGCTCCTCGACGGCCATCTGAATCGGCTGGGTGAAACTGGTCAAGACCCCGGGAATCTCCCCGAGGTGGTGGCGGATGACGTCCTCGAGCTCGAATTGCGTGCCGACCCGCCACTCGTTGCGCGGTTTGAGCAGGAGATACATCTCAGCGCTGTTGATCGGATCGGTGTGAGCGCCGACCTCACCTCGACCGATCCGGGTCACGACCGAGACCACCTCTTCGAGTTCCATGAGGCGGCGCTCCACCCTCAGGGCGACTTCGGTGCTCTCGGTGAGGGCGATGGACGGCGCCATGGTCAAACGGAGGACGAGGGTCCCCTCCTGGAGGGTCGGCGTGAACTCGGACCCGAGCTGCGGCAGCACCAGACCACCGATGACCATCAGACTCAGGGCGAGGACCACCGCCGCCCGCCGATGATCGGCGAAGAAGGCCAGGATGGGCCGGTAGGCCCGATCCAAGGCCGCAACCACCCGGTCGCTTGCGTTGAGGCCACCGGGTCGTGGTCGGCGCATGAGCAACGACGCCAGGACCGGGGCCACCACGAGCGAGTAGATCAACGATCCGATCATCGCCATGACGACGGTGTAGGCGAGCGGCCTGAAGGTCTTGCCCTCGACCCCCTGGAGGCTGAACAACGGGAGAAAGACGATCACGATGATGGAGATGGCAAAGAGGATCGGCCTCCCGACCTCCACCGCGGCCCGCGCGATGACGGCCGGACGGCTCTCACCCGGATCGGCCTGTCGCAGCAGCCGGTCGATGTTCTCGACCATGACGATGGTGCCGTCGACCATCATCCCGATGGCGATGGCCAGCCCACCGAATGACATGAGGTTCGCCGAAAGCCCAAAGAACCGCATGCCGATCAGAGCCACCAGGATCGAAAACGGGATCGACAGGGCGACGACGACGCTCGCACGAAGACCGCCCATGAAAACCAACAGGACCAGGGCGACCAGGGCGATTCCCACGATCAACGCTCTCGTGACCGTGCGGACCGCGGCGTCCACCAGGCTTTTCTGTTCGTAGTAGGGAACGATCCTGACGCCTTCGGGAAGAATCTCGTTGATCTCCTCGAGCCTGGTTTCCACCGCCCCGATCACCGACGAGGAGTTGGCGCCATAGAGCTTGATCACCTGGCCGGCGACCACCTCACCGATCCCGTCGCGGGTCTGGAGGCCCCGTCGGACCGCACCACCGACCTCGATCTCGGCGAGATCGGCGAGAAAGACCGGAGTCCCGTCAACGGCCTTGACCACGATCTGTCTGAGATCCCGAATCCCGGTGGCGAGACCCACCGACCGCACAACGAGTTCCTCGGCGTTGCGCTCGATGAACTGCGCGCCGACGTTGAGGTTGTTGGCGCGGATGGCGTCGATGACCGTTTCAAGGGAGACGTCGTAACGAAGCAGCGAGGTGGGATCGACCTCGACGTGGAACTGCTTCTCCCACCCGCCGATACCGAGGACCTCGGTGACCCCCGGGACCGTCTGGAGCTGGAACTTGATGAGCCAATCCTGGATCGTCCGGAGTTCCTCGAGGGTGTGGAGTCCGGTCGTGTCCTCGAGGTAGTAGAAGAGCACCAGGCCCATCCCGGTTGCGATGGGTCCCATTTCGGGATCGCCAAAGCCATCGGGGATCTGCTCACGCGCCTCCTGGAGTCGTTCACCCACGAGCTGACGCGCGAAATAGATATCCACGTCCTCGACGAAATAGATGTTGACGACCGAGAGCCCGAAGTTGGAGACCGATCTGGTCTTTGAGACACCGGGCAGCCCGTTCATGGCCACCTCGACGGGGAAGGTGACGTATTTTTCGATCTCCTCCGGCGCCAGCCCTTCGGTCAAGGTGAAGACCTGGACCAGATTCGGTGACACATCGGGGAAGGCGTCCACGGGCAGACGGGTGTAGCTGAGCCACCCGGCGGCCATCACGAGGAGGGTCATGACGATGATGAGGAGCCGACTCGACAGGATGGCGTCGATGAATCGTTGCATCTCGTCCCTCAGTGTCCGTGGCCGTCGCCGAAGGACTCTTTGCCGAGCTCCGCTTTGAGGCTGAATCCGCCCCGCGCGACAAATCGCTCGCCGGGTTCGAGACCCGACACCACCTCGACCCGGTCGCCGGATCGCTGACCGAGGGTCACCACAACCGGCACGAACCCTTCATCGGTGAGAACAAAGACAACGTCATCGCCATCGGGCATCCGGATCACCGCGCTGTCAGGCACCACCACCCGGACTTCATCCCCAGCCGAGGTCGCGACCCTCGCTTTGACAAAACACCCCGGGTGCCAGTGCCCATCCGGGTTGGGGGCGATGATCCTGGCGAGAGCGGTCCGAGTCTCCTCACCAACCAGTGGTTGAACAAAATCGATCACGAGTTCGGCTTCGTCGCCGTGATTGGTCTCCACGCGGACCTTCTGCCCCGCCCGGACGGCGCCGAGATCACGTTGGTAGACCGACAGATCGATCCACACCGATGTAAGATCGGCCACCGTGAAGACCGGGGCCTCGGCGGCGACCGTCTCGCCGAGGGTGATGTGACGATCGATGACGGTGCCGTCAAATGGCGAGAGCAGGCGATAGTCGGTGAGCGCCACGTCGTGGGAATCGGGCAGAAGCTTGATCTCCTCGGCCGTGACACCGAGGGCCAGGAGCTTCTGTTCCGAAGCGCGCGACTCGATCCGCGCTTCCGCACGGTTCCGCTTGGCATCGAGATAATCCTGCTCCGATGAGATCTTGCCATTGAAGAGACGCTCCTCGCGGTCAAACGTGGCATCGGCCATCCGCAGTCGTTCGGTGGCCGCAAGATAGGTGGCTTTGGCATCGGCGAGTTCGCGGCTCGAGAGCACGGCCAGAAGCTGCCCCCTACGAACCGTATCGCCGAGGCTCGCCCGGACCTCGCGGACGACTCCGCCGACCCTCGGCGCCACGTGGGCCATCCGATCGCCGTCGACCTGGACCTCACCCGGGAGTTCGGCGGTCACCGCGAGGTGACCCGGCCCGGCTGTCTCGATCACGATCCCGAGCGCCTCGAGGTCGGCATTGTCGATGCGAACCACGCGCTCGTCATCATGCTGATCGTGCTCGTCCTCGACGTGGGTCGGCTCGGCCGGTTGAGGACTGCCGCCGCAACCGATGGCCGCGAGAAGGCTCAAGGCGACCAACGATGCCAAGAAGCCCGTCCTGAATACTCGTCGAGAATTGGAGCGCCTTCCCTTCGTGGGCGTCATCGACGCCGGCGGGACGCCGGCGCTACAAAGGGCCAAGGCTGAATTACAGGCTTCATTCAATCGACCAGGATGTGTACTCATCATCAAACTCCTCATTTGACCCCCGCCGATTGAACCGCATCGTGCTCTAAACCTGTACCGACCAAACGCTCGAGATCGACCCGCGCCAGCGCATATTCCGCGATGCTGTCGAGAAGGATCGAGCGCGCATCGAAGAGTGTTCGCTGGGCGTCGATCACATCGAGGAAACCGAACTTGCCCTCGGAATAGCCGATCTCCACGGCGTCGAGAGCGCTGGTCGCCGCAGGAACCACCTCGGTCTCGAGGGCGGTGGCGATCTCGACCGCCGCATCGAGCCGCCCGACGACCGACACCAGACCGGTTTCGATCTCGACCCTGGCCGCCTGGTTCCGTCGCCGTGTGCTTTCAAGTTCGAACTCGGCGGCGCGGCGTGCGCCCTTGTTGGTGTCGAAGACCGGCAGCGGCAATGAAAACCCGGCCACCCAGGCGGTGTCACCGGTCTCGGAGAACCGACGGGGCCCGGCGGCCACCGTCAGATCGGGAATTCTGAAGGATTTCTCGAGGGCCACGACCCACTCCGACCTCTGCTGCTGCGCGTCAAGAACAAGCATGTCCGGGGTCTGTCGAACGAGTGCTTCGAGGTCGCTCCACACAGGGCGCTCAGCCGGCCGGGGAAGCTCTCCCGAAGCCCGCCGGAAAGCAGCGGCGGACGCACCCCACATGGCGCTCAGACGGACCCGCGCCACCTCGAGCTCACGTGAGGCCCGAATCAGCTGGATGCGGACTGCCGCCACCTCCATGCGCGCTCTGGTCGCCTCGACCGGGGAGACCTTCCCGGCCTCGACGCGGGAATCGACGGTATCGGCGAAGCTTCGGGCGAGGCTGAGAAGCTCCTGCCCCAGACCCACCCGCTCCTGTGCGGTGAGAACCGCGTAGAAGGCCGCGGTCGTCCGCGCCCGCACGTCGAGTTCGACCGATTCCCGCCGGCGTCCGGCGATCGTGGAGTCCGCCTCCGCCACCGCGCGGCCGCGTTTGATCTTGCCGCCGATCTGCAACGGCTGACTGATCAGCAGGGTGCTCTCGGTGGATTCGAAACCACGGAGTTCATCGTTGCCGCCGAAATTCTCGATTGAGAACTCGAGTTCCGGATTGGCCCACCGGCCCGCCTGGAGGACCCGACTCTCCGCCGCGCCAACCTGGTTTCGAGCGGCAGCCAACACGGGATTGAACTCGGCTGCCAACTCCAGCGCCTCGGCCAGACCGAGTTCTCCGGTGATCGCCGGCCCAACTGCCGGGGTCTCGTCCTGTCCTGCCACGACCACGGATGCCCCGGACTGAAGGGCCAGCACTATCAGCAACGATCGAATGAATGCTTGCATTTGATCTCCTAGAACCTAGATGGGAAAACTCAGTTCGTCCGGCCTCGCGGCCGGGCAGTGTCTCTGGTTTTCGAGGTGATCTAGGTCAGAAGAACGACCGTCACGCGGTTTCCGAAATGAGGCGGACCGGATTCTGCGCCCCGACCGGTGTCAAACATGGTCTCTGCGTTGGTGCTGAACTGACCGGCCGTTTTCATCACGATGCATTGTGGCGGGGCGAGTCGGTGCCTTCCCTCGGTCAACGAACTCGCGTCCAACCCGATATCGGCGCAACCGCCGCACGAGTCGACGAGGCTTGTTGACGCTTCGGTCTCGCCCCGGTCGCCATCGACACAACACCCCCCGAAAGCGAGCTCGAGGGCAGCGTGACCGTCGGACCCGACACAGAGCACAAAGCTCCCCACCAGCGACATCCCACCCACGGCGATGATCACCGCGAGGGTGATTGCTGTTGCGATCTTCAGGCTCTGGTGCTGATTCAAGTCCGGGTTTCCTCTCCAGGACCACGGTAGTGCGGTCTCAGGGAACAACCACAGTAGCGCCCCACGAAATCCCCAGTCAATTCGACGGCCGCTCTCAGGTAGCCTCTTTACAGGTTGTTTTCACCTGCACTAAGTGGGGCTCAGACGATTCGTGGCATCACCCTCAGGCCGGCGGCGGCATCAGTTCATCGCGTTCCTCTCGACATGCGACTGCCTCCCCGCTTTCGGGCCCGAGGACGGCTTCGAAGATCCCGAGAGCCTCGTTCATCAACACGGTCGCGGCCTCGCGGTCGCCCTCGGCCGACCGGAGACGGGCGAGCGCCATCGCCGACCGCCCCACCTTGGCATCGGCGCCGCCGCCGAGGGCTTTGCGCTTTTCGTACGCGACGACGAGATACGGCCCCGCCTCCCCGAGCCGGCCGAGTTCGACGAGGACTGACCCCAGGTTGCCCATGACCGTCAGAGTTTCGGGGTGCTCGGCGCCGTAGGCTCGATTACAGATCGCCAACGCCACCTCGAACTGTCGGAGCGCCTCTTCAGTGCGGCCGGCCGCGTCAAGGGAACGACCGAGACTGTTGTTCGCCATGCCGGTCCGTCCGTCATCGTCGCCGAAGTCGCTGCGATACCCTTCGAGGGAGGCCGTCTTGAGCGCGATGGCCTCGTCGTGGCGATCCTGATCGGAAAGCAATGACGCCAGATTGCTGACGGTCGCCGATGTCAGGCGGTGGGCCTGTCCGTACGAAGTCTGACGGATCCGAAGCACCTCTCGGTACAGCGCCTCCGCCTCTTCGAGCCGACCGAGAATGACCAACTCATCCGCAGCCGGAGAGAGCGCCTTGGCGAACTCGGGGTGTTCCGGTCCCACCGTCCGCCGCCGGATCTCGACAACGTTCTCGATGATCGCCAGGGCCTCGTTCGGACTACCTCGGTCGGAGAGCATGGCGGCATGGTTCATGCGAATCTGGAGCACGCCGTTGTGCTCCTCCCCGACGATCTTTGTCAGAATCTCAAGACTTCGACGATAGTGCTCGTCGGCGTCGTCATACCGGCCCATATCGCCCTCGACTCCGGCGAGGTTGTTGAAGAGCACGCCCGCGCCGAAGCCCTCGAGTCCCACCCCACCCTCGAGGGACTTCACCGCCTCGAGGTACTGCTCGCGGCTGAGCTCGAGCTTGCCCCATCGGCGATAGGCCGTCGCCAATTCGCCGTGGGCCACGGCGGTGTGCTTGTGAAACGGTCCGTACGCCGCCGCGAAGATCTCGAGCACCCTCTGGTAGCTGCGGACGGCGCCTTCGTAGTCCTTGAGGTGGATCTGGATACCCGCATAGTTGACGATACCGAGGCCGATCTCGTGGTGGTTCGGCGGGTAGTACGCCTCGAAGACCTTGAGCCCTCGCTTCATGACCGCGTCGGCACGGACGTAGTCGTCCATGTGTTCGTAGACGTTGCCGAGGCCGAAGAGACTCATCCCCACCATCCGGTCGTCGGGGCCGAACTCCTCGGACGCAATATCGATTGCCCGTTGATAGAGCTCGATGGCTCGTTCGTGCTCTCCCATCTGGTCGTCCAGGGCGGCCACCGCCATGTTGGTCTCGATGAGCTCGATTCGTCGTTCGCCCGGATAGCTCTCCGCAAGAAGCAGCGCCGCCTCGAGATACCCCCGGGCCTCGTCGTACCTGCCGACCTCGAAGAGCAGGTCGCCGAGGGCCCGGGCGGAACTCACGATTCTGGGATCGTCTTCTCCGGCCTCGGCGACGGTCATCTCGTACGCCGCACGAAAGGCCGCCTCCGCCGCCTCGTACTCCGCCATCCCGGTGAGGACCAGGCCCCTTCGCCGCAGCCCTCTGGCGACGATGAGAGGGTCGGTTGCGGGATTCGAATCCGAGATTTCCTCGACCCGGTCGAGGACCGCGATGGCTTCGTCCCACATTTCGAGACGTTCGTACGACTCGCCCAGGCGAACCAGGGTCGGCGCGAGGGCAGAGTCGTCCTGAGTGAGGAAACGCCCCTGTAGGCCGAGGCCCTTCTCGAGGAGCTCGATGGACTCCTCGACGAGACCGAGATCGCTGAACTGCCCGCCCACCTGCGAAAGCTGATCCGCATGTTCGAGCGCGAGCTCGGAGGAGAACTCGCTGGTGTCCACTCTTCGGTAGTAGTCGAAGACGCCCTCTCCGACGGCCCGCGCAACCTCTCGATCCTTGTCCCGTTCGAGATCGAGCCGCTCGCGGAGCGAGCCGAGCATGTAGTTGACCAGCGACGAGGTGCCTTCCAGGCTTTCGAATGTGATGGCCTTCTGGCGCTCGGCGTCGTCACGAGCCGCCACGGCGAGATCACGCTCGGCCGCGAGCCTCCTGCTGAACCCGAGGGATCCGACAACCACGACCACGAGGAGGGCCGCGGCGGCCGCCAACGCCCACTTGCGCTGGGTCTCTCGCCGTCGACGTTCGTGCTCGGCCGCATCGACCTCTCCGAGTAACGCCGACCGAGCGCCCTCTTCGCCGATCTGCTCGGCCTGCAATCGAGCCAGCGCCAGGTCGCCTCCGCCGAGGGCCAACTTCGAACACCCGCTGTGGGCGAGGTCGCGCAACCCTGGAACCACCGGGTTTGCTCCCCACAACGATACAGCGCGATCGAGTTGGGTCAGGCAGTCGTTGAAAAAGCTGTATGATCCGGCGCCGGTCTCGAGGATTTCCGCGACCTCGTGCGTCAGCGTCTCGGACTCCCTCCGCCTTCCCGCGCCGGAGAGAAAGTCCTGCAGCCTTCCGACGAACGCCATCGCCGAGGACGGGCGGCCCCCGGGCAGCGGCGACAGCGCTTCGAGACAGAGAATCTCCAGCTCTTCCGGAATCTCACGATCAGGGTTGCGATCACTCGGCGTCTCGATCACTCCCGCGGCGGCAAGCTTGAAAGCGTCGCGGCCCGACTCGGCACGGTGAGGGTAGCTTCCCGTCAGGAGCCGGTAGAGGCAGCCGCCGAGTAGGTAGACATCGGTCCAGGTGCCGACACCGTCGGCGGTGGGTCGGGTCTGCTCCGGCGCCATGAGAGCGGGAGTGCCCATGGGGCTGCGTGCAGTGTTCCGGGTCGGCAGGTCGAGATCCTCCACCACGGAAGCGTCCAAGGCATCGTCTCGAATCCGTCCATCTCGCTCTCGGGTGCTTGCGACCATCCCGCCTTCGGGTTCCACGTCATCCAACCGGATCGCCAGGCCCCAGTCCATGAGCAGGACCTCGCCGTATTCGCCGAGCATGACCTGGCTGAGCTTGACATCGCGGTGAACGATCCCGCGGGAGTGCGCGAAGGCGACGGCGTGCCCGACATCGACGAGCACCGGCAGGTGCTTCGCGAGGTAATCGGCAACCGGAAGGGAATCGAAGTCCGCATCGCATTGCCGGGCCCAATTCTCGCCGCCGACCATCTTCATGGCGATGAGGGGTTCCCCCGAAGCATCCTGAACGAGATCGTGAACCGGAACGATGTTGGGGTGTTCGAGGGCGGCCGTGATCACCGCTTCAAGGCGAAACTCCCGCCTGGCCTCGTCGATCTTGTCGTCGGATTTCCTCGAACTCAGGATTCGCTTGACGGCGACCGGCCGGCCAAGGCTGATCTGGGTCGCCTCCCAGACCTCGCCCATGCCTCCCCGGCCGACCACCCGGCGAAAGCGAAAACGGGGCCCTGCCGCTTCGTCTCGATCGGCCTTGACCACCGCAGTGGACGAAATGCCGTGGAATTCGGTCGGTACGTCCCAGCTCGGACTCGCCCCCTCGGCTTCAACCGCCTCGGAGCTCCGGTCACGGGGATCGTAGGTCTCACCCGGATCTTCAACGAGGTCCTCCGGCGGTCGCGGTCGGTCGGTCGGGTCTTTCGCCATATCCTCAGCCCTCGGATGTGTAGACCGAAACCGTGTTGCGGCCTGAGTTCTTGGCGATGTAAAGGGCGCGGTCGGCCGCTTTGAAAAGCTCGTCGGCATCGGACATCTCGCCGCTCAGTTCGGCCACCCCGAACGAGCATGTCACTTTCACCTCGATTTCCGACCAACAAAACGGCACGCCATCGATGTCGAGCCGAAGACGTTCGGCGAAAATCCGGGCAAGGTTCGCCTCGGTCTCCGGACAAAGAATCGCAAACTCCTCGCCACCCACCCGCGCAAAGATCTGCTCCGCTCGAACCTGACGCCGCACCCTGGCCGCAACCCCTTGGAGGACCGAGTCGCCGCAGAGGTGGCCGTGACTGTCGTTCACCGCCTTGAAATGATCGAGGTCGAAGAGCACCAACGAGAGCGGCCGATCGTATCTGCCAGCCCTGGAAAACTCCCGGGCGAACTCCTCGTTGAACTTCCGTTTGGTGAAGGCGTCCGTGAGGCCGTCCTGCACCACCAGATTGTAGATCGTCTGATGGTAGGCGATCTCGACATCCTGATCGTGGAGGAGCTTGAAATGGCAGCTCCCGACCTGGAACCGGTCGCCGCTCGCGAGCGACGTGCCCGCCTTGATCCGCTCGTCATTGACGATGGTGCCGTTGGTGGACCCGAGGTCTTCGATCACCACCGTCGAACCACGGTGTTCCACTCGGGCGTGCATTCGCGAAATCGACCGAATCTCGGGCAGGCTGACATCGGCGTCCGGCGATCGACCGATGATCAGCACCGAGCCCGGCTTGAGATCGTATCGATACCCGAGCAACTGATCGTCCGGGTGTGCGATCAGAATGACACTCGCAGCGACGGCAAGCGGCTTCTCAACGTCATCGGCATCCGCCCCGCTCGTCACCGAGACTGTTTGGGCGGAATCGGACCCGGCTTGAGAGGAAGGGTCCGTCGATTCAGTGCTGTCGTCTCGAGATCCGCGCGCACCGGAACTCGGAGAAATCCTGGCGTCGTTGTTCAAATCTGTGGCTCCGTCGCAGCTCGTCGCACACTCTCAAGTATAAGCGAAGAGGGCTCACCGGCCTCATAGCTCCTGAAACCACCGCAGGAGACACGAGACGAGCTGGCGGTCGCTGCTGAGATTAAGGGCACGACGCAGGCGATCGGTCGCAAACAGATCGGCGGCGAGCCGGATCAAGTCCTCGCTGCGTTCGGCATCGGGGCCCTGGGTCGCCATTTCGGTCGCCACCGCGGCCACCACATCAAAGGGGTTGACCTTGTCGCCGAGGAGGTACGGCAGCCGCAGCAGATGGCGGAGTTCGCCGGAGATCCCGGCCTCGAGGGCGCTCCGCACCTCGCCCAGCGGACCCTCGATCTTGACGCCGGCGAGAACCGAGGCCGCAAGTTCGGGGGGAACCCCCTCTCCCATCTCGCCCTCGGCCACCACCGCGGCACCGGGAAGAGCGAGTTGTTGGCACCGCGAACGAATGGTCGGCAGCACCGCGCCGGGGTTTTCCGCCAGAAGCAGCAGACGGACGTGTTTGGGGGGTTCCTCGAGAGTTTTCAGAAATGCGTTGGCCGCCGCGGGAACAAGACCCGCGGACTCGACCCCGTCGAGGATCCACACCCGGCATTTGGCTTCATAGGGGCGGGACGAAGCCTCATCGGCGATCGTGCGGATCTGTTCGATCTTGATCTTGCTCGCCTTGCCCTCGGGCAGCACCGCCCGGACATCGGGATGGGTTCCATGGCGGACGCGCTCCGCGCACGGGCTCACGCTCCATGGATCCGCAGCGCCATCGCAGGCCAGCATCACGGCCGCCTCCACCGCCGCCAACTCTCGGCCGAGCCCCCGCGGTCCCACCAGCAGCAGCGCGTGCGGGAAGCGGTCCCGGTCCCGGGCCAGGGCGATTCGCTGAAGAAACGGCTCGACGAGTTCTCCCCAGCGAGATCGGTTCGAGAGCGGCGGCGCTGAACCAGGTCGGATCGCTCACCTGAGATCCTCCGGGAGCACCGCCAGGAGTCGGGCAAAAACGGTATCGGGCCCACCGGTGGCGTCGATCACCCGAACCCGGTGCGGATACCGGACCGCGAGACGAAGGAATCCATCCCGCACCGAGCGGTGGAACTCGGCCGGCTCGTCGTCGAGCCGGCTCTCGGAGCCGTCCCCGGTGGCGTTGCGCGATCGCGCCCGGGTCACTCCCGCTTCAGGATCGAGATCGAGGATGAGGGTGAGATCGGGATCGAGCCCCCCGGTCGCGAGATCATTGA
This sequence comes from uncultured Acidobacteriota bacterium, assembly GCA_963753035.1. Lineage (GTDB taxonomy): Bacteria > Acidobacteriota > Thermoanaerobaculia > Thermoanaerobaculales > Sulfomarinibacteraceae > JAHECW01. The sequence goes on along the minus strand of CAVWAW010000003.1, from coordinate 238,398 downwards.
GCTCCTCGACGCGCTCGACACCGATCCCGCGCACCATTCCCTGATAAACCGTGGACGAGTCGGCATAGCGATCGCAGAGAATCACTTCGCCGCGATCGAGCGCCGGCCTGACGACCCGCTCGACATGATCGTGCCGCGCCGCCTCGAGCAGGAAGAGTTCGCTCAGGCCCAAAGGCTCGAGCCCCGGATCGAGGAGGACCGCCCGCGCCGCCTCGGCCACAGGCGTGCCGCCCGGCTCGCGGGTCAGAACCACCGTCCGACCAAGCGCCTCGAGGTGTGCGGCGAGCCGACGGATCTGGGTCGTCTTTCCGGTGCCCTCGCCGCCTTCAAAGGTGATGAACCAACCGCGTTGCATGCGGGGCAGTATAGCGGCTCGTCGCAACCACGAAGGTACAAATTCCCAAAACGGTCATCGCCAAGACATCTCAGTTCAACGCAGAGACGCAGAGGCGCCAAGACGCAGAGACATCGCACAGAACATCGCATTATTGGCCCATCGCACGAACACTGCAGCCCACAGATTACACGGATGGACACAGATTCCATCGCACCATCGCATTTTGCCCGCAGATAACGCAGATTGACGCGGATCACATCGCACAATCGTAATTGAAAGCTGGCATCGCGTGGATTGGAGGATATCTGATTCGCGTGGCAGTGCGTTTCCCACTGGGACGAGTCTGAAGGTGGGCCCAGGCCCACCCTTCGAGCATGCGAGACGCCTCCCTACGGTGCCGGTTGTATGCCTTCGTCCGGTTGTTCCACCTGCGAATCGGCGACCTCAACAATCCGAAGCTCCTCCACCCGCTCCAAACGATCACGGTCTCTGAGGAACCGATTGACGATCTCGCTCCAGTTCATGGTCCATCAACAACGAGATCGAATCCGGAATCTCGCCGACTGAGTCGAAACTGCCGGCCCGCAGCACTCCGAATTGAATGAGATCGAAGAACTTGACCAATTCTCCACAGAACCACGGACACCCGCCGCTCAATTGCAATGGCTCTGCGCCTTAGCGCCTTAGCGCCTCTGCGTTGAATTGCGATGATGCGACGAAATCTGCGTCCATCTGCGCTATCTGCGGTTTCTCCGTTGCGATGGTGCGATGGTGCGATGGTGCGATGAGTCAACAATGCGATGTTCTCTGCGCCTTAGCGTCTCTGCGCCTCTGCGTTGAATTGCGATGGTGCGATGGTGCGATGAGTCAACAATGCGATGTTCTCTGCGCCTTAGCGCCTCTGCGCCTCTGCGTTGAATTGCGATGGTCCTCTGCCGCTCAATTCGACTCGCGCGGGTTTCCCCTTGTGATCACGAGCCACGCTGCGAGGCCGTAGATCGCAGCGAAGAGCAGCGCCCACAGGTGACTGGCCAACCCGGTGGCAGCGGCCACGGACACGGGAATCCCGAGGGCCGTGAACGCGGCGGTCCAGCCCGCCTCGAGGGTGCCCAGGTTTCCGATCACATTGACCGGTAGCACATTGCTCAACGAGGCGGCGGCCGAACCCGCCACCACCTCGGCGACGGGCCAGCGATAACCCATGGCCGCAAGAAGAAACCAGGCGAGACTCCACAGAAACGCCCACATGGCGAGCGACGCAGCGACCGCCGCCGCCAGCCGAACCGGTCGCCGCTGGAGCTCGGTGACCCCGTCTGAGAGCCGGCGGCTGTATCGGGCCCACCGCCTGCCGCGGCGGCCGCGGGGAGCGAGACATCGCACGGCGAGACGATGGACCAGCCGTAACGTCATCGGCAGCATCAGCGGCGGCGCCACGAGTGCCGCGGCAGCAATCAACGCAACAGGTTCGGTCCAGCCCCAGATGGCCAGGACCGCCCAACCGGCCCACAGGCCGAGTCCCGCCAGGTCGAGGGCCCGAGCCGCCAACAGGGTCCCGACGCCGGCGGTGAGATCGCGTCCGGTCACGCGGCGGAGAAGCCACGGCAATGCAAACTCGCCGACCCTCGCCGGGGCGAAGAGCGCCGCCGCCTGAGCGGCAGCCGCCACAACGGTCCCCTCATGAAGGCGGAGGTCGCCCGGCGGCAGCAGCGCCACCAGGCGCGCGCCCCGGATGACCAGCGCCGCGCCGGCCGAGGCTGCTGCCAGGACCAGAAGCACGGGATCGCCGCTCGCGAGCAACTCCCAAACCGTTGCCGGCCGGGCCAGGTAGAGGACCGCGCCCACCAACGCAATGGCGACAACGGCCCCGGCGACGCGCTGCGCCGACCGGGATCCACCGAGGTCGGCTGTCCGGTTCACTTCAGCTTCCGGCTGGTCCGTCAGCGGTCACGACCGAGGCCCTCACGCTGCCGCTCCACCGCTTCTTCGAGGAGCCGTCGGTTGACGGCGATGAGATCGGCCACCACCCCGACCACCCACACCTGAACTCCCACGATGATCAGGATGACCGCGAGAATGAGCGACTGGAGGTGGCCTGCGGGCGATTCGCCGGTGATGAAGAAAAAGAGAAATCGGACCAGGAGGGCGAGACCGACGACGACCGGCAACGCGCCGAGTCGGAGAAAAATCCGCAGCGGATTGTAGAGGATGACGATGCGGGCGATGCTCTCCAGCGAACGCAGCACATACCCGGTGTTGCTGCGGAAGAGCCGCGATGGGCGTGTCTCCTCGGCCCTGGTGCGGACCGGGACCGACACCACCTTGAGACCGGCCTCACCGGCCTGGAGGATCGTCTCCAGGGTGTAGGTGAAACGGGTGAATACGTGGAGTTTGAGAGCGGCCTCCCTCGAGATCGCCCGGAAGCCCGAGGTCGCGTCGGTGACCTCGGTGCGGGAGAGCTTTCGTACGACCCACGAGCCGAGCTTCTGGAGGATCTTCTTGGTCGCCGAGAAATGGCGGATGGTGTGGACCTGCCGATCACCGATGACCATCTGGGCATCCCCCGAGAGGATCGGCGCCACGAGAACGGGGATGTCCCGCGGGTCGTACTGACCGTCGGCATCGGTGTTGACGATGACATCGGCGCCTCGCTCGAGGGCCGCTTCGATGCCCGAGGCGAAGGCCACAGCGAGCCCGCGGTGGACCGGCAACCGAACCACGTGCGCTCCCGAGGCGCGGGCGACATCGACGGTGCGGTCCTCGGAGCCGTCGTCGATGACCAGGATCTCGATCTCGGCAAAGCCCGCAACCTCCCGGGGGAGCGCCGCAACGGCCTCGGCCAGGTGTTCTTCCTCGTTCCAGGCTGGGATCTGAATGACGAGCTTCATGTCTCCGCCGATCGGTGCCACACGGTAGCACAACGGCCTGTTCTCGACCGCACTTCACGCCATGGGTTTCCGGGGGATAATGCGAGTCGACAACCATGAGGAACACTCCATCCAGCCACCGAACCGACGGCCCCCGAGATCGCAGCACCGGTCTGGTCATCTTCGGCGCGGCCGAGATCCTCATCGGGATCGCCTGCGCCTCGCTCATCCCGCTGACCATTGCCGCAGCCACGCTGTCGCCGATCATCGACCTGCGGGTCGTGCTCCCCTCGCTCGCGCTCTACGGCCTGATCGCGGTGGGGCTCGTCACCCTCGGGGTGGGATCGATCCGCGCTCGTCGATGGGCGGTCGCCCTGACGCTGTCGCTTTCCTGGGTGTGGCTCATCACCGGTGTCGGCACCGTGGCCCTTTCCTTGTGGCTGCTGCCCGGGGTCTGGTCCTCACTCGGCGCTGCATCAGGTCTCGACGCCGGCGCCTCCCAGGTGGTCGCCATCGCCATCGCCCTCTTCCTGGGCGTGATCTATGTGGTGCTGCCAGGCGCGTTCATCCTCTTCTACCGCTCACCGAACGTCATCGCCACCTGCCACTCGCGTGACCCGCGACCCGACTGGACCGATCGATGCCCGCAACGCCTGCTCGCATTGGCAGTGGCCTACGCCCTGGGTGGACTCAGCATCGTCGCGGTTCCCGCCTACGGCTTTGTCTTCCCCTTCTTCGGTCGGGTGCTGTCGGGATCTGCGGGCGCGGTGTGCTGGGTGATCGCCCTCTTCCTCAGCGGGGCTCTCGCATGGGGAACATCCCGACGCGAGCCCTGGGCGTGGTGGACGGCCATGGCGGCCGCAGGCATCGGCGGGATCTCCTCGGCCGTCACCTTTGCCGTCATCGACCCGGGCGATCTCTTCCGAATCGAGGGTCTGCTGGCCGACCAACGGACGCTCCTCGAAGCCGTCTGGCCGACATCGCCCTGGATCCACATCGCCGCCCAGGTTTTGATCTGGGGATCTCTCATGGCGTATCTTTTTGCGGTGAAGCCGCTTTTTGACCCGCCCCTCGGTCGTGGTGAGTTCGACGAGTGACCCGACCGGAGAACCTGCCGCGCGCGGTTGAGCGCAGTCTGAAGACCCGTCACGGTTGTCTTTCCTACGCCTTTGGCCTCCTCTCGCTGATGATCCTGGCCATCCCGGTGGGGTTGGTTCGCACCTGGCGGACCTGGCGACGCGGCTCCGATTGGCGAATCGATTGGAAAACCCGGCCCGTGGCCGACTCCTCAGGTCGGTTGCGGATCGATCTCGACGCCGATATCCCCTACCGCTCCACCGGAGACTTCCCGAAACGGCTGACCGGCACGGTGATCCGTATCGCCGAACTCCTTCGTCAATCAGACGATCACTATCACCACATCTACCGTGACCCCGCCGAACCCGACGCAAAGCTCCTCCCCCTCGGACCACGGCTCCAGGAACTCGGCGAGCGGCTGATCCTCGCGCTGCGCCAAAGCGGACTCGAAAACCGGACCGCCGTCTGGCTCACCCTCCCCGCTCGACCGGCCATCGCCGAGCTGGTGGATCCCGCAACCTATGACCCCGATGCCGAGGGCCAACCCGAAGGTCTGGTGGAAGACACCAACGCGAGGTGGGCCATGACCACCGAATGGGCCCGAATCGGCCCCTCGACGATCTACCACGTCGTCCTGTGGGTACCTGAAAACTCGGCCTCGGCTGTCGAAGTGCTCGTAGCCAAAATCAGAACCTGAGCCTCACGAGGGACTGCGGCTGCTCCGAGCAGCCATTGTTCCTCGTGAGAGAAACGAAATCACTCGATCCGAGGAACTACGCCCCGATTTTGCCTCACTTCCGTCATACGCGGACACGCGATTGCCGACTATACTTCCGCACATGAACGAACTCCGTGTTTTCGAACGCATCTCGGACGCCATCGGCTGGACACCCATGGTCCGCCTTCATCGATCCGTTGAAGACCTCGACTGTGAAGTCTTCGCCAAGATCGAGTTCATGAATCCCATGGGCAGCGTCAAGGACCGGATCGCGCGGTACATGGTCGAGAAGGCCCTGGCCGACGGCCGTCTCGCCATCGGTGACGAGATCATCGAGAACTCCTCCGGCAACACCGCAATGGGGCTCGCCCTGATGGCGGTCATGGAGGGTCTCGAGTGCACCATGGTCGTCCGCCGTCAGACCTCGAAGGAGAAGCTCGACAGCCTCATCGCCATGGGGGTCAAGCTGGTTCTGGTCGACGGCGATCTCCCGCCGGAACACCCCGAAAGCTACAACCGGACCGCTCGACGGTTGGCCGCGGAGAACCCGGCGGCGTACTTTCCGGATCAGCACAACAACCGCGAAAACTCGGAAGCCCATTACTACACCACAGGCCCGGAGATCTGGCGTCAGATGGCCCAGAAAATCGATTATGTCGTCGCCGGAATCGGAACCGGCGGTACGATCTGCGGCATCGCCCGTTTCCTCAAAGAGCGTGACCCGTCCATCAAGGTCGTCGCCATCGATCCGCAGGGGTCGGTCTTTTTCGATCATTTCCACAACGGCACGGCGGTCGAGCCCGGCCGCTACCTCATCGAGGGTCTCGGTGACGAGGAACTCATTTCCTGTCCCGATTTCGACATCATCGACGACATGATCCGCATCAACGACGCCGACGCGTTCCACGCCACCCGAAGGCTCGCTCGGACCGAAGGCATCTTTGCAGGCGGCTCGAGCGGCGCCGCGCTCTGGGGAGTCTGCGAACTCGCCCGTCGGATCGACGAACCCGCCCGCATCGTCACCGTCTTCCCGGACTCAGGCTTTCGCTACCTCAGCACCGTCTATAACGACGAGTGGATGCGCAAACACGGCTTCGGGCCCGAGAACGCGAGCAATCAGGGCAAATCGCTCTGACGGCCCCTCGCCTGACGAAAGACCGCGTCACCCGAGACCTGGTCGACCCGGGAGGCGTAGGCGTAGAAGGTGGCCGTCGGATCGATGCAGTCGAATTCGACATATCCATCGAGCAGCAACTCAACTCCGAAATCAGAGAGATTGTACTGTTGCATTCCGGCGTCCTTGAAGACGATCTCCCCGCCCCCGACCTCGTCGCCATCGTTGTCGAAGACCGTGATCGTGAATCGAACCGGGTGGCCCGGCGCCGGGTCAAACGGAAGATAGATCCCGATGTTACTGCGGTAGAAATCGTCGTGGGTGATGCCCGGCGTCCAGGCCTCGTTGGCCACCAGCAGCCCTTCGACATTCTGACCGTAGCTCCCTCCGTCATCAGCGAGCGTGTAGATCCGCGCACTCACGGCGAGGGGAGCGAAATCATCGGAGAAGATCGACAGTGCGCCTTTGGTGTTGGAAAACCCGAAGACTGTCTCGACGACGTTGCGCATGGTCTTCTGAGCGCCGGCGGCGATGATGATGGGATCGGTGATCTCCGGCTGGAAGACCGGCACACCGTTCTTGATCTCCGGCAGGAGCAGGAGTCTGATGGAGGTTTCGTTCTCGCCGAGATTGACCACACTGACATCGGTTCGCCAGTCGGTGGCGTTGAGCCCGGGCAGATTTGCGACCACCGGTATCGATGCTCCCGGCGCCACGAACTGGGCATTCGCCGAGGAAACCGCCATCAGGGTGAGAACCGTGAGCAGGGTAAAACGTCGCATCAGTACCTCCTACCGACAAGTCTACCCCTTTTGCTGAGAACTGCGGGTTACAATGGCCCGAAGGACTGGTATTGACCACGAACACCAACGATTGCCGACGTCCGCCGCTCTACTCGCCCATGATCGAGGCCGCGGTTCGCCTTGCCGCACAGGGCCACTACCATCAGTTCCGCAAACGCGATCACACCGGCCCCGCACCAACATCCATTGGCGTTCCTCTCCCCGAGGACCACATCCCGTATATCACCCACCTCATGGGGACGATGACCATTCTCGCCCGCCACGGCGCGCCGGACGAGGTGCTTGCCGCCGCCGCCCTCCACGACTATCTCGAAGACGTCCCCGATCCCAACGGTCGAGAGCGGATTCGCAGAATCACCAATGACGAGGTCCTCGAGTTGGTACTGGCCGTGACCGAGGACAAGCGATCCAATCGGAGTCGGGGCGAGACCTGGGAGCTGCGCAAACAGGAGCAGATCGCCGATATCGAATCCATGCCCAGGGACGCGGTCCTCATCAAGAGCGCCGATATGCTCCATAATCTGCTCTCGCTCGATTTTGATCTCAGCGAGGCTTCCGACCCTCAGCTGGTCTGGGGTCGATTCAACGCTCCCAAGGAAAAACAGCTCTGGTACTTCTCGAGCGTTCTCGACGCCATTCGTCTACGACTGGGAGATCACCAGTTGACTTCGGAACTGGCCGAGGTCATCCGCCTCCTTCGAGATTGACCCCATCTAGCCACGGAGGTGCGCATGCCCGGCCTCGCTCGTTGTCTACTTCTCCTTCTTCTCGTCTTCGTTCCCACAGCGATCGCGACCACCGACAACTCCACCGGTGATCCCGCGCCTTCCGATCTCGAGATCGCCTTTGGCGAGACGACCGAGGTCCGCCTCTACACACCACAGGTCGAGTGGCGTCCCGGGCACGACACGGTGATCTGGGTCGACCGGTCTGATGCGTCGAATTCACGACTGATCGAGTTTGATCCATCGAGCGGGGATCGCCGGATGCTTCTCGACGACCACCGTCTCGTCGGGATGTCAGATGGTCGGCCCGGTGAGGCGCCCCTCCTCGACGACCCGGTCTGGCGACCGGATGGTCGGGCGGTTCTCGTCAATGACGGCGAAAACCCCTACCTCTTCGATCTCGAGGCGGGGACCCTGACGCTGTTGGAGACCGGCGCAGGGGCCGAGATGCACGCCCGGTTCTCACCCGACGGCCTGCGCATCGCGTGGGTCCGCGGCAACGACCTCTGGGTCTACGATCTCGCTCTGAACACGGAGATCCGATTGACCCACGATGGTTCCGAGACCGTCTTCAACGGAGTCTTTGACTGGGTGTATGAGGAAGAACTCGCCGATCGCGACGGCCGCGCCTTCGAGTGGGCGGACAAAGGTTCGGCCATTGTCTGGCTGCGGCTCGACGACGGCTCGATCCCCGTGTTCCATCTCATCGACCTGATGGACACCCACTCGAGGGTGACCGAACAGCGCTACCCGAATCCGGGCGACCCTCCCCCCCGTCCGTCACTCCACATGAGGGTCTTCGGCCAGGGCGAGTCCGTCACCCACTCGAGCGATATCACGTTCGGTGATGAGGTCGGGTACATTCCCCGCTTCGGGATCACCCCCGACGGGGAGATCTGGTACCAGGCGCTCGACCGCGCCCAGAAGCAGCTGAAACTGGTCCGCGTCGATTCAGAGAGTCGTACCCACCACACCCTCATCGAAGAGTCGGATGTCTATTGGACCCTACCGGTGGATGGCCTTCAGTTCTTCGACAACGGCTCGTTTCTCTGGCTGAGCCGGCGGGAGGGCAACACGCACCTGTATCGCGCCCGGGAGGATGGCGAACTCGTCGATCTGAGCCCCGGACCATGGGACGTGACCAAAATCGTCGGAGTCGACGCGGCTCATCGCTTCGCCGTGTACCAGGCGGCCCGGCCGAATCCCATGGAACGCCGTCTGTTCAGAGTCGATCTTGCAACCGGCGACACAGCGAGTCTCACCCCAAGCGCAGGGACCCACTCGGCCGAGCTCGCGGCTTCCGGCGCTCTTCTGGTCACCACATCCACCCTGGGCGCACCTCCCCGCCGATGGGTGATAGACAATTCAGGAGCGCGGGGTGCGGAGATCCCCGTTGAACACCCGATCCCGAGAATCGACTACGCGGAACACCGATTCGTCGAGGTCAAGGCCGACGACGGCATCGTCCTCAACGCGATGCTGCTGCTGCCGCCGGACTTCGATGAATCAAAACAGTATCCTGTGGTGGTCTACACCTACGGAGGTCCCAACGCGCAGGTCGTCGTCAATGCGTGGCCGCGGACCAGCGGTTTGTTCAACAACATCCTCACCGGTCGTGGGTTCGTCGTCTTCGCCCTGGACAACCGGGGATCGGCGGGGCGCGGTCGTGAGTTTGAAGGCGCGATGGATCTCGCCCTGGGGTCCACACAGCTCCCCGATCAGCTCGCCGGCGTCACGTGGCTTCAAAGCCTACCCTGGGTTCATCCCGACAGAATCGGGATCTGGGGCTGGTCTTACGGTGGGTACATGGCGGCCTACGCCCTGACCCACAGTCCCGGCACCTTCGCCGCCGGTGCGGCGGTGGCGCCGGTGACCGACTGGCGACTCTACGACTCGATCTACACCGAGCGCTATATGGGCACTCCCGAAGCCAACCCGGCGGGCTACGCCGCCGGTTCAGTCCTCGACGCCGTCGGCGATCTCGCCGATCCGCTCCTGGTGATCCACGGGACGGGGGACGACAACGTCCACGTCCAGCACACGCTCCAGCTCGCCGACCGAGCGTGGCGCGAAGGGGTCCGCTTCGATCTCATGCTCCTGCCCAACCTGGCGCACGGGATCGACGCCCCGGGCTCGCACCTGCAGGTGTTCAACGCCATCGCGGACTTCTTCGAACGGCATTTGATGGATGCAGGGAAGGGAGGGGACCAGTAGTGCTGAACGCGGAGTTGACAGTCGACAGTTGACAGTCAACAGATCCATCGCAGGGTGTTGCTGACCCGGGTGGACGATCGTTCTAAGGGTATCGATCCGAGCTGGAACGCACAATGGAACCGCAAAGGCGCCAAGGGCGCAAAGCCGACGCCAGGTCGTCTCTTTTACTCATCGCGGCCTCTCGTTGGGATCGGGAATCGTGAGGTAGAGCGGGCCCGCGTCAAACGCGCTCTCTGCGGGATCTTGGCGCGCTCGGCGTCTTGGCGGTTTCATTGTCCGCGCCGGCGACGATTGCTGTTCAAAGGTTCAGATACCCACAAGATTTATCCCGGCCCAGCGATGAACCGTCGACCGTCAACTCTGTCAACTCGGCGACGGCGTTACTCGCGTTCCAACCCGAGAATCTTGAGCCCGTGCTCCTCGAAATCCTCGACCATCCTCGGGTTGACCGAACGGACCTTCGAGAGCACCTTGTGGGCCTTGCCGTCCATCCCGGATGCAAAGAGGGTCTCGACCAGAAATAGACGGTTGTAGAGCTTGAACAGGCCGTTCCCGGCCTGGATATAGGTCATGTTGTGGTCGGCGACCTTGAACCGCTCGATGGCGCCTTCGAGATCACCCTGAACGGCGAGCCGAACGCCCTGGAGGTGAGCGAGGGCTCCAGCCACGTCGGACTCGTCCCTCTTGTCCCCGCTGTCCTTCATCTTCTCGATGATGACGGCAAAGTCGTTCTCGATGGCCTCAGCGATCTCCCACTCGCCCAGGAGGCTCGCGGCGCGGTGAGCCGTGACGCTCCCGTGGCCCTCGGAATGACCCTTGAAGCACTCGGGTTCTTCTTCCTTCAACGCAAGAATCTCCCGGTACTGCTCGTTGTGGGCCAACTCGGCGATGCGAATGATGCACCCGATCCCATTCTTCCAGTACTCGGGAACATCCCCTGCCTCCTCGGCCATGGCAAGGGCTTCCTCGGCGCCGACGAAGTCACTGACCATCATCATCGTCATGGCGAGGTGATCGTAGGCGTTCCAGAAGTCGGGTTTGATCGCAATCGATCGGTAGAGTGAGTTCTCGGCCTCTTCGTAGCGACCGATCATGATGTAGAGCTCGGCCAGCGAATCGTGCGGATTCGCCTGGTCCGGCGCGACGAACCGATAGCTGGTGAAGTACTCCTCGGCTTCGGCGAATCGCCCCTGCGACATGGCGATGTAGCCCAACTGGTTGTAGGCGATGACCCAGTTCGGCGCGATCTCGATGAGACGGCGGTTCAACATCTCCGCCTCTTCGAACTCACCGGTCATCCACAGCGCGAGCGCCTTTTGATGGAGGAGAAAAGGATCGTTCGGGTGATCGGCGAGATAGGCGTCGAGCATCTCGTCCGCATCGGCATATCGCTTTTCTTGCATGGCCCGGGACCGATTGATGTAAACCAGTTCGCGCTCGGACAGCTTTGATTGATCGGCCGCCATCACATCGTTCCAGAGGCGGGCGGCTTGACCATCGTCATCCATCTTGAGCTTATCGGCGAGATAGAGCTTTGCCATGACGAAATCGGGGTCGAGTTCGAGAGCCCTCTCGAGATGCGCCTGAACATCGTTGTGGTAGAGCTTCATCTGCGCGTCCACCGCGGCGGTGAACTCGGCCCGCGCTTGCGGCGACGACGTAGTCCACTCGGCGCCCTTCGGCAACGCGTTGAGGATGAACGCCGCCGCTGCCACAATCACGACCGCGAGGCCCAACCAGATTTTCTTGTTCATCAATCCTCCGTCGACGGGCGCAGAGCCCCGCAAGAGCTTGTACGCAGGGCGGTTCCACAAGGTTTCAAGTCGCAGGGGCGACGGGGAATTCCGGCGCTGGATGCTGGATAGAAGCATCGCACCATCGCATTTCAACGCAGAGGCGCAAAGACGCAAAGGCGCAGAGGCATCGCATTTGAGAGTGGGCGACGCGGGGACTGCATGTTGTCGGACTTCGTGGCGGCGCTGTTTGGGCCGATAGGAGACTGATGGGCCGGCGGGACGCCGGCCCTACAACCATCGCAGATCAGTGCTTCGGGCGGATGAGGCACCAGGTCATCGGGCACCTGCGCTCTCATGAACAACCCGGGGTGATCGCGCCGGGACAGGGACAGCGGCAGAAACAGCGACAGAGACGGCGTCCGAGGCCGAAACAGTGACAGCGGCAACGGACACGGATTCGGGTACGGGTACGGGTACGGTTTCGGCCTCGGTGGGAAGAAAATTCGTGTCATCCTGAGCACCGCCACGCCGCGGGGCGGCGGCTACCCATGGAGGAACCTGCGATCTGTACCCCGAGGCCCATTGGGACCGCAAAGACGCGAAGCACGCCAAGGTACCGCCAAGCGTCGCTGTTTGACCCGGGCTCCCTCCGATTCGGGAAACGGACTCGATTCCGGGGAGTGCGATGAGTCAATGAGATTACTTCGCGGCACCTTAGCGACCCTGGCGTCTTTGCGGTTTCATTGTGCGACCCGGCGACTGGCGCGGGTGTCATCCTGAGCGAACGAGTCCGCGAGTGAGTCGAAGGATCCCCACCGGTACACGAGCGCGCCTCTCGCAATAGGTGGCATCTTTTCTTCGGGGGACGCTGCCTACGTCGCTCTCCGAGCTAGTAGGAACAGCTCGACTTCGCGACCTCAGAGGTCGCTTCGCTCAGGGTGACAGGTTGGGAGTATTTGGGTGCCGACCGATATCCGGCCGCCGGTCTTGTCGCTGCTTCTGTCACTGCCCCTGACGCGGCCCCTGCCGCTGATTCGGCCGCTGCCCCTGTCGCTGATCCCGCCCCGGTCGCTGTCCCTGTCGCTGATCCTGCCCCTGCCGCTGAATCGGTCGCCTACCGCCCCCGCTGCTCCCTCGCGCGTTGGATGAGCATGTGGGTCTTGTCGGCGGTGGGCCAGCTGAGAAACATCATCATTCCCGCGAGGGCCAGAATGCCCCACGCAACCGCCGAGCTCCCGCCCCAGATCGACGCGACGACCGCCGCAATCACCATGACCTCGAGTCGAGCGAGAACCGCCAGGTTGACCATTCGGTGATCTCGGAGCAATTGCTGCTCATCACCCGTTGCCGCAAAGGCGCGTTTTGTCCGATCAAGCCGCGTCTGGGCGTCGCGGTTGGCGGTGAACCCGACCCACAGGGCCGCGGCGCCGGCGGTCAGGCTCACGGCCATTGGTGAAACCATGCTCTCTCGCTCCGTGACTCCGATACACAGAGCCGCAGCCACCACAACCGTGACGAGGAATCCCACGGTCGTCATCCGCATGCTTTTCAGATGCCGGTCGATTTCGCCCGGCTGCATTGATGTCGAGTTCATGCAGGCTCTCCTTCGGAGGCATCGTGAGTCCTCCTCTCGCCGCGCAGATCCCTGACCCGGCCGGCCAGACCCCACATCATCCCGATCCAGGTCGCGAGGAGGTATCGGTTGAGAGGCGTCTGGAGACCGAATCCGATGACCTCGTGGATGCCGGTGGCCACGAGTGCCAGGGCGATTCCAGCCAGTGCGTAGCGAAATTCGAATCTGAGCCGTCGCACTCGCCAGGGCGCAAGTCCCGCCCCCACCCCAACCAGGAACAGGCCCAACGCGGCCACTCCGATGATTCCCGTTGTCGACGCCCACTCGAGCCAGTCGTTGTGCGCCTGTTCGAGGACCGACTGCCCCGTTGCCGGCTTGTCCAATCCGATGACGTATCGGTAACTTCCGAGACCGGAGCCCACGACCGGTGACCGCTTCCACGACCCGACGGTTCCCGACCACAGGTCCCAGCGGGTGTTGCCATCGACGCCTTCGACCGCGACGAGATCACGAAACCCCTCTTCGAGTTCGGGCAGCCGGGTCCACGACAGACCACCGACCACGGCGACGAGCACAACGCCGGCGACGACCGCCGGCCAACGCCTGCCATGCATGCGAAGGGGGCGCAACCAGAGGGGAAAGGTCAACGCCAGGGCCAACAACAGAAAAAGCGCACCACCCCTGGATCCGGAGCGCAACATCGCTGCGACCGTCACCACCGTCACCACCGATGAGCCGAGGACCATCACCGCCGCCAATTGGCGTTCGCTGCCCGAACCCCGCAATTTTCGAGCACTGACGGCAAGCAGGACCAGCGCCGCCGGCAGGGTGAGTTCCATGGCCTGGGCGAAGTGGTTCTCATTGACGAACGGACCATAGGGGCTGCCGCCGCCGGTATTGTCGCGAACGAGAAGCACCTTCTCGGGAGCGCCGGCCTCGCCCGCCAATCCGAGGACCGCCACGACAACCCCGGTGGCGGCGATGAGAGCGAGAAGCACCGGCAACCCGCTTCGGGTCACCCCGATCCGCGCCGCGGTCAGCGCGATCCCGACCACGATCACAGCCGACGCGGCGGCGTGAATGGTCGCCCATGGGGCCAGCGATAGCGGGTACCAACCCGCGGCCATCACATCGGCGAATCCGGGCTGAATCAGTCTTCGAACCAACTCGGGCAGTGGCGCGAGCTGCACCAGGATCAACGCGGCGATGATGAACCCGGCGAGCCTGTGAATGCGGGGAACATCCGGCACACGTCTGAGATCAAGCATGAGAAGAAGCACGACTGCGGCCGTGGCCAGCCGGACCGGTGGATCGACTCCGGCGAATGCCACGGCATTCCCGAAGAGGATGACGCCGAGGGCCAGTCGGTGCGGCGAGATCATCCGGGACCCGAGAAGAGGAATTCTCACCGGCGACCTTAGGTCAATGGAGTGAACCGGTAGCCGACCCCACGGACCGAGTGAATGAACTGCGGGTTCTTGGGGTCGGATTCGAAATAACGGCGAAGTCGTACGATGAAGTTATCGATGGTCCGCGATGAGGTCGAAAAGCGGTAGCCCCAGACCCGCTCGAGGATCTCCTCCCGCGAAACAACCTGATTGCGCCGTTCCACGAGGAGTTTCATCAGCATGCACTCCTTCTCGGTCAGACGGACGGTGCGTTCGCCCGTGTTGGCCTCATAGGTTCTGAAGTTGACCTCGTTGCCGCTGAAGCTGAATACCTCCTGCTCGTCCGGCGCGGAGCTGTACCAGTTCTGCCGCCGGAAGATGCCGTGAATCCGGAGAATGAGTTCTTCGAGAAGAAAAGGCTTGGCGACATAGTCGTCGGCGCCCACCTTCAGCCCGAGCAGCCGGTCGGCGTCGGAAGACTTGGCGGTGAGAAAGAGGATGGGGGTTCGAGTGCCACCCGAGCGCAATCGTCGGCACACCTCGAGACCATCGAGCTTTGGCATCATGATGTCGAGGATGATCAGATCGGGGTGGATCGACTGGGCGAGCTTGAGCCCCTCCCCCCCATCATTTGCCACCGTCGTCGAGTAGCCCTCGAACTGGAGGTTGTGGGCGAGTGCTTCCGCCAGATGCTCCTCATCCTCGACGATGAGAATGTGTTTCTTCATTCCCTGTCCTCCTCCGTCTCGACCCCGGTCAACGTGACACGCATCGTGGTGCCGCTGGGGCCGGTGTCCGCCACCGCAACGGTTCCGAATTGAGCCTGCACGATTCTTTGTACCAGATACAGACCGAGACCGGTGCCCTGGCTCGTTCGAGTCATCTCGTCACCCGCCCGATAGAATCGACCGAAAATCAGCGGAACCTCATCCTCGGCGATCCCATCGCCATTGTCACTCACATCGAGGATGGCGAGATCACCCTCGTGACGAAGCTCGACGCTGATCTTTGCCGGATCACCGCCGTATTTCAACGCATTCTCCAGGAGATTCGACACCACGATGGCCATCGCCTCGTCATCGATCTCGGCCCACAGATCGTCACTGATCTCGGCGGTGACCGTCGCACCCAGAGCTGTGGCGCCCGGCTCGAAGACGCCGATCGCCTGCTCGACCACCCAACTGAGCGATCTCCGGCTCAATCGGATGCCCGCGGAGCCATTTCCGTAGCGCGTAGCCTGGAGGACCTTTTGAACCAACTGGTCGAGGCGGTCGGTATCGGCCAGCGCGTTAGCGATGAATCTGGCGGCCGCCTTCTCATCGGCACGGCCCGAGACCACCGTTTCCAGGGCAACCCGAATCGCCGCGATGGGGGACTTGATCTCGTGGGTAATGGCAGACAGGAAGTTCCGGTGCTGCCGTTCGAGTTCCACCTCTCGGCGGAATGTCCGCCACAGGATCACCATGAACACAACCAGGAGAAAGGCGAAGAACGCCCCTTCCGAGACCATCATCACGATCCGCTTTCGGTACTCGTCGAGGATCTGGTTCCAAGCAGCCCTGGTCGGACGGATCACTCGACCATCGTGATCACCGTCGAGCACGATGGTCGGTCGGGGCGAATCGCCCTCCGGTGCGGCCACGATTTCGAGTCCCTCCGGAACCGGTGGCGCTTGATCAAAACCGGCGCACGCCGAAACCTCGACCCACGACTGCGCCCGGACCTCGAGCAGGTTGCGTTCGAGCTCGAGCCGGTCCCGCGCCTGTCCGGTTGAGAAAATGATCCACCACGTCAACTGGGCGTTGACGACGATGACCAGCAGCACCGCGATGGCCAGTCGCCACCCGGTAATGGAACCCTGTTTTTGCACGGATGGAGTATAGCCCGCATCTCTCTGGCGAGTGATGCGGGCACCGCGCTACAGCGTCGTCAGAACCTTTCCGATGCGCTCCACCGCCCAGTCGATCTCGTCGCCGGTGATGGTCAACGGCGGCGCCACCCGGATCACGGTCTCGTGGGTCTCCTTGCACAACAGACCCTCCGCCTGAAGCGCCTCACAGAACCGGCGCGCGCCGCCGGCCGACTTCTTCAGGACGATCCCGATCCACAGGCCCTTACCGCGGATGAGTTCCACATGTGGTGAATCAATGGCGCGGAGTTTGTCCATGAAGACATCGCCCAACTCGGCGGAGCGTTCGACCATGTTCTCGTCGATGAGGACCTTGAGCGCTTCGCGGGCCACGGCTGCACCGAGGGGATTCCCGCCATAGGTCGAGCCGTGCTGGCCCGGTTTGAAGACCCCCATGACCTCGTCATCGGCGAGGATGGCCGAAACCGGATACATCCCGCCGGACAGGGCCTTGCCGATGATCACGATATCGGGGCGGATACCCTCGTGCTCGTAGGCGAAGAGCTTGCCGGTGCGGCCGAGGCCCGACTGGATCTCGTCGGTCACCAGCAACGCGTTGTGTTCGGTGGTCAGCTCCCGAAGCTCGCGGAGGAAACCTTCCGGAGGCGCGACGATCCCGGCCTCTCCCTGAATCGGTTCGACAAGCACAGCGCAGGTGTTGGGGTTGATCGCTTGCTTGACGGCCTCGATGTCGCCATAGGGAAGGATCCGGAAACCGGGGGTGAAGGGACCAAAACCGAATCTGTAGTCGGGATCCGACGAGAAGCTGACAATGGTGGTTGTCCGGCCGTGGAAATTGCCGTCAAAAACGATGATCTCGGCCTGGTCCTCGGCGATCCCCTTGACGGTATAGCCCCACTTGCGCGCCGCTTTGACCGCGGTTTCGACGGCCTCGGCGCCGGTGTTCATGGGCAGAACCCGAGAAAAACCGGCCAGCTCGCAGATCTCCCGGCAGAACGGACCGAGTTGGTCGTTTCTGAAATGCCCGCGAGGTCAGAGCGACCTTACACATCTGCTCAGCCATGACCTTGACCAGCCGGGGATGGCAGTGGCCCTGATTGACGGCCGAGTATGCGGCCAGGAAATCCATGTATTTTCTGCCCTCCACATCCCAAACCCAGGCGCCGGATGCGCGGCTGATGACGACATCGAGGGGATGGTAGTTGTGGGCGCCGAAGCGATCTTCGAGGTCGATGAATTCTGTGGACGATGGCATTGCTGGCCTCCTTGGTCGACTGCGCCGGACGGCGCACGGGTTTTTGGCGAGCGCGGAGACCAGGTCAATCCGCTCAAAGCGCGAGTCACGCCTCGCTCTCGAACGGCACGGTACACAGTTTTCGATCCATGTTCAAGGGCGGAGGCTGGTGTACAATTTCCGCCCGTGAAAACGCCTCTCATCTCTCGCGATCGTCCGATTGGAAGTCTCACCTTGACGGCGGTGATGACCCTGCTGTTGGCCGCCTGCGGAGGAGTCGATAACGGCGAGACCGAAACGACGCAGTCGGCAGCGGTGATGGGTCGGCCCGCCGACGCCATGGACCTCCCACTGATCGAGCGGCTCGAAACCTATCGGCCCCTCGCCGTTCATCGAGACGACGCCGGGTTGATCTACAAGCTCTCCCTCGTCGACGAGCAGCTCACCCGCGCCGATATCGAGACCGTCGCCGGTATCGGCGACCTCGAGATTCTGCTTCTCGGAGGGACCGCGGTTCGGGACGACGATCTGAGAGCACTGAGCTCACTGTCAAAGCTCCGGATTCTCGGTCTGCGAAATACCGAAGTCAGCGACGAAGGGCTGCCGCTTCTCGAGCCCCTGCAGAGCCTTGAGAGTCTCTACCTCGGCGGTACCAAGGTCACCGATCGCGGCCTGAACGCCCTGGTGAAGCTCCCGGAGTTGCGATCCGTCTCTCTCGGGCGCAACCAGATTCACGGCGACGGCCTCGAGGACTTGGTCCAACTTCCAAATCTCGACCACCTCATCCTTTCGGTCACCCCCATCGACGACGAGGCTCTCGCCGTCGTGGCGCGAATCTCGACCCTGCGCAAGCTCTTTCTCGCCAAAACGGCGATCGGCGACGCGGGAGTCCGCCATCTCACGACCCTCGATCGACTCGAGTCCATCGAACTCTATGAGACTGCGGTCACAGACGATGTAGTCGATTCCCTGCTCCAAATGCCCGGTCTCGTTTCAGTCGATCTGCGGGGGACGACTCTCAGCGAAGACGCCATCAACCGCCTCCTCGAGGGAAATCCGGATCTCAAGGTTGTTTTCGGACCTTCCGAAGGAAAAAATCAGGTTGACGAGATTCGGTCAAAAAACCCCATAAATCCCGCTCCCACGGCTGATTCGCCTTGACACAAGCCGCACAGGTCCTTTAGTGTTCAATAGGAAGAATTGAGTGATATGTGGCAACGACCACAAAATGACTTTTGGAGGAGGTAGTGAAATGAGGAGTTTGAAGGGAATCTTGGTCGTCACGGCGGTGATGCTGCTGGCAACCGGGGCAACAGCCGAAATGACCAGGGAAGGCCAGATCACCGGCACCCAGCCGGCGAATTGGATCAACCAGACAACGCTTTACAACCAGACAGCGAACCCATCCGGTAGCCTGAGTTCGACCCAGAACTTCGAGGCCGCCTACGATGCGTACGACGCCGAGGGCGCCGACGACTTCGTCGTGACCTGGGCTGATGGTTGGAACATTGAGCAGGTCGGCGTGATCGCCGGATACTGGAATGGCGCAGGCCCGGCCGCCGGTCTCAACGTCGTGATTTACAGCGACGGTACGAATATGCCCGGATCGGCCGTTTGCACCTACATGAACAACCCCTACACCGATGACGGCGCAGGCAACTTCCTTGCAGACTTCACAGGAACACCGTGCTATCTGCCCTCCGGGACCTACTGGGTCTCCGTCCAGGGCAACATGGACTTCGCCGTAGGCGGCCAGTACGGTTGGGGAACCCAATCAGTCATGACCGGCGCCGAAGGCGTCTGGCGGAACCCCGGCGACGGTTTCGGTAACGGCTGCACCAGCTGGACTCCGCGTTCCGGCTGCGCCTATACCGACCCGGACTACTCATTCCTGCTCAACGGCACGGAATCAGTGGGCCCGACCCCGACTCCCCCGCCCCCGTCCGGAGCCGCCGT
This sequence comes from uncultured Acidobacteriota bacterium, assembly GCA_963753035.1. Classification (GTDB taxonomy): domain Bacteria; phylum Acidobacteriota; class Thermoanaerobaculia; order Thermoanaerobaculales; family Sulfomarinibacteraceae; genus JAHECW01. The sequence continues at coordinate 218,789 of CAVWAW010000003.1, read as the reverse complement.
GCCCGTGCCGGCCATGAGCAACTTCGGTATGGTGGCCATGATTCTCTTGGTCATCGGTGTTGCCATCCTCGTGATGTGGCGCCGCAGCTAAAGACTTTCTGACATCTAACACAAACGCCGCGCATTGCGCGGCGTTTGTTTTTTTTGCTTCGCGTTGTATTCTCCAGCTCATGCTGAGACGATGCTTCACGCTTTCCGTTCTGACCGTCTTCTGCTTCCTGTTCCTTGCCTGCCTGCCCGAGATCGCCCCACCACCTCGGGTGTTGGTTCTCGGTCTCGACGGGCTTGACGCCGAAGTCGTCGACCAGCTCATCTCCGAGGGAAAGATGCCCAACCTCGCTCGGATGCGTTCGGACGGCGCTTACGGGGTCTTGCAGAGCGATCTCCCCATGCTGAGCCCGATTCTGTGGACGACCATGGCCACGGGACGGACACCCGACGAACACGGCATCGGTTCATTCACCGTCGAGCATTCACAAGAAGGTTCCAAAGAACCGGTGAGCAGCACCATGCGGCGCACCGATGCGGTATGGAACATCGCCTCGGATAGCGGCAGGAGAGTCGGCGTCGTCGGGTGGTGGGCGACCTGGCCTCCGGAAACGGTCGACGGCGTCATCGTCAGCGATCACACCTGCTATCACTTTCTCTTCGGTGAGGGCCAGAGTGGAGCCGTGCGAACCGAAGGAGCCATCTACCCCCCTGAACGAGCTACCGAGTTTGAGGAGCTGATCCGACGACCCACCGATGTCAGTTATGAGGAGATCAGCCGTTATGTCTCCATCGGCGAGGAGGAGTTCAACCGGCCGTTCGACTTCGCCGATGACGTCAGCCACCTGAGCTGGGCCCTCGCCACAGCTGACTCCTACAGTCGGATCGGGCGGAGGATCTGGGAGGAGGACCATCCCGAACTCCTGTTGGTCTACATCGAGGGCACGGATTCGATCTCGCACCTCTTCGGCCATCTTTTCAGGGCCGGGAATCTCGCCGGGGACCTCGCCGAACAGCAGCGACGATACGGTCGAGCCGTCGAGGAGATCTACTTCTACGCCGATCGACTCGTCGGCGAGTACCTGGAGCTGATGGATGAGCGGACGACCCTCGTTGTGCTCTCCGACCACGGTTTCAAGCTGGGAGAGCTCCACAACGATCCGACGGTCACCACCTCCATGCGGCGGGTCAGCGACGACTTCCATGACCTGGACGGAATCCTCTATTTGGCAGGTCCCGGTGTCCGGGCGGGCGCCGAGATCAACGGGGCCCGTCAGGCGGATATCGCACCGACGATCCTCCAACTCCTCGATCTGCCGGCATCCGAAGAGATGAACGGCCGAGTCCTGGTCGAGGCCCTGACCATCGACCATCCTCTCTCTCGGGTGGATTCGTACGACACGGGATCGGGGACAGGGGCCGACTCTGAGGGAGATGACACCGTTCGCCGCGAGATGATTGCCCACCTCGAGGCGTTGGGGTATCTCGACGCCTCCGACGAGGAACCGGTTGTCAGCCGCGCGACCGCCGACATGCTTCTCCGGGGTGGGCGCTTCGAGGAGGCGGCGGAGGCCTTCTCAAACCTCGTAGAAACCGATCCTTCCAACGCGTCGCTCCACCTCAATCTGGCGATCGCCCTGTCGAGTCTGAACCGCGACGACGAGGCGCTGGATGAACTGGACCGGGCGAGCGAGCTCGAACCGACCGAACCGAAGGTGTTTTTTGCGCGCGGGATCATCCTCGAACGCCACGGCGATCAGGCCGGCGCGGCCGAGATGTATCGCACCACCCTGCGCTATGACGGCAATCACGAAGCGGCGCGCGACGGTCTCAAACGGATCACCGGCTCGGGCCGGTTGTACGATCCGCAAAACGAGGTCGAAAAAAAGGCGAGTCGTCTCGCCCTCACGGCCGCCCAGAAGGCTCGTCACGGTGACTACGAAACGGCGGGTCAACTCCTCGACGAGGCCGAGGCTTTGTCGCCGAATCTTCCCATCGTCCACCAGTACCGGGCCAACGTCGCCTATCTTTCGGGTGACCTGGACGCCGCCATCGCCGCTTGGGAACGAGCCCTCGAAATCGAGCCCGGCAACGCAGTGGTCGAGAAGAATCTCCAGATGGCGCGGGAGCGAAGGGACGAACCGCCCCGCTGATCGATCGGTCTAACCACCGTTGCTTTCGACAACCGCGCCACCACCCTGGGCCTGCCAGTGCAGAAAGGCCTCGATAAAGCTGTCGATGTCGCCATCGAGGACCCGGTCGGTGTTGCCGACCTCATGTCCGGTTCGTAGATCCTTGACCATCCTGTAGGGCTGGAGAACATACGAGCGGATCTGACTGCCCCAGGAATTGTCCTTTTTGGGGCCCTTGAGCTTGTCGAGCTCCTCCTCCCGCTTCTGGATCTCGAGCTCGAAGAGACGCGCCTTGAGCACCTTCATGGCGCTCGCCAGGTTCTTGATCTGCGAACGCTCGTTCTGACACGTGACGATGACACCCGTCGGCTCATGCACAACACGCACCGCCGAATAGGTGGTGTTGACCCCCTGCCCACCCGGGCCGGATGAACAGTAACGGTCGATACGGATGTCTTTCTCGGGGATCTCGAACTCGATCTCATCATCGATCTCGGGATAGACGTGGGTCGAGGCAAAGGAGGTGTGGCGCCGCGACTGTTGGTCAAAGGGCGAGATCCTCACCAACCGGTGGACACCGTTCTCGGATTTGAGGTTGCCGTAGGCATATGGGCCCTTGACCAGCAGAACGGCGTTCTTGATCCCGGCTTCTTCCGCCGGCTGCTCGTCAATGACCTCGACATCGAAACCACGGCGCTCGCACCAGCGGACGTAGAGTCGCAGGAGCATTTGCGCCCAATCGGCCGACTCGGTGCCCCCTGCGCCCGGGTGGATCTCGACAAAGGCATTGGCGGTGTCGTGCTCGCCGGTCATCTTGGCGGTGAGCTCGATGCGGTTGAGCTCCGGAATGAGCCGGTTGAGGGTGGTCTTGAGCTCGGCATCCACCCCTTGATCGCCATCGCGGGCCATCTCGGCGAGGATCTCCAACTCATCGCCGGCCTCCCTCAGAGTCTCCGCGGTCGCGACCTGTTGTTGGAGCTCCGCTCGTCGCCGCATGACTGTCTTGGCGCGGTTCTGATCCGCCCAGATTTCGGGGTCCTGCGCCTGCTCATCTACTTCGGCAAGCTGCGCCATCAGGCTCTCGACGTCAAAGATACCCCCGAAGACGCTTGACGCGCTCGGACTCGGAATCGGCTTTCAGGATCAGTTCGTCGAGCATGGCTTCCCCCGGTTTCACACCCCGTTGGGCGGGACGTATTGTACTCAACAGTCCACGAGATCGCTACCTTCCCGGGGATCGTACCCGTGACCCGACAAACAGACCCATCGCTGTTACGGCGCAGAGCACCGCCCACCAGTCACCCCAACGCGCTCGGGGCGTGAGCTTCGCGATGGGCTGGAGATCTTCGACGAGCAGACCCTGCTCCCCCACCCCGAGGCGTGAATAAACCCGTCCGTAGGGGTCGACAAAGGCCGAGATCCCGGTCAGCGCTGCGCGAGCGAACCAGCGCCGCTGTTCGGCGGCGCGCAGTCTGACATGGGCGAAATGCTGAGCCGGCGCCCAACTGAAACCGTACCAGCCGTCGTTTGTCAGGGTGACGAGGACTTCGGCACCCTCCCGCGCGGCGGCCGTGGCGTGGCCCGGGAAAACAACCTCGTAGCAGACCGCGACCCCAAGGGGGACGATCGCCGGCAACGGCGTCATCGCTCGCCCCGGTGTGAATCGACCCACCTCGCGCACCAGCGCGTTGGTGAATGCAAGTTCCGCCCAGGGAGGAACATACTCGCCGAACGGCACCAGGTGAACCTTGTCGTAACGCACATCGGAGACCCCGCCCGCGGTCACGAGATAGGCCGAGTTGGCATGGCCACTGTCAGCGGTGCCACCGATGGAGTTGAGCACGATCTGGATTTCGAGTTCGGTTGCGAGGTCTGTCACCATCGCCCTGTAGGTCTCGTCGGTTTCGATTCGGAAGGGCACGGCGCTCTCGGGCCACAAGACAATCTCGGCGCCGGCGTCCGCCGCTCGGCGGGTCAGCGTCCACACCCGGTCGGCGATTTCCTGCCACTCGGCCGGATTCCACTTCTCCTCGAGGCTTGTTCCGGGCTGGAGCACCGCCACCCTGACCGGCGGACCCGACGGCTCCGGCTCCGGGGCCAGGACTCCGAACACGATGGTGCACCCGATGGCTGCAATCATGAGTGCTGCGGCAGCCGGACGCCCGACCGGTCGCGCGAGGCCCCACAGCCCTGCGCCGACCGCCATGGTGGCCCAACCGAGCCCAGACGCACCCCACACCGGAAGCGATCCGAGCATGGATGGAGAATTGCCGAAGACGAGCGCGACATCGCTCCAGGGGAACTGATAGGGCTGGAATCGACGGAGGGCATCGATGGCGACCCACGCAAAGGGAAGAAACCAGATCCGCCACGGCGACGGCACCAGCGCCGAAAGCCCCATAATCAAAAGCCAGATCAACCCCAGATACAACCCCATCCCGAGCAGGGACCCCACCGCCGCAATCAACGACAGACCACCATAGTGGTGCATGACCTCGAGCACCCAGTTGGTCGCCACCAGCCAATAGACGGTTCCCGCCAGCCAACCGAGCAGCCAGGGCCGCCATCTTCCGCCACCGCGTTCGACCGCTTCGAGAAGCAGCCCCGGGAAAAGCACCACCAGCGGCCACAGCCCGGGACCGGGCATGGCCAGAGCCAGCACCAACCCGGCGAGGGCGGCGAGAATCCAGGGAAGAGCGCGTTGCATGGGTGGAAGTATAACGGCGCGATCCGCTGGTCCGTCGTCACGAATTCCCTTGACAGCTTTCACGCCTGGACGTAAAGTTTTCGGCGCGGCGAAAATTTTGGAGATTGCGTTATGACCGAAGCCACCCTCAGTGCCAGCCTTGAAGACTATCTCGAGGCGATTTTTCACATCCAGCGAAAGAAACAGGCGGCCCGGCCCAAGGACATCTCCCAGTTTCTCGAGGTCGGCAATTCGTCGGTCACGGGCGCCCTCAAGGCGCTCAAGGCGCGCAAGCTCGTGAACTATGCGCCCTACGATCTGGTCACCCTCACTCCCAGCGGCGAAAAGGCCGCCCGCGATGTGGTCCGACGGCACGAATCACTCCGCGAGTTTTTCATCAAGGTCCTCGCGGCGGACAACGATCTCGCCGACGAGGCCGCATGCAAGATGGAACACGCCGTCCCAGCGGATCTGGTGGATCGTTTTGTCCGCTTTGTCGAGTTTATTGAAATGTGCCCCCACGGCGGTCCGGGCCTGCTCGAGGGATTTCGCAACCACATCGAGAACGGTTGCCGGCCCAGGTGCTTTGACGAGTGCAGATTCGATTCATCACTGCCGACATCCCATGGCGAACCGCTTGGCGCCAAGGAGATCATGACCATGGCCGATCTCGAACCCGGCCAACACGCAACCATCACCCGGGTCCAGGGCGAGGGTCCATTGCGGCGACGGCTCATGGATCTCGGAATCATCACCGGAACCCCGGTCACCATGGAACGATCCGCCCCGCTGGGAGATCCGCTCGAAATTCTCGTCAAGGGATCCCATCTCTCGCTGCGCCGTGAAGAAGCAACCGCAGTTCAGGTCAGAATCGATAACTGAGGGGTCGTCGCGACCCTTTTTTTCCGAGGAGTTTTCGTTGTGCCGAACATTTTGAGCGTGGTTGAAGCCAGCTCTCCGGTCAAAGACCCTAAATCGAGATTCGTCACCCTCGCCGGCAACCCCAACAGCGGGAAGACGTCGCTTTTCAACGCGTTGACCGGCGCCTACCAGCACGTCGGCAACTACCCGGGGGTGACAGTCGAGCGAAAGGAGGGCAAGCGGCACTTCCGCGGTCTCGATCTGCGGATCATGGATCTTCCGGGAACCTACTCGCTCGCAACCAACTCCCTCGAGGAGCGCGTCGCCCGCGATGTCCTCGTGACCGAGAACCCCGATGTCACGGTGTCGGTGGTTGACTGCTCGAATCTCGAGCGCAACCTCTATCTCACGGTTCAGCTCCTCGAGCTCGGGCTCCCGATCGTGGTCGCACTCAATATGGTGGATGTGGCCAAGAGCCGGGGAACGGTGGTGGACACCAGAAAGCTCTCCGCCCTCCTGAGATCGCCGGTGGTCACAACCGTGGCGCGCCGGGCCAAGGGTATCGAAGGCCTCCTCGATGCCATCCGTGAGCGCAGCACCTTTCCGGCGCCGAGTGAGTTCAAGGTCGACTACGGCGCCGATATCGAACGCGAGATCGAACGCCTCGACGGGCTCTTGGCGATGGCCGATCCCAAAATCGAGCCCATGGCCCGCCGAGGCCTCGCCATCGCCCTTCTCGAGGGCATCGACACCGAACGCACCGAGAGTCTCGGGCTCGGAATCCTCGACGCCGCCCGCGAGGCCGTCGGTCGCCTCGAACGGCTCTTCGGCGATCCCATGGACATCCTCATCGCCGAACGACGGCACGGCGCCGCCATGGGTCTTGCGCGGCAGACGGTCAAGACCTCGGCCGAAAGGCGGCGGGATCTCACCGATCTCATCGACCGGGTCCTGGTCAACCGCGTCCTCGGCTTGCCGATCTTTCTCGGCACCATGTACGCGGTCTTCCTCTTTACCTTCACGGTCGCCGAGCGACCCATGGAGTGGATCGAAGCCGGTTTCGGCTGGCTCGGCGAGGCCGTCAGCGGGCTGTGGCCCGCGGGAACAGACTCGATCCTTCAATCCCTCATTGTCGACGGCATCATCGGCGGGGTCGGCGGGGTGCTGGTCTTTCTGCCCAACATCGTCCTGCTCTTCCTCGCGATCTCGCTCCTCGAGGATTCCGGATACATGGCCCGCGCCGCCTTTGTCATGGACCGGGTCATGAAGAGCGTCGGGCTCCACGGCAAGAGCTTCATCCCCATGCTTCTCGGATTCGGCTGCTCGATCCCGGCCATCATGGCCACCCGCACCATCGAGAGCCGGCGGGCCCGGATGACGACCATGATGGTGATTCCTCTCATGAGCTGCAGTGCCCGTCTGCCGATCTACGCCCTCATCATCCCGGCCTTCTTCGCCGGTCAGATGCGGGCGGCGGTGCTTTGGATCATGTACCTCATCGGGGTCGCCCTGGCAATGGGCTGCGCATGGTTGTTGCGCAAGACGCTCTTTGCCGGTGAGGGTCTACCCTTCTTGATGGAGCTCCCCCCTTATCGCCTTCCCACCATCCGAAGCGTCCTGCAGCACATGGCAGAGCGATCCTGGCTGTATGTCCGCAAGGCTGGAACCATCATTCTCGGGATCTCCATCGTCATGTGGGCGCTGGCGACGTTCCCGCGGCTCGATCCCGAGACCGGCGCCGTGGGTGGACCCTCTGGGGTGGAAGCCGCCGCCCAGGACGACACCGAATTCGTCTCCCGCCAACTCGCCCACTCATTTGTCGGTCGCATCGGCCACGCCATGGAGCCCGTCATCGCACCCATGGGCTTTGACTGGCGCATCGGCACCGCCCTCGTCGGCGCCTTTGCCGCAAAGGAGGTCTTTGTCGCTCAGCTCGGCATCGTCTATGCGGTGGAATCGCCGGATGACACCGGCGCCGCCCATCTGAGAACCCAACTGCAGGCCGACTACACACCCCTGGTCGGCTTCTGCATCATGCTCTTCGCCCTCATCGCCTCGCCGTGCATGGCGACGGTGGCGGTCATCCGTCGCGAGAGCGGTTCGTGGGGATGGGCCGCCTTTCAGTTTCTCGGACTGACGGTCCTCGCATGGATCGTGACCGTCATCGTCTTTCAAACCGGCAGTCTCCTCGGCCTGGGGATCTAACGGGAGATCACCATGACACACCGTCAATTGATCCCCGGAATCACCTCTCTGATGATCGCCTCCGTCGTCCCGGCTGCCGATCTGGTCGGCATCACTCCAACATCCTTCGAAGAGCCGGTTCATGACGCCGATGGGATCGACGCGGAAATCAGAAACGAGGCGACAAATGCCACGTGGCGAACGAGGGAACAGCTCCTCGGAGACATGGGAGGTTTCAGAACCATGCTGGCCCGGCACGGAATGAGCTTCGTGCTGCAATCCCTCGACGAGAGCTTCGCCAACACCGACGGCGCTCTCAACGCGGCCGAAGACAGTCGCTATGCCGGCCTCACCGATGTCATCTTCACCATCGACACCGAAGGCGCCGGCTGGTGGAAGGGCGGATTCTTCTTTGTCGACCTGCAGAACAGCCGAGGGGGAGACATCTCGGAGGTGGTCGGCGATATCCAGGGCATCAGCAACATCGTCGCCCCGCCCGGGACCCGCTTTTCCGAGTATTTTCTCGACCAGCTTTTTTCAGGCGGCCGATTTCGACTCAAAGTCGGCAAACAGGACGCCAATGCCGATTTCGTCGTCTCCGAGGGCGGCGGCGAATTCATCAACTCTTCCTTCGGAATCATCCCCACCGTACCGCTGCCGACTTATCCGGCTCCCGCTCTCGGAATCATGGGCGGCTGGTCACCGAGCAAGGTCATCCACGTCAAAGCCGGATACTGGGACGGCTCTCCGACCCCGGGCTCGGGCATCTCAACCGAGATCCTGACGGGATCCAGCGGTGGCGTCGGGGCGGTGGGTCTGGAGATTCGGCCCTTCGGCGGATCGATCATCGATGGCACCTACCGGATCGGCTACTGGCGCCACTCCGAGATCGAGCTCGCGGTTCCTGCAGCAAAAGAGGACAGCTCGGTTGTGACCGGTCCGGCGGACGGAATCTACTTCACCGCCGACCAGGGCCTGTGGGAAAGCGGCCCTCGCCGTTTGTCGTTCTTCGCCCAGGGCGGCTGGGGTGAGGCCGATCGTTCGGTCGTCGGCTCGTACTATGGCGCTGGCTTGACGTTCTCGGCCCCTTTCAACTCTCGTCCGAACGATGTCGTGGGTCTCGGCGTGGCCCACGCCCAGATTGGCGAGATCGAACGACAGGACGGCTACGCCGACTCCGAGACCGTCATCGAGCTCTTCTACCGGCTTCCCGTGACCGCCTGGATGACCCTCAACCCCGATCTCCAGTGGGTCTACCGGCCGGGCGGCACCGACGGTACCGCATTTGTCGCCGGGCTCCGCGTCGCGACGGTGTTCTGAGTGGTGGTCGAACGGCTGTAAAACCCTCCCCCACTGGGGATCGAATCAGCCCCAATGATCCTCGCCCCCCTTGTAGTGCCGGCGTCCCCGCCGGCACAAAGACCACAACCCGTCAGGGTTGGGGGCGACAGGGTGCACATCCCTCCCCTACGGTTGATTGAATCAGCCCCAATGATCCTCGCCCCCCTTGTAGTGCCGGCGTCCCCGCCGGCACAAAGACCACAACCCGTCAGGGTTGGGGGCGACAGGGTGTAAGGCCCTCCTCTACGACAAGAGCAACCGATGCCTCATGAGATCTCGGCTATCACCGCATCGGTGTGCTCGCCGAGAGCGGGCGCGGGACTCTCGGGCGTCCGACCGATGCCGGTGAGCCACGGCCCGATCGAATCCATGACGTCGCCACCCGGCATCGGCAGCTCTTCGGTCAAACCGGCACGGGCAAAGACCGGATCACCGGCTGCCGAACCCGCCGGGTGCACTGCGCTGAGCGGAAGACCCCGTTTCGCGGCGTGATCGAGCCAGTGGTCTCGGGGGTGCCCCAAGAGAATCTCCTCGACCCTGGCCACCGTGGCGGCGGCCTCTTCACCCATGGCGAAACCGGCCTGGTCGAGTTCTTCGGCGCCGAGCATGGTGACGAAACCGATCCAGAATTTGGGCTCGAGAGCCGACACCGCCATGAGCTCGCCATCGCCACAGCGGTAGACCCGATAGCACGGGAAGGCGCCACCGAGCAGCAGATCCACCACCTGTTCGCGACCCGCAGCAGCCTCCGCCCAGCGCCAAGTCATGAAGGGCAAGGCGCCGGTAATGAGGGGCTGATCAACTCGGGCGCCCCGTCCGCTCCTTTCGCGCCGCAGCAACGCCGCCAGAATCGACGAGGCCGCCAGCATCCCGGCGCCGACATCGGCGAGCTGGATTCTCGGCTGCTCCGGCCCCATGGCATCCAGCGCACCGGTGAGCGCGATGAGGTTGAGGTCGTGGGCGAGTCGGTGACGCACCGCTTCGCCACGGCCGAAGGACGAGAGCGAGCACCACACGAGCCTCGGGTTGGCCTCGGCCAGTTGGTCGTAGCCCAGGCCCCAGCCCGCCATTGTCCCGGGCCGGAAGCTCTCGACGAGCACATCGGCGCGCGAGGCCAACCGCCGCAGTCGCGCCTGACCCTCATCGGTGGTCAGATCGAGACAGACCGACTCCGCCCCCCGCAGCAGCGCGGCGAAACCGATCCCGACCCCACCGACCACCGGCGGCACCATCCGCATGGGATCACCGGCTTCCGGTTCCTCGATCTTGATCAACCGAGCCCCGAGATCGAGCAGCTGCCGCGCCAGGATCCCACCCGGCAACAACCGCGAAACATCGAGAACAACCGTACCGTCCAATGGGAGATTGGGCTGCGTCATCAGGCTTCCTTTGAGTGAACGTCGATTGAAACCGCAAAGACGCCGAGGTCGCAAAGATGCCGCAAAGCAACTCTCTTGACCCGGACTCCTCGCAAACGGCAACGAACTACTTTCAAGGCAACCACCTCTGACCCGAAACGTACCACCGGCACCCGCCCCCAGCGATGAGAGGCCGCGATGGGTGCGATGAGTCAATCATGCGATGCTTCGCGGCACCTTTGCGTCCTTTGCGCCTTCGCGGTTCCATTGTGCATCCAGACGTGGATCGCGGCTTCATGGACCGAAAACAACTCCGGCTTGCCGCGTTGTCACGCATCCGGGTAGAAGAGCCCACCGGTGTTCGCGAGTTCCCGGAGGCTGCTCGCGGGTTGAAAACGCGGTCCGTGGCGTTGGGCCAGCTCCCCCATCCGCTTGACGATGGCAGCGGCGCCCTCGTGGTCGACGTACCTGAAAGGCCCACCGCGGAACGGCGGGAACCCGAGGCCGAGGATGGCCCCGAGATCGCCGTCCACAGCTGAAGCGATGACATCCTCGTCCAGACAGTGAACGGCCTCGTTGACCATGAGCAACGCCATCCGGTCGCGGATCTCCTCGGGTGCCACGTTCCGCCGGTCGGGGCCGCCGAAAAACCGATAGACATCCGCGTTGACCTGCCGCGGCCCCTTCTTTTTCTTCTTTGGATAGAGATAGAAGCCCATGTCGTTCTTGCGTCCCTCGAAACCCGCCTCGTACATCTTGGGCAGTGCATCCGACGAACCGAGCCCGCGCTCGGTGAAGGCGGCGCCGAGATCGGCGGCAACGTGGGCGCCGACATCGATCCCGACCTCGTCCATGAGCGCCACCGGACCCACCGGGTAGCCGAAGTCCTTCATGACCCGGTCGAGATCCTCGATCCTCGCCCCCTCCTCGAGGAGCACCACCGCCTCGTTGAGATAGGGCGCGAGGATCCGCGTGGTGTAGAACCCGGGTCCATCCTTGACGACGATGCAGGTCTTTCCCTGCGCGATCCCGAAACTCCGAGCCGTGGCCGTCGCCCATTCTGCCGTGGTCTCGGCCACCACGATCTCAAGCAATGGCATCTTGGGCACCGGCGAAAAGTAGTGCATCCCGATGATTCGCTCGGGGTGTCGGGCGCCCTCGGCTATCCTGGCAATGGGCAGCGCCGAGGTGTTGGACGCCAGCACCGCGTCGGGCGCGATCTGCTCTTCGACCTCGGCGATCACCCGCCGTTTCAGATCGAGATCCTCGAAGACCGCCTCGATCACGAGATCGGCATTCGCCAGATCGGCATTGTCGGTGGTCGCCAGCAGCGCGGATCGCCGCCGGTCGGCCTCACGACGGGTGATGGCGCCCGAACGGACCTGGCTGACGAGCCCCTTCTCGACGGTACGGATCCCGGCGCCGAGAGCCTCGTCCGAGATGTCCTTGAGCACGACCGGACACTTCCCCAGGGAGACCGACGCCACCCCGGCGCCCATGAAACCCGCACCGAGCACGGCGAGTCGATCGACCTTTTTCGGAGCTGCGCCGTCGGCCGGTTTCTTGGCGTTGTTCATGGCGTGGAAGAGCCGCACCAGATTGCGGCTCTCCATCCCGGTAGCGAGAATGCCGAAGTAGTGGGACTCGCGATCGAGTCCCGAGAGCCGCCCCTTTTTGAGCCCGGTTTCGACGCAGTCGAGAATGGCCGGCGGCGCCGGATAGAGTCCACGCGTTCTGCGTGCGACTTGTTTCCCTGCTTCGCGGATAATCTTCGACCGCACGGGGGGGAACGAGGACAACCGATCCAGGAGGGTCTTCTTTCGCCGGGGTCGTTTCAGCTTGCCGTCGGCCAGGGCCAACGCCGCTTTCGCAGCGGTGTCGACAATCCCGCCCGGTGTCGTCAACGCATCCACCAACCCCATCCGTTTGGCCTTCTTGGCCCGGATGCGCTTCCCGGTGAGCAGCATGGGCAGCCCCGCGACGAGCCCCGTCCGTTCGATGAAGCGTTGGGTGCCACCGCCCGCCGGGAGCAGACCGAGCATGACCTCGGCCTGGGACAGAACCGTGGCCGGGTCATTCGAGGCAAGGATGTAGTGGCACCCCAACGCCACCTCGAGCCCGCCGCCGATGGCCGCACCGTGTACCGCCGCCACCACGGGTTTCGGGCCCGTGAAGATCCGCTCGAGCAGCGCATTGCCGTCTGATGACATCTGCGAAATCTGCTCCGCATCGAGACCCTCGATGACCTCGAGATCCGCTCCGGCGATGAAGGTGTCCTCCTTGGCGGAGGCCACGACCAGCGCGCGCACGCTGTCGTCATCCATCAACGGCAGCACCAGCTCGTTGAACTCCGCCACCGCAGCCGGGGTCAGCGTGTTGACCGGTTTTTCGGTACTGTCGAGCCAGACGATGGCGACGCCATCGGTGCGTTTTTCAATGCGGATCATAGGCATGGCGTTTTCCTCATCAATCTACCTTCTTCTTTTTTTCGTCCGAGGTTTTTCCCAATCAGCACACCAACCCGAGAGCGTCACGACGAAAAACCTCGGACGAAAAAAAAACTGTGAGAAGTGGATCTGGGCATCACGCTCGCTCGAAGACCAGACCGATCCCGATAGCGCCGGCGGCACAGGCCGATACGATTCCCAGTCTTTCGTCCTCCGCCACCATTCTCTGACAGCAGTTGGTGATGAGCCGCGCTCCGGTGGCGCCAAACGGGTGGCCCACCGAGAGCGAGCCTCCCCAGGCATTGAGTCGCGCCGGATCGATGGCGCCCACGGCTTCATCGCGACCAAGCCGCTCCCGGCACCAGACGGGATCGGCGAGCACTTTCTCGACAGCAAGGACCTGCGCGGCAAAGGCCTCGTGGAGTTCGACGACCCCCATGTCGCCGAGAGAGAGACCCGCACCATCGAGGGCGCCCGGGATCGTCAGCGCCGGTCCCAGCAGGAGTTCTTCAAGAGGATCCAGCGCGGCCACCGAGGCCGATCGCAAGGTTGCGATGGGCTCGAGCCCGAGCTTCTTCGCCGCCTCCTCCGAGGCCAGCAGCACCGCGGCTCCCCCATCGGTGAGGTACGAGCTGTTGCCCGCGGTGATGGTCCCGAAGCGGCGATCGAAGGCGGGCCGCAGCTTGGCCAGTCCCTCCATGGTCGAGTCGCCTCGGATCCCGTTGTCCTCGCGGACCGCGGTGCCCTTCGGAGGGACGAACACCGGGGAGATCTGCCGGGCGAGATTGCCATCCGCGGTCGCCGCAGCCGCGCGGTGGTTCGATTTCATTGAATAGGCGTCCTGCGCCTCGCGGGTTATTCCATAACGCTTCGCCAACCGCTCGCAATTCTCACCCATGATCTCACCGGTGGAGAACTCGGCCAGCGCCACCGGTTCGGGAAGCAGATCACTGGGCCCGAGCCCCTTGAGTAGCGCGAGATAGTCGCCCGGACCGCGCGCCTTCTGCGCCTTGATCAGCCGCTTGCGCACCGATCGCCGATACCGGATCGGTGCGTCCGACAGCGTCTCGGCACCCGCCGCGATGGCCACATCAGCGCCGCCCGTCGCGATGGCGCGCGCCGCGTCGAGAAACGACTGGAGCGACGACACGCAGGCCACCGAAACCGTGTAGGCCGGGCAGCTGTCCGGCAACTGGCTGGCCAACACCACCTCACGACCGAGGTTCGAGGTCGCCGGATCGGCGATGACCGTTCCCATCACCAGCAGATCCACCACCTCCGGGTCGATGACCGTCCGGTGCAACAGCCCCGATACCGCCATTCGTCCCAGGTCATAGGACTTCAAATCGGTGAATACGGTCCCCGAACGGCAGAACGGCGTCCGGCAACCACCCACCACAACAACACGACGCGAGAGACCGGCGAAGTTCTCGATCACGGCAGCCACCTTTCAGGAACTCCCACAAGGTGATAGCGAAGACGCTCGGCCCCAACCTCGCGAATCAACCACTGCATCTGCGCCCATCCGCCCCGGGCCATCACTCTCTCGATCACCGCATCCGGCAACTCGGTCCAAGAATCGACGCCGTCGAGGTCGTACTCCCAAAGAAGCTGTTCGATGTCGCCCGGGATTTTCACGTTGATATTGTAACAACGGATCCTGTCGCCCTGCCGAATCCCGTTTCTTCAGGCCACATGATGACCGCCCAACCTTGATACCATCCTTACGAACCCGCGCCGCACAGCGACGTATGAGGTTGTGGGAGGAGTCACCATGCGCCAATTGCTGATCGCCATCGTTGCGCTCGCCCTCTGTGGTCTCGCCATCGCCGAGGATTCCGAGGATCCCTATCTCTGGCTTGAAGAAGTCGAGGGTGAGAAGGCCCTCGAATGGGTCAAGGAACGCAGCGCCAAGGACACCGCCACCCTTGAGGCGGTGCCGGTCTACAGCGAGATCCATGAGAAGCTGCTGGAGATCTACAACTCCAGTGACCGGATCCCGAGCGTGAGCATTCGTGGCTCGTGGCTCTATAATTTCTGGCGCGACGCCGATCACGTACGGGGCATCTGGCGGCGCACTTTCCTCGACGAGTACATGAAGGACGAGCCGTCGTGGGAAATCGTCCTCGATCTCGACGCGCTCGCCGCGACCGAGGACGAGAACTGGGTATGGAAGGGCTCCAGCTGTCTGCCCCCCGAGTACCGACATTGCATGATCACCCTCTCTCGGGGTGGCAGCGATGCGGCGGTCGAGCGCGAGTTCGACACCGTCGCCAAGGCATTTGTCGAGGACGGTTTCATCGTCCCCGAAGCCAAATCGCAGGTCAGCTGGAAGGACAAGGACACCCTGTGGGTCGGTACCGACTTCGGCGAAGGCTCGCTCACGACATCCGGGTACCCTCGGATTGCGAAGCAGTGGAAGCGCGGCACGCCCCTCGATGAGGCGGTCACGGTCTACAAGGGTTCAGTCGACGACGTGGCGTCCGGAATCTACAGCGATCACACCGCGGACGGACGCTACGATATCGTCTCGGTGACCCCCGAGTACTATCGGGGAACCTCGTATCTGCGGCTCGACGGCCGCCTGGTCAAGCTCGATTTTCCCGAGGACGCCAAACTCTACGGCTTTTTCAAAGACCACATGCTGCTCAACCTGCGGACGGATTGGGAGATCAGCGGTACGACCTATCCGGCCGACGCCCTCCTCACCATCGATCTGGATGATTTCCTCGCCGGCAGCCGTGATTTCGAGGTTCTCTTCGTGCCCTCCGAGAGGGTCTCGTTCGGCGGTCTGGGAACCACGGCGAACCACCTGCTCTACTCCACCCTCGACAACGTCCGCGGCCGCCTCTATCGGTTGGTTCCGGGTGATGAGGGATGGATCAAGGAGGAGATCGAGCTGCCCGGTTTGGGAACCGTCGGCCTCAGCAGCACCGGCGACGCCAACGACAGCTTCTTTTTCTACTACACCGACTTCCTGTCGCCATCGGGCCTCTACTTCGTCCCCGACGGCGGCGAACCGCGGGTGGTCAAACGCTCACCATCCTGGTTCGACCCGGAGGGCATGACCGTCGATCAATACGAAGCGGCCTCGGCGGATGGTGTGATGATTCCGTACTTCGTGGTCAAGCCCAAGGGCTTTGAAGCAAATGGAAAAAACCCCACCCTTCTCTACGGTTACGGCGGTTTCGAGAACTCCATGCTGCCCTCGTACCTCGGCAGTAAGGGGCCATCGTGGGTCTCGCGCGGCGGGGTCTATGTTCTGGCCAACATCCGTGGCGGCGGTGAATTCGGTCCTGAGTGGCACATGGCGGCCGTCAAGGAGAACCATCAGAGAAATTTCGACGATTTCATCGCCGTGGCCGAGGATCTCATCACACGCGAGATCACTTCGGCCGACCATCTTGGGATCATGGGCGGATCGCAGGGCGGGCTCCTTGTCGGCGGAGCGTTTGTTCAACGTCCCGATCTCTTCAAGGCCGTGGTCTGCCAGGTTCCGCTGCTCGACATGAAGCGCTACAACAAGCTCCTCGCCGGTGCGAGCTGGATGGGCGAGTACGGCAACCCCGACACCGACGACTGGGACTACATCAAAACCTGGTCGCCATACCAAAATCTCGACAAAGACGCCGACTACCCCGAGGTCTATTTCTACACCTCGACTCTGGATGATCGGGTCCACCCGGCCCACGCCCGCAAGATGGTGGCCAAGATGACCGACATGGGCCACAAGGTCTACTACTACGAGAATACCGAGGGCGGTCACTCGGGTGGCGCGAACCTCAACCAGGCCGCCTACTCGGGCGCGCTGGCCTATGCCTATTTGTGGATGATGCTCCAGTGAAGGACCCCGCGCTCTCGGCAGCCGAGGCGGTGGGCATCGCCGGCGCCCGCCGTCACATCTTTCTCTGCTGCGATCAGGCCAAACCCAAGTGCTGCGATCGCGAGGCCTCTCTCGAGTCGTGGGGATTCCTCAAACTGCGGCTGAAGGAACTTGGGCTATCCGAGTCCGGCGGAGTGCTGCGCACCAAGGCCGACTGTCTGCGGATCTGCACCCGCGGTCCCATCGCCGTGGTCTACCCCGAGGGCGTCTGGTATCGAGGCTGCACGCCAGAGGTGCTGGAGCGGATCATCACCGAACACATCGTCGGTGGTGAGGCGGTGAAGGAGTTCGTGATTACGACGCGGGAGTTGGGGTAGAACCGCAAGCACACATCGCAGTCTTACCGCAAAGATCGCAAAGAACGCCAAGAACATCGCAAAGGCCCGCAGGATTGACCCATCGCATATCGCCCGCAGATCACGCAGATAGACGCAGATTCCATCGCATTTCAGGGTGGGCGCTACTGCCTTGAACGGTTGAGATCACTCCTGTCGGATGACTTGCCAGATCGAAATCGTCGCGAGTCCCCAAGGGCGCACACACAATGAGAAAAGCAAACAACCGTAGGCGGGTCGTTTACGGCCCGCGACCAATCAGCTGTCGGGTCGCAGGGCATGAATGCCCTGCCGACAAATGAGGATATGGAGGCGAGCGATCTCAGGTCACAAGCGCCACGCCCGCCCAGACCATGGCGCCGAGGATGAGGAGCGGGATCAGCACCACGAGACCGATCCCGAAGACGAGCGGGCCGACGACGAAGAGCACCACCAGCGCGCCGATGAGCAGGGCAATTCCTTTGAACAGCACCGCCAAGGGAATCAGAGCGATCTTCAGAACCAGCTTGAGCATCCCGAGGACGATAGCGATCACCCCGAACACCACCACTCCGACAGCGATCAACGCCAGGATTCCAAACAGCTCGAACATGGTGTGTGCCTCCTGAGAGAGACTACGGAGATTGGGGGCGAGAGGTTCTCGGGTCAGGATGCAGGATGCAAGCCACAGATTGCTGACCCCTAACCCTTGAACGAGATTCGGGACGCGGGATAGGTTCCTTTTCGTAGGGGTGGGTTTTACAAGTAAATCCCTCCCCTACGTACCATCGCAAACACTCACGCTCGAGCAACGGGTGACAGCTTTACTCAAGGACTTGACCCGTCAAGCCTCACACCCTCAAGACCTCAAGACCTCAAGACCTCATGATCGAATCGAGGATTCCGTGTCGAGGACCGTGCGCCATTGTGGTGCGGGCGTCCCGCCCGCAGGATGAGATCTCATCGCCGGCGGGGACGCCGGCGCTACAAAGGACCGACCATCTTTTTCTTCTCAGGTAATTCTGACCGATGGTTCGTTCGACGAACCATCGGTCAGAATTACCTTCGCATGATCGAATCGAGAATCATCATGAACGCCGCCTGCTGCTCGGGCTCGGCCTTTTCGATCACCGCGAGACAGCCGGTGTCGTCGAACTCCTCATGCAGGCGGTCGGCCGGGTGGGATGAGGTGATGATGATCCGCTTGAGGTTGACGCCGATGCTGCGCGCCGCCTCGAGGACCTCCTTGCCGTCCATCCACGGCATTTCCCAATCGAGCAGGAGAAGGTGGACTCCCGGGTCGAGGGCCTGGACCCCTTCACGCGGGTCGCTGTAGGTCTCAACGGTGATCCGATCGCCGTATCTTGACTCAAGGAGCCGCTTCCATACGGCGCACTGGATCTGCGAGTCGTCGATTACCACCGCGCGACGCGGTTGTGCATCCGCCATCGGTCTCAGAGTAGCAAATTCTCCGAAGGATCAGGCAGCGGTAACGATCTCGACTTCGAAACCGAGGCCGCGGATCTTCTCCGCGAGCATCGAAACATCGAAGCCCGAACCGCGAACACTCGCCCGGCCAGCCGCGAGATCGACGGTGGCGTCGTCGACACCCTGGGCTTCGTTGAGGGCCCGCGTCACGCTTTCGACGCACCCATTGCAACGCATCCCGGTCACGGCCAGCTCCAAGACATCGACATTCGGCATGGCGATCATCTTCACATCTCCCCTTCCCATGGGCTGCGGTTGCGGCCACAGGGCGTTGACGAGCAACAGGATGAGCAGAATGGCGGATCCCCGGCCGAAGAAACCGGATCCGGCCTCCTCACCGTGATGATCGTGAGCGCCCGCCGATGAAGCGGCCGCCGGCACCATCGCGGATGGATCGATCAGGTCCGCCGCCACAATCGCATCGACGGCGATGCCCGTCGCGAGGGCCCCGACTGCCACGGTCAGTAGAAAGATCACCACCGACCGCCGTCCGAGCACCCGCCACAGGGTCGTCAACGTCGCTCCGTTGGTGGCCGGTCCGGTGATGAGAAAGACCAACGCCGCCCCCGGGGAAAGCCCGGCCTGGATCAGCGAGAGTGCGATGGGAGTCGAGGCGGTGGCACAGACATAAAGCGGGATCCCGACGGCCATGGCCACGAGCATGGGCCAGATCCCACTCCCGAGAGCCGCCTCGAGGGCGCGGGGCTCGATCAACGCGGAGATCACTCCCGACAGGAGGATCCCGATGATGAGCGCTCGGCCGATGTCCCGGGGAAGGGTCACCAGACCATAGGTCAACCCGTCGAACAGGGTTTTCTTCCGCGGCTCCTCGTCGTCCTCGCAGCAGTCGGATCCGCTCGAACACTCGGTCTTCGGAAGCTCATCTACAGGCGCTTCATCGTCGTTCCGGTCAAAGGCGTAGACGAGGCTGCCGCCGAGGAAACCGGTGAGCAGAGCCGCGATGGGTCTGACGACGGCCAGGAACGGTCCGAGAAGGGCGTAGGTCACGGCGATGGAGTCGACACCCGTCTGCGGGGTCGAGAGCATGAAGGCCGTGGTCGCCCCTTTACCGGCGCCGTGCTGCCGCAGCGAGGCCCCCACCGGAATCACCCCGCACGAGCACAGCGGCAACGGCACGCCGAAGAGGCTCGCCTTGAAGACCTGGCCGAGTCCGCGATCGCCGAGGTGGCGCTCGACCCAGCGTGGCGAAATCATCACCGAGAGCAGACCCGCGACGGTGAAACCGAGCAGCAGATAGGGCGCCATCTCGACAAGCATGGCCCAGGAAGCGACGAAGATTGATTGCACGAGTTCCATCATTTGCTCAGCTTGTAGATCAGGTCCATCAGTTCCTCATAGTGCTGCTCTCGCTGCCCCCCCTGAAGGCCTTCGGTGACGCACGTCTCGAGGTGGTGGCGGACGACGAGCTTGCCGACGCAGCGCAGGGCCTCGTGGATGGCCGAGATCTGGGTCAGGACATCAATGCAGTACTTCTTCTCTTCGATCATCTTGCTCAGGCCTCGGAGTTGCCCCTCGATGATGGCGATCCGACGGCGTGCGCTTTCCTGGACCTTTTCGTCTATGGCCATGTTGGCTCCTTGTGATCAAGGGGTTAGGAGTTGGAATTCAGTCCTGAATTCATAACTCACAACTCAATGAAAATACCATACCCCCGGGGGGTATACGTGTCAATGCAGGCTTGCGCAACCAAGGAAACGATTGCAGGACTCGTTCGCGATAGTTACACTATCCGTCCTGACCGCAACAAAGACCAAGGAGGTAACAGCTATGTGCGAGGAAATGATCCAGGCACAGTTGGGGCACAAGGTCCCCGACTTCGAACTCGACACCTACGACCCGACCATCCGTAACTTCGGCAAGTTCAAACTGTCGGAGAACATGGCAGCCGGGAAGTGGACCATCCTCTTCTTCTACCCGGCCGATTTCACCTTTGTTTGAGCGACCGAATTCGCTGCTCTGGCAGAGCAGCAAGACCGGTTCGCAAAGATGGGCGCCACCCTGGTGACCGTCTCCACCGACACCCAGTTTGTCCACCTCGCGTGGAAAGACCACGAAAAAGAACTCGCCGATGTGAAGTACCTCATGGGCGCCGACCCCACCGGTGCGGTCTCCTGGCTCTTCGGCGTGTATGACGAGGGATCGGGGCTCGCCCTGCGCGGCACCTTCATCATCAGCCCCGACGGCACCCTCTTCAACTCCGAGGTCAACTTCTTCAACATGGGCCGCAATATCGACGAGCTCATGCGCAAGTTCAAGGCCAATCTCTATCTCGCCCGCAAGGCCAACGAGGGCTGCCCGTCCAAGTGGAAGGACGATGGCGACGCCACCCTGACACCCGGCCCCGAGATGGTCGGCAAGGTCCACGAGGCGCTCAACAAGTAAGCTTTCACCCAACCAACCAAAACCCCGCCATCCGGCGGGGTTTTTTCGTCCGGCACGTGACATCAGTGTCCATAGGCTCCATCCAACCGCGGTCTGCACCGACAGGCACAATGGAACCGCGAAGTCGCGAAGTACGCCAGGATTCCGCAAAGCATCGCATTGTTGACCCATCGCACGGAGAAACCGCAGATAGCGCAGATTTCATCGCACCATCGCTGTTGAGAGTGGGCCACCCAAGTCTTGGAGGTTGTCTGACATCGTGAAAGGCCCGCGTACCGACATGACGCTGAAGAATAACTGAAACCGTGTCCCTAAAAAGGTCGCTGCGATGGTTGTGGAGGCGGCCATCCTGGCTGCCCGTAGGGTGGGCCTGGGCACACCTTCAGATTCGTATCGGTCGGCAAGACACCACCACGGCGTCGGACGCCGTCGAAGCGAGCTGCGATGGCTCTAAAAATTGCGATGCTTTGCGATGGTCTTAGCGAACTTTGCGTCTTTGCGGTTTCATTGTGCGCGCCGGCGACACCCCTCTGGGTCTCTGTGGTGAAACGATATCGCTATCGGGTGGCGAGCTCGAGTTTCTGGGCTTCGTAGAGCTGCCGGTAGAGTCCGTCCTCAGCAATCAGCTCGGCATGACAACCTCGCTCGACGATTCGGCCGCTGTCGAGAACGACGATCTCGTCGAACACCTCCATCGCCACCAACCGGTGGGTCATCACGATGGTTGTGCGATCGTCAAAGAGCTCCAGCACCGAGCGCATGACCCGAACCTCGGTGACGGGGTCGAGCCCCGAGGTCGGTTCGTCGAGCACGGCGACCAGCGGATCCTGGAGCACCAATCGGGCCAGAGCCAGGCGTCGACGCTGGCCGCCCGAGAGCTGCATCCCGTGCTCGCCGATCCAGGTCTCCCAGCCATCCGGCAGGGCGCGGATGGTGTCGAGGAGATCCGCCGCAGCCGCGGCACGATCGAGATCGGCCTGATTCGCTCTCGGCGCAGCGAGAACGAAATTGTCGCGGACGGTGCCCGTGAAGAGATCAGTCCGCTGCGGCAGCACGCCGATGGCGGCTCGAAGGGTCTCGAGAGAATAGTCGCCAAGAGGCCTCCCCGCGAGCCGGATCCCGCCC
Organism: uncultured Acidobacteriota bacterium; assembly: GCA_963753035.1. Lineage (GTDB taxonomy): Bacteria > Acidobacteriota > Thermoanaerobaculia > Thermoanaerobaculales > Sulfomarinibacteraceae > JAHECW01. Next base: position 196,579 of record CAVWAW010000003.1, on the reverse strand, counting down.
TGCGTCGGATCCCAGAAACGTACGAGCAGGCTCGCCAGCGTCGACTTTCCCGAGCCCGACGGCCCCACCACTGCGACCCTGCGGCCGTCTGCCGATCTCGAGGTCGAAACCACCCAGCGCCGCTCCGAGGGGCAACCGGGTAGAAAAAGGAGACTCCGCGCAACTCGACGGCTCCACGGACATGCTTCCGCATCCCCAACCGAAAGCTCCGGCGGGGTCATCCACCGCAGGGCTCGCGTCGAGGATGGCGAAGATCCGATCCGCCGCCGCGAGCTGCTCGGACATGCCGCGGGCCGCTGCGGGCAGAGGCTGGACCGCCTCGAAGGCGGCCATGACCACGAGACAGATGACTGCAAGACCGACCCCGGTGAACCGCCCCTCGCCGACCATGGGGATCGCCAGCACCAGCACCAGCCAGACCGTGGCGTGGGTGGCGAAGGTGACCCCAGCGGTCCCCAGCGCCTCGAACCCGGGCCGCCGCGTTCGCGGAGCACCGACGATGAGCTACGAAAGCTCATGGACGACGCCGTTTCTGGTCTTCACCACGGCCGAAGACGAGCAGATCCGCCATGCCCTCGATCCCATCCGCAACCGCCGACGCCAGATCGGACCGAACCGAGACGAGGCGCACCCCGGTGGCCGCGCCCAGCCGGATCACCGCGATGGGGATCACCACCGCGGCTAGTTGCGTACGCAACGACAAAGGCGAACGCCAGCTCCGAGGAGTAGATCCCGAGCAACCAGCCCCGCCCCGAGAGCGACAAGTGCAGCCACCAGCGGCGGCGCCACCGCCCGGACGAAGAAGTTCTGCAGCGACTCGACATCGGTCACCGCCCGGGTCAGGAGATCCGAGCTCCGCATCTCCACTGTCCGGGCGGGGACCAGCGGTTCGAGGGCGCGGAAGAACCACCGCCTGAGACGACCCAGCACGCGCAGGGTCAGATCGTGGGACGCCAAACGCTCGAGATATCGGAAGACCCCGCGGCTGAGACCGAAGAACCGCACCCCGACGATGGCCACCTGAAGCTCGGCGATGGACGGCTGCAACGCGGCCGAGGCGATGAGGTAGGCGGCGGTGGCCATCAGACCGACCCCGCTGGCGACCGTGGCGACACCGAGGACCACCGCGGCAAGCAACTGCCAGCGGAAGGCCTCGAGCAACCGAAGCAGGCGGATCAGGGTGTTCATGGACTGCCCCCGTAGGCATGGACGAGTCCTCGATAGACCTCACAGCGATCCACGAGCTCCGGGTGGGAGCCCTGGTCGACGATGCGACCGCGGTCGAGAACGACGATCCGGTCGGCGGCCATCACCGTGGGGAGTCGGTGGGCGATGACGAGGGCCGAACGCCCCGTCAACAGCGCGGCCAGAGAATCATCGATCTCCGCCCGGAGTCGAGGATCGAGATCCTCTCCCGGTTCGTCGAGGATCACGATCTGGGCGTCGGCGAGGAAGGCGCGAGCCAGCGCCAGTCGACGAGCCTGGCCGCCGCTCAGCTTGGTCCCACGCTCGCCGATGCGGGTGGCGACGCCATCGGGCAGCGCGGCGATGAACTCCTCGGCCCTCACCGCTCGGAGGGCGGCCATGACTTCGTCGCCCGTGGCCTCGGAACGAGCGAGCCGCGTATTTGCATCGATGGTGTCGGCGAAGAGGTGCGGGTGCTGCGGCACCCAGGCCATCACCTGCCGCCAGGCGTTTGGATCGATCGCCGTCGAATCGATCTCGTTGACCGAAAGCCGTCCGCTGTCGGGCTCGATGAAGCGCAGGAGCAGACGGGCGAGGGTGGTCTTCCCGGAACCGGACGGCCCGACCAAGGCGATGGTCTCGCCGGGGTGGATGGTCAAACTCACCCGATCGAGCGCGGATCTCGATTCTCCGTTGTCGCCCGGATACGAAAACGACACATCGTCGATGACAAGGAGCGGCCGCACGGGCATGGCCTCGTCCGCTGCTGGTCCCGGAAACATCACCTCGTCATCGAGGATTTCGAAGAGCCGCGCCGAGGCCGCCACCCCGGCGAGACCCGAGTGGAAGGCCGCACCCAGCCGCCGCATGGGCAGATAGAACTCGGGGGCGAGGAGAAGCACGAAAAAGGCCGACTCGAATCCGAGCCTCCCGGCGAGCAACCGCAGACCGATCTCGACCGCGACCACCGCCACGCTCAGGGTCGCCACCAACTCGAGCACGAGCGCCGACAGAAACGCGATCCGCAGCACCGCCATGGACGAAGACCGGAAGGTCTCGCTGGCCCGGCCGATGGCGTCGATCTGACGATGCGCGCGACCGAGGATCTTGAGCGTCGCCAACCCCTGGATGGTGTCGAGAAAGAACGCGCTGAGCCGAGCCATGTCGAGCCACTGGCGACGCGCAAGGGTATCGGCGAGCCTGCCGATCAGGACCATGAACACCGGGATGAGCGGGGCGGTGAGGACGAGCACCACCCCCGACAGAAGATCACGACTGAGGACCACAGCAACGACCGTCAGCGGGATCACGCCGGCCAGGACGAGCTGAGGCAGATACGTGGCGATGTAGGCATCAAGAGCCTCGACGCCGTCGGTCAAGAGAGTGATGAGCTCGCCCGTGCGTCTGCGGCCCGCCGCGACCGGGCCCTGATCCATCAACGAGGCGAAGACCCTGCTGCGGATCTCGTGCTTGACCCCGGCCGCCGCCCTACTCGCTGCCGCGTCGGCGGCCCACGAAAACACGGCTCGGAGCACGATGGCTCCCATCAGCCAGGCGAGACTCGGCGCCACCGCTGCGCGATCCGCGCCACCGAGGAAGACCTCGGCGATGATGTGCGCCAGCAACCACGCCTGGACCACGGTCACCACGCCCCCGAACCACCCGAAGGCGACGCTGATCAACAGCGCCGCGCGATGAGGTCGAGCAAGATCGAGGAGACGACGATCGAGATGCATCGCGAATCAGGATACGCCGACCCGCATCGAATTCCTGCGCGCGAGACGCGCGCACCACAATCGCGCTCGGCCTGTTCCACGATATTGAAGACCTGTGCGCACATTGAAACCGCGAAGACGCAAAGTACGCCAAGGTACCGCCAAGCGTCGCTGTTTGACCCGGGCTCCCTCCGATTCGGGAAACGGACTCAATTCCGGGGAGTGCGATGAGTCTATGAGATCACTTCGCAGCAGCCTAGCGACCCTGGCGTCTTTGCGGTTTCATTGTGCGACCCGGCGACTCGCGCGGGTGTCATTGGGAGCGAACGTGTCCAACGAGAGAGTCGAAGGGTCCCCCGAAGTCTTCACAGTCGATCTTTATCAGCGCCCTACCTCTCTTCGGGGGATTCTTCGACTCGCCTCGCTCGCTCAGAATGACAGGTGTGGGTGGCCTCTCTCCTCGAAACCGAAAACCAGTGGAAACCCACGGTTTCACAATATTTGACGTAATCGAGATTGACCTTAGCTTGAAGGAATGGTCATGGTTGTATTGAGGGGAAACTATGGGAGATCACGAAGGATCGAGGTCCCTTGTCCTACCGGTATGTTGTCTCATCGTCGGACTGGTTGCCGGGTCCGGTGAGGCCGCCGATACGACCGGCGAACTCCACGGTGTCGTCGTCGACAGCGAAGGGATCGGGCTCTCTGGGGTTCGTGTCGCCTTCAGCTCCGAGGTGCTCATCGGCGGAGTTCACGAGAAGACCACCGGAGAAGACGGCAGATTCAACCTCCGCACCCTGCCGCCGGGATCGTACCTGATCCGCGCTGAACTCGGTGGGTTTGGGTCGGTCGAGGTTGAGGCGGTGGTGCAGCTCAACCGCCGCACTGATCTCCGCATCGAGATGGCCGCGACTCGCTTTTCGGACGAGATCACCGTCGAGGTGGCCGCCGAGCCCGTCCAGATGGACATCACCCGGGTCCACGTGGGCGAGACCTACAACCAGGAGTTCCTCGAGGTGGCGGCCATCGGCATCGACGGGCGGTCGGTACTCGGGATCATCGGCAAGGAGGCCGGTGTCGAGGGAGGAGCGCGCCCGCGGATCATGGGCAGCACCTACTCCGAGAACGTCTTTCTCATCGACGGCCTCAACACTACCGACCCCGTCCTCGGGACGGCATATCTGGAAATCAACTTCGATGCGCTGCAGGAAATCGCGGTCCACACCGGCGGGTTCGAGGCCGAGTATGGCCATGCGCTCGGCGGGGTCATCAACGCGGTCACCAAGTCGGGCGGCAACAACGTCACCGGGACGGTCGATCTTCGCTACCGGGATCCGAACCTCGCGGAATCCGGAGAGTACTTCGATCCGGATCGGGACCCGACCTCCCAGTTCGATCGGTTCGGCGACCATCGGCGGTCCCATCCTCCGCGACCGCCTGTGGTACTTCGCAAGCCTTCTCGGCAGTACCGTCCAAACCACCCGGCATCTCGCCACGCTCACCGAGGAACGGCGACTCGCCGACGTGCTGGGCAAGCTGACCTGGCAGGCGGCGCCGAAATACCGGGTGACGGGGAAAGCGATGTTCAGCGGTGCCTCCGTCGCCAATGATGGCGCGCACCAGTTCATCGCCCCCGATGCCGGTCGGCGGTTCGTGTCCAGACTCGGCGTCCTTCAGGCCAGCCTCAATTCGGTGCTGTCCGACTCGCTGCTCTTTGATGCCCAGCTCGGCGCCACCGCGGCCCGGGTCGAGTTCGAACCCATGCACGGCGATCCGGAAATCCCACAGGTGAATAACTGGACCGATGGAATGACCTCGCGAAGCTCGGGATACGTCGGCTGGAACGATGTCCAGACGCTGCAGATCAGAACCGCCCTGACCGCCCTCCTCAGCGGCGCCTCGGGCGACCACGAGCTCAAGGGCGGGGTCGAGTTCCGCGACATGAGCGCCGATGTCGCAGCGCGTCAGACGGGCGACGTCTTACTCACGGTGATGACCTATAGCACCGACCCCACCGCGATCGGCTACGGCCATTTCGACCAGGACGGCGACGGGTTCACCGACGCCCTCGCCTGGGTGTCGGATCCGGCGGCCGGAGAGCCCGTGCACTCCGACGGCACCGCCTGGAGTCTCTTCCTACAGGACGACTGGCGCCCGACGCCGACCCTCACCATCAAGCCGGGCCTCCGCTGGGACCGGGTGAAGTATGTCAACGACGGACACCGCGACATCGCCACCCTCGACTCCTTCCAACCGCGACTCGGGCTGGCTTGGGACGTCAACGGTAAGGGGCGCCACGTCATCCGGGCGAACATCGGCCGGTTCATGCATCCGGCAGCCCTCAGCGTCAGCCTCGTCGCCGACGGCCGGCGATTCGGCTATGGCGAGTACTACGGATACGAGCTCTGGTGCAACGCCGGTTACTGCAATCACGATTTTCTCGAGTCGCTCTTTGGCCAACCCATCGTCAGGATCGATGAAGATGGCGACGAGCACCTCTACTATCTCGATCAGAATTTCTGGTCGACGCCTTTCGAGTCCATCGAGAGCCTCGGGATCGGGACGCTCGACACGCCCAGGGCCGACCAGTTCATGATCGGAACCGAGCACCGCCTGTGGAAGAACGGGACGCTGGAGTTCATCTACATCAACAAGAAGACCCGCGGTCTCATCGAGGACACCTGCCGGATGAACACGTGGTTCTGGGGCGATGGCGACCCACCGGACTTCGACGACCCCACGACCCACAACAACGCTGACGACTGCGACGGCTATGTCCTCGCCAACGCTCCCGGTCTGAAACGCGACTACGAGGCGGCGGTGCTCAAGCTCGAAAGCCGCGGCCGTCGCCTCCAGCTCTTTGCCAACTACACCCTGTCGAGGTCGACGGGATCGACCGAAGCCACGGCCGACTGGGCCTTCTCCACCTCCGAGTACGATCTCTTCCCGCGCGATTTCATGAACATCGAGGGCTACCTCTCCGATGACCGGCGCCACCGGTTCAAGATCTACGGCTATGTCCTGCTTCCGTGGAACTTCAACATCGGTTTCGACGCGAGATGGGCGTCGGCGCCCGCCCTCAATGTCACCATCGCCTGCGACCGCATCCCGACCGCTTCGAGCATTCGGCTCGAGGAACTCGGCATCACCCGGCAATACTATTACGACGTTTGCGCAGGCGCCCGGTACGGTGATGTCCTCTTCGAGCCGCGGGGCAGCCGACGTGGCGAACCGAACTTCCAATTCGACCTGCAGCTCTCCAAGGGATTCGTGCTGGGTTCCACCCAGCTCCAGCTGTTTCTGACGGTCCTCAATCTCTTCTCATCCGAACAGCCGGTGGAGTACGAGACCGGAGTGCTCCAGGTACTTCCCTGGGGAACGCCGCTCGAGTACCAACTACCCCGACGCTGGGAGGTCGGATTGAGATTCGAGTTCTGACAGCATAGGAGCGCGTACCGACGGGCACAATGGAACCGCGAAGACGGGAAGGCCGCCAAGGTGTCGCGAAGATTATTGATTGTGCCATCGCAGGGTACGTCTCGCGACCAAAGGCGGAGGGAGCCCGGCTCACTATTCCGATGCTTTGCGGGATCTTGGCGTACCTTGCGCCTTTGCGGTTCCATTGTGCCCGTCGGTACGGATCGACATCCATTGAGCCTTGGACCCCCTCTGTGTCTCGGTGGTGATGACGCGATCCTCCCCGGCGACCACAAAAAGACCGGGGAAGGCTCCCCCTCCCCGGTTGATGGTTGTTGTCGATGGCCTAGTAGTGCAGATGTGAGTCCGGGGTGATCCTCTTGCGGAAGATCCAATAGGTCCAGGCCTGGTAGACGAGCACCACCGGGACGAGGAGGCAGGCGACAATGCTCATCACCTTGAGGGTGTAGGGGCTCGAAGCGGCGTTGTAGATGGTCAGACTCCATTCCGCATTCAGGCTCGAAACCATGACCCGGGGGAAGAGCGCGATGAAGATCGTCACCGTGGCGAAGACGACGGAGACCGCCGTGAGGATAAAGCTCCAGCCATCGCTCCGGTTTGAAATCGTCCAGCGGGTCGCGAAGAGCGCCAGCACCGCCACAGTGGGCACCACGCCCGGGTTGAGCCCGAGGCGCTCGTGGACATCGGTCATCCAGTAGGTTCCCGCGACGAAAAGGAAGAGGAAGAGCACCGCCGGGTACCAGATTCGCCCCGCGTAGGCCCGCGCCCGATCCTCGAGGCCCCCGCCGAGCTTGAGGGTCAGAAAAGTGGCGCCGTGCAGCATGAAGAGGGTCAACGATGCGAGGCCGGCGATGAGCGCATAAGGGTTCAGAAGATTGAAGAACCCGCCGACATAATTCATGCTCTCGTCGATGGGAACCCCGCGGATGAGGTTCGCCAAGGCCACGCCCCAGAGCAGGGCCGGGATGGCGCTGCCGAAAAAGATTGCCCAATCCCAGGTCTTGCGCCAACCGAGTTCGTCCATCTTGGAACGGAACTCGAAGGCCACACCGCGGACGATGAGCGCGAGAAGCATGAGTACGAGGGCGAGGTAGAAACCCGAGAAGAGGGTGGCGTACCAGTGCGGGAAGGCGGCGAACATGGCCCCGCCCGCGGTGATCATCCAGACCTCGTTGCCGTCCCAGACCGGGCCGATGGTGTTGACGATCATCCGCCGCTCGGTGTCCGTCTTGCCGAGGAACGGGTGGAGGATGCCGACGCCGTAGTCGAAACCTTCGAGGAAGAAGAAACCGACGAAGAGCACGCCGATGAGCGCAAACCAGAGAATGTTGAGATCCATATCGTCCTCCCTTCCCTACACCGCACCGACCGGCGTCGGCTCGGGCGCGTCATCATCGGGAACCCCGGCGGCGGCGTACTTTTTGAGCAGCACCACATCGGCCACCATGAGCACGCCGTAGACCAGCGTGAAGGCGATGAGCGAGAACAGCACCTCGAACACGCTCACCGACGGTGAGACCGCATCGGCGGTCTTCTGCAGACCAAAGACAATCCACGGCTGCCGGCCGACCTCCGTGAAGATCCAACCGGCGCTGTTGGCGAGATACGGCAGGGCGATGGCCCAGAAAACGAGCTTGAGATACCAGGCGTTGTCGGGCACCCCCTTCTTCGCCGCCTTCCACAGCCCGAAGGCCGCCAGGACAAACATCGCCATCCCGGCGCCGACCATGATGCGGAAGGTCCAGTACGAGATGGCTACCGGCGGCACATAATCCCCCGGGCCATAGGTCAGTTGGTACTCGCGCTGGAGATCGTTGATGCCCCTGACCTCGCCCGAGAATCGGTTGTAAGCCATGAAACTCAGCAGACCGGGCACCTTGACGGCGAATACATCGCGGCGTTCCTTCTCGTTTCCGATGGTGAACAGCGACATGGCCGCAGGGTCCTCGGTCTCCCACAGAGCTTCGGCCGCCGCCATCTTCATGGGCTGAATCCGGGTCATGTACTGGGCCTGGCTGTGACCGACCAGCATCGAGAAAAGGGCGCCGATGGTGGCGAAAAGAATGCCGATCCTGAACGAACGGGTGAAGACTTCGATCTGATCGGACTTCCGCAGCAGATGCCAGGCCGAGATTCCGGCGACAAAGAAACCCGCGGTGGCAACGGCGGAGAAAAATACGTGCGGCCACTGGACCCAGACATGACCGTTGGCAAGCAGAGCGAAGAAATCATCCATCTCGGCGCGACCATTTCTCAGAACATAGCCGACCGGTTGCTGCATGAATGAGTTGGCAACCAGGATCCACAGAGCGGAAATGTTGGAACCGATGGCAACAATCCAGATCACGACCGCGTGGAGCGGCTTCGAAATCTTGTCCCAGCCAAAGATCCAGACTCCAATAAAGATCGACTCGAGATAGAAGGCGAGCAACGCCTCGATGGCCAGGGGTGCACCGAAGATATCGCCCATGAAGCGCGAGTACTCCGACCAGTTCATCCCGAACTGGAACTCCTGGACGATCCCGGTGACGACCCCCATGGCGAAGTTGATGAGGAAGAGCTTGCCCCAGAACTTCGTCATCTTCTTGTAGGTCTCATCTCCGGTTCTGACGTACATGGTCTCGAGGATGGCGACAAGAACCACGAGGCCAAGGGTCAGTGGAACGAAAAAAAAGTGATAGACGGTGACGATCGCGAACTGCAGACGCGCGAGGATCACGACATCCATACGGGTCCTCCTTCAAATAGACGATCGCCCGGCGCAAGATCGCGCCGGGCGATGGAATTGATACTCGAGATCAAGTGAGAGCAGGTGGCGGTATGAGGAGATTGAAACGAGTCAGAGCGATACTGGGAATTGTTCTTCCACATCATCTCTAACCGCGGAGTATAACACCGCAACATCAAGCAATGGTTGACTTTATCGTTTGTTCAGGCGCTCAATCGACCCAGGTCATTCGAGAGACCAGCGGGCCGTTGCAGGGCCTGTGTCCGCCGGTCGATCGCCCCCCGCCTTTGGAGGGCCGGCGTCTCGCCGGCCCAGTCCCAATCACCTCGAAGAAACCAAGCGCTGACTTCCCGCAAAGCCACCGACGCCGGCGAGACGCCGGCGCTACGAATCGCACCGCCCGCATCAACGCCGCTTGCTGATCCCTTACTCTTCGGCCGCCACATCGAGCCGGCAACGGACCCAACCGTCTCCCGGACTTTCCTCGAGAGCCACCGGATCGATGATCCGGACTCGCGATTCGTCGCCCCCTTCGGACTCGACAATGAACCCGCGGATGGCCTCGGCGCGGGCCCCGGCAAGGGCCTCGGCCGCGGCCGGATCCACCGGCTGCGCCGCGATGAGGGCGTCGCGGAGGTCACGGTAGTAACCGGTCTCGTCAACAGCGCCCTCGGCCCCGTGCTGCCCGCGCAACTCCTCCAGAGCCTCTCCCGACGCACCTTCTCGGAAGAGGTTCTCGAGCAACTCGAGGGACGGCTGTCCCCCATCCGCGTCCAAGCGTTTTGCGACCTCGGCATCGAAACCGAATTCCTTGAGCGCAAGCGCGTCTCCTTCCGGATCCCAGCTGCCCTCCACAAGGAGCACCAGTTCCGGACGCTGGTCGGCGCCCGCAACCAGGGTGGCCAGCTTCTCCGTCGCGTTGTTCCCGAGGCCTGCGGTCCCCGCTTTGAACTCAACAAAACCGAAGTCGTCGTCTCCCGAGCCACCGCCGAGCTTGCCAAGCAACCGGAAGGGCGACTTGACCAGCTCCGAGGTAATTTCCTTGACTGCCGAGGCGATGGCGTTACCGAGCCCGAAGCTCGGATCGTCGAGGTCTCCTTCGACGGGAAACTCGAGGGTGATCCGGCCATTCTTGTCGGTGAGCAGCGAGACCCCGAGTTTGATGGGAAGATCGATCACCCGGTCGCCCTCGACCCGCTCGCCGAGTTCAAGGTCCTGGGTGACGAAGCGGTTGCTGCCGACCAGCGCCGAGTTGGTGATCTCGTAGTCGAGATCGATGTCGACCCGGCCGTCGTTGATCCCATGACCGACGAATCGCACGGCCATGGGCGAGGCGGGCGGCATCTCGGCCTGGCGGATATCGATGGCGAGATCGGTGAGCCGTTTCGGATCGAAGAGATCCATCTCACCCTCGAGATGGAGATCTCCGCCGCTGCGCACAGGACCGCTGATGTCGAGCACCGCGGCCGCCGTTCCCCCGGTCTTGATGCTTTTGATGCTGCCGTCCACCGGATCGACGGCCATGGTGAAGGCCGGCGACAGGGTGCGGTCGGTGTAGGCGGCCGAACAGCCGTGCAGCGTCACAGCGCCCACGGCGATCGGGAACTTCTCTTCATCCTCACCGGCGCTCACCTCGCCTGGTGATGCCTTTGATTTCTCAGCCATGACAGCAAGAAATTCAATGAGATTCACCTTGCCATCCTGGGAAACCACCACCTCGATCCCGGCGCCGCGGATGTCGATGGTTTCCACCCCGAGGGACAGGGGGCCCGCCCCGGCGTTGATCCCGCGCGCATCCACCCTGCCCCACTTGAGCACGTGGGACCCGACCACGGTCTCCATGAGGTCGATCTCGTGGATGGTGACATCGCCGGCAAAGGTCGCCACTGAGCCCTCTCCACTCCCGCCCACCTTGGCCGTCCCCGACGCCTCCACCCGCCCAGCGCCCAACTCGATGGGTGCAATCCGCTCGACATAGGGTTGGAAACCGCTGAGGTTGAGATCCCGCATGGCCACTTCGAGTTCGAGGCCCCACGGCGCGGTGGTCACGAACCCATCCACGGTGGCTTGGCCCTCACCCGGGAGACTGGCAGAGGCGGTCAACCCCCACCGGTGTCCCGACCCGGTCCTGAAATCCTTGACCACAAGATCGGCACTCTCCAGCGCCAGTTGCTCAGGCTCTTCAAAAGTCCGATCTTCGACTCTCGCCGTCGATGCCCTGATCTCGAACCGGTCCACCTCGATATCCCAGGGAAAGGCCTCCTCGACCTTGCGATAGGTCTCGACGACCTGCTCCTGGGTCTCTTTCGGGACCAGCGCATCCCACGACGGGGTTCCGTCGGCGCGGATCCACTGCATGGCTTCGGCGCCTTCGACAAGGACCGCTGCAGCCCTGACCTTTGCCTCGGGCCAGGCGATGAAACCGTCGTCAATTTCGAAGTTCGGCACCCGAAGCACCGGCTCGTCGTTCCGCCCGGCGGTCACTTCGAGCTCACCGACTCGGAGATTGACATCGTCCAGTTCGACATGCGGCCCGTCCTCCGCGAGCGAGATCGTGTACGAGAACCGGGCTGCGGCGTCTCCGTCGGTGACGTCGAACTTGAAATATGGCTGCAGGGCCTCCCATGTGTTGTCGAGGTCGATGTCCTCGACGACCACAATGCCACTCAGACCGAGAGGTTCGACCACCACGTCGCCGTCAACCATGATCCTCCCGCCCTGCTTGAGTACGATGACGAAATCGTTCTTCCCCTGGCGGTCGGGGAGGGTGCTGATGTCGTGGAGCTCGAATCGCGACGGGCCGAACTTCCACATCAGCGGCTTCTCGCGGGCGCGGTCCTCGACATCCATCGCGGTGCCGGTCGCCAGGATGTGATTCAGGAACGCCCTCGGGAACCCGTCCGTTTCGCTCTCATCACCCGGCGGTGTCCGCTGCTCGATGTCGTCCATCACCTCGAGGATGTTGATTCCCCCGTCTTCGAAACGCCGTAGCCCGACATAGGGGTTTCCCACCCGCAGCTCCTTGAGCGTCGCCGCCCACCGGAAGAGACTCGAAACCTGTGCGTTGACGTAGAACTCGTCAAACGAGAGAAAAACCGAGCCCGGCCGGTCGGGCATGGAGAAGCCCCGGACCGTCAGCGACAGCGCAAAGGGGTTGCACTTCACCTCCCCCACCGTCACCTCGCGCCCGGTCCGCTCGCGGGCGGTGTCGATGATGAGCTTCTTCGCGATCGAAGGCGCCACGAAGAAACCGACCAGCCCGTACAACACCACCGCGGCCACCACAGCCGTCCGCCAACTCACAAATTTCCACGATCTGAGCCAATTCTGAAAGCCACTCATGGCACCACCTAATCCCCACGATTGACGACCGCCGTCGAAAACGACGGCGGTCCCTTCAGCCCAACACCGTGAGCATCCGGTGGATTCCAACCTCCACGGCCTCGGTCGGCAGCCCGGCGTAGCACAGGCGCATGAACCCGGGTTCTCCGATGTGGCACGCGGCGCCGGGGGTGAGGTTGACCTTCGCCTCGTCGAGGATCCGGAGCCACAGCGCGTGCTCGGCCTCCCGGGTCGGCTCGGTCAGAAACGGGCGAAGATCGAGCAGGGCGAAGACTCCTGCTTCAGCCGCCACGGAGGGAACGCCGCCGTGGTCCAGGAGCCCGGTGAGGCGGCGGTGGGCGTCGCGCAGGAATTCCCTCATGGTCTCGATATAGCCATCGACCCAGGCCTCGTCCGAGATCATCTCTCCGAGCAGGTACTGGGTGTGGCCGGAGCAGCACGCCCAGTAGGCGAATGCGTCGACGGCGGCGTTGACGGCCCGGTTCTCGCTGACGAGGACACCGCAGCGCAGACCCGAGGCGCCGAAGTCCTTTGAGAAGGCCCAGACGATGTGGACGTATTCGCCCAGCGGTTTTCTCAGGGCCGCACAGCTCGTGAACGCGCGATCGCCGAAGACCGACAGGGCGTAGATCTCGTCAAAGACCACGTGGATCGCCTTCGCTTTCGCCCAGTCGAGGATCTCGTCGATCTCGTCGGCCGAGTAGACGGTTCCCAGTGGATTGTTGGGCGAGGTGAAGAGCAGTGCCTTGACCGGGCGTCCCGCCTCGGCGACTGCGCGATCGAGCCGTTCGGGGGTCAGCCGGAAGCCGTCGGCGCTGGCGCAGTGAACGGGCACGATCTTGAGCTCATCACGGAGCTCGAGATCCATCCAGAAACCGGCGTAACTCGGGGTCGGAACCAGGACACCGTCACCGGGATCGCCCAGGACGTGGAAGAGAATCTCAAGCACGCTCCCCGCGCCGGCGAGGACCGAGATCTGGTGCGGCGGAAACTCGCGACCGAGGAACGTTCGTCCCATGAACCGCCCCAGCTGCGACCGAAAACGCTCGGACCCGGTCATGGCGTCGTACCCGAGCACCGATTTTGGAACCATCGGAATCTGATTGAGACGGTCCGTCACCAGATCAGCAACCAGCTTGTTCTCGGCGACACACAGACCGATATACCCGTCTGGGTTGTCGGTCGCGTGATACGGGTCCTTCGATCCCTCGAATTGACGAATGAGGTACTCGGGCATGGCGGCGCCGGCGAGAAGATTCTGAGCGCGGAGCGACAGGGAGCGTGAGTCGAGTTTCATGGGGAGGGATTGTACGGGCGACCGCACCCCGATGCATCCCTCATCCGCGTCCGCGTCCGCGTCCGTGCCCGTTTCCGTTTCCGTTTCCGTTTCCGTTTCCGTTTCCGAGACAATGAAGAAAAACCGGGTGATCCCATCTCCCGAGTACAATCCCCACCATGAACTTCGACCTCCGGGAGCTGGAGATCTTCTGCGCAGTGGTGGAGCAGCAGAGCTTCACTCGTGCGGCCGAGAAGGTCCACCTGGCGCAGGCGTCGGTATCGGAGCGCATTGCCAAGCTGGAGCTTTCGATCGGCGCGCAGCTGCTGCACCGTTCGAAACGAAGGGTGTCGCCGACTGCGGTCGGTCAACGCCTGTACGACGGCGCAAAACGCCTACTGGCGGAGCGCCAGTGCGTCACCAATGACCTCGCCGATCTGCTTGGGGTTCGGGGCGGTGATCTCGTGATCGGCGCCAGCACGATTCCCGGCGAGTACCTGTTGCCGGAACACCTCGCGGCATTCAGGACCTCCCACCCGGAGGTTCGGATTCGAGTTCACATCTCAGGCAGCGAAGGCATCGCATCGAGGGTGGCGACCGGAGATCTCGAAGTCGGCGTCGTGAGTTCGGGGCTGAGGAACCGGGAGTTGGAGGCGATCTCCCTCTGGCGAGACGAGCTGGTTGTGGCGGCACCACGCAATCACCGGTGGGCCAACCGCACGAGCATCGGGATCGAAGACCTCCGCACGGAACCCGTGGTTCTTCGAGAACCGGGATCCGGGACCCGGAGGGCCTTCGAAAAGGCCGTCACAAACACGCACGAAACCGACCTCGGATCATTCGACGTTGTGGCTGAACTCAGCAGCATGACGGCGGTCAAGGAGGCTGTTCTTGGCGGACTCGGCGTGTCCATCATCTCCACGCGCGCCATCCGCCGCGAGGTCGAAGCCGGCATCCTCACCACATACCGAATCGATGGTGTCGATCTGTCACGGTCCATCAATCTCGTGTCGCACCGCAAACGATCGCTTTCACCCGCCGGGGTGCGTTTCGTGGAATATCTCGTCGCAGCAACACGCGGCACATCGGAGATTCCGAACCCAGCGCCATAGATCATCGGTTTTTCCTGTTTGATTCTTCGGATAACTCGATTTACGGTCCTCGTGATGCGTGCCGACAGAGTTGACCATCGACGTCGAGATCATCATGGGCGAATTGGGCTGCGGCGACCTGATCTACGAGCTGCGCGAGCAGTTCTCCCGCGTGCAGCCGGGCGCCGTCGTTCGCATCGCCTCCAACGACCCAGGCGGTCCTCGCGAGATCCCCGCCTGGTGCTCCATGACCGGGCGGGAACTGCTCGAGATGGACCCTCCCTACTACACGATCAGAGCACGAAAGGAACAACCATGAGCAACAAGTTCTGCGTCACCCTCAAGCACTGCCGCACCGACAGCGACAAGGCAACCGTGGCCTTCGTCGTCGCCAACGCCGCCCTCGGCAGCGAGAAAGAGACGATGGTCTTTCTCTCAACCGACGGCGTCTGGGCCGCCGTCAAGGGCGAGGCCGAGAAAATCGACGAGGGCGCGCCATTCGCCCCGCTCAAGGACCTCGTGGACAAGTTCGTCAAGGGCGGCGGCATCATCTACGTCTGCGCCCCCTGCATCAAGAAGCGGGGCATCACCGAAGACATGCTCATCGACGGCGCCGAGCCCGCCGGCGGCGCCTCGCTGGTCGCTTGGCTTTCTGAAAGCCCGGCCTGCGTCGACTACTGACCGTGGCCGACAACCTCAAACCCGAAGGCCTCGAGCCCGCCTCGGTGCTCGAAGCCGGCGATCTCGACTGCGGCTCCGGCCTCGTTCTGCTTCTCCGCGAAACCATGGCTTTGGTTCCGGAAGGAGCCGTGCTTGAGATGAAGAGCCGCGAACCGACGGTCCGCGACGAGCTGCCGCCGTGGTGCGAGATGGTCGGCCACGAGTACCTCGGCGAGCTCGAATGCGAAGGCTGCACCCGCTATTTCATCAAACGCGGTTCAGGCCCCGAAGCAGCCGACGAGCAACAGCAGCTCGATTCGGACAAGGACAACGCCAGGACCTACGAATGGCGAACCCGCGTGCGCCACTCGGGGCATCTCCAGGCCACGGTCTACTGCCGGAACTTCAAGTTCAACGTCGGCCAGGCCGCGAGCTTCGAGGAACGAGACGCCAACCCATCCGCGGTCGAAGTCGTGCTCGGCGCCCTCGGCGGCTCCTTGGCCGTGGCCTTCGCAACCGAATGCGCGCGCCGGAACCTCGAGGTGGACGACATCGAGCTCACCGTGCGCGGCACCCTGCACAACGTGCTCGCCCACCTCGGTCTCGAGGAGGGCGATCCGTCCTTCGCCAAGATCCACATCCGCTGTTTCGCTTCGACATTCGACAACCAGCAGAGAGTCGAAGAAGCATGGGCAACGACCACCGCCCGCTCGCCCGTGCTCGCAACCCTCGCCAAGAGCGTCGAGATCGAAAGCAAGCTCGCCATCGTTTGACCCGCACTCCAGGAGGCACGATGTTCACCACCACCCAGGTCGGCAGCTGGCCGCGATCAAAAATCATGCTCAAGGCCCTGCGGGATCACCAGAAGGGCCGCATCGACCGCAGAGACTTCGATGCCATCGCCGACGACGAGATCCGACGCTGCGTCACCCTGCAGGAAGAAGCCGGGCTCGACATCGTCACCGACGGCGAGCTGCGTCGCGACAGCTTCTACTCATTCGTCACCGACAAGCTCGACGGCACGACGATGCACTCTCTCGCCGACCTGCTGGAGACCGTCGAGGACAAGGCGTCTTTCGAAGAGATGTTGCACACCCTGGACGTGCCGGCGTCGGCAATCCACAACCCGACCTGTGTCGGCAAGCTGTCGCGCCGAGAGCCCCTCGCAGTCAACGAGGTCCGCTTTCTCAAGCAGATCACCGAGAAACCGATCAAGGTCACCCTGCCCGGGCCCTACCTGCTGACCCGCTCCATGTGGGTCACCGCCCTCTCCGGCGAAGGCTACTCCGACAAGATCGAGATGGGTGAAGACGTCGTTCGCATCCTGCGGGAAGAACTCGAGGAGCTGCGTGACGAGGGTGCGGCCTTCGTGCAATTCGACGAGCCGGTGCTCACCGAAGTTGTCCTGTCCGAGGAGTGCGACCGCCGAACATTCATGTGAGCCACCCTTGCCACCCGCCGTGATGCGGGTGCAGAGCTCGAGTACGCAGCCGACCTGGTCAACAGGATCGTCGAGGGCATCGAGGGTGTTCGCACCGGTGTGCATGTCTGCCGTGGTAACTGGAGTCGCCGCGAGGATGTCCTGCTCAGCGGCGACTACGCGCCGTTGGTCGATGCCTTCGCACGCATGAAGATCGACCAGCACGTTCTGGAATACGCGACGCCTCGGGCCGGCGACATCGAGGTCGTCGGCGCCGCCCTCGCCCACCGCGAGATTGGCCTCGGTGTCGTCAACCCACGCACCTCAGAACCCGAGTCCGTCGAAGAGATCGTTGCGAGGGTCGAAAAGGCCCTCGAATTCTTCCAACCCGAGCAGGTCTTCCTCAACCCAGACTGCGGCTTCGGCTGCTTCGCCAACCGCTGCGTCAACGACGAGCTGACGGCGACTGCCAAGCTGCGGAGAATCTGCGAGGCTGCCGCCGTTCTACGTGAGCGCTGGGGCTGAGTCGGCAGCGCTACGCCTCGACGAGCTGCCGGCTCACCAGTTTCCGGTAAAGACCATCGGCGGCCATGAGTTCGTCGTGGACGCCGGCCTCGGCGACCATCCCGCCATCGAGTACGACGACCCTGTCGGCGTTCTTCACCGTCGATAACCGATGGGCGATGACGAGGCTCGTGCGGGCGGTCATCAGCCGCTCGAGGGCATCCTGGACCAACGACTCGGACTCGGCGTCGAGGGAGGAGGTGGCCTCGTCGAGGATGAGGATCGGCGGATCCTTGAGCAGAGCACGGGCGATGGCGACCCGCTGCTTCTGGCCACCGGAGAGCCGAACCCCACGCTCGCCGACCTCGGTGGCGTATCCATCGGGAAGATCGACGATGAAATCGTGGGCGTGGGCGGCGCTCGCTGCGGCCTCGACCTCGGCATCGGTAGCCTCGGGCCGGCCATAGCGGATATTGGCCGCGATGGTGGTCGAAAACAACACCGGTTCCTGGGCGACGGTGCCGATCCGGGTCCTCAGCCAGCGTGCGTCGAGCTCCCTGAGGTTGTGCCCGTCGAGGAGGACCGCACCCGCATCCGGGTCGTAGAGCCGGAGCATGAGGGCCGCCACCGTCGATTTCCCGGCGCCGGAGGGGCCGACGAGCGCCGTCACCGTCCCCGGTTCGAGCACGAGGTTGATGTCGTCGAGGACCCTGACATCGGGCCGGACAGGATAGGCGAAAGAGACCCCGGCGAACTCGACCCGACCGGTCACCGTCTCGACGATCTCGCCGCTGCCTTGATCCACCACCGGTTCACGATCGATGAGTTCGAAGATCCTCTCCGACGCACCGCGGGCGCGGGCGAAGTCCGACCATAGATCGGCGAGCGCGGACAACGCCATGGCAACGATGAGGGTGTAGAGGATGAACGAGGTAAGCTCGCCGACGGTGAGCTCACCGGTCATGACCATCCGCCCGCCGAACCACAGCACCGCCGCCACCGAGCCGAAGGCCGCCATGGTCATGATCCCGACAAAGGCGGCCATGAGCCGGATGCGTCTGCGCGAGACCTGGAAGGACTCCCAGACCCGCTCCGAGTAGCGCTCGGTTTCGGCCTCCTCGCGGGAGAAACTCCGCACCGTTCGGATCCCGGCGATGACCTCTTCCGCCGCCTCGTTGGCGCGGGCAAGGGCGTCTTGCGCCTCACGTGCGATCTTCGACATCTTGCGGCCGACGACCACCGCGCCCACCGCCACCGGCGGCACGAGGGCGAGCATCAGCAGCGTCAACCTCGGCGATGACGCCACGAGCAGGGTCAGCCCGCCCACCAATAGGACCGAGTTGCGCAGACCCATGGAGAGATTGACACTCACCGTGTTCTGTACCACCGTCGCGTCGCTGGTCAGCCGGCTGGTGAGTTCGCCGGTCCTGCGGAGATCGAAGAAACCGATTTCCTGCTCGATGATGGCGCCGAAGACCGATTCCCGGAGCCGGGTCACGATTCGCTCACCCGCAACCGAAAAGAGGTAGTAGCGGAATGCCACGGCGACGCCCTGGACCGCGAAGATCGCCGCCATGGCGAGGACGGCGTGGTTGAGGGTCTCTTCCCCACCGGCGACCGCGGCGTCGATGAGCACCCTGACGATCTGCGGCCAGGCGAGACTCGCCGCACCGCCGAGCACCAGGAAGACCGTCGCCGCCGCCAACCGCCGCCACTCTGGCACGGCCAGCGCCAGCATCCGACTGATCGGCACTTTGGGTGGCGCCGGACCGCCCTCCTCCGGCTCACCCCCGGCCGGTCCTCTTCGCCTCATTCCTCGCATGCTTCGGTCCTCCGATCAGTCGGCCGGGTGGATACTCGCCCAATCCCGTTTCATATCCACGACCACCCAGCCCCGCTCACCGGCCTCGTCGAGGCCGCGGTCGAGCCGGCCGATGTGCGAATCGCGGTCGTAGGCCCACTCGCGTTCGGCGTCGGTGTGGTGGATGAGCATCCCGAATCGCGCCCCTTCGCCGGCGGTGGTCCACTCGATCATCTGGAAGTCGCCATCGGAGTTGCCGAAGGCGGCGATGGGGCGGCGGCCGATGTGGGAGTTGATCCCCACCGGTTTGCCCTCCTTGTCGTCGATGAAGTTCATCTCGGGCAGTCGCAGGATGACCGGTTGGCCGTCCCGCACCTCGTAGCGGGTCTTGATGCTCGATCCCACGACCTGCTCGGGCGGGATCCCGTAGACCGCTTCGACCCACGGCCGCATGAACTCGATCCCGCCGCCGGAGACGATGAAGGTCTTGAAGCCGTTGGCGCGCAGGTACTCGAGAAGTTCGAGCATGGGCTGGTAGACCATCTCGGTGTAGGGCTTTCCGGTGGTGGGATGCCGGGCCGTGGCGAGCCAGTCGGTGACTACGGCCTCGAATTCTTCAGTCGTCATCCCGGCGTGGGTCGCCATCACGAGCTCAAGGATGCCATGCTCGCCCGAGGCGGCGAGTGCCTCCATGTCGCCTTCGAGCACCGCCTGGAAGGGCTGCTGTGTCGCCCACTCGGGGTGCTCCGGCGCAATCGCCCTGACCCGGTCCATGGCGAAGAAGAGCTGGAAGTACGCGGGCTGTTCGGACCACAGGGTTCCGTCGTTGTCGAAGACTGCGATCCGCTCGGGCTCGGGCACGAAGTCGGGTGAACCGGGATCATGGACCCGCCCGACGAAGTCCAAGATCGCTGTCCTGGCAACGCTGCCATTCCAGGATGGGAGGGGATCAGCGGCCGGTTGGGGTTGCTCGGCGACCGGCGCGGGTGCGGAGCACCCCGCCAGAAGCAGCACGGCAACGATGATCACACCGGTTGTCAACGAGGGATTCAGGTTCTTCATGGGTTTTCCAGACGTCGTCGGCCTGCGAGGCCGGGAAGAACGGCGGGGCACCGGCGCTGCCGGTGCCCCGCTGGGTTGAGGTTTACGATCCGGAACCGCGCCCCGGTTTGTCGTCACTTGCCGGTCGCGGCGTTCTCGATCTGCTGCTGAACCTTTTCGAGGTTGAAGGACCCCGGCGTCTGGCTCGGCGGGTACTCCTGCAGGGTCTGGAAGAACTGGCCGGCGAGCTGCTGCATCGGCACGATCACGAATGGTCGATCGAGGAACCAGTCATGGTAGACGTTGGCGTCGATCTGGGCCTTCTCGAACGGGTCGCGCCGCAAGTGGAACAGCAGTGGAATGCGCAACTCTATGAACGGCTCGCGCCAGATCTGGAAGGCGTCGGCGCGGTTCTCCAGAAAGACCGCCTTCCAGGGGCCGAGACGGAGGCCGACCATCTGACCGTCGTCGTTGACGTAGTAGAACTCCTTGCGCGGCGATGCCTGGATGTTCTCGGTGAGGCTCCCGTATTGGTCCGCGTTCGACAGGTAATCGTTCATGTCGTAGCCGTCGAGATGCTGGCGATAGGTTCTCCCGATGGCCTCGTAGCCGTCGAGCATGTCCTCCTTGAGGTCGTCCTTGCCCGCGGCAGCGGCGAAGGTGACCATCCAGTCCTCGTGGGCGACGATGCCGTTGACGGTCTCACCTGCCGGCCACTGCGCCGGCCAGCGGACAAAGGCCGGCACCCGGTAGGCCCCTTCCCAGTTGGAGTTCTTCTCCTTGCGGAAAAGCGTGTAGCCCGCGTCGGGCCAGGTGTTGAAATGGGGCCCGTTGTCTGTCGAATACTGGACGATCGTGTTCTCGGCGATGCCGAGCTCGTCGAGCAGTTCGAGCAGCTCGCCGACATGCATGTCGTGCTCGACCATGCCGTCGTGGTACTCGTCGCCGAAGGGCCCTGCGAGGCCGGTGTGTTCCTCCTTGACGTGGGTCCGGAAGTGCATCCGCGTTCCGTTCCACCACACGAACCACGGCTTGCCGGCCGCTTCCTGGCGTTTGATGAAGTCCTTGGCGGCGGCGACGGTCTCGTCGTCGATGGTCTCCATCCGTTTCTTGGTCAGCTGGCCGGTGTCCTCGATGGTCTGGGTACCGTCGGCGTTGGCCTTCGCATCGATGACGCCGCGCGGACCGTACTGTTCGAAGAAGGTCTTCCCGCTCGGCAGCACGAAGTCGCCCGGGTAGTCCCGGTGCTCGGGCTCCTCCGACGCATTGAGGTGGTACAGGGGTCCGTAGAACTCGTCGAAGCCGTGGTTGGTGGGCAGGTGCTCGTCGCGGTCGCCGAAGTGGTTTTTGCCGAACTGGCCGGTGGCGTAGCCCTGCTCTTTGAGCACGGCGGCGATGGTGATGTCCTGCTCCTGCCATCCTTCCGCGGCGCCCGGCAGCCCGACCTTGGTCATCCCGGTGCGCACCGGCACGGTGCCACCCATGAACGCCGCACGCCCGGCGGTGCACGACTGCTGGGCGTAGTAGTCGGTGAAGCTGACGCCCTCCTCGGCGATGCGGTCGATGTTGGGCGTCTCATAGCCCATCATGCCCCGGTTGTTATGGCTGATGTTCCAGGTCCCGATGTCGTCGCCCCAAATCACGAGGATGTTGGGTTTGTCCTGAGCCGCGGCCGGCGAGGCTGCAGCCACCAATGCGAGACACACCAAAGATCCGAGAATCAAGTTTGTTCTGTTCATGCAACCCTCCTGAGGTCGGCGCTGCCATGGGCAGCAATTCATCTTCTGTCTGTTTGAAAGTCCGTCGCGGATCATACCAGGACGAACCGCCTCGAATCCGTGCCTCATTCCCAAGAGCTGCGAGTCACGAGCGATGAGAAACGAGAAACGAGCCTACTTCTTGTACTTCACCGAGCAACCGTAGGGCTTTGTCTCCGGTGTCGAGACCGTCTTGCCGGTAGCGAGCTCATTGAGCGCCTGCGAAACGTAATTGGTCCGCGCGCCTGCCTCCATGTTGCCCCGTGGGTCGTCATCGATGGCGCCCTCGTAGACGACGATTCCCTCGGCATCGATGATGAACATGTGGGGCGTCGTCGCGGCGCCGTAGGCGTGACCCACGGTTCCATCCTGGTCGATCAGAACGGGCCACGTGATGCCCTCTTTCTTGACAAAGGCAGCATTGGCCGCAGCGTCCATGTAGTTGGTCGAGTTGACGGTCAGCCAGACGACGCCGCTTTCGGAATAGGCCGAGGTGAGGTTCTTCATGGAGCCCTCTTGGTAGTGGCGCTTGACAAAGGGGCAGTCGGGGTTGGTCCACTCGAGGACGACAACCTGACCATTGTAGTCGGCAAGGCTCACCGTATTGCCCGCGCTGTCGTTTAGGGTGAATCCGGGCGCTTTGTCACCCACATCGGCCCCCGGTCCGGCGGCGGCGCCTCCGGCTACGGCGAGGATCGCAATCAGGGTCATGGTTTGCATCATCTTGATCATGGTTTGTTCCTTTCGATGGACCGCCACCTGCGGTCCGGTCAGTCGAGTTCGATGTGGGCGACCCGGGCGGATCGCTTGCCACGTTCATCTTCGATTACGATGAGCGACCTCAGCGTGGTCGCCGGGTCGCCAGAGCTTTTCAAACGAGAAATATTGAAATCGATCCGTGTCAGGTTTCCCCGGTTCTGAACCCGAACGCCCTCGACTTTGAGGCCCGGGCCTGGATCGGGGAAGAACTCGACGGCGCCGGGCGCCGCTTTCCAGTTCAGCCACACGACCATGTCGACGGCGCCCTTCGAAGGCACCGGACCGCCGGTGACCGAAAGATCCAGGAGACCCGGTTCGAGTTCAATCGGGAGAGTCTCGGACCAATCCTCGAAGGCCGCCCGCGAGGCCGCGAGTTCGGTGCCCTGCAGCGGCAGGGCGGCCTCGAGTTTCGCCGAACCGAGAATGCAGACATCCTTGCAGGCGAGCCAGGAAGCGGTGAGGGTCACGGATACCGAAGACGGTGCGCGGTCTGGGGCGGTCACTTCTGCGGCCAGCACCACGGGATCTTCGTATCCGTAGCCAACGATGCCGCCCGGCTGCTCGAAGGAGATCGGCGCCGGCCAAAGGAGTTCGCTCACCTTGAAACCACGGGGGAGTTCATAGGCGATCTCGGTGGAGAGCCCGGCCTCGCCGGGATTGCGCCAATAGACGTGCCAGCCGGGCTCGGGTTCGAGGAGAACACCGAGATGGAATGTCCCTCCGGGCCGGATCTCGCCCGCATCAGCGACAAGGCGCGCCCGGACGTGGCTGTCCTCGGCCGACGCGGCCGTGACGACCGCGAGCACCGCCGCTGCCATGAGACATGGTTTCGAGATCACATTGGTTGGAAGGCTCGCACGTTCGCGCTTATTCCCTCGACGGCCCCTTGCGCGCGGGACGCGCGCAGCACAATCTGCCCGCTCCATCAGGTCACAGCGCCAGGGGCAGCGCCCGGAACAGCGACCAGGATCCGCGACCGAAACTGTACCCGGGCACGCGGAAAGCGCCTCCACCGGGCGTGCCGGGTACGGAGTTGTGCCGGATCGACCATCCGGCCCCGCGTCGCGCCCCGCACAACTCCGCTACCGGGCAACCCCGGGGAGAGCGATGCGGTCTGCTGCACCGGCGGCGAGGAAGGCCGCCGGCGCGCCATCGGCGGGGTCGCAGCCCTTCACGCCCCCAACTCGCGACCACGCCGATGGCGCGACGCTGGGACGCCGGAACGCATCAGCGATCCGGCGTCCCAGAAGGCCGGGGCCGTGAGCACCCTGAGCAGCGAGCGGGCCCCTTTGTGGGGCCGGCGCCTCCGCGGGGCTGGTTACCCCTCGGCGACACCCGGTTCCTTGACGAAAAGCAGCCGGCCGTTCGTCCAATCGACTCCCACCACCGATCCCGTCGGGACAAACCGGTCAACGCCGAGATCCTGGGTGAGAATTCGGATCACCCCACCGTGGACGAAGAGCAGATGGCGGCCGGGATTGAGCTCGTTGACGAATCCCTCGATCCGCGCCAGAAACGAATCGTGCGAGTCCCCTTCCGGCATGTTGAAATCGCGGAAGCCCATAAAGACCCTGGCGTCGGCGGCATCCACCTCGTCGAAGGGCATGCCCTCGTAGACGCCGAAATTGCATTCCCGGATTCGGGGGTCGGGGACCGCCCGGCCCCAGGCGAGACGAGAGGTTTCCACCGCCCGCTGGAGATCCGAGGACCACACCGAATCGAAATTTGTACCTTCGAGTTTCGGCCCGAGCGCCCTCGCTTGTTCCCGACCGAGATCGGTCAACGGCGGGTCGCACCAGCCCGCGATCCGCCGGGCGGCGTTATAGGTCGTCTCACCGTGTCGCACCAACCAGATTTCGACGGAGTCATGATCCATGGCCGGCGATTGTAGCCGATACGTTATCCTGCGCCGAGCGAGCACATCGAGGTGAATCATGAGCAAGTCCGGAACTTCCTACCGTAGCTGGCAGCCAGAAGGCGACTACGACGCCATCGTC
Organism: uncultured Acidobacteriota bacterium; assembly: GCA_963753035.1. Taxonomy (GTDB): domain Bacteria; phylum Acidobacteriota; class Thermoanaerobaculia; order Thermoanaerobaculales; family Sulfomarinibacteraceae; genus JAHECW01. Next base: position 171,865 of record CAVWAW010000003.1, on the reverse strand, counting down.
ATCGGATCGGGTATCGGCGGCCTCGGTGTCGCCGCGTTGCTCGCCAAACGCGCAGGCAAACGGGTCTTGGTCCTGGAGCGCTATGCAAAGGCCGGCGGTTTCACTCACATGTTCAAGCGCAAGGACTACGACTGGGATGTCGGTCTGCACTATGTCGGTGAGGTTCACAACCCCGACTCCACCATTCGGAGGCTCTTCGACGAGATCACCGGCGCCCGCCTCGAGTGGCAGGCGATGGGGCCGGTCTACGACACCGTCATCGTCGGAGAGGAGCGCTTCGAGTACGTCGCCGGACGCACCGCCTGGCGCGACCGCATGGTCGAGTCCTTTCCCGACGAGGAAGCAGCCATCGACCGCTATCTCGAGCTCGTCAAGGAGACCACTCGCGGCGCCCGGGGTTTCTTCGGCGCCAAGGCGCTGCCCGGCCCTATCGCCGCCATTGCCGGGCCCTGGATGCGCCGGGGCTTTCTCCGCCACGCCTCGCGGACCGTGGCCGAGGTCCTTGACGAACTCACCGACAACGAGCTGCTCAAGACCGTTCTCACCACCCAGTACGGCGACTACGGCCTGACCCCGAAGAAAGCGAGCTTCGGCATCCACGCCATGGTCTTCAACCACTACCTCCGCGGCGCCGGCTATCCCGTGGGCGGATCGGGCCGGATCGCGGCCGAGATCATCCCCGAGATCGAGGCGGCGGGCGGGGCGGTGGTGGTCGGCGCCGAGGTCACCGAGATCCTCATGGAGCGGGGCCGCGCGGTGGGTGTCCGCATGAAAGACGACCGCGAGTATCGCGCACCCATCATCATCAGCGACGCCGGGGTTCCCAACACCGTCCACAAGCTCCTGCCCACCGACGCCCCTGGGCGCCGCGCGTTGGCCTCGGTGCTCAAACGCGTCACCCCTTCGACCTCGCACATCTGTCTCTACGTCGGGCTCGACGCCAGCGACGAGGAACTCGGCCTCGGCACATCGAATCTCTGGGTATTCCCCGGTCCGGACCACGATGCCACCGTCGAGCGCTACCTCTCCGATCCCTCGGCCCCGATTCCCCTGACCTACATCTCCTTCCCGTCGGCCAAGGACCCGGATTTTCAGAATCGACACCCGGGCAAGGCCACCGTCGAAGTCGTGAGCATCGCGCCCTACGAGTGGTTCGCGGCATGGGAGGACAAGGCCTGGCAAAAACGAGGGGAAGACTACGAGTCATTCAAACAACAGCTCACCGACCGCCTGCTCGAAGTCCTCATCCGCGAAGTGCCGCAGCTCGAGGGTCACATCGACTACCACGAGCTCTCGACGCCGCTCTCGACCCGCCACTTCGGCGCTTATGTCGAGGGCGAGATCTACGGCCTCGAGCACACCCCCGAGCGGTTCAAGACCAAGGGACTCCGGCCCAAGACCCCCGTCCCCGGTCTCTGGCTCACCGGCCAGGATGTCTGCACCGCCGGCATCGCGGGCGCGCTCTTCGGTGGCGTGCTCTGCGCCTCGGCGATTGTGGGGAAGAATCTGATAAAGACGTGAAGGGTCGCTGGATATTGACTACCCTATCCAGCATCCGAATCACGGCCGTATTGGATTCCTCAATCATCCAAGTTAACCTTTGCTGGTTCGACACGTAAGTCGAAAGTTCTCGTGGCGTACCAGACTGGAGGCGACCTACGGCACTGACCCGCTCCACGCACCGGTGCCTCCGGTCTCAAACCCGTCCGCAAACAGCGGCTCCGGATTGCCGACGGAGCCTGAGCCCGAGAATCCACCCGACATCTGATACGAGGGACTCGACATCGACCCCGCATCCGGGGGGCCGACCGTTCCGGTCATTCTGAAGGAGCTGCTGGTCAGGATCTCTCCACCGCCCCCAGCGATGGTTGTCGACAGCAGTTCCGGCGCCACTCGCGGGGCCTCGGCCGGCTTTGGCGGAGAGGCTTCAGGTGGGTCGTCGGCATCGACCGCCACCGGCACGATGGTCAGAATCATGATCAACACGAGTCCAACGCCCGACGAGACTGAGTCAAGATATCCTAACATATTGCAAAACCATCACTTTCTGCAATAGTATGGAAATGCTCGATCAGAATCAAGCGGAACTTTGAAGGAGTGAGGACGATGCGTCATCTCTCGGTCTTTGCCGTTGCGTTGGTACTTTTCAGCACGGTTTCAGCCCCCGCCGCCACGCCACCGGACAAAGTCACCTTTCAGGGTCTGCTGGCCGACCCGGTCGGCGATCCTCTGCACGGTCTGTTCGACGTGGTTGCCGAGCTCTATGACGCGCCCACCGCCGGCAACCAGATCATGGTGGAGGAGCATCTGGCGTCGGGTTCCGGATCCGTCGCCGTGACCTACGGCCGCCTCGCCGTCCAGCTCGGGACCGGGGTGATCAGCGACGGTAGCGGCCCGGGCACCTACACCACCTTGACCGCGGTCTTCGCCGACTACAGCGAGGTCTGGATCAAGCTCATCATCGAGGGCGAGACGCTGAACCCTCGGATCGCGATCACCTCGACGCCGCTGGCCCTGAACTCAACCCGGCTCGACGGCCGCGCCGGCGACGAATTCCTTGATCTCAGCCCGACGCCCCAGGCAAAGGTCGGTCGGCTCTCCGCCACGACCCTCGCCATCGACGGCCAGAACCTCGAGTTCGCCGGCGGCGCAAGCGTCAGCTCCACCGGAGCTGCCACCCAGATCACAGCCGGCACCGCTGGCACCGAGGATCTGGTGCTCTCCGCAGGTGCGGACACCGGCGATGGCGGAATTTCCATCCAGGGAGGCGGGGGCGTCGACCTGATGGCAGGCGACGGGACCTTCACCTTCTCCGATGGCGTGACCGATGCGACGATGGCGACCCTGAATCCGTTGCTGTTCAATCTGAGCGGTGAGATTCAGATCCAGGGCGGCAGTCCCGGCCTGGGAAAGGTGCTCACCTCCGACGCCAACGGTCGGGCTACGTGGACAATCCCCTCATCGGCGCCCGCCGACGAACTCACCGCCCTGGCGGAACTGGTCGGATTTCCGGCGGCCGAACTTCCGCCTTACTCAAAGCTCTACGACGACCACTGCGCCCTCGGCCCGTCAAACGCTACGTTAACCATTGACGGCTCCGCTACGGGTTCAGTCCTCGGGTGGGTCAGCACGGACGGAATCTCCGAAGTCTATGAGCATCGGGTCGCATTCAGCACTGGATCCACCGTCGATCCGGACACCCTCATCGGCCTCGAAAGCGTCGTTGAGTTCAGCCGCACCCTGCGCTCAGGATTATCAACGACCTATTACCGCGGTTGGATCACCGATGCCGCGGAGGTTGGTTCTTCCGGTGGTCGCAGACTCTATGTCATCGCCTTGAGCCCAGAACTCGCGAATATGGAGCAATACATTGGGTCGCGGACGTTCGAGGCGCAGAAAATCTCCGATATCACATCGGTCGTCTTGAACGAATACTCCATCGTTCATCAAGTTGCGGCCACTTCGGTGACCTTTGACCAGATCCTACAGTGGGGCGAAAGTGATCTCCAGTTCCTCAAACGGCTTTGGGAGAGAGACGGGATCCATTTTCACCACGTCCAGGACGCCACCGGCGTGGCCACCTACGTCGACTGGTCAAACACGGTTTTCCCCACCTTCGCCACCCCTCTGGCTACTTCGGCGATCAAACCAACCCCGGAACCGGGGAGGAATTCATCTCCACGTTCAGAACACCGAGGAGTACGTTTATCGGAGATGTGGAAGTCAGGTCCTTTGATTTCACCGATTACTCACCCGGCCTTAACGCGATCTCCGGCACCGCCACGGTTGCGGGGGTTCGGGAAACATGGTCCAGTGGCACGCGGATATCGAGGATACGGAACATGCCGATCGCCGCGCCAGGGCCGTTGCGGATCGCAATCAAGTCGAAAAATACGGTCACCGAGGATCGGGTGCCGCGGCCGATCTTCGCGGTGGAACGATCTTCACGCTCACCGACACGATCACCGGCGATCTCAGCGAGAGTTATCTCGTCACCCGGGTGGCGAACTTCGCGCGGGTTGCCGGATCGTGCGTCGAATACGGGACCGCTTTTGACGCCATCCCGTCGTCGGTGCGATACCGGCCCCCCCGGATCACGCCCGAGCCGGTTGTACAGGGCCCCATCACCGCCAAGGTTACCGACGTCAACGATCAAGACGAGACTGGTCGCGTCAAGGTCGCTTTTCATATTCAGGGGGATACTTACCCCATCGAAGAGTGGGTGCCGATCGTTGCTCCGCCGGGGAAGGACCGACACGATGTTTTCATTCCGGATGTCGACGATCACGTGGTGATCGATTTCATCTCCAACGATCCTTTCCGCCCGTTTGTTGTCGGGTCGGTTGTCGACTGGACGAAATGGGACACAGACCCCAGGCCCCTCGATCCCGACAAACCGTGGTTCACACCCGGTGTTGGAACAGCGGCTGACGGCCACATATATTTGTGGCGTAGGAAGGACGAGCTTCCTGCGAACGTGGGTCGCACTCAATCGATCTTCTTCAAGGATGGAACGATCGATGCGGCATGGCTCCGCTTTCTGGACTCGGATCAATCTCCGGGTGCGCCCCGGTTCGAGCTCAGCCACGATCTTCACCTGATGCAGAACCTCGTGTTCGCGGGTCCGACATCAGCGCTCAGCGGCGACGTCAACATCGACGGCAGCCTGGTGATCGACGATGGTGGCCACCCGAATCCCGACCTCACTGTGACGGGCACCTCTCAGTTCTACAATGACGTCGAGTTCTACGATTCGTCGAATATCAAAGCGGTTGCGAATCTCAGCATCGAAGCAAACGGAACGTTGGATATTCGGTCCTTTGCCAACTCGACGTGGAATGCCGGAGCTTTGTTGGACATCGACGCCACAAACTTGGATGTGGATATCGCTGGCGGAACGAATATCGACACCGGCACGTCGCTTGATCTCAACTCCGCGCTCGGCTCGTGGAATGTCGACACCGTACTCGACCTCGATGCAGGGATCTTCGACATCGACGGCAGCGTCCTATTTTTTGAACACCACCGGGGCAACAACCATCGCGGCAGGTGGGTCCATCACCCTCGATGGGGGAACGGAAGTCATCACCAGGGCCACAACACTGACCTTCGAGTCTGACACCGAGACGCGAGTCATGATCGATGCCGACAACGACTCCACCGACGAGGTCGCGGCGTGGTACCGCAACGGCGCCTACGACGCCACGGGATGGTTGGCCCATCTCGACCAGACCGGAGATCTCTGGATCAGGGGAGCCCTCTTCCCGGGGCCAACGAAGATTCTGGCACAGAGCCTGCCCATGTCGGAACCGGTGAGACCCGGCCAACTGGTCAGCCTCGACCCCGATCGACCCGGAGAGGTCAGGCCGACGACGATGGCGGGCGACCACATGGTGTTCGGCGTGGCCAGTGACCGGCCGGGGATCCTCTTCGGCGGTCCGCCGGCCTCGGTGGAAGAACTCGGATCGAACTGGGGCGAAGGAATGGTTCGAGAGTACCGCGCCTCTCAACTCGATTGCGTCAGGTCGTGATCGAGTCTGATTCCAAGGCGCTCACGATGACACCCGAAGCGCTTCAGATTGCCGACTCACGTGGCGAGATTGACCGAAGGACCTTGAAGGCGTTCCACTCCGAACGCTTCGCTGCGATCGCCATTGCGGGCCGAGTCGACGTCGCCGTCGACGCGAGCCAGGGCGCCATCTCCGCCGGGGATGCGCTGTCTCCAGGTTCACGGCCTGGACACGCAGTTGTGGCGCGCGAGGGATGGCCCGTGGTGGGCATCGCCCTCGAGAGCTTGACCGAGGGCCAGGGGCTGATCAGGATGTTGGTCCAACGATCGGGCCCAGCGGCACCGGCCGCACTCTCGATCGATCCGTCCCCGGAAGAGAAGTCTGCATGGAATCCGACCCCCGGTGCCGCCGGAACACTGGGGAACGGCGGCATCCTGTCCGTGCCATTGGTCATGAGCCCCGCCGATAACCCGTCGAACGAGGTTTTTAGCATCGGCGCCGACGGTTCGGTGAACACGCAAGCATCAATCACGACCGGACAACGCGGGCTGGCCGAGTTGCTCCCGGTAAGCGAGGTCGTCGCGGGCGGTGATGTACTCGTCGTCGATCTCGACCGACCGGGACGACTACGACGCGGCGGCTCGATGGCGGACCCGACAGTGGTCGGCGTCGTTGTCGACAGGCCGGGTCTTGAGATCGGCAACAGCCTCGAGGCCGTGCTTGCCGCAGAGCCGGAGCTTGCCGCAGCGCTTGCCGAGGCCGAGGAGCTCGGTCAGGAGGATCGGCGGATCGAGATCCTGGCCACGTTGAAGACCATCGCCGACGAGAGCCTGGTCCCGGTGGCTACCGGGGGGACCGCGAACTGCCGGGTCGATGCGAGCTACGGTCCCATCGCACCGGGAGACCTGCTCACGACCTCGCGCACTCCGGGCCATGCCCAGCGCACCGACAACGCCACCCCAGGCACGATCCTCGGCAAGGCGCTCGAACCGCTCGACGCCGGAACGGGGATCATCCGGATTCTGGTGATGCTCAGGTAAGCGGTCCCCGGACTACGACGACAGGTGGGGTGGGTCACCGAGGCCACCAAGAGCATCGTGCCGGATGTGGTGACGGATAGTAATACTCTTACCCACACCACTTAGCGCACCAAGCATCCTGGGCCCAATTCCCCCTCAAAAACCTCCGTTTGAGACCTCGGCGCCCTCGTCGGCTTCCCCTCCCTCTCGCTCTCGATTCCGTCCCCTACCCTTGCCCGTGCCCCTGCCCGATGACAGATTCAGCGTTCGAATCCGAGTCCTATTCGACTGTCAGTTGCATGAGCTCGACCGGCACCTCTTGATCGAACGAAAGACCCGCAACTCCACCGAATCCCGTGATCGGACCCACCGTGGTTCGCGAGCCGTCCACCTCGGAGACGGTGGCCAGTTCAAAGCCCAGGCCCGAACCGAGGTAGTTGGCTGCGTACAAGGTGCCAGTGACCGGATCCCGCGCCAGCCCCGTAGGACCATTCGCCGGTCCGCAGCCAACAACGGTCGCCACAGCGGTGGTCTGGTCGATGGTGTAGAGGCAGCCATCCGCAAAACTGATGCCGTACAGCACGGATCCGTCGAGGTTGAATGCAAGACCTTCTATTTCCGCCACGACCGCAAAAGGCGAACCGACAACCGTGAGTTGTCCGCTGCTCGTGTTGACGGTATAGAGGGTGATGTTCGATGGGTTGATACCAAAGACAACCGAGTCTGTCGGGCGAACGGCGAGGCCCTGGATGTGTTGACCCAAACCCCAGTTTGGCAGCTCGGTCACGATTGCGCCGGTGGCCGGATCCAGGATCACCAGCTGATAGCTTGAGTCGCTGACCCCATAGAGGGTGCCGTCGGGAGCAAACGCGATTGCGGAGTAGCGATGCGTTAAGGTCCCCACAGCCGTAGCCGCGCCGGTCGCGGCGTCGATGGTGATCAGTGCTTGGGCTCCTGTAGCGCTGTTGACTCCGTAAAGGGTCGCCCCCCAAAGCCACGAGGTCGCCAAAGTCGCTACGAGAAACAAGGCAAATCCGAGGAGTGCACTTCCGCGTGTCATTCGAACCTCCAGATCCTTCGGCGCTCCATTTTTCGAGACTATTGATATTTCATGCAGGATACCACATAAGCGCCAACCGTCTCAAAGTTCGCTGGGTTTTCGGTTGGTTCGGGATACTCGAATGCGGCGAAATCGTACACCCGCCAATCAATCGTCTTTCAGAAGAAAACTCATGGCCTGATTTCCTTATTCAGCATCCAGTATCCGGCATCCGAACCGCGCCCGTATTGGATTCCTCAATCGCCCGAGTTAACCTTTGCTGGTTCGACACGGAGGCCCTCATGCACGCCATCGCCGACATCGCCATCATCCCGCTGGGCGCGGGCAACTCGCTCTCGCCCTACGTCGCCGCCTGCGAGCGCGTCCTGCAGGACGCGGGACTCAAGACCCAACTCCACGCCAACGGAACCAACGTCGAAGGTGAGTGGGACGAAATCATGGCGGCACTCAAGCGCTGCCACGAGGTGCTGCACGAGATGGGCGCCCCCCGCGTCGCCACCAACATGCGCCTCGGCACCCGCAACGACAAAACACAGACCATGGACGACAAAATCGCCAGCGTCGAGAGCAAGCTCGACACGTAGTTCATCGGTCGTAAGGTGGGTACGTTCTACGACTGCGTGAAGCGATCTCGGAGCTTCTGAGCACAATGGATCCGCGGAGACGCCAAGGTCGCCAGGTTGCCGCGAAGCATCGCATTTGAGAGTGGGATCTCCGTTCCGGAGCGACACACGACTGCGTGGATCGATTGTGACGGCTTCAGCGGTTTGTTTGAAACGCTAAGAACGCTATGACCGCAAAGACCATCGCAAAGAAACCATTTCAATAAGTCATCGCAGCAGATTTCGACAGGAGGCGTCGGGCTAGGACTACAACCTCGCGTCAACGAAATCCTTGCAAAGCTCCCTTGCCATCGAATCTTGATGAGCTCCTGCGATGGCGCGATGGGTCAATATTGCGATGTCCTTTGTGATGGTCTTTGCGTTCTTGGCGATCTTAGCGTTTCAACAAGTGGCTGAGATTCGGTAGATCGACGCACGAAGTCGTTGGGCGCTCCGGCCAGGCCGACTTACGACTCACATCCACCCGTGAGTACCTCAACGACGGCGGCGGCGCCGGATTCGAAGCCTCGACGAGTGGCGGGATTCTGGAGCCCGCGGTAGAGCTGATCCTCGGTCTTGGGCAGGGTGGTGTTGTCGCTGCAGAAGAGCAGCGCACCCATCTCGAGACCGAGGCGGGCGCCGACCACCGCGGCGGCGGCGCACTCGGACTCCACCGCGATGACGAGCCCGGCGTAGGTCTCGTAGATATCGGGGCCCTGGCGGTAGCCGGCATCGGTGGTGTAGACGACCCCGAGGTGGTTGTCGATATCGGCGCGACCGGCCACTTCGTGGAGCTTGGCGGTGAACAGCGGATCAAAGGCCGCGGGAAACTCCATGGGTGCGTAGTAAGGTGAGGTGCCTTCGCCGCGCACCGCTCCGCTGACGACCACGAGATCACCCACCGCAACCTTGGGATCGGTGCCGCCGCAGGCGCCGAAGACCACCACTCGCCGGCCGCCGTTGTTGGAAATCATCTCCAGCGCGTTGGCCGCCGCCGGTCCACCCATCCCTGAGTAAACCAGGGTCAGACCGCCGAGCTGGTACACGATACGATCGGTGGTCTCATCGAGGGGCACTGCCTCTCCGTTGTAGGTAGCGACCAGCGCCTCGAGATAGCTCCGCCGACCGAAGGGCAGCAGGATTACATTCTCGGCGCAGTCGAAATCGGGGTTATTGGCGTGGCTGAAATCGCGTCGGCTCATGGTGCCTCCCGAATCGGTGACAGGCTATCAGTGCGGCCGGGTTATTGACAAAGGTATACTCAAGATATATTTTTTATACCATGAAATTCGAGTTCGATCCCGTAAAGAGCGACTCGAACCTGAAGAAACACGGTATCGACTTCGAGCGGGCGCAGCAACTCTGGACCGACGTCGATCTCATGGTGATCCCGGCCCGAACAACCGGCGGGATTCGCTTCTTCGCCATCGGGGTCATCGAATCCCGGCATTGGTCAGCGATCTTCACCCTACGGGACGGCCGGATCCGTCTGATTTCGGTGCGTCGCTCGAGAAGAGAGGAAATCGAGCTCTATGAAAGCTAAAGACCTGGACACCAAGTTCGACGCTGGGGAGAGCATCGTCAACCACCTGGATCTCACAGCGAAATCGAGGCCCGGTCACGAGCAGAAACGGGTGAATGTGGACTTCCCTATTTGGATGGTCGAGCAGCTCGATCGGGAGGCATCACGCCTCGGCGTACCTCGGCAGTCGTTGATCAAGATGCTCATCGCGAGACACTTCGACAAAGCGTCATGACCACCACCGAACGCGTGCTTCTGGCGATCGCCGTCGTCCTCGTCGATGTTGTGCTCTTTGCCTTGCCCATCACGGGGTTTTTCGCGGCTTATGTTCTTCTGGCGCGACCTCCGTGGTTTCTTACCTGGGTGAATCAACTCTACGGCGAGCAGTCCTGATACCATCCCCGATCGGGAATGGAGGCCTTTCCATGAAAACCGATCGTATCCTCTCAGCCGCAGTCATCATCACTCTCGCCATCGCCGCGCTGGTTCTCTCCTCCCCGACAGCCGACGCCTGCACCAACATCCTGGTCACCAAGGGCGCCTCGGCCGACGGTTCGACCATGATCACCTACGCCTGCGACGGCCGCTTCCACCCGCGGCTCAACCACAGCAACCCGGCGGATCACGATCCCGATGCCGAGTACGAGATCCGACACTGGACCGGAGAGCACATCGGCTCGATCCCGCAGGTTGAACGCACCCACGGCGTGGTGGGTCTGATGAACGAGCACCAGCTCGCCATCTCCGAGACCACCACAACCGGTCGCGAGGAGCTCGAGAATCCCGAGGGGCTCATCCACTACTGGACCCTGATGAAACTCACCCTCGAGCGCGCCGCTACCGCCCGCGAAGCCATCGAGGTCATGACGTCTCTGGTCGAGGAGCACGGCTATCGCTCCACCGCTGAGAGTTTCTCCATCGCCGATCCCAACGAGGTCTGGCTCATGGAGATGATCGGCACCGGTCCCGGCGGCAAAGGCGCGATCTGGGTCGCCATGCGAATCCCCGACGGCTCCATCGCCGCCTACGCCAACGGCATCCGGATCCGGCAGTTCCCCCTCGACGACCCCGAGAACTGCCTCTACTCGGAGAATGTCATTTCCTTCGCCGTCGGCCGCGGCTACTACCACCCCGAGTCGGGCGAGCCCTTCAATTTCGCCGCAGCCTACGATGTGCCGACCCAGCAGTCACGCCGCTACACCACGACCCGGGTGTGGAGCATCTTCCGCCGCGCCGCACCGAACCTCGCTCTCGACCCGGCCTACCACCGCGGTGATCCCACGGCGGAGCCCTACCCCTTGTGGATCGAGCCCGAAAGCAAGCTCTCGCTCACCGATGTCATGGATCTCATGCGCGATCACTACGAGGGCACCGATTACGACATGACCAAGGGCGTCGATGCCGGGCCCTACGCCACGCCCAACCGCTGGCGACCCATGAGCTGGACGGTGGATGACGCCGAATACACCTGGGAAAGGCCCATCTCCACCCAACAGACCGGGTTCTCGTTCATCTCCCAGTCGCGGTCATGGCTCCCCGACGCCGTCGGCGGGGTCTACTGGTACGGTCTCGACGACACCTACACCTCGGTCTACATCCCGCTCTATGCCGGAATCACCCGAATCCCCGAATCGTTCACGGTGGGCCGGCTCGACCGCTTCTCGTGGGACTCGGCCTGGTGGGTCTTCAATTTCGTCGCCAACATCGCCAACCTCAAGTACTCGTTCATGATCGAGGATATCCAGGCGGTTCAGAGTGAGCTCGAGGGCCGCTTCCTCGCCATGCAACCGGTCATCGAACAGACCGCGCTGACCCTGGCGGAGACCGACCCCGATCTCATGCGCGAGTTCCTCACCCAGTACTCGGTGGGTCAGGCCGAGGAGGTCGTCCGACGCTGGAAGGAACTCGGCGAGGCGCTGCTCACCAAATACAACGACGGCTATGTCGCCGGTGAGGGCGAGGAGGATGTCGAGCGCGGCTACCCGGATAGCTGGCTCAGCGAAGTCATCCGCGCCCGACCCGATCAGTTCCGCCTCGATCAGGTGGAAACCCCGGAGAATGCGCTACCCTATTGACTAGAACACCAATGAAAGCTCTCCAAGCCGACCCCATGGTCTTTCGCCCACCGCGGCTCAAGCGTGGGCTTCAGATCGCTCTCGGTCTGCCTCTGACCCTGGTGTTGGTGTTGCCCACGCTCTTTGCCGCCTGGCTGGTGTGGGCGCCGCACGTGGTGGAGATCCGCGTCGATGAGGAATGGCTCCACGTCACCACCGCACCGGCACCCATCAGCAGACACCACAGTTTTCCCGTCAACACCATCGTCGCCGTCGACGAGCTCAACGTCAGTCGCGGCCGCAGGGTTGCCGGTACCGGCCTACCAGGCTACTGCGTCGGAACCTTCAGCTATGCCGAGACCGGACGGGTCTGGCAGGCCACCGACTGCTCACGGTCGGTGCTCGTGCTTCGCCGGGCGAACGACAACCCGGTCGTTCTGACTCCGCCCGACCGCGACCGCTTCCTCGCCGCACTGGAAAGTGGCGGCGGCTATCACGAGAGCCAGGCGCCACCGGAGACCGGGCGCGGCTGGTTCATGATCAAGCTCATGATCCTGCTGACACCTGTGATCGGCATCCTGGTGCCCCTCATCTTTTTCGTCGCACCCGGACGTCTGAGCTACCGGGTTATCTCAGGCGGACTCGAGGTCGTGACCATGCTCGGCACCAAGCGTTTCGCCACCGCCGGCTGCACCGCCCGACCGCATCGACCCAAGGTCGGGCTGAGACTCTGGGGCACCGGCGCGCCCGGCTACTACACCGGAACCTACCGAGTCGACGGCGCCAACACCAAGATCTACACGACCTCCATCAAGGAGGGCGTCCTCATCGAAGGCCCCGGAGTGCGGGTCTTCATCAACCCCGAGAACGATGCCGGTTTCTTGGAGGCGATCCGAACCATGGGCGGCGCCACGGAGTAGGCCGTGATTCCTGAGCCGTGAGTGGTCAGTCGTCGGAACCGCAACTTAGTGCGCCTGGGTTCATCGACCTCAACTGATTCCACGCACAATGAAACCGCGAAGACGCGAAGCACGCCAAGACTCCGCGAAACATCGCAGTATTGACCCGGACTCCCTCCGAACCCGAGCGTGTGACCATGACTCCAGGGCTGCGGTGAGTCGAGAGATCATCTTTGCGTTGTCTTTGCGCGCTCGGCGTCTTTGCGGTTCCATTGTGCGCCGCGACTGCAGAGATCAACCCTCGGAGTTGCGCCGCTCCAGTCGGGCGAATGCGTGCTCAGTTGAACACTGCTTCCTGCCCTGAATCGGCCTCTCGTGTTAACCTTCACGACGCTGCCGCGCCGCGATGGACCGGAAGCCGGATCGACGCCCAGCAAACGTCATTCCTGGGAGGGAAACCCATGCGCCGAATCCTCGTCCTGGCCCTTGTGGCCATCGTGCTTCTTCCCGCCGCCGATGTCTTCGCCAAAAAGGCGAAGGACGTCGAGGTCGATGAACCCAAAGCCCTGATGTCGGAGGAGACCCTCTCGGGTCTCGAGTTCCGCCTCATCGGTCCGTCCTATAACTCGGGTCGGATCGTCGACTTCGCCGTCCAGCCCGACAAGACGCAGGTCATCTACGTCGCCACCGCCTCTGGCGGCATCTGGAAGACCGTCAACAACGGCACGACCTGGTCACCCATCTTCGACTCCGAGGCCTCGTACTCCGTCGGCTGCCTCGCCATGGATCCCACCAACTACCAGACCATCTGGGCGGGCACGGGTGAGAACAACAGTCAGCGTTCGGTGGCCTTCGGCGATGGCGTCTACCGCACCGACGACGGCGGTCAGAGCTGGACGAACATGGGTCTCAAGGACTCCGAGCACATCGGTGACATCGTCATCGATCCGCGCGACACCAACGTCGTCTATGTCGCGGCCCAGGGTCCGCTGTGGAAATCCGGCGGCGACCGCGGGCTCTACAAGACCACCGATGGCGGCGCGACCTGGGAGCGGATCCTCCACGTCTCCGACGACACCGGGTTCAACGAGGTCCACATGGATCCCCGCAACCCCGACATCCTCTACGCCACGTCCTACCAGCGCCGGCGTCACGTCTGGACGCTGATCGACGGCGGCCCCGAGACGGGAATCTACAAATCGATCGATGCGGGCGCCACATGGACCGAGCTCGAAACAGGGCTCCCCAAGGTGGACATGGGCAAGATCGGCATGGCCGTCTCGCCCGCCAACCCGGATGTGATTTACACCGTCATTGAAGCCCAGCGTGACGAGGGCGGCACCTATGTGTCCAAGGATCGCGGCGAGACCTGGAAGAAGCTCTCGGACTACTACGCCGGCAGCCCGCAGTACTACAACGAGCTGGTGGCCGACCCGGTGGATGTCAACACCGTCTACTCCATGGATACCTGGCTCCACCACACCGTCGATGGCGGTAAGACCTGGACCAAGGTCGGCGAAGACAACAAGCACGTCGATAACCACGCCATGTGGATCAACCCTGCCGACACCGACCACTGGATCGTCGGCTGCGACGGTGGCGCCTATCTGAGCTACGACCGCGGAGCCACCTGGAAGTTCATCGCCAACCTGCCCATCACCCAGTTCTATCGGGTGTCGGTGGACAATTCGAAGCCCTTCTATTACGTCTACGGCGGCACCCAGGACAACAACTCTCTGGGTGGCCCGCACCGCACCCTCGATGCGAACGGCATCTCCAACGAAGACTGGTTCGTCACCGTGGGCGGCGACGGCTACGAGACCGTGGTCGACCCCACCAACCCCGATATCGTCTACTCGCAGTGGCAGTACGGCGGCCTGGTCCGTTACGACCGCGCCTCGGGTGAAAACATCGACATCCAGCCCCAGGAGGAGCCCGGCGAGGAAGCCCACCGCTGGAACTGGGACTCGCCGCTGATGATCAGCCCCCACTCCCCCACCCGGCTCTACTTCGCCTGCCAGCGAATCTATCGCTCCGACGACCACGGCGACTCGTGGACCGCGATCAGCCCGGATCTCAGCCAAGCCATCGATCGCGACTCTCTGCCGGTCTTCGGCAAGATCCAGTCCATCGACGCGGTGGCCAAGAATATCTCCACCTCGAACTACGGCAGCATTGTCGCCCTCACCGAATCCCCCCTCGTCGAAGGCCTGATCTATGCCGGCACCGATGACGGTCTTGTCCAGGTCTCCGAAGACGGCGGCGCCAACTGGCGCGTCGCGGCTGCCGCACCCGGAGTGCCCAAGCTCAGCTACGCCTTCCGGGTCGAAGCCTCGCTGCACGACGCCGACACCGTCTACGCCATTTACAACAACAAGAAGGCCGGCGACTTCTCACCCTATGTCTATGTCAGCCGCGATCGTGGTGCGAGCTGGTCGTCCATCACCGGCGATCTGCCCGACCGTGAGATCACCTATTCGTTCATCCAGGACCACGTCAAACCCGAACTGCTCTTTGTCGGCACCGAGTTCGGCGTCTACGCCACGGTCAACGAGGGCACGAACTGGGTGAAACTCAAGGGCGGCCTCCCCACCATCCAGGTCCGCGACATGGATATCCACCGCACCGAGAACGACCTCGTTCTCGGCACCTTCGGTCGCGGCTTCTACGTCCTCGACGACTACACCGCTCTGCGTCAGATCACCGAGACCTCACTCGAAGAAGAGGCCATCCTCTTCCCAGTGAGCGACGCCCTGCGCTATGTCGAGAAGACCTCACGCATCGGCTCCCGAGGCCATGATTTCTACACCGCGGAGAACCCACCCCTCGGAGCCACCTTCACCTACTACCTCAAGGATGGATTCAAGAGCCTCACCGACCATCGCGTCGAGGTTGAAAAGAAGGCCGTCGAAGATGAAACCGAGATCGTCATCCCCTCCTTCGACGACCTCCGTGCCGAAGACGAAGAACTCGACCCGACCATGGTCTTCACCATCCGCGATGCCGACGGCAATGTGGTTCGCCGCGTCAAGGGCTGCACCAAAAAGGGCATCCACCGCGTAACCTGGGATCTTCGCTATCCCAGCTCGCGGCCCACCGACATCTCCGGCAAGAAGCCGGGACGTTGGGGCATGCCCACCATGGGTCCCCTCGCCGCGCCCGGCACCTTCTCGGTCAGCATGGCCAAGAAGATCGACGGCGTCATGACCGAACTTGCCGGCCCGGTGAACTTCGAGGTCGTCGATCTTGCCCTCGCCGCGCTACCGGGTGCTCCCCCGAATGAGGCTCTTGCCTTTGAAACCCAGGTTGCGAAGCTCCAGCGCTCGGTCGATGGGGCGGTCAAGGTGACCAAGGAGATCGAGGATCGCCTCGCTCACATCAGGCAAGCCATCCTCGACACCCCGGCCGCGAACGGGGACGACCTGGCGGCCGCACGGGCCTTCCAGACTGAACTCGACGACATCAAAATCGCCCTCATCGGCGATCCCACCAAGGGTGAACGCAACGTCAACACACCACCGTCCATCAGCGACCGGGTCGGCCGCATCGTTGGTGGGCTGTGGACCACCACCCAGGGTCCGACCCAGACCCAGCGCGACACCTACCGTTGGGCCGGCGAATCCTACGTCACCGAGCTCGACCGGCTGCAGACGCTGGTCGCCGACCTCGAGGTGTTCGAGGCCAAGCTCGAGACCCAAGGTGCGCCCTGGACCCCGGGCCGAGTGCCCACCTGGCAAGCCGAGTAGTACACAACATCACCCATGAACCAGCGGGAGGGGCTTCGGCCCCTCCCATTTTTTGTCCCCCGGGTCTTTTCGCTCTGAGGCGGCGTGAAGTAAGAAATACTTGACAACACCTGATTCTGAATGTAAATTATTTCTTACAGTACCGATTCAACAAATGGAGGTCGTCATGTCCCTCGCGCGCAGGCTGGCCGTCATTTCGAGCGCCGTCTGGCTGATCATCGGCATCGCGTTCACGTTCTTGATCCTCGACAGCGGTTTGGAGGGCCTCGCATCGTCCTCGGGCGAGAGGACTCGTTCCGTCCTGGCAGGAATCATCCTGCCCGGCTACCTCATCAGCTTTGCGCTCATCTGGTGGACGTACAAGGGACGCCGGGCCGGCGAAATCGACGAACGCGACAGGAAGGTCGAACGCCGGGCAACAGAGATTGCCGCAATCGTGGTGCTGCTCACGGTATTCCTCGTCTGTATCGCGCTGTACGACGCCTACGTCGACCGCGGCGCCGTACCGGTTGGGTGGCTCTACATCATGGCGTACGGGACCATCATCTGGGTGTCGCTGCTCCACCCGATGCTTCGTTTGGCCGTCGATTTCTTTGGCAGCGTCGATGGCTAAAGCAACCATTCACAACCGAATCCGCAGCCTGCGCGAGGCCGCGGGCCTGACCCAAACGGATCTCGCCAAGCACTGCGGTTGTACGCGGCAGACGATCATCATGCTCGAGCAAGAGCGCTATGTACCATCTCTCTCCCTCGCCTTCGCCATCGCCCATGCCTTCAACGCCCGAATCGACGACGTCTTCCAATCCGAATAATCCACCGGGCTCGGACACCTGCGCATGAGCGGGTGAGGCCTTCGCCGTCGAACTCGGCCGCCTGCTATCGCTGGTCGTCGATCTCAACGCCTTCGAGGCCAAGCTCGAGCTCGCGGGCGCCCAGTAGACCCCGGACCGCGTCCCCACCCGGTGAGCCGAGTAGCACGTTTCCACCACCTACCACCCCAACGGGAGGGGCTTTCGGCCCCTGCCTCTTTTTGTTCCTGTCGTCTCCGGGTGAGCATTTTCTTTCTTTGACGCCTCACATCTAGTGGACGAGGTTGTATCCAAGCAGATGCATTGAACCGACAGGAGTCACCAATGAGGCAAGTTTCCGCAGTCGCGCTCGCATTTACGGTGTCGATTTCAGTCGCCACGGCTCAGGATCTGCTCTTTTCGGACGGCTTCGAGTGCGGAAACCCATGCGGGTGGAACGAAGTCGATCCTGCGCAACCGTGTTACCCGGAGACGAATGTCCTGCTCCCAGGTTTCGTTTCCATGACGTTTGTGGAGGTTCCGGCCGGAACATTTGTCATGGGCGCCGACGAGCAGGGCAGCGATCCGGACGAGGACGTTCACCAGGTCACGCTGACCTCGAACTACCTCATCGGAAAGACCGAGGTGACGCAGCAGCAATGGGAGGCGATGGGCTACCTGAACCCGTCGATGTTCAACCTCTGCGATACATGCCCGGTCGAGACGGTCAACATCTACGAGGCGGCGGCGTACGCCAATGCGGTCTCGATCAGCGAGGGGCTCGCCGAGTGCTACACGCTGACAGGTTGCACCGGCGACCCCGGCCAGGGGATGCTGTGTTCTCTCATGGTGGCTCCGGTGTCGTGCACAGGCTATCGCCTGCCGACCGAAGCGCAGTGGGAGAGGGCGGCACGCGCGATCAGTCAGACCCGGTTCAGCCACGGCGACGTTTTAGAGTGCGGCGATGTCTGCGAGAGCTGCCCGGCGCACGATCAGTACATGCTGTACTGCGGAAACGCCTCGGGCGCGACCGAACCGGTCGGCTCGAGACTTCCCAATGCCTTGGGAATCTCCGACATGCACGGATCGGTCTACGAGCTTGTACATGATTACTACCAGGCAAACCTCGGCACCGATCCCGTCACCGACCCGATTTCACCCGGGACGAGCAACAACCGGGTCATTCGGGGTGGGGCCTGGGTGTATTCGGCCGCCTCGTGCCGCTCGGCAAACCGCGAGGAGCTCACACCGACGAGCCGGGGCGCTGATATCGGCTTCCGGCTTGCACGGACGTTTCAGTAGGACCGACCTCGGGGTCCTTGGGAAGGAAAGCGCCACCCTGCCGGTTTGACCGGGTGGGAGGTCCTCGATGAAAGCGACATTCGGTGCGGGTTGTTTCTGGGGTGTGGAGATGAGCTTCCGACGTCTTGACGGGGTCATGGACACCGCTGTCGGCTACGCCGGTGGTCACACTGAAGACCCCACCTACAACGATGTCTGCGGCCACGGCACCGGCCACGCCGAAGTGGTCGAGGTCGAGTACGACCCGGCTCAGATCAGCTATGAATCGCTTCTCGAAGTCTTCTTCGAAATGCACGACCCGACGCAGGTCAACCGCCAGGGACCGGACATCGGCGATCAGTACCGCTCGGTGATTTTCTACCACTCGCCCGAGCAGCAGGCTGCCGCCGAGAAGGCCAAGGCCGATCTCGATGCCTCCGGTCGCCATGCCCGCCCCATCGCCACCGCCATCGAACCGGCCCCGACCTTCTGGCGCGCCGAGGACTACCACCAGCGCTATATCGAGAGGCGCGGCGGCGGCTGCGCCGTCAGGTAACCGAGTTCAGTTTTCAGATGCCAATCTCACGATTGACATATAGAACAGGTATTTTTTCTCGTAATCGCGTATTTCGTGACCATCTATACTGAAATCGGTGATCGATGAGTCCACCGCGGCGATCGATCACTCTTTTGAAGGAGGTCGGATATATGCGTCGATACGGGATTGCCCTCGGCTTGTTCATCGTCTGTTCGTTCACGATTGCGGCTCCGGCAGGAGCTTTTGACTGGCCTGAGATCCCAGCGGCGGAAAAGGCGCTGACCCAGGTTCCCGGACAACCGAACGCGCCGGCGGTGATCTTGACTCGGGAGGGTTTCGTTCATCTTTCGGAGAATTGGAAGTCATCCTACCTCGAGGTCTACACGCGGATCAAAATCCTCAACGAGGAGGGAGTCGAGTACGGTTCCGTCGAGCTGGAATCGAGCGACTATCATCGAACCAAGGACATCGCCGGCCGCACCCATCTGCCCGACGGGCGCATCGCGGTGCTCAGCAACGATGCGATCTTCGAACGTGAGTTCTCTGACTATTACAACTCCGTCATCGTCTCCAGCGCCCTCCCGGAAGTCGTACCCGGAGCCATCATCGAGTACAGCTATCGCACCTATTTCGACTCGATCTGGTTCCAGCGGGAGTGGTACTTCCAGTCCTCGATCCCGACGCTCAAGAGCCGAGTCACCTTTGAAATGCCCAAGACCGTCAGCTTCTACCCCATCGAGTTCAATCGACTCAACCAGGACAAAATCCCGCGAACCCTCGACGAAAACGTCGCCGGCGGACTGGTGACCTATACCCTCGACAACATCCCGCCCGTCGCCGACGAACCCTACAGCTTCCCCTTCGATGATCTCGTCACCAAGGTTCTGCTCATCCCCGGCGCCGATCACTCGACCTCGATACCGAGGCCCCTCTTCGACTCCTGGGAGTCGATCCTCTTCCACTACTACGGTGTCGGCGATGACGATTACAACGGGTTCAAGAGCGCCACCGGTTCGGCAAAGAAACAGGCCAAACTGCTGGCCAAATCCACCTCGGGCGCGAGAGCGCAGGCAACGGCGATCTACGACTGGGTTCGAGACGAGATCCTTGTCGAACCATATGTCGGTCTCTTTGTCGGGGAGCCCCGCGCCGACGAGATCTTCAAGAAACGAATTGGAAGCCACGGCGAAAAGGCGACCCTGCTCAAGATCATGCTCGATGCCGCCGGCATCAAGTCCCGGGTGGCGTGGGCCAAACCACGCGACGAGGGAAGGACGGCTGCCAATGTTCCCAACCCGATGCAGTTCGACGAGGTCATCGTCGTCGCCGATGTCGATGGTGAACAGGTCTTTCTCGATCCGAGTCGGCGGAGAAACGCATTCGGCATCGTGTCACCGACACTCCGGGGAACCCAGTGCTTTGCCATCGGCCCCAAGAAAAATTTTGAATGGGTCACGATCCCCGCCCTCGGACCGGAGGACTCCGGCCGCGTCGCGACCATCGACTACACGCTGGATTCCGAGGGATCGCTGAGCGCTACCGGCCGCCTCGAATTGATCGGTGGCCGCGCGTGGCATCGACTGCAGTGGGAGGACTCGGCCGAGGAGACCATCGTCGCCTGGAAGGCGGACCTCGAATCGGCCCTCCCCGGCTTCGATATCAAAGGGGTGGAAGTCACCGAACTCGCCGACGTCCCATCGGTGACGGTCCAATGGACCATGGACCAGCGAGAAGAAGACATCCTGGGTGATGAGTCCAGCATCGGACTCGCCTCGCCCGTCGGTCTTCCGTCAAACCCCTTCACGCTGTCACCACAGCGACGCACGACCCCGGTGCAGTTCGAGTACCCGAGCATCGATCGGGTGGTGACCACCATCACCTGGCCCGAGGGCTGGGTCGTTGCCGGAGAACCGACACTCAAGGTCTACGATAGCTCGGCCGGTCATCTCAAGACTTCATCGGAGATCGATCACGATACCCGGCGAGCGGTTTTCGAACGGGAGTTCGCCATCGCTCAAATGGAGATCATGTCCAGTCGTGATTACACCCGGCTGCGCTCTCTCTTTTCTACAACCGTGAGCAACGACAGCAGCGGCTTGCTTCTGATCACAGAATGATCCGTCTCTTTCGACTGATTCTCGTCCTTGCCATTGCCACCGCGGCAGGCGCCGAGACCATCACCAGCCGCGATGTGTCCATCGAGATCGATGAAGGCTCGTTCAGCGAGCATCTCCAATTGGAGGTATTGCTCGAGCAACCCGCAGACCTGGAGAACTGGTCGCGGTACCCGATCTTCCTCGATGAAGACGTTGAGCTTGTCGATTTCGCCGCGGAGGTGCGTGGAGTCGATGGCTCGGTGGAACGGATCTCCAGACGCAAGCTGAAGAAGCAGACATCGGTCGGCTATGGGCTCTATTCGTCGGCCTACGTCGAGATCATCGAGTTTCCAAAGCTCCAGGCCGGCGACACCATCCGAATCGATATTGTCCGTAGATTTCGACCGTCCTACCCGGCCCACCGGATTCGAATCGCCCGGGACTCGGATCAGCGACAGTTGAGAATCACCATCCGCGGGGCCGGAGATCGCCTTCGGTGGTCTCTCAGCGGATGGCGGGACAAACTGGAGATCGAAGAGCTCCCCGGCAGTCTCTCGGTCTCCGGGGATGATCTCGAGGCACTTCGCCCACGAGCCTATGAACCCGACAGCACCACCTGGCAACCCTCTCTCTGGCTTGCATGGGACAAAGACGGCACCTGGCAGGGAGTCGGCGATTGGTACACCGGCTTGATGGACCAGGTCTCCGTGGACACGCTCAGGACCGGAGCCCTGGCGACGAAGCTGACCGCCGGCCTCGACAACCGTCGCGACCGGTTGGAGGTGTTGGCCTCCCATGTCAAGAGGATGATCCGCTATGAGGCCGTCGAGATCGGCGAGGGGGGATACATCCCCTCCTCATCAGCAGAGGTGATCACCCGCGGCTGGGGTGATTGCAAGGACAAGGCCAGCCTGCTGGTCGATCTCCTGGCCACGGTCGACATCGATGCTCAGATGGTGCTGATTCGATCCGGTCATGACGCTCTCGTCGATCCCGCGTTCCCCACCTCCATCGGGTTCAACCACGCCATCGTGGCCGTGCCGGCGGGCGATCTCGATGTGACCGATGACGATCCCGTGGTCGACGGGTATTTCTTCATCGATGCGACCATGGATCGAGGGCAGGCTCTCTGGCTGAATCCCTACAACCAGGGAACCGCCGCACTCGTGGTTGGAAATTCCTCGTCGCGCTTGGTCGAGATCCCGGTCATGACATCTCTCGAGATCTCTGATTTCGAAATCACCGGTGAGGTCGACTCCCTCGGAATGTTCACCGGCAGGGCCGCTCTTCGACTCACCGGGGAACGGGCCCTCCCCTGGGTCCGCGGACTCGACACCGTCGACCCGGCGCGCCTCGATCAGATCATCAGGAATTCTTTCCAGCGAATACTTCCCGGCGTTAAACTCACCGTCCCCTCTTATGAAGAGCCGGCCGACGGGATTCCAACCGTCATACTCCGATCGATGGTCCGGATCCCGAATTTTGTCACTGGATCCACTACCCTCGGTCGATTCCGACCGGCCAGAGTGGCCTCCCTACCTGACCCCCGAGCCCTCGACGACCGGGTCCGGCCCATCGTTTTAGAACCGGGCACGATCCGAACAAGGTGGGAGATATCATTCCCCGAGTCCTGGTGTCCGGTTGTACCTGTCGACACAACCGTCAGCAACCGAGCCGGTGAGTTCAGCAATCGAGTCAGAACCCGCCTCGACGGCACCGTGGACGTCGAGTCCATCGTCACCCTCGACCGGTGGTGGTTTCCAGCCGAGCTGAGCGATGATCTGCGGGAACTCAGCATCGCCGAAAACCGCGCCTACCGAAAGACCCTTCGGCTCCAGTGTAACCAGAAACCCGCGTCCTCAGGCGACTGACCCGGGGCATATTTCACCTGCTTGCAGCGATCTCTCAGATCGTGCTCGATTCCAACCGAAACTCATCGCAATTGAGAGTGGGCGACACGTGACTGGAAGGCCGTCTGATTGCATGAAAGGCCCAGTGTGCCGACGCGTCACTGAAGGACATGCTGGAAGCATGCCCCTTCAAAGAATGCTGCGATGATTGTGGGGGCGGCCATCCTGGCTGCCCTTCAGTCACATTTCGGTAGGAATCGTGTGTCCATGCAGTCGTACGTCGCTCCGGAACCGAGGCCCCTTCTCCTACTCCACCGCGAGGTCTCGCGCAGCACGGAACTCGGGCTCGGCGAGGATCGTGAAAACCACCGCGGCGATGCCTACGGGGAAGAACCCAAAGATCGCCGCGATGGCGCCGGCCACCGAAAGACCCCAACGCCGGCGGTTGATGGCCGAAATGCCGCCGATGATGGCGATGAATCCCGACAAGAAGCCAAGGAGGGCGAACGGCAGAAAAAGGGCCATCGGCAAGAACGCGAGCCGGTTGGCCTCGGGCTCGGGGACCATCCCCAACACCGCCGCCCCCCCCAATGCCATCACCAACAGCGGGATGCCGCCGACCAACCCGAAAATTCCGGCAGTGATATCGAGGATCCCCGCCACCGTCGCTTTGTTGCTTTCCATGAGTGTCCTCCCAGGCTCTTGCCTGCCGGTCGATCCCGTTCCAGATCCCGTTCCAGATCCCGAATGGATCAACGGCTCTGGTGAGAACTACGAAAACCCGTCCCCACCAGTTCTCATCAAACCCCATCCACCCGACTCGCGTATGGTATCCGGACGTGAAGCAGGATCCCGTCATCACTGACGCCTCGGCGGATGATTCCCACTCCGACCTCGGTGTGTGGGGCACGGTGAAGCTGTCCCTCACCGGCAAAGAGCTCGACTTCACCACCGGTCCCATCGGCCGGGCCATCATCCTGCTCTCCATCCCCATGGTGCTCGAGATGGTCATGGAGTCGGTCTTCGCCCTCACCGACGCCTTCTTTGTTTCCAGACTCGGCACCAACGCCGTGGCGACCGTCGGTCTCACCGAGGCCATGGTCACGATCCTCTTCGCGGTGGCCCACGGGTTGGGTATCGGCACGACCGCCATGGTCGCCCGTCGCATCGGTGAAAAGAACACCGCGGGCGCGCGCACCGCGGCTGCGCAGGCCGTCCTCCTCGGCATCGGCATCTCCGCTGCCTTTGCGATCCCGGGAGTCATCTTTGCCAGGCAGCTGTTGACGGCCATGGGCGGATCGCCCGAACTTGTCGCCTCCGGCTACGGTTTCACTCAGGTCATCTTCGGCGGCTCGGCCACCATCGTGCTGCTGTTTCTGCTCAACGCGGTCTTCCGCGGCGCAGGCGACGCCGCCATCGCCATGCGGGTGCTGTGGATCGCCAACGCCATCAACATCGTCCTCGACCCGTGCCTCATCTTCGGTCTCGGTCCGTTCCCTGAGATGGGAGTCACCGGCGCAGCGGTCGCCACCACCATCGGCCGTGGAATCGGGGTGGCGGTCCAACTCTGGGTGCTCTTCTTCGGCGGCAGCCGGATCCGGATCACGCTGGCGGATCTCGCACCCCGCGTGCGCGTCGCGCTCAGTCTTTTCCGACTCTCGTTCGGCGGCATGCTGCAGACCCTCATCGGTCACTCGAGCTGGCTCTTCCTGGTCTGGGTTGTCGGTCAGTTCGGCGCTGCAGCCGTCGCCGGTTACACCATCGCCATCCGGCTGGTCATCTTCGCCATCCTGCCCTCCTGGGGGCTCGCCAACGCTGCAGCCACCCTGGTCGGTCAGAACCTCGGCGCCGGCAAACCCGAACGCGCCGCGACCTCGGCCTGGCGTGCCGGGATCTTCAACACCGTCTTTCTGCTCGGGGTGGCGGTGGTCTTCGTCACCGCCGCAGACCCCATGATCCGCGTTTTCACCAGCGAACCGGCAGTCATCGCCTACGGTGTCTCGTGTCTTCGCTGGGTCTCCTACGGCTACCCCTTCTACGCCTGGGGGATGGTCATGGTGCAGAGTTTCAACGGCGCCGGCGACACCTACACGCCGACGGTGATCAATTTCTTCTGCTACTGGCTCTTCCAGCTCCCCCTCGCCTATTTCCTCGCCCAGATCGGCGATTTCGGCGCCACCGGTGTCTTCATGGCCATCGCCATCGCCGAGGCCGTCATCGCGGTCATCGGAATCCTGGTCTTCAGGAGGGGATCGTGGAAAAAACAAAAAGTGTGAGAATTCTGTCTCCAGTTCTCAATTCTCAGTTTTCAGTTTTTAGTTTTTGGTCACATCGCACGGTCTGCCTTCTCCGACCCAGCTATGTGGCGATGTAACTAAAACTGAGAACTTAAAACTCAAACCTCCCGTACTGGCAGTTTTGCCTTGACAGAAGAAGAGAGACGACCCATATTCCTCGGCAATGATTAGACCGATCGGTCGAACCACCCGGTTGAACCAATTGGTCTAGATGACGTAGAAGAAGACGAGGCGAAAATGGCACGACCACGATTTTCCAATCTCGACGAGGCGACGAGGCGGCGGATCCTCGAGACGGCGGCAACCGAGTTTGCCGCCCGGGGATTCGATGGAACCTCACTCAACCGTCTCATCGAGGATCTCGGGATCAGCAAGGGCTCGTTCTACTACTACTTCGACGACAAGGCTGATCTCTTCACGACTGTGGTGGAGCACGTCTGGCAGGTCTTTCTACCCGAGGGATCGCTCGATTTGAGTGCATTCGACGGCGAAAACTACTGGCCGGCCCTGCAGGAGCTCATGCGTGAGGCTCGAGCCAGGGCACGCGCGAATCCCTGGGTGGCGGGCTTCACCCGACTCATCTACAACCCACCCGAGATCCCGGAGATTCGAGAGGCTCTCGCCGAACTCTTCACCAACGCTCGCGATTTCCAGGCCGCGCTGATCCGGCACGGTCAGGAACTCGGCACGGTCCGTGATGATCTGCCTGTCGATCTGTTGCAGGCCCTTCTCATCGGCGCCGACGAGGCCGGCGACCGGTGGTTCGTCGACAACTGGGAACAACTCCGCGACGACGAAATGGAACGCCTCCTCGATGAGGTCTTCACCATCTTCCGCCGGATGATGGAACCGCCTCCGAAATGACACAGAAACACATGGAGAGAACCATGATCAAGAAAGCGCTGTGCACCGCAACCCTCATCGGAATTCTGACCATCGGGTCGCCGGCGTCGGCGCAGGATGCCAGAGAGATCGTCAAAGCTTCCATCGACAACTGGCGCGGGCTCTCGTCCTACGGCGAGATGACCATGACGATCCATCGGCCCTCGTGGGAGCGCGCCATGTCCATGCGGGGCTGGACATCCGGGTCGAAAAGATCGCTGATCCGGGTGACAGCACCCAAGAAGGACGCCGGCAACGGCACGCTGATGGTGGACAACAACATGTGGTCCTACTCACCGAAGGTCAATCGGGTCATCAAGGTGCCGTCCTCGATGATGGGTCAGAGCTGGATGGGATCGGACTTCTCCAACAAAGATGTGTCGCGGGCCGACGACATCATCGACCAATACGACCACACCCTGCTCGCCACCGATGAGATCGACGGCCACACGGTGTGGACCATCCAGTCGATCCCGCACGAGGAGGCCGCGGTCGTGTGGGGCAAGGAAGTTCTTCAGATCCGCGACGACCATGTCCTTCTCGAGCAGGAGTTCTGGGACCAGGACGGCATCCTGGTGAAGACCCTCAAAACCCTCGAGATCGCCGAGATGGGCGGCCGGAACATCGCGGTGCGACAGCGAATGGCGAAGGTCGAAACTGACGACGAGTGGACCGAGATGTCGGTCCAGACCATGGAGTTCGACATCGAGATTTCGGACAATACCTTCACCCGCTCGAACCTGCAGAATCCCAGGGACTGAGGCTCTCCGATGAAGAACATCACCTTCAGACTCGCGTGGCGCAACCTCTGGCGGCGGAAACGCCGGACCTGGTTGACGGTCGGCGCCATGGTGTTTTCGAACATCATTCTGGTCTTTCTGATCTCCATGCAGCTCGGGATGTACGCGATGATGATCGAGAACACCCTCAGGGCACAGACCGGCCACCTCCAGGTCCAGGCCCCGGGCTACAAGGACGAGCTCAAGATGCGCCAGGTGGTACCGGATGTAAGCGGCCTCGCGGCGACGCTGCGCCAGGAACTCGGCACCGACGAGGTGGCGGCGAGAGCGTCGGCGTTCGCCCTGGTCTCCAGCGCCGAACGCAGCTATGGACTGCAGATCTCCGGGGTCGAACCCGAATTCGAACCGCGTGTCTCGAGCCTTCCGGGGCTTGTCACCGAGGGTCGGTTCTTCACCGACTCGGCAGCCGAGGAGATCGTCATCGGCAGTGTGCTCTCGCGCAATCTCCGCGCTGGGGTGGGTGACGAACTGACCATCATCGGTAGCGGTCGTGATGGATCCTTCTCCGCCGCGGTGGTGACCGTGGTGGGGATCTTCGAAAGCGGCGCGCCTGACATGGACCGCAGCTTCGCCGAGGTCCCCCTCGGCTTCTTCCAGGACGCCTTCTACATGAACGGCGCCGGTCACTCGATCGTGATCATGTCACCCTCGCTGATCGGAGTCGGCGCATTGAAAAACCGCGTCGAAGGGCTGCTCCCCGCAGGGGAGGAACTCGTTGTTCACGATTGGGACGCGTTGCTGCCCGGGCTCAAGCAGTCGATCCAGGCGGACTTCGTCAGCGCCTGGTTCATGTACGGGATTCTGATCATCCTCGTCGCTTTCAGCGTGCTCAACACCCAGCTCATGTCGGTGCTCGAGCGGACCAAGGAGTTCGGAATCACCCTGTCCCTGGGAGTGACCCCGGGTCGGCTGGGTCGGCTGGTCCTGCTCGAGTCGAGTCTCATGGGCGCCATCGGCCTCATCATCGGGATGATCTTCGGCGGCGCACTCGTGCTCTGGCTGGGTCGGGTCGGTTTTACCTATCCGGGGCTCGAGGAGATGGCGGGCAAGTTCAACCTCCCGGGCCGGATCTACCCGCAGTTCTCGGCTGCGGGGCTGCTCATGGGGCCGGTCATTCTGCTTCTCGCGAGCATGGCGGCCTCCATCTACCCCGCGATGAGGCTCCACTGGCTCGAGCCTGTTGCGGCCATGAGGACGGCAGAATGAACCAGTTCAAGATCGTTCTTCGTCTTGCCTGGCGGAACCTCTGGCGCAACCACCGCCGGACGCTGATCATGATCGCAGCCATCGTCATCGGCGCCTGGTCCATGATCTTCATGACCGCGCTCATGCGCGGGATGGTCGACGACATGATCTCCGACGGGATCAGCGTCCTGCCGGGCCATGTCCAAATCCACCACCCGGACTATCGCGATGATCCCACCATCGCCAACGTCATCGCACCCCCGGCCGGGGCTCTGCTCGAGGCGCTCGAGAGTCCCGAGGTCGTCGCATGGGCCACCAGAGTGCGGGTGCCGGCGGTGATCTCGTCGGAGCGCGATACCCGCGGGGTCAGCCTGATCGGGATCGAGCCCGAGCGTGAACGCGACATCAGCTTTGTCGCCGAGGACATGGTCGAGGGCGAGTTCCTCTCGTCCAGGAACGATCGCGGGCTCATCGTCGGCCGCAAGCTGGTCGAAAGGCTCGAGACCGGCCTCGGCAAGCGCGTGGTCGTCATGAGCCAGGATCAGTCCAACGAGATCGCTGACCGTGGTTTCCGCATCGTCGGGATTTTCGAATCCAAACTCGCCCAGTACGAGGAGGGCTTTGTCTTCGCCGGTGAGGCCACGATCCAGGAGTTGCTCGGTGTCGGCGACCAGGTCTCGGAGGTCGCCATCCTCGGCACCGACTACCGCAACGTCGAGTCTCTCTTTGGATCCATCGAGGCGGCCGCCGGCGACGGTGTCGAGACCCTTCCGTGGAACGAACTCGATACCTATCTCGGGTCCATGCTTGCGATGATGGACGGTTTTGTCATCGTCTTCATCGTCGTCGTGTTCCTCGCGCTCTCCTTCGGGCTCGTCAACACCCTCGTGATGGCGGTCTTCGAGAGGGTGCGGGAAATCGGCCTCATGCTCGCCCTCGGGATGACACCGCGCTCGATCCTCGGTCAGATCGTCACCGAATCGGTGTTGCTGCTCGTCATCGGCCTGGCCATCGGCAATGTGGCCGCCATCGCGACCATCGAACCGCTCAAGGGCGGGATCGATGTCTCCATCGTCGGCGAAGGGATGGAGATGATGGGCGCCTCGAGCGTGCTCTATCCCGCGCTCTATCTCAAAGACATCGTCATGGCGAACGTCATCGTCATCGTTCTCGGCTTTTTCGCCAGCCTCTCGCCGGCCTGGCGGGCCTCGAAATACGACCCCATCCGGGCCATCACAAAGGTGTGACCAGGAGAACCCATGAAAAGCGTCACCTGTAAGAATCTGTGTAAGACCTACCACCAGGGCGATATCGAGGTCATCGGTCTCGATCATATCGACCTCGAGATCAACGAGGGCGGTTTTGTCTGTCTCTCGGCCCCGTCCGGCGGCGGTAAGACCACCCTGCTCAACGCCATCGGCGGTCTCGACACTCCCGACAGCGGCGAGATCCGGCTCGCCGGAGAGCGGATCGACAACCTGGGCAAATCCGAGCTCGCGAGTATGCGCCTCAACCGGATCGGATTTGTCTTCCAGGCCTACAATTTGATCCCCGTGCTCACCGCGCGCGAGAACATCGAGTTTGTCATGGAGATCCAGGGGGTGCCCGCGGACGAACGCGAGAAACGCTCCACCGCGATCCTCGCGGAGGTCGGGCTGGAAGGCCTCGGTGACCGGCGACCGGCACAGATGTCGGGTGGTCAGCAACAGCGGGTTGCGGTGGCTCGGGCCATCGTCTCGAAGCCGGCGCTCGTGCTCGCCGACGAGCCCACGGCCAACCTCGACTCGCATACCGCCGAGCAGCTCATGGAGCTTTTTGTCGAGCTCAACGAGCACCACGGGACCACATTTGTCATCGCCACCCATGACCAGCGCGTCATGCGCTACGCAAAAAGGGTCGTTCACATGCTCGACGGCAAGATTGTCGAGGACGAGCGGCGGGACGCGGCGTAGGGGGATCGATGACTCGAGTCCGTTGCCGGCTTCGGGGTGACTTTTCCAGCCTCTTCGATCCCGATCCCGTTCCCGCTCCCGATCCCGGATGGTTCCGCCCGTATCGGGAACGGGATCGGGATCGATTGAAAAGGCGAGGGCTGATGATCCTGCTCGCGGCCTGTGCCGCCGCAGTGTTCCTCCCGATTAACGTCCTCGCCTCGGACACCGAGATCGACATCGGCGGCCGTGTCAGCCCGCAGGTCGCGGTGGCGACCTACCCCGACCACAGTCTCTTTTCAGATGTCTTCGGCTCGAGTTCGATCTACTCGGCCATTGACGCTCGGGTTATCTTCGGTCTGAAACACAAGAAGTTCAGCTTCGCGGCCGATTACCAGCTCATCGGGATCTACGCCGACCAGCTCGAACTCACCCGCGAACTACCACCCGAACTCCAGGTACTTTTCCGCCATCTCCCGACCGACCGCACCCGGCTCTTCGATCTGACCCACGTCTTCACCGATTCGGGCAAGACAGCCGCGCTGCAACGTCTCGATCGGCTTTCGGTGGGTTTCGCCACCGATCACGTTGTCATGCGCTTTCGGTCGCCAGGCCATCACCTGGGGCAACGGGCTTGTCTTCAACGTCATGGACATCTTCAACCCCTTCGACCCGGCTGCGGTGGACAAGGAGTTCAAAACCGGCGATGACATGATCTACGGACAGGTGCTCCAGAACAACGGCAACGATTTTCAAGGAGTGATGGTTTTCCGGCGTGACCCCATCACCGGCGATGTCGAGTCCGACCAGGGCTCGCTCGCCTTCAAATATCACCACATGGGATCGAGCTTCGAGATCGACGCTCTCGCCGCCCAGCACTATGGCGACACCTTGCTCGGCGTCGGCGCCAACCTCAGCGTCGGAGGAGCGGTTCTCCGCGGCGATCTCGTCGTCGCCGACACCGCCGACGGCACCATTCCGTCGCTGACCGCCTCGTATTCGCGGTCCTGGATCTGGGGCGGCAAGAACGTCAGCGGTCTGGTCGAGTACTTCTACAACGGCTTTGGTCAATCGGACGGTTGCTACTCTCCGATCTGTCTGGCGGACAACCCCGAGCTCTACAAACGCATCGCCCGCGGCGAACTCTTCAACCTCGGGCAGCACTATCTGGCCGTGAGCGCCATGATCGAGGTGTCTCCTCTCTTCCTTCTGACCCCGAATGTCTTCATCAACCTGCAGGATCCGAGTGCGCTGGCGCAGCTGGTCTTCCAGAACGACCTGCACGAGAACCTCCAGCTCTGGAGCGCCGTCAACATCCCCGTGGGCTCCGACGGCACCGAGTTCGGCGGCGCCGCATCGGGCATCCCGGAGCTCTATCTCTCCGCCGGTCCGTCAGTCTCGGTTCAGTTGGTTTGGTACTGGTAGGTCACGAACGACGCTTCAGCTACAATAGACGCCTTATGGGATTGCCTCGTCTCAGTATACTCACTACGTTTTCTCCCTGCGCCAGGTCCGGCGTACTCTTCCTGGCACTCATCCCGTTCGGAGCGGCAGCCGCCCAGGAGGTCGAACTCATCCGCGACATCAACCGGGTTCCCGCCGGTAGCTCTTCGAGTCCTTCCTATTTCACCAACGTCGGCGCCTTCGTTGTCTTCGCCGCATTCGACGGGATCCACGGCAACGAGCTCTGGCGCTCCGACGGCACCGAGGCCGGGACCACGATGGTGGCGGACATCCGTCAGGGCGCCGAGGGATCGGGGCCGCGCCATTTCGCCGCCCTCGGGGACATCGCGCTGTTTCAGGCCTACACCGAGGATCACGGAACCGAGCTCTGGCGCTCTGACGGCACCGGGGAGGGAACCCGGCTCGTCAAGGACATCAATCCCGGCGGAAGCTCCCAGCCGGACGAACTGACGGCCTGCGGCGGCGAGGTCTTCTTTGTCGCCAACGATGGCGCCAACGGCTATGAGCTGTGGCGCTCCGACGGCACCGGCGCCGGCACCCGGCTCGTCAAGGACCTCATGGTCGGGCCGGTCGGGTCGCAACCCGATCGTCTCTACTGCTATCAGGGCACCCTGGTCTTTTCGGCCGACGACGGGGTGCACGGCAACGAACCGTGGCTCGCCGGCGGAGGCCTCGCGAGTCAAGCCATGCTCAAGGACATCAACCCCGGCCTGGACGACGCCGACCCGTGGCAGTTCACCGAGCTCGGCGGCCAGCTCTTCTTCGCGGCACGCGACGCGGCCGCGGGGAATGAGCTCTGGACGAGCGACGGAACCGAAGGCGGCACCATGATGGTCAAAGACCTGGTCCCCGGCCCCGATTGGAGCTCGCCCAGCGAGCTGACCGTCGTCGGAACCGATCTCGTGTTCTCCGCCCACACCCCGGCGACCGGCAGGGAGCCCTGGCGATCCGACGGCACCGCGGACGGCACCCTCGCCATCGTCGATCTCCGATCCGGACCCGACTCGAGCTCTCCCAGCAGTCTCACGACCCTCGGATCGCGGGTCTACTTCCGCGCCAATGACGGGTCGCACGGCACCGAGCTCTGGGCGACGGACGGAACCGAGGCCGGCACCGAAATGGTGCTCGACATCGCGTCTGGGACGCAGAGCTCGTCGCCGACCGAGCTCACCGTGGTCGATGGTCTCCTCGTCTTCGAAGCCGACGATGATGTCCACGGTCGAGAACCGTGGGTCAGCGACGGAACGGCCGTGGGGACCACCCTGTTGCTCGACGTCTACCCGGGCTGGTACAACAGCGACCCGACCCACCTCGTGTCGTTTGACGGAATGATCATCTTCCGGGCGGATGACGCGGTCCACGGAGACGAACCCTGGGTCACCGACGGCACCACCGCGGGCACCGCCCTCGTCCGCGATGTCCACGGCGACACCGAGAGCTCGCATCCCATCCTCCAGACCGCGGTCGGCTCTCGTGTCTTCTTCGCCGCCGACGATGGTGTTCATGGTGACGAGTTGTGGGTCAGCGACGGCACCCAGCAGGGCACCTCGCTCGTCAAAGATTTCAACGCGACCCACTCGACGGGTTCCGTCGCGAATCTCACCCCGTATCAGGGAATGCTCTACCTCACGGCGT
Organism: uncultured Acidobacteriota bacterium; assembly: GCA_963753035.1. Classification (GTDB taxonomy): domain Bacteria; phylum Acidobacteriota; class Thermoanaerobaculia; order Thermoanaerobaculales; family Sulfomarinibacteraceae; genus JAHECW01. The sequence goes on along the minus strand of CAVWAW010000003.1, from coordinate 138,706 downwards.
GGGATGGGGAAACCTCCAGCCGACTCTGGAGATCCGACGGCACCCCGTCCGGCACCGTCGCTCTCGGCGAGACCTATGCGGACTCCGACTCCAGGTGGCCGAAACCGGGCTTCACCGAGCACCAGGGGCTGCTCTACTTCAGCGGTTCGGGGATCGACACCGGCGGCCGGGAGCTGTGGCGTACCAACGGCACCACTGCGGGCACTCTCATGGTCAAGGACATCAACCCATCCACGAGCTCGTTCCCCGAGCACATGGCTTCGGCGGGCGGCTATCTCTACTTCTCCGCCGACGACGGCACCAATGGCCGCGAGCCGTGGAGGAGCGACGGCACCGGCGCGGGGACCATCATGCTGCGCGACATCAACTCGGGACAGACCTATGGCGACAGCGACCCCACGGGCTTCGTCGGCCTCGGCAACATCGCGCTCTTTGCCGCCGCCGGGGAGGGTCGCGGCATCGAGCTGTGGCGGTCCAACGGCACACCGGGGACCACCGAGCTCGTCAAGGACATCCATCCGAACGGCTCGTCGGCACCCTGGTTCTTCGTGCGCAACGGCGACCACGTGCTCTTCACCGCCACCGACGATCTCCACGGTCGAGAGCTCTGGCGGAGCGACGGTACCGCCGTGGGGACCATGCTCGTCAAGGACATCCGTCCCGGCTCGTTGGACTCGGACATCCGCGACGTGGTCGCGTTCGGGGACCGTGTCTGCTTCACCGCCATGGTCGGCTCGCCGGCCGGAAGATATCTGTGGTGCTCGGACGGCACTCCCGAGGGGACCCTCAGGGTCAGAGACATCCCGTCTTCGATCTCCACGGCCTACTACCAGAACCTCGTCGCCACCGACGATCTGCTCGTTTTTCAGGCCTCCGGGAACGACCTCGGCGCCGAGCTCTGGGTCAGCGACGGATCCTCCGCAGGCACCCGCATGGTTGCGGACCTCAACCCCGGAGGCTACGGATCGAACCCTCTGTGGTTCGCGCAGGCGGGTGATCAGATCTTCTTCACGGCCTATCACCCGCTGCCCGGCGGCGAGCTGTGGCGATTCACCGACATGAACGTGTTCCGGGACGATTTCGAAACCGGTGACACCGAGCGGTGGACGGAGGTGGTTCCGTGATCTCCTGGAGAGCGTTCACCACGCGCCTGGCCATCGCCCCGGCGCTCCTCCTGCTTTCGAGCGTCGCCATCGAGGCGGGAGCGCCCGACATCCCCACCGTTGAGGCCACGTCCTCGATCCCGCTCAACGGTCTGCCGGTGGTCGAGATGGCCGCCGATTTCGCCCGACCCTACCTCTATGTCGTCGAAGAGGAGGGAATCGCCGCGAGGCTCATCGTCATCAACACCGACACCGAGGTGGTCGAACGAGTGCTTTCGGTGGGCGACAACGTTTTCGACCTCGATGTCCACTACCCCGAAGCCCGGCTCTACTTCGCGAACTATCTCCGCACCGACCAGAATCGGGTCGACCTCGGAACCCTGTCGCTGGCCTCGCCGCTGCAAATCGACGACTATGTCGGGCGGGTGGAAGCGGGAAGGCAGGGACGGATCTACGTCCGGGTGACCGAGACGTACGATCTCGAATACTGGATCATCGACACCGTCAGCGGCAACCAGGTCGGGTGGATCGACTCGTGGGTGGACTTCGAGGACGCCGAGGCGGACCCCACGGGCCGGTGGCTCATTCTGGGCGACGAAGGCTCATCCGGCTCCGGGCTCTACAAGTACGACATCACCACCGACGATCCTCTACCGCTCCGGATCGGAGAGTCCAACCCTTACGGCTCAGAGACCCTCTTCATGGTTCCCGACGGGTCCCGACTGTTCTGGAACGAGACGGTCTACGACTCAAACCTCGTCGAGCTCTTCGAGCACCGGGACGAGATCTTCGCGGCGACCTTTCGCGGCCATCTGGTGTTCTCGAGCTCGAGAGCCTTCGACGGTTTCACCGGCGGCGTCGCGGCCTACCTCCCCACCGTCACGAGCAAGATGGCGGTGAGCGGTGACCAGCAGAAACTCTTTCTGTGGGAAGCCGCGGCCGACGCCATCCTGGTCGTCCCCATATCGGCCATCGCCGGCGTGCCGCCCCTCGTTCCCGACCCCACTCCGGTCGACGGAGCGACCATCGCCTCGCCTCTCATGGAGCTCTCGTGGTCGGCCATGCCGCATGCGCAGGCCTACGACGTCTATCTCGGCGACAGCGCGAGCCTGGTGGCCAACGCCACCACGACCTCGTCCAGCTATCAGGGCCGGGTGACCGACCCGCGAAGGGTCTTCGATCCTCCCCGAGAGCTCCCGCTCGGGACGATCCACTTCTGGCGTGTGGACGTGGTCAGCGGCGGCCAGCCGATCCCGGGTCCGGTGTGGAGCTTCACGACTTCACCCATGCGGGTGTCGCCCAGCCGAGTGGAGGTCTCGGGGATCACGGGGACCCCGGTGGCCGATGTCGTGCTCTCACTGTCCGGCCCCGGTGTCGGATGGATCGCCGCCGTCGATCAACCATGGCTCGATCTGAGCTCGACCGGTGGCGCCACCCCGTCGCAGGTGTCGGTCTCGTTCGACACCACCGGTTTGCCCTCCGGAATCCACACCGCTTTGATCGACATCGTCGCCGATGGCGTGGCCTTCTCGGTGCCGGTGCGGCTCGATCTCCTCCACCTCCGGCCAGTGGCCATGGTCGCCGACCGGGTCCGCCCCTATCTCTACGTGCTTCACGACAACGGCGATCTGTCGAACAACTCGTATCTGGCCTTTGTCCGGGCCGACACCCTCGAGCTCGTCAAGCTCATCCCCATCGGGGCCGGCGCCACCGATCTGAGCATCAACACCTTCGAGGGCCGGCTCTACATCAACAACAGCGCACGTCCCCGGGTCCGGGTGGTCGACCTCACGACCCAGACCGAGATCGGACCCCTCGACGTCGATACCGGTGTGGCCGAGATCAACGCCGGGCGCGCCGGGAGGATTTACATCAGAACCGGCGGCAGCTGGCCCGACATCAACGTCGTCAATAGCCAGACCGGCGCCGTAATCAACACCTTCCCAGGATTCGACTTCGATGGAGTTGGGGAGGTTGACCCCACCGGCAATTTCTACTATCACGGTGACGGAACCGTGCTCAAGTTCGACATCTCTACCGACAATCCCTTGCTCATCACGGAGAGCCCCTTTTCGTGGAATCCCTCCCTCCCCAGAACGATCGTGCTGAGCGCCGATGGGCGACGGATCTTATTCTCCGGCCACCTTTTCGACGCCGATCTCGCGGAAATCGCCGACTTCGGCGTTGTGGGACACTCGATGGACACTGGTGGCCGCCGTTTCGCCACCAACGGCTTTGTCGTCGATGCGGCATCCGGCGATATCGTCACAGCCCTGCCGGCAGCGTCCACCGTGACCGCCTTCTCGGTAGATGACGAGCGGATCTTCGTGACCGACGAGGTGACCGGATCGATCATGGACCTTGAGCTGCCCGATTTGCCGCTCTTCGCCGACGGCTTCGAGTGGGGATCCACCGTCCGTTGGTCGCTCACCATCACGGGAGGCTGAAATGCGACACATGCTCGTCATCGCCGGAATGGTGGTCGTCGTTCTCGGCTTCGCCCCCGGGGTCGTCGACGCCGACGACCCGCCGGATGTCCCGGCGGCGCCCTGGATCGACGATCGGATCCACGGCGGCATCGTCTACCTCCTCTACTCCCACCCGGCCCGTCTCGAGCGGTTCGACCTCGTCAACGATCTCTGGCTTCCGACCGTGGACCTTCCCCAGACGCCCTCACTCTTCGACGTGGGTGACGACGGCATCTTTGTCGGATTCCGCTCGGGTCGCGTGAGCCGGCTCGACCACCTCGGGGGGAACGAGCTCCCGCTCGTCGAAATGGCCACCGAACCCTCGTCGGCGACGGCAATCGGCGAGGTACTCCTCGTGATCAACAACTACCTAGATGACGCCTACACCTTCAGCACGAGCACCGGGGCTCTCATCGATTTCGACGGTCTGTTCCACCACAGGATGGTGGCGCTCGCGCCGGTCCCGTCACTGGGCCGTGTCTTCGGAAGCCTCGATAGCCGGCCGGGCTATCTCGAGCTCGGGCCCTATGGCCACATCGGTCTCCAGGAACGCAACTTCTCGGACCCGTATCTGTTGGCCGAGATCGCCTGGGCGTCGCCCGATTCGAGCTTCGTGGTCTTCGACACCGGCGAGCTGAGGTTCACCGAACCGTTCGAAGCCATGCCGGTCGATCTGGGCGGCCCGCTGGACGGACTCGTCTTTTTCGGGGATCTGCCCATCGTGCTTCGCGACGACCGGCTCATCGGGTACTCCAGATCCTTTCACCGCACCGGTGAGGTCGATCTCGGATTCACCGCCAGACGGGTGCGTCTCCACAACGACTCCCTCGCGGTCTTCCATCTCGGCTCATCCGGTGTCGAGGTCATGTGGATTCCCGTCGCCGATCTCCATCTGCCCCCGGCCGACGAGCCGGTGGACCCGCGGGGCCTCGGCTTCACCCCGGAGGGTGTCGAGATCGACCACCGAGGCATCGTCTCTCTCTTGAGCCGCACCTATCAAAGCGTCTTTCGATACTCGACCGCGGACGGGAGCTACCTCGAGACCATTCCCACCAACGGTCGCGCGACGATGATCGCCTTCTCACCGGTGGACGACCACCTCTTCATCGGCTACGAATCGGGGAGGGTCGGCAAGGTCCAGCTGGGACCTGCCGGTGAGCCGCCGCCGGAGGTCGCCCACCTCGAGGTCCCGGGATCGCTTTATGGTTTGACCGCCGCCGGTGAGTACCTCTTGACCGCAGACGAGGTCTCCGGGCAAGAGACCGTCCGAACCCACGACGCTTCGGGCGCTCCCGTGTCAGAGATCATCACATACTACCGGTCGCCCGAATACCAATGGTGCGCCGCCACCCGCCGGGTCTACTACATCGACCCAAGTCTGGGTCGGTTGTTCTACAACCCGATCGACCCGAGTGGGTTGATCGGCCCCGAAACCTCTTCGGCCTCCGACTACGGGATTCGCGCACCGATCCGGATCAACGAGAACGGTTCGAAAGTCCTGCTCAAATACGGGGACATCTACGACGGCCACAGCCTCGTCTGGCTCGAGGAAACGGGAGCCTCGCATCTCGATGCGGTCTGGATCGGATCCGACATTGTCACCGTCGTGGACGATGGCGGTGACTCCCGACTCATCGCATATACGTCGGATCTCTCGGTCATCGCCGAGACCGTCTTCCCCGGCCCGCCCGTCGAGCTTCTTCGCAACGGCGATGAAATCGTGCTCGTGAGCGGGAACCCCTCCGGCCGGCCGGTCTTCTCCCGTTGGAGCCCCGGCCTCGTGAGCACCGATCTTCTGATCCATGTCGACGACGGCGAAGACCTGATACCCGCCGGCGATCCGCTCACGTGGTCGGTTTCCATCTCGTCGCCGGCGTCGGGTGCCGGCACCGGTTTCGCCGTGACCTCGGCGCCCTCGGCCCACCTGACGGATCTTTCCTGGACCTGTACCGCCACACCCCCGTCGGCCTGCGGCGCCCCGACCGGCATCGGCGCCCTGACCGACACGGCGACCGTGGATCCCGCGGGCACCCTCGCCTACCTGGTGACCGCAACGGTGGCCTCGGCGACCCAAGGCACGGCCCGGATGACCGTTCGGGTCGATCCGGTGTCGGGACCGGGCTCGGAGGACACCGATCTAACCGAGATCTGGGACCCGCTCGAAACCTTTGCCGATGGCTTCGAGGACGGGACCAGCTCGGCCTGGACGGGAGGGTCGCCATGAGAGTTCAAGGCCTGATGGCGGTCGTCCTGTTTTTGGTGATGTGGGCGACATCGGCCCCGGTGCCGGCCCAGAGCCCTGCGATCCTGGAGCCCTTCTGGAGCTACGGTCTCTTCGGCGATCGGATCGGAAATCGCTCGATGGAAGCCTGTGACATCGGCTCCGACGGCCGGGCCGAGTTCGTCCTCGACGACCGGGACCGTCTCGTCCTGGTCGGTTGGCCCGAAGGAACCGACGAGCCCCACGTCCTCGGTCAGAGTCACACGCTGGGCGAGGAAATCAACGACATCGCCCTCTGGTTCGACGGAACCGGGTGGCGTGTCGCGGTCCTCTACGGATATGACCATCTCGCCGTGCTCGAGCTCCCCTCGTTCGAGATTCTCGCTTCGGGGGCCATGAGCTTTGATGCCATCAGGCTCGACACCGCCGACGTCATGAACGGGCCCGAGCACGAGATCATCCTCACCGGCTACGATCGCAGCGCGGTCTACGACTCGACGACCATCGACGAGCTGCTGCCGCTGGCCGTCACCGGCACGAATCTCGCCGCCGGCAATGTCGACGGGGACCCCGCTCCCGAGCTGGTGTTCACGGGTGGCGCGGTGATCGAGATCCGAAACGGATCGCCCCTCCTCGAGTGGACGGTACCGACAACCGGCGATCGGGTCCTCCTCGCCGAGCTCGACGGCGCGGCACCGTTCGAGATCGTCATGGGTGACAACGGCGCGTCGGCGGCCGCCTACTCGTTCGGCAACCCGACGGCCTTGTGGGGATTCGCCGATGACAACCTGGTGCTGATCTCGGCGGCCGACCTCACCCGGGATGGCCGGCAGGAGGTGCTCGTCCTGGGCGGCTGGTACGACGAGTTGATGGGTCTGCACCCGATGCTCGGGCTCCCCATCTGGGCCGAGAACTTCGAGGATGAATCCTGCCAGCCCCATGTCCTGTCACCGATCTCGATTGGCGGAGATCTCGACGGGGACGGCAACCTCGATCTTCTCTGGCCCTCAGGCAACTATGACGACCGGTGGCTCTGCGCCGCCGACGCCTGGTCCGGTGACTTGCTCTGGAAAGGCGACTGGGAGAGCGGTCCGATCAGGGCCACCGGTAGCGGCGATATCGACGGCGACGGCAGCATCGAGCGCCTTGCAGCCTACTCGAGACAGACGTTGGCTGTGTTCGATGCCGATGAAACCTCTCCCCGCGCTCGGGTCTGGCTCGGCGGTCTGACGGGGTACTCATCGAGCGACACCATCGACGCCATCACTGTCGGCGACGTCGATCGCGACGGAGCGGCCGAGGTGGTCGTCGCCATCGACGGCTACTGGGACGGCCAGATCCACGAACTCGACGGGCTCACCCTCGAGCACGAGCGAGGGGCAACCTATCCCATGGAAGAGGTCTCCGGAGTAGATATCGCCGATCTCGACGGTGACGGCTGGCCCGAGATCGGTTTTGGCGGCGGAGACGGGAGCGATCTCGTCGTCGGCGCCGCCGAGGGCGCCACGGCCGAGCTCGAGTGGTGGGTGCCGGCAACCGACCAGGGAAGCACCGTTCAGAGGGTTGTGGTGGGAGAGGTGGACTCGGATCCGGCGCTCGAGATCGTCGCCGTCGGCACCAACCTCTACTCAAACCTCGGACCGGGTTCCATCATCATCGTCGATACCGACACCCAGGCCATCCGATGGACCCCTCTCAAGGAGTTCTTCGGCCTCGATCTCGTCGATCTCGACGGCGACGGCATCGCCGAAATTCTCACGGGCTCCGAAACCGGTGAGCTCGTCGCCCTCGAGGCGGTCGGTTCGATCGATGAGCTATGGCGAATCCCGGTGGCCCCAGGTCAGCTGGCGGGTGTCCGCGTCTACCGCGACCACTTCAACCGGCCGGTGGCGGCGGTATCGACGGGGGAGCAGCTTCTCGGTCTGGATCTGACAACCGGAACGGTCTCCTGGGCGACGCCCATCCTCGGCGAGGATGTCGGACGATACGACGCCATCTCGCTCGTGGAGATCCCGGGTGAGCTGACCCCCGGTCTATTGGTGGGAACGGACCACTCCCTCGTCGAAATCCGACCGGGCGACCTGGTGGTCTTCGCCGACAATTTCGAATCGGGATCGACATCTCGTTGGACATCGACACTCCCCTGACGTTCTGATTCGGTTCAACCGGGGTTCAACCTTGACAGCCGACCACCGACAGCTTATCTTCCAGCCGCAGGTTTCCGACCGACCGGTCGGTCAGAATAGGAATGAGACATGAAGTCAACACCTGCCGCAACCCGGGGGGAAAAGCGGCCGCTCATCCTCCGCGCCGCCACGGAGGTCTTCGCGGAGCAGGGCTTCAACTCGGTGACGGTGGCGGCCATCGCCGATCGTGCCGGGATCGGCAAGGGGACGGTCTACGAGTACTTTTCGTCAAAGGACGAGCTCCTCTTCGCCGTCTTCGAGTGGATGAACGAGGGTATCTTCGACCGGATCCACGGCCTCATCGAGGTCGGGGGGACCACCCTCGAGCGACTCCGCAGCCTTCTCGATCTCGGCGCAAAGATCACCCGCGAGCAGATGGAGATGCAGGCGGTCGTGCTCGACTTCTGGTCGGCCTCACGCGGCACCAAGGTAGAGGAGCGCTACAACCAGGCATGTCTCGCAACCTTCCGTTCCTACCGCCGGTTGCTTGCCGATGTGATCCGAGAGGGACAGACCGCGGGCGAGATTCGACCCGACGTCGATCCCGAGGCGGTGGCGGCCATGGTGGTCGCCGCCATGGACGGACTCGGGGTTCAGATCTTCTTCGACCGCGAACTCGATCCGGACACCACGGTCACCGGTTTTGGCGACGTGCTCCTTGCCGGACTCGAGGTGCACCCATGACGAAACCCGAAAACCTACCCGCGCCGGACTCCGTAGGAGTTCCGGACAGGAGGGCGCAGATGCATCGATCAGAATTCCGGGCGCTGCCCATCATATTGATTCTCACCCTGTGGGCGGGAGCCGTCTCCGCTCAGATGGCCACCGAGAAGAAGACCACCCTCAAGGAACTCGTCATCTCGGCGATGAGCACTCACGAACTCATCGAGATCGCCGATAGCGAAATCCGTCGCGCCCAAGCCGACAAGGGGCTCGCCAGATCAGCCATCATGCCGAGGATCAACCTCAACGGCGCCTATACCTTCTACGGCCAGGAGACCGCCATCGAGCTTTCGCCCGGCGAGGAGTTCGTCATCCAGCCTTCGCAGGACTGGTCGTGGAACGCCGATCTTCGCCAGACCCTGTTCTACGGCCTCCGCCCGTGGCGCGCCCGGAACATCGCCAAGCTCAACTACGACATCGCCCAGCTCGACAAGCGAACCGACATCAACAACCTCGCCCTCGAGGTGGCCGCGGCCTTCCTCTCGACCCGCGCAGCCGAAGAGAACGTCGAGGTCCGAAGGGTCGCCCTCGAACAGATCGAGGGACAGCTCAAGGTTGCGGAGCGTCGCTTCGAGGTCGGTGAAACCTCGATTTCCGATGTCGCCCGGTGGCGAGCCGAGGTGGCCGGCGCCAAACAGGCGTACGTGGTCGGCCAGGGCGACGCCAGGTTCGCCTACAACAGCCTCTCCCGTTTGGTCGGGATGGCCGAGATCGGCACTCTCGAGCGACTCGGTCCGGTGCCCACTCCCCCGGGTGACGTCGACACTCTGATCACGACGGCATTTCACGACCGCTGGGAGATGAAGACGCTCCTCAACCAGATGGAGGCCGCCGGTTTGTGGGTCAAGCTCGAAAAGGGCGCCTACCTCCCCGAGCTCGAGGCCACAGCGCAGTACTTCCAGCAAAAAGCATCGTTCCCGTCGCAGGGCTGGGCTTCGTTGATGTTCAACCTCAAGGTTCCGATCTATCAGGGTGGAGTGGTCAAGGCCAACGTCGCCAAGGCCAGGGAGGACCTGCGCCAGGTCGAGCTCCTCGATCGGACGTTGCGACGCAACATCGCCAACCAGGTTGACTCTGCATTCATCGGTTATGAGGCCGCCGACGCCGCCCTCGACGCCGCGCGTGAGCGGACCAAAGCCTCCGCCGAAGCCTATCGCCAGGTGGAGCGCGCCTACCGGGTCGGTGAGACGTCGGCAGTGGCGCTGCTCGATGCGACCACCGAGGCCATCGACGCCGAGACCACCCACATCATCGCCCGGGCGCAACGCGAGTTCCAGGCAATCTCGCTGCGCCACGCCATCGGCCTGTTTCCCCTGCCCGATCTCGACTACTCCGATTTCGTCGACACCACCGAGGAGTGACAACCATGAAACCCGAACGACTCCGTCTCATCCCCACCCTTTCCATCGTCGTCCTCGCTCTCGTGCTCGGCGGCTGTCACTCATCCGATGACGAAGGCTCCGCTGACGGCATCAAGAACGCCGCCGAGGCCCTCGAAAAGGCCCTCGCCCCGCGCGAGGTCGAGCTCGTCTCGCCCGAGATTCGCAACGAAAACGCATCGGTTCAGCTCGTCGGTGAAATCAGAGCTTCCGATATCGTGCTCGTGTCGTCGGAGGTCGCCGGCAAGGTCGATCGGGTCCTCGTCGAAGTAGGTTACCAAGTCGCCAAAGATGCGCCGCTCATCGAGGTCGACCGCGAGACCTTCGCCATTTACCTCGCCCAGTCGGGAGCCAACGTCGAGGCCGCCCAGGCAGATGTCGCGCTCGCAGAGAAGGACCTTGAACGCAAGACCGATCTCCGCTCCGACGAGACCATCCCCCAGGCGACTCTCGATCAGGCCCAGGCGGGTTTCGATCTCGCCAAGGCCGGGCTCGCCGCAGCGGAGGCATCACTGAGCCTCGCCCAACGCAACTACGACCGAAGCATGATTCGCGCCCCGGCCTCCGGCGCCATCACCGAGCGGATGGTGGTCGCCGGTCAGTGGGCTGATGTCGGCGCCGGATTGCTCGAGTTGGCCCTTGGCGGCAAGGTCAAGATCGCCGCGCGGGTCCCCGAGTCATGGGTCGGTCGTTTTGCGGGTCTGGAAGAGTTCAGCTTCACCGTCGGGACCGGCTCGAAGGTCCACACCGCACAGATCTACAGCCTCCAGCCGGTGGTCCGCGAGGCGAGCCGGTCCTTCGAGATTGTCGGCACCGCGGCCAACGACGGCACCATGCGACCCGGTATGTTCGCCAACGTCACCCTGACCTCGCCCGAAGCCAGGGCCACCATGTGGCTGCCGGCTTCCGCCGTCGCCACCTCGGATCTTCCCCAGGTGCTCATGGTTGAAAACGACGAGATCGCCTATCGAAAGGTCCAGATCGGGCGCCGGGACGGCGACGCCGTCGAAATCGTCTCGGGTCTGGAGGAGGGCGAACAGGTCATTCTCAACGTCTCTGGTCTGTCACGGGGGCTACCGGTGACGATCGTCAAGAGTTCTTAGTTTTCAGTTATTAGTTGTTAGTTACGGAACCCAGGAGACCTTGGGATGAAACTCAAAACTCAAAACTTAAAACTCAAAACTCAGCGACTATCGCGATTGGACTCACGATGAATTTGTACGATATCGCCATCCGCCGACCGGTCTTCACCGCGATGCTGATGTTCGCCCTCGTGGTCTTCGGCATCCTCGGCTACCAGACCCTGCCCGTCAATCTGCTGCCGTCCCTCGACATCCCCATCGTCACAGTGATCACCTCGCTGCCGGGTGCGTCCCCCGAGGTCATGGAATCCGATGTCACCGATGTCATCGAATCTGCTGTCAACACCATTGAAGGCATCAAGCAGCTCACCTCCTACTCGGGCCAGGGTGTCTCGTGGGTAACCGTGACCTTCACCCTGGAGCGCGACATCGATATCGCGGCCCAGGATGTTCGCGACAAGGTCTCCGGAGCCATCGGCGAGTTGCCCCTCGACGCCGAACCGCCCATCGTCCAGAAGTTCGACGCCAACTCCCAACCCATGCTGTGGATGGCGCTGGCCGGGCTCGACGCCCGCGAACTCTCGGACTACGCCGACCAGGTGGTCAAACCCCGGCTCCAGTCGGTCCCGGGTGTTGGCAATGTACTGATGCCGGGCTTCCGCGAGCCCATGATGCGGATCTGGATCGATCGCGACAAGCTCGCAGCTCACCGCCTCGGCGTCAACGACATCGTCATGGCCCTGGGCCGGGAAAACCTCGAGCTGCCCGGTGGTTTCATCGAAGGACCCAAAATCGAACTGGCGATTCGCAACCTCGGTCTTTTCGAGGCCGTGGATGACTTCGACGAGATGATCGTCTCCACCGTCAACGGCCGCCCCATCCGGCTCAAGGATGTGGGTTTCACCCAGCTGGCCGTCGGTGACGAACGCGGCGGCGCCCACTACAACATGACCCCGACCCTCGGTCTCGGCATCGCTCCCCGCTCGGGCGCCAATCTCGTGGACGTCAACAAAGCCGCCCGCGCGCGGATGGAGGAGCTCTCCAAAGACTTCCCGCCGGGTCTCTTCTACGACGTCGCCTTCGATGGTGCCGAATACGTCGAGCGAAGCATCGAGAACGTCCAGTTCGACATCATCTACGGAGCGATCCTGGCGATCCTGGTCGTCTTTGTCTTCCTCAGATCGTGGCGCTCGACCTTTATCGTCTCGCTGGCGATTCCGACCTCGCTCATCGCCACCTTTGGCTTCATGCGGATCTTCGGGTTCTCGCTCAACAATCTCACCACCCTTGCGCTCGCTCTATCGGTGGGCGTCGTCATCGACGACGCCATCGTGGTGCTCGAGAACATCTACCGCCACCAGGAGCAAGGCGAAGGCCCATTCGTGGCGGCGATGACGGGCACGAAAGAGATCGCCCTCGCCGCCATGGCGGCCACCTTCGCCATCGCTGCGGTCTTTATCCCCGTCGCCTACATGAAGGGGATGATCGGCCAGTTCCTCTTCGAGTTCGGGATCTCGGTGGCGGCGGCCGTCCTGATTTCACTTTTTGTCGCCCTGACTCTCACTCCCATGCTCTGCTCCCGTATTCTCACGGTGAAACCCACCCACGGCCGGCTCTACGACGCGCTGGAGAACGCATTCAATTCTCTCGAGTCGGCTTACTCGCGTTCATTGGACTGGGTGTTGCGGCACAAGATCATCACCCTGCTCACGGCATTCATCGTACTGGCCTCGAGCATCCTGCTCGTGCCCTTCATCGGCGCCGAGTTCGCCCCACCCGAGGACATGTCGTCATTCATGATCACCACCAAGGCTCCGGTGGGCACGTCGTTGGAAGCCATGGAACGGCTGATGATGCAGATCGAGCGGATCACCCTCGAGCAACCCGAGATCCTCTCGGGCTTCATGGCCATGAACTTCGAAGGTCGCGGACAGATCAACACCGGCATTCTCTTCCTCAAAATGGAAAAACCACACGAACGCGAGGCGACACAGAACGAGGTCGTCCAGCGCCTCCGCCGTGAGTTCGCCAACGTCGAGGGCATCCAGGCCTTCGTCACCGAGTTCAGCTTCTACGCGGTCTCCTCAGAGGGCGGCGAGAAGGCCCTCGCCTATTCACTGCGGGGCCCGGATCTGGCCGAGTTGGAGCACGTCGGCACCAGGGTCATCGAACGACTTTCGGCCGAACCGGGATTCGTCGATCTCGACCACAACCTCGATTTGGAACAACCCCAGCTCTTTGTCCGGGTCGACCGCGAACGCGCCCACGACCTCGGTCTCGATGCGGCGACGATCTACGAGACCGTCTACTCGCTCGTGGCCGGGCGTGAGGTGGGTTCCTACACCACCCAGGGCAAACGATATGACGTCCGGATCAAGATTCGACCCGACCAGATTATGAGCCCAGAGGACATCGGCGCCCTCCAGGTCCGGACCCGGACCGGCGAGATGGTCCGCCTCGATTCGGTGGTGAAGATCAGCCACGGCGTCGGCCCCATCAACATCAACCGCACCGATCGCGAACGCAGCCTGCTGCTCACCGGCAACCTCGAGGGGGTGCCGCTCAACCGCGCCCTGGAGACCGTCGACACCGTCCTCGCCGAAGAGCTCCCCGAAGGCTACTACGCCAAGGCCACCGGTCAGGCGGAGGAGATGGCCGAGAGCATGAACTCGCTCTTCTTCGCCCTCGGTCTCGCGGTGCTCATCGTCTACATGCTGCTCGCGAGCCAGTTCGACTCGCTCATCCACCCATTCACCATCATGTTCGCGCTGCCGCCGGCCCTTGTCGGCGCGCTTCTCGCCCTTCTGATCACCGGCAACACCATCAATATCATGTCGGTCATCGGCATCATCCTGCTCTTCGGTCTGGTGACCAAGAACTCGATTCTGCTCGTCGATCTGACGATTCAGAAACAGGAGACCGGTCTCGACCGCGAGGCGGCGCTGCGGCTGGCGTGCCCCATCCGTCTGCGGCCAATCCTCATGACCGCGGTCTCGATGATCTTCGGCGTCCTTCCGGTGGCCCTGGCCTTCGGCGAGGGCGGTGAGGCACGGGCGCCCATGGCCGTCGCGACCATCGGCGGGATGATCACCTCGACCCTGCTCACACTTTTCCTGGTTCCGGTGATCTATGCCTATATGGATCGTTTCGCAACCGCAATTCGCGGCCACGAGCATCGCTCGCGACAGGAGTTCGCCGAGGAGATCGTGGAAGAACTCACCGAGGAGGTGGTGGAGTAGCGGGCGGATGCAAGATGCAGGATGCAGGATGCAGGATGCAGGATAGGAGCATCGCAGCGTCGCACGGACGTTGCAGCCCACAGATCACACAGATGGACACGGATTTCGTCGCACCATCGCATGAATTACCGCAGATAGCGCAGATCAGCGCAGATAAATCCATCGCACCATCGCATTCTGCCCGCAGATCACGCTGATTGACGCAGATAGCCATCGCAGCGTCCCATCGACGCAAACACGGCGGCACAAAACTCCATCGCAGAGCCGTTTCTTCCGTAGGCGCGGCCTTCAGGCCGTGCAATCAACCCGTTCGAGAATGGTTGACCGCCGCGGCCCATTGATTGCTGACCCTGCCCCTGATTGCTGCCTCTGCCTCTGCCGCTGTCCCGGTCCCTGTCGCGGTCGCGGTCGCTGTCTCTGTACTCCCACCGTTGCATCTTGCGCCCACCGAACCCACATTGTCGGCAGGAGCGACTCCCCACGACTTGGAGGTCACCATGGCGACCAAGATCGACAGCATCGTCGTGACATGCTTGAAGTGCGGTGAGGAATACACCACCTGGATGGGTGTCGGCCTCGAGGAACTCGGGCCCGACCCGTGCCCGCGGTGTGGGTTCACCCCGAGCGAGGACCCCCGGCTTTTTCGTGACGGCCCGGCCGAGATCTTCGATGGCGAGGAGGCCAGAATCGACGGCTGAGGCCACACAATCGCAGGCCGCTCCGCGGAATGACTTGGTCGCCCAGCGCATGAGCTGGTGTCTGGACGCGTGAATGGGTCGTTCGGCGTTCAGGCGGGTGACTCGATCGGCTCCGTGCCCGATGGTCCGCCGAGCTTCTTGAGGTCGTCGCCGACGGTGACCCACTCGACGTGGGTGTCGTAGAAAACGTGCACCCTGGGGTCGCGATCGATGGGGCCGTCCATGTGGGCGAGCGCGATGTGGGTCTCGCCGGGCCAGCGCTCGCTGGTGAAGAAGATCGTGCTGCCGCAGGTACGGCAGAAACCGCGCCTCGCCTCCGGGGTCGATGAGTACCAACCCACTTCATCCTCACCGCTGGTGAATCGAAACTGTTCGTTCGCCGCTCCGAACCAGGTCACGAAAGCGGCGCCGTGCGCCCGCCGGCACAGACTGCAGTGGCAGTGCGCGCACCACTTGGTCGGTCCCGTGACTTCAAAACGCACCGCACCGCAAAGACAGCCACCCGTGTAGGTTTCTTCTTGTGTCATGGGTTGATTGTAGCGCGTGACTCGATGCCGGATGCCGGATGCCGGATGCCGGATGCGGACGGAGCATCGCGCGATCGCTGCAGCCCACAGATTACACAGATAGACACAGATGACATCGCACCATCGCATCGTCGCAAACACGAAGGCGCGAAGACACGAAGCGGTCACGAAGACATCGCACGGAGAAACTGCAGAGGGGTCCATCGCATTGGGAGTTGGGTTTCGGGCCCGATGGAATCACTGACTTCGTAGATCGGTCCATGCCTCTTCAAGATCACTGAAGGGCAGGCAGGATGCCTGCCCCACAATCGACCCATTGCGATGCGACGTTTTTGGGGGCGAGCTTCCAGCTTGCCCTTCAGATACGCTCCGGTCGAAAAATCGTCACTACGAGGTCCGAAAAACCTTAACCCATGCGTTACCCACTCTCAATTGCGATGGCTTTGCGCGTCTTTGCGATGGATGTTCTTGGCGGTCTTTGCGTTTCAACCCTGCGATGCTGCGATGGGCTGATCACCGATCACGTTGGTGACTCCGCTCCGGGCTCGTGCGATGATCGTCCGATGCCAGGGACGATTCCCAAACCACTCGAACCGATCCTTCGTGAGTTCGCCGATGTCGCCGGGCACCTCTGGGACCTCGGGTGGGCAGAGGCAAGCGCCGGAAACATCTCCGCCGATGTCACGTCGTTGATCAAGGTTCCTCTGTCGAGGGGTCGGACCGGACAGAATCTCCCGATGCCGCTGCCGGCCATCGCCGGCCGCCGGTTCCTCGTCACCGCAACGGGGTCGCGGTTCCGCGACTTTCGGAACTCCCCCGAGGACAAGGTCTGTCTGGTCGAGGTCTCAAGTGGTGGTGATCGCATCAGCTGGAACTCGCTGATCTTCAGCGCCCGCGGCCTCAACCCGACCTCCGAGCTCCCGAGCCACCTCGAAATCCACTCGATTCTGCACCAACAGGGATCCTCGAGCCGTGCGATCCTCCACACCCACCCGACCCACCTCGCAACGATCAGCCACCTCAGGCGGTGCGCAGATCCGGACGAGCTCAACCGTCTGCTGTGGATGACTCACCCCGAAGCCAAGATCTTCGCCCCCCGGGGCGCGACCCTCCTACCCTACCTCCTTCCGGGATCCAACGAGCTCGGCGCAGCCACGGCAAGGGCGGTACGAGGAGGCGCCGACACCATCCTGTGGCGCTATCACGGTTGCATCGCCCACGCACCCGATCCGTCTACCGCGCTGGACCGGATCAACGTCCTCGACAAGGCGTCGAAGATGGTCCTCATGTGTCTCGCCAGCGGCGAGCCGTGGGAGGGACTCGATGCGGCCGAGCTCGCCGAGCTCTTCGGCAAGTTCGGGGCGAAGTAGGCGGGCTGGATGCTGGACTTTTTACGGCGCAGCCATGCGCGAAACCGGATCGCACAATGGGACCGCAAAAGCCGCAAAGTGCGCCAAGGTCCCGCCAAGGCATCTCTTTGAATCATCACAGAAGTTGAGAAACCAGGGCTCTCTCCGGCACTGAGCGGGCCCGGCTCAAAATGAGATGCCTTGCGGATCCTTGGCGTGCTCCGCGCCTTGGCGGTTCCATTGTGCCTCGTCGCAGGAGCATCGCATATTCTTCGAACGGGGGTCGCTCTAGGCCACGGCCTGCTGGTCGGTGACGACGAGGCCATCGCGGATCTCGACGACGCGTCCGGCGCGCCTGGCCAGAGTCTGATCATGGGTGACGACAACGAGCGTCCTGCCCTGGCCCCAGAGCTCCGACAAGAGGCTCATGACATCCGACCCAGAGCCGGTGTCGAGGTTGCCGGTAGGTTCATCGGCGAGCACGATGTCGGGCTCCATGGCCAGCGCCCGCGCGATGGCGACCCGCTGCATCTGTCCACCCGAGAGCTCGGTCGGCCGGTGCTCGACACGATCACCGAGCCCCACCCGTTCGAGGTGCTCCATGGCCCGGCGCCGGCGTTCCCTGCGACCGATGCCACCGAAGAGCATGGGCAGCTCGACATTCTCGAGCGCGGTCAGCTGAGGCAGGAGATTGAAATTCTGGAAGACAAAGCCGACCCGGCGGTTGCGGACATCGGCCAGGGCGTCTCGGTCGAGCCCGGCCACGGCCTCGCCGCCGATCATGTAACTTCCGCCGGTGGGCGTGTCCAGACAACCGATGAGGTTGAGCAGGGTCGACTTCCCCGATCCTGACGGCCCGACCACCGCAACGAATTCACCCGGATCCACCACGAGCTCGATGCCCTTGAGGGCCTCGACCTTGATCTTGCCGGTGTCGTAGACCTTGGTGATCCCGAGCATCTCGATGATGTGTCCGTTCGAGTGCCCGTCGCCGTTCTTCTTCTTCTTCAGTGGCCAGTTCATGTCTGCTTCCGTTTCCGTGTCTGTGTCCGTTTCCGTTTCCCTATCCGCTCCCGCTCCCGATCACTCATAGCGCAAGGTCTCCGCCGGGTCGACGCTCGCCGCGCGCCGCGCCGGGAAATATCCCGCGATGATCCCGATGAAGCCCAACAGCGCCGCCGTCGCCATTGCAATCTCGACGCTCAGGGTCGGTCTGCCGAGAAACTCGAGGGCCTGGTTGCCCTCCACCGGGACCAACTGGACGAGCATGATCAGGATGAAGGCGATGAGAAGACCGAAGGCGCCGCCGAGCAGGGTGTAGGTCAACCCCTGCAGAACGAAAGGCCCGGTGATCCAGCCCCGGTGAGCGCCGACAGCCATCTGAACGCCGATCTCGCGGGTCTTCTCCTTGACCACCGCGTACATGATGTTGGCCACCCCGATGCCGCCGACGAGCAGGGTCAGCCCGCCGATGATGCCGAGGAATGCCTGCAGGCCGATCATGATCTTGGCCATGACCTTGCCACCCTCGACGGTGTCCCACAGACCGGTGACCTGCTCGTCCGTCGGATCAAAACGGTACTTGGCGGCCAGCGCCTCGTTGAACTGCTGCCGCGCCAGCGGCATGTCCTCGGCGGTTTTCGCCTTGAAAACGATGTTGGAGAGCCGCTGGGTGCCGAACTGCGCGGAAAACGTCGTAATGGGGATGACCGAACCGTTGGCGTCGGGCCCTTTGTAGGTGCCCATCTGCATCTTGTGCTGGAGCACCCCGATCACCAGGTAGGGGATGCGATTGACGAACATCGTCTCCCCGACCGGGTCCGCTTCGCCGAAGATGTCCTTTGCGAGCTCGTCGCCGAGGAAGATCACCCGCCGCTTTTCCCGCTCGTCGTTGGCGTTGAAGAATCTGCCGCCGGCCTGCGCAAAGTGGTGGCGCATCTCGCCGTACTCCCAATTGGCGCCGGTCACCCGGCCGGTGATGGTGGTGGTTCCCCAGCTCAGCGAGCTCGACCAGCTGGTCAGCTCGCCGATGACGCCGGAGGCCGCGGTGATGCGCCCGCGGAGATAGCCGATGTCGTCGAGGATCGGACGGACGGGCCGACCCTCGGGAAGACCATCCCACACCTTCGATGTCTCTCCCGGCCACCACACGGCGATGTTCTCCCCCATCCCCCGCTGCCCCTTCACGAGCTGGTGCCTGAGGCCTTCGCCGAAGGCCAGCAGCATGACGATGGCTACCGTTCCCCAGGCGATGGCCGCAACCGTGAGCATGGCCCGCTTGCGCTGGAGCGACGACGCCTTGAGAAAGAGCGTCGCGATGACTGCGAGATCACGACCCATGGCTCGTCCTCCTCGAGATCACAGCTTCATCGCCACGACGGGGTCGAGGCGCGCCGCGTCGCGCGCCGGGAAATAGCCCGCTACCAGGCCCACCAGCCCGAGGACCGAGGCGGTCAGCAGGGCGAGACCCGGGGACAGGCTCGGGAGGCCGACGTACTCCTCGAGATTGGTCGGAAAGACGCTGCAGATCGCCAGCGAGATGGCCAGCCCGAGGCCGCCACCGACCGCGGTCAGGATCATGGTCTCGAGCATGAACTGGCCGAGGATCGCGCGGCCGCGGGCGCCGAGGGCGATCTTGATGCCGATCTCGCGGGTCCGCTCCTCGACGACCACGTTCATGATGTTGGATACGCCGATGCCACCCACCACCAGGGTGAGCACCCCCATGATGCCGAGGAACACCGTGAAGCCGAGCATGAACGCGTCCATGAAGACGAACATCTCGGACGTGTCCCACACCTGAATCGCCTGGTCGTCGTCCGGATGAAAGCGCAACCTGCTGCTCAGTGCCGCCCTCACCTGCTCGTTCAGTGTCTTGTTGAGGTCCGGCGCGGGCGCCTTGTAGATGAAGTTGTTGACATACTTCTGGCCGGTGAGGGCGCGGAAGGTCGACTCCGGGATGATCATCTTGGAGTGGTCGCGGCCCGAGTAGGACGAGTCCTGTTCCTTCGGCTGGAGCACGCCGACGACGAGAAACGGCGAGCCGTGGATCATCACCGTCTCGCCGACTGCGTCCAGGGTGCCGAAAAGATCCTCGGCCAACTCGTTGCCCACAAAAACGACGCGACGCCGCTGCCCGATGTCCAACTGATCGATGAAACGACCGCCGACGCCCGGCACCATGTTTCGCATGGGGCCGTAGGCCGGAGACACGCCCGACACGTCCACCGATCGCTGGCGATCGCCGAATCGGGCGATCAGATTCTCGGAGTACTCGCCCGAGATGCCGGCGATGAGCGGCACCTGGGCCTTGAGGTACTCGATGTCCTCCTCCGTCATCCGCATCCGGCGACCCTTGCCGAGGCCCTCGAAGTTCATCGACGTTCGCATCGTCCACGCGATGACGATCCGGTCGCCGAGCCCGGCGGTTTTCTTGATCATCTGCCGGTGCAGCCCGTGGCCGAAAGCGAGCAACAGGCTGACCGCCACGGTGCCCCAGATGATGCCGAAGGCGGTCAGGAACGTGCGCAGCTTCTGGCTCCACAGGTCGCGGGCGAGCTGCCGCAGAAACGACCCGAAGCTGGTCACCCGACCATCCCACCGTGATTAAGGTTCGCGAGTCGCATCAGCTGATTTCCTTGGGCGGCCTCTGCACCACCTCGTCGCCTTCGACGAGGCCGGATGTGATCTCCACGTTGAGGCCGTCAGACAGCCCGAGCTCGACCGCGACCTTGCGAGGTTCGGCCTCCGGGCCGGGGCCCAAAATCTCGACTAAGGTCGCGTCGTCCTCGAACAGCACCAGCCGCTCGGGGATGAGCAGGATGCCGGTCTTCTCGCGAATCACGACGTCGGAATTGGCCGAGTACCCGGCGCGCAGCAACACCCCCTGGTCGGGCTCGAGCTCGATCTCGACATCGAACAGGGTGGCTCCCTCGCTCTTCTGGGCCTGCGGCGAGATCCGAGACAGCCGTCCGGTCACCGGCCGGTCGGGCAGTGCGCCGACTTTGATCCGGCACGGCATGCCGACTGCGATCTTGCCGACGTCGATCTCATCCACCGTGCCCTTGAAGATGAGGTCGAACATGTCGGCGACGCGACGCCAGCTCGGTGCCCGGCTGGTACGAGGTTAACGGCACCACGGGGTCGCCGACGTTGACGGCGCGGCTGAGCACCGTGCCGCTTGCGGGAGTGCGGATGATGGCCTCGACTTCGGTATCGCCACCGCTCACCCGACCGCTGCGGGTCAATTGGCGGTTGTCGGCGGCCTGCTGGCGGGCGATCCGCGCCAGCTCGAAGGTCTCGCGCAGCGCATCGAGGTCTCCCTTCGACATCAGGCCGTCGTCGAAGAGTTCCTGGCCGCGCTTGAAGTCACCTTCGGCTTTGAGGAAGCTGGCCTCCGACGAGCGCACGCCGTGGTCGACGTTGAGCAGCTCCTGCGGTGTCGGGTCCGGCGCGACCTCGAAGAGCGGGTCCCCGGCCCGGACGGTGTCGCCGACCTCGACGAAACAGCGGGCGACGATCCCCGAGATCTTCGATTTGACCTGGAATCTCTCGCGCGGTTCGATCTGACCGACCGCGAGCGCCTTTTCGGTGATGTCGCCGAGTTCCGCTTCGATGAGAGTGAAACCGTTCTCTTCGCCGCCGCCCTTTCCGACATAGCCGTAGATAGCGCCACCCGCGGCACCCAAAATGACCAAGATCAGCAACAACCGCAACAGCTTGCCCATGGCGATTTTCCTCCCCGACAATGTCTACGTAAACGCCGCCCGTTCGGTTCGCGTTCATGGGGTATGACGTCGCGAGTGAGCGGGTGGTTTGAATCAAACCCGGCTATCGCGTCCGCATCCGCGCCCGTTACCGTTTCCGTTTCCGTGACCGACGCCGCTTCAGGACACGCGGAAAACCACGCCCCATCGGGGTGCCGGGTTTGACATTGTGCCGGAACGGCCATGCGGCTTCGCGGAGCTCCCCGCACAATGTCATACCGGGCTCCCCCGGGAGGCCCGTTGCGGTCAGCTGCTCCGGCTACGAGGCAGGCCGCCGGCGCACCATCGGCGTGGTCGCAGCCCTCTCAATCAACCCACGCGCGACCACGCCGATGGTGCGACGCTGGGGCGCCGGGACGCCAAAGCGTCACGGCGGCCCAGAAGGCCGGTGATGAGGACAAAGTCCGGGACAGCAACCAGGATTCCACAGCGCCCTACCTGGTGTGGATCCCGAACCCGTTCCCGACAGTTCGTTGCCTGAGGTCTCTCGCAACGATGGACATCCGGCCCGGCCCGCGTAGAATCTCCATGGACTCGACCGAACCGGAGGCTCCATGCGCAAACCAGTCATCCTCATCACCGGCGCGAGCGGCGAAATCGGCCACGGCCTCATCGAGAACCTCGCCGCAAACGAGGACACATCGATCGTCACCATCGATCTGCAGCCACTGCCGCGGGAGCACCGTGATCTGGTCGATCGGGAGTACCTCGGCTCGATCCTCGAGATTCACCTCCTGGAACGGATCCTCGCCGAATTCGAGGTCCGGACGATCTACCACCTCGCGGCACTGCTCTCCACCCGAACCGAGTTCACCCCCCTCGCCGGCCACCAGGTCAACGTCGAAGGCACCCTCAAACTCCTCGATTTCGCTCAGTCCCAGGGTGAGAGTCACGGCCGCCCTGTGGTCTTTCTCTACCCGAGTTCCATCGCCGCCTACGGCCTACCGGATCTCGAGACCAAGAACGCCCAGGATCATCTGCAGGAGTATGAATGGAACCAGCCGACAACCATGTACGGCTGCAACAAGCTCTACTGCGAACACCTCGGCAACTACTACGCCACGAACTACAAACAGCTCGCCGCTGAGACCCTCTCGGGCAAAGTCGACTTCCGCTCCATCCGCTTCCCGGGTCTCATCTCGGCATTCACGGTGCCCTCGGGCGGCACCTCGGACTATGCGCCGGAGATGATCCACGCCGCCGCCCAGGGCAACCACTATGCCTGTTTTGTCCGGCCCGACACCCGCATTCCGTTCATGGCCATGCCCGATGCGGTGGACGCCCTGCTGCGTCTCGCCCACGCCGAACACTCCTGTCTGACCAGATCGGTCTACAACATCTCCGCCTTCAATCCGTCGGCCGGTGAGATCGCCGAACTCGTTCAGCGGGGTTTTCCCGATGCGGAAATCAGTTTCAAGCCGGACCTCAAGCGCCAGGCCATCGTCGACAGTTGGCCGGCCGGTGTCGACGACAGCGCGGCGCGGAGAGACTGGGGTTTCGCCCCTCGGTACGACCTCGATTCAGCTTTTTCGGACTATCTGATTCCTCATATCAGCAACCGTTACTGAGGCCGAGCAACTTCGAGCGATGCAAAACACCTCACCCGAGATGTGGTCCCATTCGCCGTTCAATTAATTAACACCTTTGTACAACGCTTCTCCGTTTACCAGCGGTTTTTGAGAAAGGGTTGAGTGCGCCACCCAAGGTCTCTGAACCGGTTCAGAAACCGGTTTCTTTCAAGTACTTAGAAAAAGTCAAAAACCGCTACATCTTGTTGTTGACAATCAACAAAAGCCCAATATATAGTGGTGCAAGTCCGTAAAATTCACCCCGGCAAGTGGGACGTTGATGGTGTACGTCGGGGGGAGTTTGTTCGCTCCGAGTCGCAAAAAGCACGGGAGGTCGAGGGGGCCAGATGAAGGTAGAGCGTCGATTCACCAAAGCGGGAGCCGATCCATTCGCCGATGTTCAGTTTGTCACGCGATCGACTGAAATACGCAACACCGACGGCAGTCTCGTATTTGAGATGGATGACGTTCAAGTACCCGATAATTGGTCTCAGGTCGCGGTCGACGTCCTGGTCCAGAAATACTTTCGGAAAGCCGGCGTTCCGCAAGTCGATGCAGACCACAATCCGATCCTCGATGACGAGGACAACCCGATCACGGGGCCCGAGCGCGATGCGCGCCAGGTCTTTCGCCGTCTCGCCGGGTGCTGGACCCACTGGGGTCGCAAACACTGCTATTTCGACAGCGAAGACGACGCGCAGGCGTTCGAGGATGAACTCAACTTCATGCTCGCCAACCAGATGACGGCGCCCAACTCACCCCAGTGGTTCAACACGGGTCTGCATTGGGCCTACGGCATCACCGGCCCACCCCAGGGTCACCGCTTCTGCGATCCCGAAACCGGTGAGCTCAAGGAATCGGCCAACGCCTACGAGCACCCACAGCCCCACGCCTGCTTTATCCAGTCGGTGTCCGATGATCTCGTTAACGAGGGCGGGATCATGGATCTCTGGGTCCGCGAAGCTCGCCTCTTCAAGTACGGATCGGGAACCGGCAGCAACTTCTCCCAGCTCAGGGGTCAGGGCGAGCCGCTCTCGGGGGGCGGAAAGTCCTCCGGTCTCATGTCGTTTCTCAAGATCGGCGATCGCGCTGCCGGCGCCATCAAATCGGGCGGCACCACCCGTCGCGCGGCCAAAATGGTCTGCCTCGATCTCGACCACCCCGACATCGAGGAGTTCATATCGTGGAAGGCGGTTGAGGAGCGCAAGGTGGCAGCGCTGGTGGCCGGCTCACGCACCAACCAGCGCCGTCTGACGACAATCCTCAACGCCTGCTTCGGCGAAGACGGCAAGGCCGCTGTCGACCCGAAGGAAAATCATCGTTTGGCCCGTGAGATCCGCACGGCACGCCGGCGCGGGGTGCCCGATGGCTCGATCCAGCGCGTCCTCCAGCTCGCCGCTCAGGGAATCCGGGAGTACCCCGTCGAGGAGTACGACACTGACTGGGACTCTGCCGCGTATTTCACTGTCTCGGGCCAAAACGCGAACAACAGCGTCCGGGTGCCCAACGCCTTCTTCGAAACTCTGCAATCCGGTGGCGATTGGCCGCTGATCCAGCGCACCGACGGCAAGACCGCCAGGACCGTTTCGTCGACCAAGCTCTGGGATGACGTGACCATGGCGGCATGGGAGTGCGCCGACCCGGGTCTTCAGTACGACGACACCATCAACGAGTGGCACACCTGCCCGAACTCGGGCCGGATCAATGCATCGAACCCGTGCTCCGAGTACATGTTCCTCGACGACACCGCGTGCAACCTGGCCTCGATCAACCTGGTCAAGTTCCTCGGTGAGGACGGCACCTTCGATATCGAGGGTTTCCGCCACACCGCTCGGCTGTGGACCATGGTCCTCGAAATCTCGGTTCTCATGGCCTCATTCCCATCGAGCCGAATCGCCGAACTCAGCTATCGCTACCGCACCCTCGGTCTCGGTTTCGCCAACATCGGCTCGCTGCTCATGCGTCTCGGCATCCCGTACGACTCCGACAGAGGCCGCGCCATCTGCGGCGCCATCACCGCCATCATGACCGGCGAGGCCTACACCACCTCGGCCGAAATGGCCTCCGAGCTCGGCCCCTTCGAGGGCTTTGCCGACAACCGCGACGCCATGCTGCGGGTCATATCCAACCACCGCCGCGCGGCCTATGGCGCACCGGCGGAGATGTATGACGGCCTGACCGTCAAACCCGTCGGTCTCGATGCGGCGCTCACCCCTCCGGATCTTCTCGCCGCCGCCCAGGAGACCTGGGATCGCGCCCTGGAACTCGGCAGCCAACACGGCTTCCGCAACGCCCAGGCGAGCGTGGTCGCCCCCACCGGGACCATCGGTCTCGTGATGGACTGCGACACAACCGGGATCGAACCGGACTTCGCGTTGGTCAAGTTCAAGAAGCTTGCCGGCGGCGGGTTCTTCAAGATCATCAACCAGAGCATCCCCGCAGCCCTCAAGACCCTCGGCTATGGCGCGAAAGAAATCGACGAGATCGTTCACTTTGCCGTCGGTCACGGCACCCTCGCCGGTTGCCCGACCATCGATCATCAGGCGCTCAAGGCCCGCGGATTTGACGACGATGCCATTGACCGGGCGGAGAAAGCGCTCCCGATCTCATTTGACATCCAAAGCGCCTTCGCCCCCCATGTGCTCGGTGTGGACTTCCTCAAAAAGCTCGGGCTCTCGGACGAAGAGCTGGCCGACTGGAACCTCAACGTTCTCGATCGGATCGGTTTCTCCGGCGACGACATCGACACCGCCAACACCTGGTCCTGCGGCACCATGACGGTGGAGGGCGCGCCGCACCTCAAGGCCGAGCACCTGGCGGTCTTCGACTGCGCCAACCGTTGCGGCCGCTTCGGAACGCGCTCCATCGCATACGACGGCCATATCCTGATGATGGCCGCTGCTCAGCCCTTTATCTCGGGCGCCATTTCCAAGACCATCAACATGCCGGCCGAGGCGGCCCTCGACGACATCAAGCGCGCCTACTCGCTGGCCTGGCAGAAGATGCTCAAGGCAGTCGCCCTCTACCGCGATGGCTCCAAGCTCAGCCAGCCGCTGTCCATCGCCATTTCCAGCGAGGAAGAAGACGACCTGGCCGAGGCCGTCGCCAGCAAGGATGTCCAACACGTCGCCGAGGCCATGGCCGAGCGGGTGGTCATCCGATACCAGGCGAGGCGACGCCGCTTACCGCAACGCCGCACCGGGTTCACCCAAAAAGCCGGGGTCGGCGGTCACAAGGTCTACATCCGAACCGGTGAGTACGATGACGGCTCCGTCGGTGAAATCTTCCTCGACATGCACCGCGAGGGTGCGGCCTTCCGTTCGCTCATGAACTGCTTCGCCATCGCAGTCTCCCTCGGCCTTCAGTACGGAGTCCCCCTCGAGGAGTTCGTCGACGCCTTTGTCTTCACCCGTTTCGAGCCCTCGGGTATCGTCGGCGGCCACGACCGGATCAAGATGGCGACCTCGGTCATCGACTATGTCTTTCGCGAGCTCGCCATCACCTACCTCGGACGCGATGATCTCGCCCAGGTCTCCATCGAGGACATCCGGCACGACGCCGTCGGTGGGGGCAAGGACCAGCACAAGAAACCGGCCGGCGAGGAATCGGGCGACGATGCCAATGTCCGGCCCATCGCTGTCGGCGAGACCCGCACCCAGGCCACCCTCAGCGCCGGCGGATCAGCCGCCACCACCGCGAGCCGAACGTCCTCCCTCACCACCACGGCGGTCCAACAGGCCCGATGGATGGGATACGAGGGCGACCCGTGCCCAGAATGCGGTTCGCTGACCCTGGTCCGCAACGGAACCTGCCTCAAGTGCGAGTCCTGCGGAGCCACCACCGGCTGCTCGTAGCGGCAATCGATCTGAGGTGTATCGGGGCGGGGATCATTCCCGCCCCTTTTGCATTGTCCGCAGTCCAAACATGGTCAGACACCAAGCATCCCATCGCAATGAGACACGGATTGACACGGGTTGACACGGATCAGAGAATCCGTGCAGATCCGTGCAGATCCGTGTCAATCCGTGTCCCATTCCGAATATGGCGCCGACGCAGAACAACCATCGACTCCGAGCTGGGTTCACTCTATCCTCATTCTCAAAGGCGGTTCCCATGAGCGACGAATCGCGGACAAAGGCTGAACGGCAAGGACTGATCACATCCGTGGTCGGGGCTCTCGTTGTCGGCTGGAGCGTGGTAGATCTACTCTTTACGGGAGACAAACGCTGGAGCGCGCCGATGGCGGGGAATTCCTGAGCCGACACCAAGGAAGAGGCCGAGAGGTGGATCAACCTGCTGCTGTCGGATCTCGAGGAGATCCGCAAGGGCTGAGTTCTTCCCGAATCTCGGCCCACGAGTGCTAAGATTCCGAACCGAAAGGCGCGCCCAATCCATCGATCATCTCGGTCAGTGATCTCCGCTTCTGTTACCACGGTGGCGAGTTCGAACTTGACGTTCCCAAGCTTGATGTGACCGCGGGTGAAAAGGTAGCGGTCATCGGCCCCTCGGGTTCGGGCAAAACCACCCTGCTCCACCTCATGGCGGGGATCCGGCTGCCGCAGATGGGTACGGTCATCACTGATGGGGTCGAGGTTACGAGCCTCGACGACGGTGCGCGGCGGGACTTCCGGATCCGGCGGATCGGGATGGTCTTCCAGGAGTTCGAACTCCTCGAGTACCTGACGGTCCTCGACAATATCCTTCTGCCCTATCGGATCAACGGATCGCTCGAGCTCCAAGGCGTGGTCCGAAAGCGCGCGGCCGAACTCGCCGAGCAGGTCGGTCTCGCCGACAAGCTCCACCGGCTCTCGACAATGCTGTCCCACGGTGAGAAGCAACGCGTCGCGGTTTGCCGCGCCCTCATCGCCGAGCCGGTGCTGCTGCTCGCCGACGAACCCACCGGCAACCTCGATCCCTCGAAAACCCAACGCGTCCTCGACATCCTCCTCGACGACGCCGACGCCACCGGCGCGACGCTGGTTACCGTCACCCATGATCATGACCTCCTGCCGAAGTTCGACAGACACGTGGACGTCATGAATCTGCTGAGGTCAGCAAGATGAGTGATTGGTTTCTCGCTGCTCGTCGCTCGCTACTCGTTCCCCCGCCCATTCAAGACCACCCGGGCTGGGGGGATGGGACCAACGGATCCCCAACGGCGCGGCGATGAGTTATCGATACCTTGAGGTTTGGCAGATTGCACAGCGACTCGCGTCGCAGGTCCATGAAATGACCCTTGAAGCGCTGCCGAGACATGAACTGTATGAAGAGGGAAGTCAAATTCGACGTTCGATGAAATCCATTCACTCGAACATCGTCGAAAGCTACGGACGACGCAGATACCCCAACGACTATATTCGCTTCCTGACCTATGCCCAGGCATCGTGCGACGAGAGACGAGAAACATGACCGACGTCCTCTTCCTTGCCTGGCGGTATCTGGCGCACAACCGCATTAATACCGCGGTTCTTGTGGGTTCGATCATTATGCGCGGACAATCCCGCTCTATGTCCGATTCAAAGCGCGATCGCAGCCCATCGTCGGCACGACCGTCGACTACTTCGACTTCCGCGGTCTGCGATTTGCCGAGGGCCGCAACATGGCCATGCTGGGCGAGTGC
Organism: uncultured Acidobacteriota bacterium; assembly: GCA_963753035.1. Taxonomy (GTDB): domain Bacteria; phylum Acidobacteriota; class Thermoanaerobaculia; order Thermoanaerobaculales; family Sulfomarinibacteraceae; genus JAHECW01. Next base: position 109,777 of record CAVWAW010000003.1, on the reverse strand, counting down.
GTTCTCGGATCACGGTCCGCCAAGATCCTCGAGGCGGGTGTCGGCGGCTCGGTGGTTTCCTCACCCGAGAGCGTCTTCGATATCGCAGGGGTCTACCCTTTAAAGATGCAGGTGGTCGGGGTGCTCGAGCCGGCCTTCACCGCCGATGACGAGGCGGTCTTTGTCGATCTCAAGACGGCCTGGATCGTCCAGGGCCTGGTCCACGGCCACCAGGACATGGCGGCGCCCGAAGCGGCGACGGGGGTCCTCGCCCGCGAGGGCGACACCATCATCGCCAACGCCTCGGTTTTGCAGTTCACCGAGATCACGCCCGACAACATCGACAGCTTCCACTTTCATGGCTCGGTGGATGGCTACCCAATCTCGGCGGTCATCGCCGTTCCCCATGATCAGAAGTCCGGGATCATCCTCATGGGCCGCTATGAGGCGCCCGACGAACCCATGCAGATCCTCAAACCCACCACCGTCATCGACGAACTCTTGGGCACCATCTTCACGGTGCAGAGCTTTGTCGTCGCCGGGATGCTGCTGGTGGGTGTCGCCGCGCTGGCGACGGCATCGCTGGTGTTCATCCTCTCGCTTCGGCTGCGCCAGCGCGAGATCGAAACCATGGCCCGGATCGGCGGCTCGAAAGCACGAGTCGCCGGAGTACTTGTCACCGAGGTGGCGGTGGTCATCGGGATGAGCGTTTTCCTCGCCGGAATTCTCACAGTTCTGACCGCACGTTTCGCGCCCGCCGTGGTGCGGGTGCTCTTGCTTCAATAATCCAAAGGAGACCACCCATGCGCCTCGCATCCTCGATCGCCGTTTCTCTTCTGATGATCCTTGCTGCCTGCGGAGGCGCCGGCCCCGAGCCGACCGCGCCGGCCGTCGACGAGGTCCCAGACCGACTGCTCGTCTTCACAGTGAACTACCCCCTCGAGTATTTTGCCGACCGGCTCGGTGGTGATCAGGTCGAGGTGGTCTTCCCGGCTCCCCCCGGCGGGGATCCCGCCTTCTGGTCGCCGGACCCCGACACCATCGCTGCCTACCAGGGAGCGGATCTCATCCTGCTCAACGGCGCGGGTTATGCCAAGTGGCTCGAACGCGCGACCCTTCCGAGTTCCAAGCTGGGTCACATCCTCGACCACGATGCTGCGAGGTGGATGGTATGGAAGGGCGATCCGATGGAGACCACCGTCGCGAGTCTCGACGAGCGCGGGATTTCCAGCTTGGTTGTCTCGCCCTGCGCCAACACGCCCTCTGAGGGTGATTGGCTGACGGTGATGACCGCAAACGCCGAGGCTCTGGAAACCATCGCGGCAGCTCACAGATAGTGCGATGGAATGCGATGGAATCTGTGGCCTTCACGTCCGATGTTGATCAGCTCAGCTCGAAGACCAGCTCCGCCGCTGTGTCCATGTCATTCGCCATGAACCGGTCGTCCTCGTATCGAGGCACCCTTTCCCTCAGCCGGCTGATGACTTTCTCCAAGTCATCCGACGTTCTGAGCGGACGGTGGAACTCGAGGGCCTGGGCGGCGGCGAGATACTCCATCCCAAGGACCTTCCGACCGAGGTCGACCACGCGGGCCAACTTGCGGGCCGCCCAGGTGGACATGGAGACGTGATCCTCCTGCCCCGCCGAGGTGGGGATCGAGTCCACCGAAGCCGGGTGCGAGAGGGTTTTCATCTCGCTGACCAGCGCCGCGGCCGAGACCTGAACCATCATGAAACCGGAATTGACGCCGGCGTCATCCACCAGAAATCTCGGAAGCCCCGAAAGCGAACTGTCCACCATCCGGGCGAATCGGCGCTCGGAGATGGATGCGAGATCGGTGATGGTGATGGCGAGGTAGTCGAAGACCGCGGCGATGGGGGCGCCGTGGAAGTTGCCTCCCGAGATGACGCGGCCATCGGGAAACACCATGGGGTTGTCTGTCGCCGAGTTGAGCTCGATGGTGAGCACCCGGCGGGTCTGGTCGAATGCATCGCGGCCGGTTCCGTGCACCTGGGGGGAACATCGTAGTGAGTAGGCATCCTGGACCCGGCCGCAATCCCTGTGGGACTCGCGGATGGCCGAACCATCGAGCAGGCGACGGATCCGGCGGGCGCTTTCACCCTGCCCTGGGTGGGGCCGGGCATCGTGCACCGAGCGGTCGAACGCAGCGTCGGTTCCCGCGAGGGCGTCCAGGGTCAGGGCGCAGATGACATCAGCGGCGCCGAGCAACCGACCCGCGTCGGCCAGGGCCAGGGCGCCGACGGCGGCAGAGGCCTGCGTGCCGTTGATCAACGCCAGACCCTCTTTAGCGCCGAGTAAAAGCGGATCGATCCCGACCCGGTCGAGCGCGATTTTTCCGGAGACTCGGTCGCCGGCGACAATGGCCTCACCCTCGCCGACGAGTGGCAACGCAAGATGGGCCAAAGGCGCCAGATCGCCCGAGGCGCCCACCGAGCCCATGCACGGCACAACCGGGTGTACTCCGGCATTGAGGAGATCGAGGACCTTATCCACGACCAAAGGGCGACACCCCGCGTGGCCGGTGGCCAGCACGTTCGCCCGAAGCAGGAGCATGGCACGAACCACGTCTTCGCCGAAGGGTTCGCCTACACCACATGCGTGCGATCGAAGCAGGTTGAGCTGGAGCTGTTCGAGCTGGTCGGGAGGAATCCGGACCTCGGCGAGCCGTCCGAAACCCGTGTTGATTCCATAGGCGACCTGACCCGACGAGAGGATGTCGTCGATGACCTGCCGGGATGCAGCCACTCGTCCGCGGGCCTCGTCGCCGAGATTCGTCGACGCGCCGCCACGCGCAACGGCTTCGACAGCCTCGATGGTCAGGGATTGTCCGTCCACCAGTACGTTCGTGATCTCACTCATCAATCATCCTCCGAGAGGACGCATTGTAGACGTTCACAAAATCGGCGCGCGCGGCGGCGGTGCCTGGCTCTCATTGTTTCTAGCGAGAGGCTGCCTGGCATCCGCTCGGGTATAGCGTAGGTGGAATCATGCTCAGCGGCGCGCATCCGTACCCAATGCTCCCATCGCTGGAGGCCGAGGGAGCCACCCTTAGCATTGTTCGGCTTCTACAGAAACTGAACTGCCTCAAGGCTCTCCTGCCGAACAATGCAAAAAGTGGCACCCCGTTCGAGGCGTAGACCGCGATCCCTGAAGGCGCCGCAGTTATCCGGCGGCCAGCTTGTCGACGAGTTCGACATACGCCTGCATGGCTTCATCCGCGGTCATCCCTCGTCGGCTCTCCCACGCTTCATACTTGGCGACTCCTACAAAATCGAACATCCCCGGTTTCTCACCGGGAACATCTCCTTCGGTGGACTGCTTGAACAGACCATAGAGTTCGAGGAGAGCATCGTTGGGTTGGTGCGGCAGTTCCTTGGCGCGTCCCGTCGCAGCTTCAAAGGCCTCTTTATGATCCATCGCTTGATCCGCCCTTCTTCAAGAGCAGTCATTGTATCTCGCTCGTTTTTGGCACATCAGCGACACCCGTTTATGTGAGATGCATCAGCTGAGATCCCCGAACCGGGTGCTATGCTTGGAGTGCTCAGTTGACGAACTGGGGTGCTGCGATTGAGTCATCAAGAAAACCAACCACCGTCACCCGAACCACCGGGCACAACGGAGTCGTTTCCACGGACCCTGGTCGGAGGTGCGCGAAGCGAGGACGAACCGACGTCGGGCGCCGGGGTGGCTGCCGCTCTGGCCAAGGCGCGTCGGGTGCTGGACGACGAACCGGAGTTCATCTTCTGGAAGGATCTCGGGTCGATCTATCTCGGTTGCAATCAAAAGTTCGCCGAAGCGGGCGGCCTCCAAACTCCAAATGAGATCATCGGCAAAACCGATTACGAACTCGCATGGACCGAAGGCGAGGCCGATTTCTACCGAGAGGTAGATCGCCGCGTCATGGCCACCGGCCTGCCCGAGTACCACATCATCGAGTCGCAGCTCCAGGCCAACGGCCGCCGCCTCTGGATCGACACCTCAAAGGTGCCCTACCACGACGCCCAGGGTCGGGTGGTCGGTCTTCTGGGCATGTTCACCGACATCACCACCCGAGTCGAGTCGGCAAAACTCCTGTCCCAGGGAACCGAGATCTTCCGAGCCATGAGCTTCTCGGCCAGTGCCATGGTCGAACACAGCGATTGGACCATCAACATCGAGGAGGTCCTCAAAGTGCTCGGCCAGGCCGTCGAGGTCAGCCGTGCGACCCTCTTCTCGATCCTCGACGCCGACGGCGACCACCTTCTGCGTCACCGATACGAGTGGGTGTCCGAAGATCACGAACCACGGGCCGGCCGCCCCGAACTGCGCGACGTTCCGATGCGGAAGATCGGCCTGGGCCGACTCTATCGCGAACTCGTGGAACAACGCTGCGTGCATGTTCGGGTTCGGGAACTCACTGGAAGCGAGCGTCGAGTCCTCGAAGACCAGGGTGTACTGTCGGTGGTGACCGCTCCCGTCATCGTCGACAATCAACTCTGGGGCTTTGTCGAGTTTGATGACTGCGCCATTGAACGGCAATGGCTGGTCGCAGAAATCGAGGCGCTCCGCTCGGCTGCGGGCATCATCGGCGCCGCTATTCAACGACACCGGGTCGAGCGCGCGCTTCGCCTCGAAAAGCACCGCTTCGAGCAACTCTATGAGAATACTCCTCTGGCGATTCTCGTTGCCGGGGCCGACGAGAAGGTCGTGACCGTCAACTCCGCCTTCGAGTCGCTCTTCGGGTTTGCCCGCGCCGAAGTCATCGACCGGAAGATCAACGATCTCATCACCCCGGCCGATCGAACCGACGAAGCGAGCTGGTTGTCGCGAAGGACCTTTGACAGTGAAACCGTGAATCAAAGAACGGTGCGCCTGCGCAAGGACGGAACCCAGGTCCCGGTCGAGATCTTCGGTGTGCCGGTGGTCCAGGACGGGAAGGTCGTGTTGGTCTACGGCATCTATGTCGACCAGACCGAGCGGCTTCGCGCCGAAGCCGCGCTTCGTGAAAGCGAGGAAAAATTCCGCTCGCTCGCCGAGCAGTCGCTGCAGGGGATCTTTGTCCTCAAACACGGGAAAATCGCCTACGCCAACCAGATGATGGCCGATATCACGGGCTACGATCTCGGCGATTTCCTCGGTTTCGACCAGAAAACGTTGGAGAGAATCATCCACCCCGCGGATCGAACCTTTGTCCTTGCCGCCGCCAACGGATTCGAGATCGGGGATGGCAAGGTCAGCCCTCAATCCGAGTATCGCCTCATCACGAAGTCAGGCGCGGTGAAGTGGGTGCTGCAACAGACCCGAACCGTGCAATTCGATGGTGATCTCGGCGTCGAGGGTGTACTCGTCGAGATCACCAAACGGAAACGCGCCGAGGAACAACTCCTCCAATCCGCCCTCCACGACTCGCTGACCGGTCTGCCCAACCGCGCCTCGTTCTACGATCGCGTCGATCTGGCGCTGGAGCGAACACGGGGTCGAAGCCAGTCACCCTTCGCTGTTCTCTTCCTCGATCTCGATCGATTCAAACTCATCAACGACGGCTACGGCCATCAGGCCGGGGATCGACTTCTGGTCGAGATCGCCCACCGCCTCCGCCGAGCCGTTCGGCCCGGGGATACCGTCGCCCGCCTGGGAGGTGACGAGTTCACCGTGCTCATCCCAGACATCAAAGGCCCCGAGGAGGCGGTTTCGGTGGCGCAGAGAATCCACACCGCGCTGTCAAAACCCTTCCGGGTCGGAAACCAGGAAATCTTCACCTCAGCGAGCACGGGAATCGCCATCTCGTCACCCCAGTACGACAACCCTGATGAGATCCTCCGTGACGCCGACATCGCCATGTACCAGGCCAAGGCCAACGGCCGGGCACGGCATTTCATGTACGACGAATCCATGCACCCTCTGGTGCTGAGTCAGCTCCACTTAGAAAACGACCTCCGTCGAGCCCTCGAGCGCGAGGAGTTCGTACTCCACTATCAGCCCATCGTCGATGCTTTGTCCGGCAGTATCGTCGCCTGCGAAGCCCTCGTGCGTTGGCAGCATCCGGAACGCGGACTCCTCCCACCGGGTGAATTCCTCTCGATGGCCGAGGAGACCGGGCTCATCAACCCCATCGGCGAGTGGGTTCTGCGATCGGGCTGCAGGCAGGCGGCGCGCTGGATGCACGAGTGCGACGGCGGCTCCTCGCCGGCGGTCAGCATCAATCTCTTCAGCCGTCAGTTCTCCCGCGCCGAACTCGTCGTCTATATCCGCGAGGTCCTGGATGAGTTCGAGCTGCCGTCAAATCGCCTCCAGCTCGAGATCACCGAGAGCGCCATCATCGATGTCCCCGAGCTCGCCATCGATGTCATGCTTCGGCTGCGGAAGCTGGGGATCAAGGTCCACCTCGATGACTTCGGAACCGGGTATTCCTCCCTCGCCTATCTCCAACGTTTCGCCATCGACACCCTCAAGATCGATCGGGGGTTCATCCAACGGATCGGGAGCGATGGCGGTGGAGCGGAGATCGTCCAGACCATCATCTCGCTGGCTCGGAATCTTGGGATGGACGCCCTCGCCGAGGGCATCGAACGCCCCGAGCAGTTGACCACCGTCCGGGACATGGGTTGCGGTTTCGCCCAGGGATTCCTCTTCGCCAAACCGCTGCCACCGGACGAGATCCTCGAGCTCATCAAGCTCGGGCCGATGGATGTGGGGTGAGCGGCACGCTCACCTAGAACGGCGAGAACCCCCCGTCGGCCCAGTGATCTTCGCGGACGCCTCCGTAGAGCTTCTGGAGAGCTTCGAGGTGGCTCTTCTCCCAATCGGCGAGGAACTGGTAGAAATCCCGCACCTCCTCTTCAGCCGCCGCCTTTGCCGCCGTCGAAAAGTACTGGATGGCCCGAGTCTCCAGCGTCATCCCGATGGAGAGCACTCCCATCTCGAAGTCGGCCCCACGGGCCTGCTCCTTGAATCCATCGGTGTAGATCGTGTTGGTGAACGCCTTGAGATCGGGGTCACGACGATGGATATTGAAGGCTTCAATGCCCTTGTCCTCGAACGAGCCCATGACGCTCTGCAGATAGGCTTTGTGCTGGACTTCATCGCGGGCGAGCTTGTCGAAGAGCTCTTGGACCGCTGGCTTCTCCGCCCGATCGGCCGCCATGGAGTAGAAGGTGTAGCCATCGACTTCAATCTGATAAGCCTTCTTGAGAACTTCGCGAATGTCATCGTGCATTGAATACCTCCCAGGGTGCCAGGAGAAACTTTCTTAACTTTCTGGCAGCCAGAAAGTTAAGAAAGTTTCTCCTGGCACCCACTCTCACCTCAAGTCCAGCGATTCGCGATCAAGCGGCTCCGGCGGGAGGACCGCCTCGGCCACGGGGACCCAGGCGATGGCGCCGGTGGGACAGAACGGGACGCAGCGCGGCTCGCCGCCGCAGAGATCGCACTTTTGAACGCAGTTGTAGGTCTCGTCCCACAACATGTTGCCGAAGGGACAGCCCGCGACGCACATGCGGCAGGAGATACAACGCGATCTGATCATGTCGATGGCGCCGGTCTTCTCATTGCGTACCAGGGCCTCGGTCGGGCAAACCGTAACGCAGGCTGCGTCGTCGCACTGGAAGCACACCACGGGGGTGCCGAGCTCGGGACCCCGGCGGTGGATGTTGATCCGGGTCTTTGACGGCCGGCCTTCGCTCCCGTGCGCGAACGCACAGGCGAGCTCGCACTTGCCGCAGGCGATGCAGCGTTCCACCGAAACCTTGTAGATCATCTTCATTTCACCACCTGCAATTTTTCAAACGTCTTCGCCACCACGAGCCGTTTGCTTCTGTCCGAAGTCTCGAAATAGCTCTTGGGGACTCCACTCCGTGCGGCGAAGTGCTCGGCCTGGGCCCTGGTGATCACCGCCTCGCCGGTCTTCGGGTCACGGAGCATCTCGAACTCACGGCCCCAGATGGTGCGGCTCGCGTTGGAGGTGGTGAACTTGATGTGGTCGGTGGGACAGATTTCGGCGCATGCGAGACAGCCGATGCAGTCTGGCGGCGCTTCGTTGAACGGCGGCGCGATCTCCCGCCCCCAGCCGCGGTCGGTGCTGGCGATGGCTGAGACGCCAATGTGATCGCAGACCCGGGTGCAGAGCCCGCAGAGGATGCAGTCGGTGTGCTCTGGGTTGGGCTCGTAGCTGGTCTCTTCGATGCCGTGCTCGCGGGCGAGCTCCTGGATGAGCGGAGTTTCCGGACAGCGGGCCAGCAGGAGATCGAGAACGACCCTCCGGGTCGCCAGCACGCGTTCGGAGTTGGTGACGACGGTCATCCCCTCCTCCACCGGGTGGTTGCAGGCGGTGACCATCTTGAACCAGTCGTCATCCCACTTGGCCAGCGACATGTCGACGACACAGAGTCGGCACCCACCCCACGGTTCGAGCCCGTCGAAGTTGCACAGGGTCGGCACCTCGACACCCGCGGCGCGGCAGGCCTCGAGGAGGTAGACATCCTCCGCCACGGTGACCTTGCGGCCGTTGATCTTGAGCGTCGGCATCACACCACCTCCTTGGCGGCGAGCTCGATCTTGGGAAACGTCCGGATCGAGTCGGTGGGGCAGACATCGAGGCACGCGCCGCAGGAGATGCAGAGATCGTGGTGAATCACGTGCATCTGTTTGATCACGCCTTCAATGGCATCGGTTGGGCATGCCTTGAAGCAGACGTGGCAGCCGTCGCAGTCGTCTTTGATCTCGAAAGCGGTCAGCTCGCGGCAGATCCCGGCGGGGCAGGCGTGATCGTGGATATGGGCCTCGTACTCCGCGCGGAAGTACTTGAGCGTCGAGAGCACCGGATTGGGCGCCGACTTGCCGAGCTCGCAGAGGCTGCCGAGCTGCATTCCGCCGGCCAGGGCCTCGATCCTCTCGATATCGCCTTCACGACCGCGACCCTCCACTAAGGCGTTGTAGATGGCGAGCATCTGTTTGAGCCCCTCGCGGCACGGTGTGCACTTCCCACAGGACTCCTCGGTCAAGAACCCGATGAAGTAGCGCGCGACGTCCACCATGCAGGTGCGATCGTCCATGACGATCATCCCGCCGGAACCCATCATCGAACCCGCCTCGGTGAGTTTTTCGTAATCCACCGGCAGATCGAGCAGCTCCTCCGGGATACACCCACCCGAGGGGCCGCCGGTCTGGACTGCCTTGAACGGACGATCCTTGAGGACGCCGCCACCGATGTCATAGATGATGTGCCGCAGGGTGGTTCCCATGGGCAGCTCGATAAGGCCCGTGTTCTTGACCTTGCCCACGAGCGAGAAGGCCTTGGTCCCCTTGGACTTCTTCGTACCCATTGAGGCAAACCATGCGCCGCCGTTGTGGATGATGGCGCCGATTCCCGCCCAGGTCTCAACGTTGTTGAGCACCGTCGGCAGATCGAAGAGTCCCTTCTCGGTGGAGTGGACATACTTGGCCCGCGGCTCGCCCGTCTTGCCGGCGAGGGATCGCATCAATGCCGACGACTCGCCGCAGACAAAGGCGCCGCCGCCGCGCGAGATCTGGATGTCGAAGTCAAAACCCGAACCCAGGATGTTCTCGCCGAGAATACCGGCTTTGCGCGCCTCGACGATGGCGACCTGGAGGTTGACCACCGCCAACGGGTACTCGTCGCGGACATAGATAAAGCCCTCGTGCGCGCCGAGAGCGTAGGCGCCGATGATCATCCCCTCGAGGACCGAGTGTGGGTCGCCCTCCATGATCGACCGGTCCTTGAACGCACCGGGATCGCCCTCATCGCCGTTGCAGAGCACGAATCGGCGATCTCCGGGCGCTGATTTGCACGAACGCCATTTGCGCGCAGTGACAAACCCGGCGCCGCCGCGGCCCCGCTGACCAGAGGTCTCGACCTCGTCGAGGACCTCATCGGGGGTCATCTCATACAGCGCCTTGACCAAGCCCGCATAGGCATCGTGAGCCACGGCGTCCACCAGATCGGTGGGGTCGATGCGACCGATGTTGCGCATGGCCACCCGCACCTGGTTCTTGTAGAACGGGATCTCCTCGTAGGCGGGGATCCGCTTGTTGTCGGCAGGGTTCTTGTAGAGCAGACCGGGAATGATCTCGTCGCCCAGGATGGTCTTCTCGACGATCTCGGGGACCCTCTTGGCAGAAACCTTGGTGTAAAGCAGGCCTTCGGGCAGGAAGACGACCAACGGGCCGCGCTCACAGAAACCGTGACAGCCGGTCGATTTCACACCGAGACCGACCTCGACATCGAGTCCGCGCTCGGCGATCTCGTGGGCAAACGCCTCCGCCACCTCTTTGGCGCCGGTGGCGAGGCAGCCGGTGCCACAGCACACGAGCACCTTCTTGGGTTGGCTGGCCTCGCGCTCCTTGGCTTTCGCCTGGAAGGCCTCGAACTGGTCCTTGGACTCAATTCTCATCGTTGCCCCCCTCGGCCAGATACTTGGACATCCGCACCGGTTTGGCGCTGCCCCAGTACTTTTCACCGACGATCATCACCGGCGCCATGGCGCACGCGCCGACGCAGTTGACGGTCTTGACGGTGAATTTGAGATCCTCGGTGGTTTCATCGGCGCCGATGCCGAGCTTGCGTTCGAGTTCTTCGACGAGTTGGCCCGCCCCGCGGATGTGGCAGGCCGTACCGGTGCAGACCTTGATGATGGTGTCGCCCTGCGGTTCGAGGGAGAAGGCCTTGTAGAAGGTCGACACCGAGAAGACCTTGGCCAACGGAACCTCGAGGACCTCCGCGACCCGCACCAGTACATCACAGGGAAGATAGTTGTAGGCCCGGTGGACGTCCTGGAGCACCTGGATCAACGAGGGCTCTTCGTGTGGATAACTGCCGAGGATCTCCTCGGTCTTGGAAAGATCGACACACGGTTGTTCGGCCATGCGTCCCCCTTCAAACCCCGACCGTGCAGGCCGCGCCGATTTCGTGGCCGCGGTGCAACGCGTTGATGTTGATATCGACCACCCCGGGTTTCGCTGCGAAGGTCTCGCGGATCACCTCGATGATCTCGTCGACGGAGACCGCATCGGTGGCGCCGAGATATGCCCCGAGGGCGACCATGTTGGCGCCCCGCCGGTTGCCGAGTTCATTGGCGATCTGGTTGGCGGGCACCTCGATGACGGTGACGTCAGTCCTCGTCGGTTTGCGCTCGATGAGGGAGGTGTTGACAAGGAGCAGGCCGCCCGGGCGGACATCGGATTCGAACTTATCGAGCGACGGCAGGTTCATGGCAACGACCGCACGCGGCGATTGGATCACCGGCGAACCGACCGGACGATCAGAGATGACCACCGTACAGTTGGCGGTCCCGCCGCGCATCTCCGGACCGTAGGAAGGCAACCAGGAAACCTCCTTGCCTTCGCGCATTCCCGCATAGGCGAGCATCTTGCCGATGAGCAGGATCCCCTGCCCGCCGAAACCCGCCATGATGACATCGTTTTGCATCTTGAACCTACCCTTCGAGCGGCAGCGGTTCGCGGCTGCCGCTTTCGGGTGTCTTGAAGATCCCGAGTGGGTAATAGGGCAGCATGTGCTTTTCGAGCCACTTGGTGGACTCGGCAGGTGGGATGCCCCAGTTGGTCGGGCAGGTGGAGAGGATCTCCACAAGCGAGAAACACGTTCCCGCAACCTGATAGCTGAAGGCCCTGCGCAGCATCTCCTTGGTGTTGACCGACATCAGTGGGGTGTGGACCGAGGTCCGAGCCACAAAGGCCGGTGTCCGAAGCGTCGACAGCATTTCGGACACTCGGATGGGGTGACCGGCTGAATCGACATCGCGGCCGAGGGGGCAGGTGGTGGCCACCTGGCCGGGCATGGTGGTCGGCGCCATCTGGCCGCCCGTCATGCCGTAGATGGCGTTGTTGACGAAGACCACCGTTACCTTCTCGCCACGGTTGGCGCAGTGGACGATCTCGGCCATCCCGATGGAGGCAAGATCGCCGTCACCCTGGTAGGCGAAGACCACCAGATCGGGCCGCGCCCGCTTGATCCCTGTGGCCACCGCCGGCGCCCGGCCGTGCGACGCCTCCTGAAAATCGGTCTCGAAGTACTTGTAGGCCAGCACGGCGCACCCCACCGGCGCCACCCCGACGGTCCGTTCCCGGACCCCGAGTTCATCGAGCACCTCGGCGATGAGGCGATGGATCGTGCCGTGAGTGCAACCGGGACAGTAGTGGGTGGTGACATCCCTGAGAGCATCGGGTTTGGAGAACACGGTCTCAAGCATTGGGCACCTCCTCGGATGATCCGTCATGGACGGCGCGAACCTTGTCGACCACCGCATCCGGCGAGATCAACATTCCACCGACCCGATTGAGGAAGTGAATCGACTTGGATCTGCCGACGGCAAGCCGAACATCCTCGATCATCTGGCCCATGGAGAGCTCGACCACCAGGACCGCCTTGGCCTTGGAAGCCGCCTCGCGAACCGCTGCGGACGGGTATGGAAAGAGCGACACCGGTCGGATCATGGCGACGTTGATGCCCTCTTCGGCGAGCTCTTCGATCGCGGTCAAGCACACTCGGGCCACCGTACCGTAGGCGACGATGAGGACATCGTAATCGGTGCCGAGGCCATAGCTCTCGGAGCGAACCTCATCTCGCTCCATGAGTTCGTACTTCTGCTGGAGCTTGAAGTTGTGCTGTTCGAGCTCAGCCGGATCGAGGAAGAGCGAGTTGATCACCGCACGGGGCTTGCTGCCGTTGTATCCGGTGGCGGCCCAGTCTTTGGGCGGCAGCTCCTTGATCGGCTCGCGGTCTTCGGCAAACTCCACCGGTTCCATCATCTGACCGATGAGACCATCGCCGAGAATCAAGACCGGGTTACGGTAGAAATCGGCGAGGTCGAAGGCGTCTTGAACCAGATCGGCGGCCTCCTGGACCGACCAGGGCGCGAGCACCAGCAGCCGAAAATCGCCGTGCGCCATGCCCTTGGTTGCCTGGAAGTAGTCGCTCTGCGACGGCAGAATACCGCCGAGTCCGGGCCCGCCGCGCATGATGTTGACGATCACCACCGGCAGTTCGGCGCCGGCGAGGTAGGAGACGGCCTCGGCCATGAGCGAAACGCCGGGCGACGACGACGAGGTCATGACCCGTTCACCGCTGCCGGCGGCGCCATAGAGCATGTTCGACGCCGCCACCTCGGATTCCGCCTGGACGAATGTCCCGCCCACCTGCGGCAGGCGCATGGACATGTACTCGGGAATCTCGTTCTGCGGCGTGATCGGGTAGCCGAAGAAGAGATGGCAGCCGGCCTGCACCGCCGCCTCGCCGATGGCTTCCGAGCCTTTCATGAGTTTTTTTGTCATGTGAAACTCACCCTCAGTACGCGAAGTAGTGGTACATGGTCCCGTGGACCCTCATATCGATGGCAACATCAGGACAGGTGATGCAGCACAGGCGGCAACCGATGCACCGCGCCTGCTCCACCACCTCGGCGTAGAAGTAGCCTTTGTTGTTGATCCTTCGGCTCATGCCCAGGATCTGCTGCGGACAGGCCTGGACGCAGAGTTCGCAACCCTTGCAGCGATCCGGGCTGATTTTGATCTGCGGCACGAAAGCCTCCTTTCAGTTGACGACGAAGAGCGGCCCCGTGGTCCGTTGTTTCGGCATTTCAAACGGGGGCAGGACGATCCGGCGCAACGCCAATACGGGTTCGTCGATCACGGCACGGAGCTCATCGGCGTGAACCTCGGATGCGGCCGCGGCCGCAACCGGGATGTCCAGGAGGTGAGCCGTCCTTCGAGCACTCCGAAGACCCTCGAGGATGATCTCGATGGTCGTTTCATCCATCAGATGCGTATTGGAGATCAAGCCGGCGACCGGCAGACGGCCAACCGCTTCGATCTGTCGGGCCATCTCCACCGCGGCGACCGGATCCGGCGTTGATGGGCGACAGAAATTGAGCACCAGAAAACAGTCGGTTTCGCGCCCCGGGACGACATCGGCAAGCGACCCGAGCACCCGCGCTCCGACATCGTCGCCACCGACATCGATGATGAGCCTACGATCCGATCGACGAAGGTGCGACCGGATCTGCGGGACGATGATGGGAAGATCGGCGTGGATATTCGGACCATCGGGAGCGAGGAGGTCGATCCCCGACTCGGTGAGCAGTCCCCGCGCCGACCGGGTTCTGAAGTAGGGCTTGACGACGTCGAGATCCGCCATGGTCACTGGCTCACCTCGGGACGCCAGATCCATGGCCAGATTGAGCGCGATCTCGGTCTTGCCACTGCCGAAGTGGCCGACCAGAACTGTCACCCTCTTGTCGAACAAAATCAGCCCTCCTGTGGTCATTGCACCGCACCGAATCCGGGGACACAGGATACTCCGGACCGGTTCACCGCACAAGGTATGTGAAATTTTTCACTTTGACAAGTCAAAGAGTGAGACACATTTGCAGGTTATTGCTGCTTCTCATCGACGGACGCCGCAGGAGCTATTAACTCTCGTCATCGACGTCCGCGGACGGCCGCCAAAGAGAGGACTTTTCTCCAGAAACCGCTATGATGATCTCTGATTCATGTATCTCTCCGGACTCATCCACCGCGACCGTCTCTTTGATGTCGCCAGCCGTTGGTTGGCCGACCACATCGGCAACGACGACGGACGCATCCTGACCGAGATTTTTGCCTTCGAGCGAGCCATCACCTCGCCTCTGGTTCGAGCGCTGGTGGCCGATCTGGCTCGCGCCATCCGGCCGGGCGAGCTGCGGCTGACCCGAGTCACGAGCAAAGACGCAGTGCGGAAGGCCATCGTGGATGCAGTTCGGGATCCCTCACCAAGGGTCGAGCAGCTCCTCGCCCACTACCGTGAATTTCCCGAGGAGTTCTTCCCGAGGACGCCGGTTCACATGAGCCTGGTCACCGGCGGAGATGGCTCCCTCATCGGGATGGTCCGGCGCAAACGGATCAAGCGAATCGCCGACAAGGTTTCGAGACGCGTCGCCGATCGACTCGCCGGTGAGATCGAATCGGCCGCGAAATCTCTCGCCGCGGCCCGCGCCGGGAGCGTTGGGGTTCCCCTCGACGAGATGGTTTCCTCCCGGCAGCAGATGGTCGATGAGTTCGCCGCCGCCGAACGCATCGTGGCCGATCGGATCAGAACCGGGCGCCTGACTTTCGATCCGGACCAGGTTCGGGTCGATGACGTCATCGGGGTGAAAATCATCGGCACGCCGACCGAACTCGCCCACATCGAGGCCGCCCTCGACTCCCGCGACGGGACCTTTGCCTGCGAGAGCGAAGTCCACGAGGGCAGCTACACCGGAACCCACTATCTCGTCGATCTCGAGCTGCCGCCGCTCAATGAGACCATCTCACGTTTCCATGGTGTCGACTGGTCGTTCGCTGAAGGTCGGGGTCTGTCGGCCTATCACCTCGAGGAGAGTCTCGTCGACTATCTCGGCTCCGCGAGTTCGACCTTCCGGATCGAACTGATTCTGACGACCCTCGACGATCTGGTCGAGTCCGAGTTCGGCCGATGCATCCACGAGGTGAGAATCCTCGAACAGCGCGACCGGACCATCTACTCCGGTCGGATCGCACAAAATGCGTCATCCATCATTGAGTACATGCTCGAACTCGCCATCTCGCCCACCGTTCAGGTCGAGGGCCTCCCCATCAAGGTCTGGGGCCGCTACCTGCGCGACACCGTCCGTCATGCCCTGGCAAAACTGCAGCAACAGGAGCGCGTCGAGTGGCTTGTGCCGCAGGACTCCAGATCGACGATCGAGCTCTAATCCACAGGCCCGAATGCTCAGCGGACTGAGCCTTCGCACCTGTGGATACTGAATGGTATTTGTTTCATCATAATGCATGCATTATGATGAAACTGGGAGAAAATCCATGCCATCCCTTCAGATCCGCGATCTACCCGAGCATCTTTACGAAATCCTCGCCGAAAAGGCCCGGCGCAACCGGCGCAGCCTCGCCCAGCAGGCCACCATCGAGCTTGAGCGAATGGTCGAGGTCGAGGCGAGGACACGTCGCCTCGACGCGGTTTCCACACTCCGGGCGCGAATAAAAGCCAATGGTCCACACGAAACGAAACTCGATCCCGTTGACGTCGTTCGTGAGGATCGCGATCGATGAGTCGTGACCTCGTCCTCGATGCCTCTGCCGGACTCGAAGCGGTCCTCGGACGCCCTCGTGCCATCGACGTCCTCGACCTGATCGAGGCCGCTACAACGGTCCGCGTACCGGATCTCTATGCGGCGGAGGTCGGCAACGCTTTGTGGAAGCACATCAAGGCGGGCGACCTCAATATCAGTGAGGCTCAAGAATGTCTGCGATCCGCCCTCGCTCTCGTCGATTCGACCATCCCTTCGAGTGGTCTTGTAGATGAAGCCATGGTCACCGCCGCCGAGTTCGATCATCCGGTCTACGATGCGCTCTATCTTGTGACGGCGAGGCGAACCGGCGCCACTGTGTGCACGCTGGACCGCCGCCTTGCAGCATTGCTCGAAGCCACACGAGTTCAGGTCGAGTTGATCTGACCCCGTCGCGCGCCGCTGAGCCTGTTTCCCTCGTCGCGACCGCCCGAGAGTGCCCCCTCAAACGATCTTTGGGCCCGAAGCGCGTTTCGTTCTGCGAGGCGCTGGTTCCCAAAATCGGTTTGAGACGGCACGTCCGTTCGAGGCCAACCCCGCGTTTCCTTCAGACACCTCACATCGCAGACGCTTTGAGAACGCGGGATGGGTGCCTGGCATCCCGACTCGCACGAGGTGAATCCGGCTCTGCATCGCGCCTCCGCGAGTCGGCGTGCCTGGCTCCCCTCCCATCGCGCGCCAGGGTTCGCGAGATCAGTCCCCCTCACCCTCCGCGGCCATCCGGATCGCTCGCGCCCCGCACTCGGCGAAGCCGGGGCAGGTGCGGCAGGTGTCGTCCTCGATATAGCCGAACTCGGAAGGTGCGCAAACGGTGATGGACGCGTCGCGTCCGGCGTCCAACTCGGCGAGCAGCGCTTCGTCCTCGGCGGTGATAGTGCCCCCCGCAGCCACCCGTTGGACGACGTCGCGGACTTTCGGGTTCCATGCCTGATTCCGTTGCTCGGCCGCCACGCTTTCGGCCTTGACCTCGACGGACGCCTTGCGCTTTTTGTACTCGAAGACCAGCTTCCGCCGGGTCGGCATCCGGCGAGTAGCGAGAAAGAAGAGATATCCCGAGCACATGCCCGCAACGTTGGCGACCCCGGGTAGGATGCCCATCTGCAGACTCGAAAAAGCGAGCCACGCAACCGCAACCACTGCGAGATACTTGACCTTCACCGGAATGATGAAAAAAAGCCGGAATTCGACCTCAGGGAAAAGTGTCGCAAACGTGAGCAGGATCGAGGTCCCGACTCCAGTGTCTCCATAGAGCGGGAGTTTGAGCCCCACCGCGGTCAGCGAGGCGCCAAAGGTCGCCACCAGCCAGAAGACCAGGAATCGAGGGGAGCCCCAACTCTCCTCGAGTGGTTTGGCCATGATCCACAGCACCAGCATTGAGATAAAGAACCAGAACATGGAAGGCCCGTGGACAAACTGGTAGGTCACCAGGGTCCACGGACGCGACGCCACCTGGCCCGGAATCACCGCCAGATTGATGAGCCCGTCGCGGTTCGCCCAACTCAGGATGAAAACGGCAAAGTGAGCAAAGATGAGTCCTTCGGTCAGACGCCACGAGTCACTGCGCATTCAACGCCTCCCCAGACGGCGCTCCATCTCCTCCTGGCTGAGCCGAAGAATGATGGGCCGCCCATGCGGGCAACGGTATGGGTTGCTGGTTTCCGCCAGGTCGTCGAGCAGCGAGCGTTGCGCTACATCGTTCAGACGGTGGTTGACCTTGATGGCGCCGCGGCAGGACAACCCCGCCGCGAGCTCCTCCTCCACTTCGGCGGCGACGCGTTCGGGCACGCCGTCGAACGCGGTGGCTCGATCGAGGAGCTCGATGACGAGCTCCCCCGCTTCATCGGCCTCGATCTCCGGTGGCAGCGCGCTGATCCTGACCGTGTCGGGGCCAAAAACATCGGCTTCGATCCCCACCTTGAGCAGGATGGCTGCCACCCTTTCCAATGCGGCGGCCGAAGCATCGCCCACCTCCACAAGGACCGGCACGAGCAACCGCTGGGACGGCGCGACCTCACCCCCGAGCCGGGCGAGGATCTGGTCGTAGAGCACCCGCTCATGGGCGACGTGCTGATCGACAATGACCAGTCCGTAGTCGTCTTCTAACAGGATGAAAGAGTCGCGGTACTGACCGAGGAGTCGGCCGAACGGCGTATCGGACGGACCGGCTTTGGCGCCCGACCGTGGTGCCGACCCGCCATCGAGGAAGGCCGGTTCGGTGGACTCGATGGTTCTCTCGCTAAAGGCAGGATGAGCAAAGAGCGGTGGCGCTCCCGCCTCCCGCCGTGACCGGAGGAGTTCGCCATATCCGCCGCCTGATGGCTCCGCAACCATCGAGTCCCCGTCATCGAGACGTCGGACGGGAACCCGCCCCTGGGACGCCGCAATCCCTTCGCGGAGGGCCCGCTCGACAAGCGCGAAAATAGATCCGCCGCGGGCGAATCGCACCTCGGTCTTGGCCGGATGGACGTTGACATCCACCTCGTCCGGAGGAAGCTGCAGCGACGCGACGACCCGCGCGCCGCCAAAACCGGATCCGGCGGATCGAAGCACTCGGAGAACCGCCCCGACCAGGAGCCGGTCCTTGACCACCCTGCCGTTGACCAAAAAGATCATCGATGGCCGCCCGTGGCCGCCACCGGGGGCGATGAGGCCCTCGACCTCGGCGTCCCCCGCCACCGCCGAGAAACGGGTGACCTTGGTGGCCTTGGGCCAGAGGGCGCGCAAACGTTCGCTGAGGTCCGTCGAGGGTGGAACATCGAGGAGGGTGCGCGGGCCGTGGCGCAGAACGAAGGCGACGTCGGTTCGCGCGAGCGCCGCTCCCCACACCACTTCCGATGCGTGGCGAAGTTCGGTCTCCGGCGCGCGGAGGAACTTGCGCCGCGCCGGAACGTTGAAGAAAAGGTCGCGGATCTCGATGGTGGTGCCGCGCGCCCGGGCGGTCGCTTCGGTGCCGAGGACTCGCCCGCCCTCGACGGTGATCCTCACCCCGCCCTCGGCCGGATCGGCCGCGGTGAGCAGCTCGAATCGGGAAACCGCCGCAATGGACGGCAACGCCTCACCGCGGAAACCCAGAGTCGCGATCCGATCGAGGTCATCCGCCGAGGCGATCTTCGATGTTGCGTGCCGCTCCAGCGCGATCAATGCGTCATCCGCATCCATCCCGCAGCCGTCATCGGTGACCCGGACCAGGCTCCTGCCGCCGTTGACGAGTTCGACCTCGATCCGCCGGGCGCCGGCGTCGAGACTGTTCTCCACCAGCTCCTTGACCACCGAGGACGGACGTTCGACCACCTCACCCGCGGCGATGCGGTTGACGAGGTTGTCGGGGAGAATTCGGATCTGCGTCACCGGGATACTATACCGGGGCAATTCAGTGCCTGACAGGCACTGAATTGCAGCCGCTACTTCTTCGCCATCTTGCCGATCTCGAAGACCGAGGTGTCGGGCTTGGAGTTCGGGGTGACCTTTCGATCATCGTCGGCAAGGTCTTCCTGGATCAGCAGATCCATCAGA
Organism: uncultured Acidobacteriota bacterium; assembly: GCA_963753035.1. Lineage (GTDB taxonomy): Bacteria > Acidobacteriota > Thermoanaerobaculia > Thermoanaerobaculales > Sulfomarinibacteraceae > JAHECW01. Next base: position 90,176 of record CAVWAW010000003.1, on the reverse strand, counting down.
AGATCGCGGACCCCACCCTTACCGTTGGATCGGTAGACCCGCCGCACCGCGGCCGGTTTGAGCTCGATCCCGGTCATGTGCTTGAGGTACTGACAGAAGACCCGGGACCGGGAAACAAAGCTCGCGATAAGGATCATCCCGAGCAGCGCCATTCCGGCTACGGCAATGAGGGTGTAATTGGCGTCAGCGCTGAAGTCGAACGAGCCCATTTTTCCCCCTCATCCTTCATCCGACGGGTCGCCGTTGAGCGCGTGGGTCGCGTCGATCTCAGAAAAGTGGTCTTTGGGGACCAGAACTTCGCGACCTTTAGAACCCGCCAGTGCTCCTACGATACCTTCTCTCTCCATCATATCCAAGAGCCGTGCAGATCGAGTGTACCCGAGGCGGAGCCGACGTTGGATATATGAGGCCGAGGCTTTGCGGGTTTCGACCACCATTCGAACCGCCTGGTCGTACATCGGATCGCTGAGTTCCTCGATCTCGTCAAGGGTGGTCGCGCCTTTGTTTTTTCCATTCCCACCGAGCGGCTGGTGGGTCAGCACATGACGTTTGTACTCCGGCTTGCCGAATCGTTTGATATAGCGCGCGGCGGTAGCGATTTCCTTTTCGGTGACCAGGGGTCCGTGGAGACGCACGAGGTTGGATGTCCCCGGTGGGAGAAAGAGCATGTCGCCGCGGCCGATGAGGTGTTCGGCGCCCATGGCGTCGAGAATGGTCCTCGAGTCGAATCCGGAACGGACCTTGTACGCGATTCGGCACGGGAAGTTGGCCTTGATGATGCCGGTGAGGACATCCACCGACGGCCGTTGGGTTGCACAGATCAGGTGGACGCCGACCGCGCGCGCCTTCTGCGCCAACCGGGTGATCGACTCCTCCACCGCGCGCGAAGACGTCATCATGAGATCGGCAAGCTCGTCGATGATGATGACGATATAGGGAAGGGGTTCGAGTTCGACCGGCCTTTCTTCGTCGTCTCCGGCGAGTTGCTGCTGAGCCCGCTTGAGCTGAACCGGGTCCGAGACGATCTGGTTGTACTGCTCCAGATTGCGGACGCCGAGAGCGGCGAGCCGGTGATATCGCTTGTCCATCTCAGCGACCGCCCAGGCGAGCGCGCTGGCGGCCTTCTTGGGGTCGGAGATGATCGGCGTCAGCAGATGGGGGATATCCGAGTAGACCCCGAGCTCGACCATCTTGGGATCCACCAGGATGAACTTCACCTCATCCGGTTTCGCCTTGTAGAGGATGGACATGATCATGGCGTTGATGCCGACGGATTTCCCCGCTCCGGTGAAACCGCCGATGAGCAGATGCGGCATCCGCGCGAGATCGGCAATGAACGGTTTGCCGCGGATATCGACCCCGAGGGCCAGGGTCAGCAGCGATTTCGCGCGTTGGAACTCGGGCGCCTCGAAGAGCTGGCGCAGACGGATGGTCTCGGGATCAGGGCTCGGCACTTCGATTCCGACGGTGGCCCTTCCCGGAACCCGCGCGATGCGGACAGACTCGGTTCGAAGCGCGAGGGCGAGGTCTTCGGCAAGATTCTGGACCGCCGAGATCTTGACCCCCGAGTCGAGTCGGAACTCATACGTGGTGATCACCGGCCCGGTCCGAATGCTCGTCACCTCGCCCCGGACCCTGAACTCCTGGCATTTGCTGGTCACCAGCTTCGAGACCTCGATGAGCGCCGCGGAATCGCGCTCGGGTGCTCCCTCGGGCTCGTCGAGGAAACTGATCTTGGGAAGATCGTAGTGCTCGAGATCCTCGATGAACTCGAACTCTTCTTGGACGACGGGCTTTTTCTTCGATGCTGATTTCTTTCGCGCCGGCTTGCCTCGTTTCGTTCCGGGACCGGACTCGGGCGACTCGTCAAGATCGTCGAGGGGTTGATCGATCTCATCGCCGGATCCGGCGGCCCGCCGCTGAATCCGGAAGCGCCCCTTGCCCTCGACCTCCTTGACGGTGAGCGACCCCCGATAGCCGTCTTCCTTGTCGAGCCGCTTGACCTGACGCTCGAGGACCCGCCGCCGATTCCGGGTTTCTTCGGCCTCCTGGCGACGACGCGCGCGCTCATCCTGGCGCCGCAGCCAGCGCCGTTCGAGCCCCCCGGTCAAGCTCTCCGCCGCTGAGCCCACCGACAACCCCGACACCAGCACCACGCCCAGGATGATGAGGAATCCGAGCACCACCAATCGACCCACCGGTCCGACGAAGCCACCGAGAAGATCGGTCTCGGCGCCACCGATGAGACCTCCGCACGAGATCCGGCCATCGCGAAACGGCAGATCCGAGCACAGCAGCGCGGCGATCCCGGGCATGGCGAGCACGATCAACCCCCATCCGGATAGGGTGATCCTAGGATGCTCGAGATCACGCCCGCGGAGCATCCGCCACCCGAGGACGATTCCGAGGGGCGGGAGCGCGAGGACCACGATACCGAAAAGGCCGTAGAGCACCGCCGACATCGCCGCACCCAGCGGTCCGGCGAGATTCACCGGTCCGTCGCGAAGCGTCGATGCGTGCAGTGGACTCGGGTCGAGAGGAGAGTGCGAAAGCAGGGCCGCGGCGACCAGGATCGAGCCGAAGATCAGCCCCACGGCGATCATCTCGGAAATGAGCCGTTCGCGGCTCATGAGCTTCCCCAGGTCAGCGCGACAACCAGGATTCCAACCGGGATGCAGTACCACGCAAAGCGGTGAAATACTCGACTCGAAAGTGTTTTGACGACGATGGTCAACGCCAGATAGCCCGCGAGACCCGCGGCGACGGCGCCGACGAGACAGCTCACCCAGTACCAGGCGCCCGCGGCGGCCAGAGCGTGACGCTCGTCAAAGACCTCGAGGACCGCGACCCCGGCGATGGCCGGAACACCGAGGATGAAAGAGAATCGGGCCGCCCAGTTGCGATCGAGCCCAGCGCCGAGCGCCGACGAGATGGTCAGACCCGAGCGCGACAGCCCCGGAAAAACCGCCATTCCCTGCACGATGCCGATGAGCACCGCCTGCCGCCACGTGGTGCCGGACTCATCCCGGGGTCCACCCGGCATCCACCTGGTGAGCCCGACGATCAACCCGGTGATCACCAGCGCGACGCCCACCCAAAGCGGCCGTTGAAAGGCCGATTCGGCAACGCCCTTGATGGGGAAGGCCACGACTGCTGTAGCGAGGGTCCCCAGAATCAGCAGACCGAGGAGTCGCCTCCCGCCGGTGGTTGTCAACCAACGACGAATCTCCCGCCGCTCGTACCAGATCACCGCACCGGCGGTCCCGACGTGGAGCATGGCGTCAAAAAAGACACCGGGCTGCGAAAAACCCGGGATCAGCATCTGCGCCAGGGCGAGGTGCCCGGAAGATGACACGGGGAGAAATTCGGTGAGTCCCTGGAGGACCCCCAGCAGCACGGCCACACCGAAGCTCATGCATCACGTCCAACGGAACCCCGCTGGCCGGTCGTTCCCTCACCGTCGCAGGGCAGGAAAAAACTGTGCATTACTTGAAAATTCTAACACTTCGGACCGGCGACGCAGAGCCCCGACACATGTCCTCCGTCACAACGACCAAGACCCGAATGGTGATTGCGAGCGAATCACCACATTTTCCGCACATCTTCGTCATGACTTTCCGCCTCACCGGACCGATGGTGTGTGTGTCAACCAACCTAAAGGAGGTCGTCATGAACGGGAGATCCAGGCTCCGCCTCTTCGTCGTCTCTTCCATTAACGTGTCGCGGGCTGCGATTGTCGGGGTCGCCGCGTTGGTGCTGATCGTGCCGGTGCTCGCGGACGAAAACCCGGAACCGAACAACAGGTGGCCGTACGGTCCGGTCCACGCGATCGCTCACTCGGGCGACCACCTCGTCTTCGGCAGCGGTTGCGTTCTGTCGGTCGCCGAGGTTTCCGATGGAGGTTCGTCGAAGATCCTCGGCGAACTCGTCTTGCCGGGTGTCGTGCGCGGCATTGCCATCGCCGATGACTTTGCTTTCGTCGCCAACGGACGATCGGGTTTTCGGATCATCGATCTGAGTACACCTTCCAACCCCGTGGAAGTCGGGTTCACCAAAACACCGTTCGATACCTGGGGTGTCGCGGTGTCCGGAAACCACGCCTATGTGACCGACATCCGCGAGGGGCTGCGGATCATCGACGTGAGCGTTCCCTCCTCCCCGGTTGAGATCGGCGTGGTCGATACGCTTTCGAGCGCTTACGCCCTCGCCGTGTCGGCGGGGTATGCCTACGTCGCCGATCTTGCGCAAGGCGTCCACATCATCGACGTGAGAACGCCGGCCGCGCCGGTCGCGGTCGGTCTCTTCGACACCGAGGGTTGTCCGGTCGGGGTTGCGGTCTCACACGGGCTCGCTTTCGTGGCGGACCTGCGGAGGGGACTGCTCGTCATCGACGTCCGCACGCCGTCCTTGCCGGTCGAGATTGGGTCTCTCAAAACGTCCGGACGAGCCCTTGGAGTCTCGGTGGCCGGGGGGCGAGTCCTTGTCGCGTGCGACCAGGCCGGTCTGGGTGTCATCGACACCAGCGATCCCCTCGCACCGAGGGAAGTGGGCTTTGTCGACACCCCGGGACAGGCGCGGCAGGTTGTTGGCAACGGCGGATCCGCCTACGTCGCCGACGGCTGGGCCGGTCTTCGCGTGATCGACGTGAGCATCCCGTCAGCACCTGTGGAAGTGAGCCATCACCGCACCCTCAGCCGGGGGACGGAAAAGGGGGGCTGCCGGGATTATGCCTTTGTCGACGAGGCACCGGACGGCGTCGAGATCTTCCGCGACTGCGAACCAATTGCCAAGGACACCGCCAACAAGCCGCATCAATAGCATCCGAAGGGAGAACGTCATGGCTCGAAGAGCCAAGCTCGGACCGATCGTCATCGCCTCGCTCAATGCGCTGCTCGTCTGCCAGGTCGCCATCGCCCAGGTGGACTGGTCCTGGGGAGACGTGGTCGTCAGCCCCGGACCACCCGGCAGCTGGAACGATGGCCGCCACCTCATGGGAGAAGTCGTGTTCGACGGCGCGACCTGGCCACATGTTTCTCGTCGGCGGACCAGGCAGCTGGCCGGTCGATTCTCAGTGGAAGGTCGGACACTGGACCTGGAACGAGGACAGACTGGGGTGGGACCCGGACCTTGACAACCCGGTGCTGACCCCGTTGCTTGGATGCAACTGGGCCGACTCGTCCGAGGTAATTCTCCAAGGGGACACGGCCCTCGGCTGGGTCTCCAACTGCTTCGATGTCTACCACGTTACCGCGCCGATGGTGCTCTTCGCCGACGATCTCGAGAGCGGCGACACCAGCGGCTGGAGTGCGGCGATTCCCTGAACTGAGTTGTGCGGGCTGGCTAAATCGTGTCCTTTGCCTGGATCGCAGCCAGCCGGAGCCAGCCGTCGAGGGGGATCGTCCCCGGGCGGGCGTTGGGATCGAGCCCGGCCGCCTCGATGGCGTCGCGGTCAAAACCGCCGCCGAGCGCGTTGGACAGCTTCTTTCTCGGGAGGGTCAGCGCCTGGCCGGCGATCTTGAGAGCCCTCTCGATGGCGCTCGGATCCGCCACGGGCGGCCGCAGATCGAGCACCACCACGGCCGAGGTCACTTTGGGAGTCGGACGGAAGGATCGCGGGTGGACTTCGAAGGCGATCCAGCCATCCGCAAAGGCGGACCGTTCGAGGGCCATGAGCCCGTGGTTCCCACCACCGGGCTCGGCCACAACTCGAACCGCCACCTCGCGCTGGAGCATCACCACAAGCCGGGTGAAGCTCTCGTGGCACGGCATGAATCGCCGGAGAATGGCGGTTCCCACCGAGTACGGGAGATTGGAAGCGAGCTGCCACGGTCCTTCCCCGCCGGTGATTTCGTCAACCGGAACAGTGAGGCCATCGGCGTGGACGATCTCGAGGCCACGGCTGCCAAAGCGCTCCCTCAGGGGCGTCACCAGCGGCTCGTCGAGCTCGAGCGCACGGACCCGCTCGAATCGGTCGAGAAGGTGTTCGGTCAGCGCTCCGCGACCAGGACCGATCTCAATGACACGCGAAGGCGTCGGTTGAAGAAGATCGACGATTCTCTGGGCGACATCCTCATCGACGAGGAAATTCTGACCCAATCGGCGGCGTTTGGAACGGCTCATGGTTCCGCTCGGTTCAATTCTCGACGGGGGAGTCTGCGGACTCCCCCGTCGAGAATTGAAAATGAGGAGTGTTTTTCACGAGGGTTTCTTGCACGCTTGGGCTAGGGGCGCCGCAAATGCCTCCACACGGGCCGCGAGCGCTTGGGTGTCGCCCTCTTCAGCGATCTCGTTGACGATGGCGGAACCGACGACGACACCGTCGGCGATGGCGGCGACCTTGGCGACCTGATCGGGAGTGGAGATCCCAAATCCAACCGCGACCGGCAGCCGCGACGCCTTCCGGGCGTTCGCGACGTTGGTCGCAAGCTCGTGATCGAGATCCTTTTGAGCGCCGGTGACACCTGTGCGCGAGACGAGATAGAGAAACCCACCACCGAACTTGGCGGTCGCCTTCATCCGCGCCCGGGTCGAGGTCGGCGTCACCAGCATGATGGCGTCGAGGCGGGCGGCTCTGAGCGCAGGCCGGAATCCCCCCATTTCCTCGGCGGGGACATCGGTAAAGAGGACCCCATCGACCCCGGAGGCGGCGGCGTGCTCGGCAAACCGATCGATGCCGAAGCGAACGACCGGGTTGGCATAGGTGAAGAGAACGATGGCCAGCTGCGACCGCTCCCGGATCTCGCGCACGACCTCCAGGACCTGTTTGAGAGACGTCCCGTTGGCGAGGGCGCGCTCGGCGGCGCGTTGGTTGGTCGGCCCATCCGCCATGGGGTCTGAGAAGGGCACTCCGAACTCGAGGACATCGGCCCCCGCCCGTTCGAGGGCGGCGGCGATGGCCACACTCTGTTCGAGCGACGGGTCACCACAGGTGACGTAGGGGATGAAGGCGGCCCGCCCTTCACGCTTGACGGTCTTGAAGGCTTCGACGATCCGGCTCACGGTTGCTCCCTCTCGACCCTCGCCACCTCTTCGAGATCCTTGTCGCCCCGGCCGGAAAGGTTGACGATGATGTTGGCATCCAGCGCCATTCCCGGTGCGACCTTGACGGCCTGGGCGATGGCGTGGGCCGACTCCAGGGCCGGCACGATGCCTTCGGTTTCGGCGAGGAGATGGAATGCGGCAAGGGCCTCATCATCATCCACCGTGGTGTAGGTCACCCTACCGGTGTCCCGCCAGTTCGCGTGTTCCGGACCGACCGCCGGGTAGTCGAGTCCCGCCGACACCGAGTGGGTGGGCTCGATCTGGCCGTTTTCATCCTGGATGACCTGGGTCCGGGTGCCGTGGAGCACCCCCGGCGCCCCGCCACCGGCGAACCGCGCCGCGTGATCGCCGGCGCCCGGGCCTCGTCCACCGGCCTCGACACCCACCAGCTTCACCCGGGTGTGGGGGATGAAGGCCGAGAAGATCCCCGCTGCGTTGGACCCGCCACCGACACAGGCGATGATGAGATCCGGCAACCCGCGAACGATCCGGCGGTACTGGGCCATGGCTTCGCGGCCGATCACAGATTGGAAGTCGCGAACCATCATCGGATAGGGATGTGGACCGAGGACCGAACCAAGAATGTAATGGGTCGAGCGGACATTGGTGACCCAGTCCCGAAGTGCCTCGTTGATGGCGTCCTTCAAAGTCTGTGCCCCGCCGGCGACGGACATCACCTCGGCGCCCATGAGCTGCATCCGATAAACGTTGAGCGCCTGGCGGCGCATGTCTTCGGCGCCCATGTAGACCCGGCACTCGAGGCCGAGGAGGGCCGCGGCCGTCGCCGTCGCCACTCCGTGTTGGCCCGCGCCGGTCTCGGCGATGACCCGCCGTTTGCCCATTTCACAGGCGAGGAGGGCCTGCCCGAGAGCGTTGTTGATCTTGTGGGCGCCGGTGTGGCAGAGATCCTCCCGCTTGAGCCAGATCATCGCTCCACCGAGACGGGCCGACAGGCGCCGCGCCGGGTACAGGGGAGTCGGTCGTCCGACATAGAGATCGAGGAGCTCGTTGAGCCGCGCCTCGAAGGACCGATCGTGCTGCGCCTTACGGTAGGCGCGATCGAGCTCATCGAGGGGCGCCATGAGGGTTTCGGGCACAAAGGTGCCGCCCCACTCGCCGAAGTAACCACGCTTGTCAGGAAGGCTTTTCATTTTGCACCAACGCCGCAGATTCTACCGCGGATCGGGCGGCGGTCACGAATGCCGCGACCCGTTCCCGATCTTTGATCCCCGGAGACGCCTCGACACCGGTGGAGACATCCACCATTGCCGGTCGCACCAGGGTCACCGCCTCGGCCACGGTCTCGGGTGTCAATCCTCCGGCGATTCCGACCCACAGACCCGTCGGACGCTGACGGAGTTTCTTCCAGTCGTACGCCACGCCGTCACCAGCGCCGGGGTCGAAGAGCGGCAGGCACCGCCCCGAGAGCATGGCCGCCCTTTGCCAGGGATCCGCACCGCGAGGCTCGACCCGGCGCAGGGTTTCGGGCCCGAGGATGTCGAGCCATGAGTCGGGCTCCTCGCCGTGGAGTTGAATCCGATCGAGCCCGAGGAGATCACGGATGGCGATGATGCTTTCGAGTTTGCAGTCGCGGAACACACCAACCCTCTCGGCGCCCGTCAGATCATGAATCCAGGCCGCCGTGGTCGGGTCGACATATCTCTTTGTTCCCTCAGCGAAGACAAAACCGAGCATGTCGGCACCCGCCTCGATGGCGGCTTCCGCGTCCCCCGGCCGGGTCAGACCACAGATCTTGACAAGCATCCGCGGTCCCCGCTCGGCTCCGAGATTCCGGGTGAAGCCATGAGCGTCCGTGCCTGATTGTGGGCACCGCGTGGCTTCACCCGAAATCTCGGAGAATCAGAAGTGTTCAATCCAGTCAGCTTCGACCTCCAAGAAGATTCTGTAACGCGCGCTCCGGGTCATCGGCGCGAACGAGGTGTTCTCCGATGAGAAAGGCGTCGTAGCCCGCGGCGCCCAGCCTGACGATATCTTCGTGTCCTTTGATGCCACTCTCAGCGACCCGCACCCGATCGGCAGGCAGCCGCTCGGCCAACGCTTCGACCGCATCGAGGCTGGTGACGAAGGTAGCGAGATCACGGGCGTTGACACCGATGATCGCCGTCCCGGACGCGATGGTCGGCCCCGGATCCTCATCGACGAAGATCTCGACGAGGGTCTCCAACCCGAGCTCACGAGCAGCGCCGACAAGCTCGGCGAGGCGGTCGGGAGGGAGGATACGCTGGATCAGCAGCACGGCATCGGCGCCGAGGGCAGCCGCCTCGCGCAGCTGGCGTTCATCGACCACGAAGTCCTTACGCAACACCGGCAGGTCGACCACCTCTCGCACCGCGGTCAGCCATTCGAGGTTTCCCTGGAAGAAATCGGGTTCGGTGACCACCGAGATCGCCGACGCTCCAGCGGCCTGGTAGCGAGCTGCCAGAATCGCAGGGTCGAAATCGGCCCGGAGCAATCCGGCCGACGGTGACGCCTTTTTGCACTCGGCGATGATCGATGGACCCTCGGCCGACAATGCCTCGCGGAGCGATCGCCGCGGCGACGACTCGCGATGCGCCGCCGCCCGATCAGCGAGATCCCCGGCCTCGGGTTCGGCCGCCATCCGGGCGCGGACGGCGTCGACGATCCGATCGAGCACCGAGGGCTTAGCCCTCGTAACGGAATCCGGTGAGAAATGCGGGCTAGCCATCGCCGAGCTCCTGTGACCGGCGAACCAGGACCTCGAGTTTTCGTCCCGCGGCGCCACCGGCGATCATCTCCCGAGCGAGCCGCAACCCGGTTGCCAAATCATCGACCTTGCCGCCGACCATGAGCGCCGCCGCCGCATTCAGGGCCACCGCCTCGGAGGCCGCCGATCGTTCTTTCCCGCCGAGGATGGCGCACAGGCGCCGCGCATTTTCCTCGACGTCGCCGCCGCGGAGGCTGGCGGGATCATCGGCGCGAATTCCGAGATCCACCGGGTCCACCTTCCAGGTTCCGGCAACGGCGCCATCGCGAACCTCGATCACCGTCGTCGGCGCCGACACCGAGAGTTCATCGAGACCGTCATCCGAGTGGAGAACGAGGGCATACTCGGCCCCGAGTTCGGCGAGGGCCTCGGCCACCAGCGGCTGGACCTCGCTCCCCCAGACGCCGAGCACCTGGCGCCGGACAGCGGCCGGATTGGTGAGGGGTCCCAAGAGATTGAATACCGTTCGGACACCAAGGGCGCGGCGCACGGGCACCACCGCCGCCATGGCCGGGTGGAGTTGCTGAGCGAACAAAAACGCGATTCCGACTTCCCCGAGCAGGGCCTCCAGCGCTTGACGATCGAGATCGAGCCGAACGCCGAGGGCTTCGAGGACATCCGCCGATCCGCATTTCGACGAGACCGACCGATTGCCGTGTTTGGCCACCGGCACCCCTCCCGCCGCAGCCACCAGGGCCGAGGCGGTGGAGATATTGATGGTCTCGGCGCCGTCACCACCGGTGCCGCAGGTGTCGATGGCGCCGGCCGGGGCCGCCACGGCGAGAGCCCGGGCGCGCATGGCGCGGGCGGCGGCCGCCACCTCGATTCCCGACTCGCCTTTGGCGCGTAGAGCCACCAGCAGACCGGCAACCTGGGCGTGATCCAGCTCGCCATCCATGATCGCGCCCACGAGCGCCTCCATCGTGGCCGCATCGAGATCGTGACCGCTGAGGAGCTGATCGAGGAGTCGTTTGACTATAAGGGCCATTCTTGCCGTCCCGGGTCGTTCGCGGCGGTGCCAGGCACGCAACCTTGCGTCGGACGCAAGCTTGGATGCCAGGCACCCAGCCTCGGTTCCATCGTCGATCCACCGACGTCAACGATCACGTTTCCACTCCGCTCCGACTTCGATTCCTGCAATGGACAAGAAATTCGCCAGCAGCTGCATTCCATCCACGCTGAGATACGACTCGGGATGGAACTGCACCGCGTGGTGCGGCCGGTCGCGGTGGGCCACACCCATGACGAGGTCGTCATCGGTCCAGGCGGTGATCTCGAGTTCTTCGGGCACCGTTGCTCGATCGACCAGAAGCGAGTGGTACCGGGTGGCGATAAAGGGATTGGGCAGACCGGCCATCACCCCGGTGTCGTTGTGGTGGATCTCTGATGTCTTGCCGTGGACCGGCGCCGGGGCGCGAACGATGGAACCGCCGTGGACCGCGGCCAGCGACTGGAGGCCGAGGCAGATCCCGAGCATCGGCGTTGCGGAGGCGGCTCGGATGAGATCCATGCTGACGCCGGCCTCATCGGGGGTGCCCGGTCCCGGAGAGATCACGATGGCCTTCGGCCGTCGCCCGAGCAACTCATCGGCGGTGCAGGCGTCGTTGCGCACGACCTCGATCTGGGCCCCCGAGATCTCAGCCAGCTCCTGCACCAGGTTGTAGGTGAAGCTGTCGTAGTTGTCGATCATCAAAATCATCGCCGTCGCTCTTCCATTTTCTCTGCCGCTCAGGCCGCAGATGATATCAATCGCTTCCGCATCAGTTCTTAGTTCTCAGTTTCTTAGTTCTTAGTTTTCATCGCACGGTTGCCGCAACGTCAACATGGTCCGGTACGATATAACTCAAAATTAATAACTTAAAACTCAAAACTCAACTACTACGACCTCGAGGCGGCTTCCGCCATCGAAACGGCTTCGACGAGGGCGTTGGCCTTGTTGCGGCACTCTTCGAGCTCGTTCGACGGCACCGAGTCATAGACGATGCCGGCGCCGGCCTGGATGTGGGCGACACCGCCCCGCTCGACCATGGTCCGGATGGCGATACACGAGTCGAAGTCGCCGGTGGCGTTACGATAACCCACCGCCCCGCCATAGACTCCGCGGCGAACCTCTTCGAGTTCGTCGATGATCTCCATCGCCCGCACCTTGGGCGCTCCGCTCAGGGTACCCGCCGGGAAACAGGCGAAGAGCGCATCCCAACCGTCGCAATCCGGGCGGAGTTCGCCCTGGACCTCGCTCACCAAATGCATGACGTGGCTGTAACGCTCGACCTCGGTCTCGCGGGCCACCGTCACCGTACCCGGAACCGCCACCCGGCCGATGTCGTTTCGCCCGAGATCCACCAGCATGGTGTGCTCGGCGAGTTCCTTGGGGTCGGCGAGGAGTTCGGCTTCGAGTTCCAAATCGTGATCGCGATCGGCGCCGCGCGGCCTTGTCCCGGCGATTGGACAGGTGCTCACCCTCCGGCCCGAGACCTGAACCAGCATCTCGGGGCTCGAGCCAAGGATCCGCGCGTTCCCGGTATCGAAGAGAAACATGTAGGGCGACGGATTGGTCACCCGCAGCATGCGATAGATCTCGGCCGCGGTGCATCGTGGTACACGGCGCCACCTTCGCGAAAGGACAACCTGGAAGATATCGCCCGCGAGGATGTGCTCGCGCGCCGTCGCCACGGCCGCAAGATAATCATCGGCGGACGGGGTCGATTGCCACCCCGACCAGGTGTCGCCCTTGGGGACCGGCAGGGTGTGGGGCAATGGTCCGCCACCGCCCTCGAGGAGCGCGGTGTGGAGGTCGCCGATGCGGTTCATGGCGGTTTTCCACGCGGCTTCGGGGTCGCCTTCGATGCGCGCGAGCACAACCAGCTGGAGCCGTTGGCGGGCGCGGTCGAGAGCGACCACCGAATCGTAGAGCCCGAACCAGGCATCGGGCAGCCCGCCTTCGTCGCGACCGCTCGCGGGGATGGCCTCGACCAACCGCACCGCGTCATAGCCGAGATAGCCCATGGCGCCGCCGCAAAACGGCGGCAGATCGTCCACCGGGGCGACCCGACCGAGATTGGTCACCCGACGAAGCACTTCGATGGGTTCCCCGTCCTGCGGTACGCCGTCGACCAGCACTCGAGCGTCTCTGATTTCGATGATCCTGAAGGGATCCACCCCGGTGAAGGAGTAGCGGGCGACCCGCTCGCCACCCTCGACGCTCTCCAAGAGGAACGGGTTGCGGCCGCCCCGGGCGAGCCGGGAGTAGACGGTGAATGGAGTCACCGTGTCGGAGGTCAGCTCACGAACTACCGGCACGACATCGTGATCGCGCGCGAGGGCAGCAAACTCCTGTTGTGAGGGGCGAACTTCCACGAAACCTCCACCGCTGTCGATCGAAGAAGACATTCTACCTCGGGTCGCATTCTGTATCTGTTTCTGTACCTGTATCCGTTTCCGTAACCGTAACCGTAACCGTAACCGTATCCGTATCCGTATCCGTTTCCGTAACCGTATCCGTGTGTTCAGTGACCATATTCGCCTGACAATTGGGCGCTGAGATGGTCGCTGTCCCGGCCGCTGCCCCGGCCGCTGCCCCGGCATGGTCACTCCGGGTTGTTCTAGAAGGACGAATAGCCGCTGGGATGGGTCGTGTCATGGGCAAGACAAGTCGCCTCGGCATGACCCTTGACACGACCCATCACAGCGACTTGGGGAAGTGCATGAACAACGAGGAGGTGACCATGCACGAGAAGCATCAACAGCTCTCGAACTGACACCGCCCTCCTGCTCTTCGACGACGTTCGCGCCATGACCTGGCGTCTCCTCCATCCAAAACCCTGACTGCGATGATTGTAGGGCCGGCGTCCCGCCGGCCCATCAGAGCCGTCGACGTTTCACTTCGCGAGGCACGTTAGTCCAACGCCGCTCTCGTTGGCGTCGCGATATGGCCTCGAGTTTTTCTAGGCAAATCCTTCATAATCGGGATATGGCAGGGCTCGGAACCACGGGAAATCGGACCCGTACCCTGGAGGACTCGCAATTCCTCAATCCGCAGCTCGCTGAAGTCCGCGGTCAACAGCGAGCCTCTCAACCGTATCGCAACACGCAATATCGACTTTTCTGAGGCGCACCCTGAAAGGGATGCGCCTACGATTCCCCCATCGCAGTCACATCCGCAGCCGTCACCGTATCCGTTTCAGCATCGGTTGCAGTGAGTGCCGCCCGGTCCGGCGAAGCTGGGCCCTGCGGCGCTCGGTTCATACCCTCGTGTACAATCTCGCATTCGACAGGAGGAAACGATGTCTACGCCCGTGATCACCATCGCCGATCTCGCAGAATATGTTGACCAGGAAGTCACCATCCAGGGCTGGGTCTACAACTGGCGCAAGAAGGGCAAGCTGCGCTTCATCATCCTGCGCGACGGCTTCGGCTACCTGCAGTGCATCGTTTATCGCCCAGAAGTCGACGAAACGGTCTGGGAGACCGCGGTGGAACTGACCCAGGAGTCATCGGTGCGGATCACCGGAAAGCTCGTCGCCGACAACCGCGCCCCGGGCGGCTTCGAACTCAAGGTCACGGCATTGGAGACGGTTCACCTCTCCCCCGAGTTTCCCATCGGCAAGAAGGACCACGGCCCCGACTTTCTTCTCAACCACCGCCACCTCTGGCTCCGGTCCAAACGCCAGCACGCCATGATGCGGGTCCGCAACGAGGTCACCCATTCCATTCGCGAGTTTTTCTATACCCGCGGCTACACCAACATCGATTCCCCGATTCTGACACCGGCGGCCTGTGAGGGAACCTCGACGCTCTTCGAGACGGACTACTTCGGCGAACCCGCCTTTCTGTCGCAATCGGGCCAACTCTATCTCGAGCCCGCCTGCGCCGCCCTGGGCAAGGTCTACTGCTTCGGACCGACCTTCCGCGCCGAAAAGTCCAAGACCCGCCGTCATCTCACGGAGTTCTGGATGGTCGAGCCCGAGGTCGCGTGGCTCCGGTTCGAAGGTCTGCTCGATCTCGCCGAGGAATTCCTCTCCGAGATCGTCTCGCGGGTCCTCGACCGCTGCGAGGAAGACCTCAAGCGCCTCGAACGTGATGTCTCGAAGCTCGAGCCATCGACCCGGCGGCCCTACCCCCGCCTCGATTACGGCGACGCCATCATCAAGCTCAAGGAACTCGGATCCGCAGTTGAGCACGGCGATGACTTCGGCGCCGAAGACGAGACGATCCTGACCCGGCAGTACGATCAGCCCCTGATGGTGACCCGCTACCCGGCGGCCATCAAGGCCTTTTACATGCAACCCGATCCGGCGGATCCGACCCGCGCCCTGGCCGTCGATGTCCTCGCTCCCGAGGGCTATGGCGAAATCATCGGCGGCTCCGAACGATCCGACTCCCTCGAACACCTCGAGCGTCAGATCGCCGCCCACGATCTGCCGAAAGAAGCCTTCGAATGGTACCTCGATGTCCGCCGCTATGGTTCGTTCCCCCACTCGGGCTACGGCATGGGGATCGAACGCTGCGTGACCTGGATCTGCGGCGTGCCGCATCTCCGCGAAGCCATCCCCTACCCGCGGATGATCAATCGGCTCTACCCGTAGACAAATGATGAACGATGAATGATGAATGATGAATGGCCATCGCAAGACGCTCTAAGCAGCGCCGCGATGGTGCGATGAGATTCATCATTCCGCATTCAGCATTCATCATTTCACTCTGTCGCCCCGCGACAGAGAGGCGATGGTTGCTCCCCAGCCGCCGCGATCGGCGGTGGCGTCCGAGAAGGACTCCACCAGAGGATGCTTGGACAGGGTGCTCCGGACGCGTTCTCGCTGGACGCCAATTCCTCTGCCGTGGATCAAGCGGACCTCGCGGAAGCCTTTGGCATGGGCGACCTCGAGGTAGTCGGTCACCACATCGGGGATATCGCGCGGGGGGAAGGGGTGGAGATCGATGAAGTCTTCAACCGGGAGTTCGACGGGAATTTCCGGATCGGGGTCCACCGTTTCTTCGACCCGGCCATCCTCGCCGTCGGTGTAGGCGGTGTTCCTTCCGAAGGCGAGAAACACAACCACTGTCAGCGACGCGAGGGCCAGTCCAAAGACTCCGAGACCCCACCAGGCTTTTGGTCCGATGAACCGAGACAACGGCCAGGTCAGAGCCGCGGCGATGCCGAAGACCGCGATCTTGGTCAGAACATAGGCTGCACGAGGAGAGAGAGAACCGGCCACGACCGGAGTATATCCTCCTCGGGCGTCATCCCTCGACTGGCGTGGTCTTGACGGTGGTTACGGTGTAGCCGAGGCCTTCGATCTCTGCCGCGAGTTCCTCAGGTGACACGCCCGGCGAGGAGAACCGGGCATTGGCCGAACCAGACACGTGGTCGGCGGAGGCGCTCTCGACACCCTCCACCTTTACGAGGGTATCGGTAATCGCCGAAGAACAGCTTTCGCAGTACATTCCCTCGACCGTAAACGAGGCATCCACCATCGTCGAGCGACTGCAGCCGGAGACCACCCCTGCGGCGACCATGAGGCCAACCGCAATCAAGACCCGCTCAGCCGGCATTCTCATTCGTCGTCTCCAGTTCGTCCCACATCTCCAGTTTCGGGGTGACGGCCGTCGCAGAGGCGTGTTCGCTGAGACGATAATAGATCGTCATTCCGTCCCGGCGCGAACTGACCAGATTGCCCGCCCGTAGCCGGCTGAGGTGCTGGGAGACAGCTGCCGGTGTCATCTCCAAAACCCGCGCGAGATCACACACACAGAGTTCACCTACCCGCTGGAGAAGGGCAAGGATCTTGAGCCGAGTCTCGCCGCCGAGCAGTGCGTAGTGCTGGGCCATGGCCTGGAGAGGGCGGCGATGCCTCGCGAGCGAGTCTCTCAGGGCGATGAGCTTTTCAGGGTGCCGATCAGGCGCAGAACAATCGATGGCTTCGTTTCGCATGTATTTCCTCAACCAGGGGTGTCGGGGCAACTGATTTCTTGGTTTGGCGGATTTCATTCGTGGTTTTCTGTAATTAACCACATAGCTATTTTAGAAGATTCTTGTTTATTGTCAAGAACAATGACCATCCGCGAATACCATTCGCCCCGGACACGTTGTGCACCGTGATGAGCTTGACGACTCAGGACCCACCGGTGCTCGAGATCTGGATCGACGGCAACTGCGATGTCTGCCGACGATCGGAGGAATGGTGTTCAGCCCGTGATGGGCGCCGTCGGCTGAGTTTCGTCGATCTCCATGCCCCCGGCCCCGATGAACCACCCGGATCGCCGGAGGCCATGATGGGTGCAGTCCACGTCCGTCACGCGGACGGGACCGTCAGTACAGGATTCGACGCCTGGCGGGGAATCCTCGCCGAACTCGAAGGTTGGCGTTGGCTGGCGTGGGCGGCAGGTCTGCCCGGAATCAAACTCCTCGGAGGGTTCATCTATTCGATGGCGGCTCGGAACCGCCATCGAATCCGCGTTGGAAAGACCTGACGATCAGGGCCGCCACTCGTCCACCGGTTTCGCCTCGCCGAGCGTCCCGTCGGCGTGGATGGGTGCGACCTGAATGTCGAGATCGAGATCGAAGGGTCTGAACCTCGGAACCGCGAAGAAGAGGTGGGCGCCGTCAGCAGTTGGAGCCGCCTCGATGAGCACCGAGCGGTGGGGTCCGGGAAGACGGACCTCGTTGACCCGTCCCCCCTGGAAGCGAAGCTGTCGGTCGCCGCGGACGAAATAGAGCTCGTTGGCGGGACCGATCCGGGGCCCCCACTCGAGACCGCCGGTGTTGATCTCCGCCTGAAGCTGCTGCGCGGGACCGATCTCCGGATCGAGCAGGAAGAGGTCGCCGGTTCCGTTTCGCGTCGTGGTAAAGACGGTTTTGTTCGGCGAACCCGTCATGGCCACCGCATCGAAGGCGTCCCCGTCACCCGTGCCCTCCATTCGAACGACCTCTCCCCAGGCAGCGGAGGAACTCGTCCGCTCGGAGACCCCGACCCACGGCGATCCATCGGGATCGGAAACGGTCACAAAGCAGCGCCGTTCATCCGCGCTCACCCAGGTCACCTTGACGTGCTCGTGCAGTTCGGTGCCCGGGATGACCACCAGCTCCGGGGTCGACCATCCATCGTCGCCGAGTTCGGTGCGAAAACCCCGATCGAACGATCGCGCTCCCTCGGCGGGCAACGGCAGCCCGTCCCTCTGCGCGCCGATCCAAGGATCGCCGGGAAGTTCCGGCGGACGGAGCCGTCCGGAAAAGTAGAGAATGGTCCCATCGCCCACCGGCACCGGGGAACCTTCGACACCGGCGGTGTTGATGCGATCGACATCCTCGATGATCTCAGCCGGTCCGCCGGGGAGCTGCAGCTTGGGCAGACGCCACCTGGCGTAGCTGACGAAGTCCATCAGCTGGGCCGCTTCGAGGTGGATCTCGTTCTCACCGACCATCGTGGTCGTGCCCGGTACCGGGATGGCGACGATCTCCGTACCGGGGCCGATGTCCAACAATGCGATGGGCCGGTCATCCACCACCACTACCGTGTCGGAAGTCACCAGCACAACCGCGTTGATGCCGCCTGCAACATCGGGTGTTGGACCAGCTTCGTCGCTGCGGCCGAGGGCCCGCGGAACAGCAATTCGAATCTTTGCGATCCACACGTTCTCGCGCGACGGATCTGGCGCCGCCTCGAGGAGATTGCCGAAGGTTTCGGTATCCGCTTGCGGCGTCGATCGCATGGGATCCACGAGGTCGCAGCCACCTAGGACCGTCAGCATGACCGACACGAGCACAACAAAGACAACGCGTGACATGTTCACCGTCCCTGATCTGATCATTGTTAGAGCAGCATTCCTGCGATTGTAGCCGTGAGCCACGAGGCGATGGCGCCCCCGAACATGGCCTTGAGACCGAGGGCCGCCAACGCCGATTTTCGACTCGGCGCGACAGCGGAAATCCCCCCGATCTGGATTCCGATGGACGAGAAATTCGCAAATCCGCACAGCGCATAGGTCGAAATCACCGCGGCCCGTTCGCTCAGGGCCCCGTCTTGAATGTAGGTGCCGAGGGCGCCATAGGCGACGAATTCATTGAGCGAGATCTTGATCCCGAGGAGATTCCCGACCAGCCCGGCATCCGCCCAGGGCACACCCATGAGCCATGCCAACGGACGAAAGAGGTTCCCGAAAAAAGTTTGCAGCGATCCCGGGAAGATGCCGCTGAACTCTCCCACCGCCGGCGACCACAGGGTCTGCACCGAATACGCAACATACTCGCCGTCGAGGAGGCGTCCGTCGATGAGGCTGTCGATCCAGCCGAGGAGACTGTCGATGACCGCAATGAGGGCGATGAATCCGATGAGCATGGCCCCCACGTTGAGGGCGAGTTTGAGTCCGTCGCTGATGCCGTTTGTCGCGGCCTCGATGACGTTGCCGCCCGAATCGATCTCCGGCAGACCGACATCGCCTGCGGTTGCCGAATGCTGGGTTTCCGGATAGATGATCTTGCCGATGACCAACGCCGCAGGTGCGGACATGACACTGGCCGCGATGAGGTGGCCGGCTGGAACACCCAACGCGATGTACCCGGCGAGCACACCGCCCGCGATGGTGGCAAAACCACCGACCATGATGGTGAGCAGCTCGGATCGGGTCATGTCCTCGAGGAACGGTTTGATGAGCAACGGACCCTCGGTCTGGCCGACAAAGACGTTGGCGGTGCAGGAAAGGGTTTCGGCGCCGCTGGTTCCGACGGTCCATTTCATGAACCGCGCCAGACTTTCAATGATGATCTGCATGATGCCGAGGTAATAGAGCACGCCCATGAACCCGCCAAAGAAGATGATCGTCGGCAGGACTTTGAATGCGAATTGAAAACCGAAACCCGGCCAGGCGCTTTCCTGCCCTACGAAATAGTACCGGCCGTCCGCCAGATTGCCGAAGAGGAAACGCGCGCCGTAGTCGGAGAGAGCGAGGAAGTCTGCCGCTTTCTGGCTGAATCCGGCGAAGATGGTCTGACCGTGGATCCCGTTGACGATGAGCCAAGTGGTGCCAAAGACCACAACGAGGGCCCCGCACACCCGACTGACCGGCTGGGGGAGGTTGATTCTGCCAGCGACGGCGGCGACGATCGCAACCACGATGGTGAGCCACCCCAGCACCTGAGGAACCAGCAGGCCGGCAAGTCCGCCCACCACCGCCGCGCCAAGCAACACGACCACGATCCCACGGGCGCCGGCGAGGCGCTTCTTCTGCTCGTCCTGCATGATGTAGACCACCAGAAGGGCGGCGAGCACCACCATGCCGATAAAGCTCCACTTGTCCTGCTTGAGGATGATGAGCGCGAAGACGAATTGCAGGCCGAGCCCCCAAGCCACCGTCCGCAACCGGACACGCCGCGGATGATAGGACATGGCCCATGCCAGACCGAGCAGGACGACGAGTCCGATCAGACTGAGAAACTGCATTGCTCCCCCTTGCGACCCGATTACTCTACACTGTCCTCGACCCTGAGAATCTGGTCGCATCTGAGGTTATAATCAAATTGGAATCGCCCGCCTTCGGGCCACACGGAGAAGAAGAAGTGTCCATGGATTTCGCCACCGTCCGGTTCTTCAGAATTGTGTTCGCCGTGACCGGCGGCCTCATCGGGGCGGCAGCCGGCTATCGCTATCTGGGCGGTTTCCCGATCTTCGGTCCGGCCGGAGGCGCCGTGATCGGCGCCATCATCGGCTGGAACACGGTCGACCTGATCAAGGGCCGCGCGCACAAGTAACCGAAACCCAGATCAGCGATTCACGGGAGAAGTCATGGGGCGCAAACACGGTCCCGCCCCTCGGCGAACGGGCCTTCAGTTCAGCCGCTCGGTCTTCGAAGAAGTGGTGTCAGACGCTCTCGACCGTCTCCCGGACGAATTCGCCGAGCTCATGAACAATATCGCCATCCAGATCGAGGAGTGGCCCGACGACGACACTCTCCGCGAGCTCGACCTCGATCCTCGAGCCGACACCCTCTACGGCCTCTACACCGGCATTCCGTTGGACGAACGGGGCGGCTGGTATGGAAATGTCCTACCCGATGTCATTCTGCTCTACCGGCAGCCGCTGCTCGACGACTGCCGCGATCGCGAGGACCTCATCCACGAGATCCAACTCACCCTGCTCCACGAGATCGGGCACCACTTTGGTTTCACAGACGACGATATGGACGCCTGGGAGCGGGAGTTCGAGGGGCTCACCGATGGCGACGTCAACGATTGACGGTTTCATCGTAATGAGGAAGTAACGGGTGGACCCGTGGGATCCATGATCCTCGGCTATCACGGCAGCGCACAATGAAACCGCAAAGTCGCCAAGGGCGCCAGGGTAACGCAAAGCTTCGCTCTATTGACCCGGGCTCCCTTCGATCTGATGCGAAATTTCTCAGTTGACATCTGCGATGAGTCAATGAGTTGGCTTGGCGGGAGCGTTGCGAACTTCGCGACTTTGCGGTTCCATTGTGAGGCCCGGCCCGGAACACGGAAACATGGAACCCACGAGGGCTGAGGCTCCAGGGTGTCATTCGATGGAGCTTCAGCTACCGCCTGTTGACTGTCGACTCTCCGTGCTCCTCGGTAGGGTCGATTTCCAGATACGTCGATAGCCACCTGACTCCCATGTAGAACGGCAGGGTGTCGACGGCGGCGATGACGAACTTGAAGACGTACCCGGTGATGATGAAGAGTACCAACTGGCGGGCGAGGGGCTGAGCGGGGTCGACCGGGAGGGCGTGGGCGTAATAGTGGGTGATGAGAATCACCGCCGTGGTGTCGACGAGTTGGCTGATCATGGTCGAGCCGTTGTTTCGCACCCACAGAAGCTTGCCCTTGGTCACCCGTTTCCAGAAGTGGAAGACATAGACATCGCAGAACTGCGCCGCCATATACGCGATCATCGAGGCGGTCACGGCCCCGAAGGTGAGCGCCCGCACCTCGAAGAAGACGGGCAGCCGGCCGGCGGCATCGCGGAGAATCTCCCCCGTCGCCGGGTCCAGGGCTTCGAAACCTGGCAGGACACCACCGAGCCACATCACGAACACCACCCAGACATTGAGCACCAGACCGACGAAGACCACGAAATTGGCCCGCCGGCGGCCGTAGAACTCACTGATGAAATCGGTACAGAGAAAAGTCAGCGGGTACGGCAGGACACCCACGGCGATTGCAAA
Source organism: uncultured Acidobacteriota bacterium (assembly GCA_963753035.1). Classification (GTDB taxonomy): domain Bacteria; phylum Acidobacteriota; class Thermoanaerobaculia; order Thermoanaerobaculales; family Sulfomarinibacteraceae; genus JAHECW01. The sequence continues at coordinate 68,215 of CAVWAW010000003.1, read as the reverse complement.
AACCAGGTTTGTTCCATCACCGGTCGTCATTTCGGCGAGCTTGATGAAGCGGCTGATACCGAGGATGTTGAGCATGGCAAGCGTGCCGAGAAAGAGCCCCGAGAGGACAAGGAACACGCGCTCGCGCCGCGCATGCAGAACCGAAGCCTCGATGGGGTGGAGGTCGTGTTTGTCGGACATCTCACCGATGAGGATAGCTGATACAGGATGCAGTGTTACCATCCCTCAACGATCAGATTCGCGTTCTGGAGGTCGTGATGCGCAAACATATCGGGCTTGTGATTCTCGTGATAGCTGTGGCCGTGACGGCTTCGGCGATGGACATCTACGTCGACTTCGATCGCTCGGGCCGATTCTCCTGGTACAAGACCTATGCCTGGATGGATACGGACGAGACATCCCTCGAGGGACACAACGATCTGATGCACTCGCGGATCAAGACCGCCATCTTGAACCAACTCTCCCAGGGGCGGATGACCGAGGACAACGAAAACCCCAATCTCTACATCACCTACCACGCGGTCTCGACTCAGGCGATGAAGGTCGACCCGATCAGTTTCGGGGTCGGTTTCGGCGGCGGTTGGGCCATGGATCCCTACTGGGGCGGCGTCGGGGTATCAACAGCTTCGGCGGCAACCTACGAGCAGGGGACCCTGATCATCGACATTTGGGAAGCGGAAACCAAGAAACTCGTCTGGCGCGGGGTCGCCGTCGACGCTTTCGTGGATGACCCGGACAAGGCCGACAAGAAGATTGCCAAAGCCATCGAGAAGATGATCAAAAAGTGGAGAAAGATGAAGCCTGGGCTGTAGTAAACCGCGAGGACGCAAGGATCGCAAAGCAACTCGGTCTTCCGGGGTTATGGCGCCGTGAGCGGCACCATAACCCCGGAAGATGTGTTCATTGTGATGTCCTTGGCGTCCCTCGCGGCCTTGCGGTTCCTACTCGTGAAGCCCTTTGTAGTCCGCCACGATGGGGTAGCGGCGACCGATACCGAAGGCCTTTGCGGTGATCTTGATCCCCGGCGCCGCCTGACGCCGCTTGTACTCGGCACGATCGATGAGGTCAACCACAGCGACGACGACATCGCGATCGATCCCCTCGGCTACCAACTCTTCCACCGAGAGGTTGCGCTCGACGTATCCCTCGACCACACGATCGAGATCCTCGTAGGGCGGCAGACTGTCCTGATCCTTCTGGTCGGGCCGAAGCTCGGCCGATGGCGGCTTGTCGATGATCGATTCGGGGATGGTGTCGGATTCTCGGTTGAGGAAGCGGGCGATGTCGTAGACCAGTGTCTTGGGCACATCGGAGATGACCGCCAACCCTCCCGCCATGTCGCCGTAGAGGGTTGAATACCCAACCGCAACCTCTGACTTGTTGCCCGTGGTCAGAAGCAACCGGCCGAATTTGTTGGACAGGGCCATGAGCACCCCGCCGCGAATCCGAGCCTGGATGTTCTCCTCGGTGACATCGGATTCGGTGCCCGCAAAGACCTCCGACAGACCGTCGAGATAGGACTGGAAGATCTCGTCGATGGGAATCACTCGATAGTCGATACCCAGATTGTCGACGAGGGCCTGGGCGTCATCGACGCTCCCTTTTGATGAGAATCGGGTCGGCAGGGCCACTCCCAGCACTTTGTCCGGCCCGAGGGCGCGGGCGGCGATGGCCGCGGTCAGCGCGGAGTCGATCCCACCCGAGAGCCCGAGCAGAACCGTGTCGAAACCGGTCTTCCTCGCATAATCCCGGAGACCGAGCTCGAGGGCCTTGACCGCCTCTTCCTCGGTACTTTCGGCTACCGGGCGGAGTTCGCCGGGAGCACCCGAAGAGGCATCGAGGTCGATGTCGTAGACCAGGAGATCCGCAGCGAAGTCCCGGCCCCGAACCACCACCTGACCGCTGGGATCGACCACGATCGAGTGGCCGTCGAAGACGAGCTCGTCATTTCCCCCAATTTGGTTGGCATAGACAAAGAACCGGCCGGACTGGGCCGCATATCTCCGAACGAGGTCGCGCCGTTGGGCCGCCTTGCCGAGTTCGAACGGACTCGCCGAGATGTTGATCAGCAGCTGCGCGCCCGCCTCCACCTGTTCGAGCACCGGATCGCGGTGGTAGATGCTTCGGCCGTCGAGATCCGGATCGGCCCAGACGTCCTCGCACACCGAGATCCCGAGCCTGACGCCCTTGAAGAGCAGCGGCCGGGCCGCGCCACCGGGTTCGAAGTGACGAGCCTCGTCAAAAACATCGTAGGAGGGCAGCAGACATTTGTGGTAACGCGCCACCGCACGACCTCCGACGCAGAGCGCGGCCGAGTTGAACAGCCCCTTGCCGTGACCCGCGGGATTTCGATCGATATAACCCACGATGATTCCGAGCGCATCATCCGACATGGCGGCAACGCGGTCGAGTTGGCGCAGATTACGATCAACGAAATCACGACGCTCGAGGAGATCGCCCGGCGGATAGCCCACCGTCGCCAGCTCACTGAAGACCACGAGATCGGATCCGAGGGTGCGAGCCTCGGCCACGGCGTCGCGCATCAGCTCGAGATTGGCGTCAAAGGCGCCGATCGTATAGTCGAGTTGAGCGATTGCGATTCTCATCGGTCATCCCCCCGGGGGCGAAGTGTAGCCTGATCTGACGCTCTGCACACTGACGTCGGTGTCCGTTTCCGTTTCCGTTTCCGCATCCGCGTCCGTGCCCGTGCCCGAGATGACCCTCTCCTTCTCCCTATCCCTCTCCCTTGCAGCGTCCGCGTCCGTGCCCGTACCCGATGGTTCTTCGCTATGGCTGTCGATTTCGGCCTCGTTTCATGGTTTCCTCATCCCCGGCCTTCTGGGCCGCTGTGACGCTCATGCGTCCCAGCGGCCCAGCGTCGCACCATCGGTGTGGTCACTCGTGGTTTGATTGAAAGGACTGCGACCACGCCGATGGCACGCCGGCGGCCTGCCTCGTAGCCGGAACAGCAGACCGCATCGCGCTCCCCGTGGGAGCCCGGTATGACATTGTTCGATGCGTAACGCGAGGCCGGTTGGTCGATCCGGCACAATGTCAATCCCGGCGCCCCGATGGAGGGGGGTATTCCGCGGGTCCTGGTCGGCGTTGGTCCCTGTTCCTGCCGCTGTCCCTGTCATCGGACACGGGTAAGGGGAACAAGGGGCTGCCCCGCCGGGGAGGGGGTTCCGACGGGGCAGCGAGGAAGGAGGAGAGGTGAAACGTTGTGTCATCGTTTCTCTCATCTGGATATACGGGGGAGTTGAGGGGTTCGTTTACCGAAATTCGGCAATTTTTGTAACACAACGGTAAAAGCGGGCTGCGCGATTCTCTCCGCTCGTCCTCAAGACCTCAGGACCTCAAGACCTCATTTCCTATTTGCGGTTGAGACTACGTTCAAGCTAGCATGTAGGGACAGTTCACCGGGGAGGCAATGTGGATCGGATCGGTCACTACAAGATTGTGTCGGAACTCGGCCGTGGCGGGATGGGCGTCGTCCTCAAGGCTCACGAAGAATCCTTGAATCGATTCGTCGCCATCAAGTTGCTCGGGGAGCACCTCGAGGAGGACGCCGAATATGTCGAGCGATTCGTCCGGGAGGCGCAGAGCGCCGCTGCCCTGAGCCATCCCAACATCGTCCAGATCTACGCGATATCCGAGGACCAGGGCCACCATTACTTCGTGATGGAGTATGTCCATGGCACTAGCGTTCAGCGGATGATCCAGACAAAGGGCAAAATCCCTCCCGCTGAGGCCGCCCGACTGATCATCCAGGCGGCGGCCGGATTGCAGGTCGCCCACGCCCAGAATGTCGTCCACCGGGACATCAAACCCGCCAACCTCATGGTCACCGACCAGGGGCTGGTCAAGATCGCCGACTTCGGGCTCGCTCTGATGGGTGCAGCCACGACCCGTCTAACGGCGACGGGCATGCTCATGGGCACCCCGGGTTATCTTTCCCCCGAGCAGTGTCTCGATCAGTCGCCGGACCACCGCACCGACATCTACTCCCTCGGGGTCACTTTCTTCGAGATGGTCACCGGCACGATGCCGTTCCGGGCGGACAGCCCCTTGGCCCTGCTCAGGCTCATCGTCGAAGTCGACCCCCCCGATATCCAAGACCTCAACCCCGGGGTGGACGCCGAGCTGCGCGGCATCATCGCGCGAATGCTCGCCAAGGATCGCGAGAATCGTTACTCGAGCTGCACCGAGGTCATGGCCGAAATCCAGCGCTGGCTGACGGCGAACGGAGAATCGGCGCAGAGCGCAGCAGGCACCGCGGCTGGAGTGATACCTCCCCCGCCATCATCGGCGCCCGACCAGGACATCAACACCCAACCGACCGTGGCGGTCCAAAGCGCCGCCACAAGACCGCCGGAACCACCCGGCCCTCCTCCGGCACCCGTCGCGACCGCTCCCGCCCCGTCGCCCCAGGCAAACGCCCCCGCGACCCAACCCCAAACCTCGCCATCACGGTCCCGGACCGGTTTGATCATCGCGGCCATCGTCGCGTTCATTGTGTTGGGCACCGCGGCTGCAGCGGTTGTGACTCTCAAGAGCGGGATTTTCGACCGCATCATCAATCGGGACGACCCCGATCAAATCGTGGAACTCTCAGAACCGCAGGAGGCCGCCACCCGGGAACCGGGCGATGCGGCAGCCCTCACGAATCCGGTTCCGCAAGGCGAAAACACTCATTCAAGCGCCACTGGTGAGAGCGTCGAACCCGCGACCACCGATCCCCCGGTTGTCAGCGGGGAGTCGCCATCCGTAGCCACCGGCGACGCCGGCATCGTGGCGACTCGCGAAGCCGTCGGTTCGCCCAAGGCGATGAACATTCACCGAGAAGCCGACGCGATTGCGCAGGGCAATGCCTCGACCTCGCCGCCACCACAGATCGTGGCCCCACCACCCACCGCCACAGTCGTCCTGGCGGTCGGCGAAAAACTTCTTGCGGTGGAAGCCGAGGAGTACGTCAAGACACGACTCCAACAAGCGGGGGTCGAGGTCCTCGAGATCACCGCAATCCCCGGGCTCGAGGGTTTCTTCAACACCGAGTCTCGACCCGCCCCCGAGCAGGTCCGTGAAGCCCTGCGCCCATACGCACGCTTTTTGGTCCCGCTTCGGGTGGAGTACCTGGGCGATCGGGCGATCTCATATATGGGACAGCGCGACGTCGTCTACCAGGCGAGGGTCAACATGGGTCTCGTGGATCTGCAATCGGGCCGCCCCATGGGCAAACCGAACATGATCAATGTCGAATACACCCAACTCAACGCCGATGAGGTTGTCGCCAGGGATCTCAGGAAGGCCACCACGAACATCGTTCAGAAACTCCCTCGAAAGTGAACACCAGGGGTTCAGTGCCGCACGGATTCACCATCCTCTTCGTTATCCTCGCAGTGCAAGGAGCAGCGGCTGAGCCGCCGACCCCGGCTTTGGCCCTCGAGGGCGCGGCCGCCGAAGTCTTTCTTCTCGAAGCCGAGGTCGTCGAGCTCGAAGGGTTCGGCAGCAAGGGCATCACCAAACCACGGAAGGCCACTCTCGCCGACGCCGGACGGACGCTGCACGCAGTCTTCAAGAACATCGATGGTTACGAACCCAAATCTAAAACGCCCGACGGGCGGGTGTTCTTCGGCCTGAGTGATTCCTTCAAGCATGAGATCGCTTCGTACGAACTCTCCAAGCTCCTGGGGTTGGACATCGTGCCGCCGACGGTCGGAAGGAACATCGATGGAAAGAACGGATCGCTCCAGCTCTGGGTGGACGGATCCATTCGCGAATGGGAGCGAAAAAACGTCAAGAAGCTGATCCCGCCCGACATGGACCGGTGGAACAACCAGATCGCGACCATCAAACTCTATCTCCAGTTGATCTGGGATACCGACTTCAACAATATCTCCAATCTTCTGGTCGATGAGAGCTGGAAGCTCTGGAAGATCGACGCGTCGCGCGCCTTCTACGTCGACAAGAAGCTCCGTCGCGAAGACTCATTGAATCGGTTCTCGCGGAAAGTCCTAGCCGCCCTCGATGACCTGGATCGGAAGACTCTCGACACGACCCTCGAACGCTGGCTCAGCGCCCGGCAGATCGAAGCGCTGTGGCAGCGCCGGACCCGCATCCTCGAGATCGCCGCCGAAAACGTGGCCAAGTTCGGTGAGGAGTCCGTGCTCTATGACTGACGTCGCTGTAACTCTCCTCGCTGAGGCTCAGGATAGAGCCAAGCGAAGAACAACCGCGACAGACCCGGCATGATGAACCAGGTCATGAGCGGGATCCCCAGAACCAGCGATGCACCCAATCGCAATGCCAGAGGCCACTCCCCCACAACCGGATTCAGAAGAGCGCTCAGCGCGAGCAACAAAGGGTAGACCCCGAGTCCTGTCAGTAGAGCCATCTTCCATCGAGGTGGCGGCCGGTTGACCACCCGGTTGGGAAGAGTGAACCACGGCTCGAGTCCGCTCAACGACTCCACGTCCTCGTCGTCGACCGTGAGTTCTTTCGCGTGGTCCAGCCACCGTAGGCGTTCGTCGGAGGTCATCCAGCGCTCGAGATTCGCGGCCGAGTCAAAGGTGAAGATCGCAGTGAACTCGGTGGGCGAATCGCCGTGAGGACCGAGCACGGTGACACCCTGGTGGCCGGCAAAACCACGCGCGACTCTCGCCACCTCGCGCAGGCCCTCGGCATATTCTTCTTCTCGACCAGGCACGACCCGGCGGGTCACCATGGTGGTGACCTGACATGGAAAATGAAGTCCCTCTGCGCTCATCGCTCACCGTGTCATTCTGCGACCTGCTGACCGCCTTAGTTTCTGCGACCGCCGAGCAGTCCCGATCTGAAGAGAAAGTAGAGCAGGGTCATGAGGGTCGAAACCGCGGCAGCAACATAGGTCAACGCCGCCGCGTTGAGCACCTTGTCGACCCCCACACGCTCGGGGCCGGTGATGATGCCGTGCTCGACCAACAGCACCTTGGCCCGCCTCGACGCGTCGAACTCGACCGGCAGGGTCACCACCTGGAAAAGCAGGACCGCCGAAAACAAAAGGGCCCCGACGAGCACCATGTTTGTCGACGACATGAAAAGACCGGCGAGCATGACGAAGTAGCCCACGTTCGACCCGATCTTGGCGGTGGGCACCAGGATCGAGCGAAGACCCAGGGGTTTGTAATGCTGGGCGTGCTGGATGGCGTGACCGGCCTCGTGGGCCGCCACCCCGACCGCCGCCACCGAACGCGAATCGAAGACACCCTCAGAGAGGTTGAGGGTGCGGTTGCCGGGGTTGTAGTGATCGGTGAGCATCCCATGCGAACGCAGGATCTTGACGTCGCTGAGCCCGGCAGAGGCGAGCAATCGGGCCGCGGCCTCGGCACCCGTCTGGCCGTTGGCGGTGGGTACTTTTGAGTACTTGTTGAACGCGGATTTGGTTTTGAAGCTCGCCCACATCGACAGCAGGAGAGCCGGGATGACAAAGACGAAGTACATGGGGTCGAAGATCATTGATTTCCTCCGGGTGATGAGGCGGATCTCCCAACATCACCTTCATCTCTACCAACAAAAAGATCAACAGATTTCTTCTCGCTTCCTAAATTCGTCATTCCCAGGAGCAAGAGTATGATCTCAAGGTTCGAGTCAGGAGGTCAGATGCCATCTCGACACCCGGTGGGCCGCAACCGTTTTATCATCCACGCGATCCTGACATTGGTGGTTGTGCTTGCTGTCATTCTCGTCGCCGGCAGGTTCGCCCCGTGGGAGATCACCGGCGGAAATGTGATTCTCCGTGCACAGCGCGGTATGACCCACGAGTTTCCCACCTTAACAAATGGTCAGCTGATCGTCCCCCAGTACAACCGGCACGAGGTTGAGCTCGGCGACGAGGCCCGGCCGAAAAACGTGATCCTGATGATCGGCGACGGGATGGGGGTGGGTCAGTTCAGTTCTGCGTCGATGATGCTCCACGGCCCGGATGGTCAGCTCGCCGTGGAGTCGGCCCCGATCACCGGTTTAGTCCGCACTCATGCCGGTAATAATCTCGTCACGGATTCGGCCGCTGCCTCAACCGCGATGGCCACAGGTTTCAAGGCCCCAAAAACTGCAATCTCGATCCTCGCCGATGGCCGACGGCCCGTGACCCTCCTGGAAGCCGCGAAGTCTTCCGGCCTTGGGACCGGGGTGATCACCACCTCGGGCCTGGCCGATGCCACGCCCGCCGGGTTTCTGGTCCACGCCGGCGACCGATACCAGTACGCCAATATCTTCTCGTCGATTCTCGCGGCCGATAACGACATCCTGATGGGTGGCACGTGGATCCATCACCACAGGGCCAAACAGGATACAGAATATCTCGATCTCGTCAGCCGGGTTGATGAGCTCGGGACCGCAGCCGGGTACCACGTGGTTCAAGATGAAACCGGCCTCGCCGGCGCCCAAACGCCGGTCCTCGCACTGTTCGATCCGCGCGGGGATTCCGCCTCAGGCCACGGGCCCGAACTGATCGTGACCACCGAGTTTGCTCTTGGGGCCCTGGAGCGTCAGGAGCGAGGGTTTTTTATCCTCATCGAGTCCGAGTTGAGCGATGGATTTGGCCATAAGAACAGCATCTCAGGCGTCGTCGAGGCCGTCCGCGAGTTTGACGAGGCGGTTTCGTACGCAGTGGCGTGGGCGGAGGAACGAGGCGACACCCTCGTTCTCGTGACCGCGGATCACGACACCGGCGGTCTCGGGGTGACTGACGGGGACTACGAAGACGGGAGCGCTGGGGTGCGCTGGGTCAACGACCTGCACACCGGACAGTGGGTTCCTCTCTTCGCCTTTGGTCCCGGCGCCGAACATTTCAGCGGTGTGATGGACAATACCGACATCGGCGTCCTGATCGCCAAACTCCTTGGAATCGAGGACTTCCCCAACGCCCACCCTTGAAATTCCTCAACGAGGATGTTAAGGTCCCGTCCCGATTGAGCGTCGTCAGCCGGCAACGCTACTTTCCCGAAAGGACCTCGCCATGAATCTCGCCGCAGGCCTCAAAAGGCTGATGCTGGGACCGGAAGAGCAGGAAATCCCCAACCTCAAGCGGAACGACCGCTGCTGGTGCGGAAGCGAAAAGAAATACAAGGCATGCCACCAGGCCGCCGACGACCGCAAACGCGCTGCGAATCGCGCTGCATCATCCAAGCAACAGGCCGGAAGCCTGAAGCGCGGATTCTGATCGCCCACCCGCACCCACTCAATAGCAAACTCTCGGACTAGAATTCGCCGCCATTGTGTTGCATCCCCAGGGAGCATCACCATGGCCGAAATCGACTTCGTCAATCAGTTTCCTCACAACCACGGCGTCGGCGACATCGACGAGGTGCTCGTCGATGTCGTCGACGAACTCAACGCGCAAAGAGACTCTCTCGCGACGTCCGTTCGACTGACCTTCCAAGGTCACCCGTTGCCGTCGCGCTCAGAGATCGCGAGGGTCATCGACCTGCTGCGCTCGGTGATCTTTCCCGGTTATTTCGGCAACCGCGATGTCACCGAAGCAAGCATCGGTTACCACATGGGCACCACCCTCCACAGGGTGTCGTTAATGATGGTGGACGAGGTCCACCGCGGCCTGTGTTTCGCGTGCAGCAGAGACACCATCGACCGGACACCCGCGACCTGCCTGACCCGCGCCAAACGCATCACGGGAGAATTTCTCAAGCGGCTGCCCGACGATCAGACGGTCGCTCGCTCTCGACGCGGTCGCGGCGTACGAGGGCGACCCGGCGGCATCCGGGCCGTCCGAGGCGATCTTCTGTTATCCCGGGGTTTTGGCGCTGACGAGTCACCGCATCGCCCACGAGCTCTACAAACTCGAGGTGCCCCTCATTCCGCGCATCATCTCCGAACTCGCCCACTCCGAGACCGGGATCGACATCCACCCCGGCGCGACCATCGGCGAGAGCTTCTTCATCGACCACGGAACCGGGGTGGTCATAGGCGAAACCACCATCATCGGCAACCGAGTCCGTCTCTACCAGGGCGTCACCCTGGGCGCCAAGAGCTTCCCCCTCGACGAGAATGGCAATCCCATCAAAGGGATCGACCGCCACCCGATCCTCGAGGACGACGTCACCGTCTACTCCGGGGCGACGATCCTCGGCCGGGTCACCATCGGCAAGGGCTCGATCATCGGCGGCAATGTCTGGTTGACCAAGGGCGCCCCTGCAGGAAGCCGGATATCCCAGGGCAGACCGAGAACGCAGGCATTCGAGAACGGCGGAGGCATTTAATCCATCACAAATTTTGAATTATGAGTTTTGAACTATGAATTTCATCTCAACCGATCCTTGACGGTGTGCGATGTAATTGAAAATCGAGAATGTCAAATCTTGTAACACATGGGTGCTATTGACCGCATAAAGCAGTCGCGGGAATGATTCTCAAGAACAGAATCGTCGCGAAAGCGTATCATTGAGATGATGTCACGCGTCCACCGTCAATTCGCGGTGCTCCTCGCACCGGGGGCTGTCGCCTTCCTCTTGGCCGTCCTCTCGGTGGCGGATATGTTCTTCCCTCGCCCCTACGACGGAGTCATACTCGAAGCCGATGTCCCCGGATCCACGGTGGTGCGAAAGGTCGTCCCGGGTTCGGGCGCCCACCACGCCGGAATCCGTCAGGGCGACGTCATCGTCGGCATCGACCGCGAGATCCTGTCCTCGGCGGGACACGCCCAGACACTGCTCAACCGGCACTCCATCGGCGAGGCGGTTCCCTACATGTTCCGGTCGGGCGGCAGCATCAAGGAACGCGAGGTCGAACTCGGACGACGAAGGATCGGCGACACCTCATACCTCTATGCGGCGCTGCTCGGCTTTCTCTTTTTCGGGGTCGGCGCCTTTGTCGTCATTCGCCAACCTCGGTTGCCGACGGCGCGCGTCTTCTACATCATGTGCAGTCTATTCATGCTCTTTCTGGTGTGTCGGCTTCGGCCCGCATCCTACTCGTGGGTCGACACCTTCGTACTCACCACGGGCACCATGGCGTTGCTCTTTCTTCCCGCGGCCTTTCTTCACTTCTTTTTGATCTTCCCTCGACCGGTATGGGAGTGGCGCCGCGATCCCATCGCCGACACCATCGGATGGATCGCCCGGATCAGCCCGCGCCTGGTTCCCATCTACCTGCTCCCGCCGATGGTCTATGTGGCGACGCTCGCCGGCTCCTGGTGGACCGGATCCCAGATGGCGTTGATCTCCGGCGCACCCATGGCCAACTGGTGGGTCATGGTCGGATACATGGTGCTCGGGCTGGGCGCCCTCGGTCTGAGCTCACGCTACCTGCCCGATGTCCAGCAACGCCGCGGCGCGGGGCTGGTTTTTGTCGGCACCCTTTTCGGGGTGGTGCCCTTTATTCTCCTCGCGGTCGCCTTCCCATCGTTCCTCGATACCGAACGGTTCATCTTCTATGGGGTCGTGCCGCTGGTCCTCGTCCCCATCACCTTTGCCTATGCGATCATCCGCTTCCAGCTTCTGGACATCCGGGTCATCCTCCGCAAGAGCCTGCTCTATGCGCTCACGACCGCGCTGGTGACCGCCCTCTACGCCCTGGGAATCGCGTCGTTCAACCGGGTTTTCCAGGGAACCCAGCTCGCGGATTCGCCGTATTTCCCGGTCGTTTTCGCCCTGGCCATCGTGCTGCTCTTCGAGCCGCTCCGCCACCGGCTGCAGCGGCCCGTCGACAGGTTTTTCTTCGCCGAACGTCACCGACTGCAGAAGGCCATGGTGGATGTGGGAGAGGCGCTCACCAACGAGGTCGAGATCGGACCCGTCGTCACTCAGCTCGTCGAACGCCTGCCCGAACTCCTCGGTCTCCACTTCGCCGCCCTTTATCTGCCCCAGAACCACCGTCTCCAACGCGTCGCGGGTCCGGCCGAACTGCCCGCCGAACTACCGGTGATCGGCATCCTCCACGATTTCCTCAAGAACAAGGGGCCACTCCTGCGAATGGACGAACTGGCGCCGATTCGACTGCTCTCGGCCGAGGTCGAATTGCTCGGCGACGAGCTCGGTTCCACCGGAGTGGAGGTTGTCGGTCTGCTCTCCACCACCCGGCGGTCGGTCGGCATCATGCTGCTGTCGGGCAAGACCGGTCAGACCGCCCTCGAGGGCGAGGAACTCGACCTCCTACGTGGTTTGCTCAACCACGCGTCCATCGCTTTGGAGACCAATCTGCTCCTCGACGAACGGGCTCGGCAGGCCGAGTTCGAACGCGAACTCAAGATCGCGGCTTCCATCCAGTCATCGCTGCTCCCGGAAAAGCTCGAGGCCGCCGAAGGGTGGGAAATCGCCGCGGTCTGCCGCCCGGCGCGCGAGGTCGGCGGAGATTTCTACACCGAGCTCCCCGGGGGACTGCCCGGCGAACACGCCCTGGCCTATGGGGACGTCTCGGGCAAATCCATCTCCGGCGCATTGATGATGATGGCGGCGCACGAGGTGCTCAACACCCTCGCCCTCGCCCATCCCGATCCCGAGGAACTCCTCCGTCTCGCCAACGAGAGGCTCTACAGCCTTCGGGGCTCTCGGCGCGGCGGACTTCGCGGCGGGAGTTTTGTTGCTCTGGGTTACCTCGCCTTTCGTTCCTCTTCGGGAGTGGTCCGGTACTCCCTCGCCGGTCAGCCGCCCCCATTGTTGCGACGAAATTCCTCACCGATTGAGACCCTGTGCATGCCGAACCACCGGCTTCCCCTTGGCGCCCTCAAGATCGGCGGCCATCAGGTGCTCGAGGTCGAACTCGAACCTGGAGACCTGCTTCTCGCCTATTCGGACGGCGTGGTCGAGGCCCAGTCCCCAGACGGTGAGCTCTTTGGCGAGGAACGACTCGCCGAGGTCTTGCGCGACGCACCGAGGACTTCACCCCAGGCGGCCGTCAATCACATCATCGAGGAGATCGAGGCCTTCACCTGCGGCCACACTCCCTACGACGACGTCACGCTGTTGGCGGCCGGCCGAATCGGCGACTGACAACACCCATTTAGAAAAGAAAGCCCCCCTCCGGGGGGAGGGGGGATCGGGGCGCATTGAATCCGTGTTTACTGGTTCTGCATCCTGGCCATGAAGTCAAATTCTTCCTTGGCGTATTCGGCCGGCGGGTCGTAGGTCCCAGCGGGTGCGTCGACCTTTGCGATGGAGGTGACCACATCAGTTGAACCGACGGTGGTTTCGCCCATGAACTTCATGGACATGGCTGCCTCCTGGCTGACAACATAACCATCGATCTGACGCATCTGCTCCAACATGCTGTCCATCCCCGGTTGCAGGCTCATCACCACGGAGAACAGGTCGAAGAAAGCGGCATGGTCAATGGGGGTCTCCGTCGATGCCCAGATCACCGTATCGAGACTCATCATGGCCGATGTCATTTTCAGGTCGTAGCGCTTGGCGTTCCACTCGCCCACCTTCTTGGTTTCGTCCGATGCCGTGACGGTGACATCGAACTTGAGCATGGCCATCATCTGTTCCGCCATCCCGGGGGGCATCAGCGCGGCGAGATCCACCGGAAGATCAACTTCGGTATAGGTCTTGTCGTCGTGGTTGAGCAACATCATCTTGCCGGCCTCGACATCAACGATGGTTGATGACGAGCCCTGGTCCATCCGCAGTTTCTTGTTGCCGATCCAGGTCACGTGCTCTTCGTCGGTCGGGGCCTGGGTCTGTCCCATCATCGTGAAACCATCCTGATGGTGCTGCAGTACGACCTTGTAATCGGCGCTGGCGGCGCCGACGGCCAGCAGAACCACCACCATGATGAACATCATCTTTTTCATCCGCTTATGCTCCTTTTTCTTATTCTGAGGATCTCAACCGTTCGCATCCGTTCGACCGCAACTCAGCTTACAACGGGTTTCTGCGGAACTCATTCCTCGACGGTGGTTTCCCAACCGTGCTCGGGACTCCGATAGTCGAGACGATACGAAGGCAGCTCGGTACCGGCCGACATGAGGTAGTGATCGAACCACCTCAGCAACCGGAGCTGATAGTCGAAGCGCGATGCCGCTCGGCGGTTGCCGTGGCCCTCTCCCGGGTAACGAACCAACCTCACCGGCGCTTTGCCGTGGGTTTTCAACGCACGATACATCTCCATCGATTGGGTCGGGCTGACGCGTGGATCGGCGTCCCCGCCCATGATGAGCAATGGCGTCGTTCCCTTCTCAGCGTGAATCACTGGAGACCTCTCGAGGAAGAAGTCCCACTTTTCCCAAGGGTAGCCGAGGGCATGGACCAGGGTCTCCTCCTGAGGGATGTCGGTCGTCCCGAACTTCGAAATCTTGTTGGAGATCCCGACAAACATCACCCCGGCTGCGAATCGCTCACTGTATCTGGTGGTCAGCCAGGCGGTGGCGTATCCGCCGTACGAACCCCCGGTCACCCCGATCCGATGCTTGTCGGCAACGCCGATCTCGATGAGGTGATCAACCGCATCGATGAGATCGTCGAACTCGGCTCCCGCCGCATCGGCCTGGCCGAGTTTGGAAAACTCGACTCCGCGCCCGGTGCTGCCACGGTAATTGGGATAAAAGACCGCATACCCGCGCGCCGCGAGGACCTGTGCGGGGGAGCTGTACCGGCTCAGCCAGCCATTCCTTCTGTGACCCTCGGGTCCGCCGTGGACCACCATCACCAGGGGCACTGGTCTCTCGGGTGAACCATCGAGGGGCCGGATGAGAATTCCTTCGAGCTCGAGACCGTCACGAGCCTCGTGGACGACAACTTCCTGCGGGGCGAGCCGGATCTCGGCGAGCCACGGGTTGGCTTCGGTCAGTCGCGCCGGCGGGAGTTCGCCGGCGAGATCCAGGGCAAAGACCTCACCGGGATGCGAGTACGAGGTGCCGATCAATGCGACCTGACTTCCATCATCCGCCACGCTCATGGAAGTAAAAACAACACCGCCTGAAAAGCGCTCGAGCGGTTTCCTCGGGCCGCCGGCGGCGGTGACTCGAAAGAGCTCGCTGGTCACACCCACATCGGCGAGAAACACCAGGACATCGGCGTCCAACCACGCGAACGCCGTGACCGAACCCTCGAATCCTCGGGTTGGATTATCCGGCACCCCTCCATCCGCGGAGACGACCAGGAGAGACGACGCCGATGGATCGTGGATATCCTCACCGCTGATCATGGCAAGGCGGCGCCCATCGGGGCTCCACTCGATCTCGCCGAGCTTGCCCTCACGGTCCACCGTCGCCTCGATCTCACCCGTGGCCGCATCAACGACGTGAATCTTCTGAAACATGTAGCGGTCGTCGACCAGGGGGCTCGGCGCCAGGGCCACGGCCAATCGCGTCCCATCCGGGCTCCAGCGTACTTGGATGGCGGAACCAGGGAGATCCAGGACCTTCGGCTCGGATCCGTCCGTCAAATCGGCGATGAAAATTTCGAACGGCTGCCAGTCCTCCTCGAAGACCTCCTGGTCGAAACCCTGGTCTCCGAGCTCGTCGATCTCCACCGGGAGCGCTCGGGAAGCGATCACCGCCACCCGACTGCCGGCCGGGTCCCAGGCATAGCTCACGGCCGCCGTTCCCAGCGAGATAATCGGAGTCGCTTCGCCGCCATCGACCGGAATCAGATAGAGCTTCTGGTAGTCATCGTCACCACGCTTGGCCAGGAAGGAGACCGCAGAGCTGTCGGGCCGCCACGCGATGGCCGAGACATCGATGTCGCCGGTGACGAACGGGCGGGCCTCACCTGTCTCGCGATCGATGAGGTAAAGGTGCTCCCAGGCATTGCCGTCATCTTCCTCGAAGAGCTGACGCGGAATCGATCGAACGGCGGCGATGCTCGAGCCGTCAGGCGAGATCACC
This sequence comes from uncultured Acidobacteriota bacterium, assembly GCA_963753035.1. GTDB lineage: Bacteria > Acidobacteriota > Thermoanaerobaculia > Thermoanaerobaculales > Sulfomarinibacteraceae > JAHECW01. The sequence goes on along the minus strand of CAVWAW010000003.1, from coordinate 52,398 downwards.
GCCGATTTCATGCTCTGGATCCGCGCGATGTCAAGGGGCGTCATCGGCCGTGGGCCGTCGGCTGCGACGGTCGTACCGAGTCCGATGGTGAGAACAAACAGCAGTAGAACCAGATGGTGGCGTGTCAAGGTCATCCCGGGGGGCCTCCTTCAATCGTCGGCAGATAGTGTCGCACACGCCCGAGGCGGGGTTGCCAAAGACGAGGGTCGAGCCGGACAAGACTCAGAGCCATCGCACCGTCCCAAACGCACTGATACGAATCAACCAAAGGACGTCTGCGCTGATCGCCGGAGCGCACAATCGAACCGCCAAGGCGCCAGGGTCGCAACGTTGCCGCGAAGTCATCTCATAGACTCATCGCAACTGTCCGTATCGGCGCCCCTTCCCTGATCAGATGGAGCCCGGGTCAATACCGCGGTGCTTTGCGGCACCTTGGCGCGCTTCGCGTCTTTGCGCGCCCATTGTGCTTCACGGTGCGGATCGCCGTTTCATGGAGCCCACGGGCGTAGGAGCTCGCCAGTATTGCTCCCACAGACCGAACCTCGTCCATTCCCGTATCAGCGTTGCACATGAGGTTGGGAGTGGCGAAGCGCGTTCTTCAGTCTCTCAGGCGGCGACAGAAATCGGCGAATTTCTCCAGGGCTTCGCCAAATCGCCTTTCCATCTCCGGATCGACGAATTGACCGTCGGCATCAAGCTCCTTGCCGACATAGGGGACAAAGACCCGCCGGCCGAAGAGGTGGGCGTGCCGGTAGTGAAAGACCATCTCGAGCTGTTCCACGGCTCGCACGGCGCCCCATGGACCGGCGGAAATTCCGATGAATCCCACCGGTTTCTCGTAGAGGCTGTCCGGGAAACGGAGCATATCGATGAAGTACTTCATCACGCCCGGGCAGGCGCCGTTGTACTCGGGAATCACGGTGAGAATCCCGTCGGTGGCGGTGATCCTATCCTGAAAGACCGCGAAGGCCTCCGGCTTCTTGCCATAGCTCGCACCATCGAAGAGCTCGAGAGGCAACTCTGTGAGATCGAGAAGCTCGACCTCCTCGCCGACCCGTCGCAGGCCGTCGACGGCATGCTTGGCGATCTTGATGGTGTTGCTGTCGGGTCGATTCGTACCGGATATGACGGTGATCATGAGTTTCTCCCGGGTGGCCCATTGTGCCATTGCCACATAAAACGACCCCGATACCGGCCCGCATTCCAAAAACCCCGTTCAGTGAACACGGTGACCGTCGGGTGACAAAAACTCGCGCCGACCCCGATAGAATGCGCGGTGGAGGCGATGATGATATTGAGTGTCGTTCGAAACACACTGGTGATCTGCGCGGTTCTGGCCGCTCCGAGTCTCTGCTGGTCGTCCCCCACTCACCACGAGCTCGAGGTTCGGCTCGATCCGACCAATCACCGCATTGAGGTGCTGGACCGTATTCTGGTCGGCCGCGAGGTCGCCCTCGACGCCGATGGGACCTATCACATGGTGCTCCACGCAGGTCTCGCCCCCGAGGTCCTGACACCGGGCTGGCGGCTCGAGGCCGTCGAAGGACCGGTCGAGGCCACCTTCTTCAGCATCAACGCCACCACCGACACCGTGGCCGAGAACGTCCCGCTCGAGGCGTGGAGACTCCGTCAGGCCCAGGATGTGGGCGGCCCGGTGGAAATCCGCTACGGCGGCGTCATCCACCACGAGCTTCACACCCAGGGCGAAGAATACCAACGTAGTTTTTCCGAGACCCCCGGCATCATCGACACCGAAGGAGTCTTCCTCGCCGGCACCACATTCTGGGTGCCGACCTTCGGTGACGGTCTGGTCACCTTCTCCCTCGAGGTCAGTGGGCTCAATCCGCCGTGGGACGTGGTCAGCCAGGGTCGACGCACCCGCCACGAAATCACCACAGACGGCACTCGGACCACCGCCTGGACCCTCGACCACCCCACCGAAGAGATCTATCTCGTGGCCGGCCCGTGGTACGCCACCTCCGACAAGGCCGGAGAGGTCGAAATCTTCTCCTTTCTCCGTGAAGACGATCCGGGTCTCGCCGGCCGTTATATCGACGCGACCAAACGCTACCTCAAACTCTACGATGGGATGCTCCCGCCGTACCCCTACGCCTCCTTCGCGCTGGTCGAGAACTTCTGGGAAACCGGCTACGGCATGCCCGGTTTCACCCTGCTCGGGCCGCAGGTGATCCGCTTCCCATGGATCCTCACCTCCTCGTACCCGCACGAGCTGCTCCACAACTGGTGGGGCAACTCGATCTATGTCGACGCCGAGACCGGCAACTGGTGCGAGGGCCTTACCGCCTATATGGCCGATCACCTCTTCGCCGAACAGCGCGGTGAAGGCGCCACCTACCGTCGCGCCACCCTGAAGAAATTCAGCGATCTCGTGTCCGCCGGCAACGACTTCCCCCTCTCCGAGTTCGGGTCGCGCCAGTCGGCAGCTTCCGAGGCGGTGGGCTACGGCAAAAGCCTGATGCTCTTCCACATGCTCCGTCGGGCCCTCGGCAACGAGTCGTTTCTTGCGGGTCTGAGTCGATTCGATCACGATCACCGCTACAGCCGCGCCGGTTTTGCCGATATCTCGCAGGCACTCAGCGACGAGGTCGGCGGCGACTGGGATGCCGCTTTGTCGGCCAGTGGGTCCGGCGCACCGGCGCACCGAGTCTGGAGATCACCCACGTCAGGTGACCGAGGATCCCGGCCACCGAGCTCCCCTGGAAGGTCGCCGTCACGATCCGCCAGACCCAGGACGAGGATCCCTACCCGCTGACAGTTCCCGTCGCGATCACCGTCGAGGGGCAGGCCGAGCCGATCTGGAGAGAGGCGGGCACCTGCGGTGAGGCGCGACTGCATCATCGAGGTTCTGAGTCCATACGCGACCGCTGAGGCTCGATGTCGATCCCGCATTTGATGTCATGCGCCGGCTCGATCCCCTCGAGGTGCCGCCGGCCCTCACCACCCTCTTCGGCGCCGACGACCCGGTCTTTGTCCTTCCCTCGGCCGCCTCCGACGCCGAGCAGAACGCCTGGCGTGATCTTGCGGCGGCCTGGGCCAAACCCGGGGAGCCGAGGCTTGTCCTCGACGGAGAGATCGAGACCCTCCCCGAGGGATCGGTGTGGATCCTCGGTTGGGGCAACGTCTTCGCCAACGCTCTCAGTGACCAAGTCACCGAGCAGGGCGCCGCGGTGAACGAAGGGTCGGTCATTTTCCCTACCGACGAGATGCCACGCGCCGACCACTCCCTGGTGCTGGTCGCCCGAGCTGAATCCGATCCCGCAGCAGCCCTCGGATGGGTGGCTGCCGAACCGGTGGAGGCCATCCCGGGTCTCGCCCGCAAGCTCCCCCACTACACCCGCTACTCCTATCTCGGTTTCAAGGGCTCCGAGCCCGAAAACGTCGCCAAGGGAATGTGGCAGCCGCTGTCGTCGCCGCTGGTTCGCAACCTTTCCGACGGCGAAATGGCCGAGCTGAGTGCTCCCCGCGCGGCAGCCCCTCGCCGAGCTGCCGGCGGTCTTCGACGCCGGTCGGCTGCAGCGACACCGTCGACTATCTGGCGCAGCCCTGCCTCGAGGGCCGCGGTCTTGGCGAGACCGGGTCTCGACGCCGCCACCGCCTGGGTCGAAGCACACGCTCACCGAAGCGGCGTCAGCCCGGCCGATGCCGACGGGCTACCGGCAGAGCTGGACCTGGACGGGCGGCGAACCCGAGCGGTCCATGGAACTGACCAACCTGGTCGCGGCCGTCCCGGGTTCCGATCCCGAAGCTCGCACCGGTGCTGGTCATGGCCCACCTTGACCACCTCGGCAAGGGTTGGCCGGATGTTCGGACCGGCAACGAAGGCCACGTCCATCCCGGCGCCGATGACAACGCATCAGGCGTCGCGGTCCTGCTCGAACTCGCGCGGACCATGGCGGCCGAACCGACGCGGCCGCGGACCGTGCTCTTCGCCGTTGTCACCGGTGAAGAGGCCGGCCGTGTCGGATCCAAACACCTGCTCGGTGAGATGCCCGGAGGACGAACGCCCGTATGCATGCATCAATCTCGACACGGTGGGCCGGCTCGCCGATGGCGAACTCTTCATTCTCAACGCAGACTCGGCGCGCGAGTGGCGCTTTATCTTCATGGGTGTCGGCTACACAACAGGAGCGCCGATCAAGGTCGTGACCGGAGCCTCTGGACAGCTCGGATCAGATGAGCTGCATCGAGCTCGGGGTTCCCGGCGGTCCAGCTCTTTACCGGACCGACACCGGACTACCACCGCCCATCCGATACCGCCGACACCATCGACGCTGACGGTATGGCCGTGGTCACCGAAGCCGCCCACGAGGCGGTGGTCTATCTCGCCGAACGGTTGGAACCGCTGACCGTCACCATCAAGGGTGAAGCGGCGCCGACCGGTCATCCCGGTGGCGCGCCCGCCGCGGGCGCCCGAAGGGCGAGCCTCGGGACCATGCCCGACTTCGGTTTTGAAGGCCCCGGGGTCCGCGTCCAGCAGGTGATGCCCAGTTCGGCCGCCGAGAAGGCCGGGCCTCATCGCCGGTGATATCCTCATCGCCTTCGACGGTGACCCGGTGACCGATCTCCGCGGCTACTCGACCCTGCTCAAGGCCAAGAGCCCCGGCGACACCGTCGAGGTCACCGTCCTTCGAGATGGCGAAGAAAAACCGTCACCGCCACCCTCGGTGAACGGTAAGACTAGATCGACGGCGAGAGAACACAAAGAACTTCAGCCGTCAGTTGAGTCCCATGCAAAATTCGGATTTCGCAGGAAGCGATCGCAAAGGACCATCGCCCGCGGACTCGGGCGCTACAAAATCGTAACCATCCTTGTAGCGCAGGCCCGCCTCGATGGACTCGCTGCAGTGAGGCTCGCACATCGAATCGCCTTGTGGATTTCTTGGAAATTCGGCTTAAGGCTGACGCTTTCTTGAGTTTCGTCAAGTGCGACGGACGGGGCCGTTTGTGATAGTGTCCCCCGGTCCGGAATGGCCGCCCCCGCGCCGCTGTTCTGGATGAACACGGGCCGGCTGACTCGACCCGGCCATGGAGGCACATGATCACCTTTACCGATGAAGCGAAAACCAAAATCGGCGAATATGTGGAACAGATCGACGGCTGCCTCGGGTGTCCGCATCGTGGCCCGTCGTCTCGGCCAGCACCGCTTCAACTACGACATCTCCCTGGTGACCGAAAACGACACCAAGGACACCGACGAGATCACCGAACTCGGCAGCTTCAGCTGCTACCTCGATCCCGCCAGTTCCGCCAACCTCGATGGCGCGACGGTGGACTGGGTTTCCGATCTCAGCGGCGCCGGTTTCAAGATCGACAACCCGCAAGCGGTGATCAGCTGGGACGACCCCGTCGCCCAGAAGGTCCAGACAGGTGCTCGACGAAAAGGTCGCCCCCGCCTCGCGGGCCATGGCGGCTGGGTCGAGCTCACCGCCGTCGAAGGCGACGCGGCCTACATCCAATTCGGTGGCGGCTGCCAGGGATGCGGTCAGTCACAGGTGACCCTCGACGAGGGCATCAAGACCGCCATCCTTGCCGAGGTCCCCGAGATCAAACGGGTGCTCGACGGCACCGACCACGCTTCGGGAACCAACCCCTACTACCAGCAGGGTGGTGGTTGAGGATCCGGCCACTAGCACTGGCGGTTCGCTGGTCCACGCTCAGATCAACATCAAGTGAACGCGGAAAGGGTGCCTGGCTCCACAATTGTGAGCCGCGAACAATTGAGCATGCCTGGCATCCCCTCCCATCGCGCCGCTGGGGAACCCCCTACCGCACCCACCCCGTGTTGTATTCCCGGTCCTCGATGGCTTCCGCGTGTCGGGTCGGCACCAGCGGTTTGAAGGTGTCGACCATCACCGCGAGTTCGTCGGTGCGGGTGGTTCCTATCGACGCCTCGTAGGTTCCCGGATGCGGTCCGTGCGGCAATCCCCGCGGATGAAGCGAGATCGACCCCGGACCGACCCCCTTGCGCGATGTGAAGTTGCCCTCGACATAGAAGAGGATCTCGTCGCAGTCCGGCGATGAATGGGGATAGGGGCATGGGATCGCCCCCTCGCCGAAGTCCACCACCCGCGGGACAAACGAACATACGACGTATCCCTCACCGGCAAAGGTCGTGTGGATCGTCGGCGGCAGATGGATCGATGAGGTCTTCGGCTGGAAGGCCAGAATCGGAAACGCAAAGGGCCAGAGCTGACCGTCCCACCCCACCATATCGAACGGGTCGTGGGAGAGATCGAAAGCGGTGAGCCGACCGCCCGATTGAACCACCAGCCGGCGCGGCGCCTGGAAGCTCTCGAGCCCACCGTCCGGCCAAATGGGGGCGCACGAAATCATGATGCGTGATATGGCGCATACATGGAGAGCTGACCCTCGGGGCAGCGGTACTGCTTGGGAATGCGCAGAGGCGACCGTGCTTCCATCATCATCAGATGAGCCGGGCCGTCGAGAATCCACCGGTGCGGAAGAGCCTGCGGGACATAGACATAGTCGTGGGGACCGAAGGGAAGCACACCAAGCGGACTTTCGATCCGCCCCGATCCGGAGTGGACGAAGGTCAGCTCGTCGCCATCGGCGTTGGCCACCAGCGTCGGCTCGGATTCGGTGGGGCGAGCCAGCCACAGACCCATGTCGGAGTTGGCCACCATCAGCTTACGGGAGAGAAAAGGAGTTCCACCTATCGGCACCTCGGATGTCAGGTAGTGGCAGCGTCTGAGCGGTCCCTCCCACTTGGCCTCGGCCCACCCGGGGTGAGGTCCGAGGTCCTTCTCGGATTTCACCCAGTGCGGCGGTTTCCGGTGCCACGCGATGGTGTAGATGGACTCGAACCCCGCCCGGGTCATGCAGTGTTCGAAGGTCAATGCACCGTCCACCTCGAAGACTGTGTGGGGTTTGGGCGGGATCAGACCTCGTGTCAATCTGTGGATCATCCGTCGCCTCCTCGACCTGCTGAGTTGTCAGTTCTCAGTTCATTAGTTCTCAGTTCTTAGTTGTCCATCGCGGGGCGATCCTGATCGAATGCGATGAAACTAAAAACTCAACACTCAAAACTAATAACTCGTTACGATCCTGCGCCGGCCTCGAGCTGCTTCTCCACCGCCATCCGCTGCTGCTGATCGCGCTCGATGGATTCGAAGAGCGCGCGGAAGTTGCCCTCGCCAAAGCCGCGAGCGCCCTTGCGCTGAATGACCTCGTAGAAGAATGGTCCGGCGCTGCTGTCATCGTAGAGAAGGCCGCCCTCGATCATAAAGATCTGCAGCAGATACCGATCGCTGTCGCCATCGACCAGAATACCGAGACGTTTGAGCTCATCGATGTTCTCTTCGAAGTTGGTCACCTTCTGGCGGGTCAGGCGCTCGGGCATCATGTCGTAGTAGGTCTCCGGAGTATCGAGGAACTCGATCCCGGCCCGACGGAGGTTCTCGACGGCGGGAGCGATGACCGGAACGTGGAAGGCCACGTGCTGCACCCCCGGACCGTTGTTGGCCTCGACAAAGGTGTAGATCTGGCTCGATTCGTAGTTCGGTGTGACGGGTTCGTTGTTGGCGAGCTTGATGCCCGACTCGGAGTCCCACATCACCTTCGAGATGAGCCCCGAACCGCCGGAGCCGGGATTGATGTCGGCGGTGTGAAAGTGGACTCCCCAATACTCTTCGAAGCCCATCACATCCCGAAGCCACGTCACATGGGGCTCGAGGGTCAGGAAGTTCGACGTGATGTGGTCGATGATCTGGAACCCGTTGGCGTTTGCCGGTGTTCCCGGGTCGATGGCTGAAAACCCGGGCGGAAGGGCGCCAGCCGCCCGCTCGACAAAGCGGAAACGAACCTCACCGATGGGCGTCGCGATGTCAAACGAGCGATAGGGTCGACCGTTCTGGTCAAGCTGGTCGGTGGTATCGGTACAGAAGGCCGCGCCGCGTTCACCCAGAACCCGCCTGGTGTGCTCGATGTCCCGGACCCGGAGAGCGACGATCCGTACTCCATCCGGATGACGTGTGAGCCACCGGTCGGCCGCCGATCCTCGTTCGCGCGGTGTGACGCAGACGCAATGAGCCTTGCCGGCTGTAAAGAGCATTGCATCCTCACCGCGGTCGGCGGCCACCCGTTCGTCGAGCTTCGCCACCGCGGGAACATCCATCTTTTCGGTGTAGAACTTGCGACTGCGCTCGGCGTCGGCGACGACGAATTCATAGCTGTCGTAGCCGACGATGCCGAGACCGGAACCTTTGCTGTCGGTCATGGAGACCTCCATATCTGTCGAGAGTGGCGCTCATGATAACAGAGGGGAACGAGACTCCGTCGCCCCACCGGGTCAGTCGTTCCGTCGCAACCACAAAGACATCACAGGGTTGAACCGCAAAGACGCAAAGGACGCAAAGACATCGCAAAGGAAGGATCGCGAATGTGGTTCTCCGAGCGGCGGAGTTGGCGACGGTTTCCTACCGCCGCCACCGTGTTTTTGCTGACAACCTATACAGGCCGAGGTCCATTGCGATGGTTGCGATGTCCCTCGCGTACCTTGCGTCCTTGCGGTTATTCCCCACGATGCCTGGTCAGGCGGTCTTGGGATACACCACTCGCCCGCCGGCCTCGTGGGGAATCGGCCGCAGCCGACCCGGAACGACCCGCGGCTTCGCCGCCTCGGTCTCGGTCGCCATGGCGAGGCCCATGGTCGCGTTGACCGCAGCCGCGAGGGCGATGACCACTCCGGCGCCACCCTCGAGGTAGCCGGCGCGAAGAACATAACTGTGGAATCCTGCCCAAACGGCGCGCAGGGCCAGCAACCCTCCGCCGGCATGGCGGCCGGCCTGGCGATAGCGGACGGCCTTGAGTCGGTGGTAGTCGAGACGGATGATCTCGCTGAGGTCCCGGTAGCTGTAGTGGTGGAGACTCCCCGCAAGGTCCCTGACACGCGTCGTCGAGCGGACCGACTCGTGCACGAGCACCGGCTCGAACCCGGTGACGAGCCGATTGAAGATCCGGATCGGACGCTCGGTCGACCAGTGACCATGCTTGATTTCGCGATCGCCAATGAAGGTTCGACGTCGGATCCGCCAGCATGTCAGCAGATCGGCCGCCGGCCAATCCGTGCCCGCGATCGCCGTCACCGCACCGTGATCGAGGACCTCGTCAGCATCAACGGAGAGAATCCAATCGTGGCGGGCGAGCTTCACCGCGCGGCATTTCTGAGGGCCGTATCCGTCAAAGGAACCTTCATGCCATCTCGCCCCGTGACGCAGAGCGATTTCCCGGGTCCGGTCGGTGGAGCCCGAGTCAAGAATCACGATCTCGGAGCACACAGCCAACGACCCGAGGCACTGGTCGAGGTGTGCCTCGGCATTCTTGGTGATGATGACTGCGGAGATCGGTACCAGGGATTTCATTCTGTCTTGATTACGGTGCCCGAGCACGATTCGTTGACATGTGGCCGGGGTCACATGAAGAAGTCGACAGTTCACAGTCCAGCCTCGTGCAAAATCCTACAAGACGACGAGGTGCCAGCATCACCGCAGCGGTCCATCGCAGGCGGGGACGCCTGCGCTACAAGGATGTTCGCGATTTTGTGGCGCCCGCGTCCCCGCGGGCGATGGTTCCTTTGCGTCGATTCCTGCCGCAATCCCGGATTTTGCATGAGGCTGAGTCGACAGCGCATTCTTCGGTAGGGTTCGCTGATCACGAATCCTACGACCCCACAAATCACCAAAAATCTGCGATGAAACTGTCAACCGTTGACTGTCAACTGTTGACCGAGTAGTTACCGATGCCACCGCCAGTCGGATGCTTCGACGAGGCTTTCCATTTCATTCCACAGCTCGTCGAGGTTGCAGCGCATGATGATGAGATCCTGCCAATTACCCTCCTGATCGCGAACGTGTTCCGGGATCAGAAACTCCTCTTTGAATCCGAGTCGTTTCATGATCCGGTGCGCCCGCGACTGGGGCCGCATCACCCGCACCACGATTCGGTCGAGCTTGTGCTGCATCCCGAGATAGTAGAGCTCACGCGCGAGCAGGGTCCCAAGACCGAGGTGCTGGTACGGCCTTGCCACCATCAACCGGATCTCACCGATGCTGTCACCCCAGCCGTGGCCCTGAAGCTCGAGTGAACCGTCGGCGACGATCTTGCCGTCGGCCACCACCACCAGCCGGTCCGCCCGACCGCTGTCGACCTCAGTCGTCCGCCGCTCGACGAGTTCGCGCCGCGTCACATCCACCCGCAGGTAGCGGCGATCCTCCTCGGGCAGCTCGCAGAAAAAATCGTAGGAGAGATCGACATCCTGCGGCCGCATGTTTCGGATTGTCACATCGGCCCCGTCCTTGAGATTGACCGACTTGTCGACTCGCGGGGCGACTCTCCTCTCGGTCGTCGTCGCTTCCATGGTGCGCTCCATTCCGCCCGACACCCGTCATCGAAATTCGACCGAATCCGCGATGGGTTGTCGTGCCGTGTGTTACTCCACAAGATGTGGCTCGGGACAGAGATGCGCAAGTCAGGCGAGAGACACACCGGCCGATTGCCGTTCGCCCGACAAAATGAGCGAGAAAACCGCTATGAGGTTAAGATGAAGGGAGTGCGCGGCGACGACGGATACGATGCCGCCCTAGCGAGGTACAGATGTCACGAAACTACCACTGCCCATACTGCAAACGAGTTCTCAACCCGGGAACCAAAGTCGTGCTGCTCATCGACCAGGACGGTGACCGCGAACTCATTCTGCTCAGCCCGGACCTCGGCGACTATACGGTCGTCTATCCCCTCTCGTTTGAACCGCAGCTGGGACAGAAGTACACCTTCTGCTGCCCTGTCTGCCAGCGCAATTTGACATCGACGGTCAACGACAATCTGGTCGAACTCGATGCCGAGACCGATGACGGCCGCAGCGAGCGGGTCGGGTTCTCACGAGTTTATGGCGAACGCGCCACCTTTGTCGGCTCGGGGCCGGACCACGTCACCCTCTACGGTGACCACGCCACCCGCTACGACTCACCCAACTTCTTCGGCGCCATACGGGACCACGACGACGAGTAGCGATTCGATCGGCACCGCCGAACATCCGATTCGCGCGAGTGGAATGATCCACCGGCGTGGTACTGTTTACCCGCGGAATCGGTCGGACTCTCGCAAACCACCGACGATTCGGGGGACACCATGAACAAGCTCAAGATCGCCCTGCTTCTCACCGCCCTGGCCGCCTTCACGGCACCGTTGATGGCCGCCGACCACTCGCGCTTCAGCCTCGAACTCGAAGCCGGAGCCGTCTGGCAGACCTCCAACGACGTCCAGATACCCAATGACGAGCTGGGAACGAGATTCTCGCTCAAAGACCTGGTGGGAACCGGTCCATGGCCGGCTGCCCGAGTGTATTTCACCTGGAACATCAACCATAAGCACGGCCTCAGACTCCTCCTCGCGCCGTTGTCCTACACCGAGAGCGGGATCTTCGACGAAGACGTCCTCTTCGCGGGCCAGGCCTACGAGGCGGGAATCCCGACCGACGCGACCTACCAGTTCAACTCGTGGCGTCTGACCTACCGCTACAAGTTCAAGAATGGCGAGCGTTGGCAGCTCTGGATCGGCGCCACGGCCAAGATCCGCGATGCCAAAATCCAGCTTCGCCAGGGTGAGATCACGAGCAAGGATGATGACTTCGGCTTTGTGCCCCTCCTCCACTTCGCCGCCGACTGGCGCTTTGCCGAGAAGTGGCATTTCATCTTCGATTTCGATGGGCTCGCAGGCGGCCCCGGCCGCGCTTTCGACGTCGCACTCAAGGTCGGTTACGACATCAACGACCGCTGGTCCGTCACCGCCGGCTACCGCACCGTCGAGGGCGGCGCCGATGTCGACGAGGTCTACAACTTTGCCTGGTTCAACTATGCAGTCGTGTCAGGAGTCGTTCGCTTCTGACGACCACCATGCCCGCAAGGTGATATCGAACCGCGGAGGCTCAAGAGTCGTTCTCAGTCGGTGCGCTGCTCTCGGAACTGACTTGCACAACCTCAACGACACTGAAGGTGGGCCTAGGCCCACCCTACGTCGGACTCAACGACCTCTCGGCGAAGGGTGGGTTTGACCCACCTTCAAACTCGATGCGGTTTGGAGACCGTCTTCAAGAATTCAGACACCTCAGAAGCTCCGCAACGCCAACCCAACTTTGCGATGCCTCTGCGCCTCTGCATCTCTGCGTCTCTGCGTTCGTTCCGCGATGTCTCGGCTCCGTTTTTCTTCACATGAACCAAGTACAATAAACCCGCCATGGCACCCAAGACTCCACGGAGGGCTGAGGAACGAGGCCCGGATGACACCGGGCGAAGTGTCCCGATCATCCGCACCAAGCTCCATCGGCCGCCCCTGACCGAACAGCTGGTTTGCCGGAAACGCCTCAACGAGCACATGGATCATGGTCTCGAAACACCTCTGACCGTGGTTTCGGCGCCGGCCGGCTATGGCAAGAGCACCCTCGTCAGCCAATGGGCAGAATCCCTCGATGTGCCGTGCGCCTGGCTCTCGCTGGATTCCGACGACAGCGACCTCGCCGAGTTCATTGAGTATGTGCTCGCTGCCGTCGAGACCGCCTTCCCCGAAGCATGCCCGAATACCGAGGCCATGCTGAATGCACCCAACCTGGCGCCGACTCCGGTTCTCGGCGCGTGCATGATCAACGAACTGGACGCCATCGACTCACCCTTCGTCCTCGTGCTGGATGACTACCACCGCATTCGCTCAGTCGTCCGATGTTCACCGGCTCGTCGGTCTTCTACTGGAACACCCCCCGCAACCGCTCCACCTCGTCATCGTCACGCGTCACGATCCACCCCTGCGGTTGGCAACCCTGCGCGCCGGCAATCAGATCACCGAGGTCCGGCTCCAGGATCTGCGGTTTACGGCGGATGAATCCGCCTCGATGCTGAGTTCTGCTACCCAGCGCACGGTGGCCGAAGACGCCCTCGCCAACCTCGAACATGAAATCGAAGGTTGGGCCGCTGGCCTGAGGCTCGTTGCGCTGGCGCTCAGGCATATCGAAGATCCCAACGAGCTGCTCTGCAAGCTGCGCGGTGGTCTCCCTCACACCCAGGAGTACCTGATCAGAGAGGTACTGGCCGGGCAACCGTCCGAAGTCCGAGAGTGTTTGCTGAAATCCTCCATCCTCGATCGTTTCTGTCCCCAGTTGCTCGACGCGATCTGCTCGGCCACCCCGGAAGAGACATCGTCCCTCCTCGGCGGGCAGGAGTTCATTGGTCTGCTGCAGAAAAGTAATCTGTTCACCATCCCCCTCGATGTCCAGGGCGAGTGGTTCCGCTACCACCACCTCTTCCGGGAGCTCTTGCACCGACAGCTCACCGAGAGCGCCGGCAGCGATGAAATCGCCGAGCTCCACCGCCGAAGCGCCGATTGGTTCGAGTCCGAGGGCTTGATCATCGAGTCGATCCGGTACGCGCTCGCCATCGGTGACGCTGATCGGGCGGCCGACATCGTCGAGCGGCATCGAGACGAGGAGTTCACAAAGGATCGCTGGCACGTGGCCGAACGGTGGCTCTCCATGATCCCCGAGGGGGTCAAGCTCAGGCGGCCGAGGCTCCTCCTCACCGATGGCTGGGTGGCCTATTGCCGTTTGCAGCTGGAACGAATTCCGTTGCTCATCGAGCAGTGTGAGGCGGCCTTCGGCGACCAACCGGTTAGAGACACGCTGGCCGGCGAACTCGCCTTCTTCCGCGGGTGCTGGGATTACTGGTCGGGTGATGCCGATGGCGCCAAATCAAATCTTGAGGAATCCATCCGCTTGGTCGATGACAAGACCGGCCACGTGGCGGGCGAGACCTTGCTCTTGCTCAGCCTGGCCCGATCCATGACCGGTGAGTCAGAGTTCGCAATCACGGATCTGGACGAACGGATCAGGCGTGCCTCCAGCACAGAAGGCGTTTACGTCCCAAAGCTCGCAGGCGCACTGTTCTTTGTCCACCTGCTCTCCGGCGATCTGGTCCGCGCGAAACCCCAGGCGAGACAGTTTCGCCTCCTGGCCAGCAAGAGTCAGCTCCGTAATCACCAAGCCTGGGGCGACTATTTCGAGGGCTGCACCCACCTCCATGCCCTCGACCTGACCGCCGCATCCGCTCATTTCGTCCGGGCGGTCGAACAACGTTACATCTTCGAGACACGCGCAGCGCTGGATGCGTTCTCGGGGCTGGCGCTCGCCCAGCAGCTCCTCGGACAATCCGACATGGCTCGGAACACCACCGAACGGCTGCAACACTTCGCCGAGGGCGTCAACGACCCCGAGTGTCTGGTCGTTGCCGCCTCGTGTGCCGCACGACTCGCCATTCTGCAGGGGGACGTCACCTCGGCGGGGAATTGGGCTCGGTCGTTCACTGCGGAGCCGGATCCGGGCTCGCTCTTCATGTGGATCGAGGCTCCCCTCATCACCCAGGCGCGAGCGCTCATCGCCGTGGGTTCCCAAGAGAGCCTCAGCCAGGCGATCGAGGCTCTCGGTAGCCTTCGAGAACACTGCGATGCGTGGAGATACCCCTGCCAATCCATCGAGATTGCGGTCCTGCTCGCGCTGGCTCTTGAGAAACAAGGCAATACGACCGATTCGGGGAACGCGCTTCGCAATGCTCTCGCCCTTGCGGAACCCGGTGGCTGGATCCGACCCTTTGTCGAGGCCGGGCCGATCATGGCGAAGATGCTCGACTACCCAGACCTCGGGGAGAGCGACTTTGTGCGTCGGCTGCGAAACGTGTGCGCTCTTGGAAGCGCCGCGACTGATGATCAACCGGTCGCCCCGGAACCGCAGCCGTCAACCGCGCCGGGTCCGACCCGACCTCGATGCCCTCACCGACCGCGAACTCGACATCCTCGAGCTGCTCCAGCAACGTCTCTACAACAAGGAGATCGCAAGCAAGCTCTGCATCTCGACCCACACGGTGAACTACCACCTCAAGCACATCTACTCAAAGCTCGCCGTCAACACCCGCCGTCAGGCGGTCCTTCGCGCCCAAGAAAAAGGGATCCTCAACTCCACCGATCCTGATTCGTCGTATTCTCCGCCAACTTCGACCACAATCCGGGTATCTACCGATCCACCTAGGCGGTATCCCACCCCTACAATCATCACCCGTAGGGGTGGGGTTGATCCCCACCCCTCAGTACCCTCGACGGTCACCAATGAACCGCGGCGCATCGCCCGTACCACCATCGACCACGGCCCGCGGTTCCCACCGATCTACTCAACGCCTCTGAGGGGCGGGAGTCAATCCCACCCCTACAATCATCACAAGGTCCCGCGCCCACCCTGAAATGACCGTAGGGGTGGGGTTGATCCCCACCCCTCAGTGTCCTCGACGGCCACCGATGAACCGCGGCGCATCGCCCGTACCACCATCGACCACGGCCCGCGGTTCCCACCGATCTATCAACGCCTCTGAGGGGCGGGAGTCAATCCCGCCCCTACAAACATCACAAGGCCCCGCGCACCCTTGAAATCACCGTAGGGGTGGGGTTTATCCCCACCCCTCAGTGCCCTCGACGGCCACCGATGAACCGCGGCGCATCGCCCGCACAGCCATCAACCACGGTCCGCAGTCCCCACCGATCTACCAACGCCTCTGAGGGGCGGGAGTCAATCCCGCCCCTACAAGCATCACAAGGCCCCACGCCCACCCCTGAAACTGACCGTAGGGGTGGGGTTGATCCCCACCCCTCAGTACTCTCGATGGTAACCAATGAACCGCGGCGCCTCCTGGGCAACCCTTTCCCTGCTACGCTTTCACCGTGCCAACCCACCCGCCGCGCCGAAAGCAACCGCGCCTCGATCCGAGGGTCTACTCCCAACCCGGCGTCATCGGTCATCTGACCGCTTGCACAACCAATAAGACTCCTCTCTTCAGCCACCGGCACTGCGCCGGGCTGCTTCTCGACGAGATCCAGCATCTTCACGGTGATTCTTGGCGTGTCCTCGGTTTCTCGGTCATGCCGAACCACGTGCATCTTCTCGTGCTCAACGTGAGTGGATCACTCATCGATTTCATGCGCTTGTTCAAAGGAAGATCATCGAAATCTCTCCGCCAACATGTGGAGGGGCCGGTATGGCAACGCAGTTTCCACGACCATATCCTTCGCAGGAACGAAGACATCTCCGGGGTGCTTCGGTATCTCCTCGAAAACCCGGTCCGAGCCGGATTGACCAACGACTGGACCACATATCCCTGGTGCGGTTCACTCGAATGGCCGGATATCGACCCGGAGTTCTTCGCCGTCAATCCCTCGGATGTAATGTGGGGGGAAGTTTTTGCGATCCGCAATTCCCGCGAAACCCTCGGCACCTCTGAGGGGCGGGAGTAAATCCCACCCCTACAAACATCACAAGGCACCCGAAATCAACCGTAGGGGTGGGGTTGATCCCCACCCCTCAGTATCCTCGACGGCCACCGATGAACCGCGGCGCATCGCCCGCACCACCATCAACCACGGCCCGCGGTCCCCACCGATCTATCAACGCCTCTGAGGGGCGGGAGTAAATCCCGCCCCTACGAACATCGCAACACGTGGCCAACCGTAGGGGTGGGGTTGATCCCCACCCCTCAGTATCTCTCGACGGCCACCGATGAACCGCGGTGCGTCGCCCGCACAGCCCTCGACGACGGTCCGCGGTCCCCACCGATCTACCAACGCCTCTGAGGGGCGGGAATGAATCCCGCCCCTACGAACATCGCAAACCGAAATGGCCATAGGTGTCGGGTTCACTTACTCCAGCCCCTACGAACATCACAACCCACCACGCATCCCCGTCACGACCATGGGGGCCGAAAAATCCCACCCCTACTCATTTCCCCCTCGATCCCCACGCAGAAGAGGGGATTCGCCATCCGGCGATGAAGCGCACACTGACAACATGAACTTCTATTCGCGTTCCTGCCGTGCCGTGCATCGGGGCGGAATCGCCCCATGGAGGAGGTCTGCAATGAAACACCGGCTGCCGCTTGTCTCCCTCATCGTTGTTGTCGTATCGACGCTGCTGCTCAGCCCAACCCCAGCCAGCGCCCAGTTCCTCGGCCACAACTACACCGGCGACATGGGGCTCATGTCCGGCACCCAGGCCGCGCCCGGCTGGACTCTGGCGGGGGTCTACCTCCGCTACGACGGCGAGACCTTGCGGGACCGCGACGGCAACTCGGTCGCCCTCGATCCCGAGGAACGCGGCTCGCTCGACGTCAACGCCTACGCCATCTCCATCAGCTACGTCACCGAGAAGAAGGTCCTTGGCGGTACCTACGGGCTCTCCATTGTTCCGGCGTTTACGGACAACAGGTTCCAGGCGCCCATCCTGGCCATCAATGAAAAGGTCGACACCGGTTTCACCGATCTCTACATCCAGCCCATCACCCTCGGCTGGAGCACCAAGCGCGCCGACTTCACCGCCGGCCTCGGCATCTACGCCCCCACCGGCAGTTACGAAGCCGGCGCCGATGACAACCTCGGCATGGGGATGTGGAGCTTCGAAATCATGGGCGGCACCACGATCTACCTCGACAAGGCCAAGAGCTGGAACTTCGCAGCCGCCGCCTTCTACGAGACTCACACCACGAAGAAGGACACCGACATCAAAGTCGGCGATATCCTCACCCTCGAGGGCGGCCTCGGCAAATCGTTCATGGAGGGTGCCGTCAACGTGGGCGTCGCGTACTTCGCGCAGTGGAAGGTCACTGGCGACGACCCCGGCGGCGATCTCCAGCCCGTGTTCGACGAACTCTTCGGCAAGCACCGGGGCTTTGGTGTCGGGCCGGAGGTGACCTTCCCCATCGCGACCAAAAAGAAGCTCATCGGCTTCATCAATGCTCGATACGTGTGGGAGTTCGGGATCCGCAGCCAGCTCGAAGGCAGCCACTTCATCCTGGCCGCCGCCTTCCCGATCCCGAGCATTCCGCTACAGTAGAATCCCTTTACCATGCGGCCCACTCTCCAGCTTCTGTGCTGTCTGATAGCCATTGTCGTGGCATCGGCTGCCCCTGCGGCCGCCCAGGACACCGGCGGGACCAGCACCCAGATGTCGGTTGGCTACGAATACCGCCGAGGCGTCACCGACAAGCTGCGGGGTTTCGGCAAAATCATCTATGAAGAGCTCTACGACGCCAACAGGCTCTTCGGAGCCGCCAACCAGCTCTCGAGCTCGGGCGGCGTCTCGTACGATCTCAGCAAACGGATCCGGATCGAAGGCGGACTCGGTCTTTACTACAACTATTTTCCAGACATCACCGACACCTTCGAAACACGCCTCTGGCAAGCCATCACCCTCGACTGGCCGAACAGCCTGGGGCTGGTGAGGCGCTATGTGCTCAGCCACCGTTTCAGGCTCGAGGAACGGTTCAAGAACATCGACAGCTGGGACTTCGCTCTCCGGTTACGCTACCGGCTCAAATTCGCCATCGCCATCAACCGCTACACCGTTGAACCGGGTGCGTTCTACGTCCCTCTGAGGGCCGAGTGGTACTTCCCGCTCGGCGACGACGTCGAACAGTTCTTCGCCAAAAAGGCACGGTACACCGTAGGTCTGGGCTATGTCATGAACAAATCCTGGACCATCGAACTCCGCTATGCCAGGCAACAGCTGCGCGAGGTCGACACAAGCTACAAGACGACCGATCAGTACATCGAATTCCGCGTCAAGTCCTCGTTCCGGATCCTCGACCTCCTCAAGGGCCGATGATCTACTGGCCGAATCGGCGTGATCGAAAAGGACGAATGATATGAGGAAACACCTGCGTTCACTGCCTGCGGTGGCAATCCTGATCCTGTTGGCGCTCGTGGCGGCGGCGCCGGTGACGGCACAGGATGAGGCCCCGCCTCCCGTCGCGGCCCCAAGCTCCCACGCCGGGTCCGGCGCTGATTCCCGTTTCCGAGATCCCCACCCGCGCCGCCTCGGTCCACGATCTGGTGCGCAACATCAACGCCGACATCACTGCCGACGAGAGACTCGCCGAGATCCGGCAGAGCCTTCCCGACCGAGACGACCCGCATCGTCGAAGTTGCCAACCAGACCAATGAAGCGCTCCAACAGTCGGGCGGGGCGTCGCAGTTCAAGGAGCTGGAGAAGGCGTTGATCCGCTCGCAGGAGCGTCTGGCTCGTTGGATGGAGGATCTCTCGGACAGATCGAGCCACCTGGAATCGACGCTCAAGGATCTGCAGGACCGACGGTCATTGTGGGAACTCACCCGAGATGCCGAGCGTGAAGACGCCCTCCCGGATGCCGTGATGGAACAGCTGGCCGAAGCTATCGAAGCAATCCGCAGCGGCGAATCCGCTGTCCGCACCGCTCGGGACGACGTGCTCGACCTGCAGGCGAAGATCGCTCAGCAACAGTCCGTAGTCAATCAGATGCTTGCTCAGCAACGCGACGAGATCGCCAAACGCTCGGTTGGTATCTTCGAGACCGACAGCCCCAGCCTGTGGAGGGCGTGGACCTCAGCCGGTGACTCCGGAGATCGACGTCGATGGACGTTTCACAACGCTCCTGCGACGACAGTTCCGCGATGTCCACGGCTATGTCGCCGAACGCGGGGCAGTACTGCTGAACTGGATCGTGTTGTGGGTGGGCCTCGGCGTGGTGCTCATCCTCATGCACCGCAGGGCACGTCTCTGGGTTCAGCAGGACCGTTCCCTGTCCGACGCAGTCAGCATTCTCGAACGTCCGATTGCGGCGGCCGCGATCCTCGTCGGCGTCCTCATCAACATCACCGACGAGCGAGCGCCGGCCGCCTGGTTCGACGCCGTGAATCTCATCGTCCTGCTGGCCTTTGTCCTGGTTCTGCTCAGCGCCCTGGACAAACCACTTCGTCCGCTGCCCTATCTGCTGATCCCCCTCTATCTCCTCTTCAGGATGGTCGAGATCGCCCCGGTCGGTTCGCTGGTGCAGCGCCTGCTTTTGATCGCACTCACGCTCGCCGGAATCGGCTTCTGTCTGTGGTTTGTTCGCGCCCTTCGCGAGCCGGATGTCGACCTCTCGGAAACCTGGAAGCAGGCCGTCATCCGAGGGCTGTCCGTTGGAGTGTTCCTGTTCGCGGTCGGGCTCGTCGCCAATGTCTTCGGCAACGTGCGCCTCGGCACCCTGTTCGTCAAGGGAACCACCGACGCGATCCTCACCGGGTTGATTCTCTGGGCGGTGGGTGGGTTCCTGCGTTCGCTGGTACGCATCCTCCTCATCACCCCCGCGGCGAGAAGCATCGGCATTGCCCCCGATCACTCCGAGGAGGTGCGCCACTCGAGCTCCTGGATGATCAATCTCATCATCACCGTTCTGTGGGTCGTCTTCACCCTCAGGGCGTTCTTCCTCTACGACGATTTCGTCGCCGCCGGATCCCGCGCCCTCGAGGCGACGATCTCCATCGCCGGTCTCTCGGTCCGACCGGGATACATCCTGGTCTTTGCATTCGTCATCTGGCTGTCGATCAAATTCGCCGCGTTGGTGGAGTTTATCCTCGAAGTCATCGTGCTGCCGCACGTTGAGCTTCCCATCGGTGTCCCCGAGACCATCTCTCGTCTGACCCGCTACGGCATCATTCTTGTGGGCGTCGTGATGGCCTTCACCGCCATCGGCTTCGATATCAGCAAGGCAGCGTTGGTGGCAGGCGGTCTCGGAGTCGGGGTCGGTTTCGGTCTCCAGAACATCGTCAACAATTTCGTCTCCGGGTTGATCCTGCTCTTCGAGCGGCCGATCCGGGTCGGTGACATCATCGAGCTCGGCACCACCAGCGGCAAGGTCGAGAAGATCGGCATGCGCGCCACCCTCATCAGGACCTGGACCGGACCCGAGTTGATCGTTCCCAACGCGACCCTGGTCTCTTCGGATGTCATCAACTGGACCTTGATGAGGACCGTCAAGCGAGCTCAGATCTCGGTCGGCGTCGACTACGACAGTGATCCCGAAGTCGTCCAGGAGATTCTCACAACGGTGGCGGCCGCTCACCCGGAAGTCTTGAAGCACCCGGCGCCCCAGTGTCTCTTCCTGGGTTTTGGAGACAGTTCCCTCGACTTCGAGCTCCGGGCCTGGACCGCCGCAACGGAGTGTTTCGGCGTCCAGAGCGATCTGCGCTTCGCCATCCGCCCCGCGCTGGCCGAAGCCGGCATCAAGATCCCGTTCCCGCAGCGGGACCTCCACATCATCTCGGAGACCGATGAGCCGGGAGAAAGCAAGGTCAAGGTCGTCGACGACGACAAACCGCAAGAGGAACCAGAGAGCTGAGGGCGTGAGGTCCTGAGGGCTTGAGGGTGTGAGCTCGCAGCGTGCGATGATCCGTAGGGGTGGGGTTGATCCCCACCCCTCAGAGCCGCAGGGTCAACCGCGGGGACCGCAGATCGTTGGGCACTCGTATCGCTCTCGTTACCCGGAATGCACCGCTGTTCGTTCTGACCCTCAAAACCACCGAGGGGCGGGAGTAAATCCCACCCCTACGCACATCACAAGGCACCGCGTACCCTCAAAATAACCGTAGGGGTGGGGTTGATCCCCACCCCTCAGTACTCTCGACGGCCCCGAAGAACCGCGGTTCCTCCCCCCGCACATCCACCTTCAACGTTCCGCAGTCCCCACCGATCACCAGCGTCTCTGAGGGGTGGGAGTCAATCCCACCCCTACGAACCGGCGCTGCAGATCCTGAACCCTGAATCCTGAATCCAATCCTGAACCCTGAAACTTGCATCCTGCTCCCTGCACCCTGCACCCTGCATCCTGCATCCGGGTAGCGGGCGCCGCCCGCTACCCGCTACGGCGACCATCCGAGCGCCAGCACCACCGCGAGATCGTGTTTGGCGTTGGCGCCCTCCGGCGGCTCCGAATCAAAGTTGTCATAGACCGAAAGGCTGACCGTGAAATCTTTGGCGAACTCCCGTCGCAGCGACAGATGGAGGTTCACCCGGGTCCGCGACCAATCGGTGATGCTGGGTTGAATCGAGATATCGGCCAAAATATCGGTCTCTGGGTAGTGATACAGAAAGAAGTGGTACGAGGCCCCGACCAGGCCCCACGCGTCCGTCGTGCCGGACTCGACGGTGTTGTCGTCTTCATACGTGATCGAGAACCCCACCCTAGCGGACAACCGCTGGCGATTGGTGACAATGGCGTAGCGGCCGAAGGCATAACCGAGCTCGGTCCTGAAGTCGATGCCGAGCTCGGTGTTGCGGCTGAACTCCAGTGTCCCGGTTCCGAAGTAGCGCTTCCAGTGGTACCGGGTGTAATCGAGCGTGAGGTTGTCGCGCAGGATGTCGTCCGCCCCGTCGCGACGGGTCTGGATCGAGGTCAGGCTGACGGAACCGGCGTACTTGCGCTGGCGATACTTCGCTGATGCATCCAGCGAGTACTGAAGGCTCGAATCGGCCGAGGTATAACTGAGACCGAGGTCGATATTGCCGTCGAGGCGCTCGACGAAAGTCTTCTCGATCGGCTCGAACTGGACGACGGTGTCCATGTCGAGCACGACCGACTCCTCCTCACCGATCACGACCAGCTCCCGCGCCGTGTCGGTGGTCCCGAGGCTCCCGTAGTAGACCGCACCGGTCTCGTCGTAAACCTCGAAGAGTTCAGAGGCCGTCAGGAAGTGCACGTAGTCCCAATCGATGTAGATGTTGTCGGCCTGGTCGGTGTCGAACTTCAACTTGCCCTGCTTGAAGTTCTTGACCTCGCCGTGGATGTCCTTGCCGCTGTCGAAGACCACGACATCGGTGTCCGCCGCCGAAGCCGCGGATCCACTGAGCATCACCAGCCCGACGACCAAAGCAGCCGCACCCCATCGCAGGCATTCGCGCTGTCGCCCATTCGGTTGTGCCATCTCGACCCTCCCGCACCGATCGGATTCGCGGGCGACGGATTGCTTCGCACCCCTGCACCGGCGTTGGTTCACTCCTCCAGTATGGCTTAAGACGGCGGTCCGCGAATCCCTCGAAAATGGGTGGAATCGAGGGAGACCGATGAACAGCCGAGGCGCAAAGCCAAGGTCGACGCCGAGGGCAAACCGCCGGAGGACATGGGGGCTTGAGGGCCTGAGCTCGTAGCGTGCGATGATCCGTAGGGGTGGGGTTGATCCCCACCCCTCAGTGCTCTCGACGGCCCCGAAAACCGCGGTGCCTCCCCGGCACTCCATCTGCAACGATCCGCATCCCCACCGATCACCAGCGGCTCTGAGGGGTGGGAGTAAATCCCACCCCTACAAACATCGCAAGGCACCGCGCACCCTCAGAATGACCATTGATGTTGGATTCACCCATCGAACATGCGCAAGGTACCGCGTACCCTCAAAATATCCGTAGGGGTGGGGTTGATCCCCACCCCTCAGTGCTCTCGACGGCCCCGACGAACCGCGGTGCCTCCCCGGGCACTGCCATTTGCAACGACCCGCGAGTCCCCACCGATCACCAGCGGCTCTGAGGGGTGGGAGTAAATCCCACCCCTACGAACCGGCGCTGCAGACCCTGAATCCTGCTACCTGATACCTGCACCCTGCACCCTGCACCCTGCACCCTGCCTCCTGCACCCTGCATCCTGCCTCCTGCACCCTGCATCCTGCATCCTGCACCCTGCCTCCATCCCCCTCAATTCTCCCTTCTTGTTGGGGATTCGCTCTGTCGATCAAAGACCGAGAATAGAGTTGCGACAAAGACACCGCGGAGGCCGAAGCATGATCACAGACAACGGAACCATCGACATCGAGTTCGGCGGGCCCGCCAGCTATCGCATCATCATCAAGGGCTCGCTGGATCAAGATTGGAGCGACCGGTTGGCCGGGATGACCATCACCGTCACCGACCAAGAGGGCGATCTCCCCGTACCGCGCTCGCGGGACGGATCCGCGACCAGGCCGAGCTCAACGGCATCCTCGACACCCTCTACAATCTGCACCTGCCGATCCTTGCGGGTCGAGCAGGTCGAGGAAGTGAATAGTGAAAAATGAAAGGGAGAACCACGATGAAGACTAAATCGATATCAATGCTGATGGTGGTCGGGATCCTGACCGCAGGCCTGGCGGGCCGGTCGAGGCGCAGAGCATCTTCGAGCTCGCCGGCGCCGAGGAAAAATACACCCCGGGCGATTTCAGACCCGCCCCGGAGACCATGCACACCCGATTCGGAACCCTGGAGTTTCCCGGCGGCTACCCGACAGACGGAACGGTGCGCAAGGTCTACGACGAACTCGACCTGCAGCGCGCCACCCAGCTCTACCTCGACATGTACCCGGCGCTGTCGGCGCACGGACTGATGAAGGGATGGGTTCGAGACCTCGGCATGCGCGACAGCTCGCAGATCAACGTCACCGCGGACCGCCTGGACTCGAGCGCCCTGGTCCTGACCGGGAACACCGAGAGTCTCTACGCCTTCATCGTGTTCGACCTGAAGAAGGACGGCCCGACGGTCTTCGAGGTGCCACCCGGCATCATGGGGCCGCTGGACGACCACAACTTCCTCTTCCTCGCCGACATCGGCCCGACCGGCCAGGATCAGGGCAAGGGCGGCAAGTACCTGCTCCTGCCGCCGGACTATGAAGGCGATGTGCCCGATGGCTACTTCGTCGTGCGGTCGCCGACCTACGCCAACTTCTCATTCATTCGGGCGAACGCCGACATCGTGGGCACAGGCGAAAAGGCCGTGCAGTTCTATCGTGAGAACGCCAAGGTCTATCCCCTGAAGACAGGCCCGCGGCCGCCCATCGTCGAGAACGTCACCGGGAAGCCCTGGAACTCGCTCGTGCCCGAGGATGCTTCCGCGTTCGAGTGGATGCACGAGATCATCGACTACGAGCCCGCCGAGGCTTTCGGCAAGGAGCTGCTGGGTCGGTTGGCCTCTCTTGGCATCGAGAAGGGCAAGCCCTTCGCGCCCGATGCCCGGATGCAGCAGATCCTGGCCAAGGCCGCCGAACAGGGCGTTGCCATGTCGCGCGTGATCGCCTTCGACAACCGTGACCCGCAGGCCCGCGTGTATCCGAATCGTGCGTGGGAGAGCCCCTACGTGACCAACAACTCGACCTTCTATCAGAACGACTACATCAACCTCGAGGCGCGCACGACCTTCCATTTCACCGCCGACGGCATCACGCCGGCCATGGCGATGCAGATGCCGGAGGGCAAGGGCTCCCGCTACCAGACGACCTACAAGGACAGTGACGGTGACTTCCTGGATGGGAACAAGACCTACAAGCTGCACATGCGGCCCAATGTCCCCGTTGCCCTGTTCTGGGCCGTGACGGTCTATGACCCATGGACCCGCAGTGAGATCCAGAGCCAACCCTACCCGAGCATCTCGAGCCAGCAGGATCCGCCGCCGACGACCAACGCCGACGGCTCGATCGACATCTACTTCTCGAACGACAAGCCCGAGGGCGTTGCGGCAGAGAACTGGGTCAAGACCATCCCCCACCAGGGGTTCTTTGTCTACATCCGCTACTACGGGCCGCTCAATGCGTTCAACGACAAGACCTGGGTGCCCAATGATGTGGAGCTTGTTGAATAGATGCAGGATGCAGGATGCAGGATACAGGGCGCAGGTCACAGGATGCAGGACGCAGGATGCAGGTCGCAGGATGCGCAGGTCGCAGGTCGCAGGTCGCAGGATGCAGGATGCAGGATACAGGGCGCAAATCGCAGAGGATGGGTTTTCCTGCCTGAATCCTGGATCCTGAATCCTGTATCCCTTGAAAGCTCGAACCTGGAATAGGGAGAGACACACCATGAAAACGAAGTCGTTCACAATCATCGCCATGGCTTGCCTGTTGGCAGCAACCGTCTCGGCGCAGACTCCGGTCGGCACCAACGAACCGACCTTTGAAAACACCACCACGATTCCGCACCGAATCACAACCCCAGATGCGGTCGACACGCCAATCGGCACCCTGGAGTTCTTCGACGGCGTGCCCATCGGTGACACGACGGAGAAGGTCTACGACTACGTCGACCGCGCGCGGGCCGTGGATGTATTCATCAATATGATGCCCGCGGTTTCCATGTACAACATCCGCCAGGGGCAGCGCGACATCGGTCACACAAAATCCAATCAGATCGTCATCGCCGAGCAGATGGGTGACTCCAAACCGCTGGTTCTCACCTGGAACAACACCTCGCTCTACACCTGGGGTTTTCTCGATCTCAAGGCTGACGGGCCCACCGTGATCGAGATTCCTCCCGACGTGCTCGGCATCCTCGATGATATGTACTTCCGCTACATCACCGACATGGGTGCTGCCGGACCCGACAAGGGCAAGGGCGGCAAGTACCTGGTGCTGCCCCCCGGCTACGACGGCGACGTACCGGAGGACGGCTACTACGTGGTGCAGTCGCGGACCTATACCGTGTGGAACTTCATGCGCGGTTATGTCAGGGACAGCGTCAAAGACGCAGCCGACAACATCAAGAACAACCTCAAGGTCTACCCGCTGGCGCAGAAGGACAACCCGCCGAAGATGGAGTTCCTCAACATGTCTGGTCTGGCTGAGTACCAGACCATCCCACCCAATGACTTCAGTTTCTACGAGGACCTCAACGCCATCATCCAGGAGGAGCCCCTCGATTTCATCGGTCCGGAGACGCGGGGGCAGATCGCGGCCATCGGCATCGTCAAGGGTCAGCCCTTCCAGCCCGATGGAAGGATGCGGCGGCTGCTCAGCGAGGCGGCAGACATCGGCAACGCCTATGCCCGCGCCAACACCGTCTTCCCACGCGACCCGGGACACCGCTACTACCCCGACACCGACAGCGAGTGGGTCATGGCCTTTGCCGACAACGACTCCTACTTCCTGAAGGATGGAGCGCGCCGCATGGATTCGCGCCTGTGGATGCACTACAACGCCGTCTGCGTGACACCTGCGATGGCGCTCACCAAGCCCGGCGCCGGATCGCAATATGCCATCGCCGGTCTGGACTCGAAACACCAACCGCTCGACGGCGCCAAGACCTACAGGCTGCACCTTCCGCCCAATGTCCCGGTCAAGGACAACTGGTCGGTGACCATCTATGACACCCAGACCCGCTCCATGATGCAGACCGATGAGAAATTCGCAGGCGTGAATTCTCTCAGCGGAAAAGTGAAGCAGAACGCCGATGGTTCCTACGACATCTGGTTCGCTCCCCAAGCGCCCGAAGGCAAGGAGAACAACTGGATCCAGACCATCCCCGGCAAGAGCTGGTTCATCATCTTGCGAGCTTACGGACCACTTGCGCCCTGGATCGACAAGACCTGGCGGCCGAGCGAGCTCGAGTTGGTGGAGTGAGTGATCGATCACGGGGAGGGGGTTCGCCCCCTCCCCCGTGGTCTTTGAAGGGAGCTCCGAGATGTTCCGGCACAGCCCGTCATTTTTCGTGATCGCCACCGTTCTGATCGGTGGTCTGGCGAGCACCTCGTGCTAATCGATGGGCTCGAAGAAGCTGGTCTCCAGTCACACCGCGTACAGCGATGCGGTGCAGCTCACCGTCACCCGGGAGGTCCTGTCCAATATCGTCCGCTCACGCTACTCTGACCCCATGCAGTTCATGGCGGTCAGCGCGATCAACGCCCAGTTCTTGGTGAGCGGCGGCGTGTCGGCCGGCGTCGGCGGCATCGGTCAGACCGGCGCAGCCGGGGATCTCGGCGGAACGATCGGCTACAGCGACTCGCCGACCATCTACTCGTCGCGGGTGGGATCGAAGGGGGCGCAGGACGAGGGGCCGCCGGTGGTTCTGGCGGTCGGGGGTTCGTGATGGCATCTCTGCGACGTCCGACGCGATGTGCACATCGCGGTGCCGCCATTGTGTGCTGCATTCTGGCCGCCGCGGTCATGACCTCGGGCCTGGCTGTCGCAGCGGGGCCCTCCGACAACGTGCTCATCCGCAATGTCCGGCTGATGGATCCGGAAGGCGAGACCGACTACATCGTCGTCAACCTGCTCGTCAAGGGAGGAAAACTCGACATCGTCACGAAGGACGAAATCGAATTCGACCGTGCGGACCTGGTTGTGGACGCGGAAAACGGTGTCCTGTTCGGCCAGCTCGTACTCGGCGAGCCCCCGAGCTTCCTGATCTTCGATGTCGACCCCCGCCAAGATCCAGAGGCGCTGCTCGACACGAAGACGCACGCCCGCTTCGCCATGCGCCGAGGCGAGATCGTCAAAAACACCCTTCAGGCTTCCGCCGGGTCTCAGTCCGAGCTTGAAAAGAAGAAGCCAACCCGCTGGTTCGCGTACACTCCCCCGCCCCTCTCTCTGCCCGTCTCCCGTGACCGCGCGAAGAGGTGGAACTACTGGCAGGGCAAGTCGGTGTCGGGCGTCTTCCTCGGGGCGCTTCTTCTCGACAGCCTCCGCTGGCTGAGTGTGGACGAGGAAATCGAGCAGCTGGTCGGCCCTCTCGATAACTCCGAGCGTGGCGAGATTCGTGGTCTGCGTTTCGGCGCTGTCGGCACCCTGAACTTCAAGCGTCCCTGGGTCTACACCCTGTTCGCGGCCACAAATGCCTTCGACAGGGGCTTTGACAGCGACTCGACGGACGATTTTTCGTTTCTCGACTACCGGCTCGACATCCCCCTGGCAAAAGGCCTGGCTCTGAGTCTCGGCAAACAGAAGGAGCCGATCTCAATGGAGCGAATCATGTCTCTCGCCTTCGAACCGTTCCAGGAGCGTGCTGCAGTCTCCGACGCGCTGATGCCAGCCCGAAACGTCGGCCTGGTCCTCAACGGCACCCTCGCCGGCCAGCGCATGACCTTCGCCGGCGGCGTGTTCAACGACTGGTTCGACACGGGAGAGGACTTTGACGAGAGTGGCACCCAACTCGTGGGCCGCGTCACCGGCCTGCCGCTGATATCTGACGACGAAAGTGCCTTGCTCCATCTCGGGATGGGAGTTCGCTACACAAACGCCGGGGCGGGGTTGCGCTACCGCACAGAGCCGGAGTTCGCCAACTCGCCGAACTTCGTCGACACCGGGGTGTTCGATGCCGATCACGCGACGCTCTTCAACTTCGAGGTGTCCCTGCGCAGAGGGCCCGTGTGGCTGGCAGGCGAGTACAACGCGAATAGGGTGAGCACGGCTGACCTGGGGGATCCTTCGTTCTCCGGCTATCACATCACCGCCTCGTGGATCGCGACCGGTGAAATGCGCCCATACAACAGACGCAGCGGCACATTGGGCCGGGTCCCCATCGCGAAACCGGTCAACCGCGGCGGCGCTGGCGCCTGGGAGCTCAGCGCCCGCTGGTCGGATATCGACCTCAGCGACGGTGCGATCACAGGAGGAGAGATGCAGATTCTCTCACTCGGCGTGAACTGGTGGCCGGCATCTTGGGGCGCGTTGAGTGTCAACTATCGCAACATCCGGCTCGACCGTTTCGATGAATCGGGACGGTTTGATGGCCTGATGATTCGACTCTTGCTGATGCTCGAGTAGGCGGGCGTACCGCGAATGATCTCGACACCGCTCATCCGCACCAAGCTGCACCGACCGTCGGTGCCGTTCGATGTGGTGGGCCGGGATCGGCTCTTGCGGTTGATGGACCGGGCCTTCGAGGTGCCCTTGACCCTGGTTTCGGCGCCCGCCGGCTACGGCAAGAGCGTCTTCGTCGCTCGCTGGGCCGGATCCTGCGAACACCGCGTCGCATGGTTGTCCCTCGACCGGGACGAGAGCGACCTCAGGCTGTTTCTCCAATACCTGGTGGCCGCCGTCCACACGGTTGCCGCGGGCGCCTGCCGGGTTACCGAAGATGTATTGCGCGCACCGGAGCTCCCACCGGCATCGGTGCTGGCCGGTTATCTCCTCAACGAGCTCGAGGCCATTGACCAGCCACTGGTCATCGCGCTGGACGACTACCACCGGATCGCCTCGTCTTCACCCGTGCACGACCTGATCGACCGGCTCCTCGAGCACCCGCCTCGGTCGCTCCGTCTGGTCCTCATCACCCGACGCGACCCACCCTTGAACCTCGTGAGCCTGCTTGCCGGCAACCAGATCACAGAAGTGAGGCTGGAGGATCTCAAGTTTTCCAGTCCGGAAACCACCGAGTTTCTGGCCTCGACCGCAGGTCTGGCCATCAGCGAGAATGCGCTCGCCAACCTGCAAGAACAGGTCGAAGGCTGGGCCGCCGGTCTCCGTCTGGTAACCCTCGCTCTGCGTCATGCCGCCGACCCGGAGTCCCTCCTCCAGGGTCTCAGCGGAGGTCTGCCTCAAACTCGGGCCTACCTCCTCCGGGAAGCGCTTGGCGGTCTGTCACCCGATGTGCGGACCTGCCTGCTGAACTCGTCCATCCTCGACCGGTTCTGCCCGCAACTCCTCGACGCCGTGAGCTTCCCTGACGCGGCAAAGGCTCCAGGCGGTCTCACCGGCCTGGACTTCGTCGATTTGATCCAGGCCAAGAACCTCTTCGCCATCTCCCTCGACGCCAAAGGTGAGTGGTTCCGCTATCACCACCTTTTCCAGGATTTTCTGCAGCGCCAGTTGCGCGAAACATCAAACAGCAAGGACATTGCATCCCTCCATCTCCGGGCCGGCGAGTGGTTCGAAGCCGAAGGTCTGATTGACGAGGCGCTAAAACATACCCTCGCCGCGGACGAGTCGGAACTGGCGGCGCAACTGGTTGAACGGCACAGAATCGATGCCCTCAACGCCGATCAATGGTACGTCCTTGAAAAGTGGTTGTCGCGCCTGCCGGACTCCATCGTGCAGCAACATGCCGAGCTCCTGATCGCTCGCGCCTGGATTCTACTGCGCCAACTTCGTTTTGAGGCCATGCTGCCGATTGTAGATCGTATCGATGCCCTTCTCGACGGTGAAGGGGCGCGGCAATCTCGGCACGGGGAGGTCGCACTCTTCAGAGGGTTCGTGCTTTTCTTTCAAGGGCACGGCGCCGAGAGTCTCGAGGTCCTCGAGGAAGCCACCGAGCGAATTCCCGACTCATACCACGAGCCGTGGTGCGAGGCCGAGACGATTTTCGCATTGGCCAATCAAATGGAGGGCAGGAAGGAGCAGGCTCTTTGCCGCATCGCCAAGCTCCTCAACCGCCTTGAAGGAACAGAAGATCTCAGAATGAAGCGCCTACTGGCAATCCCGGTTTTCATCCAGCTGATCTCCGCCGATCTTGGGCAGGCCAGGGCTTCAAACCGACTCTTTCGAGAGATCACCTCAGGTGGAAGCCACGCACACGTCGAAGCCTGGAGCGTGTATCTTGAAGGGCTCATCCTTCTTTACCGACACGAGCCGGACGCAGCCGTGGAAACCTTGACCCGATCCGTAAAACAGAGATTCATCCATCACAAGAAGGCCGCGGTGGACTCGCTCGCTGGGTTGGCGATGGCGCATCAGTCGTTGGGAAGAGAGGACGAAGTTGAGGCCACGCTGCGACAGCTCCGGGAGTTCGCCGTTTCGCTCAATGATCCTGGACTCTCAGCAATGGCCGAATCCGCCGAGGCTCGACTGGCCATCTATCAACAACGGCCGGAGATGGCGATTCGTTGGTTGGAGCGCGCCGTTCCCCCTCCGCCTGAGGTGACGTTGTTCTGGTTTGAAATCCCCTCCGTCACGTGGTGCCGGGCACTGATCGCAGAGGGTTCGGCCACGCGCCTCGGAGAAGCAGAAGACCGGTTGCGAGAGCTTTCAGCAATGAACGAGGCTCATCACAACAACTGCCATCTGATTGAAGCCCTGACTCTTCTGGCGCTGACGTGCGAGAAGCAGGGGAAGGCTGAGGAAGCGCTCGGGTATCTCGAGCGAGCCGCGACCCTGGCCCGACCGGGCGGCTTCATCTTCCCATTTGTCGAGGCCGGCCCAACGATGGCAGGGATGCTCGAACGTCTTCTCGAGAGCGATGAGGCCGACTTCGTTCGGCGCGTGCTGAGCGCGTTTTCGAAACGCCCTGTGGCCGCACGCGCAACGGCCGCCCCTGCTCCAGAGACAGCTCGGCAGCTCGCAGCCGGCTCAGCTGCACCCGAAAATCTGACGAACCGCGAACTCGATGTCCTCGAACTCCTCGCGGAGAGACTCCAGAACAAGGAGATCGCCAGCCGGCTCGGCGTCTCGACCCACACGGTGAGCTACCACCTCAAGAGCATCTACGGCAAGCTCGGCGTCGGCGGCCGAAGGCAGGCGGTCGCGGCGGCGATCCGCGATGGTCTCATCAAGCTCTGACCGGAAGCCCTCAATCTCGAACCTACCTATTAACCCCTTGTTTGTGGGGATTCCAGACCCGACTCGAGGGTTCACACTGATCCTGTGGGCCTCAAACCTGTTTTACGAAGCGCAGCTCGTCCAGGAGGCGATCTTCACGGAGTTCGGGGCGAGCCTCATAGTCTGCCGTGCCGAATTCCTGGCGGCGGATTCAGGAGACACCGGTCATATCCCGGCAACCGGCGCATCCCTGAGCGAGAACCGGTCTGCCAGTACATCCAAGGAGTGAGCAATGAAACAGATCCGAATCATCCTCAACGGTAAGGGGGCGGCAAACCCCCAGGTGAGGGCGGCCATTGAAAGGATACGCGGCGAAGGACAGCCGCTCGAAGTTCGAGCTACCTGGGAAAGCGGAGACGCCGCTCGTTTCGCCCGTGAAGCTCTGGACGAAGGTGTCGAGGTCCTGGTGGCCGGCGGCGGCGACGGCACCATCAACGAGGTCTCCAACGGCATTCTGGAAGCCAACGCATCGCCCGAGATGGCCCTTGGCATCCTCCCCCTCGGCACTGCCAATGACTTCGCCCGCGGATGCGGCGTACCCCTCGACCCCTACGAGGCATTGACCCTTGCGGCGACCGGCAGTCCGGTTGCGATCGATGTGCCGTCGGTCAACGGCGTTTCGTTTGTCAACGTCGCCTCCGGCGGCTTCGGCGCCGAGGTCACGGTCGGCACTCCGACGAAGCTCAAGAAGGCGATGGGCGGAGGCGCATACGCGCTGGTCGGTATCGTCACGGCGGCCAAAATGACGCCCTACAGCGGGCGTGTCTCGGTGCCCGGCGAGGAGAACGAGGGCACCTTTATCGTCATGGCGGTGGGCAATGGCTGCCAGGCCGGTGGGGGTCTCCGCGTGACGCCGGACGCGCGCATTGACGACGGGCTGATGGACATCATGTTCATCAGCGATTTTCAGCCTCAAGACCTCGGGCTGGTCATGCAGGAGCTCGAGGACCACTCCAACACCGGAAACCGATTCGTCCACTACCGACAGGTGACGGGCTGCCAGGTCGATGTGCCCGGCAAGGTCCCGATCAATCTCGACGGAGAGCCGTATCGCTGGGACCACATGACCTTCAAGATCCGGCCCCGATGCCTGCCCGTCGTATTGCCCGATGGCTGTCAACTGCTCGCCGGTAGTTCATTGAAAGAGGCAACAGAGTGAAAGAACCTGAAAATGGTCGGACGAAATGAAGAACCAATCGCCTTCAAGCAACGACGACAGTCAGGTCTCTCTCTCTGAAAAGCTTCAGGACTTCTTCGATCGCTACAGATGGACATATCTGCTCGGCTGGGTCTTTATTGCCGGCATCTCGTTGGTCATCAAGTTCGTCGGCCCTGCGATCTTTGCGAATCTCACCTTCACCGGCTGGAGTCTCGAAGATCTCACGGATTTCCACGTGACCTTCGGCTCGATATGCCCGGATGAGTGTTGAGGACCTGGAGACTCGGGGCACTGAGGTCCCGGGGGTCGAGTCTCAGTGATGACGTCTCATTCGTTGTTCGATCCTCGTCGCACGCGATGTCTCGTAGGGGCGGGTTTTACACCCGCCCCTCAGAGTCGCTGGTTCTACCGCGGGAACTGCAGATCGTGAAGGTCATCGTATCGCTCTCGTTTCCCGGAATGCACCGCTGTTCGTTCTGACCCTCAAAACCACTGAGGGGCGGCTATAAAAACCGCCCCTACAACACGGATCGACACCTGCATCTTGTCCGACTTGCGACCTGCGACCTGCGACCTGCACCTGCATCCTGATCCTGCCGCCCCCCTGTTTCTCCCTCGTTTCCTCCCCATTTCGAGGGATTCCCGAAACGGCTCGGGGAGCGACACTGTATTCGTGACAACAACCCATCTCTGACAAACACAGGAGTGGAGGTATCGGTGACGACAGCGAACGACATCAAAGACATCGAATTCGGCGCCCCGGCCACCTATCGGATCGTGGTCAAGGGGAGCGCTCGAGCGACCACTGGAGCGACCGCCTTGCCGGCATGGCGATCTCGGTTGCCGAGAGCGCCAGCGGCTCCTCGCACACAACATTGGTCGGCCCGCTCCGCGACCAGGCCCAGCTCAACGGCGTCCTCGAGACCCTGTACGACCTGCACCTGCCGATTCTCCGGGTCGAAGAAGTCAGGGACAAGGAATGACCCGCATGAATTTGAAAACCACACCGGGCGGGGATCAACCCCGCCCCTACGGACGCCAGCCGCGTCAAAGAACCGCAGGGGAGGGGTTTATCCCCTCCCGAGAAATCGAATCAAGGAGGAGAATGATGAAGACCCGAAACAATCTGATGCTCATCGGGATGGCCGTCTTGCTGGCAGGTGGAACCCTGGCGTGCAGCCAGGGGCCCGCAGAAACCCCAGCACCGGCAGCGCAAGCCAAGCGCGAAGCCCCACCAACCATGAAGATGACCACCGACATCCCGGCATCGATCACCGCACCGGATTCGGTGGAGACCTCGATCGGCACCCTCGAGTACTTCGACGGCGTGCCCGACGAGGCGACGGTGGCCAAGGTCTACGACTACCTGGACCGCTCGCGCGCAACCGAGGCCTTCCTGAACTGCATCCCGGCCATGTCCATGTACTCGATCCGGGAGGGGCAGAAGGCCTTCGGCATCGATGCCAGCAACAAGATCGTCATCTACGACAACCTGTTGGATTCGAAGGCCCTCTGGCTGACGGCGAACACCTCAACCATGTATGCCATGGGTTGGCTCGATATGAAAAAGGACGGCCCCACGGTCATCGAGCTTCCCCCGCGCATGCTGGGCATCCTCGACGACATGGCCTTCAAGTACATGACCGATCTCGGCATGGCCGGCCCCGACAAGGGCAAGGGCGGCAAATTTCTGGTGCTGCCCCCGGGCTACGAGGGTGATGTCCCGAAGGGCTATTTCGTGGTGCAGTCGAAGACCTATGGCGCGTGGCTCTTCATGCGCGGCTATCTGGACAAAGGCATCGAGGCCGCGTCGGCCAACATCCGCGACAACCTGAAGGTCTACCCGCTGGCGCAGAAGAACAACCCGCCGGCGATGGAGTTTCTCAACGGCACGGGTGAGCAGATCAACACGGTGCTACCCAATGACTTCTCCTTCTTCAAGAATACGCACGCGATCCTGCAAGAGGAGCCGGCGGGATTCCTGGGCCCCGAGATCACCGGCCAGCTGGCCGCCATCGGCCTCGAGGAGGGCAAACCCTTTCCAACGGATGACAGGATGACCAAGATCCTCGTCGATGCCGCGGCCATCGGCAATGCCGCCGCACGAGCCATCAGCTTCTCGCCGCGAAATCCGGGACTCTACACCTACGGCAAGGACAGCGGCTGGTACCAGCCCATCATTGGTGGCAGCACAACATACATGGCCAACGGCGCCCGAGTCCTCGACGGACGTGTGTTCTACCACTTCGGTTACATCTGTGTGTCCCCTGCCATGTCGAGCAAATCGCCCGGAAAGGGCTCGGACTACTCCATGGGCATGGTGGACTCCCAGGGTCGGCCCCTGGACGGCTCCAAGACCTACAAGCTGCACCTGCCGCCCAACATCCCGGTCAAGGACTTCTGGGCTCTGACCATGTACGACACCCAGACCCGCTGCCAGCTTCAGACCGACCAGCAGTTCCCGACCCTGGACAGCTACAAGGAAGGTATGAAGACCAACGCCGACGGTTCCATCGACGTCTACTTCGCACCGGAGGCGCCGGCAGGCCAGGAGAGCAACTGGCTGCAGACCATTCCGAACAAATCATGGTTCGTCGCCCTGCGCATGTACGGCCCGCTGGAGACCTGGCTCGACCAGACCTGGCGTCCGGGTGAGATCGAGCTCGTTGAATAGAAAGCACGATGCAAGATGCAAGATGCAGGATCTCCACCTACTTGGACGCGGCGACACGGCGCACGGGGATTGGGAGATCCAACATCCAACATCCAACATCGAACCCCAATATCCACGACCTACTGACATGAGAGGAGTTCGCACCATGAAAACGAAGTCTCTGACATGTATCCTTGTCGCGCTCGTGGCCATCTGCCTGACGGCACCGGCCTCCGCGCAAACTCCAACCTACAAAATGACCACACAGATCCCTGCGAACGTGCTGATACCGGATGAGGTGGAAACCCGCCTGGGAACCCTGAAGTTCTTTGATGGCGTTCCTACTGCTGAAACGGCTCAACTCATCTGGGATAATCAGGATTTTTCGCGTGCTGTAGAGTCGATGATCATGTGTACGCCGGCCGCTTCACTTGTAGGTTTCAGAAGAGGAATCCGTGAATATGGCCCCGATAATGAAACAGCTATTATCTGGGAAAGTCGTATGGACTCTAAAGGACTTCTGTTAACCGGTAATACGACGGTGATCTACCTATTCATGTGGATTGACACGAAAAGTGGTCCGGTTGTTATTGAATCCCCACCCGATGTTCTGGCTATCCTGGACAACTTCTGGTTCCACTATGTTACCGATATTGGAAATGCAGGGCCCGATAAAGGTAAAGGTGGAAAATACATCATTCTTCCACCTGATTATGAAGGAGATCTGAAAGAAGGCCCCTTTGTTAAACGATCAGGCACCTATGGCAACTGGTTAGCTGTAAGAGGCTTTCCCAAGGGCGATGACAACGCAGCCGTTGTGAAAAATATGAAGGATCATCTAAAAGTATATCCTTTAGCGGAAGCTGATAACCCAACGCCTGTGAAGTTTCATGACGTATCCAACAAGTTTATCAACACCTTGCATGCACAGGATATTACATTCTTCCACGAAGTGAATGAAGTGGTTCAGGAAGAACCCGCCGCTGCCTGGGATACTGAATCATTAGGGATGCTTCTTTCACTGGGTATAGAAAAGGGCAAAGAGTTCAAGCCCGATGCCCGAATGACCAAAATCCTGAAAGAAGCAGCATTGGTTGGTACCGCCACGCAACGCTCTATTATCTGGCGAAACAGAAATGAAAACGTAAAGATCTGGCCGGATAGTAAAAGCTGGGAACTCGGATTTGCCGGTGGAAGCTACGCTTTTGACCATAATGGTGCACGCTTAATCAACGAAAGAACCCGTTTCCATTACTATGCAACCGGTATCACTCCGGTCATGGTCAAACCTCCGGTAGGTGCTGGTTCGCAGTATGTAATCGGCTTACGTGATGCTGATGGAGAGATTTTAGATGGAGCGAATACTTATAAGCTCCACATACCTGCCAACGTGCCTGTTAAACGCTTTTGGGAAATCACGGTATACGATAATCAAACACGTTGCATGCTGCAAACTGATCAACGTTTGCCAGGAGTTACCAGCATTCAAAGTGATGTAGTGAAAAATGCAGATGGTAGCTACGATGTCTATTTTGGACCTGAAAAGCCGGAAGGCAATGTGAACTGGGTACAAACCATACCAAATAAAGGTTGGAATGTGCTTTGGAGAGTTTATAGCCCCACGCAGGTCTGGTACGACAAAGCATGGCGCCCGGGTGAGATCGAGGTGGTTGAGTAGCTGAAATCAAAAACCCGACGTGGGGCGGGCGACGGCCCGCCCCATTTTTTTATCCGAACTGAAAAAAGGAGCACGCCGTGAAATCGAAATCGATGGCCATTCTTGCTGGTGTCGGACTGTTGCTGGCTGCCCTGGTGAGTCCGGTGTCGGCTCAGAGCGCCGGCACCTCGGGAGAAACGAGGAATCTGTTTGATACTGCCGGGGAGAAACAGACCAACACGGACTTCGAGCCGGCGCCGGACAAGATCCGGACCGATTTCGGCACCCTGAGATTCGAAGGCGGCGCATTCCCCACCGAGGAATCCATTGATCTGATCTACGACGAGATGGATCTACAGCGCGCCACCCAGGCCTACATGGATTTCATGCCGGCTCTCTCGGTGTACGGCATTGTGAAGTCGCACATCCGCGACTTCGGCTTCAAGACCTCGTCCGACATCGTGGTGGCGGCAGGCCCCGGCTGGAGACCCAGCGAGCTCTACCTGACCGGCAACAACGCCACCGTCTATGCCTGTGCGTCTCTCGATCTCAAGGTGGACGGTCCGACGGTGGTGGAGATTCCGCCCGGCATGTACGGCACCGCCGACGACGCGCTGTTCAAGTTCCTCGTGGATTTCGGCTTTGTCGGCCCCGATAAGGGAGACGGCGGCAAGTACCTCTTCCTTCCTCCCGGGTACAGCGACACGCCTCCCGAGGGTTACTTTGCGGTGCCTTCGCCGAGCTACCGAATCTGGGTCATGATGCGCGGCTTCGGCGAGGTCGGGACCGGGGAGCAGGCCGTCGACTGGTTCAGGAAGAACCTCAAGCGTCTACCCGCTGGCGACGGGTCCCCGCAAGGGCAACTATTCGAACGGAACCGGCGTCGGCACCAACTCGCTGGTGCCGGAGGACGGTTCTGCATTCGAGATGCTGAACGAAATCGTGCAGTACGAACCCGGGGAGCTGTTCGGCGCCGAGCAGCTGGGCCGCCTGGCCACCCTCGGTATCCGCAAGGGCGAGTCCTTCAACCCCGATCAACGGATGCGCCGGATTCTTGACCAGGCCGCTCAGCAGGGTGTCGCGATGTCGCGTGCCATCGTCTACGCCTCTCGCGAGCCCGATATCCGGTACTGGCCGGAGCGCCACTGGGAGAAGATGTTCCTCCACAACACCACCTTCGAGCGGGACGGCGTCAACGACATCGATGCCCGCACACTCTGGCACTATCAGGCGATCGTGGTGTCACCCAACCTGGTCTCGACCACGCCGGGTGCGGGCACGGCCTACCTGACCACATTCCGCGACACCGAGGGCCGCTATCTGGACGGCGGTCAACGATACCGTCTGCGGGTGCCGGCAAATCCGCCCGTCAAACGCTTCTGGGCGATCTCGGCCTACGATCCGATGACCCGAAGCCTGCTCGATATCGGAGGCAACAAAAACAAGTCGGTCGGCAGCCTGGATGATCCAGTCGTCAATGCCGACGGCACGGTCGATGTCTATTTTGGCCCCGAGGCGCCCGATGGAAACGAAAAGAACTGGGTGCCCACCGTGTCCGACAAGGGGTTTTTCCTGGTTTTCCGTTTCTACGGGCCGACCGAGGGCTACATTGACAAGAGCTGGGTGCTCAACGACCTCGAGTTCATCGACTAACCAATAACAGAAAAGAGGAGAGAATCATGGGAATTTTTGGTGACGACAAAGGACAGGACGAGCGGATCGCGGCTCTCGAGGAACACGTCCGCGCGTTGACCGAAACGGTGCGGGCCAGTCAGGCGGATCTTGCGGAAGGCCGGATCGCGATCCTCAAACTGCAGGCCAATGTTGACGAGAAGGTCTCGGCTTCGGACGTCGACCCGACGATCGTCGAACTCAACCAGAAACTTGCAGTCGCGCGCACGCAGCTCGCGGAATCTTCGGCCGCCGCGTCCGAGAGCTGGGCGACGCTGCAGGACGGCGTTCGCGACGCCTTCGACAAGCTGAGCACGAGCGTCAGCGCCGCCGCGGAGCGGATCACGAAAACCTGAGAATATGTGGTGCCAGGATACAGGCCGCGGGAGATTCTTGCGGCCTGGATCCTGAATCCTGAATCCTGAATCCTGGATCCTGAAACCCATTCAATGGGAGGTGAAGCGGCAATGACGACTCAGGAGACCAGAGAACGCGATCGGATATTCCTCAGGCTCTTCCTCAAAGGGTCGTTCTCCGAGGTGACCGAGGATGAGGTGTCCTATTTTCGCCGCCACCCCGACGAGATCGACGAGGTGACCGCGCCGGTCAACGTCCACAAGCGTTTTCTCTGGGCGGGAACACTCCTCGGAACGGCGTGTGTCGCCGCCTCCAAGGTGCTCAAGTTCTCGCAAAGCGTCCTGTTCTCCGAGGGAGTCCGCGAGTTCACCATCGACATCATCTTCGAAGTCGGTGTGGCCTTGATCGGCGCCGCGGTCACCGCCTACATCCTCGGCATCCTCTTGAATCAGCAGCAGGACAACGCGGCCAAGTGGCGG
The DNA here is from genome assembly GCA_963753035.1 of uncultured Acidobacteriota bacterium. Lineage (GTDB taxonomy): Bacteria > Acidobacteriota > Thermoanaerobaculia > Thermoanaerobaculales > Sulfomarinibacteraceae > JAHECW01. Next base: position 12,257 of record CAVWAW010000003.1, on the reverse strand, counting down.
GCGGAGCTCCGCCGCAGAATCGGTGAACCGGAGTAGTCGAAGCGAAGGATTGCGAGTAGGGTCCAAGGATGCAGGATGCAGGATGCAGGATGCAGGATGCAGGATGCAGGATGCAGGATGCAGCGAGATCGTCGATTCTCCTTACGGGTTGTCAAGAGCGGTGTGCGATGAATCCTGTGCCTGAATCCTGTGCCCTGAATCCTGGATCCCTAATCCCTAACCCCTACCCCCTCAATTCCCCCTTCTTTCTGGGGATTCGCCGGTCGCCGTCGGGACGCATGATAAAGGTGTGAATTCGTTCAGGATCAGAGTCTTGTGGCCCGCGGGCACCCTCCAGGTGCTCGACCCTGAGAAAGCAAATCAATAGGTACCACATGGCCATAGTCCCGGTAGCCCGTGCGGAGCATCTGCTGGCTTTCGTTGGCCTGTTGAGGGAGATCGGTGCGCCGGTTGATCGCGAGCTTGCCCGCGCCCGGCTGCCGATATTCATTGAAGAAATGCCCGAAGCCTGGGTCAGCCTGGAGTTGGCCTTTCGCTTCCTGATGCGATGGGCTGCAGCGCCTGAAGAATATGCTCCTTGCCGAGAGCACGCTGGATTATTTAATGGAAATAAACACTTTATAAAGGAGATAAATATGAAACAGAAATCAAATGCCATAACAAAGGCGCGCAAGTGGGCCGCTGTCGGCTGCGTACTTGCGGGGGTAACCATTGCCGTTGCTACACCACAGGACGCGGCGGCAGCCACGGAAGAATCCGATAAGCCCAATGTAGTAATTATGCTGTCAGACAACATGGGCTACGGTGATTTAGGAATCTACGGCAGCGGCGGTGAGCTTCGGGGCATGCCGACGCCGCGTATTGACCAGATGGCAAGCGAAGGGATGATGCTCACTCAGTTTTTCGTGGAGCCGGGCTGTACACCGACCCGCGCGGCTTTGCTGACAGGCAGATATTCTCAACGTGCAGGATTGGGAAGCATTATTATTGCCGGTACACCCAGTACACTTCAGGATAGTGAGGTGACTCTTGCCGAACTGTTCAAATCAAAAGACTACGCCACTGCCATTGTGGGTAAATGGCATCTTGGTGAAGAAAAGCAAAGTCTGCCCATTCACCAGGGCTTTGATGAATACCATGTTGGGATTTTACAAACCACCGACTGTACATTGTATCCGGATGGTCTGCGTAGAAGCGGTTTTTCGGAAGCAGCAATTACCAAATCTCAATGCTCTATCTGGGAATCAGAACCCGGAAAGGATGTGTTGAAAGCGGTCCGTCCCTACGATCTTGAATACAGGCGGCATATCGAAGGTGACATAGCGCAAGCCTCCGTGAAGTACATCAAAGAACAGGCAAAAGAAAAGGAACCATTCTTTCTTTATGTGGGATGGTCACATGTACATTATCCGGCCTTGCCACATCCCGACTTTGAGGGGAAATCGGGTGCCGGGCTTTTTGGTGATGCTGTGATGGAACTTGACTACCGTACAGGACAGGTGCTTGACGCCATAAAGGAGGCCGGTATTGAAGACAACACCATCGTCATATGGCTTTCCGACAATGGGCCGGCTACAACCCAGGGGTCCAACAACGATTTCCTGGGCAGTTCAGCCGGACCGTTCCGTGGAGAGGTTGGTGATGCACTTGAGGGGTCACTGCGCGTTCCGGGAATGATCAAATGGCCGGCTAAGATCAAACCGGCAAAGAGCAACGAGATGGTAGCTATCCACGACTTCTACCCTACATTGGCCAACATTATCGGGGCCAAAGTACCCACTGACCGTGCCATTGATGGCGTCGATCAGGGTGATTTCTTCCTAGGCAAAAACAAGCAGTCAGCGCGCGAAAGCCTGATCACATTCATGGAAGGCGAGGTTGCTGCAGTGCGCTGGAAGCAGTGGCGGATTTATCCAAAGCAATTCATTGCATCTGAAGGCAACCCGTCCCTCATGGGCGTGGGCGGCTATCGTGCCGAGGGGATGGGGTATCCTTCTGTCTACAATATTGCCCGTGATCCACGGGAACAATGGAACCAGACTGCAGTCTCTGCCTTTGTGCTCGGACCGTATATGCAGATTGTGGGCGAATACCAGAAGTCACTGGAAAAATATCCCAATCCACCAGCCTTCAGCATGACAAAATTTGCGAAGTAACGGGGGCAAAAACAGCATTGGTGCCCATTGGTGCCAGGTACGGAGTTACGAAGTTACCTGGAACGTGGTGAGATGCGATCAACATGGATTGCCGATCATCGCCTGATCGAGAGCTTCGTATCGTCTCGCGAAGCCTTCATCTTCGAGGCGCTGCTTGGTGCCTTCGCGTGCAGGGTAGCTGATCGTGTCGGCCGTTTTTCCGAGCCCGGCTTCGAGTTGATTCGCTTGCTGTGACCAACGTTCCCGGCCCAAAGCAAGGAGCAGCCTTCGGGCTTCGACGACGTCACATCGACGGGTTCGGCTCGCGAGGTCCTCGACATCGATCCCAAGATGCCGCGCCCCTTCGGCGATGAAATCGTCCGTCGACAGGTCGCGGATAGAACGTGCAGTCCTGGGCCCTGCACCCTGCGACGTGAACCCTGTGCCCTGCACCCTGCGACCTGCGACCTGCGACCTGCGACCTGAACCTTGCGACCTGCGACCTGCAACCTGAATCTTGCAAATAGGGCAACCTGGATGGGGAGGCCGCGCCGGAAAGCACCCCGGCCTGGCTTTAATTTTTGGCGAGGACATGGGGCGAATAAAATGAAACGAGCGACAATACGCGTTGCGGCTCTGAGCCTGCTGCTGCTGGCGGCGCTGCACTTCACCTCACTCGCGGCCCGCGCGGCCGAGGGCGGATACACCAACTACTTCTCTGGATTCTATGGAGACTTCGGAATCGCGGTGGCTCCGGATCCGGGTCCCTACTTCACCCACGAGGCCAACTCGCTCAAAGATCGTCAATGCGTCTCGAAGAGCCGATAGAGGGGCGTCGCGCGTGGATTCCGGGCCCGGTAGCGGGCCGCGCAGTTTTGAGCCACAGTGACGCTCGAGGTCTCCTGCAGCGTGGACGGAGTGCCCCAGGATTACCGAGAGGGGCTCAGGATTCAATCCGGAGACCGGCAGGTGCTACTCTTGGAGCGTGGAACGCGACGAGATTCTCCGGGTGCTGCGTGCGTTCGAGGAGGTCCAGCTCGAGTACGTGCTCATCGGCGCCGCGGCGATGGCCTTTCACGGCGTCGTGAGGGCCACCGAAGACCTCGATCTCTTCATCCGAGCAACCGCCGAAAACGTCGAGCGCCTGAAACGCGCATTTCGAATGGTCTACGACAACGACCCCAATATCGACGAGATCTCGGCCGACGACCTGCTCGGGGACTATCCCGCCGTGCGTTACTACCCGCCCAGCGGGGACCTCTACTTCGACGTCATGACCCGCCTCGGTCGGGCCGCGTCTTTCGAAAGCGTGGAGTCGACGGTGAACGAGATCGACGGAATCCACGTCAAGCTCGCAACACCCCGCGCCCTTTTCAAGCTCAAGCGAGACACCGTGCGCCCGCTGGATCACCGCGACGCCGAAGCCTTGAGGCAGGAGTTCGACCTGGAGGACGACTGATGGCGGTCGAGAAGTACCATTCGGTCGAGGAGATGAACGCAGCACCCGTACGCGCCAGAAGTGGCGACGGATTCGAGCGATTCGTCAGGCACTGCGCGAGGATTCGCAAGCTGGCCGGCAGAAAATTCGTTCGCGGAGTGGTGAAGTTCAGGTCGTTCGACGAGGCGCAGGAGACTCCGGCTCGGATCTCGCGGGACTGAGGACCCGCCACCCCCCCACACGTTGTCATCGGGAGGGCGAAACAGCTTCAGACGACAGAACCCATCCTCACTGGATTCTGAAGACAAACCAGGAATGTCGGATCGGCAGCATCAGCGGCGCGGGGGGGGCGGGGTAAACCCGCCCCTACGTTCTTGCACCCGAAAAGCCACACGAAATCATCTGCGTAGATCTGCGTGATCTGTAGTTTCCTTTCATGCCTGTCCACTGAGCCCTGAATCCGTCCCGTCCCCCGTCAGTAGCTGAATCGAATGCTGAGCGAGAAGCGGCGCGGTGGGTTGAGGAACCCCGGGGACATGCGCAGCCCAGCGCTGTAGAGGGCGCCGGTCAGGTAGGTCGTGTCGGTGAGGTTCTCGCCGTTGAGGCTGAAGCGCCAACGTGCACTCGGGGTCTCGTAGGCCAGGAAGGCATCGACCAGCGTGTAGCCGTCCTGGGACCCACCCTCGTTGTTGCAGGCGCTCAGGTAGTACTTGCTCTTGCCGCTCACCGAGCCGCCAAAGGAAAAGCGCCCTCTCTGCCTCGAGGGCGTGGTGTAGACCGCGCTCAGGTAGGAGCTGGTCCTGGGTGCGTACTTGAGCACCAGCTCCTTGTCGCCGGTGTTGTTGAGCGAGCAGAGGATCTCCTGATCGAAGTTCGTGGTCTTGTACCGGGTGTCGAGGAGAGCCACCATTCCGGTGAGCTCGAGCCCCTGGAGCGGCACCGCCGTCGCTTCGAGCTCGAGGCCTTTGGTCTCGACGTCGCCGATGGACAGGCGCACGATGTTCCCATCCGGGTCCGTGCCGCTTCCTTGAAGATCGTCCCAGTCGTAGAGGAAGGCCGCAGCGTTGACGCGCAAGCGGTCGGAGAACCAGTCGGTCTTGGCTCCGACCTCATAGGACCACAGCGTCTCCGGCGGGACCACTCCTTGTGTCAGCACTGCGGCGCCGGTATTCGTGCGGCCGTCGAAAGAGCCCGATTTGAAGCCGCGGCTGGCGCTGCCGTAGATCATCAGGTCGTCGTTCGCCCGATAGTCGACCACGAAGCGCGGCGTGAACGCGTCGAATTTAGGATCGAGTCGCGTCTGAACAGGTGTGTCAACCGAACCAGGGGGGTCGTCCGGCCCACAAGGGCGGACCGAACCCACCACGGTGCCGTCAGGGGCGACGCACGCGATCAGCGGAGTCGGGTTGGCCGGGTAGGGCAGGCCACCGGCGGCAAAGACCTCGTTTTCGAAGACCTTCTTTTCCGAGGTGTAGCGCCCTCCGGCGGTGATGTTGACCTTGGTACTGACACCGAAGGTCACGCTCCCATAACCCGCATAGCTGTCGGTCTCGAGCGCAGTGTCCCAAAAGCGGTTCCCGCCCTGGGGGATCAGGATGATGTTCTCGGTTCGCTGAGTGTTCTCCTCATGAAAATAGAACAAACCGGCAATGTACGAGATCCGATTGTCTGCGCCGGCAGTGCCCTGGATCTGGAATTCCTGACTGAAGTTGTGCTGTGCCTGGTCCTGGTAGAGATGAAAGGTGGGCCCATCGGCGAGCGCCGTTGAAAGATCGTTGCCGGTGCGGCCGTCCAGATCGGCCAGATAGAGGTGGGTCATCTCCCGATAGCCCGTGATCGCCTTGAACGTCGTGCGGCGGTTCATCTGCCAGGTGATGGTGCCCGAGACCCCCCATTGGTCGATATCATTGGACCAATTTTCGAGATCGGATTCCATCGTGCGGGGATCGCCGTCTCCATCGAGGTCCTGATTGAGGTCCCACCTGCCTGTCCCGTAGCCGGTGGGCCCCTCGGGCGGCTGATCAACAACAGCGGTGGGAAAACCAGGGGTCGAGCGCTCGCGCAGGACATCGCCGACGATCACGATGTTGACGTCATCGGAAGGGGTCAGACGCAGGGAGGCGCGCATGCCCTGGATGTCCTGGTCGTTGACGTCACGGTCCCCGCCCGGGCGAAGGTCGTTGGCCCGGTCGGTGGTGTAGCCGTGGTGCTTGCGCACCATTCCGGCGATCCGGAAAGCTGCCTTCGCGCCGAGCGGCACGTTGACGGCGCCCCAGAGATCGGTTTGTGAGTACTCGCCCAGAGTCCCCTCGACGTGGGCATCGAACTCGTTGCTTGGCTGCCGGGTCACGAAACGAACGGCGCCGGCCGAGGTGTTCCGCCCGAAAAGCGTGCCCTGGGGACCGCGCAACACCTCCAACCGCTCGAGGTCGTAAAGATCGAACTGGGCGCCGTTCTGGCGCGGGATGTAAACATCGTCGATATAGATCCCCACTTGCGGATCGGAAGTGAACATCATCGCGTCTTCACCGACCCCGCGAATTGTCATACGCGCGCCGCTCGAGGTGCCGTTGTTCTTCTCCATCCACATATTGGGTGTGGACTGGGACGTCTTCTGCACATTGCGGATGTTCCACTCTTCAATTTCGGAGGGGGTGAAGGCCGTGACCGACACCGGAACCTCCTGCAGACTCTCCTCGATCCGCTGGGCCGAGACGGTGATCTCTTCGACCACTGCCGCGAAGAACTGGATCTTCGGCGTGGCCATGGGGTCGTAAACCACCCGGCTCCAGCCCCTGGAGGGGACCTCGATTTCAGCGGTCTCATTCTGATCACCGACGGCGATGGTGATGGTGTGAACTCCCGCGGTCCTCGGTCTCAGCGTCAGCTCTCCCGTGTCACTTCCCTGGGTGAGTGTGACGCCGTTCGGGTCCGTGAGTGTGACAGTGGCCTCGCCTGGGGCGAGGATGAGAACCTGCAACGTTTCCGCGGCAAAGACCGGCGCTCCGCAGAGAACCAGACCGGATGCGACGAAAAGAACAAGCAAGTTCCTCCTCCCCGGCAGCTGGAAAAGATGCCTGAGAGTTTCTGTTTCCCTTTGCGTTATGAGGTCAGTCATGACCAGCGATGCTCCAGAATGGCTCGAAAAATCTCGTGTTGTTGATCGCGAGAAAGCATACTGTAAACTCTCCGTTACGTCTGTTGCCAATCGATGTGAGGAGAAAATTTTACTGAGTCATCATAACCTGTCAGTTGGGGGATTGCGTGCCGAGAGCTTCGGCTGAACAACCACAACACGACCCGATTCTCCGGACGAAGCTGTACCGCCCGCCGGTGACCGGTGATGCTGTGCACCGCAGCCGGCTTCACGGGCAGATGGATTTCGGGCTGGAGACCCCATTGACACTGGTCGCGGCGCCGGCGGGCTACGGGAAGAGCACGCTGGTCAGCCACTGGATCGAGTCACTGGATCACCCCGCTGCCTGGCTTTCGCTGGACGTCGCGGACGGCGACCTGACAGTCTTTACGAGCTACTTGATCGCCGCAATACGAACACTTTTCCCGGACGCATGTGGAGAAACCGAAGCCCTGATCGCAGCGCCAAAACTGCCGCCGCTTTCAGTGCTGGGTGGCTGCCTCGTCAACGAACTGGACGAGATCGACACACCGTTCGTGCTGACCCTCGACGACTACCACCGCATCGCACCCATGTCGGATGTCCACGAACTCATTGGTTTCATTTTGAATCATCCGCCTGCATCACTTCGGCTAGTGATCGTGACCCGCCGCGATCCGCCTCTCACGATTGCCTCGATGCGGGCGAGTCGTCGTCTGACGGATGTGCGCGCCAAGGACCTCAAGTTTTCGATATCGGATATCACAGCGTTTCTGGAGATCACCGCCGGGCTGAGTATCGGCGAGGAGGCGCTGGCCAACCTGCAGCAACAGACCGAGGGCTGGGCCGTCGGTCTCCAGCTGGTGGCGCTGCACCTGCGCCACATTGACGATCCGGATGGTTTCCTGAAAGAGCTGGGTGGCGGAATACACCACATCACGCGAATACCTTGTGCAGGAGGTCCTCGCCGAACGATCACCTCGGATGCGGGATTGGTTGTTGCGGACCTCCATCCTCGACAACTTCTGCGCCCAGCTGTGCGACGCGCTGCGTGCAGGCGACGACTCAGACGGTGGCTCCGACTTCGACGGAAAGCCGCTTCATCGATGAGCTGCAGCGAAACAATTTCTTCGCCATCTCCCTCGACGATCAACAGGAGTGGTTCCGGTATCATCACCTCTTCCGGGAGCTCCTCAACAACGTCCTGCAGCGAGAATGGGATTCTGAACGAGGTGGCCGCGCTGCACGCACGGGCCAGCGCGTGGTTTTCAAGATCAGGGGCTGATCGATGAGGCAGTACGGCACGCACTGGCTGCCGGGACGTTCGACGTCGGCGATGCGGCTCGTCGAACAACATCGGTACGAGCAGCTCAACGCCGAACAGTGGGGTCAATTGGAGCGCCGGCTGCAGCTGCTGCCGGACGACGCCGTTGCGGCGAACCCGGTGCTGTTGAGTACGAAGGCCTTGATCCATGATTTCCGTGGTCGGGTCGCCGAGGAGTTTGCCCTCAGGGATCGGGCGGAGGTGCTGCTTTCCACGCTCCCCGCCGAATCTCCGGCCCGCAAAGAGGTCGAAGGCGAGATCGCGTTCATGACCGCTCTCGAGGCCTTTTTTCCCGGGGATGGAGATCGCGCACTCGAGTGCGCAGAACGCGCCTTGAGCCTGCTTCCCCTCGAAGCGCTGCACGTCCGATCGCTTGCGGTGGGATTTCGGGCCCTGGCGCGTCAGACATTGGGTGACCTGGCCGGAGCTTGCCGGGCTCTCGATGAAGAACTGGAAGAGTCGCCTTCGATCGGGGTGACCCATCGGGTCCGGTCGATGATATATTTCTGCCTCGTCCACATGTTGGATGGTTCTCTCGACCGGTTGGCACGACCGGCGCTCGAATGCATCGAGCTTGGAGCGGGGGCCGGCCTGAGAGGATCGACGGGCGCCGCACGGTACTTCCTCGGGGTGAGCCACTACATCCGCAATGAGCTGATCGATGCTGAGCGTTACCTCAACGAGGTGTTGGCGGATCGATACTCGGTCCGGACGTGGTTTGTAGTTCACGGTGCCGCTGCCCTGGCCTCTGTCCACCTGGCCCGGGGCAGCACTGCCGAAGCGTCCCGCGTCATCGAATTGGCGAAATCCCATATCGGAGGAGACCGGCGACTCCCTCGCCCAGGGGATCATTCGTGCCTTCGAAGTGGACCTGGCAGTCAGGCAAGGTCACGTTGCCGAGGCTCGCCGTCTCAGCATGGGCGCTGAGTTCGAGCCGATAGCCCCGATTTACTTCTTCTACGTGCCTCAGCTGACCCCGGTGAAGCTCCTGCTCGCCGAGGACACGCCCGAGAGCCTCCGGAAGGCCGGCGAGGCGCTCGAAAAGCTCGAGGAGTTCCTCCGGCGGACCCATCGAAGAACGATTCTGATCGATGTTCTGTCGTTGCAGGCCCTGGTTCTCGACGCTCAATGCTCGGAGCCTGCCGCTCTGGGGAAACTTGCCGAAGCAGTTGAGCTCGCCGAGCCGGGTGGGATTATCCGCAGCTTCATCGACCTGGGGTCCCCGATGAAAGGTCTGCTGACAACGCTCTCGAGGGATATCGATGACGTCACCCACGTCGAGCGAATTCTCTCAGCCTTCGGTGATCCAGCGGAAAACGCAGCCGAAGGTGAGCCGCCTGCGCCGGAAAGACCGTCGCTGCAGGCATCCAGATCGACGAGCGCTCATCGGTCTTTCCCCGCTCGAAGAGCTCACAAATCGCGAGACTCGACATCCTGGAGCTGCTGGCCGAGCGGCTCCAGAACAAAGAGATCGCGGCCCAGCTGGGCATCTCGACACACACAGTCGGAACGCCACCTCAAGGTGATCTACCAGAAGCTCGATGTCCACGGCCGACGTGAAGCGGTGCGCCGGGCGATCGAACGAGGCATCGTCACCTAGGAGGGCGTATCGCATAGAATTGGCGGCGCCTTTCGGGTGTCGCTCGCCCCTCCGAAATCCATCCACCTTCTATGCAATACACCCTCCTAGCTCTGAACCCCCGGCACAGGGTGGTACGTCGTTGGGTACCCCATAAATACCGCGTTTCTGGGGATTCGCAAGCGCGCCCCGAGACGCATGATATTGGTGTGAATCGAAGCAACACGCGAACCCTGCCCACCGTTGAAGGCCTGCAGCCGGTCGCTCTGCCGTCCGGCGCTCCGGTGTGTTGCGCCCGGCCCGGAGGAATAGCTGCAGGTGACTCTCGCTTTCGGGTCGAGTCCCGTCGGCTCCGAAAAACGCGATTGGAGCTATAGCCGATGAATAATGATTCCGGCCGCCTCCGAGGATCTCCAATTCGATGGCCCCGCCACCTACCGCATCGTCGTCCAGGGAACGCTCGACGGGAACTGGAGCGAACGGGTCGGCGGCATGACGGTCTCGGCCGTGCGGACCGCGACCGGATCATCGCGCACGGAGCTGAGAGGTCCCCTCCTCGATCAGGCCGCACTCCAGGGTGTGCTCGAAACCCTGTACGACCTCCATTTGGCAATTCTGAATGTCGAGAAGATCAATGGTCTCCAATAACAAAGGTACTCGAATACGAAACTCGCTGGAGTCCTGGAGCATTCACATCGATGTCACGAACAGAAAGCTGAGGGAAGAAAAGATGGCAAAGAAAGAGTACCCGTCGCAATTGCCTTGTGGCGAGGCATTTACTTTGGGCCTCGGGGGCCCAAAATCACAGTGTGATCGTGAACAACAAGGAGGACCCAATGAGTGATCCAAAAACGAAATTCGACGTGGTGCTGGCCAACGGGCGAGTGATCGACCCGGAGACCTATATGGACGGGAAGTTCAACGTCGGCATCAATGGCGGCCAGATTGCGGCCATTTCCGATCAGCCCCTCGAGGGGAAGGAGGTCATCGACGCCACCGGCATGATCGTCTCGCCCGGCTTCATCGATCTCCATTCTCACGCCGTGAATGTCGCCAGCAACCGAATCCAGGCCTTCGACGGCGTCACCAGCGCCCTGGAACTCGAAGGCGGCATCCTTCCCATCGGGGAGTTCTACGATAACTGCGCGAAAGAAGGTCGGCCGATCAACTACGGCGCTTCCGCCGGCTGGGCTTCGGGCCGGCTTGTGACAATGAATCCGGACCAGGCCGTGAATGGCAAGCCCGAGCCCAATGCCGTTCCGTATGTCTTCAACAGATTCTACATCAAGGAATTTACCCAGAATGTCGCCACCGAGGCTCAGGTGGACAAGATCATCGAATGGACCGAGCAGGGGCTCAAGGAAGGGGGGATCGGCATCGGTGTGCTGCATGCCTACCTGCCGGGCGCGGGTTCCAAAGAACTCATGCGCGTGTGGGAATTGGCTGCGAAGTACAATGTGCCCACCTACACCCATATCCAGAACGTCTCCATGCTGGATCCCAAGAGTGGCGTTGCGAGTATGCTGCAACTAGCTGGCCTCGCCGCAGCGACCGGGGCCCACACCCACGTATGCCATATGAACAGTGTTGGACTTCGGGATATCGATAAGTTCGTTGCTGTCGTGCGAAATGCACAAAAACAGGGCGTTAAGATGACGACCGAGGCCTACACCTACGGTGCAGGAAACTCGGCGATTGCCGCTGCGGAATTCAATCCGGATGACGTCGAAATGAGGATGGGAATCCACTTCAACGACTTCACCCTGGTGAAAACGAATACGGCCTTCAAGAACAAAGAGGAGTTTGTGAAGGATATGAAGGCCAGTCCCGGAGACGCCGTCATCGTCCACTTCCTGGATGAAGACAATAACCCCCATGACGCCAGTCTGCTGGATATGTCGGTGCTTTATCCGGGCGGGGCCGTCGTCACCGATGCGATCCCCTTCACCGACGAGAAAGGGACATGGTTCTTGGGCGATGAATGGCCCCTCCCCAAGGGACTGCAGAGCCACCCTCGCGCTGCAGGGAATTACTGCCACTTCCTGAGGAGATGGGTCCGGGAGCGGGAGGTTTTGAGCTGGATGGATGCCATCAGGAAATGCTCCTTGATCCCCGCCCAGATCATCGAAGATGCCGCACCGATGACGAAAAAGAAGGGGCGTCTTCAAGAAGGCTGTGATGCCGACATCATTGTCTTCGACCCGAAGACCGTTGCGGACAAGGCCACTTTCAAGGAGCCCTGTCAGCTGTCCGAAGGCATGAAGCACGTGATCGTCAACGGTTCCTTCCTCATCCGCGACTCGGAGCTCGATACCAAGGCCATGCCGGGGCAACCCGTACGTGGTCCGATCCGGAAGTAGAATGTCCGAACCGCGGGCAACCCTCGCACCGATCCCGGTCACGGTCGTGGCCGGGTTCCTCGGTGCGGGCAAGACGACGCTGATCAACCACATCCTGCACGGCGACCACGGCCGTCGCATCGCGGTGGTGGTCAACGATTTCGGCGCGGTCAACATCGACGCCGAGCTGATCAGCGATGTCAGCGAGGGCATGGTCAGCCTGGCCAACGGCTGCATCTGCTGCGTCATCAGCAGCGATTGATCAGCGCGGTGTTGCAGCTGGCGGATCGTCCCGAACCTCCCGATCACATCGTCATCGAGTCGAGC
>CAVWAW010000002.1:132500-328950 GCA_963753035.1 uncultured Acidobacteriota bacterium | reverse complement strand
AAGGAATTGACTTCTTAGCTCAGCAGGAAAGGGCTTTCCCGGCAATTTGGAGTTTCTTGAAAGCGGATATTTCAAAACGATGTTAAAACGTTATCTTTTTGCTGGGAGTTCCTTCTGCAGAGGAAAACGTGTGCTTGACTCCTGCAGTGGACTCGGCTGGGGAACCTCTATCTTATCTCTATTTGCAAAAAAAATTACTGCCTATGATCTGGAACCAAGAGCGATTGAGTTCTGCAGAGATACTTGGGGAGAAGACAAGATTTCCTGGGTTGTTGATGACGCTCTGAAACCGAAAGTTGACAAGAAAACCAAGCATGATGTCGCAGTTGCAATGGAGACAATTGAGCATTTCGATAAAGACGATGGTTTAAAGTATTTAACCGAACTCAAGAACTCCCTGAATAGTCGCGGAATACTGATTGGCACTTCCAGTTTCCCAAGTGACAGAGAAAGTGCTAATGATTTATGCGCCAAAAACCAATATCACCATTATGTTTACACAAAAAGCGAGATGGATGAATTGCTTCGTACTCTCTTCGATAGGCATGTCATAATTAACAACTGGATGTTTATTGCGGTCAAATCCAAGTTTGATCGGTGATGCAATCTTCCCCCGGCGAGCATTGACCTTCGTTGTTTGGAGTCGAGTCGAATATAAAAAATATTCATGTTGTTGTTCATGGTGATGGGAGAGTAGGTAGAGAAACTATGAATATTCTTTTTCTGACGTCTTCAGCGCCCTTGAAGGCCGGTTTTTCAACCAGTGAAAAGCGGCCGCCTCTTGGTCTTGCAACCCTCATTGCGGTTGCCAAGAACGCGGGTCACTTGACCTATTTTAGTGATGAGTATCTGATGCCGACAGATATTCTGAATGGCGATTTCCTACAACGTAATGATATCGATTATGTCGGCATTTATGCAAACACCATCTGCTATCAGTCGACTTTGAATATGTTAAACGTTCTGCATCAAAAAAGAAATGATCGTGTTTGGAAAGGTAAGATCGTCGTAGGTGGGCCGCATACGTCGATAGGATTAGACACTATTCCAGATTATGTTGATCATATCGTCGTCGGTGAAGGAGAAATATCGCTCCTTAAAATTCTCAGTGGGGAGATTAGTGACCGGGTTATTCAGGGTGAACGAGTTCAGGACTTGGATTCACTTCCTTTCCCAGCGTGGGAGGAACTGATTTACAGGAATTACGATTGGAACTTTCCCTTCGACCAGCAGAAGAACACACCCTGCTATACGATGAACACCAGTCGTGGCTGCCCATTCAATTGCACCTTTTGCTCTGTTGGCGCTGTCTGGGGGCGGTCGTACCGTTTCATGTCAGCCGAAAGAATCGTGGCTGACATCGAAAAGCTCATCCAATATTATGGCGCGAAATCAATCTACTTCCGAGAAGATCATTTCACTCTCAACAAAGGTCGGGTGGAAGAGTTTTGTCGTGTTTTGATGAACAGAAGGATAGAGATCGACTGGGCGTGTGAGACGCGGGTTGATTCTCTTGACGACTACGATTATCAGAAGCTCATGGCGGATGCTGGCTGCAAAATGTTTTATATCGGTGTTGAAAGTGGAAGTCCGAGAATGCTGAAGTGGTTTAATAAGGGTGAAACGGTTGAGCAGTTTGAGACCGCATTTGAGATTGCTCGAAGAGTAGGGATCAAAACATTTGCGAGTTTTGTAGTCGAGGCACCAACCGAGACCCAGGAAGATAGAGATCAGACAGATGAGTTCATTAGAAAGATAAAACCTGATCATGTCAGTAGAAACATCTACGTTGGTATTCCGGGTAGCGAGCTCTATGATTATGTCCTTGACCACCAAGAGTATGAGTACATGGATCCGTTTGGGGTCGCGTATTTGAAGGGATATCTGAAGAGTGTTGATCACTACTACGGAGGGAATCCCTATTTCAAGGTTTATGGGAGTGAACAAACGAAGCTGACTTGGAGAGCTATTCGGACGTGCGTGTTAGACATGAGTTTGAGGAAGATCATTCGCCGATTGAGGCAAATCGTAAGATGACGGCAAGCAAGAGAGGGTTGCAAATATTCTTAACGAACTCTGCAGACCTGCAACTAACAGGTGCGGAAGGGACAACGGTCTTTTTAGTCCCGGTGGGTCGCTTCGGGAAAGAGGACCTCCTTCTCCTCGGAACGAATACCGGGGTCAGACAGCGGTAGGCATATTTTGACGCTTGGAAGAATGCGTATCCGCGCGCAAACAGAGAGACCCCGTAACGAAGCACTCACGGCGCTCATTTTCGATGATTTTCCTCTACGGAGTTGGCCCGATGTTTCTTCTCGTCGAAGCTCGCCAGAATCGTCTCAGACGTTTTTTGATGGCGGGAGGATCGGACCCGAGAGGAAGACGTTACCACAGAGATGATGCTGGCGGCCACGGTGCGCCATGATGATGATCGCAGGGGCGCCGTTAGGAGTTGTCGAATGGCGTGCTTGAGAGCGGTCCGTGGGTATCCATGATCAATCGCGAACCGAGCGAAGAACTCCAGACTTCCAAAGTTGTCCTCGGTTTGAGGAGGAAATCGAAAAACCTCCGGATCGAAGGGCAAGCCGCGGCGTTGATGTGCTTGCCGCAGGGCCTCATGGCACTGCTTACGTTGCTGATCTCGACTTCGCAGGCTGTGGCTCGTCGGATAGAAGCGCACCTTTTGAATTGTGTCTGGGATGTTCGCCAAGCGGCTGACCTCCGCAAGGCGCAGGAATAGATCGAGATCTTCGGCTGCTGAAAACTCTGGCCGATAACCCCCAACTGCAAGAACGGTATTCCTGCGCAGGATCGCCGCGCTGTGGCAGATCCCTCCTCCGACACCCGTCATGTGGCGCCCGTCGATCTCCTCGTGATTGTTGGGCATTTCGGGGCACCCGAGGGGGTCACCGTCGCGATCCATATAGAGCACGTGACCACTGGCGGCCGCGACCTCGGCATGCCTGTCTAGAAACTCGACCTCGAGAGTCATCCGGTTCGGGAGTGAGACGTCGTCTGCGTCCATCCGAGCGATGTACTCGCCGCGAGCTGCCTCTAGTCCGTGGTTGAGGGCACCAACAATGCCCGTCGGAGTATCGAGATGCAGAATCCGGATTCGCTTGTCCATCTGCGCTGCCGTGTGAAGGATATCCGGTGTTGCATCACTCGAGTTGTCGTCTATCACGACGATTTCGAAGTCGTGCCACGTCTGGTTGAGCATGCTTTGGAGGGCTTCTCCAATAAAGGGTTCTCCATTGCGCACTGGCAACACCACAGAGACGCGGGGAGGATTCTCAGGATCTCGCATCGGCGGTACACCCATCGGCCGCTTCCCGAGAACCGATTTTCCGATTCCGTGCCTTCGTGTTTTCCTTTTGTTTCATCTCACACGTCAACAATGATACACCTCGCGAGGTCATCTCAGTCCCGACCGTGTTTCGAGCTACGTCCGTTATCTGCCTCAGCAACTCTCCTGAATTCTACACGCTGTGTGGCGAGGAACTGACACGATCCTTTCTCGCCCGATCTGGATGTTGAGAGAAGGGTTTCCAGATTCTATCTGGACGGGAAGGACGTACTATGGTGACAATAGATTTGGTGGGGTGTTCTTGTTTCGATCTTTTACCAGTTCAAACAAAGCTGATCCAACGACCCGAATGACAGCGGAGGATTGTCTGGTCTCGATGATCGAGTCCATGCGGCCCCCAGGATTCGATGAGCAGAATCGGGCGGTGGCATGACTGGCTCGTTGCGCCTGTTGGTGGTCGGCCATGACGCCGGTCGACAGGGGGCACCGATCGTGCTCCTGCACCTCTTGACGTGGTTACGCGACCACTCCGGATTTGAACTCGAGCTCGTGCTCCACCACGGAGGGCCGCTGGTGGGACACTATCGCCGGGTCCTCCCAACGACGGTGCTGAACCCTTTTGCGGGATCGTCCGCAACGATCGCGAGGATCGTCCGGCTGATGGTTCCGCCTGCAACCCTCGATCGGTACCTCACGGCTCGTATACGGCGACGTCTCGCCCGCCGGCCGCCAGACGTCGTTTGGGCGAATTCGGTGGCGTCATGGAAGATGCTGGATCTCCTGGCACCGGTTTCGATCCCGAGGTTGATCCACGTTCACGAGCTCGAATATGCGATCAGGGCAGTCGGGCCCGGCGATGGTCGATTGAAAACGATGGCCGACCACTTCATCGCCGTTTCCGAAGCGGTGAGGGAAAACCTCCGGCGCAGTCACGGGATCTCCGAGGGCAAAGTCACCGTGATCCATGAATGCGTACCTTCCGATGGAACGCTCGCATCGGAACCGCGCGACACGGGAATGGCCGAGCCGTTGGTTGTCGTCGGGTGCGGAGTCGGGGTGCCACGTAAGGGGTTTGATCTTCTGTCCAACCTGACCCGGTGTTTGGCGGAGATTTCGAACATGGTGCCGTTCGAGCTGCGTTGGATCGGTGCGGTTTCGGACGATGCTCGAGAGGTGCTCGAGCACGATCTGAGAACACTGGGGCTGGACGGATGTGTGACATTGATGGGTGAGGTTGAAGATCCTGTCGACATCATGTCGGAGGCCGATCTATTTATTCTCACCTCGCGGGAAGACCCATTCCCGCTGGTCTGCCTCGAGGCAGCAAGGAGTCACCTTCCGGTGGTTTGCTTTGACAGAGCCGGAGGTATGCCCGAACTGGTCGAGAACGATGCAGGTATCGTCGTCCCCTATCTCGATGTTGCTGCGATGGCGTCGGCGATTCACCTCCTCGCCGTGGACCGAGACCTCCGACTTTCAATGGGTGACCGAGCGTGGGAGAAGGTGACCTCGCGCTATTCGGTCGAGGTTCAGGCACCCAAGATCGCAGAGCTCTTGCGGCGGCTTGCGCGCCGGTGAGCTGGTGACTGGCAGGTCGACACCTTCAGTTGCACCCTGTTCGAAGAGCTCAATCACTTTTCAGACGGAGAGTCCTTTCTGAGCACCACCGGGAAAGCCATTCGTTGGCAGCCGTCAGCGGGTGGCGCTTGGCTTGCGGGCGATAAAGGTCATCCGTCCGGCCTGACCAATGGCCGCGAGAAGGGTCGCCAAGGGCCAGGCCGCCAGCCTGAGCGTCCGGGGACCATGGACTGGATAGTCGAGAAAGACTCGGGCCAAGGGCCAGCCCTGGCGCTCGAGCGCTCGGCCGAGATGGACCATGAGATTGCTGACGTTTCGTTGGCCGAGGATCTGAGGGGCTTCGAATCCCGTTTCGATCAACAGACGGTTCAGGGAACTCGGAGTAAAGTGTGAGAGATGGGTGGGGACCTGGAGCGCGAACCAATCCGGTCCGAATACTCGAAACTCCCAACTCGCGCAGTTGGGTACCGATCCCATGAACCAGCCGCCGGGCCGGATCCATGACGCGATCTTTCGGGTGTCGGAAAGCGGATCGTGGAGGTGTTCCAGGACCATCAGACCGACGACCATGTCGAAACTCGATGGGGGGAAATCCACCGAGTCCACGGTTCCCTGGACGACTGGCACTCCAAAGGTCGCCTCGAGATTGCAGGTAGCGGAGAGGGACGGCTCGACCCCCTGAACCGTCCAGCCCCGACGAGCGAGTTCCACGAGAAACCGACCGGAGCCACAGCCGACCTCCAACGCCTTTCCGGGCCGCCAAGCGGGTGGCATGATGACTTCGCGCGGATTGAAGAGCGGTCCGAAAATCCCTCTCAGCTTCGATTTCCAGGTTGGTGGTTCCTGGTGCGCGATGGGGGATGCGAACGGCGAGTAGTCGGTTGGGTAGTACAACGAAATACTGTCGCGATCAGGGCGGGGCGAAGTGAACCCGTGGCCACAGTGGGCGCACCTCCGTACGGGCCACTTTCCCGGAAGGTCATGGAGGGTGTCATGGGCGGTGAAGACTTCCAAGTGCTCGATCGACGAGCACACGAGGCACCTGTCGACTTCCTCCAGTGTGACCTCGGCGATGGAGAACTCGCGGCTCATCTGCTTTGGAGCCAGCGTCTTGGCCACGCCAGACACAGCAATGGGTACTGAATTGGGTGGTGCCTTCGGAAATACTCGAACATGGCCTGGAAATGAAGTTTCCGGTACACGTCCGGATCGAGTTTCTTGGAAGAGACGCCCGCAAGATGGACTACCTGGATCTATGGTGTGACGTGGCTGGAGATTCCATGCTGTTTGAGCCGAAGGTAGAGATCGACATCGTTGAAGAGAAGGGGAAATGCCTCGTCGAAGAGGTATCCGATCGCTTCGATGGCCTCGCGCCGAAAAAGGCTGAAGGATGCGCCGGCCTGCTCGATCTCCTCGACACCGGTGAAACTGCGGTCGCGGTAGAAGTAGGCGTTCTGAATCCTTCCGCCGAGCAGGAACCGATCCACAGCGCGGCCGAGACGGTGGTAGTGAGCGAGGATGTGGAGCGCGCTGGGCAGCCGTCTGACGAACTCCTGTGGTTGACCCTCGAGGTTGGTGAAGAGCGGGGTTACCACTCCGACGTCGTGATGTTCTTCGGCGTAGCGGACCAATGCCGTCACGGCGTCGTCCGAGAGCAGGATGTCGTTGTTGGCGATCAGCAGGAATTGTCCGCGGCTGATCTCGTAGCCCTGGTTGCATGCTTTCGCAAACAAGAGATTCGTATCATTGAAGATAGCCTTGACCCGGTGGTCGCGAGCCGCAAAGGACTGAACTGTTGTGCGGCTCTCGTCCGAGGAACCGTTGTCGATGATGATGAGTTCGAATTTGACCCCGCGGGTGTGTTGCAGGATCGAACTGAGGCAGGTCTCGAGCACATCGCCGCCGTTCCAGTTTGGGATGATGATCGAAACCTCGCACATCGTGTCCACCGTCTCCCCGACTCGTGCTCATCGCAGCCGGTGAACCGAGACTCGCAGAAGTCACGCTCCGGATCAAGGGTTGTGCGGTTCTCTCCCGTCCTGTCCGAGGCCCCGGTCGTCATGTCACAATGAGAGACGATGAAACAAATGACTCTTGGTTCGCGGATCTGTGGGGCGGATATCGAGTCGACCTACCGCTGGTATCTCGATCAGGAATCGAGAGGGTGAACACATCACCGCCACCCCGGTCGACCACCACCCCCGCCGGAGCTCGAGAGATTGGGCTGAGAATTCTGGTGGTCGGCGACCGAACGGTGGCGAGCACCCGCTATCGGATTCTCGCCCACCTGCCGGCGTTGCGAGCCGCCGGGTTTGATCCCAAGGTCGTTTTTCAAGAGTCGCGACCGGCCCGTCGTCTGCTTCGTCTTCCACTGCGTCTTCTCGACGAGATCCGCGATCTCCGTCAGGCCGCCGACAGCGATCTGCTTCTGATCCACCGACGGTGCTACCCGGCGTTGTTCGCGCCGTTGCTGCGAAGGAAGAACCGTCCCATGGTCTTCGACATCGACGACGCGATCTATCTTCCGTCACCGGTGGAATCGAACTCGCGGATTGCCCGGTACCGGTATCGACGGAACTTCGACACCACGGCAGCGGCCGCGAACCTGGTTCTCTGCGGTAACCGGGTGTTGGCGGAGCGAGTCGGGGAAAGGAAGCGAAAGGTCATCGTTCCGACGGCGGTGGACTGCGGCCGTTTTCACCCCGACGCGCTTGAAGCGGTCGACCACCCGACGGCGGGATGGGTCGGTCATTCGAGCAATCTGGCTTATCTCGAGGCCCTCGCCGGTCCTCTGAAGGAGATCGCCTGGCGGCATCCCGGGTTCAAGTTGATCGTTGTGGCCGATCGAAGACCTCGGCTCGAGGGAGTTCCCGTCGAGTACCGCCCCTGGACCCTCGAGAACGAGGTCGGGTGTTTCAAGGGGATCGGGATCGGCCTCATGCCCCTCGATGACACCGAGTGGACACGGGCCAAATGCGCGTTCAAGCTCCTGCAATACATGGCCTTCGGCATTCCTTCACTGGCCTCGCCGGTGGGGATGAATCGTGAAGTCATCGAGCACGGCCGAAACGGGTTGCTGGCGATGACCGACGAGGACTGGGTCAACGGCCTCGACGAGCTCATCAGCCGTCCCGAAAGACGTCGGGACATCGGGAGCGCCGCAAGACAGACCGTCGAGCGGAGTTTCGATCTGCCGGCGGTCTCCGCCCGGCTCGTCAAGGCCCTGACCTGGGCGATGGAGAGACCGGGGCGCATCCGCAAGGTGTCATAATCAAACCGTGTGCGGGATAGCAGGCATTCTCGGGGATCAAGATCGCGACGAGCGGTCGCGTCGGGTTCGGGCCATGACCGGGGCGCTGG
Organism: uncultured Acidobacteriota bacterium; assembly: GCA_963753035.1. GTDB lineage: Bacteria > Acidobacteriota > Thermoanaerobaculia > Thermoanaerobaculales > Sulfomarinibacteraceae > JAHECW01. The sequence goes on along the minus strand of CAVWAW010000002.1, from coordinate 320,705 downwards.
TCCACCGCGGGCCCGACGACGAGGGATTCTATGACGACAACCCGGTGTCGTTCGGTTTTCGCCGCCTGGCGGTGATCGACATCGAGACTGGTCAGCAGCCGATCGTGCTCGAAGACGGTCGCGCGGCGATCGTCCTCAACGGTGAGATCTACAATTTCCGTGAGCTTCGCGCAGAGCTTGAAGCCAAGGGCCATGTCTTTCGAAGCAGGGGCGACGTCGAGGTCGTGTTGCGGCTCTTCGCCGAAGAGGGAATCGGCTGTCTCGCGCGGCTCAACGGGATGTTCGCCCTCGCGCTGTGGGACCGCCGCGAACGCGTGCTCCACCTCGCCCGCGACCGGTTCGGAATCAAACCGCTGTTCTGGTGCCGCGAAGGTGGCTTGGTGGGCTTTGCTTCCGAACTTCGCGCCCTCCTGACCGGAGGATTTCCTGCTCGGCGAGAACTCGACCCTGTCGAGCTCAGACACTACCTCGCCCTCGGCTACGCCTCACCCGGTGGGGCGCTGCTCAAAGGGGTGGCGGCGGTGCCACCGGGAGCGGTGCTCAGCCTTAGCGCCGATGGCGGCGAGCAACTGAGAGCCTACTGGCAGCCGCCCGAACACGAGGCGGGGCGGATCGTCCTGGAGGACGCTGCGGAACGGCTGCGGGCCATTTTGGATGAGGCCGTCGAGCGCCAACTCGTGGCCGACGTCCCGGTTGGTGTCTTTCTTTCTGGCGGCGTCGACTCGTCGACCGTGTCGGCCCTTGCTCGGCGCTCGATTTCGGGGCGGCTCACGACCTTTTCGGTGGGGTTTGAGGGTCCAGGCGCCGTTTCCGAGCTGCCGGCGGCGCGGGCCGTCGCTGCGCATCTGGACAGCCACCACCATGAGCTCGTGATGGACTCGCAGCAGGTGGCCCGTGATCTCGAAGCGATCCTCGATGGGCTCGATATGCCGTTGGCCGACGCCACCGCCATCCCCACCTGGTACATGTCGAAGCTGGCGCGCCAGTTGGTGACCGTGGCCCTGTCGGGGGAGGGCGCCGACGAGATCTTCGGCGGCTATGAACGGCAGCGCTACGATGTCGCCTTCGATCGATTCGGCGGTCTCGGCCGCCGGCTGGCGCCGATTGCCATGAGGCTTGCGGGCCGGTCGCCGTCCGAGAGGATCCGAGAGCGGGTGCGGATGGCTCCAGGACTGGGACGTCAGCTCCACTGGGGGCGGGTGTTCACTGCCGCAGAGATCGACAACCTGGCGGTGGCGCCCCTGGCAAGCGAGGACGGCATGCTTGAACCCTACGAAGACCTTGCCGACAGGTGGCTGCGGGATGCGGCGGCGGATCCGATCAACGGTCGGTTGGCAGCCGACCGGGAAATTTTCCTCCCGGCCGATCTCCTGCCCAAGGTCGATCGCATGTCGATGGCCCACTCCCTCGAGGTACGGGTGCCGTTTCTCGATAACGAGGTTGCGGATTTCGTGCTGCCGCTTCCCGGTCGACTCAAGGCGACCGCCCTCCACGACAAGATTCTTCTGCGCCGTGCCGTCGATGGGATGATTCCCGAGACCACCGCGACGAGGCGCAAACAGGCCTTTGCCGTCCCCATCGGTTCCTGGCTCCGCGGCGACCTGAAAGCAGCCATGATGGATCAGCTGTCGCCTGAGCGCATTCGCCGCCGGGGTCTTTTCGAACCGGCAACGGTGAGTCGCCTGCTCGACGAGCACCTCGATGGCCGTCGTGACCACGGCGCCGCCCTATGGACGCTGCTCGTCCTCGAGCACTGGCAGCGGCGGCTCGAGGAGATCCCGGCGGAGAAGTCCTCGTGAAGATCGCTGCGATCTCCCATCTCGCGTCGCCCGACGCCCCTACCGGCGCAGAAAAAAGCCTCGCCGCGCTGACTGAGGCGTTGGCCGGCCGCGGTCACGAAATGGGGGTGGTAGCTCCCGACACGTGGTGTCTCGGATCCGGGCTCGAAGCTTTGGGCGTTGAGGTGGCAACCATCCGGAGCCGGGCCTGTTGGCTGGTTCAGTGGGGACCGCAGCCCCCAACGACTCAGATTCTGCGCTTTCTTCGTTATCGGCTGCCCGATCCGGGCTACCGGCGAATGATGGTGTGGCTCGATCACTTCTGGCCGGATGTGGTCTATGTCAACTGCCTGCCCCAGCTCAAGGGGGCGGCGGCGGCCCGCGCCCTCGGCCTGCCCGTGGTGTGGCATATTCGGGAGATTCTCCCCCGGGTCCCCGTCGACGGTGGTTTGCCCGACGCCTCAAACGCGATGCGACCCGAATTGTGGCGGTGAGTCATGCGGTGGCCGAGTGGTTGGATGACGAGGGACTCGGCGATCTGGTCACGGTCGTCCACAATGGATGTGATGTGCCGCTCGATCGGGTTACGTCATCCGAGTTGAGGAAAAGCTTCGGACTGCCGACCGAGGGTATCTTTGTTGGTTTCTTCGCCCAGCTTGTAAGCCACAAAGGGACGGTCGATCTGGTTCAGGCAGGCTCCCTGGCCATGGCCCAGGTTCCGTCGCTTTTTGTTGTGATTGCCGGTGCAGGGCCGCCGGATGAAATTGAGAGACTCAGGACTGAGATTGCCAAATCCCCGTTCTCGGAACGGTTTTTCGTGTTGCCGCCCCAGCGGGACGTTTGGAATCTGTTGACTGCGGCTGACATGATCGTGGTGCCGAGTCTGTGGCCCGATCCGCTGCCGCGAACGGTGATGGAGGCCATGGCCGCGGGCCGACCTGTGGTGGCCTACCGCTGCGGCGGAGTGCCGGAAATGATCGCCGAGGGAGAAACCGGTTTCATGGTCGAGCCCGGTGACCGTGAGGGATTGATGGAGCGGATGGTACGACTGGCCGGCGACCCTGAGTTGCGGCGTCGACTCGGAATCGCAGCCGCCGCGAAAGCACAGGCCGAATTTTCGGTGGCTGCCTACGTCGACGCGATGGAGACGATCCTCAAAGAAGCAGCGGGCGGATGACGGCGGCGGCCGGCCGCTCCGGATCCGACTCCAGCAGGTTCGCCAGCCAGTCTCGGTAGGCCTCGGGTTCCGGATGTTCGGCCAGGAGGCGGACCTGGAGTTTGCTCAAGGACGAACTGTCGGGGTCACGGTCGAGCCCCTCGAGCAACCGAATCTCAGCCTCCGACCACTGTTCAAGTTCGATCAGTGCCGAGATCATGACAAAGGCGCCATCGGTGGTGGGGCCGTGGAGATCTTCCGCGATGCGCTCGTGCTCCAGAGCCTCTGAGGGCCGGCCGAGATAGAAAAGGGCGGCGGCGAGATTGTGGCGCGGACGGTAGAGTTCGGGCGCGAGGGTCACCGCTTCCGAGTAGCACCGCGCGGCGTTCGGGAGGTCGCCGATCTCGATGTAGTGATTGCCGAGCCACTCCCAGCCATCCGGGGCGTGCGGTGCGAGTTCGATGGAGGCGAGGGCCAGGCTCTCCTGCGAGTGGTAGACCTCGAGCGCGTGATGGAGACCGAGCAGTTCGACCGAGAGGAACACGACGACCACGGCAGGGACGGCCCAGCTGAATCTGGGAGCGCGATGTCTGAACCACTCGAGGAGCCGGCGGCCGATCTCGGCGGCGGCAAGGGCGGTGAATCCCCACGGTAGGTAGAGATAGCGGCCGAAGCCGCCCCAGCCCGGCACGGTTGAAACGAGGGCCACCGGGACCATCATGCAGATGGTTACGCCGAGGGCGGTGGGTGTCAGCGGCAGCCGGCGGCGGAACCGCCACGCGAGGAAGGCAAGAATGAGCACGACGACGGCCGCGGCCACGCTCGCCGCCCACGATAGATCGCGGTAGTCCCAGTACAGGTGGCGGATCCCCACCGGCCAGAGGGTGAACATGGCGCGGAGGGCGTCAAGAACGAGCACGGGTAGGTTCCTGATCGCATCCAGCCGCTGGCCGGCGCCGCTGCCCGTCGCCTGCAGGCCGTCGAGGGCGTTGACCCGCAGGGCGAGGAAGACGACGACGGCGATCCACGGACCGAGCAGGGCCCGAGGGCGGACTCCGCGGATTCGCCATAGGAAGAGCGACACTACCGGCAGGGCGGTGAGAACGGCCTCCTTGGCGAGGAGTCCGAACAGCAACACCAGACCTGCCGTGGCGACGGCGATCGGGGCGTTCCGCTCGCGGCTGCACCACCTGTCGAGGATGAGCACCGATCCGAGCAGACCCGCGGCCGCCAGCGGTTCGGAGACGGCCGACGCCCATAAAGTGGCCTCGGCGGTGACCGGGTGGATCGCGAATGCGATGAAGACGGCCGCCGCCGCGAGATCCGACTCGATCCACCGGCGCGCCGCCGTCCACAACAGCAGACAGACGCCGAGGTGGGCCAGGAGCACGGCCAGATGAAACCAGAAGGGATCGGGCCCGTTGATCCGGTGGACCAACCACAAAGTAACGAAGAAGAGCGGCCGGTAAGTGTCGACGCCATCGGCGCCGCGGCCTTCAGATCCGTAGGATTCGACGACATTGAGAAAGAAGTACCTGGAGGGCGCGGCCGGGTCGGAGATGGTCGGCGAGCTGACGATCTGCTGGAGATCGTCCCAGACGAATCCCGCCCCGAGGCTCGGCGAAAGTACCGCAAAGGAGACCGCGGCCAGGAGTACCGCCTGCAGCCACGGGCGGGCGCCGAGAAAAGCCCGGAGAAATGCGGCCTGCGTGCTCACGGAACCATTGTGGCAGGGCCCGTGAGAATAGTGAGATAATTTCTCTGATGCCCGACATATGTCCACCACACGTTCAACCGCCCCAAAGGGCGGTGAACGGGTTCGAGTTGAATCGGAACCGGCCATGACCGACCCCGTCGGCGTCGTGGTCGTGAGCTACAACTCGGCGGCAGATCTACCCTCGTGCCTCACGGCCCTGTCAGCCGCAGAGGGTGTGGCGAAGATCGTTGTCGTTGACAACGCATCCACCGACACCAGCCGTGAGGTGGTCGCAACTCACGGCGATGAACGGATTGACCTTCTGGCCTTCGATACCAACACTGGATTCGCCGGTGGTTGCAACCGCGGTTTTTCAGCCATCGCCCGTGAGTGCGGGATCGTGGCGTTCGTCAATCCCGACGTCTCGGTGGCCTCCGATTGTCTGCGACTTGCTGCTGAAGCCCTGACCGCAGACTCAGGTCTCGCCGGAGTCGCGCCGCGGCTCATGCGAAGTGACCGCGTCACCGTCGACAGCGTCGGTCAGGTGCTCCACCCTGTCACCCTCGAGGTGCGCGACCGCGGTTATGGCCAGGCTCTCGCACCAGAACTACTCGAACCACAGGCGGCGCTCGCCGCCTGTGGCGCTCTCGCGGTCTTCCGCCGGGATGCGTTGATGAGCGTCTCCGAGGGAGAGGGACCATGGGCCGAGCAGTACTTCTGCTTCTGGGAGGATCTCGAACTCGGGTGGCGACTGGTCAATGCAGGCTTCAGGATCTCGAGTCTCCCCGGGGCGGTGGCAATCCACGGTCGAGGGGCCGGCGCCGCCGTCGGCCGGGGTCCGCTGCGCTGGCGACGACCGGTGGAACTCGAGGCTTGCGTCATCACCAACCGCTGGATGACCCTTGCCCGACACCTCGCCACCCTTGATCTCGTGATGCGGCTCCCCCTACTCTTGGGTTGGGATTCGGCGCTGACGACCCTCGGTGTCGTCCGGCGGCCGAAGCTCCTCGCCGCCATCGCTCGGCGATGGCCGTTGGTGGTGCGTGAATGGCGGTCGCGAAGCGGCCGATCGCGACGGAGGCTTGCACAACTGCCATGGTGATCCAATTGATGCTCGGGTTCTTTCTCGCCTATCTGCTGGCGCTGGTGGGGACGCCCATGGCCCGCGACGCGGCGCTTCGGTTCGGCGTCGTCGATCGTCCGGACGGCCACCTCAAGATTCACGAACAACCGGTGGCCTATCTCGGTGGGCTGGCCGTCTTTGTCGCCTTTCTGCTCTCCATCGGCATGACCTTCGAGTTCGACGAGGAGCTCCTGGCTCTCCTGCTCGCTTCGACCATCGTCACCATGGTCGGTCTGGTTGACGATTTTGGTGCGTTGACGCCCAAACCCAAGGTCATCGGCCAGGCGGTGGCGGTCTTTGTCCTGCTCAAAGCCGGTGTCATGCTGCACATCATTTTCATTCCTTGGTGGGCTCGGGTGGCTCTGACCGTCTTCTGGCTGGTCGGGATGTCCAATGCGTTCAATCTGAGCGACATCATGGATGGACTGGCCAGTGGTCTCGGTGTCATCGCGGGCACCTATCTGCTCGTGGTGGCGCTGCTCAACGGCCGCATGGTCGTGGCGGCCTTCACGGTGGCGCTCATCGGCGCGCTGCTGGGTTTTCTCCGCTTCAACTTCCACCCCGCGGTGATCTATCTCGGAGACTGCGGCAGCCTCTTCATCGGCTTCACCCTCGGCGCCCTGGCCATGGTGATGGACTACACCAGTCACAACGACCTGGGTTTTCTGGCGCCGCTATATTTTCTCGCCCTGCCGGTGATCGACACCTTCTATGTGATGTTCCTGCGGCTGCGGGCGGGTAGGAAGATCTACTACGGCAGTCCCGATCACATCCCCCTGCGGCTGCGCCGTCGCTTCGGTGGTTCGGCGGTCCGAACCGTGGTGGCCTGTTATGGCGCCGCGGTGATTCTCGGAGGGGTCGGTCTGGTGATTCTCTTTCTCGACCCGGTGACGACGGTGATCGTCACTGCGGTGGTGGCGGTGATCGCCCTCGCCGTCCTCATCTGGCTTGGACGGGTCGATATGGAGGCGAGATGAAGCCCCTCATCATCGGCGGTGGACTGACCGGCCTGGTGGCCGCCGAGCGGTTGGCGGCGGCCGGCATCACCGCGCCGGTGCTCGAGCGGGAGTCGGAGGCGGGGGGCGTTTGTCGGAGCATCGAGGTCGAGGGCTACGTCTTTGACCACACGGGGCACCTTCTCCACGTCGCGCGCCCCGAGACCGAGGCTTACCTCACCGAGCTCGGGATCTGGTCCGAGCTTCGGGTGTGGGAGCGGAGCGCCGCCATCGTTGTCGGCGAACATGTGACGCCCTATCCGATCCAGATCCACACCCACGGCCTCGCACCCGAGGCCCGGCGCGACTGTCTCCTGGGCTTTGTCCGCGCCTGGGCAGAGGAGCGGGAGCGCGAGCCCGAGAACTTCCGCGATTGGGTTCTCGAGAGATTCGGCGCCGGTTTCGCCGAACACTTCTTCTTTCCCTACAACCGCAAGCTCTACCGCGCCGAACCCGAGGACCTCGGGCTCGACTGGGTCGGTCGCTATGTTCCCAAACCGGATCTCGAGGAAGTCGTCAACGGAGCCCTCGGTCTGCACGACGAAGCGGTGGGCTATAACGCGGTCTTTCGCTACCCGAAGACCGGAGGAATCCGATTGTTGCCCGACCGCGTGGCGGATCGGGTTCCCGAACTGAGAATTGGTACCGAGGTAGTGGGGCTCCATCTCGGGGAGCGCTGGCTTGAACTCTCGGGCGGCGATCGGCTCGCTTTTTCAACCGCGGTCGCCACCATCGGGCTGCCGGGCTTGCTGGACATGGTCCTGGACGAACTTCCGGTCGAGGTGGTCCAGGCCCGAGAGGCCCTGCGCTGGGTTCGGGTGCTCAATATCGCTCTCGGGGTTCGTGGCCCGGCGCCGGTCGCCGAGCACTGGCGCTACTTCCCCGACGCCGAGGTCCCTTACTACCGCGTCGGTTTCCCCTCCAACCACGGGCGTCTCGCCCCCGACGGCTGTCACACGGTATCGGTGGAGATCAGCTTCGACCCCGCCACGGGTGATGTGGAAGCAGTGGCCGCCGAGGCTGACGATGCGCTCATCAGGGCGGGACTGGTCGATCCCGAAGCGGTGGAGGTCCGCCGTCTGACCATGGTCGATCCGGCCTATGTGGTCTTCGACCATGATCGACGGCAGGCGGTCTCGACCCTTCGTGGCTGGCTTGGATCGCACGACATCCGGCTCTGCGGCCGCTGGGCCGAGTGGAAGTATTCGGCCATGGAGGACGCCATCCTCGACGGCATGGCTGCGGCCCGCCGGTTGATCAAGGGGGCGGATTGAGCCGTCGCCTCCGAGTGCTGACGATCATCACGCGCCTCGAACTCGGGGGCGCGCAGCGGGTCGTCCTGCACACGGTCTCGAACCTCGATCGGGAGGCGTTCGAAGCTGGATTGGCCTGGGGTCCGGGTGATGTGCTCGATAGCGAAGCGCGGGCTCTGGACGATGTCGAGAAATTCGAGATCGGCGATCTCGTACGACCTGTTGCGCCCCTCAAAGATCTTCGCGCATTGGCGAGTCTGCGCGAAGTCATCCGCCGATTCCGTCCCCAGGTGGTCCACACCCATTCGTCAAAGGCGGGGGTTCTGGGCCGGCTCGCGGCCCGCCTGGAGCATGTCCCGGTGGTAGTCCACACTGTGCATGGATTCGGGTTCACGCCTCTCCAGTCGCCGGTCAAACGCGCCGCCTTCTTTCGCGCCGAGAAAATGGCGGCGCGTTGGACCGACCATTTTGTGGCGGTGTCCGGGGTCAACCGGGACCGTGGGGTCGAACTCGGGCTCTGGAACCCCGATCAGGTGTCGGTGATCCGCGCCGGCGTCGATCTCGATCGCTTCCTGGCCCCAGAACGATGGCCGCGAAACGCGCCGCCGACTGGGTGTCCCCGATGGTGTCCCCGTGGTCACCCAGATCGGCAACTTCAAACCGCAGAAGGCGCCTCTCGAGTTCATCGAGGCGGCTGCCAGAATCGCTGAGGGGATGCCTGAGGTTTATTTCATCATGGCGGGTGACGGGCCGCTCCGTGGTGAAGCCCAGACCCGAGCGGCAGAACTCGGACTCGCCGATCGGGTGATTTTCTGCGGCTGGTGGGATGATGTTCCGGGGCTCCTGGCGGCAACTACGGTGTCGGTGCTGTCATCGCACCACGAAGGTCTGCCGTGTTCGGTGGTGGAGTCGTTGGCGGCCGGAGTGCCGGTGGTGGCGACCGCGGTCGACGGGACGCCCGAGGTGATCCGTCCGGGCGTCAATGGCGAGCTGGTGGCCCCGGGAGACCCCGCCGGGTTGGCCGCGGCGGTCCTCGCTATTCTCATCAACGACGAGCGGCGTCAGTCCATGGCCGCTGCGGCGGCCGATGGTCTCGACGATTTTGGCCGTGACCACATGGTGCGCAAACTGGAGGAGCTCTATCAATGGAAGGTTGGATCCAACCCCTGCTGATCGCCGAGGCCTTCGTCCTCGGTGCGGTGGTGGGCAGCTTCCTCAACGTGGTGATCTACCGCGTCCCGAGGCGGATGTCCATCGTCAAACCCCGCTCGGCCTGCCCCTCCTGCGCGACCCCCATCGCGTGGTACGACAACGTGCCGATCCTGTCATGGTTGATTCTCGGCGGCCGGTGCCGTTCCTGCCGTGGCGCCATCGCCTTTCGCTACCCGCTGGTCGAGGCGGTGGCCGGTGCGCTTGCCGCGTTTGGGGTCGCCCTCTATGGTCTGCACCCGGTGACCATCGAGGTGGTGGTCTTTGCCTGGCTCTCGCTGGCCCTCGCGCTCATCGATCTCGAGCACCAGATCCTGCCTGATGTCATGACAATTCCCGCGATTCTCTTCGGTCTGGTCTTCTCGTGGTTTGGCGGGTTCACGACATTCACCGATTCGGTGGCCGGAGCCATCGTCGGCGCTCTGCTGCCTACCAGCGTCATCCTGCTCTACCGCTGGATGCGTGGGATCGACGGCATGGGTTGGGGCGATGTCAAGTATCTCGCGGCCATCGGCGCGGTGGTGGGGCTGCAGGGCTGTCTCATGGTGCTTGTGATTGCGGCGATCCTCGGCGCGCTGGTGGGTGGTCTCCTCATCGCCACGGGGCGCGGGTCGGGCAAAACGGCGCTGCCGTTCGGGACCTTTCTCGCCGTGGCGGTGATTTTCTGGCTCTATATGCCCTCGTCGTGGCGGTTGTTGAGCCCGCTGTAGGCCTCGACAACCGAGCGTTCCAGTATCGGATCCTGGGACGGACGGACGCTTCTGAGATCGAGGAGGACCTCATCGTTGACGAGGCGGCCGATCACGGGTGAATCGCCCTCGCGGAGCAGATCGTGAACCGCTTGTCCGCCGCTGATCGCCAGACCGTAGCTGGGCATTGTTTCCTCGGGGGTCGTGCCGCCGCCGAGGGCGGCCCGCATCGGGCAGCCACGGGCCGGGATCCCCCGCTTGCGAAGCCTGCCGCCGATTCGACGGGCTCTCCGGATGAGCGTGTCGAGAGGGGTCGACATCATGGCGTAGAGCGGAATCTCCTCGAGCCGGTCGGCATCGTGCGCGGTGAGCACCTGATCCATGAGGGTCAGAGCGGTCTTGTCCGGTCGCAGCGCCCGGTAGAGCGGGTGGCGGCCGAGGGGTTCGACCCATTCGCGGCGGCCGACGATGATCCCGGCTTGAGGTCCGCCAAGGAGCTTGTCGCCCGAGAAACAAACGATGTCGGCGCCATCGGCGAGCAGTTCACCGACCGTCGGCTCGGCCGGCAGCCCCCACCTACGGAGGTCGTGCAGACAGCCGGATCCTTGATCGACGATGAAGGGCAGATCGTGGCGGTGGACCAACTCGGCGAGGTCTGCGGTCGCCGGTTCGGTGGTGAAGCCGACGATCCGGAAGTTGGACTGGTGGGCCACGAGGATCGCGGCGGTGTCATCACCGATGGCTCGCTCGAAGTCGGCGAGGTGCGTTCGGTTGGTGCAACCGACTTCAACCAAACGGCAACCGGAAGCGGCCATCACATCGGGAAGCCGGAACGAGCCGCCGATCTCGATGAGCTGGCTGCGCGAGACGATGACCTCCCGGCCGATGGCGAGGGTACTGAGGATCAGAAGGAGCGCGGCAGCGTTGTTGTTGACCATCACCGCGGCCTCGGCGCCGCACACCGCGGCGATTCGGGAACGCAATGGCGCGAGGCGTTGCCCCCGACGGCCGGTTGCCAGATCAAACTCGAGTGCGAGGTATGATTCAAGGCAGGCGAGCCGGTCGGTCGGCAGCGGGGATCGTCCGAGGTTGGTGTGAATCAGGACGCCGGTGGCGTTGATGACCTCACGGTAGGCCGATCGGGTCGCTCGACGGAGATCGGCGATGATCTCCAACTCGAGGGCGGCCCCCGCGCTGGCGATGTCATCGGCATCGATGGCGCCCTCGTTGATGCGGCGGCGGAGCCGGTCGACCGCCGACCGACACGCTTTGATGACCGGAGGTCGACCGAAACGCTCGACGGCCTCGACGAGCGAAGGAAGTTCGAGCAGGCGATGGATGGCCGGGATGGTGCGATACTGAGACATCACGGTATTGTATCCCGAGGCGAGGCGATGGTCATCCGAGAGTCGGGAAGGTGGTGAAAATGGATCTCGAACAGAAGATCCAGATCCTCGAGCGCGATCTGCGTGAGCAGGTGAAGAACTGGGAACGTTTTTTTTCGGGTGGGCTCCGGGTGCCCCCGGTGGTGGAGCGGACGCGTTTCGCCCAGAGGCTGCGGGCTCTTGCAGAGCACACCTTCAACCGCCGTGCCGATCAGTTTCGGGTCGAGCAGCTGCAACATCGTTTCATGAGCTACTCGCAGAACTGGGAAAGGATGCTCCGCGATCGCGAGGAGGGACGCATCCAGCGGGCCGACGGCTCCTCTCTGCCCAAAACCCATCCCCATTTCGAAGAAGCAAACGGCCCGACAGTGACCTCCGTAGACTCCTCTGGGAGCGGATCGTTGTATGACCGATACGTCTCCGCCAAGCGTGAGCTCGGTCTCGATGTCCGGATGGAGCGCGCAGCGTTCGACAAGCAGCTCGAGAAACAGCGGGATGATCTCCAGCAGAAGCACGGTCGTCAGGTCGAGTTCGAGGTTCGGGTGGAGGATGGTAAGGTGAAACTCGCGGCACGGAAAGTGCGAAATCGGGAGTCCGGAACATGAAGCTCGCGACCATAGCCAAGATTCTGGCGACAGGACTTGTAGTCCTTCTACTGGTGTTCGATGTGGCTGCTGAGGACCCCATTTTTGTCAAGTGGCTGGTCATGGACGATCCCGGCGACGAGACTATCCGGGAATACTATGAGCGCGCCGAAGTGGGCGAACTCAATCCCGAGGAGCTCGTCGATCTCGGCACGATGCTCTTCTATCGGGGTTGGCCCAACGATGCCGTGGGTTACTTCAAACAGGCGCTGGAGATCAATCCCGAACTCTCGGAAGCGTGGTTCAGGATCGGTCTGGTCGAGCACTATAGTCGGGACCTCGATGCAGCGCGATCGGGTTACAAGAAGTGTCTGAAGCTCCAGAGCGGTCACGCCTGGGCCAACTTCTATCTCGGGCTGCTCGAAGAACACAGCGGTGAAGCCAAGTCAGCCATGCAGCACTACGAGATGGCTTTCAAACACGCTCCGGAGCTTGCGAATCCGGAGATCAATCCCGAAATCCTGTCATCGAGGCTCCAGCTCGGTGCGCAGGTCAAGCATTTTGATTTACAACGTTTCGAGAACACCATGCCCATGCCCTTCCTCGAGCCGGCCACGGTGCGCAAGGTTCGCAGGGGGTTCGAGCCTGCGCCGACGTTCATCCCGACACTGGAACCGGCGCCGGAGGCGGTGCGCGTTCAACCCACTCCAACCCCGGTCCAACAAACCGGGACCCCGAGCGGCGCCGCTTCGAGGACAACGACGAGACGCAATCCGACACGACCTTCGGCGACGGGTGCGGCCGCTGCCGGTGCGGCGGCCGGAAGTGCGGGTTCCGCGACGCTTCCCGATGCCAACAACACCCCGTACGGGGTTCCTGAATCGGTCACCAGCGGGGCGACAGGGTCCTCGGGTGGGAGAACGGCGCCGCAAATCGGCGACACCTCACCCGATGCCAGTCTCCGTCCCTTGTGGCCGAGGCTCTACCAACTCGCCGCCGCCCTCATCTGAGCTCACCTTAGGTCAGACGTTGAATCGGAAGTGGACGACCTCGCCGTCGAGGACCTTGTAGGTCTTGCCTTCCAATCGGAGGGTTCCGCGTTGACGGCATCCCGACATCGATCCGACCTCGAGCAGTTCGTCGTACGGCACCACCTCGGCCCGGATGAATCCGCGCTGGATGTCGGAGTGGATCTCACCGGCCGCTTCGAGGGCCTCGGTGCCGTTGAGAATCGACCACGCCCGGCACTCGTCCTCACCCACCGTGAAGAACGAGATCAGACCGAGCAGGCGATAGGAATCACCGATGATTCGGTCGAGAGCGCGGTCATCGAGTCCGAGGTCCTCCATGAACAGCTGTGCGTCATCGCCATCGAGCTCGGCAAGCTCGGTCTCCAACGTGGCGCAGAACCGGGTGAACGCGAGGCCGGTCCGTGACGTCCATGCCGCCCAGGCGGGATCCGAAAACGGATCCGACGCAACATCGTCCTCGCCGACGTTGACCACCACGAGGACGGGTTTGAGCGACAAAAAGGTGAAGCCCCTGAGTTTCTTTGTCTGGTTGGCGTCGAAGGTTTCGTTGCGCAGAGGGGTTGCCGATTCGAGGATCTCGAGACAGCGTTCGAGGAGATCGCGCTCACGCTCGAGCTCAGGGTCGCGCCGTTTTTGGATGTCCTTGCGCAGTCGTTCGAGCCGCCGTTCAACCACCATCTGGTCCTGGAGGATGAACTCGTCCTCAATGTGCTCGAGATCGCGCAGGGGATCCACAGAGCCCTTGGGGTGAGCGACGGCGTCGGATGGGAAGCCTCGCAGCACGACCATGAGGGCGTCGGCCGTCCGGAGTTCGGGGAGGTTGAAACTGGTGTCGCCGCGATGTTCATCGGGGATGCCGGGTACATCGGCAAACCGGATCGTCGCCGGGGTGAACTTCTTCGGCTCGTACATCGCTGCCAGTTCGTCGAGCCGGGGGTCGGGCACCTTGGCGATCCCGACCTGGCTGACATCGCGACGCCCGCCCGCCGTTTCCGGAGCGAGTCCGGTGAGGAGGCTGAAAAGCGAGGTCTTGCCGCTCGCCGCCAAACCCATGATGCCGACTTCCATAACTGCCTCCATCCGGAGCTTCGATCTCGAGACCCTCACTCTCGACTGTCAATCGACAACTGTCAACCGTGGACTAACCGACCACCGGTTGGCGGCGGATGAGAAGCGACGGCGCCCCGACAAAGCCGCCGGGTGTCTGGAACCAACAGAGGTCGGTTCCAACGGCGTCGATCCGACGTAACAGGGTGCCCAGGTCACCCGAGAGTTCGACAACCGGATGCCACCCCTTCACTCGCTGGTGCTCGATCCAGACACCCGAGGCGATGAGGCTGTAGGTCCCATCAACGAGATCGCACCTCACCGGCGCCAGAGGGCGGAGGAGATAGAGCGCCCGGTCGCTCGCGGTCAGGAGCTGCCCCGCTGCCATGCCGTCGTCGGTGAGCACCCGAAGATTGGCCAGACCGGTCGAAGGCCGGTCCCGATACGACAGGCGAACAGCACCACCCCGAGGCGTTTCTTCGAACCGGCGGGCATCGGCGAAACTCGCCACACGGTGTCGAGGAGCGCCCTCCTCGAGCAAGAGAGTGCGGCGCGCCGGGAGACCTTCGCCGTCGCACGGACCGACCACGGGCGCAGAAGGATCGGAACGGTCGTCCACCAGGGTCAGAGCGTAGGCGGAGAGGAGCCCGTTGGGTCCGAGCAGTCGCGGGAGGGGGTCCTGATCATCGGGCGCTGCGAGGAAGAGCGGTGAGATCGCAGCGAGGAGCTGTGCGCTGACTTCCGGGTGGAGGAGCAGATCGTGCAGTCCGCGGTCGGTCGCGATCCCGTGGCGGGTGAGCAGGGCGCGATTGCCGATCCGGGCGGCGGTGGCCTCCGCGGCGAACGACTCCGGGTCGGCAATGTGGATCCACTCTCGCCAGGTCCCGGGACGATCGCCGACCAGCACCTCTACAAGCATCGAGGCAACCGTTCGTTGGTGCTCCACCGACCAGTCATCAGCGGTGCGCAAGCTCCAGATATACCGACCTTCTTGGGCGACGGCGCGACCGAGACGAAGGACCCCGCCTGATAGCGAAGCAAGGGCCAACCCGAGTTCCGAGGTCACGTGCTGGGCCCACCCGCGGGGCGGCATTTTCGGACCGGGT
This sequence comes from uncultured Acidobacteriota bacterium, assembly GCA_963753035.1. GTDB lineage: Bacteria > Acidobacteriota > Thermoanaerobaculia > Thermoanaerobaculales > Sulfomarinibacteraceae > JAHECW01. Next base: position 305,653 of record CAVWAW010000002.1, on the reverse strand, counting down.
TGAATCGGCGTCGTGCCGAGGAGTCGTCGGGGAGGCATGGGATCCGGACCGGGTGCGGCCCCGGCCCGCGCGGACTCGACCGCCGTTCTCGCCGACGAGGAGTCGAGACCCGACGAAGCGGCAAAGCCGGCGCGGGTTCCGTCCCAGACCCGGACGCCGATTCCGCTTTCCTCGACCTGTACGGTCCGCCTCAACCGGCCATCGACGAGTTCGGTTTCTCTGGTCAGTGAACTCTTGGCAAACACCTCCCAGCGTCTCGAGTTTCCGGATTCAAGGAGGCCGCGACAGGCGTCGGTGACCTGGGACAACCGCCCATGAAGTTCGTCGGGTGGCATCCCGGCGATCATTACAGAACCTCGAGGCGTCGGACCATCAGGGTCGGTGCCTCAGACCCGGTGGGCAGGGGGAGCCCGTCCTTGACACACCATCCAAGTCGCCAGTCCGGGGTGGGATCGTTGCCGACGGCCGGGTCGATGGCGGCGAGGATTTCGGTGACTCCGCCGGTCAACTCGAACGGGGCGAGAGGGCGGCGGCGGCGGCCGTTTCGGATCTCGAATCCCCGCTCCACCCGGAGCACCGTACGGCTGGAGATCGGATCGACGGTCGCTCCTGACAACCGGGTGACCACGAGGCCGTGTGTGACATCGGCCTCGATGGACTGTGGGTCCGCTTCACCGGCGGGGACCACGAGGTTTGAAAGACGTGGAACCGGCGGGCTTCGCCAATCGGCTCGACGTCCGCGTCCGGGGTTGACATCGCAGGCCTCGGCGGTTTCTCGATCGCAGAGGAGCCCGCAAAGTTGACCCCCGCGCAACAGCATCATGGGTTTGGCCGGAACACCTTCGTCATCGCAGTCAAAGGCGCCGGGAAGGTCGCTGCGTCGCGGATCATCGATGAGATCGATCGCCGCCTCGGTGAGATTGGCGCCCCCGAGCCCGGCAAGAGGGGAGCGGCCGCTCGCGATGAGATCGCCTTCCACCAGATGTCCCACGAGCTCGTGCAGGAGGGCGCCGGCGGTCCCTTCGGTGAAGATCACCGGGCACTGCAAGCCTGGCGATGGGCTCCACGATCGGGCCGGGCGAGGTTCGATGAGCGACCGGATCCACCCGCCGAGCCGCGGCTGTCCCCAGACCGCCAACAACGCACCGCGTTCCGTGACGCTGCTCTCGAGCCGGACCAGGGGAGGACTCGTGACTTGCCGCCAGCCATCCCGACGCACGACCACGGCGCGTCGTGCGAGAAAGCGGACGACCGCGTTGTGATCGGCCATTCGCCCGGTCATCTCCCGCGCCCAGTCGGCCCAACCGCGCGGGGGGTCGAGATCGATCATCGGGGGCGGTGGACTCGGGGGGACATCGAGTCGGTCGGAATAACGTGAAACAAGCGCCGCCACGGCCCTCGACGAGACACCCGCGGCGGCGTGGATCGCCCAACGGGTGGGGAAACGCCAGCGCGCGGCGCTCCCTTCGATCCGGCACGAAGCCACCTCGGACCCGGCGGCCACTCTGATTTCCAGACGGCGCTCGAGGTAGAGGTCTTCGAAACGCGGGTGGGCTCCGTGGAGCTTGCGGCAGCCGTCGGCGAGTTCATCGAGCCAGCGAGGATCGAAGGGTGGGCTGCTGGAGGATGGCCGTTGCACAGTCGTATGGTAACGCTGACCTGCGCGATTGCAGCCGAGGTTGGGCGATCGTCTCGAGATTGACCGATTCTATTCGGCTCAATAGCCGAGACCCACGGTAGAATGCTACAACTTCCGGCGGTGACTCCCGCGCCGGATCTTGAAGGAGGATGCATGGGAAACGACGTGCTCGGGCGGGTTGAGAAACGTCTGGCCAAAGGCAGGCTCGGCGGCGGCCAGGACAAGATCGACCGGCAGCACGGACAGGGCAAGCTGACGGCCCGCGAACGCGTCGAGCAGTTCCTCGACGAAGGGACCTTCGAGGAAACCGATGGGCTGGTCGAACACAGCTGCACCGATTTCGGGATGGGGGGAAAAAGATCGCCGGTGACGGCGTGGTGACGGGACACGGCAGGGTCGATGGCCGTCCGGTCTTTGTCTTTGCCCAGGATTTCACGGTCTTCGGTGGATCGTTGTCCGAATCCAACGCCGCCAAGATCTGCAAGATCATGGATCTGGCCCTCAAGGTCGGCGCCCCGGTCATCGGACTCAATGACTCGGGCGGGGCACGGATCCAGGAGGGTGTGGGTTCCCTGGCCGGCTATGCCGATATCTTCCTCCGCAACACCATTGCGTCCGGGGTGGTGCCGCAGATCTCGGCGATCATGGGCCCCTGCGCAGGCGGCGCCGTTTACTCGCCGGCCATCACCGATTTTGTCTTCATGGTCGAAGAAACGGCTTATATGTTCGTCACCGGGCCCGAGGTCATCAAGACCGTGACCCACGAAGAAGTCACCATGGAGAAACTCGGTGGCGCCATGACCCACAACTCGGTCTCCGGTGTTGCCCACTTCGCGTCTCGGTCGGACACCGAGTGTCTCGCGTCGATTCGGAAGCTGCTGTCGTTTTTGCCCTCGAACAACGCCGAACAGCCCCCGGTGGCCGAGTGCTCCGACGCCCTCGATCGTGAGATCCCCGAGCTCGACGCCTTTGTCCCGTCGGATCCCAACAAGCCCTACGACATCACCAGGCTCATCAGCTGGGCCGCCGATCAGGGCGAGTTTTTCCAGATCCACGAGCACTTCGCCAAGAACCTCGTCGTCGGGTTCATCCGGATCGGCGGCCGGCCGGTGGGTGTCATCGCGAATCAACCGGCCCACCTCGCCGGTGTGCTCGATATCAATGCATCGGTCAAGGGCGCGCGGTTTGTCCGCTTCTGCGATGCCTTCAATATTCCTCTGTGGATCGTCGAGGATGTGCCGGGTTTCCTGCCCGGCACCGCCCAGGAATGGGGCGGAATCATCCGTCACGGCGCAAAACTACTTTTCGCCCTGGCCGAGGCCACCGTACCCAAGGTCACCACGATCACCCGAAAAGCCTACGGCGGAGCCTACTGCGTAATGGGCTCGAAGCACATTCGGACCGATGTCAATTTTGCATTCCCGACCGCGGAGATTGCGGTCATGGGGCCCCAGGGCGCGGTCAATATTCTCTACCGTCAGGAGATCCAGAGCGCCGAGGACTCCGAAGCGAAGAGGGCGGAGCTTGTGGCCGAGTATCAGGAGAAGTTCGCCAACCCCTTTGTCGCCGCCGAGAAGGGCTATATCGACGAAGTGATCCTGCCGCGGATGTTGCGCCGCAAGCTTGCCGCGGCGTTCGCCATGCTGGGCACCAAACGCGACACCATGCCGGCGAAGAAACACGGAAACATACCGCTCTAGGCAATGATGAATGATGAGTTATGAATGATGAATTTCGGGCGAAGTCTGCGAGGAGCTAGTCGGCGGGGGGAATCATTGCGAACTGAGAGTTTCGGCATGTGGGGCGGGGGCGCGGGATGAAGTTATTGGTAGCCAATCGCGGAGAGATCGCGGTCCGGATCATCCGCGGCTGTCGTGAGATGGGCATCGAGACCGTCGCGGTCTACTCGGAGGTCGATCGGCGATCGCCGCACGTCCTCATGGCCGATCAGGCATATCCCATCGGGCCGGCCGCGGCTTCCGAGAGCTATCTCGATATCGATCGTCTGCTCGGGGCGGCGAAGGCGAGCGGTGCTGACCTCGTCCACCCCGGCTATGGATTTCTCGCCGAGAATGCCGAGTTCGCCGAACGGGTCGAGGCCGCAGGGCTGACCTGGGTCGGGCCCCCGCCCGCCGCCATCAGGCTCATGGGCTCCAAGACCGAGAGTCGAAAGCTCGCCATCGACACCGGTGTTCCTCTGGTCCCCGGAATGGTCGATCCTCTCGAGGACCTCGCTGAACTCGAAGCCTTTGTCGATCAACACGGGTTGCCGGTGCTGCTCAAGGCGGTGGCGGGTGGTGGTGGCAAGGGAATGCGGGAAGTCCACGACCGCTCGGAACTCGCAGCGTCGTTCGAACGCGCACGTTCCGAGGGCGGGGCCTACTTCGGTGATGATCGGGTCTATGTCGAGCGCCTGGTGCTGCGGGCCCGCCACATCGAGGTTCAGGTCGCCGCCGATCGTCATGGCAACGCGGTCTACCTCGGCGAGCGCGAGTGCTCGATCCAACGCCGCCACCAGAAGGTGGTCGAGGAGTGCCCGTCGCCCGTGGTCGATGCGGATCTCAGGCAGCGTCTCGGCGAGGCGGCTCTCGCCATCGTCCGGGGCTCCGGTTATCAATCGGTCGGGACGGTGGAGTTTCTCGTTGATTCTGACGGCAGTTTCTATTTCCTCGAGATGAACACCCGGCTCCAGGTCGAACACCCGGTGACCGAGGAAGTCTACGGTGTCGATCTGGTCCGCGAGATGATCAATCTCGCGCTGGGATCCGAGCTGTCCTGGAGCCAGGAAGATCTCGTGCCCCGCGGCCATGCCATCGAGTGTCGGATCTATGCGGAGGATCCGCTGAGGAACTTCGCGCCCTCGCCCGGGCGGATCTCTCTCCTGGTTCGCCCGAACGGTCCCGGGGTCCGGGTCGATTCGGGGGTTTTTCAGGGCAGCGTCGTTCCCTTGGATTACGACCCCATGGTCGCCAAGCTTGTCGTTCACGCCCCAGATCGTCCGGCCGCGGTGGCTCGATTGCGGCGAGCGCTCCAGGAGTATCAGGTGCGCGGGATCGCGACGACTCTGACCCTGTTCCGGGCGTTGGTCGAAATGGAGGAATTCGTCGAGGCCGATTTTCACACTGGCTTTCTCGACGATCTCCTCGCCTCACAGAGGCTGGCCGAGGTCCACGGGGAGCAGGATCCGGAAGCCGAGGAGGCGGCGTTGGTGGCGGCGGTCTGCCTTGCGACGATGGAGGCGGGAACCGTTTCGTACGACCCGTTCAGCCACGGCGACGGGAGTCACTGGTGGCAGGAGGGGGCGAGAACCCTGCACGGGAGGTATCCGCGATGAAATGGGTCGTTCGCCAGGGAGACGCCACACGCGAGGTTGAAGTCGAACGGGTTCCAGATGGGTTCGAGGTCGTCATGGGATCCAAACGCCGCCGCGTGGATGTGATTCGGCTCGACGAGGCCATGGCCTCGATGCGCTATGTCGATGGTGGACAGAGCTACTCCGTGAGCTATCAACGGGGAAAGGGTCGCGAGTGGAGGCTGGCGGTCGGTGAACGCGACTTCGACCTCGAGGTGCTGACACCGGTGGAGGCCATCGAGGCCAGTGCCGCGGCCGCGGCTGTCGGCCCGAGCCGGCTTGATGCGCCGATCCCCGGCAAGGTCGTCAAGGTGCACGTGAGTGTGGGAGACGAGGTGGAGGCGGGGCAACCGCTGGTGGTCCTCGAGGCCATGAAGATGGAGAACGAACTCACCGCCACCCAGGCCGGCAGGGTCACCGCCGTCCATGTCGAACCCGGTCAGATCATCGACGCGGGCGGCCTCCTGGTCGAACTCGAGTAGTCGAACGCGGGCCGGGTGCCTGGCTCGCTTTTCGCCGCGAAAAGGTGCCTGGCACCCCTCCCATCGCGTTGCCGACCGAGAGCCTACTCCCTCACCGTCACCTTTGTCGTTGTGAACGAAGCGTTGCGCGTCACGGGATCGAGGATGCCCACCGCGACGTTGTGGGCGCCCTTCTCCATCAAGAGGTTTGCTGTGATGGCGTAGCGCTTGAGTTGAGCGTCGTCGTAATCAGCCGCCTTGACCCTGATCTCGTGATTCTGGCGGACAACATCTGAACGTTCTCCGTTGGTGTTGCGCGCGGCGATGAACATGGTCAGATTACCGACATAATCATCGCCCGCCGGCAATAGAGCCACCCTGCGCAACGGAAACGTCAACTCAAATGGCACCATCCAACGAGTTTCGCTTGCGGGGCCCTGGTCGCCGATCTCCACCATGATCTGCATGGGGTTGTCATCGAGGGGGAACATGAGCCCTGTGACCACTTTGTCCTGGACGCGGCTCTCGAGGCTCTTTTCGACAAAACGCTGTCGGTAACGAAGTCGATAATCGGGATGATTTTTGAGCTCAACTTTGATCCGGTGGACTTTGTCGAGACCGGTTTGGTTGAGGCTGTAACCGAGCGAGTAGTAAGTGAAGAAGTCCTGGCCCACCCTTTCGAGTCCCCGGGCGAAGTCGTTGGTGCTGACGATCGCGGCTCCTCCGGTGCTGTCGGCCATGAATCGCAACGGGTCGAGGTAGTTCTGCATACCCAGGCTCGCCGACATGATGTCCGTGTTGGAGCCGAGTTCGGCCGAGGACAAGGTCGGGTTCTCGAGTCCGCCGACCCCGAAGGTGTAGAAGCTGATGTCCTGGGCGTTTGCGTTTGAGACCAGCGAGGTGAAGTGGCGGTTCATGTTGTAGCGGGCGGACTCGGTGATGGCCGACGATTCGTGGTAGGTGTTTGCGAACGCGTAGAAGAGGTCCAGCCCGGCGATCATGGGCAGGCCGTTGGAGACATAGATCACCATCTTTTTGCCCGGTAGGCCCGACAGCATCGTGAGGGTGTCTCTGAGCGCGCCGAGTGTGAACTGCAGCGAGTTGGCCTCTTCTTCAGCAAAACCGACCACCATGCCGTGCGATCGACTCATGGCGCTGACGTTGTTCTGAGAGTTTCTTTGGGAGTCGGCGAATTGCCGAAGGATGTCCTTCCGCGCGTTGTCGACTTCGGTCCGACCACCGGTGTACATTTTGATCTCACGCAGGGCGTCATAGATTTCTCGTGGGTCATCCGTAAACGGCTGCAGCACCTCGTAGGACTTCTGATACGAGATGACCATCATCTGCACCGGTGGGTGGAGGTTCTCCCGGATGAATGTCCGCAGCTGGGTGATGAGTCGATTGCGATCGAGCGAACGTGAGTTCTCGTTGTCGAAATAGAGCACGACATAGACCGGACGGAAACTGTTCTCGGAAAGAATCTCGGCGCCGGGGATCGGGGTTGGTGTCGGCTGACCTGTCGGCGCCGTGGTTCCCCGGTAGTAGCTGCGGTAGATTTCATCGGTGAAGAGACCGAAGTTCGTGATCGCCTTGGCCGTACCGTCCTGGGTCAGAACGAAATCGTCGGCGGCGAGATCGGTCACGACGACGCCTTGTTTGTCGGTGACGTAGACGTTGACGTTGACCACCGTCACGTCGATCTCCCCGGTGAAGGGCAGACCACCGATGGCCTCCTGAGCCTCCTGGGGGACCACCCCCTCCTGCGGCGCCGGTTCGTTCCACTCCCCGTCTTGGGCGGAAACAGCCAGTGCGCCAAAGCACACCAACGCGATGGTCGTGATCCAAATCCTATTCACCATCCACCTCCGGGAAGAGTCTAACCCGAACCCCACTTCCGGCAACGATGGATCTCGGACAATGAAACCGGGTATCTGCGAACGAAACAGCCATGTCGAAACCTTGTATCATGACGAGGCTGTGAGCTTTGAAAAGGCCTCTGATGAACAACTGGTGCGTCTCGCCCTTGATGGGCAAGAGGATGCTTTCACCGTTCTCGTTCGCCGTTATCAGCGGCGCCTGACGGCGTTCCTCGCGCAGCTCGTGGGGGATATCGAGCTCGCCCGTGAACTCAGCCAGGAGGCATTCATCCGTGCCTGGGCGGCGCTCGAACGGTTCGATCCAAAGTACCGCTTTTCAACATGGCTCTTTCGCATCGGCCACAACCTCGGCATCGACCATCTACGCCGCCGCCGCCTCAAGACGGTGGCGTTGTATCGCACCGACCGCGAAGGCGACGAGGTCGAACTCGTTGTTGAGGACCACACCAAGGACCCCCTCGGGCACTTCGAAAACACCGAACTGGCGGGCTCGCTCAAACAGTCCATCGACGAACTTCGACCGGAGTACCGCGAGCTCGTCATGCTGCGTCATTTCGGTTGTTTGAGCTATCAGGAGATCGCCGAATTCAAAGAAATGCCCTTGGGAACGGTCAAGAACAAACTTTTTCGTGCACACGCCGTATTACGAAAAGCACTGGCGGCCTTCTTGTGAGGTTGGCGGTGCCATGAGAGGAGGCCACGGTGGCTAACAACTGTGAGGCAATTCAAGAGCTTCTCACCGAATACTTCGGTGAGACCGAGCGGCTTTCCGAGGAGGAACGCCGGCACGTCGAGCTTTGCCCGCAGTGTTGCGAGGTTGCGGCAGGCGAGAATGCTCTCGGTTTGATCTTCGCGGGTGTTCTTCCGCCCGCCGATCCGACCATGGAGAGCCGGGTTCGCGCCGCCACGCATGCCGCTCGACGTCGGCGCCGGTCACTGGCCCTCCTTCCGGTTGCGGCTTCGCTTCTCTTCGCGCTGCTCGGTGTGGTGATGCTGGGTGGGCTGCCGGGCGGCAGCCTTCTTGCTCTGTTACCGGTGTGGTCGTCCCAGGGGTGGGTTTCTCTCGCCGCCTCGGTGGGGGACTGGAATACGGTTTTCACCACCGCCGCGGGTGCGACGACCGCCCTGCTCAGTCCGGGGGTCCTCGCGGCCGCGATCGTGGTCAGCCTTTTGGGGTTCGCGGTGGTTGCGTTTGTGGCCCGTCGTTGGCGGCGGGTCTCGCCATGGCACGACATCGGCTAATCATCGCGGTTGCCTTTGCGGTGGCCATCGCGGCGAGTTCGGTGACTGAAGCCGTACCTCCCCGAACTACCGTCTTCAACGACATTGTGGTCAATGAGCATGTCGATGGCGATGTTGTCGCATTCGAAGCGAACGTCCATCTCGGACCCATGGCTGATGTTGCCGGTGATGTCGTGGTCGTGAACGGCGATCTTCGCCTCGATGAGAATGCTCGGGTCGGCCGGCACGTCATGGCGATTTTTGGTGATGTCGAGGTGGCCCCCGGGGCGGTTGTTCAGGGTCGAACCCTGGCGTTTTCATCGTTGTCCAGCGTGGCCCTCCGGCCCGGAGTGAATGCGCCGCTGCAGGTCAACGTCGCAGTCCGCCTCATCACCTCGGGCGGATGGCTGCTGGTGACGACGGCGTTGGCGTTCGGGCTGTCAACCCGGCTTCGCTACGGAGTGTGGATCCTGCCGCAGCTTGGATTCCGGGTCTTTCTGCTTGGCGTTGCCGCGGGAGTCACCTTCTTCGCCGCGGTAGTTGCGGTGCTCGGTTTCGGGCCGTCGGTTGGGGTTCCGTTGGCGGTTGGGCTGACGGTGATCTTTTTCGCCTTCCGGGCGGTCGGGTTGACGGTGGTCGGTGGATTTCTCGGCGAACTGGTGTTGCGCCGCTGGTTTCGCCGGCCGTTGCCGCTGACCCTCGAGGTCTTTATCGGGGTCGCCGCCATGCTGGCTGTGCGGTTCTTGCCGTTGATCGGCGGCCTGCTGTGGAGCGTGTGCTCAATCGTCGCGCTGGGTATGGGCATTGTCGCCCTCGCCACCACGGTGTCGGATCGGGAGACCGCTGCGGGTCTGACCTGATCGACCGTTCGAGAGAAGTCTCGGCTATCTAGCCACTCAACCATCCGGATGCTATACTTCCGCCCCCTGTGGGGAGAGGTGTGTGTGAAGATCGACCTTTCCATGATTGAAACCGAGCCCGTAAGCTTTGCCGAGACCGCGAGTTTCGATGGAGACCGGCTCGACCCGACTCGGGTCATCGGACCGATGGAGGTCCGGTTGGAGGGGAAGGTGCGTCCGGCTGGCGACCACTATCTAGTCGATGGCCGAACCAGCGCTAGCGGTCAGGTCAGCTGTGGTCGATGCCTCGAGCCGGTGAAGTGGCAGATGGAGTCGATCTTCGATCTGGAGGTCGCGCTGGGTGTGAAAGCGCCCCTCGATACCGATCTCACCCTCGATCAGGCCGACCTCGATGTCGTATATCTCGAGGAACCGGCTCTCGACCTCGAGGATTTGGCGATCGAACAGGTTCTGCTCGAGATGCCGATTCGAGTGTTATGTTCCGAGCAATGCGCCGGGTTGTGTCCGCAGTGCGGCGCCAACCGCAACCAAGAAGACGCCTGCCGATGCGAAACGGAAGTTGATCCGAGATGGGCGGCTTTGAAGGATCTGGCGGGTCTAGACCCGGTCGACTGAATCAAGCGAGACGAAACGGAGAGTTCTGATGGCGAATCCAAAGCATAAGATTTCGAGAACGCGTCGCGACAAACGGCGCTCCCACCACGGGTTGGTGCCACCGGGTTGGAGCCTGTGTACATCGTGCTTTGAACCCAAACCGCCGCACCAGGTTTGTCCCCACTGCGGAAGTTACAAGGGTCGTGAGGTGATCGAGGTAGAAGACCTCGATTGACGGATCGTGGCAGGACCGACGCGCGGCCGAAGGGGTGAATGATGTCCACCCGAGCCATCGCTCTCGATGCTATGGGTGGGGATGGCACGCCCCAGGTCCGTATCCAGGGGGCGTTGGATGCGGTGGCGGACTACGATCTGCCGGTCTTTCTCGTCGGTCCGATCAAACGTCTTCGTCGAGAACTCGGGCGATTTCGTGCGGTGCCCAGCCGGCTCGAGTTGGTCGACGCCACCGATGTCGTCGAGATGCAGGATCCTCCGCTGTCGGTCCTGCGAAGCAAGCGAAATTCATCGCTCTCGGTGTGCGCGGAACTCGTTCGCAACGGCCGTGCATCGGCCATGGTCACAGCGGGAAACACCGGGGCCGCGTGGGTCGCGGCGAAATCCGCTCTCGGGATGATCGCTGGTGTTGAGCGGCCGGCGCTCGCTGCGATCCTACCCAAGCTCGATGGCCACACCCTGGTTCTCGATGTCGGCGCCAATGTCGAAGCCAAGCCCCACCAGTTGGTGCAGTTCGCGGTGATGGGTTCCTTTTACGCATCGGCGGTGCTCGGTGTGGAAAATCCTCGGGTCGGGCTGATGTCGGTCGGTGAGGAAGAGACCAAAGGCGGCCCGCGGGTCCGTCGTCAGTACATGGTGCTCAAGGAGGCCGGCATCAACTTCGTCGGCAACGTCGAAGGACGGGATGTTTTCACCGGCGCGGTCGATGTGGTGGTCTGCGACGGTTTTACCGGCAACGTTGTGCTCAAGGTGGCCGAAGGACTGGGCGAGATGGTTGTCGGGATGCTCAAAGAGGAGGCCCGCCAGTCGCCGCTCTACGGTGCCGGCCTGGTGCTGGCAAAAGGCGCCTTCCGGAACGTCAAACGCAAGGTCGACTACGCCGAGCATGGTGGCGCACCGTTGCTCGGCGTCAATGGCGCCTGCCTCATCGGCCACGGCCGATCGACGGCGAGGGCCATTCGGAATGCGATTCGATTTGCTGATTCCTACGCCTCGAGCGATGTGATCGAGCAGATCGGTGACAAGATCTTCGAGGTTTTGTCCGTGCCAAGCGAAAGTCGGGAAAGCTGAGATGCACGATCACTTCGCGAAGACCGCGAAGATCGTCGGTCTCGGTTCTTTCCTTCCGGAACGGATTCTCACCAATAGCGACCTCGAAGCGATGGTGGAAACCAGCGACGAGTGGATCAGGAGCAGAACCGGCATCAGGGAACGCCGGGTTGTGGCCGAGGGTGAAGCCCTGGTCGATCTCGTCGCGCGGGCCGGCCGCGCTGCTTTGGAGGATGCGGGAGTCGAACCCGAGGAAGTCGATCTACTGATCCTCGCGACGGCGACGGTTGAGCAACCGATTCCCGCAACGGCGGCCATTGTTCAACCGACGCTTGGTCTGGTCAACGCGGCCTGCTTCGATCTTTCGGCGGCGTGCTCGGGCTTCACCTATGCCCTCAACGTCAGTCGGCAGTTCATTGCCACCGGAGAGGCCGAAACCATTCTGGTGGTTGGTGCCGAGTGTTTGACTCGGTACATCGACTGGACGGATCGCGGGACCTGTGTGCTCTTCGGCGATGGAGCAGGGGCCGTGGTGCTCAAACCAGGTCAGCCAGGGGAGGGTATCCTCCACCTCAAATGGCGAACCGACGGGAATTACTCGGATATCATTTCCATGCCCGGCGGCGGCAGCCGGTTCCCCCCATCGAGTTCCGCGTCGATCGAACAGCGGCTTCCATTTATCAAGATGCGTGGCAACGAGACCTTCAAGATCGCCGTACGATCGTTGACTGAAATCAGCCGTGAAGTCATGGACGCGGCCGGGATCGGTGTCGAGGACCTCGATCTCTTTATTCCTCACCAGGCCAACATGCGCATCATCCAGGCGGTGGGGCAACGCCTCGGGTTATCGGACGAGCAGGTCTTCACCAATGTCGAACGGGTCGGCAACACATCGGCAGCTTCGATACCCCTCGCCATGGTCGATGCCCGCGATCAAGGTCGGCTCAAGCCGGGCAGCCTGCTGCTCACCTCGGCCTTTGGCGGGGGTCTCACCTGGGCCTCTTCCCTGATTCGCATCTAGAGCAATTCCAGGACGCGTCAAAGGAGTCGTGATGGCACGCATTGCAGCACTTTTTCCGGGACAGGGAAGCCAGACCGTGGGAATGGGACACGATCTCGCCGATCGATGGCCCACCGCGGCAACCCTTTTCACCGAGATCGACCGTGGTCTCGAGTTTGATCTTTCGGCGCTGTGTTGGAACGGACCGGAAGAAGAACTTCGTCTGACCACGAACACCCAGCCGGCGCTTCTCGCTCACTCGGTGGCGGCGTGGATGGTGCTTTCAGAGTGTGGATTTCGAGCCGAGGCGGCGGCTGGCCACAGTCTCGGCGAGTACTCTGCGGTTGTGGCCGCCGGCGGTCTGGATGCGGTGAGTGCGTCCCGGACTGTGCGCGAGCGCGGCCGCCTCATGCAACAAGCGGTTCCGGTGGGCGAAGGAGCGATGGCGGCGATCCTCGGTCTCGACGACGAGGTGGTTTCGGCGGTTTGTGACGAGATCGCGGGCGAAACCGGACTTGCGGTCGTTCCGGCAAACTTCAACTCTCCCGGCCAGGTGGTCATCGCCGGCGCTGCGGCAGCGGTGGCCGGGGCCATTGAGGTGCTGAAGGAACGAGGAGCTCGGCGCGCGCTGCCGTTGCCGGTGTCGGCGCCCTTCCACTCGCCGCTCATGGCGCCGGCGCGTGAAGGGCTCGAACCCACCCTGCGAGGTCTGGACTTCTCCGAGCTGGTCATTCCTGTCTACCGAAACATCGACGCCACCCCGGTGACTGCGCCCGACGAGGTCTGTGACGGTCTCATCAAACAGGTCGATTCCCCGGTCCTCTGGACCCAGACCATCGAGAGGATGCGCGCGGATGGGTTCGACACCTTTGTCGAGATCGGCGCCGGCAACGTGCTCTGCGGTCTGGTCAAACGCATCGACCGCTCGGCGACCTGCTATCCGGCCGGAACCGTCGAGACCATCGAGAAGGTCATCGAAGACCTCGTCGGCTGAGCATCACCCCAGAGACACTGAGTCACAGAGGCGCACAGCGACGTCGCAGGGTTAACGCAAGACCGAGACGCAGAGACATCGCATGAGTGGGTTGGCGACGCGGATCCTCAAAGGTGTCTGACTTCGTGGCAACGATTGGTCGACGAGGATGCCAGGACAGAATCGAGGACCGTTTACGTCAGGCTCCAGGCTTCGTCTGCAATGGCGTTCGTGAGGATCTTTGTAGCGCAGGCGTCTCGCCTGCGATAGTGCGATGGGTCAACCATGCGATGCCCTTTGGGATGGTCTTGGCGTGCTTGGCGTTCTTTGCGGTGCAACAGCGATGTGACGCTGTGGTTTAATAGCGAGCGCGTATCAACGAACGGGGAGGGTCCGATGGGCGATTTTGACGGTCAGGTAGCGGTCATCACCGGTGGCGCGAGGGGGATCGGTGCGGAAATCGCCCGGAAGATGGCCGGTGACGGGGCGCATGTGGTCTGCGCCGATGTCCTTGACACCACCGAGATCGTCGCCGAGATCGCGGCCGCCGGCGGCTCCGCCGAAGGCCGGCCCATGGATGTCACCGATGCCGCGGCCGCGGCCGACGCGATCAAGGCGATCCACGCCGATCACGGCCACCTCGATATTCTGGTCAACAACGCCGGGATCACCCGGGATCAGCTCTTAGTGCGGATGAAACCCGAAGACTGGGATCTTGTCTTGCGGATCAACCTCGACGGCGCCTTCAAGGTGACGCAGCCGACGGCCAAGATCATGATGCGGCAAAAGAGCGGGCGCATCGTCAACATCGCCTCGGTGGTCGGGCTCATGGGAAATGCGGGTCAGACAAATTACTCGGCGTCCAAGGCCGGATTGATTGGATTCACCAAGTCCCTTGCGAGGGAGCTGGGACCGCGCAACGTTACGGTCAACGCAGTGGCGCCCGGATATATCCAGACCGCCATGACCGATGCGCTCACCGAAGACCAACGTGCCGCGCTGATGAAGACCGTCGCGATTCCACGACTCGGCACACCTGGCGACGTCGCCGATGCGGTGACCTTCCTCGCCGGTCCCAAAGCCTCGTACATCACCGGCGTCGTCATCAACGTCTCCGGTGGTTTGTACATCTGATCCGGCATAGAACACCTATAAGCTACACTCGTAGTGGAGGTTCCAATGTCCAACGATGAGATGAGGGTGGCCGACATCATGTCAACCGATGTGATCACCTTGATCGAGGACGAGACCCTCGCCCACGCCAAACGGTGCATGGATCGAGGTCGCATCCGGCATCTCCCGGTTCTCCGGGATCGGAAGCTCGTTGGATTGGTCACCCACCGGGATCTCCTGTCGGCGTCATTCTCGATCTTTGCCGAAGTCGAACCGGCTGAACAGCGCCGGATTTTTGTCACGGTTCCGGTGGTCGAGGCCATGCACCGAGATGTGATCACCGTGGGCCCGGATGAACCGGTCGCCGACGCCGCCCGGACGCTCCTGGAGAACAAATGGGGGTGCCTGCCGGTGGTTGACAATAGCGGAAACCTGCTCGGTATCGTCACCGAGGCGGACTTTCTGCAGCTCACGGTTCGTCTGCTGGCATGACCATCCTCGACATCGTGCTGGTCATCGTTTGGGCCGGCATCACCCTCGGCGGGTTCTTCAAGGGCGCCATTCGCATCGTCTTCGGTCTCGGGGGTGTCGCTCTGGGGATCTGGTTGTCGGTGGTCGTGGGTCCCGATCTCGCGGTTACCTTGACCGGGCTTGTGAACAGCGAGTGGCTCACGCTCATCATGGCCTATCTGCTCCCGCTGGTCGTTGTATCGCTGCTGTGTCTTCTCGCCGGGTGGGGGATGGAGAAATCGCTCGAAGCCCTCAAGCTTGGTTGCGTCAATCGTTTTCTCGGTGCGGCCCTGGCCGGTGCTGCAGCGGCCGTGGTTCTGGCGATACTGCTGGTCAGCGCGGTACGGCTCTCACCTGAATTGGCCGCGATGGAGGAGCGATCGGTTCTCCTCGCTCGGGTCCAGGCCGCCATGGGTTGGGCGGTGGATAGTGGTGAGGACGAGGCTCAGGAGGCCGATGCGCCAACCGCAACCGACGAAGCCGGAGCGGCAAACGAGGAATCGAGCGGCCGGTAGAGCGTGTCGCGCAGGACCGGTATTCGTCCGGCCTCGCGGATCAGATACTCGAGCCGTCGTCGATCGAGTCCAGTTCCGGCGGTTCCTCCTGCGGCATAGGTGATCCGCTCGTCGACCACCGTTCCATCGAGGTCGTTGGCGCCGAAGTGGAGTGCAACCTGGGCGATCTTCTCGCCGAGCATGATCCAATAGGCCTTGAGGTGGGGAACATTGTCGAGGACCAGACGTGTCGTAGCGATGGTCTGAACATCGAGACGGCCACTGGTAGACGGGAGATGATCAAGCTCGGTATTTTCAGGATGGAAGGCGAGGGGGATCATGCACTGGAACCCGCCGGTTTCGTCCTGGAGTTCGCGAAGGGCGAGGAGATGATCGACGCGGTCCTCGGCGGCCTCGACATGGCCGTAGAGCATGGTGCAATTGGACCTGATGCCCGCCCGATGCACTTCGCGGGCGATTTCGAGCCAGCGACGACCATCGGTTTTGTGGTCGCAGATCTGGTTCCGCACGTGTTCCGCAAAGATCTCAGCGCCCCCTCCGGGGCACGAGTCGAGGCCGGCCTTTCTGAGGCGTGAAATCAGCTCGCCGAGCTCCATTCGCGATGCCGTGGCGATGAAGTCGAGCTCGATCATGGTGAGGGCCTTGAGGTGAATCCACGGGAATCGCTCTTTGAGCGCCTGAAAGAGCTCCTCGTAGTAGTCCGCGCGAAGCTTCGGATGGAGCCCGCCGACGATGTGGAGCTCTGAAACCGACTCGTCGACATCGCGAGCCGCCATCTCGACCGCAGTTTCGACGGAGTAGGTCCAGCCCTTCTCGCGGTCTCGCCACGGCACGTAAAATGCGCAGAGTTTGCAGGAGGCGACACAGACGTTGGTCGGATTGAGGTGGCGGTTGATGTTGTAGTAGGTGCGGTCGCCGTGGAGTCGTTCACGGACGATGTTTGCGAGGCGCCCGACACCTAAAAGGTCATTCGTTGTGGCGACGGCGATTCCGTCATTGCGGTCAAGGCGCTCGCCGGCGAGCACCTTGTCGGCCACCGGCATCAACGAAGGGTCGATAAGCCGAAGCTCGGCGATGGTCATCATGGACATCAGCCCATTATCAATGAGATCAGTTCTCGAAACAAGTATTCATCGGGCGGATTCCAGAGTCCTACTTGAGTTGCAGAGACTGGAGGAAGAGATCATTTGAGGAGAACTCGCGCACTTTCTGAAGCAGGAGCTCCATCGCTGCCTCCGGTGACAACGACGACAGGGCGCGTCGCATGAGGTAGAGCTTTTCGACCTGCTCTTTCGAATAGAGCTTTTCCTCTTTGCGGGTGCCCGACTGAGGGATATTGATCGTCGGGAAGATCCGCTTTTCGAAGAGTCGCCGATCGAGCACGATCTCCATGTTTCCGGTGCCCTTGAACTCCTGAAAAATGACCTCGTCCATCCGTGAACCGGTGTCGACGAGGCAGGTAGCGACCACAGTCAAGCTGCCGCCGCCTTCGATGTTCCGCGCCGAACCGAAGAACCGTCGCGGTTTCTCCATGGTGCGGGCGTCGATGCCGCCGGACATGATTCTGCCGGAACCCTTCTGGGAGTTATTGAAAGCGCGGGACATTCGAGTCAACGAGTCCATGAAGACAACAACGTCTTCGCCCATTTCCACGAGACGGCGGGCGCGTTCAAAGACCATCTCCGAGATGTTGATGTGGGATTCCAGACTCTGATCCGATGACGAAGCAAAGACCTCACCGCGGGCGATGCTTCGCCTCCAGTCGGTGACCTCTTCCGGACGTTCATCGACCAAGAGAACGAATATGGTGGTGTTCGGGTGATTGGCCGCAATGGCGTGGGCCATCTGCTGAAGAAGCGTCGTCTTCCCGGCCTTTGGCGGCGAGACAATGAGACACCGCTGTCCCTTGCCGAGGGGCGCGATCAATTCGGTCACCCTCGGCTCGACCACATCGGGATCGGTCTCGAGATTGAATCGCTCGAGGGGGTCGATGCTGGTCAACTCCTGGAACGGGAGCGCCTTGGCCCGATACTCCTCGGGCGGCATGTCCTCGATGGTGTCGATCTCAAAGACTCTCGGCCGGTCGTTGCCGCGGGCCTTGGCTTCAATCCGCAACCCGCTTTCCAGGTGCCATGTGTTGATCAACTCCGCCGGAACCAACGGGTCGTTGTTGGTGGGGACAAAACCATTTTTTGAGCTCACCAACATGGGGCTGCCCTTTTCGCGAACCAAAAGGTAGCCGTGGACCGGAATCACCGGACCCTTGGGGCCTCCACGACGGCGGGGACGCCGCCTGCGTCGTCTTGGGTTTTGTTTCTGCGGTTTCTTTTGCTCTTCGTTGTTTTCAGTCATACCTTCCCTCGTGTACGGGGGGAAATCGGCAACGGCTCCACACAGTTTGAGCCGAGGTCCGCGCCACAGGGTTCATCGATACTGTGACTATTCACGCTCGCGAGACGAGGCTCGCCTTTGCAAAAGCAGTCGTCTTCGAGCGTTGATCCGGGCGCCGGCGACCTCCCCGGTGGGTCTCGGTCGCGCGCGAGTAGTAGCGCCCGAATGACAGCTTACGATGAACCGCCCCTATCTTGCAAGATCTGCCGAGATGCGAACGGCGGATGGGAGCGCTGATCGGCGGTTTCGCGGGTGATGGACTGTCAGGCTTGACGTTGTATACAAATTGTATACAATCCCGCCATGACCGACTCGCGCCTTTCTTCCGCCCCGCCGCGCCGGACCGCCGCCGAGGGGGTTTACCGATCCCTCAAACGCGACATCATCACCCTGAGTCACCGACCGGGAGCCGCCCTCGCCGAGCAGACCCTGGCCGACACTTACGGAACCAGTAGGGTGCCGGTGCGTGAGGCATGTCGTCGGCTTCAGCAGGAAGGCCTGCTCACAGCCATCCCTTACAAGGGTTACTTCGTGAGTCCGATCTCACCCAAGGAGATCTCCGACAGCTTCGAACTGAGAACCGCCATCGAGACCAGGGCCGTAGCGTTGGCGGCGACCCGTTCGACAAAGGACGAACTTGATCGCCTCGGCGAACTCGCGGCCATCGAGTACACCTACTCCGATTGGGCCTCGTATGTCGATTTCCTCGACAAGAACCTCGGGTTTCACCTCGAAGTGGCGTCGTTGTCGAGAAACGACCGTCTCTTTGCCGTGCTCCGCGATCTCCTCGTCTCCATGCAGCGGTATTTCTTCCTCGGTCTCGATCTCGGCGACTTCGGCGGCGAGATGCGCGACGAGCACGAACTGCTGGTCAAGCACATGAGGTCACGGAATGTGGCGGCTGCATCGAGTTGTGCCGAAGAGCAGATCACGTCTTCATATGAACGAATTCGGCGCGCCCTCGCTGCCGCCGACAATATTGAAATTCCAATAACCGAGGTGTTACATGAGTGATTTCGTATACCTGGACAACGCAGCGACAACCTTCCCCAAACCTCCTGAGGTCATCCGCTTCATGTGCGATTTCTACGCGACCCGTGGGGTCAATCCAGGTAGGACGGGCTTCGATCTCGCCCTCGAAGCCGAGGACACGTTGCTCCAGGCTCGTCAGACTTTGACCGATTTTTTTGGCGGCACCGATCGAAACCGATTGGTCTTTTCGCTCAACGTCACCGATGCGCTCAATCTCCTCATTGGCAGTGTGCTCTCACCCGGTGACCACGCGATCACCACCTGTCTCGAGCACAACTCCGTGCTGCGCCCGATGTACCAGTACAAGGCTCAGGGTGTCGATGTCGATTTCGTTCCCTTTGACAAGGACGGCTTTGTCAACCCGGTTGATATCGAAGCGAAGATCCGGCCCAACACCAAGCTGGTGGTCATGAACCACGGATCCAACGTCATCGGCACCATTCAGCCGGTAGCTGCGGTAGGCGAAATCTGCCGCCGTCACGGAGTTCTCTTTGCGGTGGACGCCGCGCAGACTGCCGGTCTCATCGATATCGATGTCGCTGAAATGAAGATCGATGTCCTGTGTTTCACAGGCCATAAATCGCTCTTCGGGCCCACCGGAACCGGCGGGATGTACATGGCCGAACATGTCGATCTCATGCCCTGCCGATCGGGCGGCACCGGGGTCAAGAGCGCGCTCAAGACGCAGCCGCGCGACTATCCGTGGCGTTTTGAGTTCGGAACCCTCAACACCATGGGGATAGCCGGGCTTCTCGCCGGCCAGCGCTGGATTGCGTCCAAGGGTGGCGTCAAGGCGCTCTACGCCGAGGAGATGGCCCACGCCACACGCCTTTATGAGGCGCTCCGGGATATGGACAACATCACCCTGTATTGCGCCGATATGGCGCGAAACCACCTGCCGGTCTTTGTTTTCAACATCAACGGACTGCCGGCCGATCAGGCGGGTCAACTCCTCGATGTCGAACACGACATCATCACCCGTACCGGTCTCCACTGTGCTCCGCAAGTCCACGAGGGGATCGGCACCGCTGATATTGACGGTACCGTGCGCTTCTCGGTCGGCGCCTTCACCACCGACTCGGACATCGATCGCGCCATCGAAGCGGTAGCGGACATTGCCAGCTATGCCGCCACGAGGGGCGAGAAGAAGACGGCTGTCATGGCCTGAGCCCTCCGGGCGTCCATCGCTGGCGTGCAACCTCGGAGCGTGCTATCAAAGTGACCGGGGGTTTTCATGAGGTGTTTTCTCACTCTGTTGCTGTCGGTTCT
Organism: uncultured Acidobacteriota bacterium; assembly: GCA_963753035.1. Classification (GTDB taxonomy): domain Bacteria; phylum Acidobacteriota; class Thermoanaerobaculia; order Thermoanaerobaculales; family Sulfomarinibacteraceae; genus JAHECW01. Next base: position 285,562 of record CAVWAW010000002.1, on the reverse strand, counting down.
TCTCGTGCCCTGTTCGGGGTTTGCGCTCGACGGCGCCGACACGGAAAAGATCAACGCCGCCACCGATGAGCTCTTCGAGTCATTGGTGGAATGCCGGCGCTGGTTCCACGTCCATCCCGAGCTCTCCAATCGTGAGGAAGCGACAGGCGCGGAAATCGCGCGCCGGCTGAGTGAGATGGGCTATGAACCCCGAACCGGGGTCGCCGGCCACGGAGTTGTCGCCATCCTCGAGGGTGGAAAACCGGGACCGGTGGTTGCATGGCGCTCTGACATCGATGCACTGCCCATCGAGGAGGCCGTGGATGTACCCTGGAAATCAACCAACCCGGGTGTGATGCACGCCTGCGGGCACGATGTGCACATCACGGTCGGTCTCGGGGCCGCCGAAGTTCTCATGGGGATGAAGGACGACGTTCCCGGAACCGTGATCTTTCTCTTTCAACCGGCCGAGGAAGGCGCTCCTCCCGGTGAGGAGGGTGGCGCCAAATTGGTCCTAGATGAAGGCGTCTTCGCGGATCCGAAACCCATCGCCATTTTCGGATCGCACGTCATGCCGAACCATGAGGTGGGGACCATCGGCTGGGGCAGCGGCGGCGTCATGGCCTCTGCCGATCGATTCACCATCAACGTCACCGGACGCATGACCCACGGCTCGGCGCCTCAGGACGGGATCGACGCCATCTGGATCGGATCGCAGATCGTCGACGCTCTGCAGGGCATCATCGCCCGCGAGGTTGACGCACGAAACCCGGCCGTCGTCTCGGTGGGGACTTTTGACGCCGGCAACCGCTTCAACATCATCGCCGGTTCGGCCGAGCTGACCGGCACCGTCAGGACCCTCGATCCGGGCGCGCGCGATTACATTGAAGCGGCCATCTCGCGCATCGTCGCCGGAATCTGCACCGCCCACCGGGCGAGCTGCGAGGTCGATTACCAGCGATTTACCCCGGTGCTGGCCAACGATCCCCAGCTGACCTCAGCATCGGTCGACATCCTCCGCACCGTCCTGGGCGATGACGCCGTACATGAAGCAATTCCCATCATGGCGGCGGAGGATTTCGCCGAGTACGCCCGGGTGGCGCCGAGTTTCTTCTTCATGCTCGGAGTCGGGAACACCGAGAAGGGCTGGACGAGCTATGTCCACACCCCGACCTTCCAGCCCGATGAGGATGCGCTCAAATTCGGCGTGCGAGCAGCGTCGGCCCTGCTGCTGGGAACGTTGCAAAACCAGTGATCTCTAACGGCGTAGGTGGAGAGCACCGAGAAGGAGGAGACATGAGCTCGGAATCTGAACCTGGGGACAAGGCAACGGGTCTGTCGTCGGCGAAGCGAGAGGACATCTGGGCGTTGATCATCGCCGGCATCGTGATGCTGCTCTCGATCGCGGCGCCCGAGGCCGTCTACAACCTCTTCAAAAAAGTGCTCTACATCTTTTAGGGGAGGCGAGGATGACCAAGATTCGATCGTTGGTTGTCCCGGGTTGGACCAAGATCATCCCGGGTCTGATCTTCTGTATCGTTCTCGCTGTGGTCGTGATGAACATCGATCACGTGCTGGGCAAGTACCACAAGGCCGGCGTGGCCTCTGCGGCGATTCCGGCCCTCGAGGGGAGGCTGGCTGAAGCCACGGTCTTGGGAGATGCCGACGCCATCGCCAAAGCGGAGAAGATGCTCGCAAAACAGCAGAACGCTCTCGACAAAGTGAATGGAACGGTTGGCGACGCCTGGCCCGTGGCCACGCTTTTGTACCAGACGTTCCAGTTCAATTACGTGGCCATGCTGCTCGTCGGCGGCATCCTCATCCGCAACATTGTCGGAATTCCGGAATTCCTCAAGCCGGGTGTCGCCGCCGCGCGACCATTGATCAAGCCGGGGATCATCATCCTGGGAGTCCACTACGTGTGGTCTGATGTGGTGAGAGTCGGAGGGACCGGGATGATCCTGGCGGCCGTTTTTATTTTCGGCACCGCCATCGCCGTGATGTGGTTGAGCAGAAAATACGGGGTGTCCGACGGCCTCGGCGGCATCATGGGCGCCGGCACGGGCGTCTGCGGGGTCTCGGCCATCATTGCCACCGCGCCGGTGGTCGGCGCGAAGCCCCGCGACATGGCCTACGCCATCGGGACCATCCTGCTCTTCGGCACGGCCATGCTCTTCATCATGCCGTACCTCGGTCGGGCGCTCGGGGTCTCCGAGCCCCAGTTCGGCGCCTGGTCCGCGCTCGCCATCCTCAACACCGCACAGCTCATCGCGGCCGCAGAGTGGTACGGGGAAGAGGCGCGGGATACGGCCGTGCTGATCAATGCCGCGCGTATCATGCTCATCCCTCTCATCGTCGTCTTCGCCGTGTGGTTCTATGGGATCAAGGGCGAGGGCAAGGGCATCAACTTCTGGGCCACCATGCGGTCCAAGTTCCCGGTCTTCATCCTCGGGTTCTTCCTGCTGATTGTCCTCAACAGCGCAGGAATCGCCTTCCTCGGCGGACCCGGGACCGCGGGAACGCCCTTCTGGGCCATGGACGCCGTATACAAGTGGTTCTTCGCCATCGGTTTCGCCGGGATCGGCCTGTCCATCTCCATCGATGACATGAAGAAGGCCGGCGGGACGGCGTTCGCCATCGGGTCCGGTGCGGCGACGGCCAAGATGGTCATCGGGCTCATCGTCGTGCTGCTGCTCGGCACGGAACTGCTGCGAGTGGGAAGTGGCTAGAGTTCCGGGTCGCATTCTACTGGCTGTGGACGGGGAGCCCCATACCGATGAGGCGGTGTGCTGGGCGTTGGACCTGGCCCTGGGCTTGGGCCTGAAGCTCAACTCCGTCCACATCCGAGATCCGTACCTGAAGCAGTTCTCAAGCGAAATCTATGCGCAAGGCAGGGAAGAGTATCTCGAGCACGTTCAACGGTGCCTCGAGGAGAAGGCGCAGATGGTGCGGGCATCGTTCGAGTCGACCGTCAGAGAATTCGTCGAGTTCCGGCCCGACGCGACAAAGCCGGAATGGACATTCGATGTGCTCGACGGAGACCCTGCGAAACAGCTTGCGGAGCTCATCAGGCGTGGGGAACACTCCATGTTGGTGCTCGGAAGGCGACGCCGGACGAGGTTTGCGGCATTGGAGTCCCGCGACCTCGCCGAGAAGCTCTCGTCGCTCCGGTCGTCGGTGCCCATACTCGTCGTTCCCGAACCGGCTCGGGATGAGACCCCCGCCAGCGGCTGAGAAGGAGCATCGGTTCGGCGGCCCCCGAAGCGATCACCGGATGTGCGAAGTCCAATAACTTCTTGTCCAACCGGTCATGACCTGTCCGCGGTTTGTTGGTCGGAATCGATCACGGCCGACCGTTGACCGAAGCAGGCGCTGATGATCGCGACCGCCGTCGAGGCCTGAGAAAGTACGCCCGCACAAAGAACGATCAACCTCCAGGAGCCGAGAGTTTTTCGTAGCGGTAAATGCTGATGGTAGGTGGTAGTTCGCCGGCTCTCATGGCGGTGATGACCTGATCTTCGAGATCGGGTCGGAGGTGGAAACCGTTGTCATTGAAGAGCACCACCGTGCAACCGGTCTGGACCACACCGCGTTCCAACGGGGCTATTCTCACGAGGCGCTCTTCGAATGGCTGTCCCACGAAGTCGGCAAGTTGCGGAAGAAACACGAGCTGCCACAGCGCATCTCGTCTGACAAAGAACGTCTTGTAGCCGCCTTGCACCGAAGAAGCCATGAACTCAACGCCACGCAGGTTTCCTTGGTTGATCAGAACCAAGGGCCTCTCACGCGAGATCTCCGGTTCGACCGACGCCAAGGCCTGACAGAGGCGGAAGTGGAGATCGCCGTACAAGCGATAGTCGACGATCTCTCGCTGAAGGAACCAGGCCTCGACGGTCAACACGGCGAAGATTAACGCCACTGTCATCGCCATGCGGAATCGCCGGCGGCCGGGCGCGGCCTTGTCTGGGGCCCCGCCCGGTATACGGTCGAGCACGACCGCCGCCAGCATCCAGAACCCGGCCAGCGGTAGGTAGTTGTGGCGGAGAACGCTCAGAGGGAAAGGCGCAGCCAGAGCGAGGGAAGCGGCCATCCACAGTAGAGACCAGCCGCCGAAGCCGGTCCTGGTTCGAACCAGCCATGCAGCCGTGACGACGACCAGAAATCCCGCCACCACAAATGCTGGCCAACCGGCGATTCCGGTCCAACCCAGACCGCAGTAGCCCAGGAGGGTGCGTGAGGTCTTGACTGCCGCGGGCACGATGGTGAAATCTGCGTAGTGGGTGGCGGTTGCCTGGTTGCTTGTCATCGGCAGGATAAAAAATACCACCAGGTACGCCAACCATGCCGTCCATACGACGGCGGTCCGGCGAAAACCGGTGGCGATTGACTCGCGACGCACCCAGACCACGTAGCCGGTGGCGAGGATTGGAAACACGACCCAGCTTTCCTTGGCACCGATCCCCAACAGCGCGACGAAGGTGAAGGCCGTGGCGCGCCCGACGCCCGGTCGATCGCACCATCCATCCAAAAGGAGTATGGCCGCGAGCCAGCAGGCGAGTAGGACCGTGTCCGGTCGACCGGCGGCCCACAAGATCGCCTCGCTGTGGAGGGGGGAAAGAGCAAAGGCAGCAGCCGATCCCGCCGCCACCAACGGTTGCGATATCCGGCGATTGATCAGAACGAAGAGCAGGAAGGAGTTCGCAAAGTGGATGAGCAGACTGGTGGCGATGTAGCCGACGCCCATGGTGCCGAAGATCAGGTAGTCGCCGAGATAGGTCCACTTGATGAGAGGACGGAAGAAGTGATTGATGAGCTCGAAGCTCAGCATAGGGCGAGCGACAAGGTCGTACGATTCTTCGAGCCACTCGAAGTCATCACCGGCGAGGAAGATGTCGAGCGCCGGTGAGAATGCTGCCAGCACCCCTGCCGCCATCAACACCATCAGTAGTGCTTGCCATTGCTGCGGCAGAGGCCCGGACGGAGGGTTCGCCATGGAAATCAGTGCCGATCGCGGATGATGTAGTTGGGCCGATGCTTGACCTCGGTGTAGATCCGCGCGACATACTCACCGAGCAGACCGATGAGAAAGAATTGGGCCGAGGCCGTGAAGATGATCAGAGTCATGATTGACGACCACATGGGAACCGCGAGATCGGTGAAGATCTTGATGTAGAAGATGACGGCAATACCGGTGACACCGGCCAGCGCCAGCAGACTCGCGACCGCGAAGGCCAACCGGAGGGGCAGGGCGGAGAAGCCGAAGAGTCCGTTGAGGGCCAGCTCGGTCAGCCCGAGGAATCCGACCCGAGAGGCCCCGCTGACGCGGGCGCGGCGGGGCGAGTCGACACCATCCTGGCGGAACCCGACCCAGGCCCGAAGTCCTGGATAGTACCGATTGTGCTCCGGCAGGAGGCGCATCTCCTCCGCCACACGCCGGTCGATGAGACCGAAGTTCCCGGCCGCATGCGGGATCTCGATGGGCGTGATCCGCGAGAACACCAGATAGTAGGTCTTGAAGAGGATTCTCAATGGCAGTGGTTCCTCACGACTGGTTCGCGTTGCATAGACCACGTCGGCGCCGGCTCGCCACTTGGCGATCATTTCAGGGATCACCGCCGGATCATCCTGAAGGTCGGTGTCCATGACGAGAATGGCGTCACCCGTCGAGTTTTCGATGCCCGCGGTCACCGCCGCCTGGTGGCCGAAGTTCCGGGCGAGGTCGAGAATCACGATCTCGGCCCGGTCTGAGAATTCGTCTTTGATGAGGCGCATCAATGTCAGCGAGTCGTCCGAGCTGCCGTCGTTGATGAAGACAGCTTCAATATCGAGGCCCAGATTTTCTACCACCGACAAGAGTTCGCTGAAGAACTCGTGAAGGGTGCCGGATTCATTGTGGACTGGCAACACCATAGAAAGTCTCATGAATTGCTCTCCTTCGACCAGACTCCACAGACGGTCGTCCCGAACGGCGCCGGCATGAATCGTTGCATCCGTCCCTCAATCCGACCCATGAGCAGCTGCAACTCGTTGAGCGCCCGTGGGAGCTCGATGAAGTCGCTATGGGCATCCAGTCGTTGTCGCCGCTGCATCACACGTCTGAAACTCCATACCACCGGGTACATCCAGGAAAAACTATACTCCAGAGCGACCCGTCTCCAGCCGGCGCCAAAGACCTCGGCCAGATCGTGCTTGGTATAGCGACGCTGGTGTCCGTGCATCTCGTCCCAGTAGCTCCACAGCTCGGGGCCCGCCGGAACCATGATGACGACCGCACCCTCCGGCCGGAGGACCCTGCGCACCTCCTCCAGCAGCGACTGCGGCTCCGCCAGATGCTCCAAGACATCGAGCATGACCACCGCGTCGAAGGACGCCGCCGCGAATGGCAGGCTTGCCAGGGCATCGGCTCTGACCACATTCAGATCGCGGCAGAAGAACAGTGCGCGCATATCCAGGTCGATCCCGACACCGTCGGCCCAGCGGACCATTTCCATCCCTCAGGTTTGCACCGGTGCCGCAGCCGATCTCGAGCACCCGAGATCCCATTTGGATCTGAGCGTCGAGAAGTCGTAGGAGGTTGCTTCTCCGAACGCGATGCCACCAGTAGAAGGTCTCCTTGTAGGCGAGATCATCGATGAGATGCGGCTCCATGAGTCCGTCGGCGCGACGGGACGGACGCACGCCGGGTGATTTCGGCGCGCCCCGTGGGATCTTCTCGTCTCCCGATGAACTCATTCGTTCATTCTACCGGTCGGGCCGATTACGTGAAGCCGATTCCTACAATCTCCCGATTGACGATGAGCGGTCGGCGTCCCTGCGCGGTCAACCGAACGAGAGATCCCGATGTGGCGACACCAGAAAGAATGAAGCCGCCCGAAGGGCGGCGAATCGAAGATGATGGTGGAGCCGATCGGGATCGAACCGACGACCTCCTGAATGCCATTCAGGCGCTCTCCCAACTGAGCTACGGCCCCACGAGGGAGCGTAGTTGTAGCAAATGGTCGGGGGTGTGTCAATCTCCGTCTCGTGTCGGGGATGCGTTTGATGATTCCCGGGATCAGGATGGATGTTAAGATAGCGACTGCGGGGAAGCGCGTGGAGTCTGGTGGCTTCCGCGGACTTCAAATCCGTTGGGCCGGCTCTTGTCGGGTCGGTCGGAGGGTTCGATTCCCTTGCGCTTCCGCCATTTTTGTCGAGTTCTGTTTCCTTGGGGGGTAGTCGGGGTCGATGGTGAGCGAAGAGTTCGTATTCAGGGGAGATCTGGAGAGTGATTCGCTGCCGGAAATTCTGGCCACGATTCACCGCCACAGCGTTCCCGGGGTCTTGGAATGTACGCGCGATGATGTGACGAAGAGCGTCTACTTCGCCACTGGTGACATCATCTTCGCGACCTCCACTGATCGCGAGGAAAGCCTCGGCGAATCGCTCCTCAGAGAAGGCCTCATCACCGAAGACCAGCTTCGGCTGTCATCGGACGAACTCAAACGAACTCCCGGAAGACGCCACGGTACGGTGCTCGTGCAGATGGGTTTTATCGAACCACACGAACTCGGGTCGGCCGTGAGGAAACAGGTCCAGTCGATTGTCTGGAGCCTCTTTGCATGGACGTCGGGCTCGGTGACCTTTCGGGTCGGGACCTTCCGCGACGATGAGGTCTACAAGATCAAGATTCCCACCGCCAAGGCGATCTTGGAAGGCTGCCGGTTCCTTGCTGATCCCAAGGACGTGACGGCGAGACTCGGCGGCCGAGGCGCCATTCTCAGGCCGGTAAAACGTCCGGCGCACCTCGAGGGACTCAAACTCGAGGATGAGGAACAACAACTCCTCAAGCTCACGGATGGGTCAAGGACCTTGTATGAGTTGTGCGAGGCAGGGCCACTGAACCCGGGAGTCAATGCTCGGATTCTCTACGCCATGCTGGCCATCGAGCTGATCGGTCGAGAGCAGACGTCGAAGGCCGTCCGTATCCAGGTCAGAGACCGCTGAGCCCATGCCACTGAATACCGGTGATTCCGACTAGCCGGCTTCACCCTCTGGAATCGGTTCTACCCAGTGGAAGGCTCAATCGCTCGAAGGAAACTCCGGGACGCGTTCGAAGGCGAGTTTCGTTCCTTCGGTGATGTTGTGACGGGTCGCCGTTCCGGCCGGGATCTCGAGGACCGCCTTCGCCGCCTGTTTGGGTGTGAACCGAGGACACGGTTCACCGGGGCAGGGTTGCGCGTCGGTCACGACATCGACGACGGTTCCTTCCGAATCGAGATAGACGAGGTCGAGGGCCACGAGGGTGTTCATCATCCAGATGCTCGGCAGGCGCTCTTCAGCGAAGATCATCAACATGCCCCTGTCCTGGGCAAGCTTGGGGCGGAACATCAGACCCTGCGCGAGTTCTTCCGGGGTGATGGCGAGTTCGAGGGTGACCTCGAATCCATCCGGCAGCACTACATGAGACATTTCAATCGGGGGAGCCTCGGTCACGGCCGAATACTCGATCTCGCTCGGTTCGGTAGATTCCGCGACGGTGTCCGGCGAGGGTGCGCAGGAACCGGTCACCAAGATCAGGATCAAGAGAGGAAGCGCTGATGGACGGAGCCCGGTTGCCGCTGGCTGGAAGCTGCTGTGGGTCATGATATCTCCAAGGAGGCGCCGGACTCAGTCGTCATCGTTGGCGAGCCCGAGCTTCTCGGCATGATACCGGAACGCGCGGTACGACAGTCTGAGAAGTTCGGCGGCGCGTTTCTGCTGACCCCCGCTCTTTTCCAGAGCCTGGCGCATCAAGCTGGCCCGGATGGTGCTCAGGTGTTCTTCCAAATCGATGCCCTCTTCGGGGAGACCCATGTGGTCGAAACTACTGGTGTTTTTCTGCGTGCCTCGCAGATGATCGGGCAGGCTTCCCGAAGTGATGAGTTCGGAAGTCTCGAAGGCGACCGTTCGCTCGATGATGTTCTCGAGCTCTCGGACATTGCCCGGCCAGGTGTATGCCTGAAGGACACGGACGGCATCCGGGGTCAGCCTCTTGCCTGTAATTCCAAAACGAGCACAGGTCCGCTCGACAAAGTGGCGAGCGAGATCGGGAAGGTCGTCGGCTCGTTGACTCAGGGGCGGTAGGTGGAGGTGAAGCACGTTGAGTCGGTAGAAGAGATCCTCTCGGAATGTGCCCTCCTCGACATCGGCGCGAAGATCCCGGTTCGTCGCCGCCATGACCCGGACGTTGAACTCGATCTCACGGGTTCCGCCCACGGGTCGCACCCGGTGCTCCTGGAGCACGCGCAGGAGTTTTGCCTGCATGGGCGGGGTCAACTCTCCGATCTCGTCGAGCAGGAGGCTGCCACCCTGGGCATCGACAAAGAGCCCCGCATGATCGCGGACCGCGCCGGTGAAGGCGCCCCGGACATGGCCGAAGAGCTCTGATTCGAGGAGACCCTCGGGCAGGGCGCCGCAGTTGACGCTCAGAAACGGTCCGTCAGATTTGTTCGAGGCGGTGTGGATGGCCCGGGCAAGAAGTTCCTTTCCGGTGCCGCTTTCGCCGGTAATGAGGACGGTGGAAGGCGTTGAGGCGATTCTGGGGATCATGTCGAGGATCCGCTGGATCGGTGCGCTCGAACCGATGAACTCGGTCACCTCGAAGGGGACGTCATCAGGGTTCTTTTTTGCCAGAAGCTTGGTGAGGATCGCCTTGAGATCGTCGACGTTGAATGGTTTTGAAAGATATTCGGCGGCTCCGGCGCGGAGGGCTTCAAGCGCGTGTTGGGGAGTCGTGTGTGCCGTGATGATGATGAATGGTGTGTCGAGTCTGTGCTTACGGGCGTGGCGGAGAACCTCGAGACCGGTGCCGTCGGGGAGTTTGAGATCGCACATCACCAGGTCGGGCTGATCCTTGGCCAGCTGGGCGATGCCCTCACCGACGCTGGCGGCCGTGACCACCTCGTACTCCTCCTGCTGGAGGAGGATGGTGAGGAACTCGCGGATCGACTTTTCATCGTCGACGACCAGGATGCGTTGGGATCTCATTCCTCCCCCAGGACGTTGGGCAATTCCACCGTGACTGTCGTTCCCCGGTTGGGAGCGCTCACGATATCCACGGAGCCGCCGTGCTCTTGGACCGCCGAATACACCACGGCCAGACCGAGACCGGTGCCGGCGGTATGGCTGGTGACAAAGGGTTCAAAGGCGCGGTGGCGGACCTCCTCCGACATGCCGACTCCGTTGTCCCGCCATCTGATGATCGCCGAGTTCTCGCTGCGTTCGGCCGAGATCTTCAGAGTGCCACCATCAGGCATGGCCTGGAGAGCGTTGCGCGAGAGATTCCAAAAAATCTGTCGCAGGAGGTGCTCCTCGCCGAGAAGCATCAACCTGTCCGGCGACTCGAGCACCAGTTCGTGGTCTTCGGTGATTTCGTCTGATCGGCGAAGCAGTGCGAGGCAGTCGTTGAGAAGTTGGCTGAGATCACACATGGCGTGGGTCGATTGTCCGGGTCGCGCAAAAACGAGGAATCCGTCGAGGATCCCGGAGAGCCTCCGGCTTTCGTCAACCACGATGTCGAGCAAACGGCGACCGGTCTGATCGACTCCGCCCACCGAGCTGAGCATCTGTGCGGATCCGGAGATCGAAGCAAGGGGATTCTTGATCTCGTGGGCCATCCGTGCCGCCATCTCTCCGGTCGCGGCCATTCGATCCCTCATCCGGTCGCGTTCGGCTTCGATGCGGAGCTCGGTCAGATCCTGAAAGTTGACGATAAAACCGACCACGGTCGCCGTTTCGTCCTTGAGAGGGTCTACCGAGAGACCGAGACGTGCTTTGGATCGTTCGAGGGTTCCCTCGACCCGGGCGATGGAGTGGCTGCGAGCGCGACTGGCGATGAGGCCCCAGTTGTGCTCCGCGAGCGGCATCACCGCCTCGAGGGGCTGACCGATCTGGCTGTCGACGTTGGAGATGCCGAGAATCGAGGCCCCGGCGGGGTTGATGTAGAGGGTCCTGCCCTCGAGGTCGGCTGCGAGAATGCCTGCGCCCACCGATCGAACCACGTGTTGGGTCAACGCCACGAACTGTCGCGCTCGCTCGGTTTCCTCCTCGAGCATCGTGTGGGCTCGTCGCAATGAGGATGTGAGGTAGGAAACGAGTAGCGCCACCAGCACAAAACCGACGATGTGGATCAAGATCTGGGACAGAACCCGTGATGCGGACGCTGTGACAGGGATCCCCTCGATGGTCGTCGGCAGCGGCAGCACCTGGTAGTACATGAGTACTGCCTGGAGACCGTAGGTGATGGCCGAGAGACCGGCGAAGACAACCCCGCCTGCCGGCAGCATTGCCGCCGCCACCACGATCACCGTCAGATAGAGAAAGGAAAACGGGGAAAAAACTCCGCCGGTCACATAGACGAATCCGGTGACGATGACGAGATCACCGGTCAGTTGGACGGCCGCCTGGAGACTCGGTGGGAGGCCGCGGACATGGATGATGAGGTAGAACAGCGATAACCCATAAGCAAGCAGGATCAAGCCGTAGAACGATCTCAGCTGGAGAATGAGTTGGGTGTTGACCTGGATGAGCAGTACGCCGAGGAAGAGGGTCGAGACAACGATCAACCGTAGCCCGATGAGCAGCCGCAGGGTTTTGGGCGACGGAGATGCGACGGGCGGGGTGTGAGCCCCGCCCGTGCGATCGGCCTGGACGCTCCCGGTCATTATCCGATCTGACTGATCAGGCTGAACATGGGCAGATACATGGCGACCACGATGGTGCCGATCACCACGCCGAGGAAGGAGATGATGATGGGCTCGAGGAGGGACATCATGCCCTCGACCGCGGCATCGACCTCGTCCTCGTAGAAATCGGCGATCTTGCTGAGCATGGTGTCCATGGCGCCGGTCTGCTCACCGACGGCGATCATCTGACAGACCATGGGCGGAAACTGTTCGGTCCGACTCAAGGGGTCGGCGAGGCTCTTGCCTTCCTCGACCTCCTTGCGAACCATCAGGATCGCCTCCTCGATCACCGCGTTGCCCGCGGTGCGGGCGGTGATGTCGAGAGACTCGAGGATCGCCACACCCGAGCTCAGCAGGGTTCCGAGGGTGCGACAAAAGCGGGCGACGGCGATTTTCCGCAACAGAATGCCGAGGGCTGGAATTTTGAGCATGAGCTTGTCGAGCTGGTAACGTCCGCCGTCGGTCTGGTAGTACTGTTGGGTGCCGAAGATCGTGCCCGCGACCACTATCATGATCAACCACCAGAAATTGCCGATGAAGGTCGAGAGGTTGACGATCACCTGGGTCAGGAAGGGCAGGCTGGCTCCGAGACCTTCGAACAGGGTTGCGAAGACCGGGATGACCTTCCAGAGAATGATGTACACGACGATGACCGCGATGACCACGACGGCGACGGGATAGATGAGCGCCGATCGAACCTGGCTCTTGAGTTTGACGTTTTTTTCGATGTAGTTGGCGAGCCGCTGCAGGATGGTGTCGAGAATACCGCCGGCCTCCCCCGCCGCGACCATGTTGACATAGAGGTCGTCAAAGGCCTGGGGGTGTTTGGCCAACGCATCGGCCAGCGAGAGGCCGCCCTCGACGTCCTGCCGAACCTGGAGCAGGACCTTTTGAAAGGACTTGTTGTCCTGCTGTTGCCCGAGGATTTCCAGGCACTGGACCAGGGGTAGACCGGCGTCGATCATCACCGAGAATTGGCGGGTGAAGACCGCGATGTCCTTCGACGAGATCCCACCGCCGAACTTCGGCAGCGCGATCTCCTTTCCCTTTTCTTTGACGGTTGTGACGACGATCTGCTGCTTCCGGAGAGCGGCAATGACCCCGTCCTTGCTGTCGCCGATGAGAACGCCTGTCTGCGGGTTCCCGTGGCGGTCGCGCCCTTTCCACTCAAAACTAGGCATGTCAGGTCCTCCTCGGGGCAGCTGGGTTCTCAGACTGCGAAACCGCGCCGACACCCCGGTTGATCATGTCCTGAAGCTCGTCCTGATGCGAGCTGTAACCGAGTGCAGTCTGGAGGGAGATCAAACGACGGTGGTAGAGCGTCGCCAGACTCTGGTTGAACGTCTGCATTCCGTGTTTAATTTGACCCGCTTGCATCATCGAATAGATCTGGTGGACCTTGTCCTCGCGAATGAGGTTCCGAATTGCGCTCGACGGAACCAGGATCTCGCACGCCAGGGATCGGCCCTTTCCCGTCGCCCGAGGGAGCAAGGTCTGGCAGACGATCCCTTCGAGCACGAAGCTCAGCTGGGCGCGGACCTGCGACTGCTGGTGTTCGGGGAAGACGTCGATGATGCGGTTGATGGTTTGTGGCGCCGAGTTGGTATGGAGGGTGGCGAAGGTGAGGTGGCCGGTTTCGGCGATTCTCAGCGCGGACTCGATGGTCTCCAGATCGCGCATCTCACCGATGAGCACCACATCGGGGTCCTCACGCAACACCGATCGCAGCGCGGCCGGAAACGAAAGGGTGTCGGCGTGGAGCTCTCGTTGGTTGACCATCGATGTCTTGTGTGTGTGAAGGTACTCGACCGGGTCTTCAATGGTGAGGATATGAACCGGTTTCTCGCGGTTGATCTTGTCGATCATCGCCGCAAGCGTTGTCGACTTTCCCGATCCGGTGGGTCCGGTGACCAACACCAGGCCGCGAGGCCTTTCGCACAGGCCCGCGACAGCGGGAGGAAGACCGAGCTCCCTGAAACCGAGGATCTCATAGGGGATTCGGCGAAAGGCTCCGGCCACCGCGCCGCGCTGGACATAGATATTGGCCCTGAAACGAGCAAGACCTTTGACGCCAAACGAGATGTCGAGCTCCAGGTGTTCCTCAAAACGGTGTTTCTGGGCGTCGGTCAAGACGGAGTAGGCGAGTTTTTTGGTATCGACGGCGGTCAAAGAGGGCTGATTGAGCGGAACGAGCAGGCCGTCGATGCGAATCAGCGGCGGAGAGTTTGTCGTGACGTGGAGATCCGTCCCACCCTTCTCGACCATTGTCTTCAGCAGTTGGTGCAGGCTGACCGTCATCTCAGAACCTTTCCATCCGACTACAGCACGGACTCTCGGACGACTTCCTCAATGGTGGTGACGCCATCGCGAATTTTTTGCAGACCCGAATGACGCAGACCGATCATGCCCTCCTCCATCGCCTTTCGGCGCAGCTCGATGGCCGTCGCCCCCGACAGGATGAGTTCGCGAATGTCCTCCGAGATGGTCATCACCTCGTAGAGTCCAACCCGACCCTTGTAGCCCCGTTGATTGCAGTTATCGCAGCCGCGCCCGCGATAGAGCTGGATCTCGGGAGCTTCAGCCTCGGAGAATCCGACGTTGAGCAGCGCCTGCAGCGGCGCATCTTCCTCTTCCTTGCAGTTTGAGCAGATCCGGCGGATCAGCCGCTGCGCGACGATGAGGTTGACCGATGTGGCGACGAGGAACGGCTCGATACCCATGTTCATGAGCCGGTTGATGGTCGATGGAGCATCGTTGGTGTGCAGCGTCGAGAGCACGAGGTGACCGGTGAGAGACGCCTTGATTGCGATCTCGGCGGTCTCGAAGTCGCGAATCTCTCCGACCAGAACGATATTCGGGTCTTGGCGCAGAAAGGAGCGCAGCGCAGCCGCGAAATTGAGCCCGATGCTGTCCTTCATCTGAACCTGGTTGATGCCCGGAAGCTGGAACTCGACCGGGTCCTCGGCGGTCATGATGTTGACCTCGGGGGTATTGATCCGCGACAGGGCCGAATACAGGGTGTTGGTTTTTCCGGAACCCGTGGGGCCGGTCACCAGGACCATACCGTAGGGCTGCGTGATGCAGTGCTCGAAATTCTTCAAGCTCGATTTTTCGAAACCGAGCTTGGTCATATCGAGCATGAGGTTGTCTTTGTCAAGCAGACGCATGACGATTTTCTCGCCATGCAGGGTGGGCAGGGTCGAAACGCGGTAGTCGAGCTCCTTGAGTTTGCCCTGAAGCTTCATTTTGATCTTGATTCGACCATCCTGAGGCAGGCGTTTCTCCGCGATGTCCAGCCGAGCCAGGATCTTGAGACGCGAGCAGATCGCGTCCCGGAGTTTCATCGGCGGATTCATGATCTCGTAGAGCACACCGTCAATCCGGAAGCGGACGCGATAGCTCTTTTCATAGGGCTCGATGTGGATATCCGAGGCTCCGCGTTTGAGGGCATCGGTGAGGATGAGGTTGACCAATCGGACCACCGGAGCTTCGTCAGCGGCGGCCTCGTCGGCGGAGATGGCGAGATCCTCCTCGTCCTCCTCGTCGAGTACCTCGAGGGCGGTCTCCTCGACCGTCGAAAGGTCATCCATGACCTTCTTCAGCTCGATGGCGTGAGTGGTGCCGTAATACCTGTCGATCGCCTCGCGAAGGGCTTCCTCCGAGGCGACGACCGGTTCCACTCGATAGCCGGTGATGAATGTGATGTCATCCATCGCAAAGACGTTGGTCGGGTCGCTCATGGCCACCGTCAAGGTGGCGCCGGTCTTGGAAACCGGGATGAACTGATACTTCCGAGCCACGTCCGCCGGGATCAGCCGGATGATCGATTCATCGATCTCGAAGTGCTGAAGATTGATCGACGGCACCCCGTACTGTTGTGACAGACAGTCGAGGATGTCTTCTTCGGTGACGAAACCGAGCCGGATCAGGTGTTCACCGATCCGGCCGCCGGTTTGTTTTTGCTCATCTAGTGCCTTGTCGAGCTGTTCATTCGTCAGCAACTTGGCCTTAGTGAGCAATTCTCCAATTCTTAAAGGCATGAGTCCATTCCATTAAATCACTTCACCGCAAATTGTAGCACTGAAACAGGTCAACCAATGTGTGACGTATACGACATCGACAGACGGTCATTCCTGACTCCCGAGCAGGTGTTCGATCGCTGTGCAGATCTCTGAAACGGGTACCGATCTCGCTTGCCCGGTGGTGGCGGATCCCCCCGGACCACCTCCCGGCGCCGCGCCGGAGACGACGCCGACTCTCTCTCCCGCGGGTCTGTTTCGCTCCGGATCCGTGGTCAGGAAGACGGCCAGGGTCGGCACACCGAGACTGGCGGCAAGATGGACCGGGCCAGTATCGCCACCCACCACCACCGCCGCGGAACCGAGCAGGGCGGTCAATTCGATCAGATCGGTCGGTGGCGCGAGGTGAACTCCCGCTCCGCCGAGTTCGACGATCTCCTCGGCGCGATCCCGTTCGGATGGGCCCCAGGCGACGACAACATCCATGCCTGAGGAGACCAGGAATCTCGACGTGTCGGCCAGAATGGCGGCGGAGAGGATCTTTTCCGGCTTTCCCGCGCCGGGAAGAATCACCGAGTAGTCGTTTTCCCTGGAATTTGAGTCATCGGGCCGAGAGCCACCGAGGAGCCAACGGCCGTCCGGCTGTGTCGGTCGAGCCGGTGGTTCGCCACCAATGGTTCGAACGAACTCCATGTTGGTGGCGATGACGTGCCTTTGGCCGCTGCTTCCGGGCAGCGTTTCGGTGTAGGCCAGCCCGGCGACGGCCTCCCGCCTCCACGGCCGGGCGAGACCGACACGGCGCGGAGCTTTGCACCAACGGGTGATCAATCCCGATTTCAGCGTTCCCTGGGGGTCGATGGAGAGATCCGGCTGAAGTTCGTGCACCCGGCTCTTGAATGCGGCGACCTCAGCTCGTGTTCGGGAAGAGAACGGCCGCTTCCGCCACCGTCCGGTGGCGACGGTGAGGACCGCATCAACCGCGGGGTGGCCCTCGACCAACGGCGCCAGAGGTTCCTCGACGATCCAGGTGAGATGAGCCCGGGGGCGGGCGGCGCGGATGGCGACGGCCAAAGGCCAGGTGTGAACGATGTCGCCGAGGGCCGAAAGTCGAACGAGGACGATCCTCATCGCCGTCCGAACCGCTCGGTAATGACGCCGATCACATCGGTGGTGGCGTGGTCTTTCGGGTCGCCGCAGATCACCGTGCGGCCGCCGTAGGCAGCGACCACATGGCGCTCGGGCACGCTTTCGGCGGTGTAATCGGTGCCCTTGGCGTGGATATCGGGCCTCAGCTGCTCGAGCACGGGCCCCACGGTCACGCTGTCGAAGAGACAGATGCGGTCCACCATCCAGAGGTGAGAGAGGATCTCCACTCGCTCGTCCTCGGGAATAATCGGTCTCGTCTCGCCCTTGGATGCCCGTACCGAAGCATCGGAGTTGACCGCCGCGACCAGGTGATCCGCTTGCTCCTTGGCCTGGGCGAGATAGCGAAGGTGACCGACATGGAGCATGTCGAAAGCGCCATTGACCAGAACAACGGTCTCGCCCCGCCGCCGCCAGCGCTCGCACTCGCCGGCGAGCTCGTCAAGGCTTCTGAGTTTGTCTTCGGGCACGGTCACGAAGCTTCTCCGGTGATGGCTGTCCGGAGTTCGTCGGAGGTGATGGTGGCGGTGCCGAGCTTCATGACCACCAATCCTGCGGCGATATTGGCGAGACGGGCGCCCTCGAGCGGTGACGCGCCCGCCGCGAGGCTCGCGGTGAGCACCGCGAGGACCGTGTCCCCCGCTCCGGTGACATCGGCGACCTCATCGGTGCCGAACACGGGCAAATGAGCGACGGCGCCGTCGGCGCTGGTGAGGGTCATTCCACGATTTCCCCGGGTGGCGAGAAGAAATCGTGCATCGAGGTCCGTACACAGCTTGGCTGCGGCTCCGGCCACCTCGTCGTCGCCGCGAAGTCGTCGGCCGACCGCGACCTCGAGCTCCTCGAGGTTGGGGGTTGCGCCGTCAACCCCGATGAAGTCGCCGATCCGGTAGCGCGAGTCGAGGCTGATCCAGGCGTCGCGTCCGACGACACCGCGCAGCGCGTCAACGATATCGGGTTGGACAGAGCCGTATCCGTAATCCGAGATGGCCACGGCCGCACATTCGGCGATGGCGGGCAATCCCTCGAGGAGGTTGTCGTACCAGTCGCCATCGTCGGGGAGTTCGTCCTCGATGTCGTAACGCGCGACCTGGTGTTTGAGCGACGAGGATCCGCCGCCGAGGATCCGGACCTTGGTCGGGGTGCGGTAGCCGGGCACGGAGACGAGGGAGTCGGTGGCCACCCCGCGATCGTTGAGCGCGTTGCGCAGAGCGGCGCCGGGTTCGTCGTCACCGATAGCGCCGAGGGCGATAACGTTGAGGCCGAGGGCCGCCATGTTGGCGAGGGCGTTGGCGGCGCCGCCGGGGAGGTCGCGCTGACCTTCGTGGTGGAGGATGATCACCGGCGCCTCGCGTGAGATCCGCTTGGGTGTGCCGAGGATGAAACGGTCGAGCACCAGATCGCCGACAAGGGCCACCGAGGTTGATGAGAACCGGTCGATGATCTCGAGAAGACGTTGCTGATCGGGCATGGAGGGAGTTTAGCTCAAACCGGCGGCCGCGTCCGGGGCAGGGGCAGGGGCAGGAACAGCGACCGTGGCAGCGTCCGGAATCAGCGACAGGATTCGGTGTCAGGAACCATGGCAGTATCCGGCACCGTGGCCGAGGCCCACCAGGACCAGCGGACTTCGCCTCCATCGGGGTGCCGGGTTTGACATTGTGCCGGAACGACCAACCGGCTTCGTGGCGCTCCTCGCACAATGTCATACCGGGCTCCCCCGGGGAGCGCGATCGCGGTCTGCTCTCCCGGCTACGAAGCAGGCCGCCGGCGCGCCATCGGCGTGGTCGCAGCCCTCCCTGCAACCCACGAGCGACCACGCCGATGGTGCGACGCTGGACCGCTGGGACGCCAGAGCGTCCCAGCGGTCCAGAAGGCCGGTGATGAGGTCAGGGTCCGGGACAGCGGCAGCATTGTTTTCCGGCCACGAGCCTCCGACGAGATTCTCCAATCGCGCTCCCCGAGAGTGCCCCCTCAAACGATGTTTGGGCCCGAAAAGGGTCGCTTTCGGGGGGGGCGCTCCATCCCAAAATCGGTTTGAGACGGCACGTCCGGTCAAGGCCAACACCGCATCCCCTCAAGGCACCCATCCCGCGTTCTTTCGAGGCACAAGGCTGGGACCGCGTAAAGGCTGCGCGGAACACCCCGCCCCAACGGGGTGCCGGGTCCGCATTTGTGCCGGAATGACCTCTCGGCGACGCGTCCCGTCCAGCACAAATGCCGACCGGGCTCCCCCGGGGAGCGCGATCCGGTCTGCTCTCCCGGCTACGAGGCAGGCCGCCGGCGCGCCATCGGCGTGGTCGCAGCCCTCCCTGCAACCCACGAGCGACCACGCCGATGGTGCGACGCTGGACCGCTGGGACGCCTCGGCGTCACGGCGGACCAGAAGGCCGGGGCTGAATTCCGGTCTCGTGCACTTCATGACCTGAGGCGCCACACGGGGATTGATCCTGGCATCGCGCTCTCCGCGGGCCTACGACGCGCGGTGACAGAGTGCCCTCCCACCTCGTCAAAGGAAGACAGCAACCCGCTCCACCACCCGAATCTCCTCCGGACTGATATCGGCGCGGTAGGCGAGGATCTCGACGCCTTGCGCAACAGCCCGTCTGAGTTCCTCGCCATACGCGGGATCAATACCGTCGGCGACGGTGAACCCGTGACCATCAGAGCGCTGAATGAGATAGAGCATCACTGCCCGGTCGCCGGCCGCGACCGCGGCCGAAAGCTCTCGAAGGTGTTTGGCGCCGCGGCTGGTGACGGCGTCGGGGAAAGCGAAACGCCCGTCATCATCGACCATGGTGACGTTCTTGACCTCGATCCACGTGCGTTGAGCGCCCGTGTCCATCGCGAAATCGATCCGGCTCGTCTCGCCGAGTTTGACCTCGCGTCTGAGTTCGTCGAAGCCGTCCAGTTCCTCAATCAATCCATCGCGGATCGCTTCTTCAACGACGGGGTTCGCACGCTGGGTGTTGATCCCGATCCAACAGACGCCGTTGTGGACCATTTCCCACGTGTGGGGGTACTTCCGTTTCGGGTTGTCGCTGATGCTGAGCTGCACCGGCCATCCCTCGCCGACGCAACCGAGCATGGAGCCCGAGTTCGGACAATGCGCAGTGAGTTTGGCTCCGTCGTCGAGTTCGACATCGGCGAGAAACCGCTTGTAGCGGCGGATCAGACGACCACTGATCATCGGAGGCAATCGCATACACCATGCTATCCCAAAGACCTAGCAACCGACTCCCTGACTGGTACGCGGAAAAACCCGCCCCAACGGGGTGCCGGGTCCGCATTTGTGCCGTAACGACCTCGCGGTGGAGCGTTCCGCCCAGCACAAATACGGACCGGGCTCCCTCGGGGAGCGCGATGCGATCTTCTGCTCCGGCCGCGAGGCAGGCCGCCGGCGTGCCATCGGCGTGGTCGCAGCCCTTTCAATCAACCCACGAGCGACCACGCCGATGGTGCGACGCTGGACCGCTGGGACGCCACAGCGTCCCAGTGGTCCAGAAGGCCGAGGCTGCATCGGTCATGACGGTATATACTCTCCCGCTATGAGTACGACCCTGACACCGCGCACCCTGGCACGCTGGGATGGCCTCCATCTGGTCCTCGACCTGGTCTTGGTGGAAGAGCATCTCGTGGGGCTCACGGCCGGTGTCGAGAAGTTGGACGGTCTGGCGCTCGCAGGAGCGGGCGATGCCCTCGACATCTCGGCAACCATCAAGTGGAAGGGAGTCCACTCTCGAGTTGCGGTGGAGGTCGCCGAACTACGACTGCGCCACCGCCATCTTGGTTTCCGGATGCGCAAACTGCGGGTCTATGGTGGCCTGCCGGTGCCGAGGGCGGCTGTGGAAGCGATCCTCGATTCCATCGACAGCGATCTCATCACGGTCTTTCGCGGCAAGGGTATCGTCGTGGTCGATCTCAGGAGATGGCTGCCGCCCGAACTCGACCTCACCATCGTCACCGTCCAGTCAACCGAGAGCTCTCTCCACCTGTGGTTCGGCGCCGGCGGGTTGCGTGATCTCCCCGGTCAAGACCGTCCGGTTCTGGCCGCTGGTGAAGCCCAGACCCGGGCGCTTGAATCAGGAGAGGATCACCGCCAGACAACCGCTTGACAGACGGTAGCCTCTCGGCTAGAGTCTTGTTCCCTTGCGCCCGCAAGGGGGTTGCAGAAAAGGACGCACGCGATGCAGAGCTACGTTCCAAAACCGCATGAGATCCGCCGCGACTGGGTGGTCATGGACGCCTCGGACAAGGTCCTGGGTCGTCTCGCCACCGAAGTTGCGCGACTCCTTCGCGGCAAGCACAAGCCCGAATTCACACCGTTCCTCGACACGGGCGATTTTGTCGTCATTGTCAATGCCGATCGTATCCGCATGACCGGCAACAAACTCGAGGACAAAAAGTACTATCGCCACTCCGGCAAACCGGGTTCTTTGAAGGTGGAGACCGCCAAAGAGCGCATGGACAAATACCCGGAGAGAGTGGTTCAGGCCGCGGTTTGGGGAATGCTTCCCAAGAATCGCCTCGGTCGAAAGCTGCTGCGCAAACTCAAGGTCTACAGCGGTCCCAATCACCCGCATGAGGCCCAGCAGCCCAAGAACTACGTCTTCTAGAGAGAGGGGGACCCGTGGCTGAGATTCAATACTACGGAACCGGTCGACGGAAGACGGCCGTGGCCCGTGTCTATTTGAGGCCCGGCAAGGGCGATATTACCGTCAATCGTCGTACCTTTGACGAGTACTTCCCGAACCGGGTGTTGAAGATGATCATTCGGCAGCCCATGATGCTGACCGAAACCAACGACAAATTCGATATCCTGGTCAATGTCGATGGCGGAGGCCCCACCGGTCAGGCGGGCGCGATTCGCCACGGCATCTCACGCGCGCTGCTCGAGTACAACGCCGAGCTTCGGCCCCGGTTGAAGGCCGCCGGCTTTCTCACCCGGGATGCACGCAAGGTCGAGCGCAAGAAATACGGTCAACCCAAGGCCCGCAAACGCTTCCAGTTCTCGAAGCGGTAAGGGAGACAACGCACGTGGCTACGATTCAGATGAAGGAACTGCTCGAGGCGGGTGTGCATTTTGGCCACCAGACTCGGCGGTGGAACCCGAAGATGAAGCCGTTCATTTTTGGGAAACGCAACGGGATCCACATCGTCGACCTGCAGAAGACTCTGCATTACTTCGACGAGGCGGCGGAGTTTATCCGCGACCTCGCGGCCAACGGCCAGAACGTACTGTTCGTTGGGACCAAGAGGCAAGCTCAGGATGCCGTCCGCGAGGAGGCCGTGCGCTGCGGGATGTTCTATATGAACCACCGTTGGCTCGGTGGCACCATGACGAACTTCCGCACCATCAGAAAGTCCATCGATCGGTTCAAAGAAATCGAAACGGTGCTTTCGGCGGAGGAGTCGAATCTCACCAAGAAGGAGCGGATCCGACTCGAGGGTCAGCGACGCAAGATGGATCGGGCCCTTGGTGGGATCAAGGATATGGAGAACCTCCCCGAGGCTCTCTTTATCATCGACACGGTTCACGAGCACATTGCCGTCAAAGAGGCGAATCGACTCGGAATTCCGGTGGTCGCGGTGGTCGACACCAACTGCGATCCGGAGGAGGTCGATTATCCGATCCCGGGCAACGATGATGCCATTCGCGCCATCAGACTCTTCACATCGAGAATCGCCGACAGCGTTCTCGAGGGTCTGAATTTGGCTGACGAACGGTTCGTCGGTCCTGGTGATGATGTCGAGGCTGAATCGGCCGAGGCCGAACTGGCTGAGGCTGCGGTGGTCGAGGCTGCGGTGGTCGAGGCTGCGGTGGTCGAGGCTGCGGTGGTCGAGGCTGCGGTGGTCGAGGCTGACGTCCAAGTCGCGCCGGAAACCGATGAGCCGGCGGCTGAACCCGTCGAGACCGCGTCTGTCGAAGAGATCGTGAAGGCTGAGGAAGCGGTTGGCGAACCCGCGCTGGTTGAAGAGCCGGCAAAGGCTGAAGATGCACCCGCCGAGGCCGCGCCTCCTAAAAAGACCAAAAAGACTGCGAAGGCTGAAGAAGCCGCACCCGAAGCGCCTGCTGAAGACGCGCCGAAGATCGACGAAGAGGAGGCTCCGGCCAAGGCTTGAGCCCACAACCGAACAGAGAATCTCGGTGGGGCCAGGAGCTGCAACTCTCCTGGCCCCATTTATGAAGGGGAATGAAATGGCAATCACAGCAGCTTCGGTCAAGGAGCTCCGGCAGAAAACCGGAGCGGGCATGATGGACTGCAAAAGGGCACTGGTCGAAACCGACGGTGACCTCGACGAAGCGGTCAAGATCCTACGCACCAAGGGTCTTGCCGCAGCAGCTAAGAAGGCGCACCGTGCGGCTTCGGAAGGCACGGTCATCATCCTCGGCGACGCCGCCAAGATGGTGATCCTCGAACTCAACTGCGAGACGGATTTTGTCGCCCGCAACGAAGACTTTCAGAGTTTGACCAAGGCTCTTGCCGAGCAGGCGCTGGCAACTGGGGTCACCGATGTGGAGGCAATGAAAGCCATGCCGTTTGCCGGTGACGAGAGCCACACCGTCGAGCAGATCATCTCGCAGAGGGTCGGTACCATCGGTGAGAACATCGTCCTCAATCGGATCGAAATCGTCGAGGCCGGTGAGGATTCGATGCTCTCGTCGTATGTCCACGGCGGTGGCACCATCGGCGTTATCGTCGAAGGTTCTTCGAGCGCGGGCACCGAGGCTCTCCACGATGTCGCACTGCACATTGCTGCGTCGGAACCTCGTTTCGTCAGCCGTGGCGAGGTCACCGATGAGCTTCTCGCCACCGAGAAAGAGATTGCCATCAAGCAGGCGATCGAGCAGGGCAAGCCTGAGCACATCGCCGAGAAGATCGTCGATGGCAAGATGGAGAAGTTCTTCGAGTCCGAGGTTCTGCTCGAGCAGCCATTTGCCAAGGACACATCCATCTCGGTGGGAGAACACGTCGTGAAGGCCGGCGGTTCAGATGCAACCGTGGTACGGTTTGTTCGATTCAAGCTCGGTGAGGAGACCGGAAACAATTGATGATGAGCGACCCAGAACCTCGATATCGAAGAGTCATGCTCAAGCTGTCGGGCGAAGCCCTCATGGGTTCTCAGCCCTTCGGTATCGATCCCAAGGTCGTCCGGAACATCGCCGAGGAAGTCGCGGCTGTGGCTGACCTCGGGGTTCAGGTGGCCGCCGTCGTAGGCGGCGGCAATATCATCCGCGGTGTCTCTGCCCACGAGCAGGGCATCGATCGAGTCACCGGCGACTATATGGGGATGTTGGCAACCGTCATCAATGCCTTAGCCCTCTCCTCAGCCCTCGAGCAGCTCGAGGTTCCGACCCGCGTTCAGACCGCCATCGAAATGCACCAGGTGGCCGAGCCTTTCATCCGCCGGCGGGCGATTCGTCATCTGGAGAAGAGCCGCGTCGTAGTATTTGCCGCGGGAACCGGGAATCCGTTTTTCACGACCGATTCGGCGGCCGCCTTGCGGGCCAATGAGATCCAAGCTGAAGTCCTGATGAAGGCTACGAAGGTCGATGGTGTCTACACCGCCGATCCGGTGACCGATCCGGCTGCCCGCCTGATGCCAAAGCTTACGTACCACGAGGTCCTTCGGCGAGGTCTGCGGGTCATGGATGCCGCTGCCATCTCGCTGTGCATGGAGAACCAGATTCCGATTCAGATCTTCAACATCCACAAACCGGGGATCCTCAAACGAGTCGTCCTCGGAGAGGATATGGGCTCGTTGATCGGCCCCGGGGAGGATGCATGAGCGATGTCGTCCTGAAAGAGACTGAAAGCCGTATGTTGGGTGCGACCGAGGCGTTCAAGGTTGCGTTGAAAAAACTCCGAACCGGCCGTGCGTCACTTGCCGTGGTCGACGGCGTTCTGGTCGACTACTACGGGAGCGCGACTCCCCTCAACCAGGTCGCGTCTCTATCGGTTCCGGATCCCGCCACCATCACCATCGCGCCGTGGGAGCCCGGAATTCTGGGTGCCATCGAGAAGGCGATTCTCAAGTCGAATCTCGGCCTCACCCCGAACAACGACGGTAAGGTGATTCGGCTCAATATCCCGCCGCTGACCGAAGAGCGCCGTCGTGATCTGGTCAAAATCGCCCAGGGCGACGCCGAGAACGCGCGCAATCAGATCCGTCAGATTCGCCGCGATGGCAACGATCGGTTCAAGGCCCTCGAGAAGGACAAAGAGATCTCCGAGGATCAGATGCACGACGGCCAGGAGTCCGTACAGAAGCTCACGGACTCCTACGTTGGCAGGGTCAACGACATCCTCAAGCGCAAGGAAGCCGAGGTCCTCGAGGTCTAGCGCCGGAGGCGCGCCCCGGGGCGCGATGACGACTTGATTCGACGTGAACAGGCGTGGAATGACCAACGTGACACCGGCGAGATTCTGTGGTCGAGGTTGCCCGTGAGTGCCCCCCTTGACATTGTTCGGCTGGAAGTGACGAGTGGCGACCGGGCCGGGCGAATGCCGAACAATGATCAAGGACGGCACGTCCGATCAATGCCAAAATCGGGTGCCCGTTCAAAGAACGCGGGATGGATGCCAGGCACGCAACTTTGTTCGCGGCGAACAAAGTTGGAGCCAGGCATCCCCTCCCATCGCGTTCCCGCGGGCGCTGATCCTCACACCCCGCTCCGGTACTATCAAACGCGATGACATCCAAAACCGCGCATCGAGCAAAGCTCGCCTTCGTCATCGCCGCCGCCGGCTCGAGCCGGCGCTTCGGTTCTGACAAGGTGTCCGAGATGCTCGCCGGCCGGACCGTGCTCGAGTGCTCCATCGCTTCTCTGCGGAAGGCGATTCCCGACACCCCTGTTGTCGTGGTTGTCGCACCGGAGCGCGTGACGCACTGGCGGGCCACGTTGAGTTCGTGCGAGGTGATCGCCGGAGGGCCGCGGCGCCAGGACTCGGTTCGCCTCGGGATCGAAAGGGCGGCTGAGTCGGGCGCGGAGATCGTCGCTGTCCACGACGGCGCTCGCCCGTTGGTTCATTCCAAAGACGTCGTCAGGGTGATCGATGCGTTGGGTGATGGCTCCGCCGCCATTCTCTGTTGTGGTATTTCGGACACTGTCAAACGAGTCAACGGTGACGACATGATCGTCGAGACGATTGATCGCGACAGCCTGCGCTTGGCCCAGACACCGCAGGTTTTTCGGGTTGCCGCGCTGA
The DNA here is from genome assembly GCA_963753035.1 of uncultured Acidobacteriota bacterium. GTDB lineage: Bacteria > Acidobacteriota > Thermoanaerobaculia > Thermoanaerobaculales > Sulfomarinibacteraceae > JAHECW01. The sequence goes on along the minus strand of CAVWAW010000002.1, from coordinate 259,510 downwards.
AAACCGCCTGGAAGACCCAGGATCCATCGAACGATTTCAGCGACGAAGCGTCGATCATCGAGGCCAACGGTGGCAAGGTGCGCTGCATTATGGCCGAACACCCCAATCCGAAGTTGACGACGTCAGGCGACCTTGATCTGCTGCGGCTGATGTTGGGGAAAGCGACATGAGTGGGTTTCGAATCGGCCAGGGTTTCGATGTCCACGGTTTTCGCGCCGGGCGCCCCCTTATTCTGTGTGGGCTCGAACTCCCGGAAGGCCCGGGCCTCGAAGGTCACTCGGACGCTGACGTGGCGCTCCACGCGGTCACCGACGCTCTCCTCGGCGCGATCGGGGCAGGTGATCTGGGCGAACACTTTCCATCATCGGACCGGAGATGGCGCGACGTCGATTCGTGTGTCTTCGTCCGCCGGGCCCTCGATCTCGTGGCTGAGGCCGGTTATCGGCTGGTGAATTGCGACCTGACGATCGTCGGCGAGCGGCCGTATCTCGCGCCGCATCGAGTCGCACTCAAAAGAGCGCTCGCCCAAGCGCTCGGCGTCGATCCGGCCGCGGTGTCGGTCAAGGCGACTTCCACCGACGGGCTGGGGTTCATCGGCCGCGGTGAGGGAGTCGGAGCCCTCGCGGTCGTTCTTGTGGAAAAGGAGACCGATGATGAGTGAGACGGGGTGGGTCGTAGGCTTCCATGCGGTCCTCGCGGTGCTCGAGGCGGATCGCCCGGTAGAATTGTTATGGCTCCAGGACGGTCGCCGGGACGGACGTCTCGCCAAAGTTGAAGGAATCGCCCGTGGTCGTGGTGTGTCCCTGCGACGGGTTCCCAGGCGCCGGCTCGACGAAGTCGCGCTCGGCCAACCCCACAACGGATGCGCGCTGCGTTCGGCTCCTGTCGGGCTGAGAGACATCGATGAGATCATCCGCCCGGATGGTGTGCCGGCCTCGGTCGTGCTTCTCGATGCCATCGACGACCCGCACAATCTCGGTGCGGTGGTACGGACAGCCGCGGCCTTCGCCATCGACGGCATCATCATCGCCGGACCGTCGGCGCCGCCGCTGGGTGGCGCGACGGCCAAAGCGGCGGCGGGCCACCTCGAGAGAGTGCCGTTGGTGCGGGTCAATGTCGCCGCCGACGCTCTGAGGACCCTTCGTGATGCCGGGTACTGGGCCCTCGGAGCAGCCATGGAGGGCACGCCGAGTCGAGGGATTGATCCGACCCGGCGCTGGGTCCTATGTTTGGGATCCGAGCACAAGGGTCTGAGGGCCAAGACGCGGTCGGCCATCGACGAGTTCGTTGCCATCCCCATGGCCGAAGGCGTCGAGAGCCTCAATCTCTCTGTCGCTGCGGGGGTTTTGATGTATGAGCTGACTCGTCCATCCCAGGAGTGAAGCGATGGAAGGGGAGCCAGGCACCCGTCCGCGTTCTGTCGAGGATTTGCGGACGTGGCCTCGAACGGACGTGCCGTCCTTGATCATTGTTCGGCATCCGCCGGACGTGTTCGCCACTTGAATCCTCCTGCCGAACAATGTCAAGGCGGGCACTCACGGCGAGCGCGTTGTTGAGAATCAAGCCGGAAAGGCGCTGAGAATGTGCGCAAGAACACCCCGCTTGTCAGTCAGGCAGCCGGCTGCGACAATGCCGATGTTCTTTGGCAAAAAAACGCCCGGTACGCCCCTTGCATCCACGTCATGCCTGTGTTACTGTCCCAGTCCTTCTGCGTGAAGCAGAGGTGCGTTCTTTTAAAGCTGAATTTTGGAGTTTTACGGAGTCAGGGAGACGGCCGGCTGCTGGCGTAGCTCAACGGTAGAGCAGCTGATTTGTAATCAGCAGGTTGCGGGTTCGATTCCCATCGCCAGCTCCATTAACAGAGATCGAGGCGCAGGCGTGGCCGAGTGGTTAAAGGCGGCAGACTGTAAATCTGTTGGCGTATGCCTACGGTGGTTCGAACCCATCCGCCTGCACCATTACATTATTTTTTTGCGGGCGCCGACGATGCGGGAGTAACTCAGTGGTAGAGTCTCGGCCTTCCAAGCCGTTGGTCGCGGGTTCGAGTCCCGTCTCCCGCTCCAGAGTTTTTGAGCATTCTGTCGGCCCACGTAGCTCAGTGGTAGAGCACGTCCTTGGTAAGGACGGGGTCACCAGTTCAAGTCTGGTCGTGGGCTCCATTGATCGATTGACATCAGGGCGGATTCGTCACCTCGCGAATCATTAACGCCCAATAACAGAGGGAGGCAAAAATGGCCAAGCAGAAGTTCGAGCGGACAAAGCCGCACGTGAACATCGGGACCATCGGTCACGTGGACCATGGAAAGACGACGTTGACGGCGGCGATCACGAAGACCTTGCACGCAAAGGGTCTGGCTGACTACACGCCGTTTGATTCCATCGACAAGGCGCCGGAAGAGAAGGCGCGAGGAATCACGATCAACACAGCGCACGTGGAGTACCAGTCGGAAGACCGGCACTACGCACATGTTGACTGTCCGGGACACGCCGACTACGTGAAGAACATGATCACGGGTGCGGCGCAGATGGACGGGGCGGTGCTGGTGGTGTCGGCGGCGGACGGACCGATGCCGCAGACGCGCGAGCACATCCTGCTGGCGCGCCAGGTGGGCGTGCCGTTCATCATCGTCTACATGAACAAGACGGATATGGTGGACGACGAAGAGCTGTTGGATCTCGTCGAGCTGGAAGTGAGAGAGCTTCTGAGCGAGTATGACTTCCCCGGCGACGATATACCGGTGATTCGCGGATCGGCCTTGAAGGCCGGCGAGAACGACGATCCGGACTCGGATGACTGCAAGTCGATCTGGGAGCTGCTCTCGGCGATGGATAACTACGTTCCACTGCCGGAGCGCGACATCGACAAGGACTTCCTGATGCCGGTCGAGGACGTGTTCACGATTTCGGGCCGCGGCACGGTCGTGACGGGTCGGATCGAGCGCGGGAAGGTGAAGGTCGGCGAGGAGATGGAGATCGTCGGCATCCGCCCCACGATGAAGAAGGTCGTGACGGGTGTTGAGATGTTCCGCAAGTTGCTCGACAGCGGAGAGGCCGGCGACAACGTGGGTCTTCTGCTGCGGGGCACGGAGCGCAAGGACGTTGAGCGTGGCCAGGTGGTTGCGAAGCCCGGCTCGATCAAGCCGCACATGAAGTTCCGCGCCGAGGTTTACGTACTGACGAAGGAAGAGGGTGGACGGCACACGCCGTTCTTCCGTGGTTACCGGCCGCAGTTCTTCTTCCGGACGACGGACGTGACGGGCTCGGTGAATTTGGACGAGGGTGTCGAGATGGTGATTCCGGGCGACAACACGAACCTCGAGGTGGAGCTGTTGACGCCCATCGCGATGGAGCGCGGGCTGCGGTTCGCGATTCGTGAAGGCGGCCGGACCGTGGGCGCCGGGTCCATCACCGAGATCTTGGAGTAATTCGAGGCAGTGCCTCGTGTTGGGGTGAGCCGGCTCGACGCGGCCCCGGCGAATGTTTTCATTCTGCTGGAATCGTTCTAAGTCGAGAAGCAAACTCTTCGGGTATTCGTGTAGGCCAGTAGCTCAATTGGTAGAGTCCCGGTCTCCAAAACCGGTTGTCGGGGGTTCGAGTCCCTCCTGGCCTGCCATCTTCGTTGGAACGGAGTCGGCGGTATGCAGTGGTGGAAACGCCTGAAAACCTTTCTGTTCGAGGTTGTTGCGGAGACCAAGAAGGTCACGTGGCCATCGAGGCAGGAGGTCATCAACACTACGACTGTCGTAGTGATTGCGTCGTTCATCTTTGGAATCTATCTGTACTTCTGTGATCTCGTGTTTCTCTTTCTGACACAGAAGTTATTCGACGTGTTCGGTGTGTTCTCCTGACCGAGAGGAACGACATGGTCAAACAGTGGTACATCATCCACACGTACTCGGGTTTTGAGGATCGGGTCCAGAAGACTCTGGAGCAGCGCGTAGAAGCGCTCGGCATGCAGGAGTTCTTCGGTGAGGTCCAGGTCCCGACCGAGACCGTGGTCGAGGTTAAGAACGGCAAGAAGCGCGAGGTGCGCCGAAAGTTCTTCCCGGGCTACGTGTTGGTGGAGATGGAGATGACCGACGACGCTTGGCACCTGGTGCGCAACACGCCCAAGGTGACCGGTTTCGTCGGCGCCGGTAAGAAACCGACGCCGCTCACCGAGGAGGAGGTCAACCAGATCCTCCACCAATCGGTGGCGACGCAGGAGAAGCCGCGCCCCACCGAGGTCTTCGAAAAAGGAGAAAAGATTCGGATCAACGATGGTCCGTTCGCCTCCTTCAACGGAGTCGTCGAGGAGGTCAACTTCGACAGGTCCACTGTGAAGGTCATGGTCACCATTTTCGGGCGTGAGACTCCCGTCGAGATAGAGTTCCGCCAGGTCCAGAAGCTCTCGTGAGAGGAATTCGATGGCCAAGAAAGAAATAGGCTCAATCAAGCTCCAGCTGCCAGGCGGCCAGGCCACACCGGCACCTCCGGTGGGTCCGGCCCTCGGTCAGCATGGACTCAATATCATGGACTTCTGCAAGGCGTTCAACGCCAGAACGCAGAAGCAGGCGGGAATCATCATTCCCACCGTCATCACGGTCTACGCGGACCGAACCTATTCGTTTATCACGAAGACGCCGCCCGCGTCGTTCCTGCTCAAGCAGGCGGCCGGCGTGCCGAAGGGGTCGGGTGAGCCGAATCGAGAAAAAGTCGGTACGGTCTCCATGACTCAAGTGGAAGATATCGCAAAGACCAAACTTGAAGACCTTAATGCGGCTTCCCTCGAGGGAGCGGTGCAGATCATTCTCGGCACCGCGCGCTCGATGGGAATCGAAGTCGCGGACTGAAGGGGGGTGGCCGATGGCTCGCAAAGGCAAGAATTATCGCGACGCGGCTGCCAAGGTGGAGCGCCGCCCATACGCACTTGAAGAGGCGCTCGGCCTGGTGCAAGGGGGGGCTTACGCCAAGTTCGACGAAACCGTCGAGGTGTCGATGCGGATGGGGGTCAATCCCCGTCACGCCGACCAGATGGTGCGTGGGACTGTGGTGCTTCCCCATGGCACTGGCAAGACTGTAACTGTGCTCACGGTCTGTGAGGGCGAGGCTCAAAAGCAGGCCGAAGAGGCCGGCTCTGATTTCGTGCTCACCGCCGACGACGCGGTGGCCAAGATTCAGGGTGGTTGGCTCGAGTTCGACGCCGTTGTGGCAACCCCGGACATGATGAGGCACCTCTCCAAGGTGGGTCGGGTTCTCGGACCGCGCGGCCTCATGCCGAACCCGAAATCGGGCACGGTGACTCAGGATGTCGCATCAGCGGTGGGGGACATCAAGTCCGGCCGTGTGGAGTTCAGGGTCGATAAGACGGCCATCATCCACGCTCCGGTGGGCAAGATCTCCTTCTCGCTCGACAAGCTTGTCGAGAACACCCGAAGCCTCATCGACGCGATTCAGAAAGCAAAACCGGCGACGGCAAAAGGCAAGTATGTCCACACGATCTTCCTGTGCTCCACCATGGGCCCCGGTGTGCAGGTCGATCCCGTCAGCGTAGACGTGAAGTAGGGGGTCGATATGCTCACAAAAGAGCAGAAGCATGAACAATCCAACCAGCTTCGAGGCGCCCTCAGTGAGGTCTCGACGCTGTTCCTCCTCGAAAACACGGGGCTCAACGTCAACGACGTCAATGTGCTCAGGTCCGAGATCCGCAAGACCGAGGGCACGTACAAGGTGGTCAAGAACTCGGTGGTGAAGCTTGCAGTCGAGGGAACCGACCTCGAGGTGATCACCCCGTACATGAGCGGCCCCAAGACCCTTGCGTTCACCGACGGTGATGCCGTTTCACTCGCAAAGGTGCTCAATGCCTTTGTCAAAAAGCACCCGGAACTGACGATCCAACAGGCCTACCTGGATGGCCAGTTGCTTGACGCGAAGGACGCGGCGAAGATCGCCGATCTTCCCTCGAGGGAAGAGCTTATTTCCAAACTTCTTTACGTGTTGCAGTCGCCGATTCGTCGGTTGGCCGTGGCGCTCAATAGTCCCATTCAGCAGCTGGCCACGGTTGTGGACCAGATCGCAGAATCCAAAAAAGATTCGTGAGAATTGTGTTATCCCCAGGGAGGATCTGAAAAATGGCACAGATCGAGACAATGATGGAAGAAATCAAGGGCATGACCGTCTTGGAGCTCAACGAGCTCGTAAAGGCCCTTGAAGAAGAATTTGGTGTGTCGGCTGCCGCGGCGATGCCGATGATGGTCGCCGGCGGTGGCGCCGCCGCGGGCGGTGAGGAAGCTGCCGAAGAACAGACGGAGTTCAACGTGATGCTGAACTCCATCGGTGACAAGAAAATCAATGTCATCAAGGCTGTTCGTGAGGTGACTTCGCTCGGTCTCAAAGAAGCCAAGGAGCTCGTCGAGAGCGCCCCGTGCGCGATCAAAGAGTCCGTCAACAAGGACGAGGCTGAAGAGATCAAGAAGAAGTTCGAGGCCGCCGGCGCCCAGGTCGAGATCAAGTAACGCGGTTTCGAAAACGGCCTTTGGCTGAAGAGAGCATTTACGAAGGATGTGTGATCCTGCTGGATGAAATCCACCAGATACCCGTTGCTCCGGTATGTGTGAAGAGCGCAGGCGTACCCGTTGTACGTCGGGTTGCTTCACAGGCGTCCGGGGCGTTGGGGTCGGCGGAATTTGTTGGCGGGGGTGGCCCGTTCTTGGTAACTAACTGACGACATGGGGAGCGTGTGTCTCCCCGTGTCTCTATTGGTCGGGAGGGAGCGCCCATGACCACGAGCCCCAACGGGCGGCTGAACTTCTCGAAGAATCCGTCCACCATCCCGTTGCCGAACATGATCCAGGTGCAGCGAACTTCGTATGAAGATTTTCTGCAGATGGACCTGTTGCCGGACGAACGAGGTGCCGCCGGTCTGCAATCGGTGTTGAGTACGATTTTTCCTTTCACCGATTTTCGTGAGACCTGTGAGCTCCAGTTTGTTCGCTATGAGATCGGGAACTGGTCCTGCCGGTGCGGGATCCTCGAAGGTCTCGAGCACCTTCGACTGGTCTGCGAGCACTGTGGTGCACGGTTCAAGGCGGGTGATCCGCACGAGACCGAGGTGGTGTGTCCCTCCTGCGGGAAGGCCAACGCCAACAAGATCGAGGTCTGCGATGTCTGCGGGACCTCGGTGAGTCTCCGTCAACCGTTCACGGCCGAGGAATGCCGGGAACGGGGGATGACCTACCAGGTGCCGCTGCGGCTGACCTTCCGCCTGGTCACCTTCGACACCGAAGAGGATGGAACGCGCCAGGTTCGGGATGTCAAGGAAGAAGAGCTCTACTTCGGTGAGCTCCCCCTGATGACCGATACCGGGACCTTCATCATCAACGGGACCGAGCGGGTCATCGTCTCCCAGCTGCACCGGTCTCCGGGTGTGTTCTTCACCCTCGAGGGCCCGAACCACTATCTCGCGAAGGTGGTTCCCTATCGCGGCTCGTGGATCGAGTTCGAGTACGACTCGAAGCAGATTCTCTGGGTGCGCATCGACCGCAAGCGGCGCCTGCCCGGGTCGGTCTTCCTGCGCGCCCTGAGCCCCGAGCTCGAGACCAACGCCCAGATTCTCAGGGCGTTCTACACGGTCATCGACACCAGCCTCACGGCCAAGAAGGCGACCCTCAACCTCGACCGGCGTCTGGTCGATGTCGAGAACGATCGCCAGAAGGCGCTGCGCTTCCGCCGCGTGGCGGAGCCGACGCTCTTTGCCGGACTCAAGCTCAACGATGCCATGCGGACCAAGCTCGAGAAGGCGACGGTCGAGAAGCCGGCCAAGATCAAGGTCGATCGGGACGACCTCATCGGCGCCGTCGTGGTCGACGATCTCGTCGATCCCGAGACCGGCGAGGTCATCGCGGCCGCCAACTCCCGGGTCACCGAAGAGCTCCTCGCCCAGGCCGACGAAGCCGGACTGAACAAGCTCGCCCTGGCGTTCCCCGATTGGGATCCCACCGGCGAGATCCTTCACCAGACCCTGGAGAAGGACTCGAGCACCGCCCAGATGGACGCGCGGATGGAGATCTACCGCCGCCAGCGTCCCGGTGATCCGCCCACCGAAGAGTCGGCAACGACCCTCTTCAACGGGCTCTTCTTCGACGAGCGCAAGTACGACCTCTCCCAGGTCGGGCGTTTCAAGTTCAACGCCAAGCTCGCCCTCGACAAGGAACTCGAACGGCGCATCCTCGATGTCGAGGACTTCCTCCACCTGGTCCGTTACCTGCTCCAACTGCACCGCGACCTCGGTCGCGTGGATGACATCGACTCGTTGGCGAATCGGCGGGTCCGCACCGTCGGCGAGCTCATGGAGAACCAGTTCCGTATCGGCCTGGTGCGCATGGAGCGCGCGATCAAGGAAAAGATGTCCATCCATCCCGACATCGACTCGGCCATGCCCCGTGACCTGGTCAACTCGAAACCGGTCATGGCGGCGGTGGACGAGTTCTTCGGCTCGTCCCAGCTCAGCCAGTTCATGGATCAGACCAATCCGCTTTCCGAGGTCACCCACAAACGGCGGCTGTCCGCCCTCGGGCCGGGCGGTCTGTCGCGCGAGCGCGCGGGTTCGAGGTCCGCGACGTCCACTCCACCCACTATGGGCGGATCTGTCCCATCGAAACCCCTGAAGGACCGAACATCGGCCTGATCTCGTCGCTGTCGTGCTATGCGCGACTCAACGCCATGGGCTATATCGAATCGCCCTACAAGAAGGTCGACAAGGGCCGGGTTCAGGAACATGTCCAGATCACCCAGGTCGGCGATGGGGGCTACACTCTCGGCGAGGTGGTGGTCAAGGAAGACTTCCTCAAGACCAACAGCCAAGCTCAAGAAAGCCGGCAAGGTCGAGGCTTGGTCTCGGCCCCACGCCTTCTATCTCCCGGCCTGGGAGGAGGAGAACCTCAACATCGCCCAGGCCAACGCCAAGGTCGACGACAAGGGCCGTCTCGTCAGCGACAAAGTGATCTCCCGCTCGGGTGGCGAGTTCCTCGTCATTGATCGGGACCAGGTCGACTTCATCGATGTTTCGCCGCGGCAGGTCGTGTCGGTGGCCGCATCGCTGATTCCCTTCCTCGAGCACGATGACGCCAACCGCGCGCTCATGGGATCCAACATGCAGCGGCAGGCGGTTCCGTTGGTGCGGCCGGAGGCGCCCATCGTCGGGACCGGCATGGAAGCGGTGGTCGCCCAGGACTCCGGCGCGGTGGTCATCTGTCATCGCGACGGCGTCGTCGACAAGGTCGATGCCCAGCGCATCATCGTCCGGGTCGAAGGCGGCGCGGGCGGCGAGGGAGAGTTCGGCGCCGACATCTATCAGATGACCAAGTTCCGCCGTTCCAACCAGAACACCTCGATCAACCAGAAGCCCCTGGTGGCGGAAGGCCAGACCGTGGTCAAGGGTCAGGTGCTCGCCGACGGGCCCAACACCCAGAGCGGCGAGCTCGCCCTCGGCCACAACGTGCTGGTCGCCTTCATGCCCTGGCGGGGCTACAACTTCGAGGACGCCATCATCGTGTCCCAGAAGCTGGTCAAGGAAGACAAGTACACCTCGATTCACATCGAAGAGTTCGAGACCTCGGCCCGTGACACCAAGCTCGGCCCCGAGGAGATCACCCGCGATATCCCCAACGTCTCCGAGTCGGCGCTGGCGCAGCTCGACGAGGCCGGGATCATCCACATCGGTGCCCAGGTCCGCCAGGGTTCGATTCTCGTCGGCAAGGTCACCCCCAAGGGCGAGACCCAGCTGACCCCGGAAGAAAAACTCCTGCGCGCCATCTTCGGTGAGAAGGCCGGAGATGTCCGCGACGCCTCGCTGCGCTGCCCGCCGGGCATCGAAGGCGTGGTTGTCGGGGTCCAGATCTTCGCCCGCAAGGGTGTCGAAAAGGACTCGCGCCAGCTCACCATCGAGAACGAGGAGATCGACCGGATCCGCATCAACTCCGAGGACGAAAAACGCATCATCCTCGAGGTGCGGGACTCCAAGATCCAGAACCTCCTCCTCGGGGTGGCGGTCAAGGACGACGTCAAAGCCAAGGGCGGCGATGTCCTGGTCAAGAAGGGCGGCAAGATCACCGCCGAGGCCCTGCGTCGCCTCAACCGGAAGGACCTCCTCGGTCTTCCGCTCAAGACCCCGACGCTGATGGACAAGGTGCGGCTCATCGTCCGCCAGGCGGAGTCGCAGATCGAAGTCCTCGACAAGATCAACCAGCAGCGCATCGAACGGCTGCGCGAGGGACACGACCTCCAGCCGGGCGTCATCAAACAGGTCAAGGTCTTCATCGCCATGAAGCGCAAGCTTCAGGTCGGTGACAAGATGGCCGGCCGCCACGGCAACAAGGGTGTGATTTCGCAGGTGCTACCCGAGGAGGACCTGCCCTTCCTTCCCGACGGCACGCCCGTCGAGATCATCCTCAATCCCCTCGGCGTGCCCTCCCGAATGAATGTCGGTCAGATCCTCGAGACCCACCTCGGCTGGGCGGGCTCGGAGCTCGATATGTCCTTTGCGACGCCGGTCTTCGAAGGAGCGTCGGAGGACGACATCAGAGAAATGCTCGAAAAAAGCGGTCTTCCCGAAGACGGCAAGAGCCTGCTCTACGACGGTCGGTTGGGACAGGAATTCGAACAACGCGTCACCGTCGGCTACATCTACATGCTCAAGCTGAGCCACCTTGGTGGACGACAAGATCCATGCTCGGTCCATCGGTCCATACTCGCTCATCACGCAGCAGCCGCTGGGTGGTAAGGCCCAGTTCGGTGGCCAGCGACTCGGCGAGATGGAGGTGTGGGCGCTCGAGGCATTCGGCGCGGCCAACACCCTGCAGGAGCTGCTGACCGTCAAGTCCGATGATGTCGAGGGCAGGGCGAAGGTCTACGAGGCTATCGTCAAGGGCCAGGTTCCCGAGGAACCGGGTCTGCCCGAGTCGTTCAACGTCTTAGTCCGCGAGCTGCAGGCACTCGCCCTCGATGTCGAGTTGCTGCAGCAGGACGACGAGTAAAGGGGGGGTTGCACATGGAACGTTCGAACCTGTCCGAGGTCCGCGGCTTCTTCGAGAAGCCGAAACCCCTCAACGACTTCAACGCGATCCGGTTGGGGCTTGCGAGCCCCGAGAAGATCCGCTCGTGGTCGCATGGCGAGGTCATCAAACCCGAGACCATCAACTACCGCACCTTCAAGCCCGAGCGTGACGGTCTCTTCTGCGCCAAGATCTTCGGCCCGGTGACCGACTGGGAGTGCTTGTGCGGCAAGTACAAGCGCATGAAGTACCGCGGCGTGGTCTGCGACAAGTGCGGCGTCGAGGTCACCAAGTCCAAGGTCCGCCGCGAGCGGATGGGACACATCGAGCTTGCCGCGCCGGTCTCGCACGTCTGGTTCTTCAAGGGCCTGCCGTCGCGCATCGGCCTGCTCCTCGACCTCACCATGCGCGAACTCGAGCGGGTCCTCTACTTCGAGGCCTACGTGGTCGTCGATCCGGGCGACACGACCCTCGAAGAGAAGCAGATCCTCACCGAGGAAGACTATCGCGCGGCCAAGGAAGAGTTCGGCGAGGCATTCGTCGCCAAGATGGGCGCCGAGTCGATCCGTTCGCTGCTCGAGGTTCTCGATCTCGACGACATGGCCGCCGAGCTGCGGATGATCATGCGCACCGAGACCGCCATCATGCGGCGCCAGAAGGCGGCCAAACGACTCAAGCTCATCGAGGCCCTGCGCCGCTCCGGCAACCGGCCCGAGTGGATGATCCTCGAGGTCATCCCGGTGCTGCCCCCGGAGCTTCGGCCCCTCGTGCCGCTGGATGGCGGACGATTCGCCACCTCGGATCTCAACGATCTCTACCGCCGGGTCATCAACCGGAACAACCGGCTCAAGAAGCTCCTCGACCTGCGCGCCCCGGAGGTCATCGTCCGCAACGAGAAGCGGATGCTCCAGGAAGCGGTCGATGCGCTCTTCGACAACGGTCGCCGAGGCCGGGTCATCAAGGGCTCGAACAACCGGCCGCTCAAGTCGCTGTCCGACAACCTCAAGGGCAAGCAGGGCCGGTTCCGTCAGAACCTGCTCGGTAAGCGCGTCGACTACTCGGGTCGTTCGGTCATCGTGGTCGGCCCCGATCTCAAGCTCAACCAGTGCGGGCTGCCCAAGAAGATGGCGCTCGAACTCTTCAAGCCCTTTGTCTACCAGGAGCTCGAACGACGCGAGCTGGCCACGACCATCAAGATGGCCAAGGAACTCGTCGAGCTACAGACTCCGGAAGTCTGGGACGCCCTCGAGAAGGTGATCCGCGAGCACCCGGTGCTGCTCAACCGCGCGCCGACGCTCCACCGGCTCGGCATCCAGGCTTTCGAGCCGGTGCTGGTCGAAGGCAAGGCGATCAAGATCCACCCGTTGGTCTGCGCCGCCTACAACGCCGACTTCGATGGCGACCAGATGGCCGTCCATGTGCCGCTGTCGCAGAAGGCTCAGCTCGAGGCGCACGTGCTCATGATGTCCTCACGGAACATCCTCTCGCCGGCCTCCGGTCGGCCGTTGGCGGTGCCGTCCCAGGACATGGTCATCGGGATCTACTACCTGACGACCGAGAACTACATGGCCAAGGGCGCGGGCAAGACCTTCGCCTCGGCCGAAGAGGTCTTTCTCGCCCACCAGGCCGGGGTGATCGCCACCCAGGCGCCGATCCAGTTCCGCTACACCGGCCAGCTCATCGATCTGGTCGCCCAGGGCGGGTCGCAGGACCTCCTGCACGCGGACCAGATCGAAGTCGAGAACATGCTCATGGAGACCACCACGGGTCGGGTTCTCTTCAACACGCACCTGCCCGACAGCATGCCCTTCATCAACGGTCAGCTCAAGAAGAAAGGGCTACAGAACCTCGTCGCCTTCTCATCCCACCGGCTCGGGCACGACGCCACGGTCATGCTCCTCGACAATCTCAAGGAGACCGGTTTCGAGTTCGCCACCACGTCGGGGCTGTCGCTGTCATCGAGTGACATGGTGATCCCGGAGGCCAAGGAAAAGCATCTCATCCAGGCGTACAAAGACGTCGACAAGGTCGAGAAACAGCGGTCTTCCGGTCTCATCACCGCGGGTGAGCGGCACAACAAGATCATCGATATCTGGCACCAGGTCACCGAGGACGTGGCCAAGGAGATGTTCACCCAGATGTCGGAGATCGATCTCGATTCGGGCGAGTACAACCCCATCTTCATGATGGCGGATTCGGGCGCCCGAGGATCGAAAGAACAGGTTCGTCAGCTCGCCGGCATGCGCGGCCTCATGGCCAAGCCGTCGGGTGAGATCATGGAGACGCCCATCACCGCGAATTTCCGCGAGGGTCTGAGCGTGCTCCAGTACTTCATCTCGACCCACGGAGCGCGAAAGGGTCTCGCCGACACTGCGCTCAAGACCGCCGACTCGGGTTACCTCACCCGTCGTCTGGTCGATGTTGCGCAGGACGTCATCGTCGTCGAGCACGACTGCGGCACCGAGAACGGCATCGAGGTCACGGCCATCACCGAAGGTGGCGAGATTCTCGAGCAGCTCCGCGATCGCGTTGTCGGTCGTGTTGTTGCCGAGGACATCTACGATCCCCTCGAGGGGACGCTCATCTGCCCCATGAACACCGAGGTCACCGAGGCCCTTGGCGAGCCAGATCCAGGAAGCCGGAATCGAGCGGGTCAGAATTCGTAGCGTGCTCAGCTGTGAGACCGATCGCGGCGTCTGTCAGCTCTGCTACGGACGGATGCTGGCCACCGGTCGGTCGGTCGAGATCGGCGAGGCGGTGGGAATCATCGCCGCCCAGTCCATCGGCGAGCCGGGCACCCAGCTCACCATGCGGACCTTCCACTACGGTGGAACCGCGACCCGAGGCGGTGACACCTCTCGGCACGTGGCCAACCATTTCGGCAAGGTCAAGTTCCTCAACGTGGCCGCGGTCACCAACAAGGACGGCGAGACCGTCGCCATTTCGCGGACCGGCAAGCTGGTGATTCTCGACGAGCGGCAGCGCGAGAAGGAGCGTTACTCGGTCGCCTACGGATCTCACCTGCTGGTCACGGATGGAACGGATGTCGAGCCGGGAACGCCACTTGTCGACTGGGACCCCTTCACCTCGTCGATTCTCACCGCCATCAAGGGAAAGGTCATCTTCCACGACCTCATCGAGGGCGAGAACGTCCGCGAGGAGATCGACAAGCTCACCGGTCACGCCCACAAGATCGTCATCGAGCCGTTGGGATCCGGAAAGCGCATCCCGACGCTGGAAATCGTCGGCAGCAAGAAGGACGAAACCCGTCGTTATCAGCTGCCCATCGGGTCGCATCTCTCGGTCAACGAAGGTGACAAGCTCGCCCCGGGAGACGTGCTCGCCAAGATCCCGCGCGAGATGTCGAAGACCAAGGACATCACCGGCGGTCTGCCGCGCGTAGTCGAGCTCTTCGAAGCGCGCAAACCCAAGGACCCGGCGGTGGTCTCGGAGATCGACGGTACGATCGTCATCACCGAGCCCGTGCGCGGTCAGCGCCGCATCATGGTCGAGGGCGAGGGTGACGAGCAGCGCGAGTATTCGATCCCGCGCTACGCCCACGTTTCGGTCCAGGAGGGCGAGTTCATCCAGGCCGGCGATCCGCTCACCGAGGGTGCGGTCAACCCGCACGACATCCTGTCGATCCTCGGTGAGAAGGAGATGCAGCGCCACCTGGTCGACAAGATCCAGGAGGTCTACCGCTCCCAGGGTGTGGCCATCAACGACAAGCACATCGAGGTCATGGTCCGACAGATGATGCGATTCGTGAAGGTGGTGGATCCGGGCGACACCGACTTCCTGCTCGATCAGCAGGTTCCCCGATATCTCTTCCAGCGAGAGAACGAGCGGGTCATCGCCGCCGGCGGCGAGCCGGCCACCGCGAAATCCCTGCTGCTCGGCATCACCAAGGCCTCCCTGGCCACCGAGAGCTTCATCTCTGCGGCCTCGTTCCAGGAAACCACCCGGGTCCTCACCGAGGCTGCGGTCTCGGGCAAGGTCGACAACCTTCACGGGCTCAAGGAGAACGTGATCGTCGGCCGGCTCATCCCCGCAGGCACCGGCGCGCCGAGGTATCGGCGCACCGTGATCGATCCGGTTCCCGAGGACGAACTCGAGGTGCTGGAAGAGGCCGACAACCTCTATCAGGAGATGACCGACGCCGCCGCGGCACTCATCGAAGCCAAGGGAGATCGACCCCTAGCCGACAGTTGACAGGGGAGCCTATCTCAAGTATTCTTCCGCGGCTCTGGCTCCGAAAGCCAGGGCCGCGTTTCAACCATCATGAGCCGAGAGGCAATCCACTCGGCCGAAGTAACCCGAACCAGGGAGCGACCATGCCCACGATCTCGCAGTTGGTCCGTCAGGGCCGCAAGGTGGCGACGGAGAAGACAAAGAGCCCGGCACTCCAGGCCTGTCCTCAGCGCCGAGGTGTCTGCACACGTGTCTTCACGACCACACCGAAGAAGCCGAATTCCGCACTCAGGAAAGTGGCTCGTGTCCGACTGACCAACGGTATCGAGGTGACGGCCTATATCCCCGGAGAGGGCCACAACCTGCAGGAGCACTCGCAGGTGATGATCCGCGGCGGCCGCGTCAAGGATCTGCCCGGCGTTCGCTACCACATCATTCGCGGCACCATGGACTGCCAGGGTGTCGATGGTCGTCGCCAGGAGCGTTCCAAGTACGGCGCCAAGCGGCCGAAGAACTAGGCGGAGAAGAGACATGCCTCGCCGAGCTAATGTTGAAAAGCGGACGATTCTTCCCGACCCCGTGTATAACTCGCGGCTGGTCACCAAGTTCATCAACAACGTGACCAAAGACGGCAAGAAAACCGTCGCCGAGCGGATCTTCTACGGCGCCCTCGGTCTCATCGAAGAGCGCACCGGCGATGATCCTCTCAAGGTCTTCAAAAAGGCCGTCGAGAATTCTCGCCCGCTTGTCGAAGTCAAGTCACGCCGGGTCGGTGGTTCCACCTACCAGGTGCCCATGGAAGTCCGGTCGGATCGGCAGCAGTCGCTGGCCATTCGGTGGCTGATCAACTACTCCACGGGCGCGGCACGAGAAGACCATGATGCTGCGTTTCGCCGGTGAGTTCATCGATGCAGCCTCCAACCGGGGCGGCACGATCAAGAAGCGCGACGACGTGCACCGCATGGCGGAGGCCAACAAAGCCTTCGCACACTATCGCTTTTAACGGAGTAGCAGACATACCTTTTTGCGTTCGGAACGGAGATCTTTGAAAACATGCCCCGCCTCATCCCACTTGCTCAGGTTCGGAATATCGGCATCATGGCCCACATTGATGCCGGTAAGACGACGACGACTGAGCGCGTGCTCTATTACACGGGCATCAACTACAAGTTGGGAGAGGTTCACGACGGCACCGCCACCATGGATTGGATGCCGCAGGAACAAGAGCGGGGCATCACGATCACTTCTGCAGCGACAACCTGTTTCTGGCGCGACCACCGCATCAACATCATCGACACACCGGGCCACGTCGACTTCACCGCCGAGGTCGAGCGTTCGCTTCGTGTGCTCGACGGCGCGGTGGCGATTTTCTGCGCCGTCGGCGGGGTCGAGCCCCAGTCCGAGACGGTGTGGCGCCAGGCCGATCGCTATCGCGTCCCGCGGGTAGCTTTTGTCAACAAGATGGATCGCATCGGCGCCCGGTTCGCCGGTGTCGTCGATCAGATTCGCGACAAGCTGAAAGCCAACCCCGTAGCCGGTGCAGATCCCTCTCGGCCGCGAGGACAAGTTTGTCGGTGTCATCGATCTGGTGCGGCTCAAGGCCTATCGCTACCTCGACGAGAGCCTGGGCGCCGAGTACCGCGAAGAAGAGATTCCCGAGGACTACCGCGCCGAGGTCGAGGAGCTACCGCGAGCGCCTGCTCGAGGCGGTGGCCGAGACCTCCGATGAGGCTCCTCGACACCTATCTGTCCGAGGGTCGACCTGTCCGACGAGCAGATCCTCGAGGGGCTTGCGCATCGGCACGCTTTCCGGATCTGCTGGTTCCCGTGCTCTGCGGCGCGGCCTTCAAGAACAAGGGTGTGCAGCCCCTGCTCGACGCCGTCGTCGACTACCTTCCGTCGCCGCTGGATGTTCCTCCGATCGAGGGATTCGTCCCAGCGGCGACGGCGTCGATGTCCGTTCGGCAGCGGATGACGAGCCCTTCGCCGCGTTGGTCTTCAAGATCATGACCGACAGCTTTGTCGGCCAGCTCGCCTTCGTCCGGGTCTACTCGGGCAGCTTGAGCACCGGCACCATGGTGATCAACGCCGCAACCGGGAAGAAGGAGCGGATCGGCCGGCTGCTGAAGATGCACGCCGACAAGCGCGAAGAGATCTCCGAGGTCAATGCGGGAGATATCTGCGCGGTCGTGGGTCTGCGTAACGCCGGCACCGGCGACACGATCTGTGACCCCAAGCATCCGATCGTTCTTGAAGCCATGCACTTCCCCGAGCCGGTGATTTCGGTCGTCATCGAACCCAAGACCACGGCCGATCAGGCGAATCTCGCCGGCGCGCTCGGAAAATTGACCCAGGAAGATCCGACCTTCCGCGTGACCACCGACGAAGAGACCGGTCAGACCATCATCTCGGGGATGGGCGAGCTCCATCTCGAGATCATCATCGACCGCCTGCTGCGTGAGTTCAAGATCGCGCGCCAATGTCGGTCGACCGCAGGTGGCGTATCGGGAAACCATCACCGAAGAGGCGGAGGGCGAGGGCCGCTTCATCCGCCAAACCGGCGGCAAGGGAATGTACGGCCACGCCAAGCTGCGGGTCTATCCCCTCACCGACGGGACCGATTTCGAGTTCCGCGATGAAATCCGCGGCGGTGCGATCCCGACCGAGTTCATCAAGCCGGTTGAAATCGGCGCGCGTGAATCCATGGAGCGCGGCATCCTCGCCGGTTACCCGCTCATGGGGGTCGGTGTGATCCTCCTCGACGGTTCGTTCCACGAGGTCGATTCATCGGAGATCGCGTTCAAGGTGGCCGGGTCCATGGCCTTCTCCGACGCCGCCGCCAAAGCAGATCCGGTCCTCCTCGAGCCCGTCATGGAAGTCGAGGCGGTGACCCCGGAAGAGTATATGGGTGATGTCATCGGCGATCTCAACCGTCGCCGCGGCCGGGTGATCAATATGGAACCCCGCGCCGGTTTTCAAGTCGTGTCGGTCCACGTGCCGTTGGCCGAGATGTTCGGCTATGCCACGGATCTGCGCTCCGCCACCCAGGGGCGCGCGACCTACACCATGCAGTTCGATCACTATGACGAAGTTCCACGCAACCTAGCTGACGAGATCGTGGCCCGCGCCAAGGGCCTGACCACCGCGTAAGAGGAGACGCTCATGGCCAAGGAGAAGTTCGAGCGGACAAAGCCGCACGTGAACATCGGGACCATCGGTCACGTGGACCATGGAAAGACGACGTTGACGGCGGCGATCACGAAGACCTTGCACGCAAAGGGTCTGGCTGACTACACGCCGTTTGATTCCATCGACAAGGCGCCGGAAGAGAAGGCGCGAGGAATCACGATCAACACGGCGCACGTGGAGTACCAGTCGGAAGACCGGCACTACGCACATGTTGACTGTCCGGGACACGCCGACTACGTGAAGAACATGATCACGGGTGCGGCGCAGATGGACGGGGCGGTGCTGGTGGTGTCGGCGGCGGACGGACCGATGCCGCAGACGCGCGAGCACATCCTGCTGGCGCGCCAGGTGGGCGTGCCGTTCATCATCGTCTACATGAACAAGACGGATATGGTGGACGACGAAGAGCTGTTGGATCTCGTCGAGCTGGAAGTGAGAGAGCTTCTGAGCGAGTATGAGTTCCCCGGCGACGATATTCCGGTGATTCGCGGATCGGCCTTGAAGGCCGGCGAGAACGACGATCCGGACTCGGATGACTGCAAGTCGATCTGGGAGCTGCTCTCGGCGATGGATAACTACGTTCCACTGCCGGAGCGCGACATCGACAAGGACTTCCTGATGCCGGTCGAGGACGTGTTCACGATTTCGGGCCGCGGCACGGTCGTGACGGGTCGGATCGAGCGCGGGAAGGTGAAGGTCGGCGAGGAGATGGAGATCGTCGGCATCCGCCCCACGATGAAGAAGGTCGTGACGGGTGTTGAGATGTTCCGCAAGTTGCTCGACAGCGGAGAGGCCGGCGACAACGTGGGTCTTCTGCTGCGGGGCACGGAGCGCAAGGACGTTGAGCGTGGCCAGGTGGTTGCGAAGCCCGGCTCGATCAAGCCGCACATGAAGTTCCGCGCCGAGGTTTACGTACTGACGAAGGAAGAGGGTGGACGGCACACGCCGTTCTTCCGTGGCTACCGGCCGCAGTTCTTCTTCCGGACGACGGACGTGACGGGCTCGGTGAATTTGGACGAGGGTGTCGAGATGGTGATTCCGGGCGACAACACGAACCTCGAGGTGGAGCTGTTGACGCCCATCGCGATGGAGCGCGGGCTGCGGTTCGCAATTCGTGAAGGCGGCCGGACCGTGGGCGCCGGGTCCATCACCGAGATCTTGGAGTAGATACATGGCCAGCGAAAAGATCCGTATTCGGCTGAAGGCCTTCGATTATCGCCTGCTGGACCAGTCAGCGACTGAAATCGTTGACACCGCACAGCGGACTGGCGCCAGGATTTTTGGCCCCATCCCGCTGCCGACGCACATCCAGCGGTTTACCGTGCTGCGCTCTCCGCACGTGGACAAGAAGTCGCGTGAGCAGTTCGAGATCCGTACGCACAAGAGGCTCCTGGACATTCTCGAGCCGACCCAGCAGACCATCGATGCTCTCATGAAGCTCGAGTTGCCGGCCGGTGTCGATGTCCAGATCAAAGCCTACGGCTCACGGTGAGGTAGATATGGTACGCGGCATACTCGCAAAGAAAGTTGGCATGACCCAGATCTTCGACGACGATGGGAACGCCGTTCCCGTCACGGTGGTCGAGGCCGGGCCGTGTATCGTCGTTCAGCGGAAGTCCATCGAGCGGGACGGCTACGAGGCGGTTCAACTCGGTCTGGTCGAATCCACTCCAAGGCGTAACGCGCCGAAACCCATCCAGGGTCATTTCGCGGCCGCCGGCGTTCCTCCGACCCGGCACATGGCCGAGGTCCCGGTCGATGCCGGCTGATGATTCCAAGCCCGGCGATGCGGTACTCGCTGACATCTTCGGTGTCGACGAGAAGGTGCACGTCATCGGTCGTTCGAAGGGCAAGGGTTTCCAGGGTGTGATCAAGCGTCACAACTTCGGTGGTGGAAAAGCGACCCACGGTTCCATGTTCCACCGCGCACCCGGTTCCATCGGACAGTCGGCGTGGCCGTCGCGAGTGTTTCCCGGCACGAAAATGCCAGGTCAGCACGGCAATGCCAGGATCACCGTCAAGAACGTCACGGTGGTCAAGATCGATACCGATCGCAATCTCCTCTTCCTCAAGGGCGGTGTTCCAGGAGCGCGGAACAGCTATATCCGCATTGTCAAGGTATAGGGCGGGGGATGACCATGAAGATCGACGTCAAAAACTGGAAAAACGAAATCGTCGGCTCGGTTGAGCTGCCCGAGGACGTGTTCGCTCGCGAGGCCAACGACCATCTCATTTGGGAAGTCGTTCGCGCGTACCTCGCAAGTCTCCGACGTGGAACCCACCACGCCAAGAACCGCAGCGAAGTCACGGGAAGCCGCGCCAAGCCGTGGAAACAGAAACACACCGGACGCGCACGTGCTGGTAATCGCCAGTCGCCTCTTTGGCGGTCCGGAGGAACCGTACACGGACCGAAACCGCGTTCGTATGTGCAGAAGGTCAACAAGAAGGCCCGTCGCGCCGCGTTGCGGGGCGTGCTTTCCCAGCGAGTGGCCCAGGGCCGGTTGGTGGTGCTCGAGTCAATGCAGCTCCCGGATCCCAAGACCAAGGAGTTCATGAAGCACCTGGATGCCCTCGGAATCAGCGGTGAGAAGGTGCTCCTGGTGGATGGTCTGGAAAACCTCAACCTCCATCTCGCGAGCCGCAACAGGCCCGAGCTCACCATGATCGACGCCACGTCGCTCAACGTCTACGAGGTGCTCAACCACCGCTGGATCGTGGCGACCGAGCCTGCGGTCCGTTCTCTTGCGGAGGTGTTGTCATGAAGGCGCGCGAGATCATTCGTCGCCCGCTGCTCACCGAGAAGACCACCATGATGCAGGAACAGGAGAACACCGTCTGCTTCGAGGTCGATCGGCGGGCGAACAAGATTCAGGTCCGCCATGCGGTCGAGGAGCTCTTCGACGTCGTAGTAGCGTCGGTGCACATTGTCAACCGCAAGGGCAAACCGATCATGCGTTACGGTCGGGTGGCGAGCCACCGACCGGCCATGCGCAAGGCGTACGTCAAGCTCGCGCCGGGTTCGAAGAACCTCGAGTTCTTCGAGGGCGTGTGAGGAGTCCCCGATGGCGATAAAAAACCACAAACCGACATCTCCGGGCCGACGATTCGTCACCCACCTCGATTTCGAGGAGGTCACGAGATCCACGCCCGAAAAGAAGCTCACCAAGGGCAAGAAGCGCTCGTCCGGACGCAATTCCGATGGCCATATCACGGTTCGCCACCGCGGCCGGGGGCACAAACAGCGCTACCGCATCATCGATTTCAAACGCGACAAGTTCGATGTGCCGGCCAAGGTTGCGACCATCGAGTACGACCCGAACCGGACGTCCTTCATCGCGTTGCTCCACTACGCCGATGGCGAAAAACGCTACATCCTGGCGCCGACAGGCCTCAAGGTCGGAGACCAGGTCATCGCCGGCACCAAGACGGATGTGCGGACGGGCAATGCCATGCCCATCGGCAACATTCCCCTCGGCACGCTGGTCCACAATGTCGAGCTCAAGCCCGGCAAGGGCGGCCAGATGGTCCGTTCGGCCGGCGCCTCGGCGCAGATCATGGCGAAAGAGGGCAAGTACACCACGCTGCGGATGCCTTCGGGTGAGATGCGCATGGTGCTCTCGGTCTGCATCGCCACCATCGGTCAGGTAGGCAACACCGACCACTCGAATATCAAGATCGGCAAAGCCGGCCGCTCGCGTTGGCTCGGCATCAGGCCGCAGACTCGCGGCACCGCGATGAACCCGGTGGATCACCCGCACGGTGGTGGTGAGGGTCGGAACAAGGGCCGCCACCCGGTTTCGCCGTGGGGTTGGCCGACCAAAGGCGCGAAGACCCGTGGAAAGAAGGCGTCCGATCGCCTTATCGTTTCGCGGCGAAAGAAGTAGGGGGATAAGATGGCTCGTTCGATCCGTAAGGGACCGTTCATCGATGACCACCTCATGAAAAAGGTGCAGGCAGTCTCGGATTCCGGTGACCGCCGTGTGATCAAGACATGGTCGCGACGCTCAACCATCACCCCGCTCATGGTCGGCACCACCATCGCCGTGCACAACGGTCATAAGTTCGTGCCGGTCTACATCACCGAGAACATGGTCGGGCACAAGCTCGGCGAATTTGCGCCGACCCGGACCTTCCGCGGCCACGCCGGTGGTGGTCGGTCGGACCGAGGCGCACGGTAGGGGATGGCCATGGACGCTCAAGCAACTCTGCGCTACTATCGTTCGTCGCCGCGTAAGGTGCGGCTGGTCGTCGATCTCGTTCGCGGCCAGGCCGTGGAACCGGCGCTGACTTCGCTCCAAATGTGTCGGAAGTACGCGGCTGCCGACGTGGCGAAGTTGGTGAAATCGGCTCTGGCCAATCTCGAACACGCCCAACCAGGGGTTGACGTCGATCGGGTCTTCATCAAGACCATTACCGTTGACGGCGGACCCAGTTTGAAGCGAGCCCGGCCGGCCTCCAAATGGGTGCGGTCGCATCGCATCCTCAAGCGGACCTGCCATATCACTGTCCAGCTGGCAGTGCGCGAGAACTAGGAGGCACCAGTGGGACAGAAAACACACCCGTACGGGTTCCGCCTCGGCTACAACAACACCTGGCGTTCGCGCTGGTATGCCGACGGTACGAACTACGCGAACCTCCTGCATGAGGACCTCCAGCTCCGCAACGAGCTCATGGCGCGACTCAAGAATGCAGCCGTCAGCGCAATCGACATCGAGCGCACGGCCTCGAAGCTGAGGGTCAACATCCTGTCCGGCCGTCCCGGAATCATCATCGGTCGCAAGGGCGCCGAGGTGGACAAGCTGCGTGACGACCTCATGCGGCGCTACGGCCAGGACATCCATATCAACATCCAGGAGATCCAGCGGCCCGAGATCGATGCGCACCTCATCGCGGCCAATGTCGCCCGGCAGCTCGAGCGGCGTATCGCCTTCAGGCGTGCCATGAAGCGGGCCATCGAGAACGCCTTGCGTTTTGGAGCCCAGGGGATCAAGATTCGTTGCGCCGGCCGACTGAACGGAGCCGAGATCGCCCGCTCCGAGCAGTACCTGCAGGGGCGTCTACCGCTCCATACTCTCAAGGCCGATATCGATTATGGAATCGAGACCGCCTTCACCACATTCGGCGTCATCGGCGTCAAGGTGTGGGTTTACCGTGGCGAGCGCCACCGCGCGCGCCCGCATCAAAAGCGTCTGTGAGGAGTCGTCATCATGCTGATGCCGAAAAAGGTCAAGTACAGAAAACAGCAGCGCGGGAAGAACCGCGGGATCGCGCATCGCGGCTCCACCATTTCGTTTGGTGATTTCGGGTTGCAGGCGACCGAGCGCGGTTGGCTGACGGCGCGGCAGATCGAAGCCGCTCGTATCGCCATGACCCGTCACGTCAAGCGCGGCGGCAAGATCTGGATCCGGATCTTCCCGGATAAGCCCATCACCAAAAAGCCCCTCGAAACTCGAATGGGCAAGGGAAAGGGCGCCCCGGAGGAATGGGTTGCGGTGATCAAACCGGCCCGCATTCTCTATGAAATGGAAGGCGTGTCGGAGCCCATCGCCCGCGAGGCCATGCGCCTCGCAGCGCACAAGCTTCCGCTGCGGACGCGGTTCGTGACAAGAGGAGAGCGGCGATGAAGGCCCCGACGCTGCGTGAACGTTCCGCCGACGAGCTGACCAAGACGCTGTCGGATCTCGAGGAGCAGCTTTTCAAGCTGCGCTTCCAGAAGTCGACCGGTCAGATCGAGAACCCCGTCAAGATCCGCGAGGTTCGCAAGGACATCGCCCGAGTGCTCACGGTGATCAACGAGCGCCGGGTCCAGGAGAGTGCATGATGATCGAAGCCGCCAAGACATCCCGTAAAACCACCAAGACGGGCGTGGTTCTCTCAGCCGCCGCCGATAAATCGGTGGTGGTGAAGGTGGAGAACTTCGTCATGCACCCGCTCTATAACCGGTTCGTGCGCACCAGTTCCAAATTCATGGCGCACGACGAATCGAACACCTGCAACAAGGGTGACCGCGTCCTCATCGAGGAGTGCCGTCCCTTGTCGCGCCGCAAGAAGTGGCGCGTGCGCAAGGTGATCGATCGCGCGCAGTAGGCCGGGAGGTCAGCAATGATTCAGATGGGAACCCACCTCAACGTGGCCGACAACTCCGGCGCACGGAAGCTCAAGGCCATCCGCCAGCTCGGCGGCTCGGCGGCTCCGCGCTATGCCGGGATCGGCGATATCGTCGTCTGCTCGGTGAAAGAGGCCGCGCCCGAGTCCGATATCAAGAAGGGTGCCGTGGTCAAGGCTGTGATCGTTCGAACGAGGGCCCGTAAGCGCCGCCGCGACGGCTCCTACATCAGCTTCGACGAGAACGCCGCGGTGCTCATCAATCCCGAGAATGAGCCGGTCGGCACCCGTGTCTTCGGGCCGGTGGCTCGTGAACTCCGGCAGCGTAAATTCATGAAGATCGTTTCGCTCGCCCCCGAGGTTCTGTAGGAGTCGATGATGAAGATCAAAAAGGGCGATAACGTCGAAGTCATTTCCGGCAAGGATGCCGGAAAACGGGGGCGTGTTCTACGGGTCGATCGCGACCGCGACCGCGTTGTGGTCGAGGGCGTGGCCATGATCAAACGGCACACCCGCCCCAACCCCCAGAAGAAGATTCAAGGCGGAATCGTGGAACGCGAAGCGGCGATCCACGTCTCCAATGTCATGGTGATTTCCCCCGATTCCGGGCGGCCAACCCGGGTCGGATACAAAATTTTGGACGACGGACGTAAAGTCCGCGTTTCCAAGGTCGACGGCGCGATTCTCGACCGATAGGAGGGACGATGGCGCGCTTGCTTACTACGTATCAGGAAGAGGTCTTTCCAGCTCTCCAAAAAGAGTTTGGACTGACAAA
The DNA here is from genome assembly GCA_963753035.1 of uncultured Acidobacteriota bacterium. Lineage (GTDB taxonomy): Bacteria > Acidobacteriota > Thermoanaerobaculia > Thermoanaerobaculales > Sulfomarinibacteraceae > JAHECW01. The sequence goes on along the minus strand of CAVWAW010000002.1, from coordinate 234,220 downwards.
CCCAATGCAGATTCCCCGGATCGAGAAGATCACCTGCAACATGGGGGTCGGTGAGGCGTCGAAAAACGCCAAGCTCCTCGATGTGGCCGTCGAGCAGTTGACCCTCATCACCGGACAGAAACCGGTGATCCGCAAGGCGAGAAGATCCATCGCGGCCTTCAAACTGCGCGAGGGAATGCCGGTCGGCTGCAAGGTGACGCTCAGGGCTGAGCGCATGTACGAGTTTCTCGATCGGCTCATCGCTATCGGGTTGCCTCGTGTCCGCGACTTTCGCGGCACCTCGCCGAGTGCCTTCGATGGACGAGGCAACTACACGTTGGGTGTTCGCGACATCCTCATCTTCCCCGAGGTCGACTACCAGAAGATCGAAGGAACGCTCGGGATGAACATTACGATCACAACGACGGCTCCGACCGACGACCAGGCGAAAGCACTGCTCGCCGGTCTCGGGATGCCGTTCAGACAGCGCTAGGAGGAAGACCATGGCAAAGAAGTCGAGTATTGCCAAGAGCCTTCGCAAGCCCAAATTCAAGGTGCGCCATCACAACCGCTGCCGTGTCTGTGGTCGACCGAGGGGTTACATGCGCAAGTTTCAACTCTGCCGCGTGTGCTTCCGGAAGCTGGCTCTCGAGGGTTTTCTCCCCGGGGTGACCAAGGCGAGCTGGTGAGGGGTTTTCGATCATGAGCATGACTGATCCTATTTCCGATTTGCTGACCCGCATCCGAAACGCCGCGGCGGTGCGCCACGACAGGGCGGATGTGCCGGCATCGAAGATGAAACTGGAGATTGCGAAGATCCTCAAGCAAGAGGGGTACATTCGCACCTTCAAGATGATCGAAGAGGGTCCGCAGGGCACTCTCCGGATCTACCTCAAGTACGCCGATGACGGCGAACCCGTGATCCACGGTATCCGCCGGGTTTCCAAGCCCGGTCTCCGCATCTACCGCGGAGTCGAGGAACTACCGAAGGTTCGCAGCGGGCTCGGCGTCGCGGTGATCTCCACCAATCGCGGGGTCGTTACCGATGAGCAGGCGCGCAGCCTGCGGATCGGTGGCGAAGTCCTGTGTGAAGTCTGGTAGGGGGCGACCATGTCACGGACTGGAAGAAAACCAATCCCGATTCCGAAAGGTGTCGAGGTCAAGGTCGAGGGCAACCTCGTTGGCATCAAGGGCCCGAAGGGCGCGCTTGAAGTCAGCCTGAACCAGGGGATTTCCGCCCAGGTAGCAGACGGCAATTTCTCCCTCGATCGGGCCGACGATGAAAGGCAGAGCCGCGCGTACCACGGCCTCGCCCGTGCGTTGATGGCCAATGCGATCACCGGTGTCTCCGATGGCTGGTCCAAGGCCCTCGACATCGTCGGCATCGGCTACCGTGCTGAGAGGCAAGGCAACGCCGTTGTCTTCAATCTCGGCTACTCGCACCCCATCAACTTCGAGATCCCGCAGGGTATCGACATCGAGGTTGACGGAAAGGCCAATCGCATCACTGTCAACGGCATCGACCGCCAACAGGTCGGTCAGATCGCCGCCGAAATTCGCGGTCTGCGGCCGCCCGAGCCCTACAAAGGCAAAGGCGTCCGTTATGCCGACGAGCGGATTCGGACCAAGGCCGGGAAACAGGGGGCGAAATAATGAGCCGCGTCACAGATCGTAAGCAGCGTCGCGACAAGAGCAAGCGCCGTTTCAGGCAGCATGTTCGCGGAACCGCGCAACGGCCGCGTCTCACCGTCTTTCGGAGTCTGCGCCACCTGTACGCCCAGATCATCGACGACGAGCGCGGGGTCACCATCGCCGCCGTCTCGACCCTCGAGAAGGCGTCCACCGGAGATCTCGGCTCGACGGGCAACCGTGAGGCAGGCAAGAAAGTGGGCGAGCTCATCGCAGAGCGCGCCAAGAGTGTGGGTGTCGACACCGTGGTCTTCGACCGCGGGGGTTTCCAGTATCACGGAGTGATCCGTGCCATCGCCGAAGGCGCCCGCGGAGCGGGCCTGAAGTTCTAGGGACAACTACGATGATGAACCGAGACCGTGACAGCGAATTCGCCGAGACCGTCGTCCACATCAATCGGGTCGCCAAGGTCGTCAAGGGCGGGAAAAATTTCTCGTTCTCGGCGGTAGTGGTGGCCGGAGACGGGGCCGGCCGGGTCGGCTATGGCACCGGAAAGGCCCGTGAGGTGCCGCCCGCCATCCAGAAGGCCTCCGAACAGGCCCGAAAAGAGATGGTCAAAGTACCCTTGGTCGGTGGGACCGTTCCACACAAGATCTGGGGTCAGTGGGGTGCGACCAGGGTCCTGCTCCGACCGGCATCTCCTGGTACCGGGGTGATTGCCGGTGGCGGCGTTCGCGCCGTCATGGAGTCGGCGGGGATCCAGGACATCCTGACCAAGATCGTCGGCAGCCGGAACCCATTCAACGTGGTGCGCGCGACCTTTGACGCCCTCAACAATCTGATGACCGACGCACAGGTGCGGCGTCTTCGCGGTGTCGATCTTGCCGGCTCCGACCAGGTGACCGAAACGGTCGAGTTGGCCACCGAGAGTGAGGGAGCGGTGGACGAACCGGTGGTCGAAGAGACCGCCGCGGAGGTCGCCGCCGATGCTCCGGTGGAGGAGGCTGAGAAGTCATGACCGCTGAAGAGAAAAAAGACCAAGTCGAGGTGAGCCCGGCCGACAAAGCCGAGGAGAAGAAAGCCCCGGCCAAGAAAGCCCCGGCCAAGAAGGCCGCAGCCAAAAAGGCCCCGGCCAAGAAGGCCGCAGCCGATAAGGCTCCGGCGAAAAAGGCGCCCGCCAAGAAGGCCGCAGCCGATAAGGCTCCGGCGAAAAAGGCGCCCGCCAAGAAGGCCGCAGCCGATAAGGCGCCCGCGAAAAAGGCCGCGACCGCCAAGGCTCCGGCCGAAAAGGACGATGAGAAAAAGCCCGCGGCCGAAAAAGCTGCGCCGACAAAGGCAGCGCCGAAAAAGGTCGCAACATCAAAAACCAAGAGCATGCTCAAGATCACCCAGGTGAAGAGCGGGATCGGGTACCAGGGCAGGCAGAAAAGAGTGCTTGCGGGTCTCGGTCTCGGCAAGATCGGCCGCACCGTGACACGGATTGACGACGAGTACATCCGTGGCATGGTAAACAAGATCTCCCACCTGGTCAGGGTCGAGAAGTTGGAGGGCTGAGATGGCCAACGAACTTCACAATCTCAAGCCGGCCGTAGGCGCCACCCACAAACGTAAGCGGATCGGACGGGGCCCGGGATCGGGTCACGGAAAGACCGCGGGCAAGGGCCACAAGGGCCAGAAATCGCGTAGCGGTTACTCTCGGCGTTGGGGCTTCGAGGGCGGTCAGATGCCCCTCGTGCGCCAGATTCCCAAACGAGGCTTCACCAATATCTTCCGGGTGGGCTACCAGGTCGTCAACCTGCGCGACCTCGAGCGGGTGTTCTCCAATGGCGACACTGTGACTGCCGATCTCCTGACCGAGAAGGGTCTCATTCGCGGCGACAAAAAGCCGATCAAGATCCTCGCATCGGGTGAACTCAGCAAGAAGTTGATCGTTCAGGCGCATGCCTTTTCCAAGAACGCTCAGGCGAGCATCGAGGCCGCCGGCGGCACCTGTGAAACGGTGACGACGTGATCGAGAGCTTTCGTAACATCTTCGCCATCCCCGATCTCAGAAACCGGGTGATCTTCACTTTCGCCATGCTTGCGGTCTACCGCATCGGTGCCTTCATCCCAATTCCGGGTATCGACCCGGTCGCGATCCACGAGTTCACCACTGCGGCCGAAGGGACCGTGCTCGGCTTTTTGAATCTCTTTTCGGGTGGTGCTTTGGGGAGGATGACGATCTTCGCGCTGGGGATCATGCCCTATATTTCGGCATCGATTATTCTCCAGTTGCTGACCGTTGTATGGCCCTATCTCGAGAAGCTCTCGAAGGAGGGCGAACTCGGCCGGCGGAAGATCACCCAGTACACGCGGTACGGAACCGTGGTGCTCTCGGTGATCCAGGGCATGGGCATCTCCTTCTTTCTCGAGCGGACTTCGGCCCCCGGCGGCGCACCGCTGGTGCCTGAAAGCCTCCAGGGCTGGGGTTTCCGGCTGTTGACGGTGCTCACCCTGACCACCGGGACCGCCTTTGTCATGTGGCTCGGCGAACAGATCACCGAACGCGGCATCGGTAACGGCATCTCATTGATCATCTTCGCCGGCATCGTTGTCGGTCTCCCGGGCGCCATCGTCAACACCATCACCGATGTGCGGACCGGCAGCCTGAGCGTGATCACCATCGCCATCCTGCTGATATTCATGATCGGAGTCGTGGCGGCCATCGTCTACATGGAACGCGCCCAGCGCCGAATACCGATCCAATACGCCAAGCGAGTGGTGGGTCGCCGGGTCTATGGCGGCCAGAGCACCTATCTGCCGCTGCGCCTCAACACCGGAGGCGTGATCCCGGTTATCTTCGCGGCCTCGATCATGTCGTTCCCTCAGACCCTCGGTCAGATGATCGATAATCGGTGGTTGCAGAAGATCGTCGAGGCGCTCAACTATGGCGAGCCGCTTTACAATCTGATCTATTTCCTCTCCATCGTCTTCTTCTGCTACTTCTACACCTCGATCATCTTCAACCCCGAGGACACGGCCGAGAACATGCGCAAGTACGGCGGATTCATCCCCGGGATCCGTCCCGGAAAGCGAACCGCCGAGTTCATCGATCGGATTCTCACCCGCATCACCCTCGTCGGGGCGCTCTATCTGGCGTTGGTGGCGATTCTGCCGCAGATCCTCATCTCCGGTTTCAAGGTCGCGACCATCCCGATGATCGGGCCGACTCTCGATGCCTTCCTGCCCCGGTGGTTCACCGAGGGTCTCGGCATCAAGTTCTTCTTCGGCGGCACCTCGCTGCTCATCGTGGTCGGTGTGGCCATGGACACGGTCCAGCAGATCGAGTCCCAGTTGGTCATGCGTCACTATGACGGTTTCATGCGTCGCGGACGGATTCGCGGGAGACGGTAATGACGCCGAGCTTCTCTTCCCTCAACCTCGTGCTGTTGGGTCCTCCGGGTTCCGGCAAGGGCACGCAGGCGCGCCTGTTGGCCGAGCGCTACCAGCTGCCGCACATATCCACCGGAGATATGCTGTGGGGCGAGGTGGCCAACGGCACCGGGCTCGGTGGGGAAGTCCAGCCGAACCTCGATCGCGGGGAGCTGGTATCCGATCAGGTCGTGAGTGGTCTCATTCTGCAACGCCTCGATCGCGAGGACTGCGCCCGGGGATTCATCCTCGAGGGTTATCCCCGCAAGCTTGCTCAGGCGGAGCTCCTTGATGGAATCCTTGCCGAACTCGGGCGGCGCATCGAACAGGTTTTCCTGCTCGACGTTCCCGATGATGTGATCGTCTCCCGGCTCAAGAACCGATTGATCCACCCCGGATCCGGTCGGACGTATCACCGCCTCGAGGATCCGCCAAAGATTCCGGGCGTCGACGATCTGTCCGGCGAGCCGCTGGTCGAGCGCGACGACGATCGGGAAGAAATCGTCCGCGACCGCCTACGGGTGTATCACCAGCACGCGACCGGGGTGGCGGACTTCTACCGCAATCGAGATCAACTCATGGTGGTTGACGGCAACCAGGCCATCGCCCGGGTGGCGGAGGCGGTCGATGAATCGGTGGGGGCGCAGGTGGCCGTATGATCGTCCTCAAGTCCACCACCGAGCTCGACGCCATGCACCGTGCCAATAGGGTCGTGCACCTCGCCCTCGACGCCGTCCGCGACGCCGCGGCGCCGGGTGTCAGCACGGGCGATCTCGACACGATCGCGGAGGAACTCATACTCTCCGAGGGTGGCGTGCCGGCCTTCAAGGGCTACCGCGGTTTTCCCGCCACCCTCTGCACCTCGGTCAACGACGAGATTGTCCACGGAATCCCGAGCGGGAAGGTTCGCTTGTCTGATGGCGACATTCTGAGCGTGGACTGCGGTGTCATTCTCGATGGTTTCTTCGGCGATGCGGCCGTCAGCTTCGGCGTCGGTCACGTCAACGGCGAAGCCGAGCGGCTCATGAAAGTGACCAAACGCTGCCTCGACAACGCGGTCGAGGCGGTGGGTCCGGGCAAACGGCTCGGTGATATCGGCGCCGCCGTTCAAGCTCACGCCGAGGGAGCCGGTTTCGGGGTCGTACGTGACTTTGTCGGCCACGGAATCGGGCGGTCTCTGCACGAAGAACCGCAGGTTCCGAACTATGGGAATGCCGGCCGCGGGCAGATTCTCAAACCCGGGCTGGTGCTCGCCATCGAGCCCATGATCACCGCCGGAAGCTGGCGAGTGAAGATCGATGATGACGGGTGGACAGCGAGGACGGAAGACGGTAAACTCGCTGCCCATTTTGAGTACTCGGTGGCGGTCACGTCAGACGGCCATCGTGTGCTCGGTCTCGAGGAGTAATTGAATGGCGAAGGAAGAAGCGATCGAAGTGGTCGCAAGTGTGGTCGAGCCGCTCCCCAACGCGATGTTCCGCGTCGAGCTGGAGAACGGTCACGAAGTGCTCGCGCATATTTCGGGAAAGATGCGCAAGCACTTCATCCGCATTCTTCCCGGCGACAAGGTTCTGGTAGAGCTTTCGCCATACGACCTCAAACGTGGGCGGATCGTCTACCGCTACAAATAAGGTAAGAGGGGGCGACGATGAAAGTTCGTCCGTCAGTGAAACGAATGTGTTCGAAGTGCAAGATCATTCGCCGTAAGGGCGTGATTCGGGTTCTCTGCGAGAACCCCAAACACAAGCAGCGTCAAGGCTGATCGAGGAGGAGAGCGATGGCACGCATAGCAGGTGTTGAACTGCCGTCGGCAAAGAGGGTCGAGATCGGCCTGACCTATATCTATGGTATCGGCCGGACCCGGGCGACCAAGATTCTGGGTACGGCAGGTGTCGAAGAAGGTATTAAAGTGAAGGATCTGTCGGAAGACGAGGTCCTCAGGATCCAGCGCGTGATCCAGGATGAAGGCGGTGTTGAGGGTGATCTCCGTAAAGAGGTCGCCATGAATATCAAGCGGCTGATCGAGATCGGCTGCTACCGCGGAATCCGTCATCGCCGCGGTCTGCCGGTGCGCGGTCAGCGCACCCACACCAACGCTCGCGGACGCAAGGGTCCCAGGCGTCAGGCTGTGGCCGGCAAGAAGAAAGTTACGAAGTAGGGCGGGAGAGAACTCATGGCTGCTGATCGAAAACCAGCGCGCAAGTCGCGCCGCGAGCGCAAGAATGTGCCCCACGCCATCGCGCACATTCATGCGACCTTCAATAACACCATCGTGACTTTTTCGGATCCCAGCGGTGGGACTCTGTGTTGGTCCTCCGGTGGTCGAACCGGCTACAAGGGCTCGCGCAAAGGAACTCCCTATGCCGCCCAGCTCGCGTCGAAGAACGCGACTGAGCAGGCCCAGGACAGCGGCGTTCGCAGCGTCGACATCCTGGTCAAGGGGCCCGGACCGGGTCGCGAGTCGGCCATCCGCGCAGTCGCGGCTGCCGGTCTCGAGATCAAGAGCATCCGGGACATCACGCCGATCCCGCACAACGGCTGCCGTCCGCCCAAGCGGCGCAGGGTCTGAGGAGAGAAACATGGCTCGATACAGAGGACCAGTCTGTCGTTTATGCCGGCGCGAGGGGATGAAGCTTTTCTTGAAGGGCGAGCGCTGCTACAAGGAAAAGTGTGCCATCGAACGTCGCAACGTACCCCCCGGCCAGCATGGTCAGGGCCGCCGGCGCAAGGTGCGGGCGTATGGTCTGCAGCTTCGTGAGAAGCAGAAGCTTCGGCGGATCTACGGCGTGCTCGAAAACCAGTTCCGGCGCACCTTTGACGCCGCCAACCGCAAAAAGGGCGTCACCGGCGAGAACTTGCTCAACTTTCTCGAACTGAGACTCGACAATGTGGTCTATTCACTTGGTTTTGCAACCTCGAGAACTCAGGCCCGCCAACTCGTACGCCACGGCCACATCACGGTCGATGGACGCCGAGTGGACATCCCGTCGTTTCGCCTCAAGGCCGCCATGGAGATCGCCGTGTGTGAAAAGAGCCGAAAGGTTCCGACCATCACCGACGCCTTGGAGTTTGCCCAGGGGCGAGGAATCCCGGCGTGGCTCGAGCTCGACGGCGCCGCAATGGCTGGCAAGGTTCTCGAGCTTCCGACTCGCGAGGATATCCGGTACCCGATTCAAGAGCAGCTCATCGTTGAGCTCTACTCCCGATAGCCTGGAGGTTGCATGATCTGGCATGAGTTTCAGCGACCGTCGCAGGTACAGCCGGAGGAGGAGGACCGCTCCGAGACCTTCGCGCGTTTCATCGCCCAGCCCTTCGAGCGCGGGTGGGGGACGACGGTGGGCAACGCCCTTCGTCGGGCTCTGCTCTCGTCGATTCCGGGTGCGGCCATCACCGCCGTCAAGATCGAAGGCGCCGACCATGAGTTTTCGGCGGTCCCCGGTGTCGTCGAGGACGTCACCGATATCATCCTCAACCTGAAGATGATCCCGCTCAAGATCCACGGCCAGGAAGCGGCCCTGCTGACCCTTGACGCCAAGGGTCCGGGAGAGGTCACGGCCGGCCAGTTGGTCGGTTCGCATCAGGTCGAAGTCATCGATCCAAATGTCCACGTCGCGACCCTGTCCGTCGACGGCAAGCTCAAGATGGAGGTCCGCGTCGCTGCGGGTCGTGGGTATGTTCAGGCTGAAGAGAACCAGACCGAGGATCTCGATGTCGGATTCATCCCCATCGACTCGGCGCATTCCCCTGTGACCAAGGCGAACTTCCGGGTCGAGATGGCGAGATTGGGTCGGATGACCAACTACGAGCGCCTGGTGCTCGAGGTCTGGACCAACGGCACCATCGGACCCGAAGAGGCCCTCTCTCAGGCGGCCCAGTTGGTTCAGGGCCACATGGACATGTACTCCCGCCTGTCGACGGTGGAGGAGATGGAATCGCCGCTCGAGAACGAGGTCGAGACCGAAGAGGAGAGCGTGCTCGATGCAAGCATCGACAGCCTCGAGCTTTCGATTCGGTCCATGAACTGCCTCAAAAACGCGAACATCCGCACCCTGCGTGATCTCGTCGCTCGCGGCGAGAAAGACATGGTCGAGATTCGCAACTTCGGCGAGAAATCGCTCAAGGAAGTGCGCGACAAGCTCGAGGTGCTCGGGCTCGGATTTGGAATGAATTTGGATCTGTAGGGCATCCCGGCCGGCCGAGCCGCCTGGAGTGCATGGAGAAATCAATGCGACATCGAGTTCACGGACGCAAGCTCGGACGCACCTCGTCCCACCGCAAAGCGTTGTTCCGCAATCAGCTGACCGCGCTGTTCACCCACGAGCGCATCATCACCACGGTTCCCAAGGCGAAGGAGCTTCGGCCCATCGCGGAGCGTATGGTCACCATGGCTCGCACCGGAAGCCTGGCCGCTCGCCGTCGGGTTGCCGCCATGATTTCGGACAGAGGGGTCGCGAAGCGTCTCTTTGACGAGATCGCGCCGCGTTTCGCCGACCGTCCGGGCGGCTACACCCGGATCATGAGGCTCGGCCGCCGCCACGGCGATAATGCCGAACTCGCGATCATCGAGTTTGTCGATTACGAGTTGGCCGACCACAAGGACGACGGCGATACCAAGGCCAAGGGCTCCTTCATCGATCGCGCCAAGGGGATGTTCGGCGGAGGCGCCGCCGCCGAGGCAGCAGCCGGGGCCGACGACGAATCCGTCGAGGCCGTCGCTGAGACTGCCGAACCTGCGGCCGAGGTGGTCGCGGACGCGCCCGAGGAAACCGAAGAGCCGGTCGAGGTCAAGGCCGAGGCCGTGGAAGAAGTCGTGGAAGTCGTCGAAGAGCCGGCCGTGGAAGCCGAGGCGGCACCGGTGGAGGAGACTCCCGCCGTCGAGCCAGCGGCCGACGATGCCGACGCGGCAACCGAGGACGACGAGAACAAGACCACCTGAGCCGTAGACCGAACCTACAAACTCAAACGCCGCGGCATCAGCCGCGGCGTTGTTCGTTGTTGACTTTGATCCTTATGAGACGTGGGTCAGAATTTCCTTCATCGTCGCGAGACGATCCTCGACGGTCGCTTCCTCTGAGGGGCAAACAGCGGAGAGGATGAGGATGCCGGTTTGGGAAGGATGAGGCACGAAGAGCCGAACATCTCCAAACGACTGGTCCTCTTCGAAATAGGTGCCGCTAGCCCAGGCCGCGGTGCCGAGCGCCGTTTTCATCACGCCGCTGTCAGAGAAGCTTCCATCATTGTGTTTGCCGATGAACCGTTCAAACTCTTCAACGGATTTTGGCGACCGGCTCGGGTTTTCCGGAAAATCCGCATCGAAGGTATACCGGAGATCGGGACGTTTCGTATCGGCCAGTTCGATCGACGCCTCGCCGTTGTAGGTCGCCACCAGACCGGGAGGTGATGTCGACAGTGAGATGTTGAGCTGTGGATTTTCCAACGGAAAATCGAGGGCATTGAGCTCGAGCTGACCCGCATCGGTGGAGTCGGAGATGGGTTCACCATCCGGTGGCTCATCGGGTCCACGGCGGCAGCTTGGCAGCAGAGCGATAGATACAACGACCATCAGCAGGACAAAACGGGCGCGCGGACCTCGATTTCTCATCATGATCTCCTCCGATCGCTCGCTTCGACGATTGTACCCGACTGGTATCGACAACGGGAAAGTGCTCAGATCGTCAGCGTCTCACCGAGCTCGGGAATTGTGGGCTTCCAGCCGAACTCGTCGGACAACCTGGTCGCCAGGGCCTGCTGTGCTTCGTACTCTCCGTGGATGAGATAGACCTTTTCCGGTTCTGATTCGCGACGACTCAGCCAAAGGGTGAGCTCACCGGCGTCGGCGTGGGCCGACAATCCGCTGATCTGGGTGACGTGGGCCTTGACCGGGATCCACTCACCGTGGATCTTGACCTCCGGCTCGCCCTCCACCAGACGCCGTCCCTTGGTGCCCTGGGCCTGGTAGCCGACAAAGATCACCGTGTTACGTGAATCCGGAAGCCTCAGCTTGAGGTGGTGGAGGATGCGGCCGCCCGTGGCCATCCCCGAGGCGGAGATGATGATCGCCGGTCCGCGAAGACCGTTGAGCTTGCGCGACTCCGACGAGCTGGGGGTGACCTTGACGTTGGATGGGAGGATCGGGTTGATCTGATCGGAGAAGAACTGGCGCATCTCGGCGTCGTGCTCCCCGACGGACCGACTGTAAAGCGCGGTGGCTTCGATCCCCATGGGGCTGTCGAGGTAGGTCGGGATCTCAGGAAGATCGCCGTCCACCACGAGTTCGTGAAGCATATAGAGCAACTCCTGAGTACGGTCGATGGCGAAGGCCGGAATCAAGATGATGCCGCCGCGTTGGAGGCCGGCGCGAATCGCTTCTGCCAACGCCGCTCGGGGATCGCCATCCGGGTGAAAGCGGTCGCCGTAGGTTGATTCGAGAAGCAGCACATTGGATCCGGGATAGGGCACCGGTTCGCGAAGGATCGGAACCCCGTAACGGCCGACATCACCGGAGAAGTAGATGGTTTTGTGTTCGCCGCCCGAGACCTTGGTCTCGAGTTCGATCGCTGCGGCGCCAAGGATGTGGCCCTGGCGGTGATAGCGGAAACGGATACCCGGGTGGAGGTCGTACCACTCATCGAAGGGTACCGGTTCGAGGAGTTTGAGCGCGGCGCGGGCATCGGCGGTGCGGAAGAGGGGCAGGGCAGGCTCGTGTTTCGAGTAGCCCTTCTTGTTGGCGTACCGGGCCTCCTCTTCCTGGATGTGGGCGGCATCGGGGAGTAGGACCCGAAGCAGGTCTTTCGTCGGTGGAGTGCAGTACACGGGTCCTCTGAAGCCCTGGCGGACCAATCGGGGCAGCCAGCCCGAGTGGTCGATGTGTGCATGCGTCAAAGCAACGGCGCCGATTTCTGCGGGCGGGTAGGGAAGGGGCTTCCAATTGCGCCGACGGTTCTCGGCCGGACCCTGAAAGAGGCCGCAGTCGATCATGGCGGAGAATTTCTTCCACTCGAGCAGGTATTTCGAGCCCGTGACACAACGCCCGGCGCCGAGGACAGTCAGCTTCATAGTGCCTCCGCTGCTCATCCTACCGCGTCCGCGTCGGTGGTTGTGACTGTGGCAGCGTCCTTTACCGAATCCGAAACCGTACCCACACCAGGTTGGGCGGACATTGTGGGGGCGGGCTTCCAGCCTGCCCGTCAGGGTCGTTGAAGGAGGCAGGGCGTTTCCGAGAGAGTGCGGGGTTTTGGGTGTTGTGGATTTCCGGTTGCGGTTCCGGATCCTGTCCTCAGCACCGGCCTTCTGGGCCGCTGTGACGCGTTGGCGTCCCGGCGACCCAGCGTCGCACCATCGGCGTGGTCGCGGGCAGGTTGATTGGGAGGGCTGCGACCACGCCGATGGCGCGCCGACGGCCTACCTCGAAACCGGAACAGCAGACCGCATCGCGCTCCCCGAGGGAGCCCGGCATGGACCTTGTGCGGGGCGCGACACACCGCCGTGGCGTTCCTCCGGCACAAAGCCATGCCCGGCACCCCGATGGGGCGTGGTTTTACGCGGGTCCTGGTCGACGTTGGTCCTTGTGCCGGACGCTGTCCCGACCATCGCGTCCGGGTTTGGAGGGAGATCGATACTCTATCTGTGTCCCAGGCCACTGGACTCACGCCGCGCCCCGACGTAGAATGAGTGGGTCCCACACCAGAGGAGGACGGAGATGAACGAGAAAACTGCTGACAGTGTCGATGAAGCCATCGAACAGGTAGCCGATCAAACCGAAGCGGGTCTGGAAGACGTTCAGGAATCGTTGGCCAAGGCCCAGCGCTCCATGGAGAGCGCCAAAGCAGCGCTGCACGGTGCCGCGGGCAAGGCGCGCGACTCCGCCGCGGTTGCGGCCGAAAAGGCTCGCGCCTCTCTCGACGAGGCCCGCAAAGCTCTCGGCGAAGCTCGCGAGAGGATGGGTGGCCTGGCGGTCAAGACCCGTGAGCAGGCCGAGGTGCTCTACGCCAAATCGAAGGATCAGTACGAGGTCCTTGCCGAACGGGCCCGCGAACTCTACGGCAAGGTTCGCGACCGGGTTGCCGATGTGGATTTCAAGGAAAAGGGCGATCAGGTCCTCGAGTACATCCGCGTCAATCCCGGAAAGTCGGTGCTCATCGCGCTGGCCGCGGGTTTCCTCGTCGGCTATGTCGCGCGACCGCGCGACTAGCTGGGGTCTGTGATGGATCGGACTGTGGAAGAGCAGCTGGATTCTATGGCCGACGACGACGATTTCGATGACGATTTCGATGACGTCGAGGATCTCGCCGAAGACATAACGGTGGCGCGGCGAATCGACGCCGACTCGATTCTCGATTCGCTCGTGCCGAAGTCCATCGACTGGCGTGACACCGTGCGCCGACACCCAGCCGGATCGGTGTTGTGTGTCGGCCTGGTCGGATACCTCGTTGGACGGACCAAGGGTTCGGCGATCATGGCGGGAATCACCGCCGGCCTGTCGGCTGCAATGATGCGTCAACTCTCCGACGTTTTCGAGGGCGATTTCTTCGATTACTGACCTCCCGCGCAACTGGTGGGGAGCAGCTATGCCGACAGACTCCGTCGCTGGCGATTGGATCACGGTCGAAGAAGCGACCGACGAAAAACTCGCGACCGCCGTCGCCGCGCGTCTGCGTCAAGAGGGGGTTGCGGTCCGGTTGGTTGCCGCCGATCCATCAGACCCGTCTCGCCCGCACGGCGATTTGACGGTCCAGGTGCCGCTCGACGACTTCGAGCTCGCGCTCGAGGCCCTCGAGGGACTGGATGAGGAGGATCTCTGACAGCCGGAACCGAGCGCGAGGTAATGGCTCCTCAGGTGCCGAATCGACCCGGCGCCGCCGCAGGCGGCAGCCGATCGAAATCCCGCCCCTTGAGCCTCGGTCGGACCTTTCTCCTTTGGCTGCTCGGAGTGTTGGTCCTGACCATCATCACGGTCAGCGCCCTGGTTCTGTGGCACGAGCAGCGGGTCCTCTCGTGGGAACTCGAGGTCCAGGGCGATCTTCTGGCCCGTCTTCTCGCCCTTTCGGCCGGTGACGGGGGCTCGCCAGAGTACCTCGCGATCCTCTCCCTTACGGATCTCGTGGCGGGCGAGGTGCGCTCCACCGAAGGTGAGATTCTGTGGCGGTACGGTCCCCCCTTTGCCGAGGTCAAGATCCTCGGTGGTTCGTTCCTCGAGGTGGAACGTCGGGTCGAAGTGACGGCAGGGCCGTGGGACCGCAACGGGGCGGTTGAGGTCACGCTTTTGGTATCCCGCGCCCGGATGCAGTCCTACCTCGCCGGCGCGGCGGTTCGCCTCGTGATCGCCCTCGGATTCGCGCTCGCCGTCGCCATGACCGTCGGCCTGTGGATCGTCGGCCGAGTGGTTCAGCCCCTCAGCGAGCTCGCCGAGTTGTCGCGCAGTTTCGATCCGGGAGAGCCGGTCGAGATGACCGACGCGGGCGGCGGCACCGCGGAGCTCGCCGAGCTCGTGGTCGCCTTTCGCGAGATGACCCGCCGGCTGACCCAACAGCAGCGCTCCCTCGCCGCCAGCGAGCGACGGTATCGAGAGCTCTTCTCGTCGTCGCCGACTCCGCTTCTCGAGCTCGACACCGACCTCCGGATCCGAGGTGCGAATCCCGCGGCGGTCGCTTTCCTCGGCATGGAGCCGGGGCAGGCGACGGGGCGCCGGGTGCAGGATTTTGTCATCGGCCCGGATGACGATCCGTTGACCGCCTTGACAGGGCCGGCTTCGGCCCTCGGCGAGGGTCTCGTGGAGGCGCGCTGGCGATTGCCCGACGGCGAGCTCGCCGAGGTTGAGCTCCATCTTCGCACCTCGGACGCGGCCGAGGGGTTCATGGCCGCCATTCACGATCTCACCGATCGGGTCCGGCGGCTCGGACAACGGTGGCAGCGAACCTTCGATGCCATGATCGACGGGGTCGCGCTTGTCGATACCGAGGCTGAGATCGTGGTCGCCAACCGAGCCCTCGCACCCCATCTTCCGATCCTCGCCGGGGAGCTTCGGCGACGGGGATCCAAAGGGGCTGGGTGGCGGACGACGAGCCTCGATCGTCTCCTGGAGTGCAACCTCAGTCGTCCCCCGGGTCTGCGTCACGCCATCCTCCTTGTCCGTGATGTGACCGAGGCGGTGAGTGCAGAGGCGCGATTGCGCGAGGCGGAGAAGATGCAGGCGGTGGCGACCCTGGCAAGCGGTGTCGCCCATGATTTCAACAATCTTCTGGCCGCCGTCCTGCTCCACGTCCGGTTGATCGAGGAGGCGCCGGCCAAGGCCGGGGAGGCTGCAGCCGCCATCCGCGATCTGGCCGAGCAGGGCAGCGAGGTGGTCGGCGAGCTGCTCATCTTCGCCAGATCCGACGACAGCCTGCCGCCCCACACCTTCGATCTTGCGGCTTTGGTGAGCGACCAGAGGGCGGTGCTCAATCATCTGCTCCCGGGCGGTATCGATCTCGAGATCGAGGGTGCCGGGTTGGTCGTTCCCGTGGTCGGCAACCCGGTCGCCCTGCGTCGTCTGATCCTCAACCTGGTGGTCAACGCCCGTGACGCCATGGCCGACGGCACGGGGACGATCACGATCATTGTGGCGAGACGCGGCGGTCGGGCGATCCTCGAGATCATGGACACCGGACCGGGGATCGCCGAGGAGTATCGCGACCGCCTCTTCGAACCGTTTTTTACGCTGCGCCGAAAAGGTCGGGGCGCCGGTCTCGGGCTGGCGGTGGTCTACGCCATCGCATCGGCCCACGGCGGGGATGTCGAGTTGGTGTCGGGAACCGGAGAGGGCGCCCGGTTTGTGGTTCGTCTGCCACCGGGTGACATCGGCGAGCTCGAAACGCTGCATGACGCCGGGCGGGCCGGAGAGAAAGCGGCTGGGCGGAGAGTCGTCCTCGTGGAGGCGGACGGCAAGCTCGCGGTCCCCTTTCTCGAGTCCATGGCCATGGCCGGCTTTGATGTTCGTCACGCACCGGACGCCGGGATTGCCGAGAAGATCGTCGCGTCCTGGGCGCCGTCGGCGGTGGTCGTGTTCGCCGATCAACCGATCGCGTCCGAGTGGGCGGGTCGGCCCGAGCTGGCGGTCGTGGTGGTCGAGAATCCGGATTCGCCCGAATCCCCGGCTCTTCTGGTCGAGAAACTCACGGCCCTCGGCGGTGAGAGGCCAACTGCGTGATGGCGAAGTCCCCAGGTCCCACCGTGGTTGCGGCGGGGTACACTGCGTCCATGGGAGACGATTCCGGACACCGACGAATCGGGTGGCTCCGTCGCTATGGACCCTGGCTCGCCCTTGTGGTTTTTGCCGTCGGGGTTCACCTGTGGGGGCTCGGCGAACGTGCCTACCACCACGATGAGGCGATCCACGCCCACTCGTCTTACAACCTGCTCAAGAACGGGATCTACCGCTACGACCCCACGTATCACGGCCCGTTTCTCTATTATCTCGTCGCCGGCAGCTTTGCGACTCTGGGCGACTCGGACTTCACGGCGCGGTTGCCGGTGGCCGTGGCCGGAATTCTGCTGGTCGTGGTGGCCTTCAGCCTCCGCCGGCCGTTGGGCGGCCGGGCTGCGTGGTGGACCGGGCTGCTCGCCACCATTTCGCCCATCACCCTGTACTACGGTCGCTTCCTGCGCATGGATGTGCTCGAGATGGTCCTCGCCTCGGCCGCCGGGGTCGCGGCGTGGCGCGCCGCTCGAGGCAGTGACGCCGCGTGGGCCTGGTTCGGTCTCTTTGTGGGTCTCGCATTCGCGACCAAGGAAAACGCCTATGTGACCGGCGCGCTCGTGGTTCTGGTGTGGGGGATTCTGGCCGCGATCTACGGACTGCGACGAACCATACCTGACACCTTCCAATGGTTGTGGGGACGGCGGTGGGGCATCCTCATGGCGGTGGCCGTCTCGGTGGTCGTGGTCATCCCGCTCTTCACCGTCGGTTTCAACTACCCGGAAGACTGGCTCTTTCCGAAAAAGGCCATCGGCTATTGGTGGGGCCAGCACAGTATCCAACGGGTGGCCGGGCCACCGTGGTTTCACCTGCCGCGTCTCGCGGCGTACGAGTTTCTGCCCATTGTCGCCGGAGTCGTCTGGGCCATCCGCCGCGGCAAACGCAAACGGGTCTTCGAAGAGGCGCTCGTGCTCTTTGGCCTCGCCTCCATCGGGATGTACGCCTACCTCGGCGAGAAGGTGCCGTGGCTCGGCGTCCACCAGGTCTGGGCCTTCCTCCCTCTGGCAGGTCTTCAGATGGCGAGGACCTTTGGTCCCCACGGCCGCTGGTGGAGCCGGTCGCTGGCCGGCGCCGCCCTCGCAGCGACCGCAGTGGTCAGCCTTTCGGCGAATTTTATCAACGACGAGATCTCGCCCAACCGAGATCGGTGCGAGCTGATCATCTATGTCCAGACCTGCCCCGAGACGGCCGCCCTCGCCCGTGAAGGGGTCGCTCTGGCCGCCGAAGGTCACTCGACGGTGGCGGCGGTGGCGGGGACGGCCGGCTGGCCCCTGACCTGGTACTGGCGTGAGACCCCGACATGGTGGTCGGAACCTCGCCCCGATCTTCGTCCGCCGCTCGTGATCTGCGATGCCGAGGACGAGGAAAGAATCAAAAAGCTCCTGGGACCCATGTACCGGGGTGAGCGGATTCCCCTTCGGGCTTGGTGGGTGATCGCCCACGCGCAAACGACCCCTGGTTCCATCCTGCGGTGGCTCTTGACCCGGGTCCCGTTTTCTGAGGTGGGATCGACGGACATCATGGTCTTTCGTCGCCTGAGCGAGGCGGCGCCGGAGGCGTACGCAACCGAAGTGCCGGCGGTTCTCGCTTCCGAGCTCGGGTTCGATCGCGCCCGGCTCGTCGGTGAGGGTTGGCTCTCCGATCCCCGCGGTCTCGCGGTGGACGAACGCGGCCGGTTGGCGGTCGCTGATGTCGGTCTCGACAGGGTCGTTTTCTTCGACGAGGAGGGCCGGTACCTCGAGGAAAGCCCGGCCGAGCCCATGGATCGGCCGGAGAGCATCGCCTGGGCGCCGGCCGACGTCATGGTGGTGGCCGACACCTGGAACCACCGGCTGTTGCTGTTCCGGCCGGGCGATGAGGGGGTCAGCGTGATGCCGGCGCCCGAGGGCGGGTGGTTCGGTCCGCGCGGCGTCGCGGTGGCGTCGGATGGCGCCATCGCCGTCACCGACACCGGGAACAAGCGTGTGGTTCTCTACGAACCCGATCGCGCGGCGGACTTCTCGATCCGGCTGCTCGGTGGAGGTGGCGACGAGCCGGGTCTGTTCTCCGAGCCCGTGGGTCTCACCTGGCTCGATGCCGACCGGCTCTTGGTCTGTGACACCGGGAATCACCGGCTGCAGATTCTCGACCGATCGGGCGCGGTCGTCGAACTCATCGATCTCGACGATGCCTGGCAGGACTTCTACTCGCGGCCCCAGGTTGCGGTCCTGGATGACGGACGGATCGTGGTGAGCGACACACCATCAGCGTCCCTCTGGCTGATCCAGGGTGATGATGTACGGCGCCTCGAGCTCGGCGTGGACGGAATCACACCCACCGGTCTCGCCGTCCACGACGGCGCACTCTACATCGGCGACAGCAATGGGCGGGTGTGGATCTTTGACGCACCGTAGAAATTATGAATTTTGAGTTATGAATTATGAATGACGTCGCACCGGGCTCCCATCGCAATGGCTGGTGCTCTGTGTAGCAATGATGAATGACACCGCAGATGCTCCGAGAATCCCTGCGATGAGTGCGATGGAATTCATAATTCATAACTCATCATTCATAATTTGGTTCGAAAACGGCCGTTTTCGGACCGGGTGCCTTTGTCAAAGCTCTTTGAAGGTGTGACGTAGCCCCTTGACCCTTGACGGGAAGGCTCGCATGCTAGAGATGATGCAAAGTGTCGATGATGTGCGAGGAGGATGCATGAAGCGACGACGAGATGGCCGGCAGGCGGGTTACACCCTCGTGGAAGCCCTGATCGTGGTTGCGCTCATCGGCATCATCACCGCGGCCAGCATTCCGAGCATGCGGCGCGCCCGGATGCGTGCAAAGATGCTCGAAGTGGTGCGGACCTTCCAGCAGGCTGCTGCGGTGTCCCGCATCAACGCCATCAAGCGCGGTAACAACGTTTGTCTGCGGATTCTCGCTGATGGCGGACGCCAGCAACTGACCGGATTCCGCGCGTGGATCGACGCCAACGCCAACGAGATCGAGGATGCGGGTGATGAGCTCGTCGGCCAGTGGCAGATCCACAACGCCGGCGAGTGGAGTTTCGAAGAATCCGCCGACCCGAACAAGCAGATGTACGTTCTCAACGCCAGTGGCGGCGGAACCGACCGGGGATATGTCTTTCTGCCCAACGGAATGGCCCAGGTCGAGGCGGCAACCCAGGTGGGGATCGGCGAGGGCGCCTTCGAGTACTTTGTCTGGTACGACGCCAGGAAGTGGAACACCTTCGAGATTTCGATCTTCGGCGGCGCCGGCACGGTCCGAACGGGAATGAAGAATCCGAGCCACCGGTCTGTTCGAAAGCAACTTCGCCCATTGGGAGTACTACTGATGTTGATGAAGCGCATCCCGCATTCTGATGACGGCTTCACCCTGATCGAGGTCCTGGTGGCGTTGCTCATCCTGGCCATCGTCGCCCTCGGCGTCGCCGGGATGTTCTCGCACGCCATGGTGGTCAACGCCTCGGGCTATGACTACGCCCGACTGGCGTCAGCAGGCCCGGTTCGTCCTCGAGGAGCTCCGCGCCCGCCCGTTCGACGATCCGACCCTGGTGGAGACAGCGGGCACGGTATGGGTCCCCCAGAACGCCACCTACTCCAACTCGGGTTTCACCGCAACCTACGCCATCACCGATTTCATGATCAACGACTGGGCCGATCTCGGGGCCTGGACGCCGCCGACGGGGGGCAACCCGGGCAACGTCAAGCGGATCACCGTGCGGGTCCGTTCAACCGCCCAGAATCTCCAGGGCCGGCGCGAACTCGTCGTCAGCGCTCTGAAGGCTGCGGGGTGATGATGAGACCGATAACCCGTCGCCCTGTTGATTCCGGTTTCTCCCTCATCGAAATGCTGGTGGCCATCGCGATTTTCGTCATCCTGATGATCGGGCTTTTGAATCTGCTCGACAATTCGACCAAGGTCTCGAAGCTCGAGGCGGCCCTCGCCGACACCCAGGAGAACGTCCGCTACGCCACCTACCATCTCATGCGGACCGCCCGGATGATGGGCGGGACCGATCATGC
This sequence comes from uncultured Acidobacteriota bacterium, assembly GCA_963753035.1. Classification (GTDB taxonomy): domain Bacteria; phylum Acidobacteriota; class Thermoanaerobaculia; order Thermoanaerobaculales; family Sulfomarinibacteraceae; genus JAHECW01. The sequence continues at coordinate 213,946 of CAVWAW010000002.1, read as the reverse complement.
CCTTCGCGCGCAGCGCCGGCGGCAACGCCTGGGTGGCGGGCGAGGTCCACGACAACGTCGCCGGCAACTTCTCGATCTTCGGCGCGACCCTCGACAACATGCCCGGCAGCGATGTTCTGGTGCTTCGTGGGTTTTTTGATGTGGCGCCGTTCTTCATCAATGTCCAGGCCGACGTCGACGCCCTCGGGAGCACCGTCACGATCCGGGAGACCGCCGATCCCGGTCCGTCGACCGAACGGATCGATCAACGATCTCAGCGCCTTCGCCGGCCTCGCCAATATCTTCCTCAACCGCGGCCTGATCATCGCCACCGGCGACGGACCGGTCGAGATCGGTCCCGGCCTGTTCGGATCGACGGCCAGTACGTCGTCGGGAAGATCACCGCCAGCACCGGTGTCGACCGGATCGGCGCCCAACCGGCAGCTTCAGTCTGACCTATGGCGCCGACGCGGCCTGGGACGGGCTCAATTTTGACGGCAACCGCGGTCGCCGCGGGCGATCCCGCCTTCCGGACATCTCCCGCGCCGGGATCCTCGAGGCCTACGCCTACTATGTCGACGCCAACATGGTCTTGCGCCGGTTGGCGCAGCGCGATGTCGCGTCGGGCAACGGCCCGCAGCCGGTGGCGGTCAACATCGGCAACCTCCAGGTCGAGCTCGGGATCGACGTCGACGGCAACACCTTTCTCGATCCGGTCTCCGAGTGGGACGCCTCGCCGACCCTCGCCGAGGCCCTCCAGGGCAACGGAACCGTGGCCATGCGCTTGACGGTGCTCGGCCGGACCCCGTTCGAAGTGCCGGACTGGACCGAGCCGGCCCGGACCTTTGCCGGCGCCGGCAACATGGCGGTGCCCCCCGCGGGCGCCTCCGGTCCACGCCACGCCAAGTGGCGCCGGATGGAGGTCGCGGTGGCGCTGCAGAAATTTCTTGTGATGAGGTTGAATATGGAACACGATGCTCAGCGCATTGACCGCTTCGAACCGGTTCCGACCGCGAGCGAGGGGCGGCGATCATCATCGCCATCATGGTCTCCCTCATCCTCGCGTTCCTCGGGCTCGGACTGCTTCTCCAGACCTCTCTCGGGATGCAGGCGGCAGGGACCGACCGTTGGGTCGTCCGGGCGCTCTATGCTGCCGACGCCGGCGCCCAGGCGGAGATCGCCACCCTCGTCCAACGGTGCGGTGGGGATGGGCAGCTTCGTCCTGGCCGACGATACGGGCTCTGCCCGGGATGCTGAACGGTCAATACAACGTCACGGTGACTCGATGTCTGCGAGCTCCAGCCGCCATCGGACGCCGTCGATCCCGGAAGGGGCTTTCTACGGGATACGGCAAATGGAAGGCCCGGCACGTCTTCTTCCGCAGCACCGCGACCCGGGACGCCGGCCTTCTCGTCGGTCTCACCCAGGCGGCCATCACCCAGGACGTGAGGATTCAATGCATCGATGTTGATACTATATTCCGGCTCCGACGTGTACTGAGGGGGCAGCGATGAAGATCCGCAACAACCAGAAGCTGGATGATCGCGGCCGTCATGGTGGCGCTCGTCGCCGCGACCGCTGCCGCCGATGACCGCGACTTCCTCCGCGAGCGCGCGGCGAAGCCCAACATCCTGATCCTCCTCGACACCTCGACCTCCATGATGGGGACCTCCGAGGTCGCGCCAGAGTTCTCGGAGGGGCAGGGCCCGTCCATCGTCAACAGCGGCATGCTGCCGGGCGCCGGCGACGACCCGCGCTCGCGCATGGGCATCGCCAAGGCGGTGCTGCGGAGCTTCCTCCAGAGCGTCACCGATGCCAACTTCGCCCTCGCGGGCTATCAGTACGAAATGCCCAGAGATGCGAGCACGCAACATCGTCAACCCCTACCCGGCGGAGCACTGGACCTACCAGGCGCTCAGCGCCGATCGTTTCGGTTTCCTCGAACAGGATTACGCCTACCGCGTCGGTTGGGCTGAGAAGACCGTACAACGGCGCGACGGCGGCGCCGCCCATGACCAACCCGGCGTCTTTTTCGCGCAGCATGCTCTTCGGCTACAACCCCTACTTCGACCCCGATTCCGCCGGCGCCGGCTATGTTCTCCCGTACGAGCGCTACGGCCCCATCCCGGCGCCGGATTTCCACCCCGGGAATCCCTACGCCCTCCTGCCCATCTATCTCATGCGCAACTGCGAGACCGATGACCTCGACGGCCTCGGCAAGGACTGTGGCCTCAGGGTCTTTCCCTACTACACCTCCCTCGACAGCCTGGGCGCCACCGTGCAGCACACCTGGACATCGAGCTTTGTCAACTGCGACCCCCTGACCGCTCCCGACGCCGGCGGCACCGACAACGGCTGCCGCTCGAGTTGGAGCGTCCTCGATGTCCCCGCCAGACAGGTCACCCAGTGGGTCCGGCGGGCCCACCTCGAGGTTCCGACCACTGTGGCGGGCGCGGCCAACCACCCGATCGGCGAAGACACCGCGGGCAACATGTCGGGCAACCGGACCATCACCGATCCAAACCCCTTCGCCGAGAACTATGATCTCGGACGCCACCGCGGACGACGCCGACTTCGACGGCAACGAGAGCTTTGACTGGCTCATGCGAGTCAACCTGGTAGAGGAGCGGAAGTCGCGCATCTGCGCGCTGCCGGCGACCCCCACCCCGACCTTCACGCCCGACCGACACGCCGACTTTCACACCTACCTTCACGCCGACGAATACGCCGACACCGCTTCCGCCGCAGTGCTCCGATATCGATGTGTCGGCGATCACCTGGCTCAGCACCGATCGAATCCGGATCGACACGGTGGCCAACAACAGCCCGAACCACACCCTGACCCACACGGGGACCTACATCAACTGGGACAAGGTCTACCCCGATCAGTACCTCAACTTCATCCGCTTCAATGACTGGGGCGGCACCGCTGGCGGCAACGACACGCACCCCGCCATCGGAACGAGTCGTCGACATCGACTTCCCGCCGGGTCAGGCAACGCGCTTCACAACACGCTGGGACGGGTGTGAGAGTGCGGGAGGCGGCTGTACGGCGACCTATCCCCTGAGCGGCGATATCGAAGTCAGATTCGAATTCGAGTATCAGGCCTTCAGCTTGAACTGCTCCGAGACCCGGACCATCAGCCGAGCGACTCCGACCCCGACCCCGACCATCACCCCGACCCCGACCGCTGTTCCGGCTGACTGCAGCGACGTCTACTTCGACTCGCTGGCGCCCTACAGCTGGTACATGCGCGGTCTCCTCCATAACGATTCGGCGCTCTACCAGGCCGAGATCATCCGCACCCGATTCGACTGGTTCCAGCCCGATCCCGCGACCAACGTCGATTTCTTCGCCTCCAACAACGCGGCGAACTTCTACTGGTCCGGGAACAACGTCAACCCGCGGTGCTGGTCCTCGCCCTGTGAGTACTTCCGCGGCGATGTCGGGTGGAGCGCCGCCAATGCGGTGATCCCGACGTCCACGGCGCGGTACTGGGCGGTCGATCTCGACGGACCGGGCCAGCAGGACTTCTTCGGCTCGTATGAGGTCTGCGTCGATGTCGAGTTCGACAACCCGGCCAACACGGTCTGCACCGACATCTGCGCCTCGTACGGCGGCGCCGGTACGCCGACCCCGACCAACACGCCGACGATCACCAATACGCCGACGATCACCAACACGCCGACGATCACCAACACCCCGACCAACACCTTTACGCCGTCGGATACGCCGACGCCGACCAACACCTTCACGCCGTCGAACACACCGACGATCACACCGACCTTCACGCCGTCGAACACACCGACGATCACCAACACGCCGACGATCACCAACACGCCGACGAACACGCCGACGCGGACCAACACCTTCACGCCGACGAATACGCCGACGCGGACGAATACGTTCACGCCGTCGAACACGCCGACGCGGACCAACACCTTCACGCCGACGCATACGCCGACGAATACGCCGACGAACACGGCGACGCTCACGCCGTCGAATACGCCGACGCAGACCAACACCTTCACCCCGACGATCACCCCGACGTTCACGCCGACAAACACGGCGACCTTCACGCCGACAAACACGCCGACATTCACATCGACCTTCACACCGACGCATACGCCGACCAACACCCCCACGCCGAGTCCGACGAACACGCCTGACCTGTAAGGTGAGGGGAGAAAAAGTATGAGAACACAAAAGCAGTCACTCCCGTTCACCTCGACCCGCGGTGCGGTTCTGACCGTCCTCGGCGTCGTCCTCCTGGCGGTCTCGCCGGTCGATGCCCAGGTGTCGGAGATCTTTCCGCTCAACCCGCCGCGGCAAACCTTTGCCGAGGACGTCAGTTCGGCGGGATCCACCGGCAATCTGCCGGTGGGGATCTCTCAGTACATCTGGACGCAGGTGCCCGTTGTGCCGGTCCCACTCCTCGGTTCGTCGACGACTGCCGTCGCCTGTGGCGGCGGATTCTGGGGGACTCACCTGATCCAGGATTCGGGATTGGCCGGCAGACAGTCGCCCACCATCGACCGTCCCTCCGCGATCTCCCCGGTGGGGAATTCATCGGTATTCGTTGTTGACCAGAGCGTCTCCGGCCACGCCGGTTACGTTCCCACCGATTGGGACAACTTCCGCTTCGAGTTCGACTTCTCGGCCAATACCGATGCGGCGGTCGGTGTGGTCTGGGGCGGTCACCCCGTCACCGGGCTGACCAAAGTTCAGAGCGGCTATCTCTTCTATATCGATGAGCTGCCGACCCAGTTCGAGGCCGTCAACGACGGCGAACGCGCCCGCTGGCACATCGTACGGCGTGAATCCGAGTACGATCTCGAAATCGATTCGGGCGATCTCGAACTCAACGGCGGCAACGATTTACTGTCGGTCTACAGCGATGGCTGCTATCGCCTCCGGCTCGAGTTCTTCTGCGGCACCCTGAGAATCCAGATCGCACGGATCAACTGCGGCGCCACCGATTGCACGGTGACCCAGTGTTTTGGTGGGACGACGACATGTTCTCCCGGGACCTACGCCACCTGCAACCCCGATCCCATCCAGTGGTGCAGCGCCTTCGAATGGGTTGATCCCACCGATGCGCTGCTGGTGCCGGGGTTTGTCGGTCCCTTCGCCGGTGGAACAGACACGGTCGCCCTCGGCGAATCGCGCTTCGACAACCTCGTCGCCGGGACCTGGGACTATTATTGTCCCGATCTCTGCGCCGCCTGGCCGGCTGCCTGGGACGACACCTTCAGCGGCGCGGTCGAGGAGATCGATCTCAAGTTCCTCTACACCGGATCGCTCATCGACTATCAGTACGGCTATATCTTCGGCGCCGACCGGGCGTTTACCGATGTCACAACCAAGACCAAACCGACGTCGGTGGTCGAGATCGACGGCACCTCCGCCACCCGGGACGAGTGCGGCGGCTGGACCGTGCTCCACACCAATGTCGAGAAACCCGTCGTCGATCTGCCGCCGTGGGATGTCGGTACCAGCAACCTCGGCGAGCTTCTGGCCTATCTCGAACCCATGTCGTCGTCGGTCAAGCTGGTCTATGACAGCTCGGCGACGCCGACCATGAGCTTTGTCGATGACTTCGACAACCGGCGCGACATCGCCGGGGTCGCCAACCCCGCCTACAACCCGAACCCGTTGCCGACCCGCGGCGCGACGCCCATCAAACCGTCCCTCGACGACGCCTTCGAGTGGTACGTCAACCACCGCACCGTCGGTGATTGGGCCGATGACCCGCTCGAAGCCTGCCGCCTGTGGTATGTCATTTTCATCACCGATGGTGAGGAGGCCTGCTGCGCCGGTGGTCCACCCTGCTCGACGGTGGTTCCCGACTGGGCCTGCGGCACGGGCGGGCCGGCGGAGAAGTTCGCCGATCCGTCGGCCTACGGCTACTCCGGCATCGATCCGGTGGCCGTCTACACCGTCGGTTTCTCAGAGGATTTCGGCGGCAGTACGACCTCGCCGCTCGAGTGCGTCGCCGACATCACCGGCGGCCGCTTCTTCTCGGCCACCAACGCCGGCCAGCTCGTCGACGTGCTCTACGACGTGCTCGACGAGATGGAGGAATCGGACCGCGCGTTCATCCCGTTCGTGGTCGCGCCGCCGCCGCCGTCCGCCTCGGGCCAGATCGCGGCGGATGACGATTTCCTCACCGTCTACCCGTTCTTCGTTCCGCGCAACCAGCAGAGCGTCTGGGACGGCGATCTCATTGCCTTCGCCCTCAACCGAAACCAGACGACCCTCCCCCTGACCGCGGACTGCAACCTCGACACGAGCCTGGTTGTGTGGAGCCTGGGCGGCGTCCCCTCCGGGGCCAACGCGATCCTCGAGGATCAGATCGTCAACTCGACCCGCAATGTCTTCCTGGGGTCGGATTTGTCCGGCGCCTGGCTGCGCTACGGGCTCGACCAGGTTTTCACCAACGCGGCGCTGCGGACCGATTTCAAGAGCCTTCTCAGTATCTCCGGCGGCGCCTCCGATCTCCAGGCGGTGGAGGTGGTGAACTTCGTCCGCGACATCTACGCCAACCCGGGTGGGCTGAGCCTGAGCCCGGCGCCCGAGAACCCGCCGCGACCCGTCGGCTACCACGCTCTGGGCGATATCTACCACTCGCAACCGGTGGTCGTGCGACCGCCCAGGGAATTCCTCTTCTACTCAGACTTCGGCAGCGGTCCGGCGCCCGGTTATACGAGTTTCATGGCCGAGCAGGCCAACCGCCGACGGATTGTCCTGGCCGGCGCCAACGACGGCCAGCTCCACGCCTTCGACGGCGGGTTCTTCAACCGCGACACGACCAACTACGACTGACCGGCACGATCTCGGAACCGGCGTCGAGCTCTTCGCCTGGGTGCCCGAGGCGGTCGCAGACCGTCTCCACCGCCTCACCTACGGCACCGAGCACCTCTACACCGTCGACGGTCCGATCTCGGTCTCGGATGTCTATATCGACTACGATGGCGACAGCACCAAGGAGTGGCGCACCGTCGCCCTGAGCACCATGCGCCGCGGCGGCCGCGGCGTGCTCGCCCTCGATATCACCACCCCCGATCCGATTCAGGCGGCGAGCGGCTATGTCCCATCGGTAAGTGTCTTCCCGGGCTGCCTCGATGGCACCGCTTCCGGTTGCGATGCCGAGTACCCCCACATGTTGTGGGAGTTCCATGATGTGGATGGAACCACCGGACTCCCCAACGACGACGACGGCGGATGCGCCGCGGCGGGATTCTCCGGCGCCCAGTGCGAGCCGTACTACGATCTCGGCTGGACATGGTCGAAACCGGCCATCGGCCGCATCGGGGTCTACTACGAGGACGCCAGCGGCAACGTGGTTCCCAAAGACGTCTTTGTCGCCTTTTTCGGCGGCGGTTGGGACGCCACCGGGGACGACATCACCGGCAACTACTTCTACGGGGTCGACATCGAGACCGGCGCCACCCTGATCAAGGAGAACATCGGTGTCTCGGTGCCGGGAAGCCCGGCCATCTTCGACTCGAACAGCGACGGTTTCCACGACCGAATCTATTTCGGCGACACCAACGGCACCATCTGGCGCCTGCAGTACCCGTCGCCGTTCCTCATGACCGCCACCGGCGCCGGCGCCGGGACCATGCGGCGGATCTTCAGCGTTCCGGTGGATCTGACCGATCCCGACCCGGCCGTGACGAATCAGCGGCAGCAGTTCTTTGTCGCGCCGACCGTGGTGCCCGTGCTCTTCGACGGCGTTGACTACACCTATGCCGTGGTCATGGGGGCCGGCGACCGGGCCAACCTCGGCGACGAGACCGCAGATACCATCAACAGGTTCTATGCGGTCATCGACGATCTCAACAACGACTCGGTCACCTACCCGGCCTACGATCTGACGGATCTGGTCGCGCGCGACTGGAGCGATCTGATCAACACCTACACTCCAGAGCCCGGCGCCAGCCTCTGCACCGTCTCGGCCTTCTCGCCGCCGAGCAAGGGCTGGGCCCTGACCCTGCGCGAGGACGAAAAGGTCAACTACCAGGCCACGGTCTATGGCGGCCATGTCTTCTTCACCACCTTCGAGCCCGGCGACGCGCTGGTCGCGTCCAACCCACCCGAGATCTGCACCCCCAGCGGGGGTGGTGGCGGCGGTGGAGGCGGTGGAGGCGGTGGCGGTGGCGGCGGTGGAGGCGGCGGCGGGGGAGGAGGAGGCGGCGGTGGCGTCGAGGCGCCGGTCTGCAAGGCCTCCGGGATCGGCCGTCTCTACGACATCGGGATGACCTGCGGGCTCGGTGAGTACACCGAGGTCAACGACATCCTCACCGGGATCACGACCTACAGCGTCGGTAACACCGTGAGAATCCAATCCACCACCTCGGGCGGTCCAACTGGAGCCGGTCCTGGCGGCGGCGGCCAAGGACCCGGTTTCGACATGGCCAAGCAATTCTTCGTTACAACGACAAACTGGCGACAGGAGTAGCTCATGCGACAGCTCGTGATGACCGTTGCAATGATCGTGGCGGTCGGTCCATGCTCGGCGGTTGAGATTCCCTTCCGGGACGGCTCGGCGCTCGAAGCCGTCAGCTACACCGTCACCGGTTCCTATGTCATGCTCGAGATGGAGGGCGGCGGCAAGGTCGCCTACGATGTCGCCGACATCGATTTGCCATCGCTGCGCCGGGCGGAAGCCGCCGCCGCGGGTGATTCGCCCGCGCCGGCGGAGCCGGCAAAGGCCACCCTCGGGAACTCCGGTTCGCTTCAGGGTCCGGGCGAAGACTCGACGGACTCGGGCGGGCGGCTGATCATCACCGATCAGAACGTCAAGCACGTCACAGGCAGCGGCATCGCCGGACCCGAAGACGAGCCGGCGCCGGCCGAAGACGACGGCGGTGTGCCCGAGGGCTTCGAGCAGGGCGGCAACGTACTGCTCAACAACGTCTCGGTCTCCCCCCTCGACGGGGGGCAGTGGGAGGTCAAGGGCGAGGTCGTCAACCGAACGCCGGAACCGGTGCTCGATGTCCGCGCCAATCTCGAGGCCGGCGTTCCCGACGGAGATCCGTGGACGGCTTCGGTGGGCGTCAGCGGTATTCTCGGCCCGGATGAGAAGGCGAGCTTCTCGCACATCTTCTCGACTCCGGAATCGGTGGGTGAGGGCTGGGCGCCGCAGATTCAGGTCAATGTCGTGTGGATGAAGAGCGAGACCAGGCTCGAGCCGCAGTACAACCGTACCGCGCCGCATCCCAGCGCACTGCCTTTAGATCGGGGCGGCGTCGGTGGTGTGGAGACCCGTGAAGATATCGATCTCTGATCGGAACGACCGAGGCATCGAGAACCGGCTATGCGAAACATCCGTGGTCTGTTGATCCTCATCGCGGTCGTGCTCGTCCTCGCGGCTGTGGTCTGGTTGGCGAACCGGCCGGAGCACCAGCCGTCGCGGTTGATTCCCGATGACGATGAGCCCGCCCACTTCCGCTTCGCCGATCTTCAGGTCACGTCGCCCGATCTCGCGGTCGCGGCACCGGAGGTCCGCGGGTTGATCCGCTCGGACTACTCGTCGTGGGTCGTCGTGTTGCGGTGCGCCGAGCCCGAGGGCTGCGCCGGCGAGTTCTCCGTCGATGTCACGTATCACACCGGTGGGGAGAGGAAACTCCTTTCCATAGTGTCCCGCTGCGATGCGCTCAATGGTGGCGAGCTTCGCTTCGAAGGGCTTCAGGATCCGCCGACGCCCATCGACGGGATCGAGGGACTCGATTTCAACGTCCTCGAGCGGAGAATCCCCGGTGAGGAACCGGACGATTCCATCGATTTCTAGATCGAACCCGAGCGGGCAATCGTGACAGCAGTGACGGGTGCTGGGCGTCGGTCCACGTTGAGAAATCTGGAATGGCGCAGATCCACTGACGGTTTCAGAAACTGACGGGGGAGTATGCACGATTTCACGCTTGCGGACAGATTCGAAACAATCAGCGAGTGGCGGCACCGGGGGAACGGACTGACGGTCTTGACGGTTCCCACTCCGGTGGCCCCGGTCGTCGGATTTTCGGTGGTCTATCGGGTCGGATCCCGCCACGAGGTGGCGGGTCACACCGGCGCGACTCACATGCTCGAACACCTCATGTTCAAGGGGTCGGAGAACTTCAACGCGGAGCGCGGGACCGAGATCGCCCGCACCCTGCACCGGGTGGGCGCCGCTTTCAACGCCACCACGTGGCTCGACCGCACGACCTATTACGAGGTGTTGCCGGTGGAGCGGTTGCCGATTGCGGTGGCGATCGAATCCGATCGGATGCGGCGGGCGCTGATCCGTCCGGAGGATCTTGAAAGCGAGCGGACGGTCGTGCTCAACGAGCTCGACACGGGCGAGAACGAGCCCGTTGATCTGCTGATGAAATCGTCCTTTGCCCACGCCTTCATCGAGCACCCGTATCATCACCCGACCATCGGTTGGCGAGGCGATGTGGAACGGATGACAGCGGAGGTGCTGCGCCGGTTCTACGACACCTATTACCACCCGGACAACGCGACGGTCATCGTTGTGGGCGACATTGATGAAGAGTCGGCTTTGGTCGAAGTCGAACGTGGATTCGGCGCGATTGGGCCCGCATCGGCGGTCATCCCGGATCTCGCGATCCGGGAAGGTCGGCAGCGGGGTGAGCGTCGCTTTGTCATCGAACGGACGGGCGAGCTCGGCAGCCTCGCCTTGACCTGGCACATCCCCGAAGGGCTGCACCCGGATGTGCCGGCCCTCAACGTTCTGACCCAGGCCCTCAGCGATGGCGTGACATCGCGGCTGTATCAAAAACTGGTGGAAACCAACCGCTGTCTCGGAGTCCATGCCTTCACCTTCGAACTCCACGACCCCGGCGTTCTCCAGGTCTTTGCCACTCTCGCCCCCGGGGTGGACCACGGTTCCGTTGAAGCCGAGATCCGCGCCGAAATCGCGTCCATGACCGAAACGCCGCTGTCCGGGGATGAGCTCGCACGGGCACTGATCCAGACCAGGACCGATCTCGCCTTCCACCGGGAGTCGCCGGCGCAGATCATGGGCGCCCTGACCGAAGCGGTGGCCATGGGTGACTGGCGGCGGTTCCCGAGGGAGCTCGAGGCCGTATCGGCCGTTCGAGCCGAGGATGTGGGTCGGGTCGCCGAGGACTATCTTTTGGACACGAACCTGACCGTTGGGTGGTTCGTGCCGGAAGGGGGCAACGGAGCCGCGTCGGGTCGGGCCCCCGCTCCCCGGCCCTGTTATCTCCGTCGTCCGTTCGCCGACCGTGTCGATGTCCGCGATCTCTCAGGTGGAGCCCGGTTGGTGGTGTTGCCAAACCCCCACGCACCGACGGTCACCATCGCCGGAACCATCGGAGCCGGTCTCGACGCGGCCACCGACGGCCGGTTCACCGTGCCGAGCATGACCGCAGCCATGCTCGACCGGGGAACCACCAGTCGCGAACGCCTCGCCCTGGCAACCGAGCTCGAGGATCACGGTCTGCAGCTGGGGGTCCGGGCCATGGGTAGTTCGCCCACGGTGGTGTCGTTCTCGGCCCAGGGTCTGGCGGAGGAACTCGATCGATTGGCGGTTCTGCTCGTCGATATCCTGAGGTTTCCGGTCTTCCCGGCAGACGAGCTCGATCGTTTGCGTCAGCGGATCCTGGGTTCTCTGCGAAGGGAACGTGAGAGCACGTCGGCCATGGCCTATTCCGCGCTCACCCGGAACCTGTATCCCATGGGGCATCCCTTGTACAAGCGACCGGTGGAGGATCGAGAGTCCGAGCTCGAAGAACTCACCCGAGATGATCTCGAGGCGTTTCACGCCCGTGCCTACGGGCCCGAGTCGATGGTGGTCGCGGTGGTCGGAAATGTCGATGCCGATGCGGTTGCCGCAGCTCTGTCCCGCCCGCTGACGGGATGGCGGGGAGAGTCGAGTCCGCCCATCGACGCGCCGGCCGTAGGAGCCGGAGAAGAGGCATCGATGCTCATCGACATCCCGGATCGTCCGAATCTCGATTTCTTCCTCGGTCACACCGGGCGGCTCATGCGGGGTGACGCCGATTTAGCGGCTGCCATTCTGGCCAATTCCTGTCTCGGGCAGTCCGCCCTGACCTCGAGGCTCGGTGTCGCGGTCCGCGATGGTGCGGGTCTGTCCTACAGCGTTTACAGCCGGTTCTTCGGCACACTGGGAATCTCGGGTCCCTGGGCCGTCAGTTGCAGTGTCGCGGCGGACAATTTGGAGCGGGCGGTCGATCTCTGTCGCGAGGTCGTGACCGTTTATGTCGCCGACGGACCCACCGAGGCCGAGCTCGAAGACGAGCGCCAGGCGCAGGCCGGAGCGTATCAGGTCGGTTTGGCGACCAACGCCGGGATCGCGAGAGAGCTGGTCACGGCGCTCACCGCCGGTGAGGGGGTCTCCCGCCTCGACGAGTTCCCGAGACAGCTCCTCGCGACAACCCGCGAAGAAGTGGTCGAGGCCACCCGCAAACACATCCGACCCGACGAACTCACTCTCGCCGTAGCCGGCACGCTTCACGAGCAAAGCTAGAAAATTATGAATTATGAGTTATGAATTATGAATGACCATCGCACTCGCTACTCCGCGGTGAGTGTGGATCCGATGCGATGCAATTCATAATTCATCATTCCTAATTCATAATTTTGCTCGCTACTCCCACTCAACATTGAGGTGGTGCAGCTGGCCTGAAAAGTGCGGTTGCACTTCGGCATCGAGAATCGCCTCGACTTCGCCGAGCCGGTGCCGTCGAGAGGCGTGCAGGAGCACGAGGTGCCTGCACTTGAACCTGTCGAGATGGGGTTGGAGATCGGCGAGATGGGTGTGGCCGTAGCGGGTGGCCCGGTCCCGGTCGGCGGGTTTGAAAAACGAGCACTCCACCAGCACGATTTCGGCGTCGAAGAGTTCGGGCCGGGTATCGAGGAGACCCGGTCCCGAGTCGCCGCAGTAGGCCAGGATCTCCTTGGTCACCTCCTGGGTCACCTCTTCCCCGGAGAGCCGTCGTCGGGCGATCTCGGGTTCGGGCAGATGGGCGAATTCGGGGCGGAGTCGTCGTTTCTGCCAGAGAATCCGGGTGCCGAGGGTGGGAACCCAATGGTCGGTGGAGAAAAAGACAAGTTCCATATCGCGGCGAAGCTGATAGCGGGCGCCGTCGGTGGCCGGGATCACCTCGACCTGATAGGGCTCACCGCCCTCGAGGCGGGCGAAGGTTGCGAGGAGCGAGCGGATCTCTGATTCGATGGGCTCGGGAACGATCACCTTTGCCGGTGGCATGGAATTGAGATAACGCTGAGAGGCCCAGTATCCGAGTCCTCCGAGATGATCGAGGTGACCGTGACTGAGGACAACCGTTCGCATGGGGGGCAGGGCGCGGTGGGCCCGGCCCGGATCGAGGGCGAGGTGGAGCTGCGGCAGGAGAATGAGAGTACTCTCGCCGGCGCGAGATCCACCGACCAGACGCAGGTTTCCCCACGAGGTTTCAAGCTGGAGCTGCTTCATCGCCAAGGTTCACCGACTTGTTCGAAGGAGGAAGAGCGAAGCATCGCTGGTACTTTTCGGCTGTTCGATTTTGAGCGTCCACTCCGAGTCTTTAGGCAGGGTCTCGCTGAAGGTCTTCGATGCGATCACACCACGTTTCTGGTCGGTGATCGTCACGGCCACCGTTCGCGCCCCGGACGGCGCGAGAAGCACCCTCTTGACGATTCCGCTGCCTTCCGTTTTGAGGCCGAGAAAGCCCTTTTTCGTGTGGTCGAAGGGGATGTCGGCGAGGGTTTCGCCATCGACCGCGATGGTCACCGATCCGGCGTTGACGGGGCAGTTGTAATAGACCGTGATTCTGGCGTTACCGGGTGCCTGCCTCGCTACAGGAGGAGCGGCGGAGAGGACCAGTTCCGGTGAGGAGACGCGAGAGGGAGCCGAGGAGGAACGCTGCCGGCGAGCCTGCCGCGATCGATCTTCGGCAAGCCCGAGGTAGTCCGCGGCGAGCTCACTGAGCGGGTCGAGCTCGAGGGCCTGTTTGAAGTGACCCACGGCGGTGGCGTAGTTCCCGGATCGGTAGGCCTGCCGACCCTCCGACACCAGCTCCGCCACTCGGGCCTGGGTCTTCGAGCTCGTTCTCTGAAGCTCGATCGCTGATCCGATCTCCCGGGCGAGCGCTCTCGCAGCGGGCGAAGCCGGAGCCTGGTCCAGGGCCGACTGGACAGCCTCGCGGGCGCGTTCGAGTTCACCCGCCGCCATGGCGTCGCCGGCATACCACAGCATGTGTGCGGTGCGGTTGAGGTTGCGGGTCGCGCCGGCCGATGGCGCGGCGAAGGGTTCTTCCGGTTTCAGCGTCGTCAGAAAGCCGATGGTTGTGATCCATATCAGGGCCCATGCCCCGATGATGGTCCACGTCCAGGTCGGCGTAACCTCCCAGGTCAGGGGCTCCGGCAGTTCGATTCTCTCCCGCAGCCGAGACCAGGCTTGAAGGATCGACCTCCACCCACCGGGCTGAGCCTCCGGCATCCGAACCGGGGGGAGGCGCTCTCCGGTCCGGGTATCGAGATCCGGCGAGTGAACCGCGGTGCCGAGGTCGTCTCCGGGTTCTCGGCGAACCAGGGATCGGGCCAGTGCGGCGAGGACCGAGGCCAGCTCGGTCCCGGTCTGGAAGCGTCGGTCGGGGTCTTTGTCCAGGCACTTGACGACGATGGGGTTGAAGGCCGCTGGAACACTGTCATCGACGAGGGAGGGGATCGGCGCCGGAGCCTCGACGATCTTGCGGGTGACGTGGTGCATGGTCTCGCCCGAGAACGGTCGTTGGCCCGTTAGGAGGGTGTAGAGCACCACGCCGAGGGAGAAGAGATCGGACCGTCCGTCGATGGGCCCAGCGGTGATCTGCTCCGGCGACATGAAACTCGGTGTGCCGATGAACTGACCGTCCGTGGTCAGGTTCGACGATTCCATTCGCGCGATTCCAAAATCGGCGATCCGAGCGCTGCCGTCATGGGTGAGGATCAGATTCCCGGGCTTGATGTCGCGGTGGATCACTCCCATCTGGTGGGCATAGTCGAGGGCCACGGCGACATCAGCGATGATGCGGGCGACCTCCGATGGGCGGAAGCGGTGGCCGGAAGACAAGATCTGTTTGAGGTCTCGGCCCTCGATGTACTCCATGGCAATGTAGAGAACACCGGTCGAGCGGTCCTCTCCGACATCGTGAATGGTGACGATGCCGGGGTGGTTGAGGCGACCGGCGGCCTGCGCCTCGCGGAGAAACCGTTCGCGGAACTCGTCAGCAACCTCGACATCGACATCGAGCCGAAGGGTCTTGAGCGCCACTTTGCGGTTGATGAGGGGATCGCGAGCGAGGTAGACGATCCCCATGGCGCCCCGGCCGAGCGTCCTCTCCACTTCGTAGCGGCCAACGTGGGTTTCGGACATCGATCCAATTCTAGTACTGTTTTTGCGCTCAGTGATGCCGATCTGGCGCTCCGTCGGCCGAAACGACGCCCCGGAGCTGGTAAAAACAAGGCTCGCCGGTAGGCATGATCCTTGCCTATAGCTCATCGAGGCCTGTTGGCCTGCGGGGGGAATATGGAAAACCAAGAACTCGTCAACCAGGTGGATCGTGCGGCCGCGCGTCTCGGTGAGGTTCAACGCGCCGTCTCGGAAGTGATCGTTGGTCAGGACCGTTTGGTGGAGTCGCTGCTTGCGGCTCTGATGTGCCGAGGACATGTACTCCTCGAAGGCGTACCGGGTCTGGCCAAAACCCTGACGGTGCGGACCCTCGCGACGGTGGTCGGAGGGAGCTTTCAGCGCCTTCAGTTCACACCGGATCTCTTGCCCGCCGATGTCACCGGGACCCAGGTCTTCGACCCGCGGACCTCGGAGTTCGTTCCCCACAGGGGGCCGATCTTCGCCAACCTGGTTCTCGCCGACGAGATCAACCGGGCGCCCGCAAAGGTCCAGTCCGCCCTCCTCGAGGCCATGGAGGAACGTCAGGTCACCATCGGAGAAACCACCGATCCGCTGCCCGAGCCCTTTGTGGTTCTGGCGACGCAGAACCCCATCGAGCAGGAAGGGACCTATCCTCTGCCCGAGGCCCAGCTCGATCGCTTCCTCTTCAAGGTGGTGGTCGATTACCCATCGGCGGAGGAGGAACGTCGGGTCCTCGAGTTCCACCTGGCCGAGTCTTTTCCCAAACCCGAGCGGGTAACCGATCTCGACACGTTGATGGAGCTGGAATCGGTCGTTCGCCAGGTCTATCTCGACGAACGGATTCGCAGCTATATCGTCAATCTCGTTGCCGCCACCCGCAAACCTGCCGAGGTCGGCCTCGGCGATCTGGTTCCCCTCATCGGCTTCGGGGCCTCACCCAGGGCTTCCATTGCCCTCGCATTGGGCACCCGTGCCTTCGCCCTGGTGCGTGGCCGCTCCTATGTGACCCCGGAAGACGTCAAGGAACTCGCCCCCATGGTGCTGCGCCACCGCATCGTGCTCACCTACGAGGCCGAGGCCGAGGGGGTGACGGTGGAAGAGGTGGTGGACCGGATGCTGCTGGCGGTGGAGGTCCCTTGAAGCGAAGCCTGGCCGCCTATCTTGGACGTCCGAGTCCGGTAGACCCGGTACATGAGGTCGGCAGCGAGCTGCGGGCTCAGGTGCGCCGGTTGGAGATCCGCGCCCGGCAGTCCATGCAGGCCGGTCTCGCGGGTCAGTACCAAAGCGCCTTTCGGGGCCTCGGTTTGGAGTTCGAAGAGGTCCGCGAGTATCGCTATGGCGACGATGTCCGCACCATCGATTGGAATGTCACCGCCCGCACCGGCGATCTCCATGTCAAGAGATACCGGGAAGAGCGCGATCTCACCATGCTGCTGCTCGTGGATCTTTCGGCCTCAACCCGATTCGGTTCCGGGGTCATGACGGTGCACGATCTCATCGCCGAGGTCTCGAGTCTCTTCGCCCTCGCCGCGTCGCGTCGCGATCGAGTGGGCGCCATCTTATTTGACGACTCCCTCCGCGCGGTGATTCCGCCGCGCCTCGGCTGGCGGCACGGCCTACGGGTGGTGCGCGAAGTGCTCGGTGCGAAGCCTTCCGGTAAGGGAACCGCTTTTGCCGATGCACTCCGGGGCGCCGGTCGTCTCCTCCACCGGCGCGGGGTCGTGATCGCGGTGGTGGATCGGAGTTGCCCGCTCCCCCGGCGGGAGCTGTTGGCCCTCGGCGCCCGCCACGAGGTCGTGGTCGTCCGCGCCGCGGACGAGTTGTCGCGAGCCGGTGTTCCAGGCGCACGGCTGCCGGTGATCGATGCTGAATCGGGTCGTCCCGGAGTGGTCCGGGGTCGACCGAAAGAGGTCTCGGACCGGGTCCCGCCGGGCATCGATTCCGTCGAGCTGGTCACCGACACCGACTATCTGCCGGTGGTCCGGGCGATGCTCGAAAAGCGAGAAAAGCGTGTCCACTGATCGAGTTTTCCGTTTCCTGCTCGTGGGGATGATGGCCTTTTCGACCCTGGCTGCAGCCGCCGAGGACCCGTCTCTCGAGCTCGAGCTCTCGCCGACATCGGTGCGGGTGGGCGACCGGGTCGAGATCCTGGCCTCCGCCCGCGGCGGCGACGGCCGGATGTGGGGCGAGTTGACCGTGGCCCTCGATCCGGATGGCGACTGGGCATTGATCGACGGACCGTCTCCCGTCGCCGGAGCCCGGCCTCCGGTGTGGAGGCTCATCCTGGCGCCCCTGGCCCTCGGCGATCAGGCATTGCCATCCATTACCGTGTCGGTGCGGTCGGCCGATGGCGAGACCCTCGAGGTCGAATGCCCAGATCCACCGGCGGTCTCGGTTGTCTCGGTTCTCGCCGCCGAAGAAGAGGAACCCGCCCCGGCGCCGCTGCGCGACCCCATCGGGGTGCGCGGCTTCCCCTGGGAGTGGGTCCTGCCCATCACCGGCGCGTTGCTGCCGCTGTTGGCCGGCGCCGCCTGGATGTCGCGGAGGCGCGGCCGTTCTGCGGTGGCCGGGCGAGCGGTGCTTCCGCCCCTGGCCGAGCTCGAGGCGTTGGCGTGTGAACTCGAATCCCGGGTCGGCCGGGAACCGGCGGATGGGGTCTGTGATCGTCTCGCCGCCGGTCTTCGACACTATCTCGAACGACGAACCGGTGAGCCCGCCGAGGAGATGACCTCGTTTGAGTTGCGGTTGCTCGCCCGAGACCGGGGATGGCCGGAGATCTCCCAACGTCTCGTTCAGAGGGTGATGGGGGTGGCAGACGCCATTCGATTCGGCCGGCGCCCATCCACCGACGAGGAACTTCAGGGAGCGATCACCCATGCCCTCGACGCCGCCCGATCGGTCGAGACGTATCTCGATGAGGCGCAAAGGGTGACGGCCGCCGCGGAGACCGGTACATGATGCGCATTGCTTCGCCCTGGTGGCTCGGACTGATCGCCGCAGCCATTGTCTTGATGGCGCTGTGGTTGCTTCGCCGGCGCTGGCAGCGGTTTCCGTTCCCCGATGTTGCAGCCGCCCTTGGAAGCGCCGGCCGAATCCCGGAGCGGGCCGTGATGGCCGGAATCCTCGCCGCGCTCGCCTTGGCGCCGCTTGCGGTGGCCCTCGCGAGGCCCCAGGAGGTCCTGTCTCGGCGGCTCGAGCGCGCCGAGGGCGTCGATCTCGTGGTCGCCCTGGATGTCTCGGGATCCATGTCCGCCCTCGATTTCGAGCCCACTGATCGCCTCGGGGTGGCGAAAGAGGTCATCGGACAATTTCTCGACGGCAGGGCCAACGACCGATTTGCCCTGGTCGTCTTCGCCGGCGCCGCTGTGACCCTGGTTCCCCTGACTCTCGATCACGCGGTCGCCCAGCACCTGCTCGACGAAGTGCGGATGGGGAGCCTGCCGGATGGAACCGCAATCGGGCTCGGGCTCGGGACGGCAGTGGCCCGCCTGCGGCACTCGGAGGCCGATTCGAAGGTGGTGGTGCTCGTCACCGACGGCTCCAACAACACCGGCCAGCTCGATCCCGTCAACGCGGCCGAGATGGCGGCGGAGCTCGACATCACGGTCCACACGGTGCTGGTCGGTCGCAATGGGATGGTTCCGGTTCCGGTTCCCGTCCGCGATCCGCGAACCGGCAGGGTGAGCCATCAGGTGCGGCAGATGGAGATGGAGATCAACCCGGAACTCCTCGCCGAACTTGCCAGGATCACCGGGGGGAGCTCCTTCAGAGCCCGTGATTCAAAGGCG
The DNA here is from genome assembly GCA_963753035.1 of uncultured Acidobacteriota bacterium. Classification (GTDB taxonomy): domain Bacteria; phylum Acidobacteriota; class Thermoanaerobaculia; order Thermoanaerobaculales; family Sulfomarinibacteraceae; genus JAHECW01. The sequence continues at coordinate 194,775 of CAVWAW010000002.1, read as the reverse complement.
CTCGAAGAGGTGTTCGAGGCCATCGACGGGCTCGAGAAAACCGAGTTCACCTCGACCAAGCTGGTGCGGTATCGTGAGCGCTTCGAACCGTGGGCGATGGCCGCCCTGGTGATCCTCCTCCTGGGAACCGCCCTCGAGGCCTTTGCAGGGAAAACCCCATGGTGAGCTTCGGCGAGGCAAGCATGCTCGGTCTGCTGGCCCTGCCCGCGGTGGTCGGCGCAGTGGTCGTCGCCCGCCACCTGACCCGGGTGCGGCTGCAGCGTGGTCTCGCCTCACCCGCCGTGTGGGACCGGGTCATGGGCGGACTGCCGGCCACCGGGTTGGTGCGGATGTTGATGTGGTGCGCCGCCGCCGCCATGATCATCATCGCCCTGGCGCGGCCCCAGTGGGGCGAGCTTCCAGGGGACGAGAGCGTCCGTACCCGTGATCTCGTCCTCGCCCTCGATGTGTCGGCCTCCATGCTGGCTACCGATGTGCCGCCATCGCGGATGGCGCGGAGCATCGAGGCCGCTCAGAGGTTGTTGCCGCTGCTCGAGGGCAACCGAGTCGGGGTTGTGGTTTTCTCCGGTGAGGCCTATCCGCTCGTCCCCCTGACCACCGATCTCGACGCGGTCGCCGCGTTCCTCTCGGGAATCTATCCCGGCATGGTTTCGAGACCGGGGTCCGATATCGAACGGGCGGTGGCGGCCGCACTTGAATTGCTGCCTCCCGAAGGGGAGGGGAGGGTGGTGGTCCTGGTGACCGATGGCGAGAATCTGCAGGGCAACATCGACGCCGCCGTATCGGCGATCAAGGAGTCGGGGGTCGGCGCGCTCACCGTGGTGGCCGGCACCGAGCGGGGCGGCCCGATCCCGGTCGAGGGTCCCGATGGCGCCATCCATCACAAACGCGATCAAAACGGTCAGCCGGTGATCACCCGCGCCCACCCCGAGGTGCTCGCCGCCATCGCCGATGCGGTGGATGGCGCCTCCGTCGAACTTGCCGATCGCGATGTGGTTGGTCAACTGGCCCGGATCGTCGACAAGCTCCGTACCCGGGAGGCCGAGGCCAATCGAACCGTTCAAAGGGTGGAGCAGTTCCCGCTCTTTCTCACACTGGCAGCCGGGTTCCTGGTGGGCAGTTTTCTGCTCTCGCCGTGGCGGCGTCTCGCGGCTCTCACGGCCATGGCCGGATTCCTCTTCGTCGCTCCCGCCGGAGCGCAGCAGGGAACCCAGCAGGCTTCCGCACCGCAACCGCCTCCGATGACCGCTCCGCCGGCGAACGCGGCGGACGAGCCTGCAACGGTTGTCGAGCCGCCGACGTGGCAGCGGGTCGTGCCCGGTGGTTCTCGGCGGATGGCCCGTCAAGGAGTCACCAGGTGGCTCGGTGGAGAGGTCGAAGACGCAGCCGAGTCCTTTGCCGGTGCGGCGATGCTCGATCCCCAAAATCCCGAGAGACTCTATGACCTGGGCACCGCGCTCGGAGCCGGTGGCCAACTCGAAGCGGCGATTCCTATTCTCGAGCAGGCCCACGCCGGTGGGGTTCCCAACGCCGCCTACAACTCCGGTACATCGTCGTTGCAGTACCAGCAGGCCGAGGCCGCGGTGAAGTGGCTGCGGGAAGCGGTGATCCTCGATCCCGATGATCTCGAGGCCAAGCGCAACTACGAACTCGCGCTTGCCATGCTCGAAGAGCAGGAGCAACAAGAGCAGGAAAACGAGGATCAAGAACAGGAAGAACAGGAACAGGAAGAAGAACAAGAACAGGAGCAGGATCAAGAGCAGGAGCAGGAGCAGCAAAATCAGCAGCCTGCGCCGACTCCGACTCCCTCTGACAGTGAGGCTCTCTTCCAGGCCCTCGAACGCGCCGAAGCCGAGGCGCGCGAGGCCATGCAGTCGCCCACTCCGCAGGCGACCACGGTGGAGAAGGACTGGTGACCAGTCGCCTTCGGGTGATCCTCGGCATCGTGGTGTCGGGGATACTGGCTGATCGCGGCGGCGCAGGTGGCCGCCTCCGAACCCAGCCTCGAGTCCATCCTCCAACCCGCGAGGTTCGGCGTCGATGATCTGGCGCAACTGACGATCCGAGTCACCGAGCCGCCCCAGAATCTCCAGGTCCCACAACTCGGCGAGCTCGTCAATCTCGAGGTCGTCGGCGGCCCATCCACCGGATCCGAGTTCAGTTTTGTCAACGGTGTGGCGTCGCGATCCCAGACGTTCACTTTTGTGTTGCGCGCCCGCCAGCCGGGGCAGGCCTCGGTGGGATCCGTGACCGCGCGTGCCGGTGAGCAAAGAGCTGCGGGCGAACCCGGTCACGGTCGAGGTCGTCGAGGGAAGTGTCGCCCCGCCATCGAGACGTGGCCGGCGGTCACCTTTCACGAGTGATCCGTTTGCCGATCTCATCCCGCGTCGCGCGCCACCGCGGATCGAGGTCGTGCTCCGCCACGACCTCAGCGCGCGGAACGTGGCCGTCGGTCAGCCGTTGGTCGCAACGGTCTATCTCGACTCGACGGTGAGTTCGGTCTATGACTTCAACTGGCGCACGGCGCCTTCCTACCCGGGTTTCTGGGCCCAGCGTCTGGACAACCCCGAACAGGTCACGCCCGAGGTCGTCGAGATCGACGGGACCAGGTTCTATCGCTACCGGGTCCTGCAGTCGGTGCTGGTTCCCCTCAAGAACGGCTCGGTCGAGATCCCGGCGGTCGAAGCGGCCATCGGTGTGCGGTCATCGGGGTTCTTTGATTCCGGCCAACTCATCGAACGTTCGACCCCGGTGCGCACCATCGAGGTGGCGGCGCGACCGCCGGCGCCGGATGGATTTTCCGGCGCGGTCGGCGATCTTCGCTACAGCGCGAGCATCGAGCCGGCCGAGATCGAGTACGGCCAATCGGCGGTCATGACGGTCAAACTCGAGGGTCGTGGCAATCTCCCGCTCGTGGAAGCGCCGGCCCGGTTTCCCAGCAACATCGACTGTGAAATCTATCCACCGGAGGAGGATTCCCGAGTCAAGGTGGATGGCAGCGGCATCCGAGGTTCGAGGACCTGGCAGATGACGGTGGTGCCCCAGGGTTTTGGTTCCATCGAACTCGATGGTGTCGATCTTTCGGTCTTCGACCCCTCGACTGGCCGCTACAACACCCAGTCCATCGGCCCTCTGACCCTCACGGTCGGCGCTCCCGCCGCCGACGCCGACCCCCGTCGTCACTCCGGTTCCGGTGGACAGCCGCAGCGTCGGAACTGTCGAGCCTGGAGATCCGGACGCGGCTGCTGGATATCCATCGTCGTTGTGGATCATCGGTGCTCTTGTCGTCGGTGTAGGGGCGGGTGCATCGGTGACCTGGGCGATGAGCTCGACGGGCGCGGATCGCGCTGCCTCCGCGGCGGTCGGGCCAGACCCCCGCCGACCGGGCGCGCGAACTCCAGATCACCCTCGAGCGCTGGTGGCTGGATGCTCAGATCAACCAGCGGCGGCGCGGCCTTGGACGAGGAGATGCAGGAGCTTCGCCGCGATCTCGAAGCCGTTCGTTTCGCTCCGGGCCGAGCGGATCATTCGCACACCGTCGAGGATCTCGAGTCACGACTCAAACGCCTCATGCGAACGGCCTGACAGCGCCACCGATCACCGGTGAGAATTTATCGGTTCTGGTGATACACTGTAAAGATGCAGTCTCCGCGGGTCTATAGTCTTCCAATAGAAGATCTTGAGCCGTTTCTCGATCGCCGCCGGTACTCGGCCTTTGCGGTGTCTCAGTTGGCCGTGACCTCCTTTCTCGGTGAGATCCTCTCCAAGGCCAACGATTTTGTTCCGTCGAGTTCGGGATCGATCCTCATGGATCGGCCGTTCGAGCGGGGTTCGACCCCGGCCAACACCTCGCTCTACTTCGTCGCCACCTTCGGTTCTTCGGCGCAGACCATCCTCGGCCGAGACCTCAGGGCCGACCGAGGGGTCGCGGGCTATGTCTATCGCACCGGCGAGCCCTATGTCATGAACGATCCCGACAAACGACCCCACCTTCTACTCCAAGTTCGACGAGGGCACCGATTTCAAGACCGCGTGTGCGATCGCTGTGCCGGTGAGAATCGAGCGAACGGTGTGCGGGGTGCTCGAGCTGGTCAACCGGGTCGGCGAGGGCGGCTACACCGAGCGCGACCTGCAGATGCTCGAGATCTTCGCTCGCTACACCTCGGTGTCCATCGAAAACCTGCTCGACGCGCAACGGGCCAACGAGATGGCGCGCCGCGACGATCTGACCGGTCTGTACAACGACCGTTTCTTCCACCACCGCCTGACTGAAGATCTCGTCCGCGCCGATGTCACCGGTGGAACGGTCGCTCTGCTCTTTCTCGATCTCGACAACTTCAAAGCGGTCAACGACAACCATGGCCACCTCGCGGGTTCGCAGGTGCTCAAGGAGTTCGGCTATCTGCTCAAACAGACGGTCGACGTCGAGCGTGCGACCCTGGCCCGCTATGGCGGAGACGAGTTCGTCGTGATTCTGCCCGAGCTCGATCTCGAACAGGCAAAGGCGGTTGCGGCCGATGTGCAGACCGCTTTGGAGACGAACCCAGTTTCTCCAGGGGAGCTTCTCGTGGTCCGACGGACCGGTCTACTGGCGGGAGCCCCTGACGTGTTCCATCGGGGTCGCGGTCTATCCCGTCCACCTGCCCCGTCAGGGAACCACGGATATGAAGAAGAACCTCCTGCTGAGGGCCGCCGATCTCGCCATGTACGACGCCAAGGCGCGCCGGTAAAGACCAGATCCACATCGCCGACTAGTCGCGATCGTGCCAATCTGGCAGATGATGCGCTGGTGAATCACAGGTGGGAACTTTGGCACGATGATTGCTGTTACCCAGCTGGCGAGACCGCATCGGCCGGCAGTCGCGGTCCGAGATTCCCGGGAGGAACAATGCAACGCGAAAAACAGAAATACTACTCGCTGGCGGCCATCGTGGTCGCGGCGGTGCTTTTTGGAATGGTGATCGCCGGCGGTCTTGATCTGACCCCACCGGCGGACGCCGATCGTCACACCCAGGTCCAGCCGGTGATGGAGACCATCGCTGCGCCGGACTTCGCCACCCTGGCCGACCGCGTCGTCCCATCGGTGGTTTCGGTGACCATCAAGGATGTGCTGGACCCGTCGGACAGCGACAGCCGGATGCCGAGAGACCCGTTCCACGAGTTTTTCCGCGGACCCCAGGCGCCGTCGGACGAACCATCGGTGCGGCGTTCGGCGGGTTCGGGTTTCTTCATCTCCGCCGACGGCGAGATCGTCACCAACTACCACGTGATCGAGGACGCCGACAGATCGTCATCGAGCTTGCCGACGGCATTCAGTTCGACGCCGAGGTCATCGGTCGTGACGAGGCGACCGATCTGGCCCTGATCCGAGTCCAGCAAGCCTGATCGCGACTTCGCCTACCTGCCCCTTGGCGACTCCGAGGCGGTTCGGGTCGGCGAGTGGGTCATGGCCGTGGGCAACCCGCTCAATATGGACCATACGGTGACCGTCGGAGTGGTCTCGGCCAAGGGTCGTGTTCTCGGGCTTTCTCGAGAGGGGACATCGTTTGAAAACTACATCCAGACCGACGCCGCCATCAACCTCGGCAACTCGGGTGGTCCGCTCGTCAACATCCGCTCGAGGTGGTGGCCATCAACACCGCCATCAATGCGCGTGGCCAGAACCTCGGTTTCGCCGTTCCGGTGAACATCCTGCGTCAGATTCTGCCGCAGCTGCGTGAGAACGGGATGGTCGTCCGCGGTTTCCTCGGGATCACCATCAACAATCTGGATCAGGACAGCGCCGAGGCCTTCGGGCTGAGCAGTCGTGACGGCGCGCTGGTTGTGGAGGTCGCTCCCGGACCGTGCGGCCGACAAGGGTGGCGTGCGTCACGGCGATATCGTGATCGCCATCGACGGCGATCCCATCGAGGACACGAGAGAGCTCATCGACACGATCTCGGCCATGCCGCCGGGAACCGAGGTCGAACTCACCGTCATCCGCGACGGCAAACAGAGCAAGCTCGATGTCACGCTCGAGGCCCGCGATGCCGTTGATGACGACAGTGCGAGCGATTTCGATCCGACCCAGGAAGACGACACCGCCGAGCGGCTCGGGATCAGTGTCAGCGAGCTGAGTTCGCAGGTCCGTCGGATGTACGGTCTCGACGACGAGGTTGGCGGGGTTGTGATCACCCACGTGATGCCGGTGTCGCCGGCCGCCGATGAGGGCCTCATTCGCGGTGATCTCATCATCGAAGCCAACGGTGAGACCATCGAGACCGTTGATCAACTGAAGGAGATGGTGGCTGCGGTGCCCTCGGGCGGGTATCTGCGGTTGTATGTCCAGCGGCCGCAGGGCCAGGGACGATCCTTCTTCGCCATCCTCAAGCTCAACGACTGACGCTCATCGAGCAACGAATCCACGGGGGCGCACCATTCGGTGCGCCCCTTTTCGTTGCTCTTTTCCGCGTCCGCGTCCGCGTCCGATGGCAGCGACCTGGACAGCGGCATTCTTACCCGGGCACGCGCCTCCGAGCTTGATTCTCTCGTCGCGCTCACCGGGAGTGCCCCCTCAAACGATGTTTGGGCCCGAAACGCGCCGCTTTCGGGGAGGCGCTCCATCCCAAAATCGGTTTGAGACGGCACATCCGTTCAAAGCCAATACCGTGTTCATTCCAGGCACGAGGACGACGCGCTTCAAGAACAGGAGGCAATCGCTTTCATTGGGACGTGCGGGGTACGTAGTTGTGCCGGATCGACCAACCGGTACCGCGGCGCGCTCCGCACAACTACGCTACCGGGCACTCCACGGGAAGCGCGATGAAATCAGGTCTCCCGGCTACGAGGCAGGCCGCCGGCGTGCCATCGGCGTGGTCGCAGCCTCCTCAATCAACCCACGCGCGACAACGCCGATGGTGCGACGCTGGGTCGCTGGGACGCCAAAGCGTCACGGCGCCCCAGAAGGCCGGGGACGAGGGATGGGTCCGGGGCAGTGACCGTGATCGTGCCGTAGCTCGTTTCCACAACGCGACACCGACGAGGGTCCTTGATCGCTATTTGCCGATTACGATGGACCTAATACCTAAGCCTCCTGCAAAATCCTACAAGACGAGGAGGTGCCAGCCTCACCGCAGCGATCCGTCGCAGGCGGGGACGCCTGCGCTACAAGGATGTTCGCGATTTTGTAGCGCCCGCGTCCCCGCGGGCGATGGTCGCTTTGGGTCGATTACTGCCGCAATCCCGAACTTTACAAGAGGCTGGGCTGACCGCTCCGCCTCAATTCGCCCCGCCGGCCGGTGGCTCCTGGGCTGTGGCCGGCGGCTCCTGGATGGGGCCGAAGTTCTGCTCATAGAGCTTGAGGTTGTGGTTGAGGGCGCGCATGAGTTGTTTGGCGTGGAACGGATTCATGATGATCCGGGCCACCACCGGGATGTCCTGGCGTCCGGGCATGGTCCGGCCGAAGTCGAGCAGGACCTCGGAAAAGTTGTGGGCAATACTGACGAAATTGGCGTACTCACCGAGGGCGAGTTCCTTGTCGACGGTGAGCCGGGGCGCATTGGGCGGAGTTGTTGGGTTGTCGCTCATGAGGCCTCCTCAGGCCCGCCATTGTACCCTTCAGCGAGATGAGCTCATTGGACGCCCTCTTCGATCGTGCCGCCGCCGATCGCCGTCACGGCGCTGCTGAGATCGAACTCGTCACCAACAGGATTCGTGAGTAGAATCAGCCATGCTTCCTTTCACCGTCACCCACAGCGATGGAGATTCTGCGGCCCGAGCTGCCGAGTTGACAACCCCGCACGGCACGGTGCACACACCGGCATTCATGCCGGTGGGTACCGCAGGGACTGTCAAAGGAATGGCCGGATGGGAACTCGAGAAGCTCGCGCCAGAAATGGTGCTTGCCAACACCTACCATCTGCTCCTCCGTCCGGGAGTTGAGCGGATCGAGAAGATGGGTGGGATCCACCGGTTGATGGCGTGGCCCGGTCCGATCCTCACCGACTCGGGCGGCTACCAGGTCTTCTCGCTCACCGCCAGGCGCCGATTGGACGACGACGGGGTGAGCTTCAGCTCTCATCTCGATGGGTCGATCCACCGTCTCACCCCGGAGAACGTCGTTGAAACCCAGGCGAGGTACGGCGTCGATGTGGCCATGGTCCTCGACGAGTGTCTGCCGTATCCGGTCGATCTGGGGACCGCCGATGAATCGGTTGCTCGCAGCGTCGACTGGGCTCGCCGTGGACTCGAGAGAGCCACGCGTCTGCGGGAGACATCGGACGCATGGCGGGGGGGTCTTTTTGCCATCCAACAGGGTTCCCTCGATGAAGGACTCCGTCGGCGATGCACCGAGGAGTTGATCGGTCACGACTTTGATGGTTTCGCCATCGGCGGGTTGGCGGTGGGCGAGCCCTCGGCCGCGCTGCACGAGGCCGTTGCCATGGCTGCGCCCATGTTGCCCGCCTCGAGGCCCCGATATCTCATGGGTGTCGGTTACCCGGAGGATCTGGTTCATGCGGTCGCCTGCGGTGTCGATCTCTTTGATTGTGTTCTTCCGACGCGCTCGGCGAGGACTGGGAAGATCTTCACCTCTACAGGTGAGATCAACATTAAGAATGCCTGTTTCGCCGATGATCTGAGACCGCTTGACGAGGCCTGTGACTGTCCGACATGTGCGAGTTACTCACGCGCCGCACTGCGACATCTCTATGTCGCAAAGGAGGTCACATCGGTGGTTCTTTTGACCGTTCACAACCTTACTTTCTTCCTAGGGTTGATGCGAGAGGCTCGGGAAGCTATCATGGCGGGCCGCTACGGGCGGTTTCGGCAGCGGATCGACGGTATCCGCAATCAACTGCCCCGAAGCCAGGGGTCCGTAACGACAGCGAGGTGAATCGATGGAAGGTGCAGCTGGGGGAAACCCCCTGTCTATGTTGTTGCCGTTCGTGTTGATCTTTGCGGTGTTTTACTTCATCGTGATCATGCCGGCAAAGAAACAGCAGAAAAAGAAGGACGCGATGCTCTCAGCGCTCAAAAAGGGAGATCGGGTCGTGACCAGCGGGGGTATCCACGGGACCGTGGCGACGGTCGAGGACAATACCCTTCTTGTCAAGGTGAGCGAAAATACAAAAATTCGAATCAGCACATCGGCGGTGGCCGGCCTCGTGGGCAACGACGGAACCGCGAGCGAAGGCTGACCGGCGGAGGCGAGAGTGGAAAAAAAGGTTTTGTGGCGAGTCATCGTGATCGTGGCTGTTGTGGCGGCTGCCCTGTGGTCGCTCTGGCCACCTGAGGAAAAAATCCGTTGGGGGCTTGACCTCGAAGGTGGAGTTCATCTGGTGCTTCAGGTCCAGACCGACGACGCCATCAAGGCCGAGTTGGACGATGCCGCCCAACGACTGGTGAGTTTTGCGGCAGACGAGGGCGTGGCCCTCGGCGCCACCACGGTGGATGCCGAGGCGTTCCGTTTCTCGGTGGAGGTTCCGTCGGGTGCCGACCGCGAGGCCCTGGAAGACGTGATCGGACGGAACTTCCCCGACTACGACATCACCAAGGGTGGCACGAGTTGGACCGTGGCCTTCAAACCGAATATCGAGCGTTTCATCCGCGATCAGGCGGTGCGCAAGGGTTTGGAGACCATCAACAACCGCATCGATCAATTCGGTGTCGCCGAACCCGTGATCCAGAGGCAGGGCATCGAGGGAGACCGGATCCTCATCCAGCTGCCCGGTGTGGATGACCCCGAGCGGGTCAAAAAGATCATCAAGTCCACGGCATTCCTCGAGTTCAAAGAGGTGATGCAGGGACCGGCGCCGGATCGGCCGAGCCTCCTCGCGGGTTTCGCCGGTCTGCCACCAGCCGATGGCGAGGTGATGAGCGGTCCCCGAACCGGGATTGCGGGAGAGACCCTCGGCCGGAGCTACTACCTGGTCAAGAAGAGCTCCATCATCACCGGCCGGGATCTGCGCAGTGCCCGCCGGAGCCAGGACGAGTACGGCATGCCCAACGTCCAGTTCGACCTGGTTCCCACGGCGGCCGAGAAGTTCGGCGAGTACACGAGTTCGCACATCGGCATCCCCATGGCCATCGTTCTCGACAGCAACGTCATGTCGGCGCCCACGATCCGGGCGAAGATCACCGACTCGGGTGTCATCGAGGGCAACTACTCGGTGGAAGAGGCGGAGGATCTCGCGTTGATCCTCAGGGCCGGCGCGTTGCCGGCGACGATGGTCTATCTCGAGGAGCGGACCGTGGGACCGTCGCTCGGTCATGACTCGGTGGTCCGCGGTGTCCGAGCGGCCGTCGCGGGTCTCATCGCGGTGATGGTCTTCATGTTGGTCTACTACAAGCTTTCCGGGCTCAACGCCGATCTCGCTCTGGTCATCAACATCATCATCCTCATGGGGGCCATGGCCTACTTCGGCGCCACCCTCACCCTGCCCGGGATCGCGGGCGTGATCCTCACCATCGGGATGGCGGTGGACGCCAACGTGCTGATCTTCGAGCGCATCCGCGAGGAACTGAGGGTCGGCAAGACCGTGAAGTCGGCCATCGACACCGGGTTCTCCCGGGCCTTCGGCACGATTCTGGATGCGAATCTGACGACGCTCATCGCGGCGCTCTTCCTCTTCCAGTTCGGAACCGGACCGGTCAAGGGCTTTGCGGTGACCCTCTCCATCGGGATCTTTGCGAGCGTCTTCACCGCGGTCTTTGTTTCTCGAACCGTTTATATGATCACGCTCGCCGGCCGCGACCGTGTGCAAACGCTGAGTATCTGAGGTCCTCGAATGCGAATCATCGGCGATACCAACATTCCGTTTCTGAGCTATCGAAAGATTGCGCTCAGCCTATCCATGCTCGTCATCCTCGGTGGGTTGGCGTACGAGCTTCTCGGACCCGGCCTCAACCTCGGGATCGACTTTGTCGGTGGCACGCAGGTCACGGTGAAGTTCCGCAGCGAACCCGATCTCGGTCAGCTTCGCGACAGCATGATGGATCTCGAAACCGGGACGCCCTCGTTGCAGCGATTTGACGAGCCCGAGAAGTACGAGATCCTGATCAGGGTCGAAAACCCCGAGGGGGAAGAGGGCGACTTCACCGGCCCCATCATCGAGCTGCTCAACCGTGACCTCAATGCCGATCTCGGCGACGGCTTCGATCTCAACACCAAGGGAGCGCAGGCCCTGACCCTGCTCCTCGCCGGTCGAGGATCCCGACAACACCGGGCTCGATCAAGAGGGCGCCGCCGAGTACTACGGTCCCATGGCCGATGCGGTGCTCTCGTTCCGCAAGGTCAACGGTATCTTCACCTCCATGGATCAGCTCGGAGCCATCGAAGGGATTTCGGACAATGCTCGAGCTCTGATCGAGGATCGGGGCGTGCTCGGTGAGTTCGCCCTCCTCGGCGCCGAGAGCGTCGGACCGGCGGTGGGCGCAGATCTCCAGAACAAGGCCCGGGCGGCGATCGGCTTTTCGCTGCTCGGCATGCTGATCTACATCTGGCTGCGATTCCAGTTGCCGTTCGGCGTCGGCGCCGTGGCGGCTCTCTTTCACGATGTCTTGATCACTCTTTCAGCGCTCGCCATCACCGGTCGTGAGATCAACCTGCCGACGGTGGCCGCGATCCTGGCCCTGGTCGGTTACTCGGTCAATGACTCGGTGGTCGTCTTCGATCGTGTGAGGGAAAACCTCAAACTGCATCGGGGAGAAGACATCGAGGGGCTGATGAACACCTCGATCAATCAGACCCTGTCGCGAACTTTCATTACTTCGGGTACGACGCTGATGGTGGTGCTCTCTCTCTACTTCTTCGGTGGGGATGTGATCAACACCTTCGCCTTTGTGCTGCTCATCGGCATCATCGTCGGGACGTACTCGTCGATTTTTGTCGCCTCGCCGGTGGCGCTCTGGGTCCACCGACTCCTCGCCGCCCGGCGCGACAGCAAACGGAAAAAGGGACGGCGGTAGGGCAAAAGGTATTAGCCCCACCGCAGGGCGCGAAAATAGCGAGAAATCCAACCCCGCGGCTTGCCGCGGGGTTTTCTTCTTTTGTGGTTACTTCTGCAGCCCGGGTCCCGACGTTCTTTCATCGCCGGCCTTCTGGGGGAGTGCCGCGGGTTGTTTCGATCGTCCGCGAAACGCGGGCGCGACAAAGGGCGCTGCGATGTTTGTAGCGCCGGCGTCCCGCCGGCGATGGTGGTGTACCGATGCGGGTTGGTTCCATCGCCCACGAGACGGGAGCGCTACAAAAAGCGCTGCGATGCTTGCAGCGCCGGCGTCCCGCCGGCGATGGTGGTGTACCGACGCGGGTTGGTTCCATCGCCCACGAGAAGTGGGCGCGACAAAGGGCGCTGCTGTGGTTCCGGACCCTGCCCTCATCGCCGGCCTTCTGGGCCGCCGTGACGCTTTGGCGTCCCGGCGGCCCAGCGTCGCACCATCGGCGTGGTCGCGCGTGGGTTGATTGAGAGGGCTGCGACCACGCCGATGGCGCGCCGGCGGCCTGCCTCGTGGCCGGGAGAACCAGGGTGTGGCGCGCCTCCCGGGGAGCCCGGATGGACCTTGTGCGGAGCGGGACGCGTCGCCGTCAGGCTCCTTCTGGCACAAAGCCATGCCCGGCACCCCGGTGGGGCGACGTTTATCCGCGTGTCCGAGTGGATTCGGCATCGCACAAGGGATTCTCGGCTGGGCGGACATTGTGGGGGCGGGCTTCCAGCCTGCCCGTCAGAGACGTTGAAGTCGGTTGGGCGTATCCGAGAGAGTGCGGGACGGTCGGGCTTGGTGGGATTCCCGGGCACGGCTGCGGCGACGGCCACGGTCACGGGGTTCGATTGGCACCGGCCTTCTGGGCCGCTTGGACGCATTGGCGTCCCGGCGACCCAGCGTCGCACCATCGGCGTGGTCGCGCGTGGGTTGATTGAGAGGGCTGCGACCACGCCGATGGTGCGTCGGCGGCCTGCCTCGTGGCCGGGACAGCAGACTTCATCGCGCTCCCCGAGGGAGCCCGGCATGGACCTTGTGCGGAGCGGGACGTGTCGCCGTGAGGTCCTTCTGGCACAAAGCCATGCCCGGCACCCCGATGGGGCGAGGTTTACCGCGTGTTGTGAAGTGGTTGGGTGGCTCGTTGTTTTCCGCGGACTTTGGCCAGGTACGGATTGGGTGATCGCGAGTCGTGAGGCTCGTGGCCGAGGATTTCGGGGGCTCTGATCTTGGTGAGATCCCTATTACGCAGGTGTTGCTTGGAAAAACCCGGGACCATGTCGCGTTGCAAACGAGAGCGGCGTTGGACTGGTGTGCGGCGCGACGCGGATCGACGAGGGCTCTGATGGGCCGGCGGGACGCCGGCCCTACAATCATCGCAACCAGGGATTCAAATCGGCTGGGCGGACATTGTGGGGGCGGGCTTCCAGCCTGCCCGTCAGAGACGTTGAAGTCGGTTGGGCGTATCCGAGAGAGTGCGGGACGGTCGGGCTTGGTGGGATTCCCGGGCACGGCTGCGGCGACGGCCACGGTCACGGGGTTCGATTGGCACCGGCCTTCTGGGCCGCTTGGACGCATTGGCGTCCCGGCGACCCAGCGTCGCACCATCGGCGTGGTCGCGCGTGGGTTGATTGAGAGGGCTGCGACCACGCCGATGGTGCGTCGGCGGCCTGCCTCGTGGCCGGGACAGCAGACTTCATCGCGCTTCCCGTGGAGTGCCCGGCATCGCCCTTTGCGGAGCGGGGCGTGCCGCGGATCCGGAAGATCGATCAGGCACCAATAGCGGACCCGGCACGTCCCGGTGGAGCGCGCTTTCCCGACGTGTCCTGTGTGCGCGCTACGGATTCGGCTATGGTCCGGCACACGGCGTACCCTCACGCCGCGCCGGCCCTCTGCCGCGCTCGCGGGGACTCCCATTAGCCGTGACCCTGGTATGCGTGTATTGTGCGGAGCGTTTCGCTGTGTCGGGTGCGCCGTGCAGAGTCTCTGGCACAACTGCGTACCCGGCACGTCCCGGTGGAGAGGTTTTCCGGGGGGCTGCCCCGGTCTCTGCCGCTGTCGCTGTCGCCGCCGCTGTCGCTGAACATCTCATCGGGAGAGGAAATGGGAGGGGGAATACCGAAGAACTTGACCCTTGAAAGTACAATGGTCGGATGGACTCTTCGGCGAAGATCCGCATCGAGGACATTCTCAACCGGGTTGAGCTCTACCGGCCCGACCTCGATGAGGATCTCATTCGCCATGCCTATGTCTTCGCGGCGAATCGTCACCAGGGTCAGGTTCGTCGATCCGGTGAGGCCTACTTCATTCACCCGCTGACCGTCGCCTGGATGCTGGCCGAGATGGAGCTCGACGAGGTCGCCATTGCTGCAGGGCTCCTGCACGATCTCCTCGAAGACACCGATACAACGGCTGAGGAACTCGAACTCGAGTTCGGCCCCGACGTGACCCGATTGGTGGTGGCGCTCACCAAGCTGTCCGATTTTGAAAGCTCCTTCACGTCGCGCGAGGCCACCGAAGCGGAGAACTTCCGCCGGCTCCTTCTGGCCTCGATGGACGACGTCCGCGTCATCCTCGTCAAGCTGGCCGACCGGTTGCACAATATGCGGACCTTGAGCTTCCTCCGCCCTGACCGGCAGGTGGCCATCGCCCAGGAGACCCTTGACATCTATGCGCCCATCGCCAACCGCCTCGGGATCGGAAGCATCAAGATGGAGATGGAGGATCTCTGCTTTCGCTATCTTCACCCGAAGGAGTGGGAGCGCCTCGAGCACGAGATCAGGGAGCGTGCCGATGCGGCGGAACGGTGGTTCGCCGAGATCCGAGGGATCATCGAAGGTCTGCTGCTGGCCAACGGCCTGAGCGGGATGGTCCAGGGCCGCGTCAAACACATGTATTCGGTCTACTTGAAGCTTCGGCGCCAGGATGTGGACGTGGCGAACGTCTTCGACTTCCTCGCTTTTCGGGTGATCGTCGAGACGGTGGGGGACTGTTATGCGGTTCTGGGTCTGATCCATCAGCAGTGGCCCCCCGTTCCGGGTCGGATGAAGGACCACATCGCGATCCCGAAACCCAACGCCTACCAGTCGCTCCACACGACGGTTCTCGGCCCGGAGGCGCACCCGTTCGAGATCCAGATCCGAACCAGGGACATGCACAAGATTGCCGAGTTCGGTATCGCCGCGCATTGGAGCTACAAAGAGGATGGCACGGGCGCCGGAAGCGAGGACTCGCGGATCTCATGGCTCCGCGGTCTGCTCGACAACTCCGAGGGTGCTTCGCCGCGTGAGTTCCTTGATTCCATCAAGGTCGATCTCTACCCCGATGACGTCTACTGCTTCACACCACGCGGTGACGTGTTCTCCTTTCCCCGTGGCGCCACGATCCTCGATTTCGCCTATCGGATCCACTCCGAGGTCGGGCACACCTGTGTCGGCGGGAGCATCAACAGCCGCTGGGTCCCTCTGCGGACCGAGCTTAAAAACGGCGACATCGTCGAGATCTCAACCTCTGCACAGCAGCGGCCGCATCATGACTGGCTCAACCTCGTGGTCACCAACCGGGCCCGTTCGAAGATCAGGAGCTGGCTCAAGCGGGAGGAGAAGACGCGCTCCGTCGACGTCGGTCGAAAACTCATCGAGCGGGAGGCGAGAAAAGCCGGCGTTTCGTGGCGCAAGCTGGGCAGCAGCGAGGAACTCAAGAGCGTCCTGTCATCGCACGGTCTCGCCAAGGAAGAGGATCTGCTCGCGGCCGTGGGATTCGGGCGATTGGCGGCCCCCGCGATCATCGCTCAGCTCATTCCGGGCGAGGACGACCGCGCCGGAGGCGAAGCGACCGTCACCACCGCCCGCGAGGTCACGGTTGCCGGAGGCCAGGCCCTGGAGGTCACCGGCGACGCGGACTTCCTGGTTTATGTCGCCAAGTGCTGCAAGCCGCTGCCCGGCGAAAGGATCGTTGGCTTTGTGACTCGCGGCAAGGGCGTTGCCGTGCACTCCAGATCGTGTCCCAACGTGAAGAATCTCCTGTACCACCCGGAACGCGAGATCGAGGTGAGATGGGCGAGCGACGCAGCCTCATCGGGCGCGTCGTCCAACCAGATTGAACTCGACATGATTTTCGACGATCGCTCGGGCATGCTCGCATCGATCTCGCAGGTGATTGCGGCGGAGGGCAGCGACATTCTGAGCTGCCAGCTTCGAACCGAGCACAACGATCGGGGCTTCGGCGCCATGACCGTCACGGTTCGTGATGCGGCTCAGCTCGATCGGATCCTC
The DNA here is from genome assembly GCA_963753035.1 of uncultured Acidobacteriota bacterium. Taxonomy (GTDB): domain Bacteria; phylum Acidobacteriota; class Thermoanaerobaculia; order Thermoanaerobaculales; family Sulfomarinibacteraceae; genus JAHECW01. The sequence goes on along the minus strand of CAVWAW010000002.1, from coordinate 178,546 downwards.
CGCAGTCTGGAGAATCTCAACGGCATGCGCCGCGTCGAACGCCGGGGCCAGGCAAAAACTCGGTCCTGATCCCTTGGCGATCCGATCCGCCGTGTTTCCACTACAGAGGCAACGCCAAAAAGGCGGCTGGTAGCCGCCCGTTTGAATTCCGTTTGCGGAACTTTTTAGAGCCTAGGGGCCTTCGTGACCTTCCCCGAACGAATACAACGAGTGCACGCGCGCACTTGTTTCGGCTGACCGTCTACCACGGCCCTGACTCGTTGCAGATTCGGGTTCCAGCGTCGTTTGGTGACGTTGTGTGCGTGGGAAATATTGCTCCCGGTCATCGGTCCCTTGCCGCAGATATCACATCGCTGCGCCATTTCAGTGATCCTCCTCGAGGTCCCCAAGAGAAAGGGGACGCATTTAATAGCACAAACGCCGTCAGATGACAAGGTCACGTATTACCGAATGACTGCTTTTTTGGTCTTTAAGTGCAAAAAACCATGTAGGAATGTGAGGTACACAACACTGAATTTGTTCGAGAAATCGACTGAAATCGGAGAAAGTGATTCACCTTTCTGCTTCGCACGAATACTCAACTCGTGGTTCAAATCCCAAAAGAAAGTGACATTCGTTCCATAACACTTTTTTGGTTTCACTTATTCTTGACACTCTATAGGCCTTTTGATAGTCTGGCTCATAGAGGTTTGATGTTTAAGAACGTTCGAACTCCTGAGATATAAGGTGTGAGACGTGTTTGGAAAGCGAAAAAAACAAGTTGTCGGCTGTGATGTTGGCTCCTCGGCGATTAAGATCGTTGAATTGAAGCCACTCAAAAATGACGAATTTCAGCTGGTCCATGCCGCTGTAGCAGATTTGTCTCCCGAGGCAATTGTTGACGGCGCAATCATGGATTCGTCCTTGGTGGTCGAGGCACTCACCAGGTTGATCTCTGAGAATGGGATCAAGAATTCGAAATTCGGTGGTTCATTGTCGGGCCATTCCGTGATCATCAAGAAGATTCAACTTCCCTCCATGACCGAGGCCGAGCTCGCGGAGTCGATTCAATGGGAAGCTGAACAGTACATTCCATTCGATATCAATGATGTGAACCTCGACTACGTCGTTTTAGAAACCGGTGCCTCGGACACGATGGATGTCCTGTTGGTTGCGGTAAAAAGAGATCGGATCAACGACTACACTTCGGTGATCGTCCAGGCCGGAAAAGAACCCGTGCTGGTTGACGTTGATGTTTTCGCAGTACAAAACGCCTTCGAATCGAACTATTCGTCACGCGGCGAGACGGTTGCATTGGTGAATGTCGGCGCGTCGGTGATGAACATCAACGTCCTGCACGACGGTAATTCGGTGTTCTGGCGTGATGTGGCCTTTGGCGGAAATCTCTACACCGAGGCCATCCAGCGGGAATTCAACCTGCCACGAGAGGACGCGGAGAAACTCAAGCTTGGTCAGGAAGTCGGTCAGATTTCGAAAACTCAGGTTGACAGTGTCTTGAGCTCGGCATCAGAGGATCTCGCCGCAGAACTTCAAAAGACCATCGACTTCTTCGTTGCCACCTCGTCGGTGGACAGGCTCGACCGGGTCATGTTGTCCGGCGGCGGGGCGTTGGTTGCGAACCTCGAGGCGGTTCTCCAAGAACGATTCCAGGTCAACGTTGAATTGCTCAACCCGTTTAGAAACATCCGCTACAACGAGTCGGATTTTGATCCAGATTGGATCAACCGCAACGCCCCGGCCATGGCTGTGGCGGTAGGCCTCGCAATACGGACCGTCGGAGATTGAGCCGATGATCAAAATCAATCTTGTTTCGGAGGCGCCGACAGCAGCGGTCAGCAAGCGAAAACGACCGGAGTTTTCGCTGGGCGCCAAACAGGGCGACATCATTCTTGTCACCATCCTCGCCATCGCACTCGTGGTTTCGGGGACATGGTGGTACCTGTTGAAGTCCAAGCGAGCCGATCTCAAGGCGATCGAACGCCAGCGAACGGCGGAGCGCAATGAACTCCAGCCGTATCATCGACAAGGTCGAGGAGCTCGAAGCGAAGCGGGCGCTGCTCAAGGCCAAGGTCGATGTCATCAACGATCTCAAGAACAAACAGCACGGTCCCGTCCGCATCATGGATGAGGTGTCTCGCGCTCTGCCGGAGCTGGTCTGGTTGACCAAGCTCGGGCTCGCCGGCAACGCCATCGAGCTCGTCGGTGAAGCCATGGACGAGAATGCGGTCGCCAACTACTACTCGAATCTGGATGCATCGCCGTTTTTCGAAGAGCCGGTCGTGAAAAACCTCGCTCGCAGGGGGGAGGATTTCGTCTTCACCCTGACGGCCGTCTTCACCTATGAACCGCCGGAGATCGAAAAAGCGAGTTCTCCGGCGAATGGAACCTGATGATGTGGAGGTCATGAGCCATGGCTATTGATCTCAACGAAAAGCCCTGGTGGGTCGCCCTTCTGGTCGGGCTCGTGCTCGGCGTGGCGCTTTTCGTGGTGCTCCAGATGTATGTTTTCAAGCCCATCGAAGAGGAATGCGAGAAGACGCAGGTCAATATCGATGAACTCGAGCGCGATATCGAGAAGGGGAGAGCGGCCAAGGCCGATCTGCCGCGCCTCGAAGAAGACATTCGCAACTACGAGCTCGATTTGGATCGGCTTCGCCGCATCCTGCCGACCAAGCGCGAGACCGACGATCTCATCAAACGCCTCAAGCACCTCACCGAGCGGGGCAATTTCCGCCTCACCAGGTTTGTGCCCGGCAAGGAAATCGATCGGGATTTCTTTCTCGAGGTACCCATCACGGTGGGCCTCGACGGGACGTATCATGAACTCGGTCTGTTTTTCGACCGCCTGAGTGGATTCTCGCGGATCATCAATGTCGATGATCTCGTCGTCTCACCTGTAAGAGGCAAGGGTTCCGGAGGCTATTCGATTCATGCAACCTTCACCCAGCGAACCTTTATCTACAAGGAATGAGCGGGGCTGAGAGATGAAGATCACCAAACTCTTGATTTGCGTTGTGGCGGCTTTAGTCGCAGGTGTCGCCGCGATGCCGGCTCAAGCGCAGGAGAATACGCCAGTTACTGAAGGCGTCGCCGCCGACAGCCTCGGTGAAGAAGAGGTTGACACGTCGGCCATCGAACAGATTCTGCGTGGTGAAAGGGAGATGCTCCAAGGCGAGAACTTCTCCTATGATCCAGCCGGCCGCCGCGATCCTTTCCGTTCGCTCAACGCGGGGTTCGAACAGGCCTTGGATGCCGAGTCGGAACCCCGTCCTCCTGGTCTGCCGGGAATGAGCGTGGATGAAATTCGACTCCAGGGGATCATCGACACGCCCAACGGGATCCTCGCGTTCTGTCAAGGGCGAGACAGTATTTCCTATATTCTCCGGCCGGGCACAAAGCTCTACGATGGAGAGGTCAAGGATATCCAGTTTGACCGCGTCGTTTTCAGAAAGCAGTCGAACGACCCGAAACAGCTCAAACCGTACGAGGACATCGTACGTGAGATCAGAGATTAGCCGTTCGAGTGATATCGAATTGGGGGATGGCATGATGAACATGAACGTCCGCGTCCTGGTAGTGGCGGCGATCTGCGTGCTGTTGGGATTGTTTTATCCCGGCAACGCGGCAGCTTCCCTGCCGACGCTCCACGGGCTGACGGCGGAAGCAGGGTCGTCTGGGCCCGTGATCCACCTGCGGACCGATGACGCTCTTGAGACGGTCCACTACTCTCCCCAGCCGGGCGTGTGGGTGATTGAAATGCCCGAGGCTGAGTGGGAGCAGGGATCCGGAACTCTCATCGATCCCTCGCTCGGGATCGAGCGAGCTGAGCTGTCCGAGGTTGACGAGTTCGGTAAGAGGGTCACCCGTTTGACGGTGTGGCTCGTCGAACCGTCACAGCTTCGGCTGGACACGGCTCCGGGGGGGTTGGACCTGGTATTCGCTTCCTTCTCATCGGGCGCCGGTCCGGTGACGAAGCCGGAGCCGAGCCGGGAGCCTCTCGTGGCGGTTGTGGCGGCGGTCGAACCCGCGCCTCCGCTGACCGGGGCGACGAATCTTTTCGACGTGATTCCGGTGGGATCGAGTCAAGGGGTCGTCATCGAGCTCAAGGGTGACGGCGCTCTTTCCGGGACGGCCTTCACGCTTCCCGATCCCGACCGTCTGGTGATCGATCTTCAAGGCGTGGTCAAGCGTTTCGATCGCAGCATCTACCCGGTTGGAACCGGCCCCGTTCGGCAGGTTCGGGTCGCGCAGAATCGAACCGTGCCCGAACCCGTGACGCGAATTGTCGTCGATCTCAACGATGAGGCGCGTTACGTTTTTGAAGAGACGGCCGACGGAGCGGTGATCCGCGTGACCGAGATCGGCGGGTCCTTCCCCGAGTCGGTACCGGCGGTGATCGCCCAGAACGAGATCGTCACCGAGACCGAGTACGTGGTCGCGCGAAACGACATCGAGCCGGCAATGCAGCCGAACCACGAGTCGCCGGTGATCGAAGAGCCGGAAGTGGAAGAGGCCGTCGTGTCGTCGACTCTCTTCGAGCTTCCCGATACCGCCGAGAGCGACAGCTCCGATGATTGGGCACAGCCGAGTGCGGTTGAATCCGATTGGGTCGCCGAGGTCGTCGTCGAGGAGAAGCCGGTCGTCGAGCGCAGCCCATTCGTGGCTGACCCATCACAGATGATCGAGCACGCGCCGGCAGCTCAGGTTCTCAACGCTCCGACCACCAGGGCCGATACCTACGAGACCACCGAGGTGGATTCTCAAGAGCAGCAGTTCACCGGCGAGCCCATCAGCCTCAGCCTCAAGGACGCCGATGTCCGCGACGTGCTCAAGACCTTCTCGGCCCTGACACAGTTGAACATCATCGTCGATCCCGGGGTCGGCGGCTCGGTGACTGTCGAGCTGAGGGATGTGCCGTGGGACCAGGCTCTCGATCTGATCCTGCGGATCAACGGTCTCGATTACGTACTCGAAAACAATGTACTGAGGGTTGCGACGAACGCGAAACTTGCAGCCGAGAAATCGGCCAAGGCGAACCTCGACAAACAACGTGAGGCCGCCAAACCCCTGAAGACCGTCCTCAAGCCTCTTTCCTACGCCAAGGCGAGCTATGTCGCCGGACTCCTGTCCAACGACAGTTATCTTCTGTCCGATCGCGGCACGGTGACCACCGACGAACGCACCAACACCCTGATCATCCGCGACGTCGTGGATCGGGTCGAGGGCGTCCTGCGGCTCATCGAGAGCCTCGACCAGCCCACGCCGCAGGTGGTCATCGAGGGTCGCATCGTTGAAACCACCCGCGACTTCTCCCGTGAACTCGGTGTGAGCTGGGGTTTCGATGGTGTGATGAACGCCCAGCACGGCAACGACACCGGTCTCGACTTCCCCAACTCGGTCGAAGTCTCCGGTGATGTCGAACTCGCGCGAGGCAACCAGGGATTCCTGGCTTTCAGCTTTGGCGATATCCTCAACACCTTCAACCTCGACTTCCTTCTCTCCGCGGCGGAGACCGACGGTCTGCTGCGGATCGTTTCAACGCCGCGGGTGACCACCCAGAACCTGATGCAGGCATCCATCCGCTCGGGTCTCCAGATCCCGGTCCAAACCATTGCCAACAATACGGTGACCGTGCAGTATGTGGATGCCACGCTGCGGCTCCAGGTGACACCGCAGATCACCGCCGAAGGAACGGTCAACCTCGAGATCGACATCAAGAAACAGGAAGCCGTTCTGGCTGCCGCCGTCGTCGGCGGCAACAACGTCCCGATCTTCACTCGCGACGCGCAAACTCAGCTCCTGGTGCGGGATGGCGGAACGACCGTCATTGCCGGCATCTATCAAATCAACGATCAGGAAAACGAAAACAGGATCCCCGGTCTGTACAAGATTCCGCTCTTTGGGAGTCTGTTCAAGAACAAGGGAACCTTCAAACGGCACGATGAGCTCCTGATCTTCATCACACCACGCATCGTCAAGTACTGAGGGAGGGTCGGATGAAACGCATCACGAGTGTCGGGGTTGTTCTCGCAGCGATGCTGCTGCTCAGCTCCTGCGGCGGGAACAGCACGCTCGACGACACCGAGGCGGCGGTCTTCATCACCGTCGATATTGATGAGTACAACCCCGATATCGACATCTGCAATTTTATCGCTTTCGGGGTCGACATCGACGTCGAGACGATGAATGTGACGTCAAATCCAAAGGCGCCGGGTTCGGCCCTGAGCAGCTCGCAGGATGTGCGTATACTCCGCTGGGTGATCACCCCCGAGCGCAATGACGGTGGTACTACAGCATCACCCCAGGCGGTCTTTGATCAAGGCGTCATTGTCCCCGCGGGTGGGACCACATGATTGGACAACTGGCGGGTCTATCCGGTTGAGTATCTCAACGAGATTCCTCTCGCGTATCTACTTCCGGAGAACGGCGGAGTCGATCCCGAGACCGCGAATCGGAATATCCGCCAGCGATTGGTGCTGCAAATGTTCGGCGAGACCATGTCCGGCAAGAGCGTTGCCTCGGTGCCGGTTCCCATTCAATACAACTTCTTCTGCGGTAGCCCGTGACGGGTAGGGGGTCCGGAGCCATGAAGCGCTTCTTCAATTGTCTCATTCTGTGTGGTCTGGTTTTCTTTGTGGCGTGCTCGGGCGGAAGCCCGAAGCCGCCGACAGTGACGCCGCCTCCAGGTGGCAATGTCTGGCAGATCACCTCGCTACAGGTCAGCGACAGCAATCCCAATGTCAACACCGTCGTCTCGGTGACAGCCGCCGTAACCCTCAACGGCGCGCCGGCGCCCGACGGAACCCAGGTCGAGTTCAACCGCACCGGCGGGGTCTTTATACCGGACAACGGTGGGACGCTCACGACCGTATTGACCACCGGCGGTCAAGCGGACATCGGGTTTGGCGCGACCGAACCCGGAACCTACGCCATCGGGGCGCGGGTCAACACCGTGAGATCGCAGGTCCAAGTCGCCTTCAAGAACCCAGATAACTCAGACGCACTTCAAATCTGGAACATCAACCCCGGATCGGGCTCCTTTTCCGGCGGTGAGCAGGTCGTGCTCACCGGCAAGGGGATCGCGGCGCCGGTGGAGGTCTTCTTCACCCTCCAGGGTCTCCAGTACCAGGCCATCGTCACTGATGTTGTATCGAGCGTTCCGGCATCGAGCGTTGGGACGATAACCATCATCACGCCCGCTGCTTTCGACCCCGGCGCATCCGTGCTTGCCGACGTCAGAGTATCGGTAGGTGTCGGTACCCCGGATAACCAAAGCCAAAACTATCTGTCTGCCTTTGCATATATCTCGACCTCGGTGATCCTCGGCGATCCGGTGATCTATGGTGTCGAGCCCTATTCCGGGCGGTCCGCGGGCGGAGAGAGTGTGACCATCCTCGGTCTCAACTTCGCCGTCGACGAGGCCAAGGCGCTGGTGAAGAATTTCGACGAGGTCTATTTCACCTTCAACGGGCAGGATCTGCTCGCCCCGGTCGAGCGCTGGTCTGAAAACCAGATCGAGGTCATCACGCCCCGCTTCAGCCTCGTGCCACTGACATCCAACCAGAATGCGGGGATCAAGTTGACCCGCGTCGGTGACACCAGCGTCGTCAAGAACGATATCTTCATCGTCAAATCGGATATCGCCGAGCCCGAAATCACCGGCATCTCGCCGACCGCGGGACCCATGGATGGCGGTACCATCGTGACCATCACCGGCCACGGGTTCGAGATCCCCATCCAGGTCCTCTTCGGTACCTGGGAAGCGACCGGCTGCCAGGTCATCGATGATCCATCGCTGGCCGACAACGACATCATCACCTGCGAGACCCCGGATCTCAGCCAACAGGGTCAGGACTCCGCCGTTTGCGGTCCAGGTCACCGTGACCAACCTCCAGACCGGCAACACGACGACCTCGGCCCAGACCTTCACCTTTGGCGAGACCCTCTATGTCAGCCAGGCCAACCCCACCGAAGGACAGATCGGCGATCTGCTGACGCTTTATGGCGCCGGCTTCGAGGATCCGCTCACGGTGTGGTTCGCGGGCAACATCGAGTTTGACGTCATCGCGGTGACCGGCACCGAACTCACCCTGCGCTCGCCGACGAGTCTGGCGCCGACCTGCGCTGACCGTTCGGGCAATTTCCGCGTCGTGCTCAATGAGAGCAACCGCGAAGCCACGGGCGGCAATTACACCCTTCTGGGATCCAATCCGACCGTGACCAGCGTCGACCCAATCTTCATCGACGAGATCGGCGGCGGCGCAGGCACCGCCCCGTCGGAGATCGACATCTACGGCGTCCGGTTCAACGATGAAGTGCTTGTCGCCATCAATAATTTCACGGTGAACACAGAGAATGTCACCGTCATAAGCTCAGAACACATTCACGTGTCGGGAATCCCGACACCGAATGATTTCGGTCGCGATACTTTCTTCAGTACAAACCAATGTATCGTCCCCAACAGCGGTCTCATTGGAGAACAGGAAGCCCCGACCGCGGTAGACGTCCGGGTCGAGAACCTGCCGCTGGGCTGCCAGAACACGCTGGCCCAGGCGCTGGTCTACCAGCCGGAGACTCAAACCTGCGTCGAGGTGCCGCCGTCGATTGGGCTGCAGAATCCTCCAGACGGATTGCTCGTGTTCCTGGACCAGGCCCCGGCCCCACCCTGTTCGCCACCCGGACAGGTGACAGTCGTCAACGACGGGCCGAATCCGGTGACCATCAACAGTGCCTCGCTCGGCACTGGTGTGAACTTCCAGTTCACCAACGTGCCCGGATATCCCATAGTGCTGCAGGACCAGGGTGCGACATTCACCTTTGAGGTGGAGTTCTGTCCCTCCGGGCTGGGATTTTTTGAGGACTCGTTGTCCGTTAACAGTGACGGGGGAACAGTCGTGGTTCAGCTCTCCGGAAACGGGATTTAGATACATATCAATGATCGGCCCCGGGCTCACCAGCCCGGGGCCTTTTTTGAATACCTATGGACTATCGCATCGAGCAACTCCGCTATCAGCTCCGGGAAGACCCCTCTTCCCGGATCTTTTATCAACTCGGAGAGCTTCTGCGACGCGAGGGCGAGGCCGCCCAGGCGGTTGACATTCTTCGCTCCGGTCTCGAGCGTCACCCCCGGTATGTTTCCGCGTGGGTCTGTCTCGGCCGGTCGCAGCGGGATCTCCGAGCTCTCGAGGAGGCCAGGCAGTCCTTCCAGACTGCCCTCGACCTCGACCGTGAGAACCCGGTTGCGGCCCGTCTGCTCGGCGAAACCGCGGTCGAACTTGATGACTGGTTGGGCGCCGTCAAAGCACTCAAGCTCACGCGTGCGCTCGCCGGCGCGGACGACGAGCTCGACGCCCAGATCACCATGGTCGAAAACCACCTCGATCAAGACGGCCGGCTCGATCGGCCGCGGCCCGCCACTCCGGCGGTTCGATGCCTCGATGTCGTGAATCTTTCGGCGGACGACCCCTTCTCGGCCTCTTCGGAAGACGACGACGTCAGCGAGGCCGAGGACGATGTCTTCCGGGTCGCCGAGGATTCAGCTGAGGTGGCGGTTGACGAGGCCTTGGAAGAAGAGCACGAGCTCGATTCGGCCGCGGCCGAGGTCGAGACTGTCGAGGATCCGGGCGAGGTTTCCGTCGATAGGGCCCCGATCGTCGACGAGAGTTCCGTCGGAGCGTGGTCGACGACGATGAGCGCGGCCGGTGTCTCTGGTGAGGAAGCGTGGGCGGAGCCCTCAGCTGAGATCGTCACCGCCGATACGGTTTCGAGCGATGACCCATGGGCCGAGCCTGGCGCCGCCTTTGAGGTGGTGGAATCAGTCACAGAAGAGACTGTCACAGAGGAGTATGGGGCCGCCGATGTCGTTGATGAGGTCGAGACGGTCATCGATGACGAACCGCCTCTGGAAGACGACCAAACCGAGCTCGAGACCGAACTCGACGATCAACCCGAGGATTTGGAGCCTGAGCCCGTCGCTGCGGACGAGGTTGCCGAAACCGACGACGATCTTGGTTCACCGGTTGAGACCCACGAGTTCGACTCCATTGAAGTGACCCACCCGATCGTCGTCGAGAAGCGAGTGGCGGACACCGAAGAGCGGGCGCCCGTCGAAGCCGCCGAAGAGCTCGTTTCCGACAAAGCCCGCGATGATTTCCAGGAAGCCACCGGTGATGACCTGAGTGGTGACGATATCGAGATCGCGGACAAACGACACGAACTCGAGCACGGCGTGCCCTTGCCCACCATGACGCTCGCCAAGTTGGCCCTCCAGCAGGATGACCGACCCCTGGCCATGGCGACGCTGGAAAGCCTGATCGAACGAGATCCGACCAACACCGAAGCCATCGCGATGCTCGATGAGCTCAGGGCTCGAGAAGCGACCTTTGCAAACGAGAGGCTGCGAGCCGTGCGGGCGACAACCAAGATCGCAGCGTTGCAGGGCTGGCTCGACGCGGTTAGACTGGCCGCGGAGAGGCGGGTGCAGTGAATTTCGACGAGGTGGTGACAGATCTGCTCGACCGATGTCCCGGAGCCGGAGGAGTCGCTGTTTTCGATTCCGACGGAATCCCCGTGGTCACCGCGCCGAGAGACGGCAATCTCGAGGGATTGAGTGCCGAATTTGCCTCGATCGTCAAGAGGCTCGAACAGGCCGGTCGCGAGTTCGAACATGGTCAACTGCAGCAGCTGTCGGTTTTCGCAGAGAACACAGTCGTGATCCTGACGTCCATCGCAGCGGGTTATTTCCTGATGCTCATCGTGGATCGTCACGGACTGGTCGGCAAAGCCCGTCTCCTCAGTCGCCTGACCAGCGAGCGGCTCTATACTGAATTCGTCTGAGGTATTACATTGATGTTCAAGTTCGATGAGTTATGTGAACTGATTCGTCTCGTCGGCTCGACCGAGGTCGCGATGGTCGAGATCGAGCACGCCGGCGGTCGTTTGCGCATCGACGGCAAGGCCCCGGCGCCGGTGGTGAGCCACGCCGCCCCGATGTCCCAGGCCCCGGCGGCGGTGACCATCGAGTCCGCCCCGGTGGCTGTCGGACCGCAGGCCGCAGCGCCCGAAACCGGTGAAGCTCCCGCCGTCGACGACGATCTGCACTATGTTGTTTCGCCCATCGTCGGGACTTTCTACCGGGCGCCGAACCCGGATGCAGATCCCTATGCCAAAGTCGGTGACATGGTCGATGGTGGAAAAACACTCTGCATTATCGAGGCGATGAAGCTGATGAACGAGATCGAGAGTGATTTTTCCGGCACCATCGTCAAGGTCTTTCCCGAGAACGCCCAGCCCGTGGAGTTTGGCGAACGCCTCTTCGCCATCCGGCAGTCGTAACGGCCTCCGGTCGGATCATGTTTTCAAAGATCCTGATTGCCAACCGCGGCGAAATCGCCGTGCGGATCATCGCCGCTTGTCGTGAACTCGGAGTCGCCACCGTTGCGGTCCATTCCGAGGCCGATCGCGAGTGCCTCCACGTCAAGCTCGCGGACGAGTCGGTCTGCATCGGCCCCGCGCCGTCCACGGACTCCTATCTCAATGTGACCAATGTCATCTCGGCGGCCGAGATCACCGGGGCGGAGGCGATCCACCCGGGCTATGGTTTTCTCGCCGAGAATGCGAGGTTCGCCGAGATCGCTCAGGAATGCGGTCTGACCTTTATCGGTCCGTCCGCCGAAGCCATTCGCCTCATGGGCAACAAGGCGGCCGCACGCAAAGCGGCGGCCGAGGCCGGGTGCCCCGTTCTTCCGGGTTCCGAGGGCGCCTTGACCAACGTCGAACACGCCCTTGTTCTGGCAGCGGAAATCGGCTATCCGGTGATCCTCAAAGCGTCGGCCGGTGGCGGTGGGCGTGGCATGAGGCTCGCCTGGAACGATGATGAGCTGAAATACGCCTACGCGATGGCCTGGAACGAAGCCGAGAAGGCCTTTGGTGACCCCACCCTCTATCTCGAGAAATTCGTTCAGAACCCGCGCCACATCGAGTTTCAGATCCTCGCCGATGATCAGGGCCGGGTGGTCCACCTCGGCGAACGCGAGTGCTCGATTCAGCGACGGCACCAGAAGATCCTCGAAGAGGCGCCGTCGGCGGTCCTCGACGACGAGCTCCGAGCCGAGATGGGTCGCGCCGCGGTGGCGGTCGCCCGGGCGGCAAAGTATGTCAACGCCGGGACTGTCGAGTTTCTGCTCTCGGACGACAACACCTTCACTTTCATGGAGATGAACACCAGGATTCAGGTGGAACATCCGGTGACCGAGCTCGTCACGAGCGTCGATTTGGTGTGTGAGCAGTTGCGGATCGCCGCCGGCAAACCCATGTCGATCCCCAAGCGCCGGCAGATTCGACCAAAAGGGCACGCAATCGAGTTTCGAATCAATGCCGAGGATCCCGACAACCTGCGACCCTCACCCGGTTTGATCACTCACCTCGCGCTGCCCGGCGGGCCGGGGGTGCGGGTCGACACTCATATCTACTCCGGTTATTCGGTTCCGCCCTACTACGACAGCCTCATCGCCAAGCTCCTGGTCCACGGTAAGAACCGGAAAGAGGCCATCATTCGCGGCCGCCGCGCGCTCCAGATGTTCCAGATCGAGGGCATCAAGACCTCGATTCCGCTCCAGCTCCGGATCCTCGACGATCCGGATTTCCAGGCCGGTGACTTCAGCACCAGCTTCATGGAGCGGTACATGCCGGCGAAGTAATTCTCAATTCTGAATTCTAAAGTTTTTGAATGACATCGCAGCGAGTGAGGCGGCGCCGGGATCGGCCGGTTGCGATGCAATTCATCATTCATCATTCAAGATTCATCATTCCTCCGAGTGGTACCATTGTTCGGTGTCCAATATCTATCTTGTCGGTTTCATGGGCGCCGGGAAAACCGCGACCGGTAGGGTCGTCGCCCGCCGGACGGGTCGAGGTTTTCTGGACCTCGATGATGCCGTTGAGGCTCGACTGGAATCGACCATCCCGGAGATTTTCGAAAACCACGGTGAAGAAGCGTTTCGGGAAGCTGAAACCGCGGAGCTGGAACAAACAATCCTGAGGAAAGATCTCGTCGTCGCCACCGGGGGTGGGGCGTACTCCACGGCCGAAAACCGGAATCTGATCCGAGATGCTGAGGCCGTTTCGATCTTTCTCGATCCACCGTGGGAGGCGATCTGCTCGCGCATCGACGAGAAAGATCGCGCCCGACCCAATTGGCTTGACGACCGCAAGGCCCGGGCTCTCTATGTCAAACGACGGCCCGATTATTTGCTTGCTGAGATCCACCTCGAGCTGACCGGGACCGAGTCACCGTTGGATGTCGCCGACATGGCGTGCAGTGCGCTTCGAGAGATCCAGTGCGCTACCTGATCCTCTCCGATATCCACTCCAACTGGGACGCCCTACAGGCTGTCCTGCGCCACGTACGGCGCAAGAAATACGATCGCGTCGTCTTTCTCGGTGACGCGGTAGGCTATGGCGCATCGCCGAACGCGGTCCTGAACTGGCTCCAAGGACTCGGCGAGAGCGCCGTCATTGTTCGTGGAAATCATGATCGCGTGTGTTCGGGGCTCGATAGCGGAGACTATTTCAACCGTTACGCGCGGGAAGCCTCAGCCTGGACTTTTGATCGGCTCGACGAGAAGAGCCTCGAGTTTCTCCGGTCCTTCCCCGAGGGCCCCGGCGAACTCGGCCCGGACGCGGCGATCTGTCACGGTTCGAGTTTTGACGAGGACGCCTACATCTTCTCCGTCTACGACGCTCAGCAGGCCTTCAGGTCTTTGCCTCACCCGACAACCTTCTTTGGTCACACCCATGTGCCGACCCTCTTTTCTCTCCAGGTCGAGCACGGAACGACCAATCTCCGCGCGCGGCTTCTCAGCGGCAGCCGGACGGTCGTCGACCTCGAGCCCGAGACCCGCTATCTGATCAACCCGGGATCGGTGGGTCAACCGAGGGATCGCGACCCGCGTGCAGCCTACGCGATCTTTGACCAGGACAGCCGCCGCGTCTATCTCTACCGCGTCCCCTATCCGGCCGCCGCCGCCCGCCGACGGATCATCTCCGCGGGGCTTCCCCCCGTTCTCGGCGACCGGCTCCTCCACGGGGCATAGAGGTGACAGTGAGACAACCCATCCCGATCGTGCTGCTTTTTGTGTCGGTCCTGGCGATCGCCGCTCCGGCGCCGGCTCAGGGTCCGGAGAGTTTCGAGGCGCGAGCCGAGTACCTGCTTCGTCAGATGGATTCCGGTCTGCTTCCGACACCCATGTTGATCTCCATGCTGAGCGATCCATATCCGGAGACGCGAATCCTGGCCATCCGAGTGGTGGCCTCGAGCGGCGACCCGAGTCAGACCGCGCTCCTAACGGAGTACTTTCGCGACCACGACTTTCGAGTCCGGTACGAAGTCATGGTGGCGGCGGGGCGATTGGGTCTTGACGGCCGGAATCTGGCCCTGGCCGGTCTCCGGGACGCAGCTCCAAAGGTCCGTCAAGCGGCGGCCTGGGCCGCCTGCCACGGTGGGGTGGAGGCCCTCGGCCCCCTGATGGCCCTCATGGAGCAGGAGCCCGATCTCGGTGTTCGGGCCACCGCCATCGCGAATCTCTGGCGTTTCGGTGAGGCCGACTGGGAGTCCCATGCAGCCGCGGCGGCGACCGGAGGCGACGCCCAGCTCAGGCGTGCAGCGGCGTACTCGCTAGCGCGGAGTGAGCGGGTGCGAGCGCGGGCCGCCCTTCGACGTCTCGCCGCTGATCCTGAGCCCGTGATCCGGGCCACCGCCGTTGCGGGTCTTCGTCGCGCACCGCTTCAGAACGACGATGTCGTGGTCGTCTTGAGGGCCCTGAGCGACACCGATTCAAGGGTCCGGACCGCGGCCTGCTGGGTCCTCGCGGAACAGCCCGAGCCGGCTCTCCCTGAAGCTTCGGCGTCCGCCGTCGAAGCGATGTGGGCGCCAACCCAGCCGCAGCTGGCAGTGATGGCGCTCCGGGCTGCGGGGGCACACAAGGAGATCGGCGGCAGAGCCGGTTTGCTCGAGATGGTCGGTTCTGATGAGCCGTGGTTGGCGGGCGAGGCCTTTTCAGCCCTCGTCCGGCGAGGCGGTGGCGGCCTCGATGAGGTGGCGGAAGAGTGGTTCTCGAGCGATAAACTGTGGCGACGCAGGGCGGTGGCGGCAGCGGCGCCGGATCTCGGCGAAGCGTGGGAAGAGAAAGTTGCTCTGGATGACGAGGCCTCCGTGAGACTTGCATGGCTCGAGAACCTCGATTCCGAAGACGTCGCCGCACGAATTGAGGTTCTTCGAAAGCTGGTCGCCGGCGATTCGGATCCGGTCGTGCGAACGGTGGCGCTCAATCACCTGGGCGATGCCGGCGCGGCCGGGAGCTTCTCTTCACTGCTCCGCCTCGCCAAGTCATGGGCCCCGGACGAGATGCCGGATGCGCGGGCTGCCGCTTTGACGGCTGCCCTGGCGGTTGCTCAGAGCAAGGAAGAGCAAACGTTGGTGATGAGGCGAGCCGTTGACGACCGGGACCCGGCGGTCGCGATCCTCGTCATCAACGCGGCGCGGAGCGCCGGCCTTCCCGCCCGGTCAACCCAGCGAGAAATGCGACACAACAGCCTCTGGTATCTCGACCTCGTGGATTGGATGCAGGGGAGCCACTGGCTCGACGTCGCCACCGATCGAGGCACCTTCCGGATCCGTCTCGAGACCATGGACGCGCCCATCACCGCCCGTGAGATTTCTGATCTGGCGGAGGCCGGATTCTACGACGGTCTGACCTTTCACCGGGTTGTTCCGAACTTCGTGGTTCAGGGCGGCGATCCTCGGGGCGACGGCTGGGGCGGCCCGGGGTTCATCCTCCCCGACGAACCCGCTTTCCTGCCTTTCGACTCGTGGCGAGTCGGCGTGGCGACTTCTGGACCCAACACCGGCGGCAGCCAGTTCTTTGTCACCCTGATGCCGGCCGATCATCTCGCCGGCCACTACACCAATGTCGGCGATGTAACCGCCGGGCGAGAGGTCTTGACGCGACTGAGGGTCGGTGACGGGATCCGCGGGATCGAGGTTTTCAGCGGCGACGAGCCACCCCCGCCGGAACCGTTTCTGCTTGGCCCGGTCGAGTGGGATGAACTCGCGGAGCTCTCGGGTTGGCAGGAGGAATACGATGCCGGCGAGCCCGATCCGGCGGCGCTCGAGCGGCTTGGTTCGGCAACCGAGAGCTATCGAGTTGTCACCGTTCTCGGGTCGTGGTGCCACGACTCCCGACGGGAGGTTCCGCGGCTGGTCAAGGTCCTGGACCAACTCGAATCACCGGTCTTTGCGCACGAGATGATCGGAGTGGATCGAACCAGAAGGATCGATGATCCAGAGGTGGCCTCCTTTGCCGGGGTCGAGCGCACCGTGGATCTCGTGGCGACCATCGTGGTTTTCGACGCCGCCGGTGTTGAACTCGGCCGGGTGATCGAAACCGCGGAGAAGCCCATCGAGCAGCTCCTCCTGGAATTCCTCGCCCCCGTCGAGGGCTGGTAAGACCCAGCCGGGTCGGTCCCATCGCCCGCGAGACGCGGGCGCTACAAGGCGCGGTCGAGATATTGTAGCGCCGACGTCCCGTCGGCGATGGTGGAGAGCCGTTGCGGGTTGCTTCCATCGCCCACGAGACGTGGGCGCTACAAGGCGCGGTCGAGATTTTGTAGCGCCGACGTCTCGTCGGCGATGGTGGAGAGCCGTTGCGGGTTGGTTACATCGCCCACGAGACGTGGGCGCTACAATCGGCAGGGTCGTCGACGTTGCGATCAACGGAGAAACTGGAGAGGCAGACGATGCGAGAAGTTGCCATCACATCCGATCTACCCGGACGAGCCATCGAGTGGCTCGAGGAACGGTGTCTCATCCGGCTCAACACCGGAGTCCAGATCACCGATGAGGCGAAGCTCATCGACTTCATCGGAGCAGCCGACGCGGTGCTCACCCTCCTCGCGAACCCCGTAACCGACCGTGTCCTGGCCGCCTGCCCCGGTCTTCGGGTCGTGGGCAACTGTGCGGTGGGTTTTGACAATATCGATCTCGAGGCCGCCCGCCGCCGGGGTGTCTGGGTCACCAACACCCCGGATGTCCTCACCGAAGCCACCGCCGATCTGACCTGGGGTCTGATTCTCGCGGTCACCCGCCGCCTGGGCGAGGCCGAGCGAATCCTCCGCGACGGGCGCTTTCGCGGCTGGGCTCTCGATATGCTGCTGGGATCGGGGATCCAGGGTCGGCAACTCGGCGTGATCGGCTACGGCCGCATCGGCAGAGCGGTCGCGCGGCGGGCCGCGGGATTCGGCATGTCGGTGGCCTACAGCGCTACCGAGGAGCTCGTCGATCCGGATCCGCCGGCGATCTTCATGCCCCTCGAGGAACTGCTCTCGACCAGCCATGTGGTTTCCCTCCATACGCCGATGAGCGACGCAAACCACCATCTCATCGACGAGGAGCGGCTGAGGCGGATGCCGGTGGGGTCCTTTCTCATCAACACCGCCCGCGGTCCGCTGGTGGACGAGGCGGCGTTGGTCCGGGTACTCGAGGAAGGCCACCTCGGAGGCGCCGGACTCGATGTTTTCGAAGAAGAACCGGCGGTCCACCCGGGTCTCCTCGAGCGTGAGAACGTGGTTCTGCTGCCGCATATCGGTTCGGCCACCGAGGAGACCCGGGCCGCCATGGCCGAGCTCGCAGCCAGGAACATCCTCGCGGTCCTAGCCGGCGAAGAACCCCCCAACCCGGTCGTCCGACCCGCGGACCAGGGCCGGCAGGGTTCTTAACGCAGAGCCGCAGAGGCGCAGAGACGCAGGGCCATCACGTGGAGAAACCGCAGATAACGCAGATGGACGCAGATTTCATCGCACCATCGCAAGGTTGAACCGCAAAGAGCGCGAAGACCATCCATCGCAAAGATGCGCAAAGCCATCGCAATAGATGGTCGTAGCGGTAGGGTCCGATTGTAGCGCCCGCGTCTCGCGGGCGATGTTTTCCACCGTTCATCGCACCATCGCAGGCGAGACGCCTGCGCTACAAAAGGGCCGAACGCGGGCTGAAGGATTTGACCGAATTGCGGCTGAGTGGCGATCGAAGGCCGCGCTGACCCTCTGCGTTCACCCTCGATGAGGCCCTGAGATGGTGCGATGGGTCAATATTGCGATGTCCTTTGCGATGGTCTTCGCGTTCTTGGCGGTCTTTGCGGTAAAACTGCGATGCCTTGCGTCCCTGCGGTTCTACCGATCGCTGAAGAGCCCGATGATCATGTTCGCTATGGCGTCGGGCGCTTCGAGGGGCAGCAGGTGGCCGCAGTCGGGGACCACCTCGAGGGTTGATCCCGGGATTTTACCGGCAGCTTCTTCGGCAAAGGCCTTGAACCCGGGCATCTCCATCTCACCCACCATGACAGCTGTGGGGGCCGCGATCTCGGCGAGCCGGTCGGGGACGTTCCAATCGCGTTCGACCCGATCTCGTTCGGTGGCCAGGAACTCCGCCCCGGGAAACCCCGCGACGATTGCCGCGACGGCCTCGCGGATCCCGGCCTTGGTGAAGGAGTGGGCAAAGAGGGGGCTCGACGCCCACGGTCCGGCCATGGCCTCGGTGACGCCTTCGCTGCGGATGGCGCGGGCCACGTCGCGCAAATTCTCCATGAACGCGGGTTCGAAGGGGCGATCCGGCATCACCGGCGCTACGAGACCCATGGCGGAGATCCGAGAAGGCTGAGTCACGGCAAGTTCCAGGGCGACGCCGCCGCCGAAGCTGAAACCGACGACCGCGGCGCGGTCGACACCGACGGAGTCCAGGACTCCAACCACATCGGCCGAGTGGTGTGAGACGTGATAGCCGGAGTCCGGACGGGTGCTTCGCCCGTGACCGCGCAGATCCGGCCGGATGACCCGCAGCCCTGCCTCGAGCAGGTGCGGCACCACCGGCAGCCAGACCCTTCGATCGAGGGTGTGGCCGTGCAGGAGAACCACCGGCCGACCCGCACCTTCATCCGAGAACGATATCGTGACCTCTCCACTGGTGACCTCTGGCATGGGCAGCACCTCCAACCCGAACCGGTGTCGATTGTACCTGTCCGGATGATCGTTCCCCCGCTTTCTGAAACGAGGTTGGAAATCGGTGTGATTTCCAATCTCGTTTCAGGGAATGGGATACACTCTCGAGCCGTTTTTCACATCTGAGAGGCGCGACACAAAGGGAGAGCCAATGACCTTGACCAACCAGACCGTCCTCGAAACCCTCAACGAGATCGAGGCGCCGGGCAGCCCCCAGAGCCTGGTCCAGGCCGGGGCCATCCGTGACCTCGAAATCGACGGTTCTTTCGTCCGCCTCGCTCTCGCCGTCCAGGTCGTCCAGCCCTCGGATGTGGAAAACCTGCGCACCCGTGTCGAGACCGCTCTCCAGGCCATGGACGAGGTATCAAAGGTGGAGATCCAGATCCAACCCATGATGCCCATGGCGTCGCCTCCGGCTCAGCCCGAGCCCGAGCCCACGACATGGGCCGACAAGATCCCGGGAATCAAGCGGGTGGTGGCGGTGGCATCCGGCAAGGGCGGAGTCGGCAAGTCGACGGTATCGGCCAACCTCGCCCACGGTCTCGCCAAGAACGGATTCAAGGTGGGCCTGCTCGATGGCGATATCTACGGTCCGTCGCAGCAGCTCATGATGGGCGCCGAGGGTGAGCCCATGGGCGACGAGAATGGGAAGATTTTTCCCGCCGAGGCGCCCGGCGGCGTCAAAGTTCTGTCCTTCGGGTTCTTTGTCGATGCCGACCAGCCGGTGATCTGGCGCGGACCCATGCTTCAAAAGGCGCTCGAACAGTTCTTTGGGGATGTCCACTGGGGTGAACTCGATTATCTCATCGTCGATCTTCCTCCGGGAACCGGAGACGTGTCGTTGACCCTCTGTCAGAACGTGCCGTTAGCCGGGACCGTGATTGTGACTACGCCGCAGGACGTCGCCCTGATCGACGCCCGTAAGAGTCTCCACATGTTCACCAAGCTTGACACCCGGGTGCTCGGGATTGTCGAGAACATGAGTGGGTTCGAGTGCCCCGAGTGCGGACATCTCGAGCACATCTTCGGCTCCGGCGGTGGGGCGAGTACCGCCGAGGAACTCGGTCTGCCCCTCCTCGGCTCGGTCCCTCTCGATCCCGCCATCGTCATCGGCGGCGATACCGGCGCCCCGGTTGTTCTCGAGCGTCCAGACTCTCCCGCGGCAAAGGCCTTCATGGAGATCGCCGAGAAGGTGGCGAAGGCCACCGCATAGAGCGAATCGCTCGGTCCGGGCGAGGATTATTTCTTCGAGCTGTAGGTCACGTTGGCGGTGGTTTGGCCGTCATCGCTGCCGATCACGACGATGACGCTCCGGTTCTCCGATTCGTGGACGCTGTTGATCATGGCGCCCTCGTTCTCGGCGCCCGAGTAGGTGTTGACGGTGACCTGGAAACCAACGGACTTGAGTTGTTCACGGTAGAACTCGAGGACATCGGCGACGGCATCATCCGTACTCAAAGTGAAGTTGCCGTTGACCGAGTCGTTGGTCGTCATGGTGCCGCGGTTTGCGGGCTCGCTTCCAGGGTAGACGGGGACCCAATCCGGGATCTCCTCGCTCACGGCGGCGCCGGTGCTGATGGCAAAACCATCGCCGTCGCCGCTCTCGATTCTGACCGTGCCGTCTTCGGCATCACTGACATCGACGGTCACTTCCTCGCCATCGGCGGTCCAGCTGAACCGGCCCTCCTGGATGTCGTCGAAGTTCACGGTGATGAGCTCGCCGGTCTTGGTGTTGCGGACCGTCATGGTGCCGGCTTCCTCGTCAATATCGACCTCTTCGAGCTCGGGCGTGGCCTTGACAATGAGTTTGGCGGCGGCAAGTCCCGGGTTGTCCTCGAAGTCCTCGGCGACATTCTTGACCGTCCGGGCCAGGAAGAAACCACCGACCATCACGACCGCGATGATGATGACCATCAGCACGCCGCACCCGATACCGACCCATGCCAGCGGATGCAGCCCAGTGCGTTCGGGCGCTTGTGCTCCGTTGCTCATCTCGACCTCCTCGGTGCTCTTTGAATTCGTCGGCAGCTTAGCATGCCGTCAGCATGCTAGGATCAAACGAGATGGACGAAGTTAGTCGACCGAGGCGCCGTGACTGCTGATCTCGTATGGGTGGCTCTGTGCCTCATGGGTTCCGGCTTTTTTTCGGCGTCGGAGACGGCGTTGTCCTCGCTGCCCATCACACGGCTGGAGGCCCTGCGCAATTCGAGCGGACGGCTCACCCGAGCCGGGCTCGACCGCTGGGCGAACGCGCCACAAGAGCTGCTCATCACCATCCTTGTCGGCAATAACCTCGTCAACGTGCTCGCTTCGGCCCTTGCCACCCGGATCGCCTATCGACTGACCGACCAGGGCGGGCTCGCCTTTGTCGTCGGCATCATGACCCTGGTTATTCTGATTTTTGGCGAAATCACCCCCAAGACCCTGGCCCAGCGGCACTCGGCCTGGGTCTCGGCGCGAGTGGCCCTGATCCTCTATGTCCTTGATGTGGTGTTGAAACCGGTGAACTGGGTGCTCGGCCTGTTGACCCGGCTGTTGTCGAGCGAGGGCAGACCTGCGCTTCCGGTGACCGAGGAGGATCTCCTCTTCATGCTGAAGCTGGCCCACCGCCACGCCGAACTGGGGCGTGAGGCGCGGATGATGATGGAGTCGGTTCTGCGCTTCCACCGCGCGGTTGCGCGTGAGGTGATGATCCCGCGGACGATGGTGGTGACCGTGCCGGTGAGGTGGAACCTCGATGAACTCAAGTCCTTTGTCGCCACCACGCCGCACAGCCGGTTTCCGGTGGTGGCCGATTCACCCGACGACATCGCCGGTGTCCTCCACGCCAAACACCTGCTGGTCCTCGACCCCACCGCCTCGTGGCGCGATGTCGTCGTTCCACCGCTTTATGTTCCCGAGGGCCGCCTGTTGCCCGACCTGCTGCAGGATTTTCGCCGCACCGGCCAACATCTGGCGGTGGTTCTCGACGAGTACGGCGGGCTTTCGGGGATCGTCACCCTCGAGGACGCCCTCGAGCTGGTCGTCGGCGAGATCGAGGATGAGTTCGATATGAATCTCGAGACCGCGGTCATCGAAGACGCCGAGGGTTGGCTCGTACCCGGGTTTCTGTCGCTGAAGCGGCTCGAGGGTCTGGTGGGCCGGATCATCGAGGAGCCCGAGGACATCGAGTCGGTAGGTGGGCTCATTGCCGACCTCAAGGAGGGCGACGTGACGCCGGGCACCGTGGTGATGTGGGACCGGATCGAGCTGCGGGTCGAGCAGGTCGAGGACGGGCGGGCCTCCCGGGTCCGGGTCGTGCGACCACAAAAGCGCCGACGGTAGTTGCCGGAGTTTGTAGCGCAGGCGTCCCCGCCTGCGATGGTTGTATGCCGATGCGGGTCGGTCCCATCGCCCGCGGGGACGCGGTCGCTACAAAGGGCGAAGGAAGCGTTGCAGCGCGGGCGTCCTCGCCTGCGATGGCTGTATGCCGATGCGGGTCGGTCCCATCGCCCGCGGGGACGCGGTCGCTACAAAGGGCGAAGGAAGCCTTGTAGCGCAGGCGTCCCCGCCTGCGATGGTTGTATGCCGATGCGGGTCGGTCCCATCGCCCGCGGGGACGCGGTCGCTACAAGGAGCGAAGGAAGCCTTGTAGCGCAGGCGTCCCCGCCTGCGATGGTTGTATGCCGATGCGGGTCGGTCCCATCGCCCGCGGGGACGCGGTCGCTACAAAGGGCGAAGGAAGCGTTGTAGCGCAGGCGTCCTCGCCTGCGATGGTGGTGAGCCGATACGGGTCGGTCCCATCGCCCGCGGGGACGCGGTCGCTACAAAGGGCGAAGGAAGCCTTGTAGCGCAGGCGTCCTCGCCTGCGATGGTGGTGAGCCGATACGGGTCGGTCCCATCGCCCGCGGGGACGCGGTCGCTACAAAGAGCGAAGGAAGCGTTGTAGCGCAGGCGTCCTCGCCTGCGATGGCTGTATGCCGGTGCGGGTTGGTTCCATCGCCCGCGAGGCACGGTCGCGCCGGCGAACCCCAGTCGATCCGGGGAACGCGGGACGGGTGCCTGGCATCCGACGATTCGTCCGACGAATCGTTGCGTGCCTGGCATCCCCTCCCATCGCGCTCCGGGGAACTCTCCCGGATCATCTCATCGGAAACGGGCACGGGCACGGACGTGGGTCAGTCGAGGCGCGTGAAGGCCGGAACCGGCTGCTGGAGATCCCGGCAGCGCAGGACGCGCAGGGTCCGGATGTGCTGTCCGTGGCGGTGGATCTCGATGGGCGGTTGCTCCTCGACCTCGGCGAAGATTTCGGCGAGCTTGGTGTGCATGTCGCCGCGGCGGTCGTTGGCGATGAAGAGGAAGTTCCGGCCGACGAGATCTCCGGGTTCGTGCCAGTAAAGCGACGCCAGCCCGTGGAGGCCGTTGTTGATGTTGGCGAGGCGGGTTTCGAGCTCGCCGCCGGAAAGAAAACCGATCAGGTGGACATTGGTGTAGCTCGACGAGGCCACGAGTTCGCCGGGTTCAAGTCTTGCGGCGACTTCGCGGGCGATCTCATCGTTGCCGATGATGGCGGCGGCCGATGAGGTGCTGACCCGGCCCGGCCGGCCGGAGTAGGTCCACTGGATCTCGAGCAGCTTCTCGGGGTAGGCGACGATGGCGAGCACCGTTCCCGACAGGGCCAACCCGAAGACCCCGCCGCTGATGACGAGCCCGCGTTTGAAGCGGAAGCTCAGCATGACGAGCATGGCGGTGGCGATCACCAGGCCCGGCGCGCCCCAGTGCGGTGACATCCGCGAACGCAGGGCGAGCAACCCGAAGAATGCGAGAGGGGTGATGGCGGAGACCATCGCCACCCGCCAGGCCGGTTCGTCGCGTTTCCGCGCGATCCACCAGGCCGCTCCGAGGGCGATGGCGAAGGGGGGCGTGAGCAGGAGGAGATTGGCGCCAAGGTACTCGCCGAGATATTTGAGCGTGAAGCCCGCCGAGGAGTGGCGGCCTTCGAGCTGGAAGAGGATGTTGTCCCAGTTGTGTTGTGCGGCCCAGATCCACACCGGAGCGGTGCAGACGAAGGCGAGGAGGGCAGCGAGGTAGGGAGTGGCGCGCGCGAGGTGGCGTTTGCCTTCGCCCCAGATCACCGCCGCCAAGATCACCGCCAGGGCGAGGACCATGGGAAACTTGGCGAGAAAGCCGAGCCCGATGGCGACGCCGAAACCCCACCACCCGCGGAGATCGCCATCGGCCACTGCCATGGCCGCCCAGGTGGCCATGGTGTAGACGGCGATCATGGCGATGTCGGTGGAGGCGTACGACGAACCGAGGAAGACCAGGGGTGTGGCGTGGAGCAGGAGGTAGGCGATTCCGGCCTCGCGATAGTCACCGCCCAGACGCCGGACCACCGGTAGCAGGGTCAGGGCGATGAGCAGGCTCGCCAGGATCGCGGGGCCCCGAACGGCGAGGTTGTTCTCGCCGAGGATGGCGCGGAAGGGGATCATGGCCCAGATCACCAGGGGCGGTTGGTCAAAGTAGGTCCAGTCGAGGTGGCGCGAGCAATCCCAGTAGTAGGCCTCGTCCCCCGAAACCGGAGTCGCCACCGCGATAACCACATGCAGCATCGCCGTGGCGAGGATGACGAGGAGGTAGAACCTCTTATCGGTGACTTTCATCAGGGGTATTCAATCACGGCGAGAAGACTTCTCCAAGAGCCGGTCATCGCATGATTGAACCGCCAAGGCGCAGCCGAGACATCGCAGTTTCACCGC
Source organism: uncultured Acidobacteriota bacterium (assembly GCA_963753035.1). Lineage (GTDB taxonomy): Bacteria > Acidobacteriota > Thermoanaerobaculia > Thermoanaerobaculales > Sulfomarinibacteraceae > JAHECW01. The sequence goes on along the minus strand of CAVWAW010000002.1, from coordinate 153,761 downwards.
AAAGGACGCCAAGAACGCGAAGAACATCGCAATGGACATCGCATGATTGACCCATCGCACCATCGCAACTCAACGCAAAGATGCAAAGGCGCGAAGACGCAACATCGCAACACTGGGTCATCGCAGGAGTATCGCCAATGCTTGCGAATCCCACGGGCGCCGGATACCGCCCGAAGACTTGGTCTCAACGGTCGAATGAACGTACAACTCTCTTGAACCCCAGATCGTCCCTGCGTTTTGAGCCAGTCATTGCGATGGCTCTGCGTCTCTGCGCCTTTGCGCCATTGCGTTTCCCTACCAACCGGGCACGACTACCACAGCGGTAGGCAAACAACGTAAACGCGATGTGCGCGCCGCGATGGCCCTAACCTGCGATGGCTCTGCGTCTCTGCATCTCTGCGCCTCTGCGTTGAACTGCGATGCTGCGATGAATTTGCAGCTACCCGAGTTCCCGCTTCACCGCATCGGCGAGGCGATGGGCCAACTCGTCGATCTCGGCGGCATCCTCGCCCTCGACCATCACCCTCGCCAGCTTCTCGGTTCCCGAGTAGCGTAGGAGCACCCGACCCCGGCCCACGAGGCGAGTCTCCACCTCGGCCAACTCGGCGCTGACCCCGGAGAGTTCATCGAAGGGCCGCCGCTCGGCCACCGGAACATTGATCAGGAGCTGAGGCATCCGGACGAGATCCGAAAGCTCGGAGGTCCGCATGGACTCGGCAACCGCGCCGGCGAGGAGGTGGCTGCCGGTCAGGAGACCATCGCCGGAAACCGAGTAATGGGAGCAGATGATGTGACCCGACTGTTCGCCACCGAGAACGACCCCGTCTTCGGCCATGGCGAGCCAGACGGCGCGATCACCCACGGGACAGCGTTTCATCGTGATTCCCTCGCGGCGGAGCGATCGCTCGAGCCCGAAGTTGCTCATCACCGTGGCGACGACCCGATTTTTCGGCAGCCGGCCGCGGGCCTTGAGGTGGCGGGCCCAGGCGAGGAGGATGTCGTCGCCATCGAGAAGGCGGCCGTGCTCGTCCACCAGGATGGCCCGGTCGGCGTCGCCATCGAGGGCGAGTCCGGCGTCGGCGCCCTCGGAGAGCACCATGTCCACGAGGTTCTGCGGTGAGGTGGCGCCGCTGTCGCGGTTGATGTTGGTGCCGTCAGGCGTCGCGGCCAGGACGGTGACCCGGGCGCCGAGCCGGTCTAGGAACTCGGGACCGATCTCCGATGCGGCGCCGTTGGCGCAGTCGAGAACCACGTGCATGCCCGTGAGCGGCCGGGGGTTGTCGTGCGATGCGAGCAGAAGGTTCAGATAGTCCACCGCCAGGGCCGTGTCCAGCGGGGGCAGACCCGCCGCCGATTTCGGCTCGACCTTGAGCAGTTGCCGTTCGAGCTTGCGTTCGACCTCGTCGTCGATCTTCTGTCCGCCGGGGCCGAGGACTTTGATTCCGTTGTCATCGGCCGGATTGTGCGACGCCGAAATCACCACACCGGCGGCGCACGCGCTGTCGCGCAGCAGTTGCGAGACCGCCGGGGTCGGCAGGACGCCGCCCCATGTGACCTGGCCGCCAGATGCCTGGAAACTGGCCGCCATCCATCCGGCGAGGGTCTCGGTCGAGGCTCGGGTGTCGCCGGCGAGTAGGATCGATGGCGCGCAGCCGGCGGCGCAGAGTTCCTGAGCGAGGGCGACCCCGAGACGGGTGACCGTGTCCTCATCGAGGGGCCACTCGAGAGCGCGCCCACGGATACCGTCGGTGCCGAAGAGCCGGGGCGCCATCGTCAGCGGTCCTCGGCTGACCCGGGAGTGGGGGTCGGAGTGGTTTCCAGAGGAACCACTTCCACAATGACCACGAGCGGGACGACGGTAAGAGAACGCAGAAGTGGATCAGGGAGCCGAGGCATGACGGTGGCCTCAACCGGTCCGGTGGCCCCTTCCACCGAGATCGGAGTGGTCGTCACGGACTTGAGTTCGAGAACCCGACTCTCGGGTCCCTGGATAGTGACGAGAGTTGGAGAAACTCGCGTTTCGCCGATGATGAAGCCGGGTGCGGGGACGCCTTCCACCAGAGGCAGCAGCGCGATATTGCCGCTGATGAGACGTTCGAGCTCCAGCGTGATGGCCGCCGGCTCGATGCTCACCACTTCGACATCGTCGGGCAGCTGAATACCGGCGACGTCGATGGCGAACACGCTGGTGCCGGGACGAGCGTCGGCGAGATCGAGATAGACCTCGAGACCGGCAGCCGCATCGAGGCTCTTTGAAAGGGGCCCGCGAAGCTGGAGGGAAATGGTGTCCGGAACACTCGACATGAGAACGATGTTTCGCGGCATGTTGACCAAGGTCAGGGAGGGTTTGACCCCCCGGACCGAGATGTTCTCGCTCTTCTGGCCGGCGAGCCCGTACCAGAGGAGGATGGCGGCCACCAGGGCGACGAAGAAGTGCAGCGGGTGTTGTGGGCGCAGCATCAGGATGACCCGTTGTCTTGAGCACCGAGCTCGAAGGCGTGTTCGGCCAGGGCATTTCTCAAAGTGGTCTCATCGAGGGGGCGGAGCAACTGCTCCTCGACCGCGAGAGAGATGGTGCCGGTCTCCTCGGACACGACGACCACGAGGGCGTCGGTTTCTTCGGTGAGCCCGATGGCGGCTCGGTGACGGGTTCCGAGTTCGCTCGACAGCCGGTGCCGGGTGGTCAGCGGGAGGAAGCAGGATGCGGCGACGATCTTGCTCCCTCGCAGCACAACCGCACCGTCGTGGAGCGGGGTTCCGGGGATGAAGATGTTGAGCATGAGGTCATAGGAGAACTTGGCATCGAGGGGGATACCGGTGTCCGCCCAGGCGGTCAGGTTGTCCTTGCGCTCGACGGCGATCAAGGCCCCGATCCGACGTGAGGCCAACGCCTGTGCCGCCAGGGCGAGTTCGTTGAGGGGGGCGGTGCCCTCGTCCTGGCCGCTCTTCCAGCGCAGCAGGGACTTGGATCCGAAGGCGGCGAGCATGCTGCGGATCTCGCGTTGGAAAAGGACGATGATGGCGATGGGCAGGAAGGCGAGCAGATTCCCGAGAATGGTCGACAGCGTGATGAGATCGGCGGTGCGGGAGAAGAAGTACAGCCCGACGATGATCAGAATGCCCCAGAGCATCTGCATGGCCCGTGTGCCGCGGAGCAGCACCAACAGGGCGTAGAGGAGCAGCGTTACGATGAGGATATCGGCGACATCCGCGAGACTCACCTGGAGGGTGTTGAACTCGCGCAGGAACTTCAGCAGCCAGTTCATGCGGCCGACTCCGCGATGAGACGACCGAGTTGGAGGAACTGGACGGCCGGCCCGGGGTCGTGAACGCGTACCACCACGCGGTCCATGGCGATGGATGGGATCAGCGCGGCCAGCGTGCCGCCGAGACGGTCCTCGACGGTTGTCCGGGCGAGGCGGCCGATAAACGACTTTCGCGACGGCCCGACAACCACCGGGTGACCCGCGGCTGCGAGATCAGGAAGCGCTGCGAGGAGGGAGAGATTTCCCGCGTCGTCCTTGCCGAAACCGATGCCGGGGTCGAGCCAGATTTTTTCATCAGGCACGCCAGCGCTCGCGGCGGCGGCGGCTCGCTCGCGAAGCCAGCCATGAACCTCGGCCACGAGATCGTCATAACGGGTGTCCAGCTGCATGGTCGCGGGTGTGCCTCGGCGGTGCATGAGGACGATGGCGGCGCCCTGAGCCGCGACCAATTCGAACATCCCGGGCTCGGCGCCCGCGCTGACGTCGTTGACGATATCGGCACCGGCTGAAAGAGCGCTCTCGGCAACAGCAACTTTGCTGGTATCGATCGAGAGGATGGCGGATGGGTGACGTTTCCGAAGCTCGCGAATCACCGGTACGACCCGGCGGCGCTCTTCGGCCGCATCCACCTTTTCGGCCCCGGGTCGGGTCGATTCTCCACCGATGTCGATGATCCGGGCCCCGGCATCGAGATGGCGCTCACCCTCGGCGACAGCGGCTTCGGAAGCGAGAAACAGGCCCCCGTCCGAGAAAGAATCGGGTGTCGCGTTGACGATACCCATGACCACCGGCCCACGCGAAATCCACAGCTCGTCGAGCCGTTGTGCTAGTGCCGTGGTGTCCGGAGTCCTCGTCACGCCGTTTCTGCGACCTCCCGGTGTTCCTTCTGCTTGTGTCGCCTGATGGAAGCAACGTCGACATCAGAGTGCTCGGCGATGAGGGCGTAGATCTCCTCGCCGTCGAGCACTTCGACCTCGAGAAGCCCCAGCGCGATGGCCTCGAGGGCGTCGCGGTGCTCGTCGAGAATCGTGCTGGCATCGTCGTACGCCTCGGTGATAAAGCGGCGGATCTCCTCGTCGATGGCCACCGCGGTCGACTCGGAGAAATCCTGGTGGCGGGCGAACTCCTTGCCGAGAAAGATGTTCTGCTCTTGTTTGCCGAAGGTGAGCGGCCCCATCTTGGCGCTCATCCCCCATTCGCAGACCATCTTCCGTGCGAGTTCGGTGGCGCGCTCGAGGTCGTTGCCGGCGCCGGTCGTCATGTGCTCGGACCCGAAGACCAGCTCTTCCGCGAGCCGGCCGCCCATGAGTACCCGAAGATTGGCGTCGAGATAGGCCCGTGAATAGGTGTAGCGGTCCTCCAGCGGGAGCTGTTGGGTGAGGCCGAGCGCCATCCCGCGGGGGATGATGGTGACCTTGTGCAACGGGTCCGCCTCGGGAACCAGAACCGCGACCAGGGCGTGCCCGGCCTCGTGATAGGCGGTGGTGCGTTTCTCTTCCTCGGACATGGCGAGGGACCGGCGCTCCGATCCCATCATCACCTTGTCCTTGGCGAACTCGAAATCGACCATGTCGACCTTCATCTTGTTGAACCCGGCGGCGCGAAGGGCGGCTTCGTTGACTAAATTGGCGAGGTCGGCGCCCGAAAACCCCGGGGTGGAGCGGGCAATGACCGGCAGCTCCACGTCGGAGGCGAGGGGGATTTCCGAGGTGTGGACCTCGAGGATGCCCTCGCGACCCTTGACATCGGGCGGGTTGACCACGATCCGCCGATCGAAACGACCGGGGCGGAGCAGTGCGGGATCGAGTACGTCGGGCCGGTTGGTGGCGGCGATGAGGATCACCCCGTCGTTGGCCTCGAAGCCATCCATCTCAACGAGCAGCTGGTTGAGGGTCTGTTCCCGCTCGTCGTGACCTCCCCCGAGTCCGGCGCCGCGGTGGCGCCCGACGGCGTCAATCTCGTCGATGAAGATGATGCAGGGCGCGCTCTTCTTGCCCTGTTCGAATAGATCGCGGACCCTCGATGCGCCGACACCGACAAACATCTCGACAAAGTCCGAACCCGAAATCGAGAAGAAGGGAACATCGGCCTCGCCCGCAACGGCGCGGGCCAACAGGGTTTTGCCGGTTCCGGGAGAGCCCATGAGAAGGACGCCCTTGGGGATCTTGCCGCCGAGGCGCTGGAACTTCTTGGGATCTTTGAGGAAATCGATGATCTCCTCGAGCTCGTCCTTGGCCTCGGGGACGCCGGCGACGTCTTCGAAGGTGACCTTCTTCTGCTCGGGCGTCAGCAGTTTGGCCTTGGATTTGCCGAAGGACATGGCTTTTGTCCCGCCGGCCTGCATCTGCCGGAAGAAGACGAACCAGAGCCCGACGAGGATGAGCAGCGGCGCCCATGACAGCAGCGCGGTCAGCATCCGGCCGTCGGTGGGTTTCTCCACCTTGATGACGACGTTGTGCTCGCGCAGATCCTTGACGAGGTCGTCATAACCGGGGTTGTAGGTGAATTGGTCGTAGCGAGGCTGCGGACCATCCTCCTGCCTCAGAATCCCGGATTGGATATGGATCTCCTCGCGCTTGATCAAGACCTGTTGTACCTCGCCGGCTGCGACCCGGTCGAGGAAATCCGAAAACGGGATCTCGCGGCTGGTGGTCGAATAGCCTCTGAGAACCTGGAGGATGAGCATTACTCCAACGATGATCACTGCCCACATGAGCACGGTTCTTACGGTTTGATTCACGATCCACTTTCCTCCCGCCATTGTCCCGTTGGGACAGGCGTTAAGGAGAACCTCACGAAGTTGCCGAATCTTCCCCCGGTGCGATCACGCACAGATCGGGAAGATTGGTATGGTCGCTTCGGCTCGGGCCAAGACCATAGCCGATCAGATACCCCTCGGGCACGTCGGTGAAGGCGGCGTAGCGAGCCGACAGGTTGACGCTCCGCATCTGTGGCTTGTCCACCAGGGCGACGACCTCGATGGAGGCTGGTTTTTGCTGGCTGAGGTGAGTGATGAGGTAGTTCTCGGTCACTCCCGAATGAAAGACGTCTTTGAGGATCAGAACGTGCCGGTCTTTGACGTTGATCCGAGTGGCAAAGGTGAGGCTCACGACCTCGCCCCGATCCCCCGCCGCCGTGGTCACATCGACAAATTCGAAGTCGACCGACACCGAGGGCTTGAAGAGCCGGGAGATGTCGACGAGAAAGAACGCCGAACCCTTGAGGATTCCAACGAGGATGATCTCCTTGCCCTCGTAGTCGGAACTGATCTCGGTGACGAGTTCCTCGAGCCGCCGGTGAATCTGATCTGCGGTGTAAACCACCCTCGGGGTGTTCATGAGCGAATGACCTCCACGACCCGGTTGCTCGGATCCCCTTTTTCCGGATGTTGCCATACTCCGGGAATCCAATAAATCATATCATCCTCGCAGAATAGCGGCCACGCGGATCGGAGGTGGCGGGGGAGTTTTTCGGTAAGCATTTTCTGTACACGTCGTGTCGCTTCCGGGGCCACAACCACAGAATCATCGGGACGGACCGGACGGAGGGTGATCTCGGCTCCCGCCGATCGTGGATTCCAGCGCCATCGTGCCGATGGATGGAGATCGTTCGGGGTGCTCATCCGGACCCGCCAGCCGGGGATCCCAAAGGTGGTGGGACCGCCGTTGTGGAGGGTCATTGCCGCGCCCGTGGGGGTTGCCGGGGGCTCCGCCCAGATCCGGCCGCGGGCCGAGCGCAGCCGCCAACGATCACCCATGGTCACCGATCTGGGTTGACCCGTGTCGAGGCAGAGGTGGAAGAGTTCAAGCTGGCGGCGCGTCGTGTGGCGAACACCCAGACGGAGCATCTGAGAGTGCAGCCAGCGGGCTCGGAGCGCCGGCGACAGATCTTTCAGGACCGCCGTCTCGACACCTCCATCGGGATCCCAGGGATCGGCAAATGGGGCCCGTCGCCGGACCTCGGAGGCAAGAAAATCCTCGGCATCAGCGATGGCGGCCGCGACGGAGACGAGGTGCTCTCTGAGGTGAGGGGCCTCGTTCTCGAGGTTTGGAAGGATCACGTGCCGGACCCGGTTGCGCAGCCGATGCGTGTCTGAATTGCTGCCGTCTTCCCGCCAGTCGATCTGTCGGTGCTCCAACCATCGGGTGATCGCCGCGCGGCCCCACGGCAGGAGTGGTCGGATGACGCCGGTGGGAGTCTCGGTGGCGATCCCGGCCATGGCCCGCGGACCGGCGCCGCGCAGGAGTTGGACGAGGACGCCTTCGGCCACATCGTCTCGGTGGTGCCCTGTTGCGATGGCGGCGAGCCCGCGGGAAGCGGCGTACTCGAGCAAGACCCGATATCGCCGGCGCCGCCATGCGGCCTCACCGGTTGCGGGCCGTTCGTCGTCGCCGGGCAGATCGATCAGCTCAAACGGGATATCGAGAGTCGCGCACAGTTGACGACAGAACCGGGCGTCGCCATCCGCCTCATCGCCGCGCAGGCCGTGGTGGACGTGGGCGGCTTCGAGTCGAAGATCGAGCCTCGGGTCTCGCAGGAGATGAAGCAGTGCGACCGAGTCGCGACCGCCCGAGAGCGCAACCAGCACCGGTCGTCCGACGGTACCCGGAAAGGTCCGCTCGAAGTGGTCGACAAACTCGCCGGTTTCCATGAGGTGCATGCTATCAGCGTTGTCCGGCGTGCGGGGCGCCTGCCGTCACAAATACGATTCGGCCGCTTGTAGCGCAGGCGTCTCGCCTGCGATGGTCGCGGGCTGCAGCGGGTTGGTCCCATCGCCCACGGGACGTGGGCGCTACAAGGGGCGATCGAGATTTGTAGCGCAGGCGTCCCCGCCTGCGATGGTGGGAGGCCGTTTCGGGTTGGTCCCATCGCCCACGGGACGTGGGCGCTACAAGGGGCGATCGAGGTTTGTAGCGCAGGCGTCCCCGCCTGCGATGGTCGCGGGCTGCAGCGGGTTGGTCCCATCGCCCACGGGACGTGGGCGCTACAAATGGCAGCAAGGTCTGAGGGCAGGTTTCCCCGGCGCCTCCGGAATATCTCTGTCGCTGCACGCTATCAGGGAGGCGATGAAAACAACCCTCAATACCAATTCTGGCCGGCGATTCTCGTAGGGAATCGCCGGCCAGAATTGGTGGCGGTGGGTAGACTTGAACTACCGACACAGGGCTTATGAGACCCCTGCTCTGCCTCTGAGCTACACCGCCCGACGGAGGACTATACGACCGGTTGCGCTTCCAAGTCAATTCTCACCCCGTTTCAAGGCGTCAGAGATATACTGCTGGGATATGGCAAAGAAAAAATCCGAGGCTGACCAACTATGCTCGCGATGCGGCGAGACGTTTGGAGACTTGGAGTTGCAGCCCTGCATGATCTGTCGTAGCCTCTTCTGCCAGTACTGCGCCGTGATCGGATACGGTCGGGCTTTCTGCTCGCACATCTGCCGCGGTTTCTTCTTTTTCGGCGACGGTGAAGAGACCGAAGAGGATTTCTAAGAACGTGGGTCAACATTTTGACGATCTCATGAGCCGAGCCTCCCTCCTTCCGGTCCTCCGGGCGGGGGCAGCCGACACCGTTGTTGCCCGCAAGGCCATGGGGCCCAAGGTCTACGACCTCGACAACCTCGGCTATATCGATTATCTCGGCGGCGGCGGATCCTCCGTGGTCGGCTTTGCCAACCAATTTGTTCTCGACGCGGTCAAGAAAGTGCTCGACTTCGGAGTGCCCGTCGGTTTTCATGTGCCGCAGGAGGCCGATCTCGCCGAGACGCTGACTCGATTCCTGCCCTGGATCGGTACCTGGTGGTTCTGCCGCAACCAGGACGAGGCCATGCGCGAGGTGCTCATGTGGGCGCGGCGAAGCGGCAAGCGCGATATTGTCACCCTCGAGGGGGGAGCCAGGCTCGGCGCCGGGGCCTGCCTCGGCTCGACCTGTGGCGACACCTCCGTTCGTGAAATCGCGAGCTGGAACGTCGATCGAATCGTCGGTGAAATCCGTGAACACGCGGCCACAACCTCCGTCGTCGTCGTCGAGCCGCTGATGACCCGCTTTGGTCTGATCCCGCTCGAGGCTGAAACGGTCAAGGCAATAGCCGAGGTGTGCCGCGCCGTCGACGTACTCCTGGTTTTTGATGAGCGTGTCTCAGGCTTTCGCCTGGCCCGTGGCGGCGCTGCGGCATGGACCGGGGTGACACCGGATGCAGCGGTCTACGGCTCTGCCCTCGGCGGAGGCTTTCCCATCGGCGCGGTTGGATTCAACGCCGAGCGCGCCGGTGTCGAACCCGGCGGCGACGAGATCCTCGCCATCCCGCACTCGGTGTCGTTGGCCGCGGCCGAAGCCGTGCTTTCAATTTTAAAAAACGACACCACCTACGATCGGCTCGAGGAACGGTCGGCGCAACTCGCCGACGGTATCCTCAATCTGGCCGATCGCTTCCAAAGGCCCATCGTCGTCAATCGGGTCGGTTCGGTCTTCGCCCTTTATCTTGGAACCAACAAGGTGGCCTCGGGGACCGCGGCGCGACGTGCCGATGCCGACGCCTACCGAAGGTTGGTGAGGGGATTGCGGGACGAGGGTGTGTTGTTTCCGCCAGCCCAGGGCGGCACCGGTTTTGTCTCGAGCGCCCACGGCGCGAAGGACATCGAGCAGACCCTGAGCGCCTTTGAGCAGGTCCTGTTGCGGTTCCACAAAGAAGACCTGCCCTAACGGCATGAACTGATGTCCCCCGATCTTGAAATCCGGCCGTCTGGCGATGAGCCAACCCTGCTCGTAGGCCTCGTGGTGTCTCCCACGCTGCGGTCCGAGGTCGAGGACCATCTGGATGAACTCGAGCGATTGGTCGATACCGCCGGTGGTCGGGTGGTTGGGCGCCTCATCCAGGAGCGCCAGTCGCCGGACCCTGCGACCCTCGTGGGCTCGGGTTTCGTCGCCAAGGTGGCGAGTCTCGCCGAGGATCATGATGTTCAGTCCGTGGTTTTCGATGAGGATTTGACGGCATCGCAGATCCGCAATCTCGAACGCGAGATGCCCAAAGACACGAAGGTGCTCGACCGAGCGGCGGTGATCCTCGACATTTTCGCCGCCCGCGCCCGCTCTCGCGAGGCCAAAACCCAGGTCGAACTCGCGCAATTGAACTATCTGTTGCCCAGGCTGACCCGGCGCTGGAGCCATCTCTCCCGCCAGACCGGCGGTATCGGGACCCGCGGTGTCGGCGAGACCCAGCTCGAAATCGACCGCCGGTTGGTGTCGAAGAGGATTGCTCAGCTCAAGGACAAGCTCGAGATCATCGAACGGGATCGCCGGCTGAGGCGGGATCGTCGGCGCGAGCTGCCCTCGGTCGCCCTCGTCGGCTACACCAACGCCGGCAAGTCGAGTCTCTTCCGTCGGCTGGCCAAGGCCAAAGTCGTGGTCGAGGACCGCCTCTTCGCGACCATCGATCCGCGGGCGCGGCGGGCCTCGGTCGGCTCTGACGTCACGGTCGTGATGACCGATACCGTCGGTTTTATCCGCAAGCTGCCGCACGATCTGGTGGCTCCTTTTCGATCGACGCTTGAAGAGGCGGTTGATGCGGATCTCGTACTTCACGTGGTTGATGTCTCCCACCCTTCGTGGGAGGAGCACCTGAGAGTCGGCGACGAAGTGCTCGAAGGCCTCGGTGTGGATCGCGAGCGGGAACTGATCGTGCTCAACAAGATCGATCTGGTCGGCGGCAGACGTCCGCTGGCCCCCGGGGGACGTGGCGCCGTGAACGTGTCGGCGGTGTCGGGTGAGGGGTTGGACGATCTGCGGTTGGCGGTCAGGAGTGCACTTCTGTCAGGGCCCGGAGTGGCGATTCTTGTGGTGCCTCTCGATCAAGCCGAGATGGTGCAACGGGCGTTGAGTCTCCCGCACCAGCTCGCCCGCAGGTATGGTGACAAGACGGTCGAGCTGGCCATGCGGGTGGACGAGTGGCGACTCGACGAGAGTGGTCTCGACGGTTTCAGGGTGGCAGAATGGGGACATGAGGGAGAGAAGTGATGCCCGTCTATGAATTCCTCTGCCCGTCGTGCAACCGGATCTTCAGCTTTCACTCGTTCAAGGTCGATCCCGACAAGGTGCCCTCGTGCCCCAAATGCAATGACGAGGACCTCCGGCGGGTTCCGTCGCGGTTTGGTGTCGGTGCGGCCCGCAAGAGCGAGTCCACAAGCGGTGGAGACGCGATGGACGACCCCCGTCTCGAACGAGAGATGATGAAGCTGGCCTCCGATCTCGAAGGGATGGATGAGAACGACCCGCGGCAGATGGCGGCGGCGGTACGGAAGATGACCGAGCTCGCGGGCGAACCGGTGACCCCGGCCATGGAAGAAATGATCCGCCGCCTCGAGGCCGGCGAGGACCCCGAACGCATCGAGGAAGAACTCGGCGATGCCATCGAAGACGAGATGGGCGGCGAGGGCGGCGGCGGCTTTGGCGGCGCGCCTCCCACAAGGGACGACGGCCTCTACCCGATGTAGCGGTGCCGTACTTTGGCGCACAATGAAACCGCAAAGACGCCGAGCGCGCCAAGGTTCCGCAAAGCGCCGCATTGATGACCCGGGCTCCCTCCGATCCGAATCGGGAGTCATTCCATGATCGTTTGCGATGGGTCAAAGAGATGGCTTCGCGGGAACTTGGCGACCTTCGCGACTTCGCGGTTTCATTGTGCGTTCGGGTACAGAATAATTCCGACCTGAGCCTAGCGCCCTCAGGACCTCGTCCTCACTTTCGCCCACCCCTCCCGGAACGTCTTCCACGCATCCGGCGCCATCCAGGCGAGGAAGTAGATCGCCAGCGCCCATGAAAACAGCCCGTAGAGCATCTCGAAGGACAGACCCCTCTGGTTGCTCAGGTGGAGTGCGTAGATCCCGGTGTTGAGCCCGAGCCACGCGGCGGTGGGACCCCACCGGCCCCGCCCCAGGGGCACCAGCAGGAGCATGACCCAGTAGTAGCAGGTGAGCACGACGACGGCGAAAGCGACCGCCATCCCGAGGACCGCCGCCTCGTGAATCTCGAGCCGCCACGCGGCCGCCGCGACCACGGCGAGGAAAAGGGCCGTGGCGAACAGCAATACCGGTCGGCGTTCGTCCTGGAGCCGGGTCATCTTCTCCTGCCAGTGGATCCAGGGCTCGGGCAGCTTGAAATCGACATTCTCGCGCCGCATGGTCGCGCCGTCGTAGAGCAGGGTGTTCTTGAGCCCGACGTTGTTGGTCAGCCAGGTGCCGTGGTGTTTGCCGAGGTTCCATTTGAAGTCGGCCCACGCTCGAGGCCCGGCTCCGGTCAGGCTGCCGGCGGCGAGGCAGAGCAGTACGCCCGCGGCGAATCCCACCGCGAGCCGGCGGAACCAGACGGTCGACCGGCCGTTGACGAAATGGCGGACCGCGACCACCGCCGGACCAACGAGAAAACCACCGGGGAAGACCCGGACCATGGTGGCGTAGGCGATGAGACCACCGGCGAGTCCGAAGTGCTTTCTCTTCAGCAGACAGGTGGCCACCCCGACTGCGGCCAGCCAGTCCTGCCGGAGGAAGGCGCCGCCGACCCAGTCGAAGCGCCACGGGTAGCCGAGCCCGAAGATGATGATCGACAGACAGCCGATCCGGTTGCCGAAGGTGCGAAAAATCATCACGAACATGGCGAGCAGCAGGATCGGATCCAGCCAGGCCAACCCCTTCAGAGTGAGATCCGACGCCGCCGGCCAGGCGGAGAACAGTCGGGCGGAGAATGTCCACGTCGGGGTGGGGTTGTAACCGTGGTCTCGGCGGATATTCGAGATATAGCTGTATCGGTTGAACTCGAGGAAGTAGCGGACATCTTCGCGGAAGATCTCCCAGCGTTTGTCGGAGAAACGCCCGCGGACCTCCTTCATGTGGTTGACCATCGAACCGACCGGGACAACCTCGTTGGTCCGTAGATCCCGCATGTAGGGTTGGGGACCGTGACCGAGCTCGATCTCCCGCTCGGCGGCGAGCGATGCGACGTAGATTCCGTCGTAACCGACCTCGGGGAAGTACTTCGAGCCGAGGAAGTAGTGGAACTGTTCCCAGTGGTGGACCATGGAGGCGCCGTGGAATTGTCCGAAGTTGGTGTAGGCGGCGAGTGCCACGACCGCCATCACCCCGAGGAGCTGCCCCGCCTGTTCGCTCTTGAGATCACCCGGTCGCTTGTGACGCCAGATGACGAGGAAAAGCGCAAGAAGGCTCAGGCCCCCTTTGATCCAAAGTTCGGTGGTCAGTTGCATGGCATCAGATTAACAGGTAGGCGTGAGGGCAAGGGGGCACTTGGGCCAAGTCTGAGTTGCACTAATCCGGTATGCATATTGAAACCGCGAAGACGCGAAGGCCGCAAAGCTTACGCCAAGTCATCTCTTTGACTCATGGCAAACAACGAGGAGAGGTCTCGCGTGTCGGGTCGGAGGGAGCCTGGGTCAAAAATGCGGTGCTTTGCGGACCCTTGGCGACCTTTGCGTCTTCGCGGTTTCAATATGCGCACAAGTACACATAGGTGAAGATCCGAGCGAGTTCGACCAAATTGTCACTGTGGTTCACGCGATCGCGATCAGGCGGCGAGAACGCCTGCCTCTGCTTTGCGCCGCAGGACCAGGATGTCGATCTCGGGAGGAGATCCGAGCCGCAGGGGAACCGCGCCGACGCCGATTCCGCGCGAGACATAGAGCGTCGCGTCGTCCCGCCGGTAGGGCCCGGCAATATAACGACCCTGGAAGCGGGCGACGTTGAGGTTGCGGCTGGTCAGGGCGATCTGGCCGCCGTGGGTGTGTCCGGCCAGCATGAGGTGTGCGCCGCCCGAAACCGCGTCGTGCCAGGTGCGGGGCTGATGGCTGAGGACGAGTCGAAACGCATCCGGGTGGCGGCCGAGCAGGGAAAAGTCCGGCGCTCGGCCCGGACCCGCGTTGAGATCTTCGAGACCGATCAACGCCAACTCGGCGTCGCCGCGGCACAGCACCCGGCTGTCGTTGACCAACGGCGTGATCCCGGCCTCGACCAGTGCCTGCTCCGAGATTCTCGGGTTGAAGTAGTGGTCGTGGTTGCCGAGGATTCCAAAAACTCCGAGGGGTGCTGAAATGCCGGCGAACCCGCGGACGAAGAGATCGGCATCGGACGGGCGCCGGTCCATCTGATCGCCGGTGAAGACGACCAGATCCGGGTCGAGGTTGTCGACCATCTCGGCGACGCGTGCCATCCGCTCGGCAGGCATATAGGGTCCGGCGTGCACATCCGAGATCTGAGCAATGGTCAGGCCGTCCCATTCGGGCGGCAGCTGAGGCAGTGCCAGGGTGGTGTGCTGGAGACCGGGAAGATCCAGAGCGCCGGCCATACCGTAGGCCGCGAATCCACTGGATCCTGCCGCTCCGAGCGACACATTACGGATGAATCGTCTTCGAGTGAGCATCTGGGAATTTCCGCCCGATCAGGCGCGAGCGCCTCCGGCGGACTTCGATTATAACAGCCCGGGCAGGAAGAAATTCCGTGAGCGGGGTTACAATGCACCGTCCACAAAGGAGCTCCACATGACCGACACCTCCGCCTCGGGTGCCTTGACCCCCCAGCCGTCCCCGGCGTACCGCTGGCTCGTTCTCGTCGTTATCAGCGTTGCGATGTTCGGCAACTACTATGTCTACGATTCCATCGCGCCCATCGCCGACATCCTCAAGTCCGAGTTGGGTTTCACAGACGCCAACTACGGCATGCTCTTTTCGGTCTACAGCTTGGCGGCGGTCATCGTCCTGTTACTCGGCGGCGTGATCATCGACAGATACGGAACGGTCAAATCAACGATCGCCTTCGGAGCCATCTGCACCTTTGCCGCGATCCTGATGGTCGTGACCTCGAACTTCTGGGTGATGGTGGTGGCTCGGTTTCTCCTCGGCCTCGGTTCCGAACCCCTGATCGTTGCCATCACCTGCGCCCTCGCCAAGTGGTTCAAAGGCCGGGAACTCGGTTTTGCCTTCGGGATCAATCTCACCATCGCCCGCCTGGGGTCCTTTTCCGCCGACTGGATGCCGACATGGGTTCCGTCGGCATTTACGGGCTGGCGAGGTCCGCTGATCATCGCGGCTGCGATCGGAACGCTTTGTGTGCTTTCAGCCATCGTCTATGGGGCCCTCGAGGCTCGAGCGAATCGCCGGTACGGTCTCGCCAAGGCGGGCGAGACCGACAAGCTGGTGCTCTCGGATCTCTTCCGATTCACCAAGTCCTACTGGTTTGTCGTTGCCCTCTGTGTGACCTTCTACTCCGCCATCTTTCCGTTCCGCGGCTTTTCCATCAAGTTCTTCATGGAGGCCTGGGAGCTCACTCGCGATACCGCGGGTCAGTTCAACAGTGTGCTCCCGCTGGCTGCCATGGTCGCCACGCCGCTCTTCGGGCTGCTGGTGGACAAAGTGGGCAACCGGGCGCTGTTCATGGTCTTTGGTTCATTGATGATGATGCCGGTCTTTCTGATGATGGCGTACCAGATCACACCGCTCGTGGTTCCGGTTGCGATGATGGGTGTTGCCTTTTCGCTCATCCCCGCGGTGATGTGGCCGTCGGTCGCCTACATCGTCGACGAGAAGCGTCTCGGGACAGCGTATGCGGTCATGACCCTGGTTCAACAGATCGGGGTGATGACGGTGCCGCTGGTGATCGGATTTCTCAATGACCACTATCAGGCGAGCGCCGAAAACCCCGCCGGCCACAATCCGGGCATGTGGGCGTTCAGCATTCTCGGATTCCTTGCGCTCTTCTTTGCCATCATGCTGCGCCGAGAGGAAACCGGTCCCAACGCCCACGGCCTCGAGACCATCAAGGCGGGCTCGAAGAGTTAGATTGAGTCATCCTGAGCACCTGCGCGCACAATGAAACCGCGAAGACGCCAGGGTCGCAAAGTTGCCGCGAAGTCATTTTTAGACCCATCGCACCCCTCTGAACCGGACCACCTGCCGGGTCGTCGGGGGTTCGGGTCAATTCGCGACGCTTGGCGGTGCCTTGGCGGGCATTGCGTCTTCGCGGTTCCATTTTGCCTCGCGGTACGAACCCCCCGTTTTCTCAACCGGTAGGCGCCGCCCCGCGGCGTCGCTGTGCTGGGTGTGACGTGGGAGTACTGGTGTGCGGGAATCGCTACTTCTTGAAGAGTGCGTTGAAGGCGGCTCGCGGATCGTTGGGGTTGGTCCCGTTCGGTCCGTCGGTCCGTCCGTTTTCCGCCGGCTTGAGGCCGAGGTTCCGGATGGATTTGGGCTGGAAGAGCTCGCAGTCGTTGGCCTTGGTTTTGCTCTCGACCCGCCCCTGGAGTTCCTTGCGGCACTCAAACGGAGCTCCGGTGTCGAAGAAGGTGCAGTTGGAGCAGGAGTGAAGCGGTGAGCCGCAGTCGGGGCAGGTGGTGTCCGTTTCAACCGGGATGTTGACCAGATCGTGGTTGCAACGCGCACACCTGAAGGCGACCGAGGTCGGCGCCCCGAGACCCCGCCCGCGCGGCCCGTCGTCGTAATTCCGGGGCCCGCTGGGTTTGGGCCTGGGAGGTTTGGGTTCGCGATCACGGTCATCGTCCTGATAGCCGCGATGGCTGTACTTTCGGTCACTCATTGGATCTTCCCTCGTTCGAGCAGATTCCGCTCGGTCCAATGATCGGCCCTGTTTCGTCGGATGAACCAGCGCCGATCATTGGAGATGATGACTGTTTAACGCGTCGCACCGATCCAGGTTGGCGAGTGATTGGAGCCCTCGGTCGTCAGCTGGCGGGGCACCCCATTGGCATCGGTGATATAGATCTGGGGTTTGCCGGATCGGTTCGACTCAAAGGCTATCATGGATCCTTCGGGCGAAAAACAGGGTGATTCGTTGTTGCCCGGGGCTGGGATCACCATCCGTTCGTTGGTTACGGTGTCGATGGTCGCAATCTGGAAGTTGCCTTCGTCACGGGTCGTGCACGCGATCCGGGTGCCATCATACGCCCAGGTCGATTCATCGTGGAAGTAGCCATTGAAGCTCAACCGGCGAATATTGCTGCCGTCGGCGTCCATCATATAGATCTGCGGCGAGCCCGAGCGGGCGGAGGTGAATGCGATCTGTCGGCCGTTGGGCGCCCACGAGGGCTGGGTGTCGATGCCGCGGGCAGTCGTCAACCGCCTTGCCTCACCGCCCTCAATGGAAATCGTGTAGATATCGACGTTGCCATCCTGGCTCGAGGCGAAGGCGACGGTGCGACCATCGGGGGAAACCGAGGCCGACGAGTTGACTCCGCCCTTGTCCCACAGCAGCTTGAGATAACCCTCCTGCGGCGTCAGCAGATAGATCGCCGGGGTGCCTCTGAGATACGAAGTGAAGACGAGGTGCTTGCCGTCAGGAGACCACGATGGCGCGAGCGCCAGGGAGTTGTGTTTGGTGAGCTGCTTCTTGTTCTTTCCATTCCAGTCCATGACCCAGATCTCGGACTCACCGGTACGGTCGGAGATGTAGGCGATCCGTGACAGGAACGGGCCCTGCCGGCCGGTGAAGACCTGGACGAGATCGTTGGCCAGGGTGTGGGCCACCACTTCAGATGCCGAGATGCCGGCTCGGTAGCGTTTGGCGAAGGCGAACTCCCCGGAGACGAGATCGATGAGCCGGGTTTCGACCACGATCTGGCCGCCGGCGCGGACCACCGTGCCGCTGAGCAGGAATTGAGCACCGATGGAGCGCCACCGCTCGTTGAGCACCTCTGGACGAGGGTCGTCCTCGACGAGGGCGTAGAGGCGTCGTTCGACGATCGCGATGGGCGCCGCCGCCGCGAGATCGACATCGAGGGTCTCCTGGAATCCTTTGGCGACATCCGCGGGCGTGCCGGGAAGAACCATCAGCGGCGGCGCAGCGACGGTCACCTTGCGGAGCCCCGGCTGGGTGATCTCGAGATAGATATCGTCCTGGGCAACAGCGATCGATGCCAGAAAGATCGTGATGAGACTCAACAACGTGGTTCGCATGACTCACTCCGAAAAGGTCAGATGGACCGTCAGGCTGGGTTTGCTGTAGGCGGGCGGCAGGGGCGGCAGCGGATTGGCGGCATAGAGGGCGCGCAGCGCTGCGCGATCGAATGAGGAGTTCCCCGAACTCGACTCGAGTTCGATCCGAGAGACCCTGCCGTCCCGGTTGATGGTGAAACGGACGAGGGCGCGGGTTTCGACGGGAGCCGCGGGTTTGTACCAGCGCGACTCGATGAGCGCCAACATGCGCTGAACGTAGTAGGCGAAATGGAAGTCAGATGGGATGCCGGGCATCTGTTGATCGTTGCCGCCACCGACCGACAAACCGCTGCCACCGGACGAGGGCACGGGGGGCTGAGTCGGCCGCGGGGTCGCTTTCTGCTCGGGCGCCGCCATGGCGTCCTCGCTCGTCCGCTGGGTGGGCGCTTCGACCGCGGGCGCCGCCGTTGCCACCGGCTCCGGCACGGTCGGCACCGGCACCGGGGTCTCTTTCTTTTGTACGCGCGTGGGTTGCGCCGCCGGCTCGGCGCGGCGGCGCCTTGGCTTGGGAGGCTCGGGTTGAACAATGCGCACCGACACCGCCGGAAGCTGAGCGTGACGGGCGGACGCGTTGCGGCTCATGAGAAAGATCGTCCCGGCGAGACCACCGTGGAGCACCAAGGCGATCATGGTGTAGGGAAAAAGCCTCGGCCGTGACCGCTCGCGCTCCGAAAGGATACGGGAGACAGGATCCACTCAGCGATCCTCGGGCAGAGTCACCATGCCCACCTGTTCGACTCCCACTTTGTCGAGGACGGCGAGGACCTTGATCACGAAGCCGTAGGGCAGATCTTCGTCGGCTTTGACATAGACCGGTCGAGGCTGTCCGGCAAGGGCGGCCCCGAGGCGATCTCCGAGCAGCTCGAGATGGATGGGCTCGTCCTCGAGATAAATGATGCGGTCCGTCGAGAGGGTCAGAACGAGCGGTTTGTCGCTCTCGGCGGCGATGGACGGCGCGTCCTGCTTCGGCAGGTTGACATTGAGGCCTTGAACGAGCATCGGTGCGGTGATGATGAAAATGATCAGCAACACCAGCATCACATCCACGAGGGGCGTGACGTTGATCTCGGCAAGTTCGTCGAGGTTGTCGCTGATTTTGCCTGCCATCTCTGCCTCAGTTGAAATTTCGTTCAACGAGATTGAGGAACTCGAGCTCGAAGTCCTCCATCCGACGGTTGAGAGATTTGACTCTCGCCAACAGGTGGTTGTAGGCGATCACCGCAGGGATGGCGGCGAGCAGGCCTGCGGCGGTGTTGATCAGCGCCTCGGCGATGCCCGGCGCGACGGTGAGGATCGATGTCGAGCCCGTGGCGCCGATGGCCCTGAAGGTGTTCATGATGCCCCAGACTGTGCCGAAAAGGCCGATGAACGGTGTCGCGCTGGCCGTTGTCGCGAGCATGGGTAGGGCTCGCTGAAGGCGTTCGAGTTCGGAACCACGAACCCGTTCCAGTGCGCGGGAGATCGCGTCGAGGCTCTTGATCTTGAGGCCGCTGTCGGTCCCGCCCGGTCCCTGGCTCGTCCGGAGCTGTGCCTCGAGCTCCGAGTGGCCGGCCTGGAACATGGGTGCCAACGGGGACGCGCGGTACTTCTGGACCTCGCTCGAGACCTCGTTGAGGCGCGAGGCTTTTCGGAAGACCCTGAGAAACCGGTCCGTCGCTTTGGCCGCGGATGTCAGCTCCCGCCACTTGCCGAAGATCACCGACCACGAGGCAAGGGAAAAGAGAACGAGAATGATGAGGACGACTTTCGCCACCCAGCCGGTTGCGAGGAAGAATCTCAATAGCTCCATTGACGGGCATTGTACGCAATCTCTGTGCCGGCCGCTCGTGATCCGCGCCCAATCGATTGTTGACACCCGACAAGCCGTGGGATATAAAACGCCGACCTGGTGTGCCCAGGTAGCTCAGTTGGTAGAGCAGCGGACTGAAA
Source organism: uncultured Acidobacteriota bacterium (assembly GCA_963753035.1). Taxonomy (GTDB): domain Bacteria; phylum Acidobacteriota; class Thermoanaerobaculia; order Thermoanaerobaculales; family Sulfomarinibacteraceae; genus JAHECW01. The sequence continues at coordinate 133,562 of CAVWAW010000002.1, read as the reverse complement.
ATCCGCGTGTCGGTGGTTCAACTCCGCCCCTGGGCACCAAATAATACGGGGTGGCTCTAACAAGAGCCACCCCGTATTATTTGGTAGCAAAAGGTGAACGAGCGTGCCCCTGCAAATCGGACGTGGTGGTATTGGCGGTTTGTTTGAAACACAGAGATCACCAAGGGCCGCCAAGGTCTCCACGAAGCACCGCAATTGCACCGCAAAGATCGCTACGATCGCAATGGACATCGCAAAGACCATCGCTTGATTGGCTCATCGCACCGTCGTCCGAGGATCGAGGGCATCTTGCGGGCGGGACGCCCGCACCACAATGGCGATCGCTCCCCAATGGCGAACGCGCCATCGCGTGGATCGCGGTGAGTGCAGATGGACGTCGACTGCTTGGTTCGATGAAACCGATACCTTGCGATGGCTTGATGGGATGAAAACATTGCGATGGTCTTTGCGTTTATTGCGCTCGTTGCGTTTCAAACAATGCGCTGAAGCCACGCCTGCCGATACATGAGGACGCCTTGCGCCGCGGAACCGAAGACCCACTCCTAAACGCGATGCTTCGTGGCCGCCTTCGTGGTTCTTGGCGACCTTCGTGTTTCAAGGCCAGGGCTGAGGGCCGTCCACCCGCACAGCCCCCAATCTCCGCTATCATCCACCCATGACGACGAGACTCGGAATCCTGATCTCCGGCAGAGGCTCGAATATGCAGAGCATCGCCCGCGCGTGCTCGACCGGCGAGATCCCCGCCGAGGTGGCGGTGGTCATCTCCAACAGGGCCGACGCCGCCGGACTGGAGTGGGCGGCGACTCACGGGATCGCCACCGCCGTTCTCCCGAACAAGAACTTCGGAAGCCGAGAGATCCACGACGGCGCCATCGTCGAGCAACTCGAGGCCGCCGGGGTTGAGTGGGTCTGCCTCGCCGGGTACATGCGGCTGCTGTCATCGGTGCTCATCGACGCCTTTCCGAATCGGATCCTCAACATCCACCCGTCGTTACTGCCGTCGTTCCCGGGCCTGCACGGACAGAGAGACGCCTTCGACTACGGAGTGGCCGTCTCCGGCTG
>CAVWAW010000002.1:0-127500 GCA_963753035.1 uncultured Acidobacteriota bacterium | reverse complement strand
GCCCGGTGCCGGAAGGTTAAGGGGAGAGGTTAGTCTTCGGACGAAGCTTTGAACCGAAGCCCCGGTAAACGGCGGCCGTAACTATAACGGTCCTAAGGTAGCGAAATTCCTTGTCGGGTAAGTTCCGACCTGCACGAATGGCGTAACGATCTGGGCACTGTCTCCACAAGGGGCTCAGCGAAACTGTAGTACCGGTGAAGATGCCGGTTACCCGCGGTAAGACGGAAAGACCCTGTGAACCTTTACTACAACTTGGCACTGGCATTTGGTGTTGTATGTGCAGCATAGGTGGGAGACTTTGAAGTCGGGGCGTTAGCCTCGGTGGAGTCACCGGTGAGATACCACCCTTACTGCACTAGATGTCTAACCCAGGCCCGTAATCCGGGTCGGGGACAGTGTCTGGTGGGTAGTTTGACTGGGGCGGTCGCCTCCCAAAGTGTAACGGAGGCGCCCAAAGGTACCCTCAGGCTGATTGGAAACCAGCCGCAGAGCGCAAAGGTATAAGGGTGCTTGACTGCGAGACATACAAGTCGAGCAGGTACGAAAGTAGGGCTTAGTGATCCGGCGGTTCCGTGTGGAAGGGCCGTCGCTCAACGGATAAAAGGTACTCCGGGGATAACAGGCTTATCCTGCCCAAGAGTTCACATCGACGGCAGGGTTTGGCACCTCGATGTCGGCTCATCGCATCCTGGGGCTGAAGCAGGTCCCAAGGGTTCGGCTGTTCGCCGATTAAAGCGGTACGTGAGCTGGGTTTAGAACGTCGTGAGACAGTTCGGTCCCTATCTACCGTGGGCGTAGGACATTTGAAGAGATCTGTCCCTAGTACGAGAGGACCGGGATGGACGAACCTCTGGTGCACCAGTTGTCGTGCCAACGGCATAGCTGGGTAGCTACGTTCGGAAAGGATAACCGCTGAAAGCATCTAAGCGGGAAGCCCACTCTGAGATAAGATGTCCCGGGTAGCAATACCCCTTAAGACCCCAGGGAGACTACCTGGTTGATAGGCGGGATGTGGAAGCGTGGCAACACGTGTAGCTAACCCGTACTAATCGGTCGTGAGGCTTGACCACACGTTTTACTTAACTTAGTTTTAAGCTATCTGATTGACGAAATCGACTCAGTGACGGTTGTGATTTTTTTCCGGTGGCCTTAGCGAGGGGGAAACGCCCGTTCCCATACCGAACACGGAAGCTAAGCCCCTCAGCGCCGATGGTACTGCATCCCTGTGGTGTGGGAGAGTAGGTCGCCGCCGGGAAGTTTATAAAAGGGAAACACCCCGCTTTTGCGGGGTGTTTTTCTTTTTGGCGATAGCCATTCACGGCGTAGCCGGATGTCCACGTCCGTGTCCGTTTCCGTGCCCGATAGGCCGCGGTGGACGATCCCTTAGGGCACGAACGCGGACTCGGAAGCGGGCGGAACGCTACATCGGCGGAATCGTCGTCGGATCAGAGGTGATGTTGTCGAGAGCCGAGCCGTAGCAGTAGATCCTGCCTTGAGGGGCATCAGACCAGTACTCGACGTAGCCGGTTGCCGGGTGGTACTGATCGAAGATCCGGTTGAGCTGATCATTGCTCCATTGCAGCAGGATCAGGCTTTCCGTGCCGAGCAATGTTCCGTCCGAACGGAACAGCTCGAAACTGACCCGTGCCGCCAGATCGCTTGCGTTGAGGCAGCCGACGTTGAACCGCATGGCGGCGTTCTCGGTACCGAACAGCAGCCGCCTCCGTTCGCCCATGGAGGTGCAATCACTCCGTCGAATCGACGCCATGGCCTGGCCGAAGCTGCCTGCGTCGGGCTCCTGCGGCGTGTTGGCGATCCGCACCAGGGCGTGAAGGTCCTGGCTCGACGCATCGATGCGGAGCGCGCCGAAGGCGTCGGGCTCGAGGCCAAAGACCGCGGCGAGTACATTGGAGTATCGGATGCTTTTCCCAGCGCCGAGGATGAAGAGCGCCGACTGTTCAGGTTCGCTGTTGTTCGCGCCGCGCGGCAGCCAGATCATGCGGTACTCGACGTCCCGTTCGTCGGCGTTGTTGAGGTCGAGATCGGTCTCGTAGAACGAGCCCTCAGCGCCCGCGGCGTAGGCGGCCGCCGGGATGATCGAGCTATAGACATTCGAGCAGCATGTCGAGGTGGCCAGTCGAATGCTGTCGTTGCTGTAATCCGTATACCACATCTGGAACCCGGCGCCTGCATCGTCCTGCAACACGTGCCCGTGGTAGAAGGAGCCACCGTTCAATACCGGATTGCCGAGATATGCGGTCCATTCGACGCCATCTCGAGACTCGGCGTAGCCGATGTTCACCCAGTTCATCCAGACCGCTCCCGAATACCACATCCGGTAGACCGAGCCGTCGAACACGACCGAGGGCGAGAGCTCCATCGAGCTCTCCCAACCCTCATTGAGACCAGTCAACGGCTCAAGGCGCCGTGTCCAGCTCAGGCCGTCGGCCGACTCGGCATAACCGATCGTCTGCGATAGGAATTCATCACCGGCCCGACCCCCCGTGTACCACATCCGATAGATCGAACCGTCGAACAGCACGGTCCCGGGCCAGATGCTTCCGTCGTCGAAAGATCCGGCCGGTCCGGGGCCCAGAATCGGATTGCCTGCGTGCTTTGTCCAGGATGAACCGTCAGCCGATGTCGCGTATCCCACCGATCGCATGGAATCACCCTCTGCCCCGCCCTGGTACCACATCCGAAATTGCGCGCCGTCGTGGATCACGACAGCAGATGCAGCGGTTCCGCTGTCCCACTCGCTGCCGCCACCCCGACTGAGCACCGGGTTCGCCGGGTCCATCGTCCACACCACGCCATCGGGAGAAGTCGCGTGTCCAATATCGAAGTGGTCGTACAAGGGCGAATCGACCACCTGGCCTTCGAAGTACATGTGGTGGGTCCCGTCAACCAGCATCACGCTGGTGAGGTGTCGCCAGCCGTCCCAGGCGTTGGGGTCCGGCGACGGAACCACCGGGTTCGCGAGATCGTCGACCCATTCGGTTTGCGCCAGCGCCGCGCCGGGCGCTACCAGCCACGCACTCAGCATTATCGCCACCCACATTCTGTTCATGTCCCACTCCTTTCGATCGCGGATTCTCCTTCCAGGGTAGGAGCGGGAGGTGACGGAGTCCTAAAGGAGTTGCAAAACCCGCCCAAAACTCAGCTCGCCTTCAAGAAGGGGCAGGGCGAGGAGGTACGACCATCCCCATCGCCTCGCAAGCTGGAAGCTCGCGGCTACAATCACTGCCGCCTTTATAGCGGCAAGCACCCCTGCTTGCCTTTCAGCCCCGACGCCGTCGGCCCTGGCCTTATGGGCGGTCCTTGGCCTGAAGTAGGGTGGGGTTGGGCCCACCATCAGAGTCCTTCCCGTAACCCATGGCGACCAAGAAATCGCTGGCCCTTCCGGCAGTCTTTGTAGCGGCAAGCATCCCTGCTTGCCCTTCAGAGTCGACGCCGTAGTCATTGGCGTCCAGCGAAGTTGGCAATTGCTGCGCTGATCCTTCGCTTCGAACAACCTTTGGCCTTCCTTTACATTTTCATTAGGACACCCGTTTGCAACGAACCCACCTTGGAATCAGAACCGAGAAACACGAACCAAGGAGGACGTCATGCGCGGGAAAGTCATTGCGATCGTCTTTGCCATCCTGGTGGTGACCGCCCTGGTGTGGGCCGGCGGAACCGCGACCGAACAGACCTTCTACAGTGAGGCGCTCGGGGCCAATCGGACGTTGCTCGTATATCTCCCTGACGGCTACGCCACGTCGGGACTCCACTATCCGGTGATCTACTTCATGCACGGCGCCGACGGGGGTGTCGGCTCGTGGTATTTGACGGATTTCCTGCCCATCCTCGACGAGATGATCGCGGGCGGTCTCATAGATCCGATGATCATCGTCGAGCCGGACTCGGGATCATCCCCACCACCCCTTCAATGGCAACAACGGGGTTTTCACGAACCGATCTATCACTTTCACAGCAACTCCGTTCTCCTCGGCAAAAACGAGGACTATCTCGCCGAGGATGTGGTCGGCATGGATCGACTGGAATTACAGGACCTTCGCCGATCGCGAACACCGGCTCCTCATCGGCCGCTCCATGGGCGGTCACGCCGCGATCCGTCTGGCTATGCGTCATCCCGATGTTTTCGGCGGCGCCAGCATCGATGCCGGATTCATGGCTGTGGCTCGAGGGATATTTTCCGACAAAGTACCAGTCCATCTCGCACTGGTTACGCCGGGCCCCCCTTTCGAGTTCGCACCGACCTACAGCTTTTACTCGGCGGGGGCATTTTCGTTCTGCGCAGCCTTCACACCGAATATGAATAACCCACCGTGGTACGTCGACTTCATCCTGGATGCGGATGGCGAGATCGACTCGAGCGTCGAGCAACGCCTGCTGGCCCACTCTCCGCCGGCACTCGTCGATCAGTATGCCGGTTCGGAATATCCACTCGACCTCTTTCTCCGGATCGGTGATCGTGACGAGTACAGCGACACTTTCTGGCCGGTCGTCGACGCCCTCGAAGCCAACGATTTGCCACACCTGGTGAGAGTCTTCGAAGGGGGCCACTACACCTACTCTGTCGCCGACAAACTCGCGGTCCATCTGACCTACTTCATGCCCATCAAGGCCACCGCCGAGATCAGCCCGCGGGTCGCAGATCCTCGGCTGTATCCGAAGCGCCTGCGGGTTGCACTGGAGCTGCCCGGCGACCTCGACGTCGCCGACATCGACTGCACCACCCTCGACCTCGATCGACATCGACGGCAACCGGTTCGACTGCCCCATCGGCTGCGCCGCCGCCTGCGAGATCTCCGATGTCAACGGCAATGGCCGCGACGATCTGTCCGTCTGGCTCTCCTCCGATCGAATGGCTCGGGCGGCCGTGGCGACCGGAGCGGCGGCCGGCGACGAAATCCGGCTCAACATCCGCGGCGAGCTCGATGACGGCCGCTTCTTCCAGGCGACCGACACGGTCACCCTCGCCAACGAGCCGGTCGCCAACGCCGTAACCGAGTGATCTCGCCGGTTTGATCAAGAGCGCCCCGCCGCGAGGCGGGGCGTTTTCCTTTTGGAGCCGGCAATTGGAGCCGCAAGCTTCCAGCTTGCGATCGAATGGCGATTGTTTACAGAAGGCGCTGAAATTGATCGAGGGCACCCAAGAGCAAGCAGGCGGTCTTGTCGCCACGTTCGACCGCGAACTCGCCGGCGTTCGGGGAATTCAGGCCATCCCGGCCTCATGAGTCAGGTTTGCGACGAAACTGGCGCGTTCGACGCGCCACCACAATTCGTCCGACGAATTGTCATCCCTTCGGCCGCAGGATCTCCTGGAACTCGGGGTCGCTACGGACAGGATCGAAGTTGATATCGACGTGGAGATGGCCCCATTCTTTGAATCCCCGAGTCATGGCCTGCTGCAGCAGTCGAATCGCCTCGGTTCGGTCGCCGAGTTGAGCGGCGATGGAGGCACGGAAGTACGAAGGTCGGCCCATGGTGAACGGCTCGGTCACATCGGCCAGACGTTGAGACATCTCCAGGGCGACATCGCGATCACCGCGCCTCGCAGCCTCGATACCGAAAAGGGCCCAAGACCGCCACCGCTCGGGATCGGATGCGAAAAGCTGCTCAGCCATTCCATGGGCCTCGGTGTTCCGATTCAGGAGTGTGAGCGCAGTGATCATCCGCTCGATCACCGAGGCGGAGAGTTCCGGGGATAGCTCTGCACGATCGAACCAGTTGATGGCGCGTTCCGCCATCACCCGGGACTCCTCACGATGGCCGTGAGCCCGAAGCTCGGCAGCCACGCCGATCATCATTGCTCCGTATCGTTCCGGTCCGTACGAGGGTTCGGTCATTGCTTCGGCGATCACCTCATCCATCTCGTCGATTCGGCCGAGGGCGACGAGAGCTCTCGCCTCGGGTTCCCGAAACCAGGTCGTGCCGAAGAACCTCGGTTGCAGAGCCCACAGCTGCCGTAAGACCGCCAGCTCCTCCTCGTATTGACCCAACAGATGATGGGCATCGGCGGCGTGGAATGACATGATCTTGACTTGATTCGGAGTCTGAACGGGTTCCCATTGGTAGTGTTCGAAGGTCTCAAGGGCGAGCCGACGGCGGTTTGCGTAGCTCGCGGTCTTGATCACACACGCACGGGCCATGCAGTCTTCCGGGTTTTCGTCCAGGTACTCCTGGAGTATGCCGAGTGCGCCCACCCATCGGCCATCAAATCCCCATCGCGCGGCATCGACGAGACGCTGCTGGCTCGGACCGAGATCCGCCCGGTTCACCTCGAGTGGACGCAGAACGGACTCACCGAGCTGCCATAGCGACGTGCTCGACCAGGATGAGAAAGCTGCCCACAACCGAACTCGGTGAAACTCGGGGTCGATTTCGAGAGCGCGAAAGAGGTGGTCTTTTGCCGAACACTCGATACCCGCGATCGGCATGCCTGCGAGGTACTCGCGAAACGCCTCAGGTTCCGGCAGCCGGTTGCCTGCACCGAATCCGAGGGACGGGTAGAGCGCCTCCATGGTGGTCACGAACACCCAGCCACTCAGGGTGTCGAGCATTGAGTCAACCTCATCGCGTGGGCTCGTGAGAGTCTCGAAGGCTCGAACGACGCGACCGGATCTTGCGTCCTCCAACGTGGCGTGCAGTGCGATCTCGTTGCCCGACTCGTAAAGAGCCCCTGTCAACACCAGTCGGGCCGATGTCGCTGTAGCGACGTCGCTCACCAGAGTGCGGATTTCTTCGTAACTCGTGGACCGGGCCCCCACAATCGAGACCAGCTCCTCGGTGGGCACTACCTCGAGTTCCCCGATCTCCGCCAGTTCGGTCACGATCCTCTCGGCGCACAAGCGTCCCAGGGCGCTCAGGGATGGATCGTCGCTCCGGTTGACTAGCGGCACGACCGCGATGCGGTTCGGGTCGAGGTCACCGGCCACTGGTTCCGTGACGGTCTCGGAACTTGTCGATACCAGCATTTGCCACGCGATGGCCAAGGCAACAACGAGCAGTATCGCTGCACCCCCAACATGCCACCACTGCCAACCGTCGACCGAAGCGGTGGCGTCCGCCGTCGCCATCACCGGCGCCGATGGACTCGATCCCAGGCTTCTTCAGGCTGTAGGCGAGATCGGCGGCGGATTGGAAGCGCGCCTCGGGGCGCTTCTCGAGACAGCGGTGGACCGTGCGCTCGAGATCCACCGGCACCGCGGCGCCCGACGACGAGAGCTGTGGTGGCTCCTCCTTGAGAATCGCCGCCATGATCTCGACCCCGGTGGCGCCGGTGAAGGCGCGCCGGCCCGACGCCATCTCATAGAGCACGCAGCCGAGCGAGAACACATCCGAGCGGCTGTCGGCCGGCCGCCCCCTGAGCTGCTCAGGCGCCATGTAGCCCACCGTGCCGAGCACGGCGCCCGCCTCGGTGACCGTGGGACTGTCGCCATCGACCTCGATCTCCTCGTCCATGCTGGCGAGCCCGAAGTCGAGGATCTTGACCCGGCCGTCTGATGTGACGAAGAGGTTCTCGGGTTTGAGATCGCGGTGGACGATCCCTTTGCCGTGGGCAGCAGCCAGGCCGTCGGCCACGGCCGCGCCGACCTCGGCCACCTTCTGCCACGGCAGGCCCGAAGGTGGAATTGCCGAACGCAGGCTGTCGCCCTCGAGGAGCTCGGTGACGACGTAGTCCACTCCCTCGGTTGAACCCACATCGTGGATCTCGAGCAGATTGGGATGCGACAGCGCCGCCAACGCCCGCGCCTCGCGCCGGAACCGTTCGACCCGGCGCGGCTCCGAAGCCACCGCCTCGGGAAGCACCTTGATCGCGACCTCACGCTCGAGATCGGTGTCGCGAGCCCGCCACACCTCACCCATCCCGCCGGCCCCGATGGGGCCGAGGACTTCGTAACGGCCTAGACGATCACCTTGTGAAAGGGACATTTTGTAATGGTTCGCGCTGCTTTCTCATTATGACAAAGCAATGAGCGAGGCGCTAGCTGGTTGTGCTCCCGGGCAGCGCACGAGGGCAAGCAAGGATGCTTGCCGCTACAAAGCACGTCGACAAGTGCTCTTTGACGAGTGGGCGGGCAATTGTAGCCGCAAGCTTCCCAGCTTGCGATCGGAAGGCGTTCATCTCCGAAGAGCGATGAGTCTATTCGAGGATACGTCGAAGGGAAAGCAGGGATGCTCGCCCCTATAACGGCGCGGGCATTGTAGCCGCAAGCTCCCCACTTGCGTCCGGAGGATCGTGTACTTCCGAACCACAGTTGTGCAGAGTTTGACGGGAGCGGTTCTTCTTGGAAGCCGATCTTCGGTAAGACCTTTTAGCGATCCTTTGCAACTCCTTTGGGCAATCCCCTCGACGAGAACCCGACGTTGAAGGTGTGACCAACACAACGAAACGACGAAATTCGGCAACGAGAAGACGGGTCCTGTCTGAGAACGCGGGGCAATCAACTCAACCAAGAAGGAGGCAAGCATGCGAACCAAGATCTCTCTGGTGACGACTGCGCTTGTGGGTTTCGGGCTGTCGGTTTCGGCGGCCACGATCCCGGTGACGACAACCAACCCGGTGGTGGCTGCCGACGGCCAGTGCTCGCTCATCGAGGCCATCGACAACGCCAACGCCGATGCCGCGACCCACGCCGACTGTCCGGCCGGCAGCGGCGCCGACGTCATCGAACTGGCGACCATCGGCGACCTATGTCCTCGATGAAGTCAACGTGCTCCACTATGGACCCAACGGGTCTGCCGATCATCGGATCCAACGTGACCATCGAGGGCCGAAACTCGACGATCAGACGCGCGCCCACCGCACCGGCCTTTCGTCTTCTCCATGGTCAATTCGTCGGGAACATTGTTCCTCCGCGATCTCACCCTTCAGGGCGGTGACTCCGGTCCGACATACTGCGGCGGCGCGCTGCTCAACGCCTTCGGCCAGGCGGACCTGATTCGAACCACGATCACCGAAAGCACCGCGCCCGATGGCGGCGGCATCTGCAACAGCTCGGGCCCCATGACCCTGACCGATTGCGTGTTGACCCTCAATACGGCGTCAGGAGGTGAAGGGGGGGCGCTTCTGAGCATTGATGACATCGCGACCCCACCAACCCTGAATATCGATCGAACGTCGGTCACGTACAACACCGGCGCCTTCGGCGGCGGTATTGCGACCTACGATACAGAGGTCGTCATCATCCGACAGCACCATCAGCGGCAACAAGGCATATTCGGCCAGCGGCTTCGCCTTCTGCGGTGGTCTGGGACTGGCGCGAGGCGTTGTGGAGATCCGCCGCTCCACGATCAGTGACAACAGCGCCGAGTCGCTGGCGGACCTCTCCGGTTTCGGTGGTGGTGTCTGCATATCCGACAACACAACGACCATCAGCAACTCGACGATCAGCGGCAACGAGGCGCTCGGCGCCAACACCGCCGGAAGCGCCACGACAGGTCGCGGTGGTGGGATCATCGCGCTTGGTGGTGCTTGGGGCGTCCCACCATCCGTGGATACTCTGGTGATCGTCGAGGACAGCACCATCTGCGACAACACCGCCGAGACCTACGGAGGCGGAATCTCCGCCTATCGCTATGCCGGAACCATGGCCGTCGAGATCGTGCTCCGCAACACCATCGTGGCGGAGAACCTCGAGCAGGGTGCCGCCGTGCTCGGCAACTGTGTTGAAGCGTCACCGGCGGTGATCAACTCGTCCGATTTCAACCTCGCCGACGACATCACCTGCAACCTCGTCGGGACCGACGACCTGGTCGTGGCCGATGTGATGCTGGCGCCCCTCGCCGACAACGGCGGGCCGACCACGGACCCACCTGCCTCTGACGGGAAGCCCAGCCATCGACAGCGGCGATGACGCGCTGTGTCCGGAATTCGACCAGCACGGCAACATCCGCCCCTGGGATGGCGACGGAGACGGGTCGGTCCGCTGCGACCGCGGCGCCGTCGAACTCGGCGCCCCGTTCTTCTCCGACGGCTTCGAATCTGGCGACACCATCGCGTGGTCGAACACGGTTCCCTGAGAACATTCGTAGATCTCGAACTGGTGCGATGAACTCGAGTGCCCCGCACCAAGGCGGGGCACTCTTCTGCTATCGATCCTTCGCTGTTCGCGTGGCGATTATGAAACCGAACTCAACGGGATCGCGTAGCAAGGAGAAGAGGAAATCATGCAAGGGAAAACCAGTGGGATCCTTCTAGCTCTCCTGGCGGTAACCGTGACCTCCACGGCAGGCGGTAGCGCGACGGTCGAGAGGTTTTACAGCGAGGCTCTCGGGGGGTACCGGTCGATGGTCGTATACCTGCCCGAGAGTTACCAGACCTCGGGCCTCGATTATCCTGTGATCTACCTCCTTCCCGGCGGGGATGGGGGCGTCGGCTCGTGGTACCTGACGGACTTCGCACCCGTTCTCGACGACATGATCGCCGACGGGCTCATCGATCCGATGATCGTCGTCGAGCCCGATTCCAACAGGACATCGCCACCTCAGGAGTGGATCCAGCAGGGTTTCAACGACCAGATCTTCCACTATCACGCCAACTCCGAGCTTCTTGGGAACCATGAAGACTACCTGGTCGACGACCTCGTTGACTGGGTCGACTGGAACTACCGAACCTTGGCCGATCGTGAGCATCGGCTGCTGATCGGTCGCTCCATCGGCGGTCACGGCGCCATCCGCCTCGCGCTGCGTCACCCCGAGGTCTTCGGCGGCGCCAGTATCGACGCCGGGTTCATGGCGGTCCTCGAGGGCTACCTGCCGTCGCAGATCATCTACGTTCTAGCGCTGACGCCAGGCCCGCCATACATTTACCACCCGTCAAACGACGTCCTATCAGCCCGATTCTTCGCGTTCTGCGCCGCGTTCGCAGCCAACATGAGCAACCCGCCGTGGTACGTCGACTTCCTCCTCGATGAATACGGCGAGATCGACGAGAGCGTGCGCCGGCAGATGCTTGCCCAGTCACCGCCGGCGCTGGTCGAAGGGTACGCGGGCTCCGAGTACCCGCTCGATCTCTTTCTCCGGGTCGGTGATCGAGACAACATGAGCAACACGTTTTGGCCGGTGATCGACGCCCTCGAGGCGCAGGAAGTACCCCACCTCGTGCGGGTCTTCGAAGGTACGCATGACACCCCGTCCCGCCTCGACAAGCTCGTGGTTCACCTGACCTATTTCATGCCGATCAAAGCCACGGCCGAGATCAGCCCGCGGGTCGCAGATCCTCGGTTGTACCCGAAGCGCCTGCGGGTCGCACTGGAGCTGCCCGGCGACCTCGACGTCGAGGACATCGACTGCTCCACCCTCGCTCTCATCGACATCGACGGCGAAAGGTTGGACTGCCCCATCGGCTGCGCCGCCGTCTGCGAGATCTCCGACACCAACGGCAACGGCCGCGACGATCTCTCGATGTGGCTGCCCTGTAACACCACGGTCCGAGCGGCAATGGCTGGCGGCGCCGAGCCCGGAGATCAGATCGAGCTGACCGTACGAGGCGAGCTCGAAGACGGCCGCTTCTTCAACGCCTCCGACACCGTGACCCTGGCAAGCGACGGCATTGCCGTCGCCGAACTCGACTAAGCACGATCAGACTGCGCCACCAAGCCGTCGACATATGCCATCACGATCCGGCATGATCTAGGCTAAGAGAAAAAGACTGGCGAGCGGAGCGAGCCACCGCAATTCGTCCGACGAATTGCAAGTGTTACAATGAACACATGGATCGCACGATTCGAAACCTCGATGAGGAAGTGTATCGCCAGCTCAAAGCCCGCGCCGCGCTCCAGGGCGCTACGGTCGGTGAGTTGATGAACGAGGCCATTCGCACGTGGCTCTCTCGACCGGCAAGTCGGACCCGGTCGACGAAGTCTTGCGGATCTGCAGCCCGAGCCCTACCCGGATGGCAACGAGCGCTTGAGTGAAGAAATCGATGCCATCGCCTATGGGGTCGAAGGCCGACACCTGTGATCGTTCTCGATTCGAGCTTCCTCGTCGCCTTACCACAACAGCCGGGATGCGCACCACGAGGCGGCGGCCGCCGCCATGGCTGATTTCCTCGATGGCAAGTGGGGCCGGGGTCTGCTGCTCGAGTACGTTTTTCTCGAAGTGGTGACCGTGCTCATGGCCCGTCGCGGAGTTCGGGTGGCATCCGAGGTTTCCGACGTACTGCTGGGCGCCCGCGAACTCGAGTTCGTTCCCTGCTCCGAACTCTTCTTGGATTCGGTCGAGACGTTCCAAAGACAGACCAAGACCAGACTGAGCTTTGTCGATGCCACGATCGTCAACCTCGCCTGCGATCGTGCCGATGGATTGGTCGCCACTTTCGATCGAGAGCTCGCGAGCGCACGGGGAATCACCGCAATTCCGAGGTGATGGCCGTGTCGTGAGCGAACTGGGGCGAAGCCCCACCGCAATTCGTCCGACGAATTGCTCCTACTCATCCCACCGTACGAACCGCTGCTGCAGCGGCCTGATCTCGGCGATCACCTCGAAATCCCGGTCGCGGTGGAGCAGCAGCACACCATTGTCGATGGCGACCTGCGCAATACAGCAATCGATGGGGCTGCGCACGGTCTTGCCGAGACGGCGCAGGTCGAAGAAGATCCGCGCTGCCGCTGCCCATGTCTCTCGGCTCGGCGCCAGATACTCCTGGGTTTCCAAATAGGCTGCGAGGAGCGACCACTCGTCCTCGTCCCTGCAACCCTGGAGGAGCTCGAGCTCGGTGAATGGAGTGAGCAGCACGTCGTCGGGATCGACCATGGATTCCAGCTGCCGCCGCCGAGCTGCCGACGCATCCCGAAAAACATCGATCCAGACCGAAGTGTCAACGATTGTCGGAACGGACATCCCGCATGGCCTTGTGGTCGAAGTCGTCACGGAGCCGAATCTGCCCGGCCAGATCGGCCAGGTTGAGTTTCCGCCTGACCCGGATCAGCTCCTCCAGCGCCAGCTGGATGAGCTCCCGCTTGGTGCGGGCATCGGTGAGCCGAAACGCCTCCTGCACCAGATTGTCGTCAAGCACGATGTTGGTTCGCATGACCGGCTCCTTCGTTAATGTGTATTCTAATGTGTATTTGGTGTATGCGCAACCCGAGATTTGTAACGCGTCCGTTCCCAGAGCGGTCGACGATTGATGGAGCGCGACTGGGGCGAAGCCCCACCACAATTCGTCCGACGAATTGTCAGCCCCTTCGGCCGCAGGATCTCCTGGAACTCGGGGTCGTCCCAGAGGGGCTCGAAGTATGGATCGCAGTGGATAGATCCCGTAGATCGGAACTGCCTCGTGAGACCGACCCCTGGAGCAGGCAGCAGCGCCCTCTCAGGTCTCGCCGAGTTGGGCCGCAATCACGGCGCTGGCCGATACATCCAGCTCCCCGGTCCGTGGTCTGCATCCTTGGACGGCCTCGGCTTCCGATCGCTCGTCCACGCGATGTCCGAAAGTGCCCGAGCGGTCCTCGGTTTCCGAGGTCGCGCCGCGCGTATCCCGGCGAGGTATCGCGGACGGCAACTGTAGCTCGGGTCGCGTCCTGATTGCTGCGGACAGCCTCCTCGACGGAGGATGATGAGCCTGCCTCGAGATGGCCGGTGAACATCAGAGCCAATGGATATTGAAGATGAAGACAGATCGCGCGGAGATCAGGGTGGAGATTCGACTCGAACCACTCCACCGCGCGGGCAGCCATGGCGTCGTGCGCTTCGGCTCTGTGGCCATGGACGTCGAGTTCGAGCGCCGTTGCGGTACTCGAACTGGCCTCCGGAACAGCACGATTGCGTGGCTCGAGCGAGTCTCTCGGTTTCCACCGGCTCGATCTCGTCGAGGCGGCCGAGCGCGGCCGATGCGGCGACCCTCATAAAAGACCGTGTCTCGTGTTCGGGGCGACTCCTTCGCAGTGTCGTGATCATGGCAAGCTCGTCCTCGTAGCGGCCGAGCAGGTGATAGGCGTCCCCCGCCCAGCGGTTTGGTGACCACCGAGACGTAGGTCGATGCCGAATGGCGGAGGTCCGAGCGTGTTCGTATAGTTTCGACCGCGAGCGGGGCCGGTTGGCGTAGAGTGCGCACTGCAGCACGGCCATCTGGATGACCCAGTTGTCGTGCCCGCTGTTTTGGACCCACTCGAACTACGGCAAGGCAGTCGTTCCAGTTGTTGTCGAGGATGGCATCGAGCCCATCGACGATCGCGCGTCTGGCGGACGGTCAGCCCGGGATCTTCTGCGAATGGCTTGAGCATCTCCTTGGCATCCGGGTCGCCGGCCGACCATGTGCGCATAAGTCGCACCGATGACGCACGGTTCGAAGGAATGTGGGATCGATCTCGAGCTGCTCGTCGCCATCGCCCGCTGCCCATGGTCTGAAACCAGGTTCGATACTCCTGGTACGCCTCGTACTTCGGGAAATCGATCGTCCGGCCGCGAAGGCGAGGGCACGGGTGAAGGTGGTCCTGCACCGCCATGAGGGTCCAGTCGCGGAGGGTGGCGATGGCATCCTGCGGCGCGTCGCGGGTCGCCGGGATCGGGTCGAATGCGCAGACCACCGTCCGTCCTGCGCGTCCTCGAGGGTGGCCTGCAGCTCGAGGCCGGCGCCCACCGAGTCCCACACGCCGGTCAAGACGAGCCCGAGTCGGTTTCCCGCGCCACTTCGCGCACCAAGACTGCCGGCTCGACCCCGGCGCTGGCCGCCGAGACCACGCTGGCCGGCGCGACATCGAGCTCCTCGAGCTCGGCCAGGCCCTGCTCCAGCCTGTTGGCGGTGAGGGCGGCGAGGTTGTCGAGCGGAGGCGTCGCCGGTGCGGTTGGTGAAGGGCACCACCGCGATGCGGTTGGGGTCGAGAGTCGTGGCAATCTCGACCGGGGCCTGTTCGCCACCGCGCTGGGTCAGCGCCCACCACGAGGTGATGGCGGCGAGGATGACGAGGACGACGGCGGTACCTATCTGCGCCAGAGAGAACTTCTTCTCGACCGGTGCCTCGACTCCCGGATCCCGGCGTCGCCATGACGGGCGCGGTGCCGCTGTGGCCGACGCTCTTGAGGCTGTAGGCGAGATCCGCGGCCGACTGGAAGCGCGCCTCGGGGCGTTTTTCGAGACAGCGGTGGACCGCGCGCTCGAGATCCACCGGCACCGAAGCGCCGGAGGAGGAGAGCTGCGGCGGTTCTTCCTTGAGGATGTTGGCGATGACCTCGGCGCCGGTGTCGCCGCCGAAGGCGCGGTGGCCCGAGGCCATCTCATAGATGACGCAGCCGAGGGAAAAGATGTCCGAGCGGGTGTCGGCGGGCTGGCCCTTGACCTGCTCCGGCGCCATGTAGCCGGGAGTGCCCATGACGGTCCCGGCCTCGGTGATGGTGGCGGTTCTGGCGTCGGGCGCGGCATCCTCGTGGACGGACGCGAGGCCGAAATCGAGGATCTTGACCCGGCCGTCGGCGGTGATGAAGAGGTTTTCGGGTTTGATGTCGCGGTGGATGATCCCGCGGCCGTGGGCGGCGGCGAGGCCGTCGGCCACCGCAGCGCCGATTGAGGTCACCCTCTTCCAGGGAAGCCCGGAGGGAGTGATGCGCTCGCGCAGGGTGTCGCCCTCGAGGAGCTCGGTGACGGCGAAGTGGATCCCGTCGGTGGCGCCCACATCGTAGATATCGAGGAGATTGGGGTGTGACAAAGCCGCCAGCGCTTTGGCCTCGCGCTGGAAGCGTTCGAGCCGATTCTCATCCGAGGCGAAGGACTCGGGCAAGACCTTGACCGCCACTTGGCGATCAAGCTCGGTGTCGAGCGCCCGCCACACCTCGCCCATCCCACCGGCCCCGATGGGCCCGAGGATTTCGTAACGACCGAGACGATCACCCTGTGAAAGGGTCATGATGCAATGGTTGAGCGCTGCGATCTCATTATGACAAATTTCGGTGAGAGGGACGAGATGATTGTGCTCCCCGGCAACGCACGAGGGCAAGCAGGGATGCTTGCCGCTACAAAGACGCGGGCAATTGGAGCCGCAAGCTTCTAGCTTGCGTTTGGTGGGTCGTGTCCTCCGCAGGGCGAAGGGGCTGTGCGAAGACACTGAAGGGCAAGCAGAGGTGCTTGCCGCTACAAAGCACGTCGACAATGCTCTTTGATGGGTGGGCGGGCAATTGTAGCCGCAAGCTTCCAGCTTGCGACCGGACATCGCATCGGGAACGGGATCGGGATCGAGAGCGCGAACTCTCATGCAAGGCCGCAAGCGGGGGTGCTTGCGACTACAAAGACCGGTCGTTGTAGCCGCGAGCTACCGACTCGCGAAGAAGGTGTCGGTGGAGATCAGAGAGAGGAAGTCCTCGACCGGAAGCCCGTCGACGCGCCCGCTGCGAAAGCGTTGGTCGCCCCGATACACCACGATTCCGCGGGTGATCGTTCCGGCATCGAGAAACTCGTTGATGGTCTTCGCATATCGGGACCGCCATTGACGCGAGTTCTTGACCTCCACCGCAACTCGCCGCTCACCCTTGCTCCAGATGAAGTCGATCTCCTTCGATCCGGGCGTGCTCCAATAGAAGATCTCGCCGCCGTAGCCTCCGTAGGCGATGGCAGCGCGCAGCTCGTGGAGGATCAGGCCTTCGAGCAGGGCGCCGGAGTCCGCGTCAGCAAGGGGCTCGTCGGCCACGTCGCGAATCGCGCGAACCACACCCGGGTCGAAGAAATAGAACTTGGGTTTCGCGGCCTCGCGCACCTTCGCCTTCGGCCGCCATGCGGGCAGCAGGGTTCCGATGAGCGTATCCACGAGCGTGTCGAAGTAACGCTGGACCGTGGTCCGTGCGACGGCCGCGTCCCGAGCGATGGCATTCTGGTTGACCACCTGGCCGTGCATCAGAGCGGCGACCTTGAGAAAACGGTGAAAGGAGCCCAGGTCCTTCACCAGGGCTTCCTGCTGAATCTCTTGCCGGAGGTAGGTGTGGACGTAGGCTCGGAGCTTTTCGACCCTGTACTTCTCGTCGGTGCAGATTCCCGGGATCGTTCCGAATCGAAGGGCCGACTCCAGGTCGAAGTCCGACCCGAGCTCTTTGGCGACGAAAGGGAACATCGATCGTTCGATCACCCGTCCGGCCAGGAGGTTTACGTCGAGGCGGCGGAGCTTTCGGGCGCTGGACCCGCTGAGCGCGAACTTGTAGGTGTCGCCGTGGCGGGAGATCAGGTCGTGGACCTCATTGAGTAGCCCTGGAAGACGCTGAACCTCGTCGACAACAATCCAGGAGTCGGGCGGCTGTGCCTCCACGCGCTCACGGAAGCTCGCCGCGGACCCGAGCAGGGGCAGGTAGTCGTCGTCGAGAAGGAGGTTGAACCACAGCGCATCGTCAAGATGTCGTCTGAGCCATGTGGTCTTTCCGGTGGCCCGGGGCCCGAACAGGAAGAAGGAGTGATCGGGAACGGTGGCGAGTCGTGGATACATCACGGGCATTTTATCATGCAAACTGCCCGCGCGCATAGCATTATCACGATCATCAATCCAACAGGCCCCGCCGTTCGGCGGGGCGCTCGTTGTGAGGTGAGTCTCTGCGATGAATTTGGCGCGTCCGACGCGCCACCACAATTCGTTCGACGAATTGTCTTGTTAACTCTTCGGCCGCAGGATCTCCTGGAACTCGGGGTCGTCCCACAGGGGCTCGAAGGCGGGGTTGCGTGGATCCACGTAGTAGCTGCAGTAGCCGGCGGCGACGGCCTGCTGGATCAGGTGGATGGCGCGGTCCCGGTCTCCCAGCTGCGGCGGCGATCCCGGCGCGGCATCATTTCCGTCGATCCGCGGGGTCCGTATGGGACTCCAGTTGGACCGATGTCTCGCCGAGCTCCACGAGCCTCGCGTCCATCTCGAGCGCAGTTGATCGATCGCCGAGGTGGGCGGCGCACACACCGAGTTGCTCGATCCAATCCCGATCTTCGGGCTTTTCGGCGAGCTGTTTCTCGAAGATCCCCCGCGCGTCTACGTAGCGCCCGGCCGCCATCACGAGTAGGCCTCGCACGGATCGCATCGTTCGGTCCGGGGGAGGGTCCGGCGTCGGACTCGAACCACGACACCGGCGCTCGGCGAGGGCCTGTGCCTCCTTGCGGAAACCGTGAGCACGAAGCTCGTACACCACCGCTCGCATTTCGGAGGAATCGTCGTTTCATGTTGTCGGGTTCGAGCAGGACCTCGGTGAGAATGGCGTCGATCTCGTCGGCTCGCCCGAGTGCGGCCAAGGCCGTGAGTTCGTCGGCTCGAACTGAATCTCCCTGTGGTCTCCGCAGACTCCGCAGGCCAGATACTTCCGTGCCAAGGCGAGCTCCTCGTCGTGCCGACCCGTGAGGTGAAGTGCCCCGAGCGCATGATTCGTCAGACCATACCTAAAGACACTTGGAGTGAGGGGATCGAGAGAGAGTGTTTGGCATAGGTCGATGACGACCGCCAGCCGGTTGTCCGCCGCCGCATTTCTCATCACTGGTACTGTTGCCAGACTTCGGTCGGATTGAGCTCGAACTCGTCCCGGCTCTGGCGATAAGCGAGCGCCCAGTTGCCTGCGATGCGGGCATCAATCATTTCCACGAGACGTTGCTGTTTGGAGGTGAGTTCCATCTCGTGGACCGGCTGGTAGAACGCCAGGCCCATATCGTGGAGGGAGGCCATGACTCCCGGTGTCCACATGGATCCAACGTGAATGCGAGGCCGCGCGAACTCGGGATCGAGCTGGGCCGCCTGAAAGAGGTTCCGGGCTGCATTCGCAGCGTTGGCGCTCCTGAACTCCTCAAAGAAACGCCGAAACGCCACATAGGCTTCGTAGGTTGGAAATCGGTCCCCAGCGCCCCAGGCGAGGATGGGGTGGAGGTGGTCCTGCACCGCCATGAGGGTCCAATCGCGGAGGGTGGCGATGGCATCCTGCGGGGCATCACGGGTTGCCGGAATCGGGTCAAAGGCACGGACGACGGAGCCCAACTCAGCGTCTTCGAGGGTGGCCTGGAGCTCGAGGCCGCCGCCGACCGCGTCCCACACCCCGGTGAGGACCATCCCCGATCGTGTGCCCGCCGCGACCTCCTTTGCCAACTGCGATGGGTCGACTCCGGCTGCGGTTGCCGCCACCACGCTGGCCGGCGCGACCTCGATTTCATCGAGATCGGCGAGACCCTGGGTGAGTCGATCGGCGGTGAGGCCGGCGAGGTTGTCGAGGGAGGCATCGCCGGTGCGGTTGGTGAAGGGCACCACCGCGATGCGGTTGGGGTCGAGATCGATGGTTGGTTCTGCGGGCCCCTGATCGCCGCCCGGGATGAACACCCGCCAGGCGACGATTGCGGCGAGGATGACAAGCACGGCGGCGGTGCCCAATTGCGGCAGAGAGAACTTCTTCTCAGCCGGTGCCTCGACTCCGGACCCCGGCGTCGCCATGACGGGCGCGACTCCGCTGTGGCCGACGCTCTTGAGGCTATAGGCGAGATCGGCGGCGGACTGGAACCGCGCCTCGGGGCGTTTCTCGAGACAGCGGTGAACCGCGCGCTCGAGATCCACCGGCACCGAGGCGCCGGATGAGGAGAGCTGTGGCGGTTCTTCCTTGAGGATGTTGGCGATGACCTCGACCCCGGTCTCGCCGCGGAAGGCGCGGTGGCCCGAGGCCATCTCGTAGATCACGCAGCCGAGCGAGAAGATGTCCGACCGGGCATCGGCCTGTTTGCCCTTGACCTGTTCGGGCGACATGTAACCGGGTGTGCCCATGACCGTGCCGGCCTCGGTGATGGTGGCGGTTTCGGCATCCGGCTCGGCTTCTTCGTGAACGCTGGCGAGCCCGAAGTCGAGGATCTTGACCCGGCCATCGGCGGTGATGAAGAGATTTTCGGGTTTGATATCCCGGTGGATGATCCCGCGCCCGTGCGCGGCGGCGAGGCCGTCGGCAACGGCGGCGCCGATACTGGTCACCTTCTTCCACGGCAGACCGGAAGGAGTGATCCGCTCGCGCAGGGTGTCGCCTTCCAGCAGCTCGGTGACGGCGTAGTGGATCCCATCGGTTGTCCCCACGTCATAGATGTCGAGAAGATTTGGGTGGGAGAGAGCGGCCAGCGCCTTGGCCTCACGTTGGAAGCGCTCGAGCCGGTTCTCATCCGAGGCAAAGGACTCGGGAAGCACCTTGACCGCCACCTGCGGTCGAGTTCGGTGTCGCAGGCCCGCCACACCTCACCCATCCCACCGGCCCCGATGGGACCGAGGATTTCGTACCGGCCGAGACGATCACCCTGTGAAAGGGACATTATGTAATGGTTCGCGCTGCGATCTCATTATGACAGAACAATGCGCGAGGAGCGAGGGTATAGGCGCGATTCTTCCCTTTGTAGTAGCAAGCATTCCTGCTTGCGGTAGTAGCGAATCGCCTTTGTAGTAGCAATCATCTTGCTTGCGGTTCCGGTGCCGTGGTCCATCGCATCGCAAGCAAGGATGCTTGCTACTACAACACCCATCAAAACGTCAGCCGGAACCCGACCTCCCAGCGCGCGGGGTGTTCTCCCAATTGGTGGGATCGCCGAGCTCGAATCCCTCGCCGCACCCGGTGACCATCTCGCAGACCCCGGTAACAGTCTCCTGGGAGAAGACGATTGAGCACCGAGACGATGAGATCGAGGTGGGTGGGCCCGATCGCGGAATCCCTTGGAGAACTGGAGATCGAACCACGGGTAGTCGGCGCCTTCCCGGCTGCCGCGGGGCTCGACAAGTAGATCCCGTAGTGCATATCCGTCGATGTCGTCCTCATCGAGCTGCGGTGTCCATCGGAATGCCGATCGCCAACCGGCGTTGAAGCCGATGGTGAAGTCCTAGGGCAGCAGCACATATCCGTTGATCTTGAGGTTATGGCGATAGTGGTTGTCCATGTAGCCGTAACGGTTTTCCCAGTGCCACGGGTAGAAGTCCAAGTCATATGGCCCCGAGGAAGCTCCTGGTTGCCCTTGGATTCGGACAGGGTGTAGGAGGCGAGAAGGGTCAGCCAGTCGAGGGTGCGGCTCTCGAGCTTGACGATGAAGGCGTTGTAGTCCTGCTTGAGCTGCGGCATGTTGGTCATGACATAGTAAGTCGCAGGGCGCCTCTGGCTGGGCTCGGGGATGTTGCCGTCACAGGTGTCCTCGAAAAGGCCCGGGTCCGTTTGTGACCAGACTGAACTCGACGGAGCTACGCGGCCACAGGGCGCGCTCGTAGCTCAGGATGAACTGATCCGAGTAGGCCGATTCGAGGTTCGGGTCGACGACGTTGTCGCCGATCCGGGCGTCAGGCGAGGAACCAACCGTGGGGATCCCAGTCCTCGGGATCCGTGCGCCATGGGATGCCGTCGAGGAGGTCGACCGGCGCGGAGCACATGGCCGGGATCGAAACCCGAACTGTCCGGGGCCCAGCACGAGCACGAACCCCAGTAGTACTCGGTGAACTTCTGAACGCCCGCGAAATACGGCAGGTTCATGGTGGCCGGATCCATATAGCGGCCGGCCGAGGCGCGGATGACGTTGCGGGCATCGCCACCGATGTCCCAGGCGATGACCGAGCCGTGGCTGCCATCGATCCATGGTGACCGAGGCGCCGGTGCGGTCCATGTCGTAGCTGATGCTGTCGTAGCGCAGACCGGCCTTGACGGTGAGATTCGGTATCGGCCGCCAGGCGTCCTGGACGAACCCGCCCACAGGAGGCCATCGGTGTCCAGCGGCCCAGGGTTGCTCTCCTCGATCATCCAGCCATGGGAAAATCCTGTCCCATGACATCGAATGTCGTAGAAAATGTAGCCGTTGACTCTCGCGGTGCAGCGCGACCCCGCCTGCGGTTGCCGGTGTTGCAGCACGAATTGGTCCTGCTCAGATGTCCGACACTTCGAGTCCGCCCTTGAGCTCGTGCGAACCGCCGGGGCCGGAGAGAAACCAGGTGAGATCGGTCGCCGCCTGGAGGCGTCTCGCTGGCGTTGTGCTCCTGGCGATGGAAGTTTGCAGATAGGATTTGGGTGACCCTGTTGAAGTGAGCGATGGTCTCGAGATCGCCGCTCATGGGACGCGACGTCGTAGGTGCGCTCGGTTGTAACCGGCGCGGAGGTTCCACAGCAGGCTCGCTGAACATCCCGTCGATTCCCAGCGACAAGTAGTCGGGCTCGGATTGTCGCGTAGATACCGGTGGCTTCGGGCATGGTCCCGCGTGAGGCGTTGAAGTTCTCGATGGTCGGGTGTCGCCGAGAGTAGGCCGAGGCGATCCGCCGCCACGCGGGGAGATCTGCCAGGTCAGCTTGGCCTTGGGGGAGTTCACCTTGCCCTTCCAGGTCGTGGGTGCACCCTCGGGGGTGATCTCTCGACTCGCCCTGGTAGAAGGCCGCGAAGAACCACAGCCGGTCGCGCACGATGGGCCCGCCGATGGTGGCCTCGATGGCGAGGTTGTGAACTGCTCCTGAGAATCGGGGTCGAAGTGGTCGCCGCTTTCCTGGAAAGCGTCGGCCTGGTATCGCACGTCGAGGCTGCCCGAGAATTCGTTGCCGCCGGACTTCATCAGATGCTGGTGACGCCGCCCAGGGCGCGGCCGTACTCGGCCTCGTAGCCGCCGGTCTTGACCTCGATCTCCTGGTAGGCGTCGATGCCGTAGGTGGCCGACGCTCCGCGGTCACTGTCGCCCCAGGCCATGTCGGTGATCTCGATCCCGTCGAGGAACCAGGCGTTCTCCGATCGCGCGAGCCGTAGACATCCTGGCCGTCGGTGACACCGGGCGACCTGGTGACCGGGGCTGGAGAAAGTCGCTGCCAGGTCCCGATGGAGGTCTTCTCGATGTACTCGGCATCGAAGACCTGCTCGGTGCCCACCTGCATGGGGTCCACCACCGGCGTGTCGTCGAGGACGACGATCTCGCCTTCGAATGTGGCCTCCGGCATGGTCACCATGAGCGCGGTGACCGAGCCCAGCCGGACCCAGACCTCGGTCCGCTCCTGTGTGGCGAAACCGTGCAGCGTGGCGCCGACCTCGTAGGTGCCGGGCCCGAGGGTGAGGAAGAGCGCCTCGCCCCGGTCGTCGGTGATGATGGTCCGCGCACCGCCGATGAGCGCCGGCGACGCGATGGTCACCGTGACCCCGGGCAGCGGCGACTCGGCCGCATCGCTGGTGCGCACCAACATTCGTCCGGTGGTGTCCTGGGCAAGAATCGGCGCCGAGCAAAGAACGAGCACAAGACCAACAACGAGAGCACCGGGCACCTTCATCGCTCCCCCTTCAACACCCCCGTCGCAGCCGGAATGGTGATGTGACCCTCGTGACACCTCAGATTGTTGAGACCAATCATGAGACACATTATGTCTGAAAGCAAGTTTGATGGGATTGATACTGAATAGCTGAGCGATGGATGGGCGGCAGAATCGTGCAGCAGCATGATCGGCCGGTGTGTGATCCCGCATTTCACACTCCTCGTCGGCCTGCATTTCTCAGGAATCTCGGTACGAACCGGGATGCACAGCACCCGGCCGTCCCGGCAAGGAAACTCGGTGACTTTGCAGGCCGTTGGTTCGCGCCCCGAGTTTCATTGCTGAGGACACTCTCATGATCGGCCGGCAGCGGGTGTTAGGTCTAAAGGAAAGCTAAAGGATCGATAAAAAGTGGGTGGCGCTAATCCTGGACCGGGGGCGTTTGGTTGATCAGTTCGGGGGAAATGGAGGAAGTCGCTGGAAGCTCAGCGTTCCCCTGATGTCATGGTCTCGATCTGCTGGGAGAACTCGGTGATGGTCGATTCGTGGTCGGTGACGACGAAGTGCAGGATGGCCGCGAGGCGGCCGAGTCGCAGCTGATCCCGGTGAACGAGGGGTGTTGGCTTCTCGATCCTCGTGTCGCCGACAAAGGTGCCGTTCTTGCTGCCGAGATCCTCGACCATCGCGGTGTCGCCATCGACGGTGATGCGGGCGTGGCGGCGCGAGATCTTGGGCGACTCGATGCGGATCTCGGCATCGGGCGCCCGGCCGATGAGATTGATGCCCTGGCGGAGCATGAGCTCGACGCCTGCTCCGGTGAGCCAGAAGCGGGATGCCTCGGTGCTCACCTCAACCACCTGGTTGCCCGAGACCGGCGCGATGAGCCGGTAGCCTCGGCGTGGGATGGTCTCGATGAACTCGGGCCGCTCCGGGTTGT
Organism: uncultured Acidobacteriota bacterium; assembly: GCA_963753035.1. Lineage (GTDB taxonomy): Bacteria > Acidobacteriota > Thermoanaerobaculia > Thermoanaerobaculales > Sulfomarinibacteraceae > JAHECW01. Next base: position 103,400 of record CAVWAW010000002.1, on the reverse strand, counting down.
CGCCGAGGGCGTCGCGGAGTTCGCCCACCGCCACGGTCAGCGAGGCGTCGCCCACCGTGACATCGGACCAGACCAGATCGAGAAGGCAGTGTTTGGAAAGCACCTCGCCCGGGTTGCGCGCGAAGGCGGCCAACAGATCCATGACCTTGGGCCGCAGGCGGATGACCTTCTCGCCGTTGTGCAGCTCGCACGCGGCGGGATCGACCCGCCAGCGGCCGAGTTGAAAGCCCGCCTGCCCAGGCACCGAAGCCGTGATTTTCTGGTTCACCGAATGACATGTTACTCAACAAAGAGCCAGTTTCGCAAGTCGGGTGACTTGAATGAGAATCAGGGTCAATGGCGATTCAGGACGGACGCCTCGTAATGACCCTTAACATCGTCGCTTTGAACCAACCTGTTTTTCTCGGTAGTCAAGAACCTGTAGGCGGGTCGTTAACGGCCCGCACGTGGTCAGCTGCGGTGGTCGCGGGGCATGAATGCCCCGCCTACGGTTTCATTGGGCACGGGAGAGGGAGAGGAAAAAGGGGCCCCGCATTGCTGCGGGGCCCTGTGGTCCTGCCCGGACGCGGGATCCGGGAGGCGCGAACCCTGAGTTAGTCGACGACCAGCGACCATGGCATCCATGGAGCCGCGATGGCGCTCATGTTGACGGCGCGCTGCTCGTCGGTGGCGGCGAGGAACCAGCCCTGGCTGGTCTCGCCCTCGACCGTTACGTCGAACGTTTCGTGATCCTCGATGCCAAGGCCGGAGACGGTGCGCAGCAGGCTGGGCTTCCAGAACCAGACGGTGAGATCGTTGCGGCCGTTGCCGTTGAGGTCGCTGATCTCGGAGGCAACCAGGGCGCGGAGCGGTTCCTCGAGGTCGTCGCCGTTGATCTGGGTGATGGCCAGGGTCGTGGTGTCGATGTCGGCGACATCGAGGTCGCCGGGGAGCTCGATGGTCGCCTCGACCAGCGGCCACCAGTGGCGGCCGTTGAGGACGCGGGGCGAGAACTCGACGGTGGCGTTGAGGGGCATGAAGTAGGTGATGTGGGATCTCAGCCGCTCCCACATGGGTGGGTTGTCGTGATCGCCGTGGAAGATCTGCAGCGTGTAGGGGATGCCGAGATTGTCGAGATCATCCGCGAAATACATCGTGAAGGGAAGATAGAAGTCCTGGTCCCCGGCATCCATGAAGATGTCGAGGTTGCCGCCGGCAGCGGCCATCTCGGCCGCCCATCGGCTGTCGCTATTGGCGAAGAATCGATGCCGCAACGTCGGGATCGATGTTTCCGTCCTGGTCGATCGATGAGATCGACATACCAGGGTGGGTTCGTCATGTTCGGAGTCATGCGCGGCACTCCACGAGAACACGTACATGGACCACTTCCAGCCGATGGGTTGAACTCGTAGGGTGGACCGTCTGGATATTCGGCGAGAATCATCGGCACCGCCCCCATCTGAACCTCCATGGCGATGGTCCCGACCTGGGTTCCGAGGCCGCCGAAGACGTCCCAGTGGCGCAGCGCGGTCCGAGTGGCGCTGTAACCCGCTGCCGAACGTCCGAAGATGTAGCGGTGATCTCGATCAGCCCTTGTCCGATAGGCAGAGTCGATCCAGGGCACGAGATCGCCAACCAGGATGGTCTCGTAGGCGCCGTTGAGCTCCGAGTCCGTGAGGAATGACGGCATCGGCACCGGCAGATCCGGCCAGGGCATCACGAGCTGGTCGACCTCGACCAGAATGAACGGATCGATGAGTCCGTCACCAATCATCGAGTCGAGTTCAGCAACGAACTCTGGAGTCGAGCACCAGTTGCCGAGCCCACAGCCGAATCCTCCAATGAAGTACACAACCGGGTAGGTCTCGCCGGCGGTCTCGTACCCCTCGGGCAGGTAGACCAGAGCCGTCTTGTCCATCCCGAGCGCATCGGAGTAATAGCTGACCTCCTCGGCTGTGCCGGCGGCCAGCGCCGGCGCCGAGATCGCGAGCGTCATCAACAGGACCGCACACATTCCGAGTCTCTTCACAACGCACCTCCTCCGTGGTTCGCACCATCTCGGACCTCTGCCTCGAAGGTGCCTGGGCGCCGGCGGGCCGGACCGGCGCGGTTGATGAAGCCATGGCGTGGGTTGTCGATCTCATTGTGGGGCCGGGCCAGGGGGATGTCCTAAAGGAAAGCTAAAGGAGTTGCAAAATCGGCGATTGGTGGCGTGATGTTCTGGGGCCATGCCGGGACGGACGATGGCAAGCAGGGATGCTTGCCGCTACAAAGGTCGACGCGCTTGTACCCGCAAGCCTTCAGCTTGCGACGTACGCTCGTCGGGATCGGGATCGGGATCGGGATCGGGATCGGGAGCGAAAAAGGGGCCCCGCGTTGCCGCGGGGCCCAGTGGTCCTGCCCGGACGCGGGATCCGGGAGGCGCGAACCCTGATTAGTCGACGACCAGCGACCACGGCATCCATGGAGCCGCGATGGCACTCATGTTGACGGCGCGCTGCTCGTCGGTGGCGGCGAGGAACCACTCGTCGACTGGTCTCGCCTTCGACGGTGACATCGAAAGGCTCGTGGTCCTCGATGCCGAGGCCGGAGACGGTGCGCAGCAGGCTTGGCTTCCAGAACCACACGGTGAGATCGTCGCGGCCGTTGCCGTTGAGGTCGCTGATCTCGGAGGCGACCAGGGCGCGGAGCGGTTCCTCGAGGTCGTCGCCGTTGATCTGGGTGATGGCCAGGGTCGAGGTGTCGATGTCGGCGACATCGAGGTCGCCGGGGAGCTCGATGGACGCCTCGACCAGCGGCCACCAGTGCCGGCCGTTGAGGACGCGGGGCGAGAACTCGACGGTGGCGTTGAGAGGCATGAAGAAGGTCAGTTGGATTCGGCGTGCGGATGGCGATGTGGCTGTGGTGGTCGCCGTCAAACCAGCGAAACGTGTAGGGCAGTTCGAGGGTATCGAGCACCGCGGCGAAATACAGTGACAGGTAGTCGGCCGCGAGCTCCTCCTGGGTGCCCACCTCAAAGTAGATGTCGAGTTCGGCGCCGCTCGCTTTGAACTCCGTCGCCCAGCGGGTGTTGCTCTGGGCGGCCAGACGAGGAAATACGACCGGATCGGGTTGGCCGTACTCGTCAAATGGAAGATCGACGAGCCAGGGGGGATTCGAGAGATTCGGCGTGAAAGCTGCTGCAAACATAAAGAGGATCTTGGACACGAAGCCGACGTCGGGTCGAAAGTCATACGGCGGACCGTCTGGGTAGTCCTGCAAGAGCATGAATGGGCCGATTTGCGCCAGCGGCTCGAACGACATCGGTGCTGCGTGGGCGCCAACCGCAGAGAACAGCTCAGGATGCCGCAAACCGGCCCGCACGGCACTGTATCCGCCCTGGGAGTGCCCGGTGGCGAACCGATGGTCGCGGTCTGCGACGGTCCGGTAGTCCGCATCGATCCGACTGACGAGATCCTCGACGAAGTAGTCCTCAAAGTCACCGTTGAGCTCAGAGTTTGTCATCGAGGAGTGAATCGGTTCGGCGAAGCCCGCGTCCGCGAAGGGCATGCAATCGGCGTCGGGTTTGACAAGGATGAAGGGTTGAATCAGACCGCGCGAGATCAGGTCTTCCGCGGCATCGATGACAGCCTGGTAACCGAGGTAGCTACCGGTCATGCCATGGATGAAGTAGACCACCGGGTATGAGATTCCAGAAGTTTCGTACCCCTCCGGAAGATAGATCTGGAAGCTCTTTTCCATCCCCAGGGCGTCCGAGTAGAAGCTGGCCTCCTCGACCGTTCCGGCGACCGAAAGTGGGGATCGAGATTGCCAATGCAACAAATGCAATCGCACACATCTTGAATCGATTCACAACGCACCTCCTCCGTGGTTCGCACCATCTCGGACCTCTGCCTCGAAGGTGCTCGGCGCCGGCGGGCCCGACCGGCGCGGTTGATGAAGCCATGACGTGGGTTGTCGATCTCATTGTGGGGCCGGGCCAGGGGGATGTCCTAAAGGAAAGCTAAAGGAGTTGCAAAACCGGCGATCGTGATCATCCGATCCTCGCCGGCGCATTGCGGGCGGGGCGCCCGCACCACAATGGTGCGAAGCCTGTTGATGGCGAAATAAGATATATAGTATGATCATACTCATGAAGAGAGTCACCGTCACGTTGCCGGAGGAGTTGGTTTCCGAGATCGATCGCTGGGAGGCCAACCGCAGTCGGTTTGTGTTGGTCGCCGCTGAACGTGAGATCGAAGCCCGGAGGCAAGAAGCACTCGAGCTGTCCTTAAACAATCCGCATTTGGAGAGCCTTCAGGTCGCGGAGGCCGGCATCGAGGACTGGGACGCGGGGTGGACGGGGGATGACGAGGCGCTGGTTGACGAAAGCGCCGGCCGGTCGGTGCGATGGGAGCCGGGCCGTGGCTGGGTCGAGGTGGGCGAGTGAAGCGCGGGACGGTGGTTCTTGTTTCTCTTGATCCCACCACGGGGCACGAGCAACGAGGTGCCCGGCCTTGCGTTGTGGTGACGAGTCCGGCGGTGTCCTCGGATCAGCGGTTTCCCATGCTCGCGATCGTCCCGGTGACGGGAACACCGGGCGAAGGTGCGCTCTACCCGAGCCTGCTGCCTGGATCGTCTGGACTGCGGCAGCCGTCGTGGGCGTTGACCGACCAGATTCGGGCCGTGGACAAGCGGCGAGTGATCAGAGTGTTTGGGATGATCACGCCGGATGAGATTGCGGATATCGACGACGGTATCCGGCTGTTCCTCGGGCTTGGATGATAAAACCTCATCGTTTCCTCACGGGGGAGACGCCCGTACCACAATGGTGCTCGGCTCCGGCCTCAGTTTTGTGATGAGCGTTCCGGATTCTGTAGGCGGGTTGTTTACGACCCGCACGCGGGAATCGCCGGTGGTCGCGGGGCATGAATGCCCCGCCTACAGTTTCATCGGGCACGGGCACGGGAACCGAAACGGACGCCGGGTGCACTACACTCGACCGCCATGGAAACCACGACGCTGATCGCCGCCGACCAGACATGGGCCCTTTGGGCGGTGTTGTTGTCGGCCGGGGCCTTCGGGCTGTGGGCCGAGAAGACTCGGTGGGGCTCGAGGCTTTCGGGAGCAGTCATCGCCATCGGGACGACCTTCGTGCTTTCGAACCTGCGGGTGATCCCTAGCTCGGCGCCGGCCTACGACGTCGTCTGGGGCTATCTGGTGCCGCTGGCGATTCCGTTGCTGCTCTTCAAGGCGGATCTCAAGAGGATCCTGCGCGAGTCAGGTCCGACGCTGCTGGCCTTTGCCGCCGGCGCCGTTGGAACTGTGGCGGGGACCTGGATCGCCTACCAGCTCGTGCCCCTCGGCGAGGAGGGTTGGAAGCTCGCCGGGATCTTCTGCGCCACCTATGTTGGGGGCTCGCTCAACTACATGGCGGCGTCGGAAGCGCTGGATCTGCGCTCGGGCGATCTCTTGGCGGCGGGGATCGCCGCCGACAACCTGGTCATGACCCTGTACTTTCTCGTGCTCTTCGCGCTGCCTTCGGTGGGATGGTTGAAAAAGAGGTACGCCGATCGCGTCGAGGCCGTGGGCGAGATCGACGACGGGGCGGCCGGCGGACCGGGCATCACCCTCGGTGGGATGGCGACCTCGCTCGCGTTGGCCGCGACGCTCTGCGCAGTGGGCTACGGTCTCGCCGCGTGGTTCGGCTGGGGCTCGGCGGGGATCCTACTGGTCACGGCGTTGACGGTGGCGCTGGCCACGCTGCGCCCGACGATGATGGGCGAGATCGCCGGGGCGCACGAGGTTGGTGTGCTGCTCATGCAATTCTTCTTCGCCGCCATCGGCGCCTCGGCCAACATTGGGGTCGTACTTCGCGTCGGACCACTGCTCTTTGTCTTCGCGGCGGTGATCCTGACGATCCACCTGCTGACGATCCTCGCCGCCGGGCGGCTGCTCAAGCTCGATCTCGCCGAGATCGTCATCGCCTCCAACGCCAACATGGGTGGCCCGACCACCGCTGCAGCCATGGCGGTGGCCCGTCGCTGGCAGGCGCTGGTGATTCCGGCCATCCTCTGCGGCACCCTCGGCTACGCCGTCGCGACTTTTATCGGCGTCGCCGTCGGGCACTGGTTGAAGTAGATCGGCCGGCTCGGTGGCGGTGTCTGTGGGTCTTGATTCGTCGGACCGAGGAAACCAACGTATCCGGGCCGGCGGGACGCCGGCCCTTCAATGGCGTTCGGTCGTTTGCTGTGTTGGCGGCGATCACTGTTTTCGTTGACCTACAACTTGAGACCCTCCGCCGGACGCCGTAACATAGGGCGCCGATTTTAGTGTGCTGGGAGGCAGCCATGCGTTCTCGTTCTCTTTTCATCATCACAAGCGTGCTCCTTGCTCTTGCCGTCACCCCCGGAACCATGGCGCAGGATGAGCCCGAGCTCGCCGAGACCGAGAACATCCTCGAATGGGACAAGAGCCCGGCGGGGTTCCTGATGACCAAGGACGAGGAGAAGGAGTGGAAGACGATCTCCAGCGAGACCGAGGCCCACGCCTTTGTCGAGCTCTTCTGGGCCAAGCGGAATGTCGATCCGGCGAATGCCTTCAACCCGTTCAAGGCCGATTTCGAAAACAAGGTCCGCTACGCTGACGAGCAGTACACCTGGGACAAACAGCGGGGCGCACTCACCGACCGCGGCCGAGTGCTCATCATCATGGGCGCCCCCCACTATTCGGAGAACCGGTTCCCCACCGAAACCGTCGAGCGCATCGACGATCGCGCGGCTGGATCCGACGAAGTTCGGTCCAACGCCAAACTCTGGTTCTTTGATCCCCAACAACTGCCCAAGGCCTTCGGGATCAAGGGCTCGAGACTGATTTTCACCTTCTATGAAGAAAAGGTCGAGTCCAACAACTTCATCCTCGACCGATCCCACCAGGATGCCACCATGGCCATGCGGGCCATGTCGAAGGCGCCCGATGTCTATGTCCTGCATCCGGATCTCAAAGAAGTGCCCAAGCCCGTCTCGATACCGGGTGGTGAAGCACCCACGGCGGTACAGATGGCCTGGCTCGACGCCGGATCAGCTCCCCTCGATGGCGAGTTGCTCGTCGTGGCCGAGGTCGGCGTGGCCGAGCCCGCCAACCGACCCTTCTGGCTCCACCTCGAACTGCCCGCCGATGCGCCCGTCCTCGATGTCCTGGCCGGCCGGGTGAGCACCACTGATGGCGTGGTCCGGAGCACGTTCCAGATTCCTGCCGAGGCGATGGCGACCACCAACGGTCGGGCCTACCATTTGACCTTCCCGCTCAACGCGGGAACCCACAAGGTCGAGGTGGTGGGCGCTGCGGGCGGGGCCGCGCAGATTCTCTGGTCGGATGATGTGGTGATCCCCCTGACCTCCATGGAAGGTACATGGATGACACCCGTGATGTTCAGCCTTTCCGTGGTCAAGGAGGATGAGTGGCAGCTTGGATCGGCCTTCGGCTACGGCGCGCTCCACCTGATGCCGCTGACAGTAACCGCGGTCCCGAGCCAGACCGAGCTATCGTATTTCGGCCATGTGATCCGCCCGGGTCTCAACGACGCCGGCGAACCCGAGCTCGAGGTCAAGGTGACGCTCAAGATGGACGGCCAGCGCCTCGGGCGGCCGTTGACCATGACCCTGCCGGCGGTGGCCATCGTTGATGACCTCTATGTCTACGCCAACTCCATCAACCTCGCGGCCATGCCGCAGACCGGCACCTACAAGCTCGATTTCAAGGTGACCGACACGATCTCGGATGTGTCGGTGGAGCGCGATGTCGTGCTCGACATCACGGTGGAGTCATCAGAATGATGAATTATGAATGATGAATTATGAATGGCATCGCACACTGACAACCCGCACGAAGGTGGATCGGCTGCGATGGCAAATCAAAACTCATCATTTGGATTTCGGTTCGGTCTCCTCGCTCGGTTGATTCTCGATGCTGCATGCCCGGCCGCCGGCCGGGGGATTGGGCACGGCTCAAGTGCCGACCCCGAGTTTGGGCAGGATGACGTATTGCAACGCCAACCAGACCAGAAGGAAGCCGCCGATCAAGAGAAAGTCATTCATGGTTTTTGATTTCACCTTGTTTCGAAAATAGTTCATCATTCAAGAGTCAATATGCACGATTCGAAAAGTCGTTACGCAACTTCTTCGACGCCCCACTGGATCATCCTCATCTTCTTGTCCGATGCGTCACAGAAGGAACAGATGGTCTCCTTGAGACCGGCCGCCTGGTCATCTTCAACTACGGTGAAGAAGATGGATGAGGTTTCGGGGTGGGCGCTCGAACCCATCCGGACACCGGTCGAACCGATGCCGTGGGTTCCGGGAATCTCGGTGTAGCCGGTGATGCCCTTGCGCTGGAGCAGCACTTCGAGCTCCTCCCGGCAGTGGCTCTCGACAATGATCATGAGCAGCTTCATGGCTTCAGCCTTCCTTGAGGCCCATCTTCTTGAAGATCGCCATCGCCGGACACCACTTGGTGAACGCGGACTGGAGCAGGTTGACACCGACAAAGGCGGTAAAGAGGTACCAGTAGGGGTTCACCCAATAGCCGAGGGCGAGTGAGAGCAGGACGACGATTCCAGCCATGGCGCGAAGGGCCTCGTTGACAGTCATTTTGATTTCTCCTTTGGAGTTCTAGTCGATTTCGACGACGTTCTCGACGCCGACGGATTTCAAATACATGTAGTAGAGCACCGGGATGACACCCACGGTGAGCGCAGTTGAGACCACGATGCCCGAGATCATGGCCAGGGCGAGGCCCTGGAAGATGGGATCCGAAAGCATGAACGAGGCGCCGACGATGGTCGAGAGCTGGGTCAGGAGGATGGGCAGCAGCCGCACCCCGCCCGCCTTGACCACCGCCTCCTCGAGGGGTTCGCCGGCCCTGAGCTCGAGGTTGATGAAGTCGACGAGCAGGATCGAGTTGCGGACGATGATGCCCGCGAGCGCGATAAAGCCGATCATGGAGGTCGCGGTGAAAAAGACCTGGAAGATTCCGTGCGCCGGCAGGATGCCGACCAGGGTCAGGGGGATGGGGATCATGATGATCACCGGGGTGATGAATGACTTGAACCAACCCACCATCAAGACATAGATCAGCACCATCACGACCGCAAAGGCGATCCCCATATCGCGGAAGACCTCATAGGTGATGTGCCACTCGCCGTCCCACTTCATGATGTAGCGGGTCGAGTCCTCGGGCATGGAGGTGGCGATGATTTCGAGCTCCTCACCGAGTGGGGTGATGATCTCGGACAGCCGTTTCTCGAGTTCGAGGATGGCGTAGACCGGCGCCTCGAAGCGGCCGGCGACATCGCCGTAGACATAGGTCACCGGCTGAAGGTTTTTGTGGTAGCGGCTACGTTCGCGCTCGCCGTCGACCACCCTCACCAGTTCCGACAACGGCACCATCCCGCCCTCGCCGCCGTGCACCGAGAGCTGGAGCAGATCGTCGATGTGGGAGCGTTGGGCTCGATCGAGACGCAACCGGATCGGCACCGGGTCGCGGCTCGTGGGGTCGTGGATGAGCCCGGCGTCGGCGCCCGAGAGAGCGACCCGGAGGGTGCGCACGACCTGCTCGACGGTGATCCCGGCCCGAATGGCCTTCTCGCGGTCGACGAGGACCTCGAGTCGTGGCCCTGCGGCCTCGACCTCCCAGTCGACGTCGACCACGCCATCGGTGGTGGCGAAGACCTCACGCACCTTGTCGGCGACCTCGAGGCGGCCTTCCATCGTGGGTCCATAGATCTCGGCCACCAGGGTGGACATCACCGGCGGGCCGGGCGGGATTTCGGCGACCTTGAGAGTCACACCGAGGGGCTCGGCGACCGGCACGAGCATCTCGCGGACCTTTTTGGCGAGATCGTGCGACTGCAGATCGCGCTTCTCTTTGTGGACAAAATTGACCTGGATATCGGCGACGTTGGCGCCGGAGCGAAGGAAGTAGTGCCGGACGAGGCCGTTGAAGTTGAACGGCGCGGAGGTGCCGACATAGACCTGGTAGTCGGTGACCTCGGGCATGGTGCGGAAGACGCCGGCAAGCTCCCGAGCCGCCGCGTTGGTCTGCTCCAGGGTAAAGCCCTCGGGGGCGTCGATCACGACCTGGACCTCGGATTTGTTGTCGTGGGGCAGCATCTTGACGGTCGTGAAACCAACCCCGACCGTGGCCATGGCGCCGACAAGCAACAGGGCGACCCCGGCCAGGAAGAGATACCGCAGCGCCCGCGATCGGATCAATGGTTGCATGAGCTTGTGGTAGATCCGTGACAGGAAACTGTCCTCGACGGTCTGGTGGTCCTCCTGCGGACCCTTGTTGCCCTTGTCGCTCGCCGCCTCCTTTTTGAATAGCCGGTATGCGAGCCAGGGCGAGATGGTGAACGCGACGCCGAGTGAAAAGAGCATGGCCGCTGATGCGTTGATGGGGATGGGGCGCATGTACGGGCCCATGAGCCCGCGGACAAATGCGAGCGGCATGAGCGCCGAAATAATGGCGAAGGTGGCGAGAATGGTCGGGTTGCCGACCTCGTCGACGGCGTAGATCGTCGCCTGTTTCGCCTTGCCCCAACGGAGTTGGATGTGGCGGTGGATGTTCTCGACGACGACGATGGCGTCGTCAACCAGAATTCCGATGGAGAAAACCAGGGCGAAGAGGCTCACCCGGTTGAGGGTGTAGCCGAAGAAGTACGATGCGGCGAGAGTCAGGGCCAGGGTCACCGGGATGACGACCGCAACGACGATGGCCTCACGCCGCGACAGGGTGATCCACATGAGGAGGATCACCGCGAGAGTCGCCGACCAGAGGTGGGTCAGGAGTTCGTCGGACTTCTCCTTGGCGGTGGCGCCGTAGTCGCGGGTCTTGAGGATCTCGATATCCGATGGGATGACCCGGCCCTCGAGGCGGGCGAGGACGCGATCGATGTCGGTGACCATGTCGACGGCGTTGGTGCCGGGCTTCTTGGCCACCGAAAGGGTGACGGCGGGGAGATCCATGCCGGCTCGCTCGAGGCCCTTCTCGGGTGCTCCCGGGCCGGAGCCGAGCCAGACATAGGAGCCGGGCTCCTCGGGGCCGTCCATGATTTCGGCGACATCCTTGAGATAAACCGGGCGGCCGCCCGATGCGCTGACGACGACGTTGCCGACATCGTCGGCATTGGCGAGGAACTCACCGACATCGACCAGGACCTCGGTGTTGGCGATGGCGGTCGATCCCGCCGGGAGACGCCAGTTGACGCTCTGCAGTGCCTGGTAGGCCTGGAGGAGGGAGACGTTGAACGACGCCAGACGCTCGCGGTCGAAATCCACCCGGACCACCCGGCGCTGACCCCCGATGACCCAGACCTGGGCAACCCGCGGGTGCTTGGTGATCTCGACCTTGAGTTCGTCGGCCACCCGCCGAAGCTCGGTGGAGGTCGCGTTCTCACCCCACAAGGTGTAGGCGACGACGGGGACGTCGTCGATGGTGCGGGGTTTGACCACGGGTGGGACAAGCCCTTCCGGGAGCTCGTCCATCACCGACGCGATCTTGGAGTGGACCCGGACCGCGGCCTGGTCGGGATCGGTCCCCACGAGGAAACGGACGACGATGAATCCGCCTGACGGTCGCGAGATAGAGTAGATGTACTCGACGTTCTCGATCTCGTAGAGCAGTTTCTCCAGCGGTGTGATGACGCGGTGCTCGATCTCCTCGGCGGTGGCGCCGGGGAAGCCGACCATGACGTCGATCATGGGCACCTTGATCTGGGGCTCCTCCTCAGACGGGGTGACGAGGAGGGCGAAACCGCCGAGCAGGAGCGAAGCGACGATGATGAGCGGGGTCAGCTTGGACTCGAGGAAGGCGCGGCCGATGCGGCCTGCGATCCCGAGCTTGCGTCGGGTCATCTTCAGACGCAACGCATCACGACGCGCCTGTTCGAGCTCCTGCGGCGAGGGCTTTCCCTCCTTCGGAGCAATTGTGTCGCGGGTGTCTTCGGTCATCGTCTCACCTCCAGCGGGGTGCCGTCGGCGACCGGCGCCATGAGGTCGATGGCGACCTGATCGCCGGCGTCGAGACCGGAGAGGATCTCGACTCTTCCGTCGCCGAGATCGATCCCGGTGGTGACCGCGCGGGTGCGGGCGGTGCCGTCTTCGGCGCGGACTACGACGAGTTCGAGACCACCGCGGCGGTGGACCGCTGCGGCCGGTGCGAGAAGGCGATCGCCGGCCTCACCGGCGATGGCTGCTCGGCCGCTGAGACCTGTTGCAAGATCGAGTTCTCCGAGATCGGCTTTGACCGTGAAGGTGTGGGTGGACGAATTCGCGGAGGGTTCGATCTCGCGAATCGTACCGGTCACGATGCCGAGATCGGGCCGCGTGTCGAGGCTGACCGCGATCTCGTCGCCGATGGCGAGACGCTGGATATCGGTTTCGCGCACCTCGAGCCAGATCTGCTGGCCCTCCCGCGACTCCACCTGGACCAGCGGCCGGCCGGGGGCTGCGAGATCACCCACTTCGACCATGGTCTTGACCACTCGTGCCGCGAAAGGCGCCTTGACGACGGACTCTGAAGCGACCGACGAGGCGGCGCGGACCGCGCCATCGGCCTGTTCGACCGCTCCCTGCGCCTGCTCGTACTGCATCCGGGCCATGTCGAGCTCGAGCTCCGATGCGGCACTTTCTGCGTAGAGCGCCTGGTATCGCTGGAAGTTGCGCTCGGCAAGTGCGAGGCCGGCCTTGGCCTGGGCGAGGGCGCCGCTGGCCTGGGCGAGCTGAGCGTCACTCGTTTCCGGCTGGATCTCGATGAGGGTCTGGCCCTTGGCGACGGTGGCGCCGGCGCGGACCTTGACCGCCACGACGGGGCCCATCACACGGCTCGAGATCGAAGCCTGGCGGACCGGCTGGATGGTGCCCCTGACCTCAATGGCGTTGGCGTCGGAAGCGTTCTCCACCGAAGCCAGGGTGACCGAAACCGGTGCGAGATCGGCTTCGGCGAGTTCGGCTTCGTGCGAGCCGCACGCCATGGTGGTGACCGTGGCTACGACGAGGGCGACGAGGGCAAAGAGTTGGGGGTTGTGGGTTTTCATCGGGACTCCTCCATGCTGGGAATCAGGGTCGTACCGGAGACGAATTGGAGACGGGTGGTGCTGAGCAGAACGTCGTACCGGGCCACCAGCTCTCGGGTCTCTGCCTCGCGGAGTGCAGTTTCGGCATCGAGGACATCGACCATCTTGTCGAGACCCTGCTTGAAGCGGTGCTCGCGGACCCGCAGGGCCTCGTTGGCGGCGGCGAGAACGCTCTGAGCCGTGGCGTGACGGTCGCGGGCGGTCTGGAGATCCTGCCAGGCCTGGCGAACCTCGAGCCGGATGCCCTCTTCGAATCGACGAATATCGGCCTCGAAGGACACCGTGTCGTTCTCGGCGGCCTTGCGTGCATTGGTATCGGCGATGCCGCCGAGGAGGTTGATCCTGGCGACGGCCATGATGGTCCCCGAGTGGCCGTTGGAACCGAAGATGGTGTCGTCGTAGAGACCGTAGCGGCCGACAACCGCGACCTCGGGGAGATAACCGGATCGGGCGGCCTTGGTCTCGAGGCGGCCGGCGGCGAGCTGCTGTCGGGCGGCGGCGAGATCGTGGCGTCGATCGATGGCCGCACCGGCCCACTCGTCGAGCTCACCGGAGATCGCCTGGGGCGGCGGAATTGGCGCAAGATGGCGGGGTGTCGCCTGATCAGCACCCATGTGGAAGTTGAGGGCGGCCTCGGCGAGTTGGGCGCCGTTTTTCGCCTGTTGAAGCAGATCGTCCATTTCGGAGAGATAGACTTTGGCGTCGAGGACATCGGCCGTGAGGATGATGCCCTGCTCCGCGTAGGCTTCGGCGAGCTTGACGTGCTCGGCGGTGGTGGTCCGGGCCTTGCCCAGCAGCTCGAGATTCTCCCGAGCCTTTGCCAGATTGACAAAAGCGGTGGTGGCGTCGAAGGCCACCTGCTCGCTGGTGTGGCGCCAGTTTTCGTGCCCTGCGCCGGCCATGGTCTCGGCCTGTTCGACGCGGGCGCTGATCTTGCCGCCGGTGTAGATCGGCAGGGTCAGATCGAGGGTCGTCATCCAGGTCGAGATCGCCGCCGGTTTGTTGGGATCCGAGGAGAAGAACTCGTCGAAATCGAAACGCCCCTGGTTGAGGGTCAGCGCAAAGACCTCGGCCGGGTTGTTGGAATAGTTGAAGGTCTCGGCGAGATCCAGGCGGCCCCATCGGTGGCCCTTGGCCTGTTTCGTCCGTGAATCTCCCGCCTCGGCGCGCGCAGCTGCCGCTTGGACGGCCGGATTGGAGACGAGGGCGGACTCGACGGCGTCATCGACCGTGAGCACCTGAGCGGCGAGGCCGCCACCGGTTGAGAGAGTGATCAGCAAGCTGAGCGGAATCCATCGCATGGAGCTGCTCCTCCTTCGCCATATAACCATTTAAGAATATCCAAATATACGCATACTGTCAACCCCCCGAATCAAGGTTGATCGAGGTTGAGGTAAGAATATGGTGCGGCGCTCTAAGTGTCTATTGTTGTAATATTTGCTCAAATGTGGGCATGCCGAGTGGTACCCGGTTTTGGACCCGCCACGGCGAAGCCGAAGGCGAAGTCGGGTGGCAGTACATCGCACCATCGCAGAGTTGAACACCGAGACGGTTCCGATCGGCGCGAGCCCGGCGAGCGCCGCCGCAATTGGTCCGACGAATTGCCCTAGTTCGTCTGCTGATCGCGATACGCGGGTAACCCGAACCGCGCCGTGGTCCCGCAATCACTCCCCTCGCTCTCGAGATCGAGGGTTCCGCCCATGAGTTCCGTGAGGCGACGCGAGATGGTGAGACCGAGCCCGGTGCCGCCGTGCTCCCGGGTGGTGGAGCCATCGACCTGGTAGAAGCTCGAGAAGACCTTCTCGAGTTCCGCCTTCGGAATCCCAACGCCGCTGTCGGCGACGCTGAAAACGATCTCTTTGTCGACTTCGGCGCAGCTCACTTCAATGGTTCCGTTGCGCGGGGTGAATTTCATCGCGTTGGAAAGAAGGTTGGTGAGGATCTGGGTCGTTCGATCGGGATCCGCCCACAAAACGAGGCCGGGAGTGTCCGAAGACAGGATGAATTTGACCCCTTTGTTCTTCATCTGGTGTTTGAAGAGCGTCTCCACTCCTTCGAGCACCGATCGCACCGGGACTGGAACCCGGTGGACCTCGAGGCGTCCGGCCTCGATCTTGGCCAGATCCAGGACATCATTGATGATGGTGAGCAGTTTCTCGGCCGAGTCGTGGGCGATGGCGAGGTACTCGCGTTGTTTGTCGACATCATCGATGGTGCCGTCGATGACCAACCGAAGAAAACCCAGGATGGCGGTCAGCGGTGTGCGGAGCTCATGCGAGGTGTTGGCCAGGAACTCCGATTTGAGACGTGATGCCTCGAAGGCGACGGCCCTTTGTTCGTTGAGCTCTCGAACGAGTTGAGCGACATAGATCGTGCCGCCGAGGAGGAAGCCGATCTGGGTCATCAGATCCATGTCGTCGGCCGCGAGTCGCGGCCGCGTGCCCGAGGCTGTGACCAATACACCGATGACCGTACCGGCTGCGAGCAGGGGAAGGAAGCCGAAATGGCGGATGTCGTGCTCTGCGCCGAGCCGAGCCGCGTCGTTCGGCGACACAATCTCACTCACCTCCGCGGTCCGGGGGACGCCGGTCTGAAACGCGATCACACACGGGTGGTCCTCCGGGCCGGGAGCCTTCTTCCGGTGCTGGGCGAAGAACTCGACCCCTGGGCCGACCGACGCGACCAGACGCAGCTCACTGCTGCCCGCGAGGGGACGATAGAGCAGCAGCGTCTTCATGGGCATTACCTGCTGACCCGTCTCGAGATAGCGTTCGAGAATCCGTTCCTCTTCGACCTCGCCGGCCATGGTCTGGGCGAGGTTGGAGAGAAAGGAGAGCCGGGATTGCTGGGCCTCAGCGGACTGCTGGGCAAGGAAGAGGTCGGTGACCTCGGTGGCGACGATCTGAACGAGGGTCTGGTTTTCGGTGGGATCCACGACCTGGTGAAGATGGGTGCTCAACCAGCGCACGGCGCCACCCGGGTCTTCGGTTCGGATCACACCCTCCCAGACCCCACCGGGGCGCTCGAGGACGGAGGCCACCGCTGAGTGGAGTTGGGGACGATCGTGGGGATGGAATCGTTCCAGCCAGGTGGGTGGCGAGTTGTTCTCGGTGTCGGAGGAAATGCCCAGCGATGTTCTTGCCTGGCGGTTGGCGTAGTGGAGCTTGCGATCACGGTCCACCGAAAGAACCATGGCCGGTAGGGTGTCGAGGAGAATCTCGGTGCGGCGGCGCAAACGGGTCAATCGGTCGTGCATCGCGTCCTGATCAAGCAGGCGAGTGGCGTTCTCACCGGTGGAACCCATGATGGGGGTGGCCATAGCGATGCCGAAGAGCAGCAGGCCCCACATCACGGAGGCATCATAGGGGGTGCGGCTCAGGGCAAGGACAAGATGAGATCCGGCCACCAACATCATGGTGACGCCGAGCCAGAGATCGCGTCCCTCGTTCTCGCGCCAGATCAGAAGCATCGCTGATGCAGCGGCAAAGGCGATGCTGAGACCGACCTCAGCCGGCTGGACACCGACCAACCAGCCGATATGTTGGAGACCCACCATCGCGAGGGTCGTTGTGCACGCGGTGGTGAGTGCCAGCGCGCTGCGACGTGCCTGTCCCCGTTCGACGGTGAGCATTTCGTCGCGCACCGGAAGGAGCAGGACTGTGACCGCGGCCGCTTGCGCCAACACCCAGGCGACGCCGTCGGAGGCCGTCAAGGTCGGCTCGGGGACCGCCAGGGGCGCCACTGCGAGACGGGCCAGAAAATAGGTGGCCATGGGGAGGTAGGCGTTCCGGATCCGGAGGTCGAAACGACTTCCCGTGGCGAGCCAACGAAGATGGAAGAGCCATGCCCCGGCGGTCGACACCAGTGCATTCCCGCCGATGAGCAGCAGCAGCTCGGTGGCGTCTCCGTTCCAGGTCACCACGACCTGGGTCGTGGCCACCGCGAGCCACACCGTCACGATGGCGCTCAGGGTGATGATCCGCCAGCTCGGCCAGATCGCTCCCGAGGTGATCGCTTCGTTGCTTCGTGTTCCCACAGATTGAGTATAGAGAAGAGAGAGCGGCTGCGGACCCGGATGGGCCCGCAGCCGCAGAAATTAATGATCAGAGGAGGCGCCGCCGAACCACCATCACGCCGGCGAGGCCGATGAGAATGGCGAGGAGAACCCGTCCAGCCGCGCCGACGGTCGGAATGCCCTGGACAAAGATCTGAACGATCACGACGTTGGAGGTTGCGGAACCCGTTGGAGTCGTCACCGTGGCCTGGTTGGGGATCGTGTGCGATCCGTTGGGGAGGTTCGATCTGATGATCACCGCGAAGGTGACCACTCGGCTGCCGCCCGCCGGGACCGGGTCGGCATCAATGGTGATCTCGTTGTCGACGGCCGAGAAGGACCCGGGATCGCCATCAACACCATCGCTCAAGGGGAGACCGTCGAGAGTCATACTCTCGGGGAAATAGCCCGTGTTGACGGGTATCGGGTCGGTGAGGACGATTCCGGTTCCCGCCATGGTTCCGTAGTTGTTGATGGTGATGGTCCAGACCACGAGGTCGCCGGGCTGCCAGTTGCCGTTCGGCGGATCGGCAACCGTCTTTTCGATCTCGATCTCGACATAATCCACCTGGGTCACGACAGTTGAGGTGTTGTTGCTCGGATCGGGATCGGGCTCGTTGCCGGTGACCGTGGCGGTGTTGCTGATCGGGCCCTGGGTTGTGATATCGACGGTGACATCGATGGCGATGACCACCGAGGCACCGACCGCGAGATTGCCGATGGTGCAGGGGAAGCCGGCGGCGCACGGCGCCGAAATCGCCGTCAGAGTCACCTCGGGGGGAAGGGTGTCGTCGACCGCCACACCGGTGGCGTCGGACGGTCCGTTGTTGGTGACAGTGAGGGTCCATGTCAAAGCATCGCCGGCCGCCACCGGGTCCGGGTTCGCAGTCTTGACCACCACGAGATCAGCCTCGGGATTGACCGCGGTCGGTTCGGTGTCGGTGTTGTTGGTCGGATCGGGATCGGTTTCGTTGCCGCTGACCGTGGCGGTGTTGGTGATGGTTCCGGTGGCGGCGGGATCGACGGTGACGTCGATGGTAACGACCACGCTGGCTCCGGCGGCGAGATTGCCGATGGTGCAGGGGAAACCGCCGGCGCACGGCGCCGAAATGGCGACCGGGGTCACCTCGGGCGGCAGGGTGTCGTCGAGGACCACGCCGGTGGCGTCCGAGGCGCCGTTGTTGGTGACCGTCACGGTCCAGGTCAGTGGGTCGCCGGCGAAGACAGGATCCGGGTTGTCGGTCTTGGTGACCTGGAGATCGGTGCTCGTAATGACCGCGGTCGGTTCGGTGTCGGTGTTGTTGTTCGGGTCGGGATCGGTTTCGTTGCCGCTGACCGTTGCAGCGTTGGTGATGGTTCCGGTGACATCCGAGTTCACGGTGGCGTTGATGGTCACCGAGACGCTGGCTCCGGCGGCGAGGCTGCCGATGGTGCATGGAAAGCCGCCGGCGCATGGCGCCGAAATGGCGTTGACGGTGACCTCCGGCGGAATGACGTCATCGAGGACGACGCCGGTGGCGTCTGACGGACCGTTGTTGCTGACGATGACGGTCCAGGTCAGGGTTTCGCCGGCGACCACGGGGTCGGGGTTGTCGGTCTTGGCGACCTGGAGATCGGTTTCGGTGTTGACCGTGGTCGGTTCGGTGGTCGTGTTGTTGGTCGGATCGGGATCGGTTTCGTTGCCGCTGACCGTAGCGGTGTTGTTGAGGACCCCAGTGGTGCCGGAGTCGACGGTGACCTGGATGGTCACGACCTGGCTTGCACCTGAGGCGAGATTTCCGATGGCGCACGGGAACCCGGCGGCACAGGGTGCCGAGATGGTGTTGACGGTGACCCCCGCCGGGATGACATCGTCGAGGACGACGCCGGTGGCGTTGGACGGTCCGTTGTTGGTGACGGTGACGGTCCAGGTCAGGGTTTCGCCGGCGACCACAGGGTCGGGGCTGTCGGTCTTGGTGACCTGGAGGTCGGTGCTCGCGATGACCGTGGTCGGGTCGCTGGTGGTGTTGTTACCCGGGTCGGGATCGGTCTCGTTGCCACCCACGGTCGCTGTGTTGACGATCACCCCGGTGACGCCCGGGTCCAC
The DNA here is from genome assembly GCA_963753035.1 of uncultured Acidobacteriota bacterium. Classification (GTDB taxonomy): domain Bacteria; phylum Acidobacteriota; class Thermoanaerobaculia; order Thermoanaerobaculales; family Sulfomarinibacteraceae; genus JAHECW01. The sequence continues at coordinate 84,170 of CAVWAW010000002.1, read as the reverse complement.
CACGACCTGGATGGTCACGACCTGGCTCGCACCCGAGGCGAGATCACCGATGGCGCACGGGAAGCCGCCGGCGCAGGGCGCCGAGATGGCGGTGACGGCGACCCCGCCCGGCAGGGTGTCGTTGAGGATGACGCCGGTGGCGTCGGACGGACCGTTGTTGGTAACGGTGACGGTCCAGACAAGCGCGGTCCCCGCGACCACGGGGTCGGGCGCCGAGCTCTTGGTCACCATGAGATCGGCCACCGGAGCGAGGACCACCGGGTGGGTGTCGCTGTCGTTGCCGGGGTTGGGATCCGGTGAGGTCGTGCTCACCGTGGCGATGTTGATGATGGGATCCGGCGCCACATAGTCGGCGGGGATCGAGAAGGTCGCCTGCAGCGTGATGGCCGAACCTGCGGCCATGTCGCCCATGGGGCACGGGAAGCCGGAACTGCACGGATCGGCGGCGGAGGCAAAGACCAGGCCCACGGGGGTCGGGTCATCAAGGACGACGGCGGCGGCGGTGCCGGGACCGTGGTTGGTGACGGTGATCTCGAAGGTCACATCGGTGCCCTGCGGCGCCGCGGTGGGACCGGTCTTGACCACCCCGAGATCGGCGGCGTCACCGGTGAGACCGGTGGCGGCGCTGCTCGTGTTGTTGCTCGGATCGGGGTCGGGTTCGTTGCCCGTCACCGAGGTGATGTTGACGAGGGGGTCGGCGCCCGAGTAGCCGGCCGGGATCGAGAAGGTCACCGTAACGACCACGGTGTCGTCCGGGAGGATCGTGCCGAGGGCGCACGGGAAGCCGGCACCGCAGGGGGTGGAGGCCGAGACGAATGCCAGACCGGCGGGGGTGGGATCGTCGAGGACGACCCCGTTTGCGGTGGCGGGCCCGTGGTTGGTCACGGTGATCTGATAGCTCACGTCATCGCCGGGCAGCGCCTGGGTCGGCCCGATCTTGGTCACCGCCAGATCGGCGGTGTCCGCACCGAGCGGCGTCGTGTCGGTGGAGGTGTTGTTGCTCGGGTCGGGATCGGTGGTCGAGCTCGACACCGTTGCGGTGTTGCTGATGGGATCGGCGCCCGAGTAGCCCGCCGGGATTGAGAAGGTGACATCCACAGTGACCGTGGCGCCGGAGTTGACGGTACCGAGGTTGCACGGGAAACCGGCGGCGCACGGCGCCGTCGCCGAGGCGAAACCGAGCCCGGCGGGTGTCGGATCGTCAACGGTGACTGCAGCGGCATCGTCTGGACCGTTGTTGGTGACGGCGAGCTCATAAGTCACGGTGGAGCCCACCGCGGCCGATGGCGGCCCGGTCTTGACGATCTCGAGATCGGCCTCCGGTGTCCGATCGACGGCGGTAGAGGAGTTTGAGGTGTTGTTGGTGGGATCCGGGTCCTGGACGCCGGAGCTCACCGAAGCGGTGTTGATGATCGGATCCGGCTCGGTGTAACCCGCCGGGACCGCATAGATGACGTCGAAGCTGAAGTTCGCACCCGCCGCCAGCGACGGGACCGAGCACGGGAAACCCGTGTCGCATGGCGCTGTGGCCGAAACAAAGCTCAGACCGGTGGGTGTCGGATCGGTGATGAGCAGCGCGGTGGCGTCGGAGGGTCCGAGGTTCTCAACCACGAGGGCAAAGACGAGGTCAGTGCCGCTGGCCACGAAGCCCGGGCCGGTTTTGGTGATGACCAAATCGGCGACCGGGATCACCTCGGTGGGCTCGGTGTCGTCGTCGTTGCTCGGGTCGGGATCGGGTTCGTTGCCGGTCACCGTTGCGGTGTTCGACAGCGTCCCGACGGTGTCGGGATCGACGGTGACATCGATGGTCACCGACTGGGTTGCGCCCGCGGCGAGAGCGCTGATGGTGCACGGGAAGCCGCCACTGCACGGCGCCGAGATGGCGTCGATGGTGACCCCTGCCGGAATGACGTCGTCGAGGATGACGCCGGTGGCGTTGGACGGGCCGTTATTGGTGATGTTGATGGTCCAGGTGAGTGGCTCACCGGCGACCGCGGGATCCGGACTGTCGGTCTTGTTGACCTCGAGATCGGTGCTCTGACCGACCGTGGTCGGTTCGGTGGTGGTGTTGTTGGTCGGATCGGGGTCGATTTCGTTGCCGCTCACGTTGGCGGTGTTGCTGATGGTGCCTGTGGTGTCGGGGTCGACGGTGACGTTGATGGTCACCGGGACGCTCGCACCTGCGGCGAGGGCGCCGATGGTGCACGGGAAGCCGCCGGCGCAGGGCGCCGAGATGGAGACCAGGGTGACCCCTGCCGGCAGGACGTCTGCGATGACGACGCCGGTGGCGTCGGAGACGCCGTTGTTGACCACGGTGACGGTCCATGTCAGCGCTTCGCCCGCGACGACGGGATCCGGGTTGTCGATCTTGGTCACCGAGAGATCGGTATAGACCAGGACATCCACATCGGTGGCGGTGTTGTTGCCAGGCGTGGGATCGGCGCCGTTGCTGCCGTCGTCAACCGCGACGGCGGTGTTGTCGATGAATGCCAGACTGGCCGGTGGCGGGTTGTCAACGGTCACTGAGACCGTTCGGGCGAACGAGGCGCCCGCCGCCAGCGAAACCGCCGGCCAGGTCACGATCCCGCTGCCGGGCGCGGTCTCGGCGCCGCCGTCGGAGGCGCCGGCGAAGGTGGTGCCCGTGGGCAGGGTGTCGGTCAGCAGCACCCCGGTGGCGTCCTGGTTGCCGACGTTACTGACGTTGATGGTGTAGGTGAGCGCATCGCCAGGCACCGTGCTGGTGACACCATCGGTCTTGCCGACCGCGAGGTCGGGGGCGGCGTCGAGGGGTACGATGGTGGGATCGTCGTCGGGCACCGTGCCCGGATCGTTGGACGGCTCGTCAGGCAGCTCGTCGGACGCGACGTTGGCCCAGTTGACGAGCTGCGAGACGCCGACCGCGACCGGGTTGGCGACTGCCACGTCAAAGGTGACCACGACGGTGGAGGGTCCGGCGATGCTCGCAGTATCGATCCGAACCGTGCTGTCGCCCGCGGTGTTTCCGATGGTGACCACGCCGTTGGTGGTGGTGACGGAACCGACCACGAGCATCAGGTTGGGATCGCTGACGGGGTCGGTTGTGACCACGCCGGTGGCCGGCGCCGTGCCCGAGTTGGTGATGGTGATGGTGTAGCGAAGGATGTCACCGGGCGACGGCGTTCCCGAGCCGTCGAGATCGCCGCCGGGAGCGATGGCCGCCGACTTGTCGACCTCGATGGCCGGCAGGTCGAGGCTAGCCGTGTCCTGAACGTCGGGCTCGTCGCGCTCGCCGGGATCGGTGCCCGGCAGGGTGGTCGCCACGGTGTTGGTGGCGGTGTTGGTCACCGGCGACACCGGAAGCGATCCGCCGGCCAAGGTAGCCCTGAAGGTGAAGCTGATCGTCTCAACAGGCTCGGCGGATGACAGGGGAGGCGTCGCCATGGGATCGGAAGCGAGGGTGACGGTGGCGTCTCCAGGTGCTCCAGAGACCGCAAAGGTGAACCCAGCGGGAATGGATACCGATCCGACCGTCGTGGTGTCCCACATGGCTGCGGGCAGCACATCGACGATCTCGAGATCATAAGCCGGCGCGGTCCCGCTGTTGGTCAGCTGGATCGTCATGTCGACGACCCCGTCGATCGGCGCCGCCATGGCCTTGGTGATGCCCATGGCGGGCTCGACCACGTCGACCCAGGCATCGTCATCGGTGGAACCGTTGAGATAGGTCAGGCTGGCCAGGTTGACCAGGTGATCGGCGTCGGCGTTGACGGTGTCGTTGACTACCCGTGCAACCACTTCGAGGACCATCCGGTCGTCATCGTTGATGGTGTTGTCGGCGGTGTTGGTCACGGTGCCGAAATCGAACGTGACCACCGCGGTCGCGGCCGGGATCGGCGGCGGCGGCGAGATGATCGCCAGCGTGGTCGAGATGTTGGTCCCCGTCGAGAGAATGCGGGCGTCGTAGATTTCGAGCATCCCGTCGCCGTCGGCCTGGACCTGGTCGGTGACCAGGGCCGAGGAGGTGATTCCCTCGGGGAAGGTGACGGTGATCCGATAGGTGACGAGTTCACCGATGGCGAGGTCCTCTTCACCCGGGGTGTGATAGCCCTGGGCGGTGTCGCCGAGGCTGGTGGCCGAGGTCACCTTGACCAGCGCCGGGGCGTTGATGGTGACATCGGCTGTGTCGCCGCCGGAGCCGGGACGGTCATTGGGATCGCCGGCGCCGGGCAGTGAGTCCCAGATGCCGAGAATAGTGTTGGTGTAGCTCGCGCCGGCCTGGACCGTGCCGTCGAGCTGAACCTGGTAGCGGAAGGTATAGCCGCCGTCGGCCAGCGGCAGACTGGGATAGCTGAAGAAGACGTGTCCCGGCAGTGAAGCATCGGCAGCGGGCAGCGGATCGGTTCCCACTGCGACGAGGCCGAGGAAGGCCTGACCGGCCGGAAGGACATCGTCGAGGATGAGATCGAAAGCGTCCGCCGACGAGGCGCCGGTGTGGGCCACGGTGACCTCATAGGTGATGGTGTCGCCGGCATCGCCGAAGGGCGTCAAATTGGTCTTGCTCACCGCGACTCGCGGTTCGACCAGATCCACTGCGACCTGGCCCTGGACCGGTGCGGCTGCGCCGGTCCACGTGAAGCTCGCGGTGTTGGTGAGATCGTCGACGCCGCCCTGGTTGGTGGGGACATCCACCACCACGGCGGTGATGTCGACCTGGATGACGTCGTCTTCGTTGACCGTGTTGTCGGGTGTGTTGACGACGGTGCCGAGGATGACGGTGACGAGGTCCGCGAGGGAGTCGGGGTCGACGCCGTCAGACAGGGTCACGAGCGCGGGCTGGTTGCCTGGCGTACCGAGATCCGAGTCCACGGTGATGTTGGCGCCGAGGGCGACGGTGGCGCCGGTGGCCTCGAGAACTCCCTGTGGGGTGCTGAGGGTCGTCGGCAGTTGGTCGGTGATGGTTGAGCCCAGAGATGTTCCCTCGGGCACGGTGACGGCGATCCGGAAGACCACCTGCTCACCGATGGTGAGGTCGTCCTCGCCGGCGCCGTACTGGGCGTTCCCGGTGGAGGGTTCCGAGGTGGAGAGCACGGATTTGGCGAGACCGGGGCTCGAGATGAGTACCGAGGCGTCATCGTTGGCCGAGGCGTCCCGGTCATAGGCGACGCCGTCGTCCGGCAGCGAATCCCAGCTCACGGTCGCGGTATTGACGATGAAGGAACCGGGGCTGACACCGGAATCGATGGTGACATCGAAAAAGATCGTCGCGTCGCCCGTGAGGGGGAAGTGATCCCAGGTGGCGGTCACCGACCCGCCGGATTCGACGCAGGTGTCGGGATCGTTGGCGCCGTCGTCGCAGTCGAGGTTGCCCGCATAGGTCATGCCTACGGGAACCAGATCGTCGAGGACCAGGTCGAACGCGTCGCTGGTCGAAGAGGTGGCGTGCGCCAGGGTGACGGTGAAGCGCACCGTGTCGCCCGCGTCGCCGGAGGTCGGGTTGGCGCTCTTGTTGATGGTCAACTGGGGTTCGACCACCTCGATGGGGACGTCGGTGGCGTTGATCAGACCGGCGCCGAAGTTGAGGGTTGCGGCGTTGACCAGGGTCGTGCCGCTGGCGTTGGCGGGGATGTTCACCACTCGGGCCACGACCTCGACGATGACGGTGTCGTCGGCATTGACCGTCCCGTCGGGAGTGTTGAGCACCGAACCGAAGTCGAAGACGACCTGGTCCGGGTAGGTGTCGCCGCCCGCGGGACGGTTGTCGGTGACGGTGATGACCGGATCGGGCAGCGGCGCGGCCGGGGCGGAACTCGCGTGGAGATTGGCGCCCTTGAAGATGACCGCCGTCGAGACCACCGAGAGCACCCCCGGGGCAACCGGGAGGGTGTCGGTGATGACGACCTGGGGTGTGGTTCCTTCGTGCAGCGTGGTGGTGAGGCGATAGGTCACGGTCTCGCCGACGGCGAGATCAGTAACGGTGGGGAGGAATCGGCTCGAACCAGTGGTGGGCTCCGAGGTGGCGAAAATGGCCTTGGAGAGCTGGACCTGGGTGACCGAGATCGACGCCCCGTCCGAGCCCGTGTACTGGCGTTCGCCGGTGGGACTGCCCGAGACGCCGGGCACCGTCGAACCCGTGGGGTTCGGAGCGGTCCCGGAGGCGCCGGGCAGGGTGGTGGTGACGAGGTTCGCGAGGTTGTCGATGGAGCCGCCGGGCGGGATCGCGGTGTCGATGATGGCGTCGTACTCGATCTGGACGCTGCCCCCGGGCGGCACCGAGGCGATGGTGACATCGACGGTGTTGCCGGCGGTGGCGTTGGCAACACCTGCGGCGCCGTTGCCGAGGGTCACGGTGACGGTGGCGGGCTGGAGAACCATGGTCGCCGGCAGCACATCGAGGATCTGTGAGTCGAATGCGGTCGTCCGGTTGACGCTGGTGGCATTGCTGTAGGTGACGGTGTAGCGGATGGTATCGCCAGCGTCGCCGCTCGCGGGTGTGGCGATCTTGCTGAGGTTGGTGATCGAAGGTTCGGACGGGGTCACGTTGACACCCGGGGAGTTCGCGAGCTGGATGTTGTTGACGTGGACCCGGGCGGTGTTGGCGAGATTGCTGCCCGCGGTGACGGCGCCGACGTTGGCGACGAGAGCGTTGAACTCGATGATGACCCACTCGCCATCGCCGTCGGAGTCGGCGTTGACGAGGTTGCCGAGCTTGAAGTAGGGGTCATCGCCATCGGTCTGGTAGATGTCGGAATTGACCGTGAGCGAGTTGCTCGAGCCGACGGCCGCATCGGGCAGCGGGAAGGTCGGAACCACTCCCGTGGGGGCGGTGGCGTCGACCCAGGGAGCGGTGCCGAACGGACCTGAGCCGAGCCCGAGGGGCAGGGTAGCGGCAGCGGGTTGACTCGAGGCGAGCGGCGTGCCGCTGGAGACCAGCGCCAACCTCGCGGTGCCGTCATTGAGATACATCATCCCGTTGGGCAGAAGGTCGCGGATTTGAAGATTGGGCAGGCTCCCTTCGGGCGCCCTCACCTCGATGCGGTAGCGGACGATCTCGCCGACGGCGACCCGGTTGCCGACGGTGTGCGGCTCGGAGGTCGAGGTCACGGTCTTGGTCGGCGCCACGTTGTTGACTCTGACGGTGGCTGGTTGGGAACCGAAATAGTCGTTGACGCCACCCGACCCGTCGCGTTCGGTGGATGCGGGGTTGTGGACCGAGCGGGCGCCCGGCGCGTTCGGCAGGCTCGACCAGACCAGTCCCGCGGTGTTGGTGATGATCTGATTGGGCAGCACCGTGCCGTCGAGGGTGGCCTGGAAGGTGATGGTCCTGGTGGCGTCTGCCGGGAAGACGGGCCAGCTCGCCGTCAGCGTCGGCGCGGCGACGTCGTTGAGGGACGGCAGCGGGGCGGTTCCCGCCGGGCTCTGGAGCGAACTCGGGACATAGGTCAGGCCGGTGGGAACGATGTCGGTGAGCACCACGTCGTAGGCGTCGGTGTCGGCGAGAGCGTTGCCGTTGCCGATCACCATGGTGAAGGTGATGGTGTCCCCGGCGTCACCGGTCGTGGGGGCGGCGGCCTTGGTCAGGGTCAACGCCGGTTCGATCACGGTCACGGGGTCCGCCTGAACCGTCGGCAGGGTGGTGCCCGTCCAGCTCAGGGTGGCCGAGTTGGTCAGCGGGGTGCCGGTCTGATTGGCCGCGGTGTCGAGGACGACGGCCCTGAAGATGATGACCAGTAACTCATCGGTGGTGTTGTCGCGGTTGGTGTTGATGATGTTGCCGGGGTTGAAAGTCACGGTCTGGCCGCCGGGCACCACCACCACGTTGGCGGGGTTCGAGCCGAGGCCGATGGGGAACTGCATCGAGACCCCCGTCGAGGGGTTCACCGCGATGATGTCGACAAAGGCGAGCCCCGGGTCGAGGGTGTCGAGAATGGACGCCGCGGGAGTCGTGCCTTCCGGGACGGCGATGGTGAGGTTGTAGGTGACCAACTCGCCGATCACCGCTTCATCGATGTCGTTGGTCGAGGTCGCGATCTCGGTGCCGGCCAGGGCCTTGCCGAGGCTGTCCGAGGCGAAGGTGGCGGTGGCGGTGTCGTTGAAACCGGCGGGATCGTCGACATGGTTGGGGCCGCCTTCCGAGCCGGCGTAGTTGGTCACGCCGCCGAGATTCTGCAGGAAGGAGCCGGGGACCAGGGCCGCGTCCACCACTTCGAGTTCGTAGGTCACGATGATGACGTTGGTCCCGGGGGGGGCGTCGTGGGGCTGGCACAGGGGTTGGCCGGCCGAGTCGTCGAGTTGGATTCCGGGGCCGAAGAGATCGCTGGGGTCGAGCAGCGGCGTTCCACCGGTGGTGAGCAGGGTGGGAGCGAACCCGTCGCCGCGGATCACGCTCAGGTTGATCCCGCCCACCGGTGGACCGAAGCCGGTTGGAATGGTGTCGTGGATGACGATGTCGAAGGCGCCGCTGCCGCCGCCGTTTTCGATGACGATGGCAAAAGTCATGATGTCGCCGGCGTCGAGCCCGGCAACATTGCTGTCGACGGGGTTGCCCGCCAGATCAGCCGAGGTGACGGGGGTCGAGGGGAAGCCCGGAGGACCGGTGGTCGCCGGGTCGAAGACCGCATCGGGGTTGTCGGCGCCGATGGCGCCCTTGGTGACCTGGAGATAGGGCTCGCGGAGGACGATGGGCACGATGGCCGAGCCGGTGGACGAACCGGCGTTGGTGGTGCCGTTTGAACTCGTTACCTGGTTGGTGAGAAAGAGGCCATCGGCAAAGGGCTCGTCGTTGACGGTCACCGTAAAGAGCACGTCGACTCTCGTGGCGGTGTCGGTCGGGTCGTCAAAGGTTCCGTAGTCGAACTCGATGGAGTTGGCGGCAGCGGAGGTGGTCACACTCGGGTGGTAACCGGCCAGGGCGTAGAAGGTGTCGCCTTCCAAGGCAGACAAGAAGGGGGTGTACCAGGCGGTCCCCGCCGTGGGGACGCTCGCGGGTGTCGGATCGACAAAGACCGTCACCTCGGTGGCGTCAAAGACCGGCAGCGGCAGGTAGTCGGTGAAGACGAGGTTTTCGAAGTCCGACGACGGTAGATCGAAGGTGAAGCGGTAGGTCACGGTGTCGCCCGGCTCGATCTCGAGGGGGCTCGGCAGGGTGGTGTTGCCGTTGACCGCGTAGATGCTCTTGCCCAGGGCCCCGTTGGCGATAATCACCTCGGCGCCGCTGCTGTCATCTTCGGTCTCACCGGTCGGGGAGAGATCGATGGTGGAGAGAACGGCGGCATAGATGGTGATGGCGTTCGTCAGAATGTCGCCGTGGTCCACCGACGGATCGGTGGACGGGAAAGTGTCGGAGAACTCGTCCTGGATGACGGTGCGGAAGGTGATGGTGCCGGTGGTGGCGCCGCTATTGAAGGCCGAACAGTCCACATCCGGGCCGCCGGTGCCCCCCGTTGGGACGCAGCCACCGAGAACGACTAGGGGCAGTCCCATCGCGTCGGTGATCGCGAATTCGATGGCGGTGGTGCCGTCGTTGGGCGCCGGGTCTGCCGGGGTGTAGTTCGGTGTCACCGTCCAGCCGAGGGTTCCAACGGAGGCCCCGTGTTCGGTGAGGCTCAGCGTCGGGGTGAAGGTGTCGTCCCAATGCTGGCCGTCGGAGATGACATCTGTCAGGACGATGTCCGAGAAGGCAAAGAAATCGGAAACTTGGAACGAAAGCGTGTAGACGAGGGTGTCGCCGGGAGTTGGCGCACTGCCGTCGAGAACGACAACCTGCTTCTGCACCGCGATGGACTTCGGAGCGAAGGTATTGGTGCCGATCCCGCTGACCACATCGGTGCCGCCGGTGGCGAGATCGCGGACATCGATGGGTGTCCAGTCGCCGAGCATGGTGGCGGTGTTCATGGCGCTGGCGTCGTCGCCGGTTGTCGGTGGGTTGACCGGTTGGCCGTTCGCGTCGAACTGGGGAACAAAGAACCCGATGACGATTTCGGAATCGACCGTCAGGGCGGGGATGTTGACGTGGACCCGATTGAACGGCGGGTTGCCGGACACGCCGAGGGGCGGTTCGGAGACGATGTTCGCGCCCGCCGGCATGGAGACCACCCCGGTGTAGGCGACGTTGTCGGGCAGATCGTCGAAGACATCGAGATCACCGACGGTCTGACCCGGGGCGATTTCGATGGTGATGGTGTGGGTCCGGGGGAAATCGGGACCGGTGGCGGTTTCGCTCTCGGGACCGTTGTACGCCTTGGAGATGGTGGCGAGGGTCGGTGTCACCGATGCTGCCGGCCAGGTGCTGGAGTCGGGTGACGACGGCGCCATGATCACCAGGTCGCAACACGGGTTGTCGAGGGGGTCGGCGCCGAAGCGGAACCCGCCGCGGGCGTGGATCGGCAGCGGGGTTCCGAGATCGGCGAGGTTGGACATGGCGGTGGTGATGGACACAGGGATGGCCGGTTGTTCGGGGACGAGCGAGCCGAAGGGAAGCTCGATGACCAGGAGGGTGTCGCCGGCGGTGCCGCAGACCGGCAGCGGCGTGTGGGTGTCGTCCACCGCGAGGGGGTGGTCGACGCAGCCGGTGGTTCCCGGTCCCGCGAGATCGTCATCGGGGAAGACCAATACCACCGGGGACAACCCGAATCCCTCATACGAGGCGGAGATATAGCTGAGGCCGTCCGGGGTGGAGGTCCCCGCCTGGCCGTCGGCGCCGTTGGTCGGTAACACGACATCGAGGAACGGGCCGTAGCCCTCGTCGACGAGGTCGCTGTTGTCCAGGCTCACGGTGAAGGTGACGTTGTCGCCGATCATGGCGGTTGGAGGCACCGTGAGCGATGCTTGCGGTACCGGGTCTGCAGCGGCTGGGGTCAGCCAGAGCGTGCACACGGCGAGCAGGACCAGAATACGATTGGCAGACGCAGAGCCGGTGACACGCGAAGACAGTTCGAGCATTCATCTCCTCCAAAAGCAAAACTGAAGCGGACGGGTGATCGCCCTCCGATCGGAATGATTCTTAGCAAATTGTCTGCCAGGAATGGGTCCGAGGAAATGACTCGCGCCCGGCCATGGTTGTCCCTCTATGATTCGCCGTGTAACAAATTGGTTCAGCGGCGGAGGAAACCAATTGTCGGCGAAACATTGACGGGTTCTGTGGAGGCCCCTACAATCGCCGGACTCTCAGAGCAAAAACTTCTAAAAAAGGAAATCTACAAAATGAACCTGAATGCACGAAGCAGCAAAATTTGTCTCATGATCGGTCTCGTGGCGGCGCTCGCCGCTTGGCCCGTCATGGCCCAGGAGGCCGGCGCCGAGGACAAGGCGCCCGAACCGAACTGGAAGAACGAAGTCGGTCTGTCCTATGTCGGGACCACCGGCAACACCGATACCTCGAGCTTTGGCCTCGACTACAAGGGCAACCGCAAGCCGACACCCTGGGGCCTCGATCTCCTCGCCTCGTTCACCCGCGCCGAGGACGGCGGCGTCGTCACTGCCGAGCAGTACTACGCCGGTGTTCGTGGGCTGCGGCAGCTCAACGACCGCTGGTCAATCTTCGCGGGTCTGAGCTGGGCGCGCGACCCGTTCAGCGGTTTCGAGAACCGCTATCTGGTCGAGGGCGGCGCTGAGTTTCTCGCGATCAACACCGAGCGCAACAAGCTCTCCTTCGACGCCGGTCTCACCTGGACCAGCGAGGACCAGATCATCTTCAACGACGTCACACAGCAGGACGACATCAATGCGGTGGACTGGTTCGGAGGTGTCCTCGGGCTGAAATGGGACTGGGCCTTCAGCAAAAACGCGTCCCTGAGCCAGCGTCTCCTCTACTACCCCAACTTCGACGACACCGCCGATTGGCGGCTCGGCTCGGACACCGCAGTCAAGGCCTCGCTGACCAAGATGCTGGCGCTCCAATTCAGCTATATAGTGCGCTATCGCAACCAGCCCATTGATAACCTCGAGAAGACCGACACCACCACGAAGGCGTCGGTGGTCCTCAATTTCTGACGACGGGAACCTCAGGAAGGCTCAATCATGAACTTCGACCCGAACAGTCTGATTCCTTTGTTGACCGAGTGGGGCCTCAAGGTGATCGGCGCCATCGTGGTGCTCATCATCGGCCGCATGGTCGCCGGGATGATCCGCGCCGGCATCCGGAGGGCCATGACCAAGGCCGAGGTCGATGCCACCCTCATCCCCTTCGTCGCGTCCCTCGTCTACTACGGCGTGCTGGCAGTGGTGATCATCGCGGTGCTCAGCCTCTTCGGCATCCAGACCACCTCGTTGGTGGCGGTCCTCGGCGCCGCCGGTCTCGCCGTCGGCCTCGCCCTGCAGGGCACCCTGTCCAACTTCGCCGCGGGCGTCATGCTGCTCACCTTCCGGCCCTTCAAGGTCGGTGATTTTGTCGAGATCGGCGGCATTGCCGGATCGGTGGTAGCGGTCAGGATCTTCTCGACCATCATCAAGACGGGCGACAACATCATGATCACGGTGCCCAACTCCCAGGTCTGGGGCGGCACCATCAAAAACTACAACGGCTTCGACACCCGGCGGATCGATCTCGTCATGGGCATCGACTACGGCGATGACATCCAGGTGGCCATGGACACCATCAGCACGATCGTCAACGCCGATGAGCGCGTGTTGGCGGATCCGGCGCCGATGATCGCCGTTTCCAACCTCGGTGATTCATCAGTCGAGATCGTCGTGCGTCCGTGGGTCAACGGGGCGGATTACTGGGGCGTGAGATTCGACCTCACCCGTCAGCTCAAGGAAGGCCTCGAAGCGGCCGGTTGCTCCTTCCCGTTCCCGCAGCAGGATGTTCACATGCATCAGGCGTCGTCGTAGCGGATCGACGCTGCAGGTCAAAGCGGAACCCGTCGGGTTCCGCTTTTTTCTTGCGCTGGTGTACTCTTGACGCAGATTTCAGGGAAGGCACTTTGTTGAGATTTTGAAACGGCTCGGCCGGAAGTTCGCCGCCCAGTCGTTGGGTTGCACGGCCGCCGATTCCCGATTCGGTCGGGCTTAGAAGGAGGGGATAATGCAACAGGTACTGGATTACGCCAAAGAGCTGGTCACCGCAAACCTCGGTCAGTTGATCCTTGCGCTCGCCATCCTGATCGTCGGATGGCTCATCGCTTTGGTCACCGCCGCACTCGTCAGGCGGGGCCTCAAACGCACGGAATTTGACAACCGGATTGCCGGCTGGCTGGTCGGTGAAGAAAAGGCCGAGGGAATCGAGGTCGAACGCTGGGCTTCGCGCGGCGTTTTTTGGCTGCTCATGCTCTTTGTCCTCGTGGGTTTCTTCGAGGTCCTGGGTCTGCGGCTCGTCACCGAACCGCTGAATCGTTTCCTCGAAGAGGTCGTCGGGTATGTCCCGAACCTCATCGGACCGGCGGTTCTGGCGGCCATCGCGTGGGGCCTCGCCACCGGGCTCCGTTTTGTAGTCCGGCGAGTACTCGGCGCCCTGGCTCTCGACGAAAAGCTCGGCGAGAGTGCCGGGATCGAGGGTGAAAAGACGGTGCCCATCGCCAAGACTGTGAGCGAAGCGGTCTACTGGCTGGTCTTTCTGCTCTTCCTGCCGGCGATTCTCGGCGCCCTTCACCTCGACGGACTCCTGCGCCCCGTGCAGAGCATGATCGACAAGATGCTCGCCTTCCTTCCAAATCTGTTGGCGGCGATTCTGATCCTGGCGGTCGGCTGGCTGCTGGCTCGGGTCATCCAGCGTGTGGTCAGCAACCTTCTGGCCGCCGTGGGGGCAGACCGGCTGGCTGAAAACACAGGTTTGGCGAAGGCCCTCGGCGAGCAGAAACTCTCCGGGCTCATCGGGCTGCTGCTCTACGTGTTCATCCTGATCCCCGTGCTGGTAGCCGCGCTCAATACCCTGCACCTCGACGCGATCACAGCGCCCGCGAGCGAGATGCTGCGGACCCTCCTGGCGGCGCTGCCGCTGCTTTTCGGGGCGACGCTCGTGCTCGCCATCGCCTTCTTCGTCGGTCGGATCGTCTCCGGGTTGGCTGCCAACGTGCTCGCGGGAGTCGGATTCAACGGGATCCTCGAGCATCTCGGTGTGGGACGTGAGTCCGAGGAGGGCGAACAGACGCCGTCGGAGATCGTCGGGCACCTCGTGCTCGTCGCGCTGATGCTCTTCGCTACCATCGAGTCGCTGAGGATGTTGCATTTCGACGCCATGGCGGCACTCATCACCGAGTTCATGGTCTTTGCCGGGCACGTGGCCCTCGGTCTGGTGATCTTCGGTATCGGCCTTTTCCTCGGCAACATCGCGGCGCGCACCATCGAAGTCAGCCGTTCGGTTCAGGCTCCAATACTGGCGTTGGCGGCGAGAGTGGCGATTCTGGTGCTCGCCGGCGCCATGGCCCTCCGCCAGATGGGTCTCGCCAACGAGATCATCACCCTGGCCTTCGGGCTGTTACTCGGCGCGATCGCCGTGGCGCTTGCGCTCGCCTTCGGTCTCGGGTGTCGGGAAATGGCGGCTGATGCCATGAGTGGCTGGGTGAACCAAATCGGTGACCGGCGTTCGAAGGATGAAAAACTCGACATTTAGTCATTGATGTGAAGACCGAGGTTACTCAATTGGGGGCGGATCACCCGGTGGTCTGCCGAGATTGAAAGGAGGAACGCATGTTCAAGGAATTCAAGGAATTCGCCATGAAGGGCAATGTTCTCGACATGGCCATCGGCATCGTCATTGGCGGCGCCTTCGGCACCATCGTCAAGAGCCTGGTGAGCGACGTCATCATGCCGCCGATCGGGTTGCTGCTCGGCGGAGTCGATTTTTCCAATCTCTTCGCGGTGGTCAAGGAGGGCGCACCGGCGGGTCCGTATGCGGCGTTGGCCGACGCTCAAGCCGCCGGGGCGGTGACCGTCAACTACGGTGTTTTCGCCAACAACGTCATCAGCTTTCTCATCGTCGCCTTTGCGGTTTTCATGCTGGTCAAGTCGATCAACGCCATGCGGCGCGAGGAGGAGGCGCCACCGGCAGAGCCGACGACCAAGGATTGCCCCTATTGCATGTCGGAGATCGCCATCAAGGCCACACGCTGTCCAAGCTGTACGTCGGAGCTGACCTCCGGCTGAGACCTCAGTCGGAATCGCCGATGCCGAGCCGCTCGAGATCGGCGAGAACCTCCGCGGCGTGATCGCCCGGTTTGACATCGGGGTAAGCCACGAGAATGACGCCGTCGCCGCCGACGAGGTAGGAGATCCGTTTGGGCAAAGGGATCATCGATCGAGCGGCGCCGACCTGTTTGGCGAGGGTCTTCTCGCGGTCTGACAGGAGCTTGAATGGCAGGTCGTTCTTCTCTGCCCATTTCCGGTTGTCCTCGGGCTTGTCGAAGCTGACACCCACGACATTGGCCCCGCGAGCCTGGAGATCGGACCAGCTGTCACGCAGCTGGTTGGCTTCCAGAGTTCAACCACCAGTATCGGCCTTGGGGTAGAAGAAGAGCAGATAGGGGGATCCCTCCAGCTCGGTGCTCGACACCGTGGTGCCGTCGTGGGCGGGGAGTTCGAAAGCGGGGAACGGCATTCCTGGTTCGAGCATGGTGTCTTCTCCTGTTGTGGGCAAGGCGGTGGTCAGTAGAACCGCGGCGAGGGTGATTGGGATCAGTGATGTTTTCATGGCACAGTGGGCAACCTCGGGCAGCTCTCGAAACATTCCCTGCAGTCTCCCCTTGCTCCGACTGACGAAGACACTGTCACCCTGAGCACCGCCACGCCGCGGGGCGGCGCCTACTCATGGAAAGAACAGGGATCCGTACCGCGAGGCACAATGGATCCGCAGAGTCGCGAAGCAGGCCAAAGTATCGCCAAGCATCTCAAGACTGACCCGGGCCCCGCCCGACCCGGAACGCAATCCCCGACAGGCTGGAAGCCTGTCGCTACACAGCGGCCGTCGTGCAATGTGTAGCGACAGCCATCTTGGCTGTCGACGATGCCGTACCCCAACGCAGAACGCTACCCGGCGGGTTGCGAAGAGCCAGTGAAATGACTTCGCGGTGGCTTTGCGACCCTGGCGCCTTTGCGGATCCATTGTGCCTTGCGGTTCGGATCGCAGGTTCGATATTCAGAGACTAATGGTAGAACCGTCCGGTCTATCGGATCTTTGCCGCCCACTCGGCTCCCCGCCGGATTCCTCGCTGGAGGTGATCATGGGCGGCGATGACGAGCGAGTGGGTGATGGCGCCCTCGTCGATGAGGCGGGCGAAGTCCTCGATCGGGGCAAGGGAAACCTCGATCTCCTCCGATGGATCGAGATTTACCGTGCCGTCGCTGCGGCAACCAAGGGCCAGATAGGTCCAGCACCGATTGGAGAGAAACGCCGGGTTGGGATCAACGGCTCCGATCTCGATGAGCTCCGACGCCCGGTAGCCGGTCTCCTCTTCGAGCTCTCGAGCCGCCGCGGTTTCGGGGCGTTCGCCCGGGTCCACGGCGCCGCCCGGGATCTCCAGGGTCATCTCATCGGTTCCATGACGGTACTGCTCGACGAGGACCATCCGGCCGTCATCGGTGAGTGCGATGACGTTGACCCAGTCGGAACAATCGAGGCGCAGAAACTGGTGTTCGTGGCCCGAGAGGGGCGATCGTTGTCGGCTCCGTGAGAGCTCGAAGATGGGGTAGGTGCCGAGCACCTCGGTGGCCAGGGTGGTCCAAGCGCGGGGTTGATCATTTGCCATTCGGGCATTCTACTCGTCGGCGCCCGCCCAACCGTGCGCTTGACCGTTTCACCGAGGCCGCGGTAGCTTGTTCAATGATCAAACGGGAGGCGTGAACAAGATGGCAGGTAAGGCGGAACTCGTGGATCGTATCGCGGTGCTCACCGGAATTCCCAAAACCCACATCGCCATGGTGTACGACAATATTTTTGAGATCACGGGCGAGATGCTCGCCGAGGGTGAGAAGATCACGGTGCCCAACTTCGGAACATTCATGATTTCCGAACGCCCGGAACGTCAGGGAAGAAATCCGGCCACCGGAGCGGCGATCACCATCTCGGCCTCCAAGAGCGTGCGTTTCAAGGTCTCGAAGAATCTGAAGGACAGGCTGTAATTCCGGATCGGAGATCCGGAATGACTGCTACTGGTTCTCGAGCCGCTCCCCGAGCATCACCGTGAGTTGCTCATCTAGCGGCATGGCCGGTTTGATTTCCTCTTCGTCTTCCCACGGCCAGGTGATGACCGCCATCCGACGTTCGTAGAACTCCACACCACTTGCCGACGACGAGACTATGAGCGCGGCGGCCAGGCCCTTTTGCAACCGGACTGAAAAGACCATGGCTCGTGGCTGACCCATTCCGGGTTGGTGGCCGCCGAGGATGTGGGCCTGCTCCGATGCCATGGCCATTGCGACTCTCGCCATGGAATCGTCGTTCCACCGCGCGAGGCGGGCCTCGGTCCGAGGATCCCGGGGACGCAGATCGACGTTCTCCAGATCGAGATCGAACTGTTTTGCGACCTCAGCTTCATCAGCCGCCACTGGGGCGACGAGGAGCAATGCGAGGACGAGGATCAGCCGATTCAGCATCAGAGGTTACCAATGTAATGTCCAACGTGCGGGTTGGCTAGATGTTTCCGCGTTGAGGGCTTGAGGACTTGGGGTCTTGAGGTCGGCTACACTCTCAGCGTGAAAACCCTCGGCGTGATCTTGGGCGTATTCCTTTTTCTATCGGCGATGCCGATCTCTGCGCAAGAGCGCGAAATCGCTTCCTACGACATCGAGGTTGTGCTCGACCCCGAGAGTCATGAGCTCACGGCTTCGCAGAGCGTTCGGTGGCGGAACACAACCGGTGTGGCCACCTCCGAGATCTGGTTCCACCTGTATCTCAACGCGTTTGCGAGCTCCGAAAGCACCTTCATGCGCGAGCTATCGAGCGATCCGCTGGGTGGCTCCGTAAGTCTCGACGACGAGTGGGGGTGGACCCAGATCACTCGTCTCGCACTGGCCGATGGTGCGGATCTGCTGCCGAGTCTGAGCTTCGCACGGCCCGACGATGGAAACGAGAACGATTTCACCGTGGTGCGTGTGGAGCTTCCTCGTGAGGTGTTGCCAGGAGAGGCGGTTGAGCTGGAGCTCGACTTCGAGGCCCGTCTACCGAAGGTCGTCGCCCGAACCGGATTCTCAGGCGACTTTCACATGGTCGCCCAGTGGTTTCCCAAGATCGGTGTCTTCGAGGGCGAGGCCGGGTGGAACTGCCACCAGTTTCACGTGGCGAGCGAGTTCTTCGCCGACTTCGGGACCTACCGGGTACGGATGAGAATCCCGCGCGGGTGGGTGGTCGGCGCCACCGGTGAGCAGATCTCGCGCGAGCCCGTCGGCACCGACGACGTGGTCGAGTTCCTCGCGAGAGACGTCCACGACTTTGCCTGGACCACCGCGCCGCCAAGCCTGATGTCTGCCTTCGAGGTCGAATTCGATCCCGCTCGCCACGTGCCGATGGTCTGGCTCGAGGGAGCGGGAAAGCAACTCGATATGGGAGCGGCGGATCTCGAGCTTCCGCCCATGACCATTCACTTTCTGGTGCCGCAGACTCAGGGTGTGTTGATTCCCAGGATGCTCCGGGCGACGCGGCTCGCCATCGCGTGGTTCGGGCTCTATCTCGGTCCCTATCCGTACGCGCAATTGACCGTGGTGTCGCCACCGCCGGGCGCCGAAGGCGCCGGCGGGATGGAGTACCCGACCCTCATCACGACCGGCGCGAGTCGGCTCGATGCCTCGCCGGTTTTCTCGTGGCGCACGAACATCGAATCGGTCACGGTGCACGAGATCGGCCACCAGTACTTCCAGGGAATACTCGCCTCGAACGAGTTCGAGGCCGCCTGGCTCGACGAGGGGCTGACGACCTGGGCGGAGAACCGTTGTCTCTCCGACATGGTCAGCGATGGGCTGATCCCGGAGATCCGGCTGGGCGGGTTCTGGGGGATGGAGCGCGTGTGGACGTCTCTCGCGAGCCTTCCGGTGATCTTGGATCGCCCGAACTGGGAACAGCGTCGCCTCACGGATGCGTTTTTCGCCTCCTACGCCAGACCGGCTCTGGTGGTCAAGACCCTCGAGGGAATCTATGGCGAAAACCGGCTGCTGCGGGCGATGCGCGCCTATGTCGCCGAACACCGCTACGGGCATCCCACCGGCGCCGATTTCCAAGCCTCGCTTGAACTCTCGTTGGGCGAGGACCTCGAGTGGCTTTTTGACGCGGTGGTCCGAGGCGACCGCCAACCAGATTGGGCGGTGGTGTCGGTGAGCCACGACGAGATCGAGCCGGCCGGCGGGATGGTTTGGAACGATGGAGATTGGACGGATGTCGGCCACAAGGAGGACTCCGATTCCCGGGAGGATGGTCCCTGGCGGGTTGCGGTCGAGATCGGACGCCGAGGTGATCTCATCGGCCCAGTGGAAGTGGAGCTGTTGTGGGCCGACGACCGGCGAGAGCGACGAACGTGGGACTCCAGCGAGCGGTGGGTCCGCTGGAGTGTGGAATCCTCTGTGAGACTACGCCAGGTCGTGGTGGATCCGGACGGCGCCTGGATGCTGGAGACCCGGCGTGCGGACAACTACTGGCGCGACGAGGCTGCGGATCCGAATGCGCTGTGGTGGCTCGATGGCGCCCTGCGTCTGGTGAGCTTCTTCACGATACCGTGGAGCTAGAGTGACGAATCACGCACCCTCCTGCTGGTTCGGCTTGCGAAAAACCATCGCCCTGTGGCGGGTGGTCGTGGTGGTCTTTTTCGTGTCGGTGCTGGTCTTTGTCCCGGCCCGGCTGGTGCTCTGGACCGCCGCGGGAGGCGTTCTCGCCAATCTCCCCGCCGGCGATCTACCGGATGGCGAGATCACGCTGATCCTCACCGAGCTCGTGCGGCCCATCTGGCCCTCGTTGGCGTTGGCGTTTCTTTCGGGTTGTTGCGCCCTGTGGACGTGGACGGTGCTCTGGCACGCCGGTCTGGTGCGGTGGTTCTTCTACTCCGGAAAGAACGACATCCGGTTGGCGGAGGTTCTCAGCCGGGGGCTCTTCGGCTGGTGGCGCTGGGCCCGCCTCGGCCTCACTTCGGTGGCGGTGCTCGTGCTCGTTCACACGGCGGTCGGCATGGCGTTTGTCAAACTCAAGGAGCGCGCGGCGGATCTCGCCGACGACTCGCGCCTCGGGATCTATCTGGAGACGGGAATCCTGCTGTGTCTTGTGGCCGCCGTTCTTTGCTGGATGGCCACCGTCCGGGGTGCGTGGTTGCTCGGTCAGAGCCATCGGCGATCGGCCGTTCTGGCCTGGCTGTCTGGTTTATGGGGAACCGTCAGACAACCCGTGCGATCGCTTCTCACCCTGCTGGTGTGGGTGGTGCCCGGTTTTGCTGCTGCTGTCGGCCCCACGGTTCTGGGGTGGCGCTTCGAGATCCTCAGAACGGCCATCCCGAGCGCGGTCCTCGGTCTCGGCGGCGGGTTGATCACCGCCTTCTGCCTCGTCGGTGTCTTTCTCTCTTTCGCCCCGGTGACGGGAATGGCGGAAAAATCGGGCGACGAAGAACAAGGGCGGGTATAAAACCCGCCCCTACGGTTCAAATCCTGGAAACGTAACGTAGGGGGGGTTTACACCCTCCCCACCACAGCGATCCATCGCAGGCGGGGACGCCTGCGCTACAAGGATGTTCGCGATTTTGTATCGCCCGCGTCCCCGCGGGCGATGGTCCCTTTGCGCCGATTCCCGCCGCAGTCCCGAATTCTGTAAGAGCCTCAGCTGTGAGCTCGATCGCCTATTTCAACCGAGTCGGTCCTGCTCCCGCAACCTCTTCTGGACAGCCGTCGGTATAGAGCTTGAAGTTCTCGATATAGCGCGCCGCGAGCGCGTCATAGCGTTTCCAATACTCGTCTTTGTTGCCCCACGAAGTCGACGGATCGAGGACATCGGTCGGGACATCAGGACAGCTCAGCGGCACGTCGAAACCGAAGAGTTTGTCCTTGCGGTACTCGACCTGATCGAGCTTGCCATCGAGGGCGGCGTTGAGCAGATTGCGGGTATGGCGGATGGAGATCCGTTTGCCCACATTCCAGCCGCCTCCGACCCAACCGGTGTTGACCAGCCAGCAGGTGGCGCCGTGCTTGAGCATCTTCTTACGCAGCATGTCGGCATAGACAAAGGGGTG
This sequence comes from uncultured Acidobacteriota bacterium, assembly GCA_963753035.1. Classification (GTDB taxonomy): domain Bacteria; phylum Acidobacteriota; class Thermoanaerobaculia; order Thermoanaerobaculales; family Sulfomarinibacteraceae; genus JAHECW01. The sequence goes on along the minus strand of CAVWAW010000002.1, from coordinate 63,066 downwards.
GTGGACCATGAAGGGTGCACCGAAGCAGGCCGAAAAGGCGATCTCGGGCTCGATCCCGAGACCGATCTCGGTACCGGCGATCTTCGAGGTGTAGCCCGACATGAAGTGGTAGACCGCGTGGTCGGGGTCGAGGCGTGAGATGGGCGGCAGCACTCCCTGGGCGTCGCAGGTCAGCAGCACGACGTTCTTCGGGTGGGAGTCGACCATCCCCTCGGGCACGATGTTGGGGATGAACTCCAACGGGTAGCCGGCGCGGGTGTTCTCGGTGAATCGATCGTCATCGAGATCGAGTTTGCGCGAGGTGCGATCCTGAACCACGTTTTCGAGCACGGTGCCGAAGCGGCGAGTCGTGGCGTGGATCTCGGGCTCGTTCTCGGCCGAGAGCCGGATGACCTTGGCGTAGCAGCCGCCCTCGAAGTTGAAAATCCCCTGGTCGGACCAGCCGTGCTCATCGTCGCCGATGAGCCGCCGGTTGGGGTCGGCCGAGAGGGTTGTCTTGCCGGTGCCTGAGAGCCCGAAGAAGAGCGCCACATCGTCGTCTTTTCCGACGTTGGCCGAGCAGTGCATGGCCAGCACTTCGCGCAGCGGGAGAAGAAAATTCATCACGGTGAAGAGGCTTTTCTTGATCTCGCCGGCATAGGAGGAGTTGCAGATCAGGACGAGCTGTTTGGAAAAATCGAGAATGATGGCCGTCGATGATTTTGTGCCGTCGAGGCGTGGGTCGCAGTGGAACGACGGCGCAACGATCACCGTGAACTCGGGGACGTGACTCTGGTAGTCGTCCTGATTTTTCGGGGTGATGAAGAGGTTGCGGGCGAAGAGCGAGTGCCAGGCGTACTCGGTGATGATCCGCACCGGCATCCGGTACTTGGGGTCGGCGCCGACAAAGCAGTCCTGAACGAAAAGCTCCTCATCCTGGAGAAAGGCCTGGATCCGCGCATGGAGGGCGGAGAAGAGCTCCGGACTATACGGACGGTTGTACTCGCCCCACCAGATCCTGTCCTCGGTGGAGTTCTCGCGGACGACGTATTTTTCCTGGGCTGCGCGGGCCGACCACTTGCCGGTGTTGACCACGAAAGGGCCGCCGTGGGCCATGGAGCCTTCGTTGCGGAATGTGGCCTCTTCATAGAGCGCCGGCGCCGGGAGGTTCCAGTAGACCCGGTCGACATGGGTGAGGCCGTGGTTTGAAATACCGAAACGGCTTTTGAGGTCCCCGGCCTGGGCCGCGGCGGGTGTGGCGAACTTCAGATATTTGCTCATGTCCAGTCCCTCACCAGCTTGCGATCTCCGATATAGAGCTCGTTGGGCGAGTTGGGATCCAACGCCCATTTGATGCGTTCGATGCCTTCGGTGATCTCCTTGATCGAGCCGCAGAAGCTCAGACGCAGGTGGCCCTCCATGCCGAATTCCTTGCCCGGCACCGTCAGAACCAGCACCTTGTCGAGGATGAACTTGGACAGGGCGACCGAGTCACGGCCGTAGGTGCTGAAGTCGGGGAACGAGTAGAAGGTTCCGCCAGGCTTGTCGATGATCACCCCTTCAAAGGCCTTGAGCTCGGCCACGAGGACATTGCGGTTGTTTTCCAGCGTTGCCCGCAGACCTTCCACCGGCGACTGGAGACCGTTGATGGCGCCCACCGCGGCGTGTTGGAGCAGGACCGACGGTCCCGAGGTCTCGTGGCCCTGGATGTTGGTCATGGCCTCGATGAGCCGGCGGTTGCCCACCGCCCAGCCGATCCGAAACCCGGTCATGGCGTACTGTTTGGAGACCCCGTTGACCAGGATGAGCTTGGAGTTCTCGCTGCGGTCCTTGGCGTATTTGTAAGGGTTGATCGGCTTGCGGCCGTCGAAAACCAGGCGGTGGTAGATGTCGTCCATGATCAGCCACAGCCCGCGCCGCTCGCAGAAGTCCACGATGTCGGCGATGAACTCCTCGGGGTAGACCGCTCCCGAGGGGTTGTTGGGGCTGTTGATGATGACGAGCTTGGTGTAGGAGCCCACAACCTGCTCGATATCCTGGATCCTCGGGATGAAGGAGCCGTCCTCGGGTTCGACCGGAACCGGGATCCCGCCGACGATCCTGACCATGTCGGGGTAGCTCACCCAGTAGGGCACCGGAAAGATGACCTCGCCCTGGGGGTCGATGAGGGCGTGGAGCGCCGTCATGATGGCCTGCTTCGCACCGCCCGAGGCCATGACGTTCTCCGGCGCCGGCCGGAAACCGTAGAACTCCTCGGTGTAGCGGATGATGGCCTTCTTGAGTTCTGGGGTTCCGGCGGGTGGGGTGTATCGGATCTCGCCCGAGGCCACCGCCGAGGTGGCGGCGAGCACCGCATCGAGCGGCGCCTTTCCCTTGGGTTCTCCGCCGCCGAGGTGGATCACGGGATCCCCTTTGGCGCGGAGGATCGCGGCGATCTCGTTGAGTTTCAATGTGGCCGACTCGCCGATGTTTTTGGCGATCAACGATAGGCTCATACAACACCATTCCTTCCGCCGGTTCGGCCCGGCCAGAGCGGGCCGGCATTATCTCATAAAGGCGTCATAAATTCAGGAGAATTGGAGTCTCCGGGTGAGAGGTGAGAAGGTGAGCGCTCCCTTCGGTCGCTGTCAACGCTCCCATGGGTCGCTAGTTGGGAGTCAGGCGCGAGGAGGGAGGGGTGCCTGAGCCGCTCCCGCCCCTCACCAGTGAGCCGTCAGCGAAGCGCAACAGCGAACGTTCTAACCAGCGGACACCGAGCAAAGCGAAGGTTGTTTGCGACCTCACCTTCTCACGTCTAACTCCTAACCCCTGTACGATGTCGTCATGGAAAAACTCGGTAAACACGGTGCGCGTCTCAAGGATCTTCGACGGCGGGTGAAACGACGGCCTGATGGCCAGGTCATCGTCGATGGCCGTCGGCTTGTCGCCGATGTCGTGCGCTGGGGCGTTCCGGTCTTCGAGCTCTACCTCGCCGAGGGAGTCGAACCCGATCCCGAAATCGTCGCGGCGGCGGCCGAGGTCTTCACCATTGATGTCACGGTGCTCGACGAACTCGCACCCACCAAGCATCCGCAGGGTGTCCTCGCCGTGGTGGCCGATCCCAAACGGCCGCCGTGGCCGGCGCGTGAAGGGGTCGCTCTCTGGCTCGATACGGTTCAGGATCCAGGCAACCTCGGCGCCATCGTGCGATCGGCCGCTGCCCTCGGCGCCCGCGCTGTACTCCTTTCTCCGGGTTGCGCCGATCCCTACCACCACGCCGCAGTGCGCGGCTCCGCCGGCGCGGTCTTCCGGCTGCCGGTCACTCGCGACGTCCCGGTCGCCCGGGTCGTCGAACGAATGAGCGAGGCGGGCGGCGAGATTTGGGCCGCGGGTCCCGGCGGCATTCCGCTCGACCGCTGGGCTCCCTCCCGACCCCTGGTCCTTCTCGTTGGCGCCGAGGGCGCCGGTCTCTCACCCGAGGCCAAGGCCGTTGCCGGTGGCGAGGTCACCATCCCCCTCGATCGCGAGATCGAGAGCCTCAATGTCGCCGTCGCTGCGGGGATCCTCCTCGAGCGGTTGCGGACGAGGTGAACCGCGAAGGAGCTAAGAACACGAGGGTTGTCCATCGCCCGCGGGGACGCGAACCCCCGAACCTCAGTCCGGTCGGATGACCTCCACCTCGACGTCGATGTCGAGGTCCCGCCAGGCCCGATCGGTCGTGAGAGCGGGAAGAGAGCGGAATCGGGCGAGGGCGAGACAGGCACGGTCGCCGAGGGAGAGCCCGCCGACCGCGTCACGGGACGAAGGGCGCCTGCAGAGCAGGCGAGGGCTTCGTCGAACGGGACGACCTCCAAACCGAGGCTCAGTGCGAGGCGGATGTCGGATTCCGGCATCCCCAGCTCGGCGAGCTTCGCCACGACCTCGGAGAGGTTGACCGAACTGATGAGCCCGCCGGGAAGGAACTCGAGAACGCGGTCCCCACCGGGTTCGTCCTGGAGCAGGGCGAGCAGTGCCGAAGCATCGAGGACAACGTTACTCACGCGCCGCCTCTTCGTGTCGTTCCGCCACCAGGCCATCGGCAAGGCTCTCCCCGGTCGGCTGTACCGTCGGACCAGTTCCTGGGCTTTTCGAGCCGCCTGCCTGGCGGTGCGCAGGCGGATTTCCCCATCCTCGACCACGAGGATCAGCTCATCTCCCGCCTCGATCCCGAGCGCGCGCCGCGCCGATGCGGGAATGACGACCCTGCCGTTACTTCCGAGATGTGTCCGAAGTTCCATTTCTTGCCACCTTGGAAGAATTCTAGCATGAAATAGAGAACGTGGTAACTATTGATAGGATGGTGAGCCGAGTCACCAACACAGATGCACGTCCCCTCTATGCAACAGCAGCGACGTCGTCGCCGCCCGTCTTGTCGATCTGTGCTCGTCTCAGCGCTCTTTGCGCCTTGGCGGCGAGTCCGTTCTCAACAGTGCCCGCTGCCCGGGACTCAGTATCCGACCGGCAGACGGGCCACCTTGAGTGTTGAGCCGTCGACAAAGGCGACGAGAATCCGTCCGCCGGGACCTATGGCCGTTGATGTGTTGCCTGAAGAAATCGAATCAATCTGAGTCAAGGTGGAGTTTGCACACTGTCGATCGATGCAGCGAATCACGTGGAGATGACCATCGAAGTCCGTATAGGCCAGCAGCCCCCGTTGTTGGAGCCGCGAATCAATGATGGGTACTTGCCTTGCACCAAAAGTGTATTCGTAGGGCTGCTTCAAAGTGCATTGGCGCAACGAACCATGCGGATACCGCTGTATCCCGTGTCGCGGTAGGCGATTAGCCCCAGCCCGTCATCACCGATCGTAGCCGAGCACACCGGTCATAACGGTCGTCAGAATTGGAACTGAGATAAGTAAACGTTGATGCCGAGCAATTGAGATTGTTGCAGTGGACCAATCTGTAACGTCCGGATAATGAAGAGGCGGAATCGAAGAGGACAATGAGCCCATACCCGTCCTCTCCAATGGTGAGCGACATACACCCGATGCCTGTGTATAGGGGCAGACCGTAGTCCCAATACGTGCATTCAGTGTCGAGGCAGTGGGCCACCTCGAAGCCGTTGTAATCGGACGCGTAGGCGATGAGTGGGAAAGAGTCCGAGCCGATGGCGATCGAGGAGTGCTTGCCGCATTGGCCGGACACGCCGTTGATGGTCGCCGACGAGCATCGGAGATCGTCGCAATGGGCTACTTTAAGGTTGTCGGTAGTAGGTCCCCCCCAGTAGCTGATGACCGCGAGCCCGTCGGTTCCGATGGCGATCGATGGGTACATTCCGGCGCCCGTTGTGATGTCCGGGGTATTCACTTCCACGCCGGTGCACGTCGGGTTGAGACAATGGAGGACTCTGAGGAGTTGGGCGGCGGAATCGTAGTAGGCGATGAGGCCCAATCCGTCGGCCCCGACCGCCAGTGACAGGTGGTCCGGGTCGACTGAGCCGGCGATTTCGATGGTGGTGACCTGGGTCGTGAACTCCGCGGTTCGATCCGAATTTCACCACCATCGAGGATCAGTCCGGGGCCGAGGCTGTAGGTCGTGTCTCGATCCTCCGTACATTCCCAGCCCGCGGTGGCGTCGATGTATTTGGCGATCTGGCCTGGGCCGCAGCCGAGGTTGTACAGAGTGTCCCAATCGTAGTTGCACTCCCAGATCGAGCCGTTCCACTTGGGGATCTGCCACGTGGCGCAGTTCAGCCCGGACAGGGTGTCGGTGTCGAGATCCGGGGCGCAGACCCAGCTTGCGCCGTTCCACTTGGCGAGCTGACCGGAGCCGCAGGTCAGGGCGCCGATTGTGTCCTGATCCGTTGCCGTGGTGACCAATGGGACGCCTTCGAGGTCGAGCGTCATTCCGCCGCCGCCGGTGTTGGTGAAGCTGAAGGTCTGGGGTGACGCCGAAGGTCGGTCGACGCCCGCCTCGCTGAATTCGGCCGGCACGGCGCCGTCGAGCACGAGATCGGGCCCGCCGGCGGTGTTGGCCGCGCCGATCCCGGCGCCGTCGGGCGACGAACTCGTGCCCACCACGCCGTAGGTCTCGCCCGAAGGATCCGGCTGCTCACCGCGGATGGCGGCGGTGCCGGCGACGACCGACTTGGGATGAGTCGATCCCGATCCCGAATCCGGGGCAGCGGCAGCGGCAGGTACAGTGGCAGAAGCAGTGACAGCATCAGGGGCAGCAACAGATGACGGCATCGGCGATCCGTTTCCTGTGGCCGCCTCCCACCTCCGCAAGACCTCGATTGCCCGCTCCAACTCATCGACTGATGGCGTGGACGCCACCGCGAAGAAGCGTGGCGCCGACCAATCACCTGCCGTTTCGACGGCGGCATCCAATACCGCTCGCACGAACCACACGTATCGCTCGCCGGGGTCGAAACAGGCGGCCGTGTCAGGGGTCCAGCCGGTAGCGCGACCCGGTACGGTGATGTAGAGCACCTCGGTCGCCGCTGACAGATCGACAGCGGAGACCTCAACCTCATCGGCGGCGAATCGGTAGACCACGAGTTCGTAGTACTCGACGCCAGGCACGGCTTCCCAATTGAAAGTCGGGCACGCAGCGCTGACCTCGGCAAGCCGGTCGGGCGCTCCCGGCGACACCCCCTGCGGTCCGATCTCAGAGGCGTCGCTGGCTGCGAATGAGACCACAGTGATCGAGAGAAGCGCGAGGCAGATTTGTTTCATGGTGTTCATGGAAGATCCTCCAGAGCCCGGCATCGGGTCCTCATCGTCAGGGAGTCGTCGTCGCCCAGGCGGCGGTGGTTCCCGTTTCAAAGCCATCGCCGAAGATCAGGCAGGCATCGCCATCGCCGTTGATCACCACCAACGCGTTGCTCGTCAGTCGTGCTCCGCCGGTGACATCGAGACCCTACGGGTAGCATCCGGCTGCCGAGGGAGCGGCTGCGTTGACGGTCAAATTGTTGAGGGCGATCACGGTGGTTGCGCCGGTGACAACGAATCGACCTTCGACCGTGGTCGTTGTGGCGGACGCGCCGGTGACGGTGAGGCTTCTGCCGACATCCACTGATTCGACAACGACCTGGGCGGCGAGGACAACCTCGGTGCACCCGGCATCATCGACCGCCGCCTGGATGGTGGGGTGGGCCCCCGAAGGGACATTGCACACGGCGGCCACCGCGACGGTCGCCCAGCACAACCCCACCGCTGCCGAAAACAGCCACGCGATTCCGGGTGACCTCATCTCAACCTCCTCACCGGCGGGCGCGGCGTTTCGAACTCGAAAAACTCTCGCGCCCCTGTTGTGTTGTTTCAGTGCTGATTCATTGTAGATCGAACGGTATAAGTTTGCATCTCAAGATTGAGACACATTCCGAAAGGCGACGGTGTGAACGGTTCGCCCACTGGAGCCGCCTTGGGAGAATGAAACGCGCTGCCAAGATTGATGCTCCCATCGCGCTCCTCGTGAGTGCCCCCTCAAACGATGGTTAGGCCCGAGGCGCAACGCGCACGGCGAGGTGGTCCATCCCAACATCGGTTTGAGACGGCACGTCCGATCGAGGCGAAGTCCGCGCCTCCTCAAAAGAACGCAGGCCGGGTGCCTGGCACCCACCCCATCGCAACGAGGGGGCCGAACTCTGCAACATCGACGTCGCGGCAGTGGTTTTCCTTGACTGTTTGCCGACCGGTTGAATCTCAAGAATCGCTGTCACCCCAGGCGATGAGGTCGCCGGTTTCGAAACCGTCCCAGAAGACCCGGGTGCCGACCTCGATTGTCTTGACGATGGTGTCCGGACCCTGCGAGCTCCACACGGTGAGGGTCACATCGAAGCGGCCTGGCTCGGTGTACTCGTGCCGCGCGGAGAAACCGGGGGTTGACAGCCCGATACCATCGCCAAAGGACCAGCTGTGGTTGCCGTCGGTATAGGCGCTCAAGTCGACGAAGTGGATTTCCAGTCCGAGTCCGGACCAGCGAAAGTCGGCGATCGGTTCCCGGCACTCGAAGCTGACGACATCGATGAATGGGCCGGACGGGCGCAGCTGTGTATCGCCGACGATGGTCCCAGGATGCCACCATCGGCTTTCCTCCGGTGCCCAGTACGTCGTCGGCTGCAAGAGGTCCGTGAAGTCGGAGAGGAAGGATGGCGAGTTCTGGCCGAAGGTGTGGGCGATCAGACCAGCGCCGGGCGCGCCGAGGTCCGCCCACTGGCCGCCGACGTTGGCGAGGTCGGTCAACGATCCAGGGTTCGAGATGTCGATGGCATGGATAAAGCCGGCGACCAGGGCGTAGGCCCGGTCGCCGATGATCTCGAGAGCGGTGACCTCGAATCCGTGCGTGTCGATCCGGTCGAGCTCGGCCGGGCTGTCGGGGTCGGTGAGATCCACCGAGATCAGGGCGTCGTTGCTGCCGATGATGGCGGTGCTGCCGAACAGTCTGACCCGCACCTCGGACGACGACATGATGCCGGTTCCGAGGGTCGAACGAAGGAACAGGAGCCGAGGGATCGGAGACATCGAGGATGTCCACCAGCCCCTCGGAGCTGTAGGAGGGTGTGCCGAGCGCGACGAGATCGCCTTCCCATGCCAGGTCCCGGACGCCTGGTCGGACGGGAAAAATCGCCAGGACAGAGGGTGAGCTCGGGTCGGCGACATCGATGGTGACAAGGTTCCAGTCGTAGACGTCGACGACAAAAGCCAGCGCGGTGGTGCCGTCGAGCCGAACGGCACGCACCTCGCCGGTGAGGTCGAGCGCCGCCTCGACGCTGGGCAGCAGCGGGTCTGTGAGGTCGAGGGTGCGGATGCCGTCGGTCTTCGCGGAGGTGATGCCCACGGCGCCGTCGATGGCGAGATCGTCCGCGACGCCCTCTGCAGGGGAGGACCCGAGGGTGGGGAAGCCGTTGCTGCGATCGATGAATTCGAGGTGGTCGGAGTGGGCGGCGATGACTCCCAGCGGGGTCAGCGCCGCGTCCTCGAGCCGCTTGGGCCGGGTCCAGTTCACCACCGGACTCTGTGGGTCAGTGAAGTCGAGTTCGACGAGACGGAACTTGTCGGTGGCGAAGCTGTCGTCCCAGACGAATGCCACGGCCGTGCGGCCGCTGAACCACACGCCGCGGACAAACGGCCACTGGAACAACCCGGTGAGATCGTGGGCAACGGGGTTCGCCGGATCGGCCAGATCGATGCTCCAGATTTCGACGGGATAGGTGCCCCATTGATTGATGCGCGAGATGGCGAGCGCCACATCGCCGTCGCCGCCCACGAGGCTCCAACCCGCAGCGAAAGCTCCCGAGAGCGTCGTGCCGCCGACGCGAACCGGGTGCTCGGGATCGGCGAGATCGTAAACGTCGATGTCGCCGGGATAGCCGAGAGCGAGGAGAGGGCCGTTGGCGAAGACAAAATGTTCGAGGTCGTCGAGCCCCGGCCAGACCGGACAGAACCACTCGCCGCCGAAGGGGTCCTCGAGATCGAGCAGGCAGATGTCACTCCAGCCCTGATACAACGCGAGAAAACGGTTGTCCGCCGCGACCTCTTGCCATGGGTTCGATCCCGTTGCCTGGTGCTTGACTTCGGACCACGACGCTATCGGACGCGGTTCGGGTTGCGTTGGTTGGCGAAGATCGAAGCCGTCGAGCCAGGGCAGGACCAGGGCCCATCCATCGGGGTGGAGAAAGAGGTCTCGCGGCTCGCCTAAGTCCGGTGTCCACAGCCGCCGATATTCATAGGACCCAAGGGGCCGGAGCGTCGAAGGGTCCCGGACATCCCACACCGTGAGACCGACATCGTCCCACGTTACCGCCAGTTCGCCGTCGGAGTCGATGGCCTGAATGGCAGCCGGGCCGTGGATCGGCACCGATTGCACGTGGGTGGGGCAGATCGTCTCGCTGCCGAGGGTCGGCGTCGCGATGATCAGAATGCTGATCGGTATTGCGAACACACAAACCGCGTTTGGAGACATCGATCCATTATAGATCGGTTGTTCTTCGCGGATTGGCGGGGATCACCTCAACCGAACCGAGCCAGCGTCACCGTCAATGACCCGCCCGACAACGGCAGCGCCGGGGAGGCGGCGGACGATCTTCTCGGCGGCATCGGCGGAGACGGCGGCGAGGAGACCACCCGAGGTCTGGGGATCGAGGGCGAGATCGACCCGCAGCTCGTCGGCGCCTTCGGCGATTTCGAGGACCGCGGCGATGCTCGTGCGGTTCTTTCCCGCACCCACCGGAACCAGACCGGTAGCCGCGGCATCGAGGGCGCCGGGCATGGCCGGCAGCGCTTCGAGGTCGATCTCGATGGCGTAACCCGAGGCCTCGGCCATTTCGGCGGCGTGACCGGCGAGACCGAAGCCCGTGACATCGGTGACCGCGTGCGGATCGGCGCCGTGGAGCGCCTCGGCAGCTTCGCGGTTTAGGGTCGTCATCCAGCGCATGGCGGTGGTGACGTGATCGGGCTTCGCCATCCCGCCCTTGGCGGCGGTGGTGACCAGACCGGTGCCCAGCGGCTTGGTCAGCACCAGGACATCGCCGGGCTGCGCGCCGCCGTTGCGCCAGATGCCTGTCGGGGTGGACGGTGCCGGTCACCGCGAGGCCGTAGAGGAGCTCGGCGCCCTCGACGGTGTGGCCGCCGGCGAGCACCGCGCCCGACTCGGCCATGGCCTCGAGCCCGCCTCGGAGAATCTCCTTGAGGGCGTCCTTGCCGAGCTGTTTGAGCGGATAGCTCACGAGGTTCATGGCGGCGAGCGGAGTGCCTCCCATGGCCCAGACATCGGAGAGGGCATTTGTGGCGGCGATTCGGCCGAAGGTGTAGGGGTCGTCCACCATGGGTGGAAAGAAATCGGTCGTGTGGATGATGGCGAGTTCGTCGGAGACCTTCATCACTCCGGCGTCGTCGGCCGACTCGATGCCGACGATGAGGTCGTCCGACGACGAGCCGCGGCAGACCGCAGAGGACGGTGTGGAGCAGCCCCTTCGAGAGCTTGGCGCCGCAGCCGCCGTAGGCCGAGCCCTCGGTGAGCTTGACGATGTTGACCGCCTCGGTGGACCTGAGGGTACTCGGCGTCCAGGTTCCGCCCTGGTTGCGGTAGACCGCCTTCGGCACGAGTTCGAGGGTGTCGAGTATGTCGGTCAACGCCCCCGAGTCCGAGGACCTGGCCTCGAGCACGACGCCGCACTCGGAGCTCACCGAACGCGGCGCCGGCGCCGCATCCACATCGAGACCGCCCTCACGCGCCGCGCGCTCGGCGCGCATGACGCGCTGCACCGAGCCAAATACGATCAGGAGATCACGAGGGGTTGAATCAGTCATGGTTCATCCTGCGACCAAGAATCATACCCCAACCCCTCTGTCACTCCGAACCCCGCCAGGCCGGCAGGCGGAGCCTACTTATGGAAAGAACCTGCGATCTGTACCGCGAGGATCAATGGGACCGCAAAGACGCGAAGTACGCAAAGGTACCGCCAAGCGTGGCTGTTTGACCCTGGGCTCCCTCCGATTCGGGAAACGGACTCAATTCCGGGGTTTGCGATGAGTCAATGAGATTACTTCGCGGCAGCTTCGCGACCCTGGCGTCTTTGCGGTTTCATTGTGCGACCTGGCGACTGGCGCGGGTGTCATTGGGAGCGAGCGAAGCGAGTCGATGCGGAGAGGATTACGGCTGTTCGTTCCAGATCCTGGGAACCACCTGGATCAACCCGAGTCCGGTTCCTGCGGCGACGGTGAAACACAATCCACCCTGCATCCATTGGCCGTAGAGCAGGGCGCCGGTGCCGAAGAGCACCGAGTAGACGAAGGTGCAACCCAGTACCCACCCCAGAACGGCCAACGACAGGCTGTCTTCAGCTTTGGCGACTTCGTCTTCTCCCACGATCCTGGCCCAGCCGCGACCGGTCGGGTGCACTTTTCGATAGAACCGTCTCAGGGTTTCGAGGTCGGTCGGAGGCGTGAGAAAGGTGACCGCGACCCACACCGCTGTGGTCAGCCCCACCGACCACACCAAAGCGGCGTGTGACGACAGTTCGAGGCCACCCTTGCGGGCGATGAAGAGACCCATGGCGATGGTGAACGACGAGGCCATGGCGGCGATCTCGGACCAGGCGTTGATCCGCCACCAATACCAGCGCAGGAGATAGATGAGCCCGGTCCCGGCGCCGATGGAGAGCAGCAGGTGGAAGGCCTCACCGGCGGTGGTGAGCAGAAAGACGGTGGCGCCGGCGGCGACCATGAGCACCGCGGTCATGACCCTGGAAAGCCAGACGAGTCGGCGTTCGGAGGCGTCGGGTCTGATGAATCGCTGATAGAGATCGTGGACGAGGTACGAGCAGCCCCAGTTGAGGTGGGTGGACATGGTCGAGACATAGGCTGAGAGGAGCGACGCCACCAGCAGACCGAGCAGACCCGCCGGCAAAAGGGTCAGCATGGCGGGGTAGGCGAGGTCGTTGCCGATGAGGTCGTCGGAGACGTGGGGCAGCGCGGTCTTGATGTCGGCGAGGGTGGGAAAGACCAATATCGAACACAGGGCGACGATGATCCACGGCCAGGGTCGCAGCGCGTAGTGGGCGATGTTGAACCACAGGGTGGCGGCCATGGCGTTCTTCTCGTCCTTGGCCGCGAGCATTCTCTGGGCGATGTAGGAGCCGCCACCGGGCTCGGATCCCGGGTACCACACCGCCCACCACTGGATGGTGAGTGGGATGACGAGGACCGAAAGGGTGAGACCCCAGTCGGAAAAATCGGGAAGCAGCCTCAGCGTGGCGGGATCGATCCGGGTGACGAGACCCTGGAGGCCGCCAACCTCGGGCTGCGACAGGGCGATATACGCCGCCGCTATCACCCCCACCATCGCTATGGTGAACTGGATGAGATCCGACGCGAGCACTCCCCACAGACCGGCCATGGCCGAGAAGACGATGCAGATGAGCCCGCAGACGATGACGGTCTGAAGCCGGCTCCATCCGAGCATCACGTTGGCGACCTTGACCGCGGCCAGGGTGACGGCGGCCATGATGGTGCAGTTGAAGAAGAACCCGAGGTAGATCGCCCGGAAGCCGCGGACAAAGGCCGCGGATCTCCCTGAATAACGGAGCTCGTAAAACTCGAGATCGGTGAGGACTCCCGAGCGCCGCCACAGCCGGGCATAGAAAAAGACCGTCAACATCCCGGTGAGGAGAAAGGCCCACCACTCCCAGTTCTGCGACACCCCGTTGGTGCGGACAAAATCGGTCACGAGGTTGGGGGTGTCGGTGGAGAAGGTGGTGGCCACCATCGAGGTGCCGATCAACCACCACGGCGCGGTCCGTCCCGAGGCGAAGAACTCGGTTGTGTTCCAACTCGCCCGCCGGGCGTAGTAGAGCGCGGGGGCAAATGCCGCCGCGAGGCAGACGACGATGACGATCCAATCGATGGTTGCAAGTTGCATGGGTGGTGTTCAGGAATCGGTCGAGGGCGCCGCCGGGCCGTCTTCGAAGGTCAGTGCCGCCGCGCCGAGCACCGCCACGTGGTCAAGCCGGCTCCGTTCGATGACCAGCCGGTCGATGATGTGCGGATAGGCGAAGTTCTCGAGGCCCCGACGCATCGATTTTTCGAAGAAAGTGAAGGCAGTGCTGATGGATCCGCCCAGGACGATGATCTCGGGGTCGTAGACATAGAGTGTACGCTTGATTGCGGTCGCCAGTTCTCCGCCGTAGCACTCGAAGATCCGCAGTGCCTCGGGATCGCCCTGTCGGGCCCGCCGGTGGATTTCGTCAGCGCCGGCGCCCCACTCGCGTCGAAAGTAGTTCCCGGCGCACCACCCTTCGAGGCGTATTCCCTTGCGGTCGGTCTTGCCGAGTTCGCCGACGCCGCAGTTGGCGCCGTGGAGCAGCCGACCGTCCATTACGACCCCGGCGCCGAGCCCGGTTCCCAGGGTGAGTCCAACCAGGTGGCGGCGTCCCTGACCGGCGCCAAAGATAAATTCGCCGAGGGCAAAGGCGTTGGCGTCGTTGTCGATGACCGCCGGGATGCCGAACCGTTGCTCGAGTTCCGCCTTGAGCGGAACCGCCTTCCACGAGGGGATGTTGCCGACCTCGCGGACGATGCCTTCAACCACATCGACGACGCTGGGGACTCCGCAGCCGATCGCGACAACCTCGGGGGTCATCACATCGGTGATGGCGTCCATCACCACAGCGAGAACGGTGTCCTTGTCCTCGTGAGCCGGGACGCTGCGCTTGACCAGCTGCAGGAGTTCGCCCCCGTTGACCCGACCAGCGGCAACCTTGGTGCCGCCGAGATCGACGCCGATGACGGTCGCGTCGTGCTGTTTCATGCCTAGGAGTATGCCACCAAACGAGTTTTGAGTTTTGAGTTCTTAGTTTTGAGTTTCATCACAAGGGTCTCCGCGTCTGCCTCGTTTGCTCTTTGCGACGAAACTCAAAACTAAGAACTCAAAACTCAACACTACGACGTATAGCGTCAACCAGCGCATCCACATCCGCCTCGGTGTTGAACGGGCCGATTCCGGCGCGCAGGGTTCCATCGGGGAAGGTGCCGAGCCGGCGGTGGGCGGCCGGAGCGCAGTGCAACCCGGCACGGAGACAGATCTGGTGCTCGCGGTCGAGCCGGGCTGCGAGTTCGCCGTTGTCGGCGCCGTCGATTGTGAAACTGAGGATCCCGGTGTGAGGCTTATCGTCGTGCCAGCCCCGAAGGCTCAACCTCGAGAACTCCCGGAGACCGTCGGCGAGCAGGCGCGCCAGGACCCGCTCGTGCTCGGCCATGGCTGCGATACCGCGTTCGGCCAACCAACGACAGGCGGCGCCGAGCCCGGCGATTCCGGGACCGTTGGGGGTGCCGGCCTCGAGCCCGTCGGGAAGGTGTTCGGGCATTTCCTCGCTCTCGGAGCGAGAACCGGTGCCGCCGCGAACGAGGGGATCGACATCGAAGTCCTCACCGAGAAGCAGGACCCCGACACCCGGAGGACCCAGAAGGCCCTTGTGCCCGGAACAAACGTAGGCGGCGACCCCGAGTTCGGAAAAATCGAAGGGCAGGCTGCCCGCCGTCTGGGCGCCATCCACCACCACCGGCACCGGCGCCACGGCGCGGGCGATCTCGGCCACCGGCAGTACCGCGCCGGTGATGTTGGAAGCGTGGGTCACGACCACCAGGGCCGTGCGCTTCCCGGCGATCTCCCGCCGGAAATCCCCGGCGGACGGCAGACCATCGGGATCCTCGCCTGGCACGATCGCGATCTCCACCCCGCGTGACTGTTCGAGCCAGCGCAGGGGACGCATCACGGCGTTGTGTTCGAGGGCGGAGGTCACCACCCGATCACCCGGGTTGAGCCTCGTGAGCAGGACGGTGTTGAGCCAGAATGTCGCACCGGGTCCGAACAGCGTCCGCTCGGGGTCTGCGCCGAGCAGGGAAGCGACCTCTTCACGGGCGGCCTCGATGGCGCGGGACGCCGCCACCGTCAGCCGGTGACCGCCGCGGCCGGGGTTGCCGGCCTCATGTTCGAGGAAATGAGCCACGGCCTCGACCACTCCCGGCGCCTTGGGCCACGAGGTCGCGCCGTGGTCGAGATAGATCACGGTCTGACAACGCGCCCGGCGGACGCGAGCCTCCCGGCGATCTCGAGCATGTCGGTCACCCTTCCCACCGCCAGTTTGTCGCCGAGCTCGAAGTAGTTGAGGCAGGTGCCGCAGGCGATGATCTCGATTCCCGACGTCTCGAGAGCGCGAATATCCTCGAGCAGCAGCGAGCCCTCGCAGCACAGCTTGACGCCGGCGTTGTAGAAGATCATCGCGTCGGGTTTGTCTTCGAGATCGGCCTGGGTCTTGATGAAGGAGCGCATCAGGAGTGCTCCGAGTTCGTCGTCACCCGAGCCCATGGTCGAAGCCGTGATCTGCACCACCGTCGGGCCGGCGGCCATCGGGAGATTGCCGGCGAGAGGATTCTGGTCGCCGGAGGAAGCCTCCTTCGCTCCGTCGCCCACGTGGAAGGTCACGCGGAAGGAGCCGTCGTCATCACCCTCGACCTCGGTGGCGATCTTGCGTGAGGCGGCAAAACGGGTGACGTTGGACCGACACAGATCATCGGCAACCAAGAACCTGATCTCCCGTTCGCCCTCCTCGAGCAGTCCGCGGAGCTTGAGCACCGGGCCCGGGCAGGCGAGATTACGGACGTCGTACTCCTTCATATCAATCCTCCGAGTCGGGAATTGTATCCGGTTTCCAATTGTCCTACGAATCAGATCGAGACGCGGTACCATGGAAGGCAGCCAACAATCCGACGGAGGTGACCATGCTTGGAAGAGGCGTCTTGAGTCGTCTGCATACCCTGACCCAACAGGAGACGTTCACTCTCACCTTGTATCTGGATATCGATCAGAACAAGCCGGCCAACCGGAAGAGAGGTTTTGTCGTGCAGGCCGAGGCCCTGCTCAAGGACCTCAAGGCGACGCATGGTCCCGACCGGCAGTTGGCTGACGCCAGCCGCCGGTCCCTCGATCTGGTGAAGAAGCTCCGCCCCAAGGGACGCGCCGCCGTGGTGGTGGTGAACACCCCGACCAAGCTCGCCGAGATCCACGAACTCGGCGTGCCCTTTGCTGCCTCGGCTCACTGGCGGAAGGGGGCATTTCTTCGCCCCGTCGTCGAGGCCATGGATGAGAACGAACGCTATGGTGTCGTGCTCACCAGCACGACGCGGGCACGGATCTTCACCTCATTCATGGGCGAGATCACCGAACACAAGGATCTGATTTTCGACACCACATCACGGTCCCGGGCCCTCGGCACCGATCAGTGGAGGTCGCAGAGCAGGCACGAACGCCGTCACGACGAAGAGGTTGCGTTGCACGCGAAAAAGGTGATCGACGCCCTCCACGACCTCGCCCTGCGAGGTCCGTTCGATCGACTCATCGTGGCCGGCACGAAAAAGGCCACCGCCCAACTCGTCCGGTTGCTGCCGCGCCGGCTCCAGGGCAAGCTCGTGCGGACCCTCACCATGCCGGTGACCGCGAGCAAGAAGGAAGTCCTCGAGGGAATTCTCAAGCTCCAGCTCGGGATGGAACGCGAGCAGGAGTCATTGCTTATTGAAGGTCTCGAATCGGAGCTCCACGATGGCGGAAAGGCCGTTGCAGGCTTAGCCCCCGTTCTCGATGCCATCAACCAAGGCCGGGTGTGGAAACTGCTCTACGACAAGAAGCTCAAGGTCAAAGGAGGCGAGTGCGGCGACTGCGGCTCCTATTCGCCGCACGTCAAGGGCCCCTGCACCTACTGCGGCGCCACGGTCAAACCCGTCGCCCAGACCCTCGATCGACTCAGCCAGACCGTCCTCGAAATGGGCGGCAAGGTCGAGGTCATCGACGGTCCCGCAGCCAAGAGGCTCAGCAAACACGATTCCATCGCAGCGTTGTTGCGGTATTGAGGACAATCGGTTCGGGTTGTGGACCCGTTTCGAGGGGGTTGGCCGGATGGTGTGCACGAGGCACGCAACACAGTGGTTGGTTGATCTTGGAGGGGTCGGCATCCCGCCTGTTTTTTAGACCCAATCCGGCTGGCATCGCCGCGAATCGCTACGTCATTGTTCATTGAGCAGGCTGGAAGCCTGCTCCACAACGCGGCCTCGTTCTTTGTGGTGCGGGTGTCTCGCCTGTAGCGACAAAGCCATCGCCGGCGGGACGCCGGCGCTACAAGGCTGCATCGGGTTTTTTGGTGCGGGCATCTCGCCGGCACCGATGACGCTATCGCGGACGGGATGCCCGCGCGGCTTGGTCAGGGGACGGGGAGTTTCTTGACCAGTTTCGCGACGATCTTGAAATCGTCGGTGTCGCAGCGTTCGAGAAGCTCGAAGAGGGCCGATTCGGTGGTGGTGATGGTGACCCCGGCTTGTTGCATGCGCTCGAGCGCCCAGTCCTTGTCGGCGTCGCGGCGTGAGTTGACGGCATCGTGGGGGACGTAGACCCGGTAACCGGCGTCGATGAGATCCAGCGCGGTCGAGAGCACGCAGACGTGGGTCTCGATCCCGGTCACGACCACTTGTGCGCGTCCCGTTGCAGCGATTGTTTCGCGAATCCCAGTATCGCGCGCGCAGGAGAAGGTGTTCTTGGCGGCGGGGGTCTCGCCGAGGAGCCCGGCGAGGGGCTCGACGGTGGGGCCGAGCCCTTTCGGGTACTGCTCGCTGCCGATGACGGGCACACCGAGGGCGCGGCAGGCCTCCACCAGCACCTCGAGGCGAGGGATGTGGCTCTGGTCGGTCATGACGGTGTTGATGCGTTCCTGGACATCGATGACCAGAAGCACGGCGGTGCTGCGTTCGAGGAGATGGCTCATGGGGGGATTGTAGCGCTCGCTCAGGAGCTTCGCTCCTTCGCTCGCTGGAATTTTGAATTATGAGTTTTGAATTATGAATTTCATCGCAGGCATCGCAGGCATCGCAGGCATCGCAGCATCGCAGCATCGCGGCATCGCAGGCATCGCAAACCCAAAGACACGAAGGGTGTGTCTTGGTGATCACTTTGTCATCCATGTGGTTGGGACGAAACTGCCAGGCCGACGAGAGCGCCTGCACTACAATAACGGCATGGACACGGAAAAGGACAAGACGACACCGGTCGAGGCGGACGAGGAAACTTCGCCGGCGCCGGCTAAGCCGACAGTGAGCCTGTCGCCCGAGCTCATGTCGGCGGGCCGTAAGGAAAAGCCGGCATGGAAGACGGGGAGCGCTCCCGGGCGGTGGGTGACCATCGGCTGCGGACTGGGCATCGTGGTGCTCATCGCGGCGCTCTTCACCGGCTCGACCCTCATGCGCAAAACCGTCTGGGCCGGCTATGCCGGCGCCTCGCAACGGGTGATGGCCTATGTGGCGGGCGATGTCCAGCCCGCGGAGCGATTGCGCTTGAAACGCAACCTGGATGCGTTCTCCGCCCACCTCAAGAATCAAGATGATCCCTTCCCAGTCATGGGCGAGTTCCAACGCCTGGCCCGAGAGGCCCTGGATGACCAGCTCGTCACCCGCGACGAGGTCGAGGAGATCAATCTCTTCCTGGAGGTGCAACTGGCAGGGAGCGCGCTGTCGGTGCCGTATTCGATGCCGTAAGCATTAGTTTTCAGTTCTCAATTTTTAGTTTTTAGTTGGCGTCGCATCCAACCCGGAAACGCAATGTGGACGTTCTGCGATGAAACCTAAAACTCAAAACTCAAAACTAAGAATTGATTCTGCCGCTACAATCCCCCCATGGCTTCGAAGCACTTCCGACTTGAAACCCCGTTCGAACCGGCGGGAGACCAGGGACTCGCGATCGAGCGGCTCGTGGAGGGCGTTGAAGGAGGTCTGGCATACCAGACGCTGCTCGGTGTCACCGGCTCGGGCAAGACCTTCACCATGGCCAAGGTGGTGGAGACCACCAACCGGCCGACCCTGGTGCTGT
This sequence comes from uncultured Acidobacteriota bacterium, assembly GCA_963753035.1. GTDB lineage: Bacteria > Acidobacteriota > Thermoanaerobaculia > Thermoanaerobaculales > Sulfomarinibacteraceae > JAHECW01. Next base: position 43,720 of record CAVWAW010000002.1, on the reverse strand, counting down.
GCCACAACAAGACGCTGGCGGCGCAGCTCTATCAGGAGTTCAAGGCCTTCTTCCCGTCCAACGCCGTCGAGTACTTCGTCTCGTACTACGACTACTACCAGCCCGAGGCCTATGTCCCGTCATCGGACACCTATATCGAGAAAGAGACCTCCATCAACGAAGAGATCGACCGCCTTCGGTTGTCGGCAACCCGATCGCTTTTCGAGCGCCGCGATGTCCTCATCGTCGCCTCGGTGAGCTGTATCTACGGTCTTGGGTCGCCGGAGGCCTACTTCGGGATGCTCCAGCTTTTCGAGCAGGGCGCCGTGCAGCCCATGGAAGAGGTTCTGCGGCAGCTCGCCAAGATGCAGTACGAACGCACCAATCTCGATCTGGCGCCGGGCAGTTTTCGACTTCGCGGGGACGTGCTCGAGATCTACCCGCCCTACGATGACGCCGCGGTGCGGGTCTCCTTTTGGGGCGACGAAGTGGAGACCATCCAGCGCATAGATCCCATCCGTGGGAGCGTGCTCGAGACCGTGGACCGCCTGCCCATCTATCCGCGGACCCACTATGTGACGCCGCGCGAGAATCTACTCAGGGCCATCGACGGGATCCGCGACGAGCTCGATCACCGGCTCGCCGAGCTCAACCGGCAGGAAAAGCTCCTCGAGGCGCAGCGGCTTTCGCAGCGCACGCTCTTCGATCTCGAGATGCTCACCGAACTCGGTTATTGCCAGGGGATCGAGAACTACTCGCGCCACCTCACCGGGCGTTCGCCCGGTGAGGCGCCGCCGACCCTCCTCGACTACTTTCCCGAGGATTTTCTGCTCATCGCCGACGAGTCCCACGTCAGCATTCCCCAGGTCGGCGGGATGTACCACGGCGACCGGTCGCGCAAGCAGAATCTGGTCGACTTCGGTTTTCGCCTCCCATCGGCCCTCGACAACCGTCCGCTCATGTTCGAGGAGTTTGAAAGTCGAGTCCACCAGGCGATTTTCGTATCCGCAACTCCAGGGCCCTACGAGCTCACGCACAGCGAGGGCGAGATCGTTGAACAGGTGATCCGGCCCACCGGGCTGCTCGATCCCGAGGTCGAAGTGCGGCCGGCGCAGCACCAGGTGGACGATCTCCTCGCCGAGATCCGCACCGTTGTCGCACGCGGTGAACGGGTGCTGGTGACGACGCTGACCAAAAGGATGTCCGAGGATCTGACCACCTATTTCGCCGAGGTCGGCCTTCGGGTCCGGTATCTGCACTCGGAGATCGAAACCCTCGAGCGCATCGCCATCCTCACCGACCTCAGGCGCGGCGAGTTCGATGTGTTGGTGGGAATCAACCTCCTGCGAGAGGGCCTCGATCTTCCCGAGGTCTCGCTGGTGGCGGTGCTCGATGCGGATCAGGAAGGTTTCCTGCGCTCGGAGACCTCGCTTGTCCAGACCGTCGGACGCGCGGCGCGCAACCTCAACGGCCGCGCCATCCTCTATGCTGACAAGATGACGGGATCCATGGAGCGCGCCCTTGCCGAGACCAGGCGAAGGCGGACCATCCAGGCCGAATTCAACGCCGAGCACGGGATCGAGCCGCGTTCCATCATCAAGGATGTCGCAAGCCCGCTGCTGGCCATGTCGAACCTCGATTTCTACGGCCCCGGCGGCCCGAGCCCGAGGGTGTCCGAACCCGTCGAGGGCGAGTTCGAAGACGCCGCTTCGTTGGCCAAGCTCATCACCGAGCTCGAAAAACGAATGCGGACCGCCGCCAAGACCCTCGAATTCGAAGAGGCCGCGAGGCTTCGCGATCGCATCAAAGAGCTGCGGCGGCAGCAGATCTTCAAAACCTGACGATTTGTCGGACAAATCGTGGCGGCGCGTCGGACGCGCCGAACCATCGCAATACATCGCAATGCGTTGCAGATCAAGAAGTGGTGGTGGGGGGGTTGGACGCGCCGAGGCATCCCACGACGCTTCGGGTAGAGCGATGCCGGGTGCCTGCCGCGCCACGTCGAGGCAGCGCCTCGCATGAATCGGCGCGTCCGACGCGCCGCCACAATTCGTCCGACGAATTGTAAGTGCTACGATTCCCGACTGTGAACATCGAACCGTTCCTCCCCTGGGTCATGGTCGTGGTCGGCATCGTCGGCCTCGGGCAGGGTGCGTCGTGGCTCGTGGACGGGGCGTCCCGCCTCGCGCTGCGGCTCGGGGTCTCGCCGATGGTGGTGGGGCTTGTCGTCGTCGGGTTCGGGACCTCCATGCCCGAGTTCGCCGTCTCGGTCCGGGCGGCGCTGGCCGACTCCGGGGGCCTGAGCCTGGGCAACGCGGTCGGCTCCAACGTCATGAATCTCCTGCTCGTGCTCGGTGTCGCCGCGATGCTCAAACCGATCCATGTCGTCGGTGGCGAGCGGGTGCTCCGGCGGGATCTCATATTCGGTGTCATCCCGGCGCTGATTATCATGGCCATGGCGTGGAGCGGTTTTATCAGCCGCCAGGTCGCCGTGCTCCTGCTCGTCGTTTTTGTCGCCTTTATCGCCCTCGCCCTGCGTCAGGCAAAGACCGAGAACACCGGCAAGACCGTAGTCGGTGGCTCGCCATTGCGACACCTGGGGCTCACGGCGCTGGGCATCGTCGTGCTCGTGATCGGTTCCGAGATGATGGTTCAGGGTGGTATCGATCTCGCCCGGAAATTCGGCATCTCCGAAGCGGTGATCGGCCTCACCCTGGTCGCCTTCGGCACCTCGCTACCCGAGCTCGCCACCTCGGTGACGGCGGCCCTCAAGGGTGAGTCGGAGATCTCCATCGGCAACGTTCTCGGCTCAAACATCTTCAATCTGGGTCTGGTGGTCGGAACCGCCTTCACCATCAACCCCGCCGCGGTCCCGGTCTTCGTCATCCGCCAGGACATCCCGTTTCTCGTCATCACCACATTCATCGTCGGCAAGGTCGTCATCCGAGACGGCAAAATCAGCCGAACGGAAGGGGCGATGATGCTCGCCCTCGTGGCGGTGTACATCGCGTACGTTGTGGTTCGGGGCGGGTAGCGAACCGAGAGCGACCCGCCGAGAGAACGCGGACCCGACTTCGAACGGGGTGCCACCTTTTGCATTGTTCGGCAGTGAGTCGCCGACCCGCTACCTAGTCCTGAACCCGAACAATGCTAAAGGTGGCTCCCTCGGCCACCAGCGATGAGGACATCGGGCTCAGAGGCGCGTTGCCGACTTGGTTCTATCGTTGGTGTACCCGAGCGTTGCCAGGCACCATTTCGTCGGACGAAATGAGAGCCAGGCACGCGCCGATGAGCGCGCAGGTGGTTTGTTTTGTGGGCGCGCGACCGACGTAGCGTCCTCATCACGCTTCCAGATCAAACTGCGATGAAAAACTGAGAACTAAGAACTCAAAACTAAGAACTAGAATGGGATCCCGAAACTCAGCCACAGCTGCCCCGGGGACTCGCCGGGTTCACGATCGAGTTTCCAACCGTACTCGAGACGGATGGGGCCGGCCGGGGTGTCGAGCGAGAAGCCGAGACCGGCGCCCCATCGGATGTCCCCCCAGCGCACCGATCGGGGACTGTCCCAGACGTTGCCGGCATCGACAAAGACGTGCGTCGAGAAGAGCCACCACACTTTGCGGATGTACTCGGCGTTGAAGAGCATCAGGGCGGCCCCTCCGATGGGATCGCCCTCGAAGTTGATGGTCTGATCCGGGATACCCAGGTAATCCCTCTCGAAGGCGCGGTGGGTGTTCGCCCCGCCGGCAAAGAAGCGGGTGTTGAGCGGGACCTGGAGGTTCGCCGGAAGATGGCTGTCGGGGCCGAGGGGGTGGATGGCGCCGAGACGGACGCCGATGGCGCCGCGGCCGTTGGCGATGGAGCCGTAAAGGGTCGTGCGGGCTTGGAGCTTGAGGAACTCGGCATCGGCTTGCAGAAGAGGGAACGCGTAATCCAGAGAGATCTCGCTGTAGGTGCCCCGGGTGGGCACCAGCTGATTGTCGCGGTAGTCCCATTCGAGGGTGGGCGTAATGGAAGAGATGCGTGCCTCTTCCTCCTCGCGGTTGTTGACCTCATTGTCGGGCTCAACGATCTGGTACTCGTAGCGCCACCACGATCGGAAGGGGCGTTTGTAGCGATCGCCGACATCGATCCACAGCCCCTGCCGGCGTTGCGCGTAGGTTGCGAATTCCTCGTAGGTCCGGTAGATCACGAAGTAGGCCGGGAGGTTGAGCTTGGGCAGACGGGGCTCGCGGAGACCGAGTTGGAACCGCTCCTCGGTTCCCGAGATGACGGTTTCGACGGAGAAGGCGTGTGCGCCGCCGAAGAGGTTGAGGTGGTACCAGCCCAGGGTGACCCGGAAGCGATCGGTCTCGTTCCAGCCGAGCCCGACGACATAGCTCTTGTGGAGACCCTCTTCGAGGAGGACGACCAACCCGCGATCTGTGTGGCGCTCCTGACCCGGCATGGGTAGCAGCTCCACCCGTCTGAAGAGCGCGAGTTCATAGAGCTGCTGCTGTGCGAGAAGCATCCGGGCTCGTGAGTAGGGCTCGCCTTCGAGAACCCCGGTTCTACGGAGAGTGCGGGCTACCACCGACTCCCGGGTCCGTTGGAGACCGGCGATGACGACTTTGCCGATCCGGACAAAATCGCCGGGCACGGCGGTGATCACCACGTGCGCCTCACCGAGCTGAGAGGCGTCGATCTCGGCCTCGACACGCCCGTCGGGATAGCCGGTGTCGGCCAACATCGCCTCGAGGCGGCGACGGGTTTCCTCGACTTGACGGGGATCCCACGGGGTCGCTTGTTCGATGGACAGCGGCTTCTTCTCGAGTGCAGCGACTGTTTCGGCGGGAAGCCCCTCGATGCGGAGATCGGTGAGGAACCACCGCAATCCCTCGGTTACGGGGAAGACCACCCGCGCCGAATCTTCGCCTTCGGCTTCGAGACTTGGTGTGCCGATTTCCGCTTCGGGGAAGCCGTATCTCCGGTAGAGGTCGATGAGGGCCAGGCGGTCCCGTTCGAGGGAACTCTCACTGACGTCCTGTCCCCTGAGTCCGCGAACCGCCCCTGTCTGGGTCGTGATGGTCGACATGAGGAGCTTCTCGGTGAGGCTGGCAGCACCGGGAAACTCGATGGCCGCGACCTTTCTGACGATGCCCGGTTCGGCTGTGAGTTTCAGAATGGACCCCGACTCGTCGGTCACGAGTTCGGCTGAGACCTCCGCAAGGAGGTACCCCGCCTCTTGGAGGCGCTCGCGGACCCGCTCGGCGAGGGCGTCGGTCTGGTGGGGGTGGATTTCTTCCTTCCTGGGATCGGGAACGGCGTTGAGAAACGCTTTCGACCCCTCCTCGGGGTAGGTCAGCTCCATCCGATACTGAACTCCTGGATCAACTGAGACCTCGAGTTCGATTACGTCGCCGTCGCCGACGTGCCCGATATGCAGGACTTCGGCCTCCCAGAAGCCGGCCTCCTTGAGGTTGCCTTCGATCTTCTCCCGGACATTCTCTTCGAACCCTATGGTGAGCTTCTTGTCAGCTTTGATCCTGGGAGTGGCGATGGCTGCGATTTCGGGATCGTCGATTCCGACCAGCTTCACGCCGCTGACGGTCAATGGCGGACCGAGTTCGGCACCGACCGTGACTGCGATGGTGTTGGTTGCGCGCTGATAGTCGAGGAAAACATCGATTTGCGGATCCGCGTATCCCCGTTCTCGCAGTTTACGGGTGATCCGCCGGGCCCCGGCCTCGATGCTTGTCGTCGACACCACGTCACCCTTGCTGACCTCGAGCCATTTCTCGATCCGTTTGCGCAGGATGCGGTTCCCGACCTCGATATGGATACGAGAGACCGTCGGTTTGACGCTGATGCTGACTACTACATCGAGGCCGTCCGGTGTCTCGGCGGCCGCGATCTTGACCCACTCGGCGTCGGTGGATGCATACATCGACAGGATTGCGTCGCGCAGGAGGGCGCGGTCGATGGTTCCACCGATCTCGAGTCCGAGCACCTCGAGCGTGGCGTCGCGATTCACCGCACCATCGCTCTCCACCGAGAGGTTCGCGATGGGAGTGTCGTTGATTTTGGCGGCCAGGGGCGGGGCGGTGGTGGCGACCAGCCACGCAGCAATACCCACCAGGATCGATCGGGGCCCGGGAAAGCGGAGGGAGAGGGGAGCCACGACGCAGGCTCTCAATACGGTCGCCGCATCTTGATGTCGAGACCGTAGGAGCCATCGAGATCGCGACTCGCCTCGAGGAAGATGCCGGGGGCGAGGTACCAGCGGCTGACGATGACTTCGGCCCGTTCGCTCGAAAGATTCGATTGCAGAGTGACGGTCCAATTGGGTGCGAGCTGCTGAACCACGGTGACCCGCGCTGCCGGTCCGCTGGTGGCATTGCTGGCGAAGGGGTCGACGCGGACGTGGGGCAGCACCCACTTGGTTCTGCGGTCGAGCTCCGAGGAGATCTGCTGCGACAGGATCGTCGATGCGAGGCCGACTCCCATGGCGCCGCTGCCCAGGCTGTCGCTTCGATAGCCCATGGCGAGAAGTGAATAGACCTGCTCCTGAGGCAACGGCGGGTTCGAGGTGACCTGGGGAATGAGCCGGTCTGAGGTGCCCGAGACCCGCAGAGTCACCTGGTAGTTCTGCACCCAGGTGGTGAGCTGGAGTTCGATGCTCGGGTCGATTCGATCGGGATCGGCAAAGGTGAAAATGCCCCTTTCGAGATCGTAGCGGAGGTTTTGGAGGGTGATTTCACCTCCCTCTTCGAACTCGACCTTGCCCACCAGCCCGGGACGGTTGGTGGTGCCGGTGACGTGCAGATTGGCCGAGCCCACGAGGCGGATAAACGGACTGCGCAACTCGATGGTCTGGTCGGCCTCGATCCTCAGATCGAGGCTCGGGCCGCCTTCTCCGGGCGGAGAGGATGTGCCTCCGAACCACTCCATGATGAGCATCGAGGGAGCTTCGCGCCGCTGCAGTGAAGCGCGGTCGACCTTCAAATCACCGCTGATGTGGAGATCGTCGGTGGGGCCATTGAGTCTCCAGGGGCCGGAGAGACGTGCGTTCAAGCCCGAAAAGACGGGATAGCTGAGACCGTTAATCTCGCCCGCGAGATCGAGCGAGATGACCCCGTTGCGCCAGTTGATCCGTCCGTTGGCGAGGCCACGCCCCTGCATGAATCGGAACCCCGAACCATCGATGACAATTTCGTCTTCGGATAGGAGAATGGTCCCGTCGACGCCCGACAGAATCGTCTGTCCTCCGGGGAGGCGAAAGGAACCCTCGGCAATCTCGGCAATTCCCTCGAAACGGGGCCGATCGAGAGTGCCGAGCATCTCGATGACCCCGGTTGCCCGCCCCGCGGGTTCCCAATCGGGAGCCACGAACCTCAGCAGGAGTGCATCCAAGGTGCCGGTGGCGTTGCCCTGGATCGAGCCGTCCGCGCCGATCCCCCAGCGCAGAAAAACCCGGTCGTTGCGGTGGCCGAGGTAGAGATCCTCGACCTCGAGGCCATCCGCCGAAACCGAGAAATGAGCTGGTCCGAGAAGTTGAACGGGATCCTCCTGGAGATTCAGTCCAAGGTCCTCAACGGTGCCGGCGATGGTCGGCAACGAGCCCGCCGGCCAGTCGACATCGAGGTGGACCTCTGCGCTTCCGTCAAGGGGGATCCCCGAATCCGGAAGCACCCTGGCAAGGAGACCCTGGGCCGATATGAGCCTGAGCTCGCCGCCGCCGGCGAGCTGTCCCTCTGGCTGTCGGAGAAGCTCGACTGAGCCGTCAACGGCATCGGCGAGCCCGCCGCTGATGACCCATCGATCGGGCTCCGCGGTAACGGTGATGTTCCCCGCTTCGGTCTCGGCAACGAGGTTCCCGGTGGGGTGGCCATCCGGTGTGAGCCGGCCGACGAGGCGAACATCGGTGGTATCGCCGATGGTGCGGGTGAGAGTGTCGCCGAGAAAGTCCAGCGGCATGTCGTTCCAATTCAGGTCGGCGCCGACCTCGCCGTCAGCGACCTGCCACCACACCCGGCCCTGCAGGCCGTCGTCAAAATCGAGTCCGCGCGCCTCGAAACGACCGTCGGCAAGGTCGATGGTCGCCGAGGCGTCGCCGAGGTCGAGGCCGGCGACAACCACATCCGCCAGACCCGCGGCCCACGAACCTCGGGGCATGCCGAGGGCGCCACGGAGACCGCCGGTAAACGAGAAGGCGCCATCCGCCATCCCTTCGAGCCCGGCCCACTCGGCGATGGTGGCGATGGGCAGGCGGTGGCCTCGGAGATCGAGGGCGAGTTGCTCGTCACCCACGCTCGGATCCCAGGTCAACGAGCCCTCGAATTCGCCGGAACCGTCACCCAGACTGAAACGCGAGGGCTCGAGGGTCAGCCGTTTGCCGCCGATGAGGGCGTTGGTGACGGCGTGGTCGACGACTATCGGGCCCCAGCGCAGGGGTCTCGCATCGAGGCGGGCGCTCACCACCAACTCCTGCCACGGCCCGCTCAGGCTGACCTGGAGCCGACCGCTGCCTGCAACCGCCGGCAGGGCCTCGCTACCGATCCATGAGTTGACCATGGGGATGATTTCTTCGAGGACCGCGGGCGTCGCGGTGACTGACCACGAGGGTTGCCACGTTCCGATTTCGAGCGGTCCCTGCCAGCTCATGATCGAGTTGCCGATCTGGAATTCGTCGGAGCTGAAGCTGAGGGCGCGATCTCCTTTGAGTTCGACAAGCAGCGGTCCGGATGTGGGCAGCACGCCCCCAGTAGGGTGGAAGACGGTTTCGGCGCGGCCATGCCCGAGTGGAAATGCGCTGCCGTTCCAGTCGATCTCCACATCCGCATCGAGCAGCGAGGCGATTCCGGCCGACGAGATACCGAGACTGCGGAGAACCTTCGCGACCTCGACACCGCGGCCGTTGACTCGGACTTTGTGGGGAAAGCTGCCGCCGAAATCCGCGAGCGAGTACACGCCGTTGAGCCGGCCGCCGAAGAAGGTCGCGCGCTCGAGATCGCCGCGGAGGGTGCCGTCGGCGAAGACCAGGCGGCCGGATACATTGTCGAGGGGGAAGCCGGCGGCCTCGAGATGGTCTGATCGGACTTCGACGTGAATGGGCTCGTCCGCACCCGGTTGGATCAACGAATCGATTTCGATGGTGCCGGACAGAATCCCACCGGCTTTGACAATGCGATCCAGGATTGCGAGATCGATGGCGCCGCCGGCGGCGACCGAAGTCCCGGACTTGCCGCCGAAGGTTCCCCGCCCGCGCAGGGAAATGCCATCGCTGGCGACGGTCCACGACGGGATGTGGAGACCGTTTTCGACCCTCAACCGCGCCGCGACCGCGAGGTTGAACGGCTCGAGTCCGGGTATCCGGAAACCGGCGTCGTCAACTCGCACGAAACCGGTCGGCGGGCCGTCCTCGGAACTCCAGCCGATATCCATCCCGGCCAGTGACAGGTCGATTTTTCCCGGCATATCGGTACCGACGAACTCGATGCGGGTAAGGTTGAGGTGGCGGACCCGAATTTTGAGTTTGGATTTTTTTCCGTCACCGGTGGAGGGGGTGCCGTCGAGCGCGATCTTGATGCCGTCGGCGGCGACCGTTCCGAGCTCGATGGTCTGACGGGTGAACCAGATTCTCGCCAGATCGACTTCGGCGGTCTCGATCTCGGCGCGGATGCCGGGGCCTTCGAGTCGAACACCGACGAGGTGGAAACTCGGGGGGATGAATCCCCAGGACAGGTCGTCGATTTCCAAATCGAGATCGCGCTGTTCGGCGGCCGCCTGGACCCACTCGCGCGCGAGTCGTCGAGTCGGCCCGGCCGTGAGCAGCATCCTCCCGATCAGTACGACCAAGAGGAACGCTGCGACCGTTGCCAGTACGGCAATGATCGTGCGTCTGAGATGACGGTATCTCAGCCTCCGCGTTCGCCCCATTTCAACTTCCGATGGAGCACCTGGAAGTAGGACCGGCTCGGCTCGATGATCAGGTATACCGGATCTGAACATCTCCGAATTCGGACCAGATCCCGAGTGGTCAGGGGAAAGCCCTGCTGGCCGTCGAGGGTGAGAAAGACCTCTTCCGAGAGGCTTTCCAACCGGATGTCGATCACCGAGTCGAGGGACAGGGCGATGGGCCTGTTGGTCAGGGTGTGTGGACAGATAGGGGTGACCAGGAGCACCTCGAGGGTTGGATAGAGAATCGGGCCGCCGGCCGAGAGATTGTAGGCGGTGGATCCGGTGGGGGTTGCCACGATGAGGCCATCCGCCTTGAACCGGCTGACAAACTGGTCATCGACGTGCATGGACAGAACGAGCATCCGCGCGACGGCCGACTTGTTGATCACCATGTCGTTGAGGACCCAGTGCGTCGTAGCCGGCTCGCCCGGAGTATGGACCGTAACCTCGAGCCGCTCTCGGCGCTCGAGGGTCACCCGGCCTTCGATGGCGGCGGAGAGCATGGGAAAGAGCTGATCTACCGGATGCTCGGTCAGGAATCCGAGGGTGCCCATGTTGATCCCGAGAATCGGAGTGCCGTTGATCGGACCATGCGTCACCGACAGCAGGGTGCCGTCGCCCCCGAGAACCACCACCAGATCGGAGCTGGAGGTGAGTTCGGAACGCCGGCAGCCGTTCTTGGCTCCCAGAACCTCTGCGGATGAGCGATCAAGGATGGGTTCGATCCCGAGGCGCTCGAGCTCGACGAGAAGCTGACGACCGAGTTCGGCGGCTTCGTTGCTCGAGGTCTTGAGCACGACTCCTACACGGCGAATGGCGCTTTCAGTCACCGCGCCATTGTACAAGTCCGATGTGCGGCTCGGCAGTACACGGTACTCATCGGTGCTGCGATCGAGAAAACAATCCCAAGATGCCGGACTCGACCACGGCCGTGGGTTTTGTGGTTCCACCCAAGATGTAGTGGCGTATGGTTTGGAATTGCACAAGATGTTGTGGTTCTTTTGATCCGGTCGAGTGATCTTCGCCGGTGGCCGCAGAAACCCCTAAATTCTTCCCACCCAAACCCTTGACAGCGCTCGGCAGGCCCTTCATCATTGGGTGGTCAGAAGTGGTCGGAAATGGTAAGAAGTGGCTCGCGGCGTGTCAGCGGGCCGCTCGACACGTCGAAAGGAGTGAGAGTGGATCGTTTTCGTGGGGGATTCCCGGCAACCATCGACGCCAAGGGTCGAGTCAAGCTGCCGGCGAGGCTGCGCGAGCAGCTCGAGGTCTCCTTCGGACGTGAAGTCTACATCTGTTCTTTCTTCCCCCACGAGTTGAGGATTTATCCGCTGCCGGTGTGGCAGGGGGTTGAAGAGCGTCTGCTCTCCAAGCCGACGTTGAAACCGGCGGTCCGCAAACTCATCGAACGAGTCAACTACGGCCAGCTCCAGGAGATGGACGACCACGGTCGCATGCTCGTGCCGGCCCTGCTCAGGGAAATGGTCGAGGTCGAGGGTGAAGTCGTGGTCTCTGGGCGAATCAATCACCTGGCGGTCACCAACCGGTCGCGTGCAGCGTCCTTCCTGACCGATGAACTGCTCAGCGAAGAAGAGCAGAACGAACTCGCCGATCTGGAGCTGTGATGGAGGACCCAGGTGCTCTCCGTCCACATTCCCGTTCTCGCCGGCCCGGTTGTGGAGTGGCTGGCGCCCATGGCGCCGGGCCTGCTCGTCGATGCCACTCTCGGTCTCGGCGGTCACTCCAAGGCCCTGCTCGAGGCTTCCCCGAGTTTCCAACTCCTGGGTGTCGACCGTGATCCGGAGGCCGTCGCCGAAGCGTGGCGACGGCTGGAGCCGTACGGCCATCGGGTCACTCTCGTCAACGGTCGTTTCGACAGCTTGCCGGAGATCCTCTCCGAACAGGACTTTCCAGAACCAGTCGCGATTCTCGCGGATCTCGGTTGTTCGTCCCTCCAGCTCGACACCCCCGAGCGTGGATTCTCGTTTTCGGTTGACGGTCCCCTCGACATGCGAATGGGGTCCGAAGGCGCCACCGCGGCCGAGTTGGTCAACACCGCCGACGAGGAGGATCTGGTGAGTCTCTTCTGGCGCTATGGCGAAGAGCGGCGGTCGCGGGCGGTAGCCCGCGCCATCGTTCGCCAGCGTCCGCTGGGGTCCACTTCTGAGCTCAGCCGTTTGATCGAACGGGTCGTACCGCGAAAGAAAGGCCAGAAGATCCACCCAGCGACCCGGGTATTCCAGGCGCTGCGAATCGCGGTCAACGATGAACTCGGCCAGCTCGAGCGATTCATCGAGCCCGCCGTGCGGTCGTTGCGGCCGGGCGGGCGGATGGCGGTGATTGCATTTCACTCGCTGGAGGACCGGATCGTCAAACACAGTTTTGCGAGGCTGCAGGGCAGGTGCACCTGTCCGCCGGACTTCCCCGAATGCCGCTGCGAACCCGAAGAGCTTCTCCAGGTGCTGACCCGAGGTCCCATCCGACCCACCGATGATGAAATCCGCGACAATCCGAGATCCCGGTCGGCCCGCATGCGGGTCATCGAACGGCGCAAAGGGGGCTGAAGGTGGAGCTCCCGGTCGTCGGTCCGTCCAACCGTTTTCTGGTTTCCCAGCGTGATCGACGCTGGCCGCACGTGCTGAGCACCTTCCTGCTGCTCGCGGTGCTCGTGGTGGGCGCCCTCGGTCTGGTGGGTTGGCCGCGGCTCAAAATCACCTCCATCCACTACGACCTCATCCGGCTTCGCGCGGAGGTGGATCAGCTCGAATCGCGTGAACGGGCCCTGCGGCTTGATCTCGAGTATCGGCGTAGTCCTCGGGTCCTGGCGGCGCAGGCCGTCGCACTCGGCCTCGTGCCTTCCGAGCAATCCGGTCAGACTCCGGCGCCTTCCGACGGAGGCGTGTCGTGAGCGGGCGGCGACTGTGGGCGGTCGTATTCATGCTCGTTGTCGGCGGAATGACAGTGGTCGCACGTGCAGTCCAAGTCACCGTGGTCGATGGACAGGAGTGGCGGGATCGTGCCAGGCGTCAGCAAGAACAGGTCATCGAGGTCCACGGTCCGCGTGGCACAATCAGAACCGCCGACGGTTATGTCCTCGCCACCTCGTTGGAGCGCGTGGCCATCCAGGCCGACACCCACCTGTTGGATGATCCCGAGCTCTTCGCCCAGGCTGCGGCGCCCATCATCGGAATCGATGGTGATGAGCTCGCCGAGCGGCTGATTGGCGGCCCGCGGACGGTGTGGCTTGCCAAGCAGGTTTCCGTCGAAACCGGTGAAGCCATCCGTGAGCTCGCCCCCACCGCGGTGGTCCTGGTTCCCGATTTTGCACGTGTCTACCCGCTGGGAGAGGTCGCGGCCCCGGTGGTCGGGTTCGTCGGCCGGGAAGAGCTCCGCATGGTGGGCCGTGCGGGTCTCGAACACCACTGGGACGACATGCTCGCCGGGGAACCACAGACCTATCTGGCGGTCAATGACGCCATCCAGCGCAAGGTCAGACTCGAGCACAAGGAGCGCGGTCTCGATGGTTACGATCTCGAGTTGTCGCTGCACGCGCGGCTCCAGGCCGTGTGCGAGACCGAGTTGCAACGGGCCGTCAAGGAGCTGAGGGCCGACGCCGCGTCGGCGGTCATTCTCGATCCACGCACCGGCGCTATTCTCGCACTCGGCTCGGTTCCATCGTTTGATCCCGCCGCACCCGGCAGGGTCCCTCCCGAACAGTGGCGCTTGCGACCGGTACAGGATGCCATCGAACCCGGTTCGACGGTCAAACCCGTTGTGGCCGCAGCGGCGCTGGCTGGCGAATCGGTGCGGCCGGGGGAGCGCTTCAATTGTCTCGGTCGGGGAGTTCGACTCGCCGGTTTCTGGATCCGTGACCACGTCGAACCGGGGAGTTACACCCTCGACGAGGTGGTGGCCTACTCTGCCAACACCGGGATCATCGAAGTTGTCGAGCGTATTCCGAAGGATGTGCTCTACCGGACGTTTGCCGCTTTCGGGTTCGGCCGGCGAAGCGGGATCGATTTTCCGGCCGAGGCCCGAGGCCTGATGCCCGAGGTGCAGACCTGGTCCAAGCTCAGCCGGGCCGGTTTCGCCCTCGGTCAGGAGCTCACGGTGACTCCGCTCCAGATGGCGCTGGCCTATGCCGCCATCGCCAACGGCGGCTGGCTGCCGGAGCCATTTCTGGTCACCAGCGCCACTTTCCGGGAGGAGTCGTTTCCGGCCGACAGCCCGGTCCGGGCGCGCGTCCTCGATGGGCCGCTCGCGGCGCGGCTGACCTCCATGCTCGAGGCGGTGGTTGACGAGGGCACCGGCGAAGCAGCCCGGATTCAGGGTCTGCGGGTCGCCGGCAAGACTGGAACAGCTCAGCGTGCCGTCAACGGAAGATTTGACGATGACCATCACGTGGCGTGGTTCGCCGGCTTCCTCCCCCTGCCGGATCCGCGGATGGTGATCGTCGTTGCGGTGGAGAACCCGCGGGTCGATTTCTGGGCCTCGACCGCGGCGGCGCCGGTTTTCGCCCGCATCGCCGAGGCCGCCGCCGGTCATCTCGACATGCCCCTCGAAGGGGATGAAGCAGTCGCCGTCCGCCTGGCTCGGACCGACACTGCAGGGCCCGGCCAAGGGGGAGGCGTATGAAGCTCGACGACCTCCTTCTCCGTTGCCCCGATGTCCACCTCGTTGGTGATGGCGGAACCGAGATCGGCGGCATCACCCACGACTCGCGCCGGGTGGGCAGCGGCGATCTCTTCGCTGCGCTGCCCGGTCTCAATTGTCACGGTCTCGACTTTCTCGACGCCGCCGTCGCGGCCGGCGCCGCCGCGGTCCTGAGCGATGCCGATCCACAGCCGGGTCTCGATCTGCCATGGATTCGGTCGGCGCATCCGCGGCAGGACATGTCGGCCATGGCCTGGGCGCTTGCCGGTGATCCCGGGCGCGATCTTCGTCTCATCGGCATCACAGGGACCAACGGCAAGAGCACGACCGCGTATCTCATAGGGCAACTCTTCAACGCCGGTGGTCTGCCCACCGCCGTCATTGGGACGCTCGGGGCGCAGCTCGGTGGTCGGCAGATCGCCGAGAGCGATCGCACGACCCCAGAGAGCACCGATCTGGCGCTCATCCTGCGCCGGGCGGTCGAAGGCGGCGCAAGCGCCATCGCGATGGAAGTCTCGTCGCACGCGCTGATGCAGGATCGGGTCACCGGGCTCGATTTCGAGGTCGCGGTCTGGACCAACCTCACCCGCGATCACCTCGACTACCACCTGGATATGGAGAGCTACTTCGCGGCCAAACGGCGGCTCTTCGACCGTCATCTCGCGGTGGGCGGGCGGCGGGTGCTGCCGGTGGACGACCCATGGGGAGCGAGGCTCCTCGATGAGTCCGTCAGTGGCGACCTTTCCTGGGGGCTCGATCGGGGCGAAGTCTGCGCCCGGGATCTGAATTCGAATCTCGAAGGTTCGGTCTTCGAGCTCCGTCTGCCCGATGACTCGGTCAACGTCAAGCTGCCGCTGGTGGGAGTCCACAACCTGAGAAACGCTCTGGCCGCCGCCGCGGTGGCCCATTCCTGCGGCATCGGCGCCGCTGCCATCGCCCAGGGGATGGCTGCCGCGCGCCCGCTCACGGGAAGGCTCGAGCCGGTGATCACCGATCTCCCTGCCCCGATTTTTGTCGACTACGCCCACACTCCGGAGGGACTCCGCGCCGTCCTCCAGTCGTTGGAGAGAATCACCGACCGCCGTCTCATCGTCGTATTCGGCGCCGGTGGTGATCGCGATAGCGGCAAGCGGGGCCCCATGGGTTTTGCGGTCGGTCAACTCGCCGATATCGCGATTGTCACCTCCGACAACCCACGCTCCGAGGACCCGGCTGTCATCGCCGAGGCCGTGGCCGCCGGCGTCACGGCGGCGGGTGGCGAGCCCGTCATCGAGCTCGATCGTCGCGACGCCATCTGCCGCGCACTCGAATTGGCCGACGAACGGTCGCTCATTCTCGTCGCCGGCAAGGGTCACGAGGCGACCCAGACGATCGGCAATCGCCGGATCCCGTTTTCTGACCAGGTTGTGATCCGGGAACTTGCCGGGGGGGTGCCGTGCAACTGAGCGTCGGTGAAGCCGCCCGGGTCGTTTCAGGCACGGTCTTGGGTGCTGCCGATGCGCAGCTCACCGGAGCCGAAGTTGATTCGCGTCGTGTCCGGGAGGGCGATCTCTTTGTCGCTCTCCGTGGCGCCCGTAGCGACGGCCACGTCTTTGTCACCGATGCGTTATCGGTGGCCACGGCCGCTTTGGTCCGCTATGACGCAGAGTTCGACTCGATTCCCTCGCATCGCGCGCTGATCCGGGTCCTGGATCCACTCGCGGCGTACTGGGAACTCGCCCGGTACGAGCGAGGGCGCCGCAATTGGCGGGTCGCCGCCGTTACCGGGTCGGTGGGCAAGACCACCACCAAGGACATGCTGGCGGCCCTCCTCGAGCCGACTTTCGCGGTCGGCGCCACCGAGGGGAATCGAAACTCCACCCTCGGCCTGCCGGCGGAGATTCTCTCGCAGCCGGAGGACATCGATGTCTTCGTCGCTGAAGCCGGGATGAGCCGGGCGGGCGAGCTCGACGCCATCGGTTCGATCATCAGACCCGACGTTCTGCTCTACACCAGGATCGCTCCGGTCCACACCGAGTTCTTCCCCGACTTTTCAGGCATCGTCAATGCCAAGGCCGAGCTTCTCCGGCATCTCGATCCCGGCGGGGCTCTCGTGATCAACGCCGATGACCCGCACCAGCTGGCGTTTCCCGAAGCGACCTCGGCGTCGGTGCTCCGGTTCGGGACCGCGGACTCCGATGCGTGGCTCAGCGATCTCGAGGACCGCGGCATCCTCGGCACGCGATTCAGACTCCACCTGCCGTCGGGAGAGGCGGTGGTGAATCTCGGCCTCGCCGGCCGCCACCAGGCGGAGAATTTCCTCGCGGCGGCCGCCGCAGCGGGGGTGTTCGGAGTGGATGCCGCCGGCGCGGCCGCGGTTGCGTCGACCCTGGAGCCCGCCGATCACCGCGGTCGGATCCACCGGCTGTCGATGGGTGCCACGCTCGTTGACGACAGCTACAATGCCTCACCGCTGGCCATGTGCCGGCTTCTCGAGATGCTGGCGACGGCGCCCGGGCGGCGAATCGCGGTGCTCGGAGAAATGTACGAACTCGGTGATGGAGCGACCGAGGCCCACCGCGAGGTCGGGCGAGCGGCCGCCGCGTCGTGCGAATTTGTCGTCGCCACGGGGCCGGAGAGCGCGGGCGAACTGGCAGCGGCCGCCATTGCCGCCGGGATGGACGCGAACGCGGTTTGCCGGGTCGATGATGCCGAAGCGGCGGCAGAGCTGCTCAAGACCGTTCTCCGACCCGGCGATATCGTGCTCGTCAAGGGTTCGCGGGGAGTCGGCCTCGACCGAACCGTCGATGCGCTTCTGGGTTGGGGGGCTGCCTGATGCTGTACGCCCTTCTGACGTCGTTGGCGGACACCTGGTTCGGATTCAACGTCTTCCGTTACATCACCTTCCGAGCCGGGTTGGCGATCTCCACCGCATTCTTCATCAGCCTCATCGTCGGCCCGTGGCTCATCGAGCGGATGCGATCGTTGCAGATCCGCCAGGCGATTCGGGAGGAGGGGCCCCAGCACCACCAGGTCAAGGCGGGAACCCCAACCATGGGTGGTGTTCTCATCGTCGGCAGCACCGTGATGACAACGCTGCTCTGGGCGAATCTGCAGAACCGGTATGTCTGGACCGTCCTCCTGGTGACGGTGTCCTTCGCCGCCATCGGCTTTGCCGATGACTGGATCAAGGTCCGCAATCGCCGCAACCTCGGTCTCACCGCCCGCCAGAAGCTGGCCCTCCAGATCGTGGTCGGGTTGGCGGCCGGGTTCGCGGTCCGGGCCGTGGCGGGAGGAGCCGCCCACGCCGGAGCCCTTTCGGTGCCGTTCTTCAAGGGCGTACTGATCCCCATGGGTGTTCTCTATCTCCCGTTCGTGGTGATCGTCCTGCTCGGCGCCTCCAACGCGGTCAACCTCACCGATGGCCTCGATGGCCTGGCCATCGGTTCCATGGCCATTGCGGCGACGACCTACACCATTTTTGTCTATGTCGCCGATCACGCCCGGATCGCCAACTACCTCCAGATCGTCCCGGTACCGGGCGCCGGCGAGGTCGCGGTCTTCACCGGCGCCATGGTCGGCGCATCGCTCGGATTCCTCTGGTTCAACTGCCACCCGGCCGAGGTCTTCATGGGCGATGTCGGCTCGCTCGCGCTCGGCGGTGGGATCGGCATCGTCGCCGTGGTCGCCAAGCAGGAACTCCTGCTTGTACTCGTCGGCGGGCTTTTTGTGCTCGAGGCGCTGTCGGTCATGATCCAGGTGCTGTCGTTCAAGCTGCGCGGCAAACGGGTTTTCCGAATGGCGCCGCTCCACCATCACTTCGAACTCTTGGGCTGGACCGAAACCCAGGTGGTGACCCGCTTCTGGATCATCGCGGTGGTCTTCGCCCTCGCCGGTCTCTCGACCCTGAAGTTGAGGTGACGGTGAAGACGATGGACTTCTCGCGGGTGCTGGTGGTCGGGCTGGGACGTTCCGGTGTCGCCGCTGCGCGTCTCGCTGCGTCAGATGGCGCCGAGGTCGTCGTGACCGATCGGCGGTCGGAAGCCGATGTGGCCGAGGTCGTCGGACGACTTCCGATCGGGACGCAGTCCTTCTTCGGGAGCCACCCGGAAGCCTGTCTGGACGGCGTTGATCTCGTGGTCGTTTCTCCCGGAGTTCCACCGACCGCCGAGTTGCTCGTCACGGCGAAGCAGCGCGGTCTTGCGGTGGTCACCGAGGTCGAGTTCGCCTGGCTCCACCGGAAAGACGCGCCCCTCGTGGCGATCACGGGTTCCAACGGCAAGAGCACCGTGACCACCCTGGTGGCGGAGATGCTCCGAGCCGGCGGTTTCGACGCCGTGGCCGGCGGCAATCTCGGGATCGCCGCCTCGGATCTCGTTCTGGCCGGCGGTTGGGATCGTTGGGTACTCGAGATCTCGAGCTTCCAGTCCGAGCTGCTGACCGTCATGGATCCCACGGTGGCCGTCTTCCTCAACCTGAGCCAGGACCACCTCGAACGGCACGCCGATCTCGCGGACTACCTCGCGGCCAAGCGACGACTCTTCGCCTTCCAGAATGCCGGCGACACCGCCGTTCTCAACGCCGATGACCCGGCCTCGGTGACCACCGAGACCGTGGCCGCCAGGCGACTCTTCTCCCTTGAAGGTCGGGCGGACGCGTGTCTCGACGGCGACCGGTTGTTCCTCAACGGTGAAAAGTTCCTCGCAACCGGAGACGTCCGGCTGAGCGGCGCCCACAATCTGGCCAACATTCTCGCCGCCGCCCTCGCGGCCGTGGCCGCCGGCGCCTCTCCGGAGGCCGCGGCTCGCGCGGCAACGACCTTTGACGGTCTCGCCCACCGCCACAGGACCGTCCACGAAATTGCCGGGGTGCGATGGGTCGATGATTCCAAGGCGACCAACATCGGTGCGACCCTGGCAGCGCTGCGGGGCTACCCCTCGGGTTCGCTCCACCTCATTCTCGGCGGCCAGGCCAAGGGCCAGGACTTCGGCGTGCTCGCGGACGAGGTGCGGCGGGCCGTCACTCGTCTTTATGTGATCGGGGTCGACGGACCCGAGATCGCTCGTTCGCTGGCCGGCGCCACCGAAGTGGAGAGCTGCGGGACGCTTGATGAGGCGGTGAGTCGCGCACGCGAGGCAGCCGCACCCGGGACGACGGTGCTGCTGGCGCCGGCCTGCGCTTCCTTCGACCAATTCTCGGGCTACGAACAACGTGGCGATGTTTTCGCCGCCCTCGCGCGGGAGGAGGCGGCGATATGCCCATAAAGCAGCGTTTCGACCGCCTTCTGCTCGGCGCCGCCATCCTCCAGGTCGGGGTGGGTCTGGCTCTCATGGCCTCGGCTTCGTGGCTCATCGCCACCGAGCGTTACGGCCGCCCGGGCTCCTACTTCTTCACCTGGCAGGCGGCCACGGCGCTCGTCGGTCTAGGGGTCCTGGTCGTGTGCATGCACGTGCGGTCGGACCTCCTCACCGAGCCGCGGTTGGCGCGTTTCGGCATCGGCTTGAGTTGGCTTCTCCTGGTGGTGGTCTTTTTCCAGCCTTCAGTCGCCTCGACCCACCGTTGGCTCTCCATTGGGGGGTTTTCGTTGCAGCCGTCGGTTCTGGCGCGGGTGGCCCTGATCGTTTTTGCCGCGGTAGAGCTCGACCGAGCCCGGCAAGAGGGCTGGCCGAGACGCCGGTTGTGGACTTTGATGGCGATCTGTTCGGTCACCGCCGTCCTCATCATCGCGGAACCCGATCTCGGTTCAGGGGCCCTCCTGCTGGTGGTCCTGACCGCCATGGCCTTCGTCGCGGGGATGCCAGTTCGGATCATCGCCGCGCCGGCCGCGGCCGGGGTGTTGGCGCTGGTGGTTTCAGTTGTGACGTCGCCCTATCGTCTGGCACGGGTGCGGGCCTTTATCGATCCGGACGCCGCCTCCGCCGCCGGCTGGCAGAGTTACCAGAGCCTGGTCGCCATCGGCAGCGGTGGAATCACCGGGCGCGGCTATGGGACCGGACTCCAGAAGCTTTTCTTCCTGCCCGAGCCCCACACCGACTTCATCTTCTCCATTGCCGGCGAGGAACTCGGTTTGCTCGGTCTGCTGGGTCTGCTCGGACTCATTGCCCTCATCACCTGGCGGGGTCTGCGAATCGCTACCCGCCTCGCCTCTCCGGACCGGGCGCTTCTCGCCTTCGGTCTGACCTTCGCCTTTGCCGTCCAGAGTTTGATCCACATGATCGTCTGCCTCGACCTGCTTCCGCCAAAGGGCATTCCGCTGCCGCTGGTGAGTTACGGCAAGACCGACCTCGTGGTCACGCTGGCCTCGGTGGGCCTGCTGCTCAACCTGTCGCGGGAGGCGAGCGTATGAGCAGGCGCGTGGTGATTGCGGGGGGAGGCACCGGGGGCCACGTCTTCCCCGGCCTTGCAGTGGCTGCCGAACTGCAGTCCCTCGGCGTCGAAGTCCACTGGCTCGGCGCTCGACGCGGTATTGAAGCCGAGTTGATTCCCGAACGCAATCTTCCTTTGACCCTCGTCGATCTCGAGGGGATCCAGGCCCGAAGCCCGGTGGAGGCGGCGCGTGCGGTCTCCCTGCTGCCGCGGGCGGTGTTCAAGGCGATGCGGATTCTGCTCGAGCTCGAACCCATGGCGGTGGTCGGCGTCGGTGGGTATGCCTCGGCTGCGGGTCTCGCGGCGGCGGGGCTCCTGGGGGTGCCGATGATCCTCCAGGAACAGAACTCGATCCCTGGCATGACCAACCGATTCCTCGCGCCGTGGGCGGATCTCATCTGCTGCGGTTTCATCGACGCTGTAGAGCATTTTCCGTCGCTTCCCGCAGAGTGGACCGGAAATCCGGTTCGCGCGAGATTTTTTGATATCGACGCGCTCGAGCCCCACGATCCGCCACGTGTCCTGGTCCTCGGTGGCAGCCAGGGATCGCTCTTCCTCAATCGCATCCTGCCGCGGGCGTTGGCCATCCTCCAATCGGAGGGGATGAACCTCAGGATTCAACACCAGACCGGCGGGCGCTGGTCCGAGGTCGTCACGACGAGTTATTCCGATCTCGGCATCAAAGCCGAAGTCTCCGCCTTCCTTGCCGAACCGTGGCAGTCCCTGGCCGAGGCCGACCTGGTGGTGTCGAGATCCGGCGCGCTGACGGTATCCGAACTCGGAGCGGCCGGACGTGGTGCGGTCCTGGTGCCTTTCGCCTCGGCGGCGGGGAATCACCAGGAGTTCAATGCTCGCTCGCTCGAAAGATCGGGTGGTGCGGTGGTCCTCACCGAAGACCAGGCCAACCCCGTGACCATGGCCGCGGTCCTGGGTGGGATTCTCAATGATTCCGATGCCATGATCTGTATGGGGGCGGCGGCCTCGGCCATGGCCCAACCCGACGCTGCGCGGAAGATCGCCGATCGGGTGCTCGCCATCGGGGGTGGGCTGTGAAGCGGCGTCATCTCCACTTTATGGGCATCGGCGGGGTGGGAATGTGCGGTCTCGCCGAGGTCGCGCATGCCGGCGGCGCCGTGGTGAGCGGGTGCGATGTGGCTGTGTCGGAACGCACCGAGAGGCTCTCGGCGCTGGGGATCGAGATTCACATCGGACACGACCCCGGCCACCTCGAAGGCGTCGACACCGTGGTCTACACGGCAGCGGTTGCCCAAGACGAGGACGAGTTCGTCACCGCCGCCCGGCGACGGATCTCCTTGGTGCGGCGAGCCGTGATGCTCGGCGAACTCCTGGAACGCCACCGTGGCATCGCAGTTGCGGGCACCCACGGCAAGACCACCACAACGGCGCTCATCGGCCACTTGTTGACCGAGGCCGGGCTCGATCCCACCGTTTTAGTCGGTGGTCGCGCGCGGTTCGCCGACTCCAACGCCCGCATCGGCCGCGGCAAACTCATGGTCTGCGAGGCCGACGAGTACGACCGGTCCTTCCTCGAACTCCACGCCGCGGTGGCCGTGGTCACCAATGTCGAGCCCGAACACCTCGACTGCTACGGGTCTCCGGCCGAGCTCGATGCGGCGTTCGCCACCTTCTGCAACCAGACCCCTGAAACCGGCCGCGTCGTCCTGTGCCGCGACAACGACGGATCGTGGGCCCTGGCCGGGGCGGTGCAACGACCGGTCCTGAGCTACGGGTTCTCCGAGGATGCGGATCTTCGCGCGATCGATGTCCGTACCGAGCCCGGGCGCAGTCGTTTCACAGTCGTACTCCGTGGCGAGACCCTGGGCGAGGCGGCGATCTCGATGCCCGGTCGATTCAACATCCTCAACGCCCTGGCGGCCCTGGCCGTCGGTCTCGAACTCGATATCTCCTTTGCGGCCCTCGCGTCGGGTTGTGCGTCCTTTACCGGAGTTGTCCGGCGTTTCGACGTGCTCGGTTCGAGAAACGAGATCACCGTCGTCGACGACTACGCCCACCACCCGACCGAGATCGAGGCGGTCCTCGAGGCGGCGCGGCAGGCTTTTCCGGGTCAGCGGCTCGTCGTGGTCTTTCAGCCCCACCTCTACAGCAGGACGCGTGATTTTGCCGACGGTTTCGGGCGAGCGCTGCTCGGCGCCGATGTCGTCGTGGTGTTGCCGATCTACCCGGCTCGGGAGCGTCCCATCGATGGCGTCGACGAGGCCCTTGTGGTGTCGGCGGCGTCCCGTATGGGGCACCCGGCGATCTCGGTCGGGCCGGCCGTGGCCGAGGCCGCGGTCTTTGTCGATGGGCTGCTCTCGGAGGGTGATGTTCTGGTAACCCTGGGCGCGGGTGATGTCCACCGCGTAGCTGAAGAGTGGCTGCGGGGTGCCGCATGACTTTGGTTCATCGCCGGTTCCTCCCCGATCGATTCCGGCCGCGGACGCCCCGGCGTCGCTCCCACCGACGGTATTTTCTTCCGGCGGGGGCATTGACGCTCCTTCTGCTTGTCGCGCCGATGTGGAAGGTCCAGTCGGTGAAGGTCTACGGCGGCGATGTGGTGCCCGACTCGGTGACCGTCTCCCTCGAGGGGTTGGTGGGTCACATGGTGCCGCTCCTCGGGCTGGATTGGCTGCGCCAGATTGCAGCGACGTGGCCGGCAGCCTCGGAGGTCAGGGTCCACCTCGAGCTCCCCGGAACCGTCGTTGTGGAGATTTTTCCCCAAACGCCCCGCGGGTCGATCCCGGTGGGGACCGGGTGGCACGCGGTAGCGAAGGATGGTCGGTTGGCCGGTCCGCTCGGCGAACCGCTCCCACCCGAACTCATCGGTTTCCGGCACCCCTCGGATCGCCGGCTCGCTTTTTCGGTGGCCCGACGGATCGCCGAGGCGAGTGGCGGAGAAGTGATGGCGGTCCACCAGGTGACTCCGGCGGACCTGGTTGTCGGTCTCTGGTTCGAAAAGCCGGATCGC
Organism: uncultured Acidobacteriota bacterium; assembly: GCA_963753035.1. Lineage (GTDB taxonomy): Bacteria > Acidobacteriota > Thermoanaerobaculia > Thermoanaerobaculales > Sulfomarinibacteraceae > JAHECW01. The sequence goes on along the minus strand of CAVWAW010000002.1, from coordinate 19,818 downwards.
TTGACGACGATCCACGTGATCCCGGAAGGAACCGCCGCGGAAGCGGCGTGGTGCGAACAGGTGATGAATGAGGGAGTGATGGTTGAGTGGGCCGATCTTCGTTGGCCGCACCGAATGGTGCTGAGGGCCGGCGCAGCGCGAGAATTTCAGCGACCTCTGCTCGGGCGCACACGGGGGGAGGCCGCATGATGAACGAGACGGGCCCCCTGGTGGGCATCGACGTCGGATCGAACCGGGTCTCGGTGGTCGTCGGGACTGTTGAGGACGACCGCCTGGTGATCCGCGGATGCGGTCAGGCCGGCCACGACGGCGCCCGCAAGGGCGTGATCGCCAATTTGGAAGAAGTCGCGAGCGCGGTGCGGGTGGCGGCCGAGGAGGCCGAAGCCATGGCTTCGGTCCCGGTGGAGCTCGCCGCGGTCGGTCTCGGCGGTCTCCCGATCCAGGGTCTTCCCGCCACCGCATCGGTGCCGGTCACCGGCCGTAACATGACGGTGTCCGAGGACGACCTGCGGCGGGCGCTGACCGCCTGCGCCCAGGTCAGCATTCCACCGGACTTCCGCGTGCTTGACATCATCGCTTGCGGATACGCTTTGGACGGTCAGGCCGGGATGGACCATCCGGTGGGGATGCCGGGCAGTCGGCTTGACGCCTCGGCCTTCGTGGTCTACACAAACAAGACCCATGCCGATACCGTCGAGCAGTCCGTTAACCGCGCAGCGGTCGCGGTAAAACAACTCGTCTATGAACCCCTGGCCGCTGCCGAGGCGGTGGTCACGCCCGACGAACGCGAGCTCGGCTGTTTGCTCCTCGACCTCGGCTACGCAACCACCGAGTGGGTGCTTTTTGCCGAGGGAGCGGTGGTGTCGTCCGGGGCCCTGCCCGTTGGCGGGCGCCACTTCACCGCCGATCTCGCGGCATTGCTCAAGACGACGACCGCGGCCGCCGAGCAGACCAAACGGCGGGTCGGCGCGTCCCTCGAGCGCGAGGGTCTCGATATCGACGCCATCGAGGTGCCGAGCCTTGGCGGCGACGGCAACAGCGTTCATCCGGCCCGATTTGCGGCCGAGATTCTCCACGAACGTGCCCGTGACCTCTTTATCGGGGTCCACCGGGTGCTCGTGGAACACAAGTTCGATCGGCTGCCGCGGGCGGGAGTCGTACTGACGGGCGGCGGCGCCGCCCTCGACGGGCTCGAAGAGGTGGCGGAGAAGATTTTCGGACACCGGGCCAGGGTCGGCCGGCCGTTGAACCTGGCCGGTCTCACCGAACCGGTGTCCGGGCCGGACTGGGCTGTGGCCTGCGGCCTGATCCGGATGCAGTTTTGTCGACGAAACGAACATATGGCTCGACGGGGGCGGAGCGGCGGCTTGTTGGCCCGGCTGCGCGGCGCCCTCGGTGATTTTTTCGAAATGGGAGGTGGGCATGATCGAGTTTGATAGTGATTTGATTGACGATATCAGTGATTTGGACGAGAACGATCCGTCCCTGTTCGACGAGGAGCCCGAGTCGGGGATCTTCCTCGACGAGGGGACGGCTCCAGCCCGGATTCGGGTGATTGGGGTCGGCGGCGGTGGGTGCAATTCGGTGAACCGGATGATTTCGGCCGGTCTCACCGGTGTCGAGTTCATCGCCGCCAACACCGACGCGCAGGCGCTCGTGGCCAGCATGGCGCCGGTCAAGCTCCAACTGGGTTCCGAACTGACGCGCGGCCTCGGCGCCGGCGCCAACCCGGAGATTGGCCGCAACGCCGCACTCGAAGCCGACAAGAAGATCTTTGATCTGCTCGAGGGCGCCGATATGGTTTTCATCACCAGCGGTATGGGGGGCGGCACCGGCACCGGCGCGACTCCCGTGATCGCCCAGATGGCGCAGGACGTGGGCGCCCTCACGGTGGCCGTGGTGACCAAGCCGTTCTCGTTCGAGGGGTCGCGGCGGCGAAAGGTCGCCGAAGAGGGGATCGCTCTGCTTGCCGAGCACGTCGACACCCTCATCACCATCCCCAACGACCGGCTGCTCAAGTTTGTCGAGCGAAATACCAATTTCACGGATGCCATGCGGATCGCCGACGACGTACTTCGTCAGGCGGTTCAGGGAATCGCGGACATCATCACCGTTCCCGGTCTGATCAACCGCGATTTTGCCGACGTCCGCACCGTGATGAAGGGGATGGGTCATGCCCTCATGGGCATCGGCCTTGCCTTTGGCGAGCATCGCGCGGTCGAGGCGGCTCAGCAGGCCATCGCCTCGCCGCTGCTCGAGGAGACCTCGATTCAAGGAGCACGCGGGCTACTCATCAATATTTCGGGCGGCACCGATGTCACGTTGAATGAGATCAACGAGGCGGCGGAGATCATCACCGAGGGCGCCGATCCCGACGCCCAGATCCTCTTCGGGGCGGTGGTCGATCCCAAGCTCGAGGACAGCCTACAGGTGACGGTGATTGCGACGGGATTCCAGAGCGAGCAAGACTCGGCGCGGATACCGGCGACCGAGATGCGACGCCTGAGCGAACCGGTCAAGGAAGACGCCCCGTCGGCGAGGGCGAGTCGCTTTTTCGTGCCCGGTGGGCCCAATTCCGAGTACGGCATCAACCAGACCGACGACTATGAGATTCCGGCCATTCTGCGTAAACAAATGGACTAAAGCAGACAGTCCAGGTTTTTAATCGTGCCCGAGGCATGCCTCGGGGGCGTCTTTTGCCCCTCCCGCTCAATCACCTCCCGGCGGGAGGGGCCATCTTTTTGCGGCGGCCGCCCAGAAGGGCGACCGCCGCAAAAAGATACGGTAGGCTCTTCAAATGGGCCATTCCTACCGACTCATCACGGAGTTTCGCGCTACCGCGGCGGGGACATTCGCCCTCCGCGTCTATGGGAGCCATCGATGACCGCAAGGGAGATCACCCTCGATCTCGGCCACCGCCGAATGGCGGCCCTCGAATGGGGTCCGTCCGATGGCCCTCCGGTATTGGCGATCCACGGGTGGCTCGACAACGCCGCCACCTTCTCCGGTTTGGCGCCGATGCTCGAGGGGTTTCGGATCACCGCCCTCGATCTCTCCGGTCACGGCCGATCGGAGCACCGGCCGGAGGCCCACAGCCACTATTTCGTCGATTGGGTTCCGGAGATCATCGATGTCGCGGATCTCTTGGGTTTCGAGCGTTTTGCCCTTCTCGGGCACTCGATGGGCGCCGGGATCTCGTCGTTGATTCCGGCGGCCGTACCGGGCCGGGTGACGAGATTGGTCCTCCTCGAGGGTGCGGGACCTTTGACGACCCCACCCGAAGAGGCGCCGGCCCTGCTGCAAAGGGCACTCGAGGACGAACGTCGGATCGTCAACTCGGTGGCGAGGATTCACCCCGATTTGGGCAGCGCGGTGGCCGCACGGTGTCAGGGAACCGATCTCGATCCGACTTCGGCCCGGGTCCTGGTCGAGCGCTCGGTGGAAGCCGTGCCCGGTGGTGTTCGGTTCACCTTCGACCCGAGGTTGAAGACCCGGTCGAGATGGCGTTTCACCGAAGAACAGGTGCTCGCCTATCTCGCGGTCATCGATTGCCCGGTGCTGGCGGTGCGTGCGGCCTCGGGCTGGCCGGTCCCCGAAGAACAGATGAACACGCGGTTGGACGCCATCCCAGACGTGACCCGGGTCGCGGTCGAGGGCGGTCACCATGTGCACCTGACCCACCCCGAGCGGGTGGCGCCTGCGGTCAGAGATTTTCTCGATACCCCTTGACTGCCTGACCGTCGCGCAATCGATCGTGCCCGGAGACGACCACTTCGTCTCCTTCGGCAAGCCCTGAAAGCAGTTCCACATCTCGGTCCGAGCGTCGTCCGACGGTGACTTTCGTACTTCGTGCCACGCCGTGTGATACGACCACGACCCGTGCGGTTTCCCCGTCGTCGCCGAGTAGTGCCTCTGCCGGCACCACCAGAGCGCTGCGCTTTTCGAGCAGAATTCGTAGCGAGATGATCATCCCGCTCCGCAATGCGCCATCGGGATTGGCGATCCGGGCTTCGACTTCAAATGACCGCGTCACGGGGTTTGCCGCGCTGTTTACCCGCTCGACGACACCGGAGAAGATCCTGCCTGGAAACGCGTCTGAGATTGCCTCGACCACCTGGAGCGGGTGGAGGCGCACCACGTCACGATCGGCAACATCGACGGCCACGAGCACCTCCGCCATGTCTTCGATCACGGCGACGGGCATTCCCGGCGCAACAAACTCACCGGGCTCCACCTCGAGTCGGGCCACCGTCCCGGTCAGTGGCGAAAGGATGCGGGTCTTGGCGGCTCTTTCCTTGAGTTGGGCGATCCGGGCCTGCGTCGAGCGATAGGCCGAGTCGAGCCCGAGGTAGTGATTCTTGGTCTGATCGAGGGTCGAGCGGGTCACCGCACCATCCGCAAAAAGCCGTTGCTTGCGTTCGTAATCCTCGCGGGCGAGTTCCACCTGTTCGGGAGTGATCGACGAGGAGGCCTCGGTGATCTGGAGCCGGATCTCGCGGTCGTCGAGTCGGATGAGTTCGTCGCCGGCCCGCACCAACGATCCACGTTGTGCAGGGGCTGAAACCACGCGGCTCGGGATTTCGGCGCTGACCGTGATCTGGCGTTGTGGTTTGATCGTGCCGGCAGCCGACACGGTGAAGCTCAGTTCCTTGCGAACGACCTGACCGACCTCAACCGTCATTTCATCGGAGGCGGTAGTTGGATTGTCGCGATTGTCACCCTGGGGGGCGACTCGATCCAGCACCCGCCAGACGACGAAAACAGCGATCGTCGCCAGGATGGCGGCGGCGACCAGCGCCACGACCCACCGGGGGATCGGTGCGGCTTCCGACCCGGGAGACCCGGCCGCTTGTCTTTCCCGTTTCGGAGAAGGGTCCGGCTGTGGTAACCCGAGTTGGGTTCGTTTGAGAAGAATGTCGTCGTCGGCGGTATCGAGCGGGCGGTCGCTGACGGCGATCTCCGTTCGACCCATGTCGATCCGGTCGCCGGGTCGAATTTCAGCCTCGGTCACCGGTTCATCGTTGACCCGGGTACCGTTGGCGCTGTCGAGATCGCGGATCCACGCCCGGTCGTCTCGCCAGAGCACGACGGCGTGGCGGCCAGAACAACCGGTGTCGTCAACAACCACGTCGGAGCCCGCTGAACGACCGATGATGTAGTCGGCGCCGGCGACAATCTTGACGCCGTGAACCCGGTCGCGAGATCGAATGTGGAGGTAGAGCACTTTGGATGGGGCGGTAGGGGCCGGCGCCAAGACGCCGCCGATCGGGATGGCAACCGTTTTCGCACCCTGGGTTGCCGGGATCGCGAACTCGAGGTCGAAATCGCCGAGCTTGAGCTTGAGCCCGTCCGACAGCAGGTATTCGGGGACCCGCTGCTCGGAAAGGACGATGCCGTTGGTGCTCCCGAGATCGACGATCTTCGGGATCCCACCGTCGAAGTTGATCTCGGCGTGATACCTGGAGCAGGCGGCCGAATCGAGAACAAGGTCGTTGTCGTTTTCCCGGCCGATTCGGACCCGGTCGCCCTCGAAACGGTGGCTGACGGGTTGTTCTCCGGAGCGCGATGTCTTGATGATGATCATTTGTGAGTGACCGGTCTCCCGATTGATGGTACCACGCGGCTGCGACGCTTTCTCGTCTACCGCACCGATGTCGAGTCGCTCACGGGCGGCTGTTGACCAGCGGTGTGCCGGGTTGACCCATTCATTCGACCCGACGGACGACGACGATGGTGCGGTCGTCGGCGAACGGCCGTCCAGACGCGAAGGTTTCCAGGGCTCGGTCGACCGCTTCGGCGAGTTCGGCGGGTTCGAGCTTCTGGTTTTCGATGCAGACCTCTGCCAATCGATCCTGACCGAACTCGTCACCGGTGGGGTTTTCGGCCTCCGTGTAGCCATCGGAGTAGACCACCAGAGTATCGCCGGTTTCGAGGAGCACCTCACCGAGTTCAAACTCGGCGGGAGCGAGAAGTCCGAGGGGAAGACCGGTGGACTCGAGCCATTCGACGGGGCCGGAGGCGCGAACCAGACATGCCGGCGCGTGGCCGGCATTGGCATACTGGAAACGACCGTTGGAGGGTTCGAGCACGCCGAGAAACATGGTCGCGAAACGATTCGACGGTGTTCGGTCGTGGAGTTTCGGGGAAACCCGGTTGAAGATCTCATGTGGCGGCAGACCGTCTTCGATGGGGACAGATGCAACAGCCTCGAGATATCCGGTCAGCATGGCCGCCGAGATGCCCTTGCCCGAGACATCAGCGATGACGAGGACGAACTCGTCGCCCGCGGCCCGTTCGACGAGTTGATAGTAGTCCCCCGAGACACCTCGTGACGGTTTGGTAGCGCCGTGCAGCCGATACCCGTTGACCTCGGGGAGTCGTTCCGGGATCAATGCGACCTGGAGTCTGCGGGCGATGGTGAGTTCACGTTCGAGGCGTTGCCGTTCCACGGACTCCTGGGTGAGCGCGAGATTGTGAATTCTGAGCGCCGCCACCGACGCAAGGGTCACCAGGAGTTCGAGATCCTCCTCGGAGTACTGCCGAACTGCCGCGTTGGAGCCGAGAACGATGAGACCGAGGGCGCGGTCCGGAGCGTAGAGGGGAGCTGCCAGCAACGATCGGACCCCAGCTGTGACGAGGCTTTCGGCCTGGGCGAAGCGGTGATCCGAACGGGCGTCGTTGACCAGGGCCGCCATGGCCTTGTCTCCGACCTCGGAGAAGAGGCTCTCCGAGTAGAGCGAATGGAGCGAGGAGCGCGGGCCCGAACGGGTGGCGACGCAGGTATAGCTGCCGTCGTCGCACCGCATGAAGATTTCCGCGCGTTCGGGCTGGAGCTGGGCAAAGATGTGATCGAGAATCAGCTCGAGCAGGTCCTCGAGACCGATGGATCTCGCCATTGCCTGATGGACGTTGTTGAGCAGGGCCAGACGAGTCGCATAGCTGCGCAGCGCGGACGAATCCGTCACATCGCTGTCGGGAGGAGGGGTGCCCGTTCGGCGGAGGACTTCGGCTGCGGATCGGAAGAGACGATCGGAAGAGGGCACGTCGGTTGGTACGCCGGAGGGTGTCGCCTCATCGGATTTGGGCTGGACCTTGATCAGGCTCGCGGAGAGGGCGATGACATCGCCGGCCTTGATGACGGCCGGCTCTTCAACCTGACGCCCGTTGACGAATGTTCCGTTGCGCGAGCCGAGATCCTCGATTCGCCATCCCTCGTCGGTGTTGAAGATGCGGGCATGACGGCGCGACAGGAAACGATCGGCGATGGTGACGTCACAGTGGGTTGATCTCCCCACAAAGAGGGTCTCGTCTTCGATCTGGTGATCGAAGGGTTCGCCTTCGGCCGGGGTGACTTGGAGCAGAAACATGACTGTTGCCATTATGACACCGATGGTCAGAGATCCAATCTTGGCTATAATTTCCCGGTCTGAAGGAGAGGCTATGTTTGGATTTCGACCCCGGTTTTTTCTTGTGTTCGTCCTCGGTCTTCTGGGCGGGATTGGGCTGACCGCGCTAGCCACAGCTCAGCGGACCGACCGAGGGGCCGAACCGAAAACGGTCACTCCGCGGTCGGAGCTCACCGCCGAAGAACGTTCGGTGACCTCGCTCTTCGAGGAGGCCAGCCCGTCGGTGGTCTACATCACCTCCATCGCGCTCCGTCGGGACTTCTATCGACTCAACGTCATGGAGATCCCTCGCGGCACCGGATCGGGTTTCATCTGGGACGACGATGGCCACGTCGTGACCAACTACCACGTTATCCGGGATGGCAATCGAGCCGAGGTCACGCTCGCCGATCAGACGAGTTGGCCGGCGACTGTGGTCGGGGTGGCCCCGGAAAAGGACCTCGCGGTGCTCCGGATCGATGCGCCGCGCGAGAAACTCCGACCGCTGCGGATCGGCGAGTCCGGGGATCTTCTGGTCGGCCAGAGCGTCCTCGCCATCGGAAACCCCTTTGGCTTCGACCAGACCCTCACCACCGGGATCATCTCCGCCCTTGGTCGTGAAATCGATTCCATGGCCGGGGTTCCCATCCGCGATGTGATCCAAACCGACGCCGCCATCAATCCGGGAAACTCGGGCGGCCCACTGCTCGACAGCGCCGGCCGGCTCATCGGGGTCAACGCGGCCATCGTCAGCCCGTCGGGCGGCTATGCCGGAGTCGGTTTCGCCATTCCGGTGGACACGGTCAACTGGGTCGTGCCGGAACTCATCACACACGGCCGGATTCGACGACCGGTGCTGGGCATCGATCTGGTGAGCGATCACGCGGCCCGCAGGCTCGGGCTCGAAGGTGCTTTGGTGGGGACTGTCTATCAAGGAAGCGGCGCCGACGAAGCGGGGATGCGGCCGACCTATCGAGGCAGGAACGGACGGTGGGTGCTCGGGGATCTTATCGTGGCTATCGACGGTATACCCGTGAGTTCCGGGGGCGAGGTGGGGTTGACCCTGGAGAGACGCAAAGCCGGCGAATCGGTCACGGTGACCGTCAACCGGGAAGGCCAGGAGGTCGATCTCGAGGTGAAACTCAGCGAAGCACAGCGCTGACCCGTATTCTCACTTTCCGACCAGTCTCCGTTGGATGACTTCCCACGCGTGGAAGGTCCGTTGACCCTCGGCGGCTCCGACCAGCACGGAATAGACCACCGGCAGGATGATGAGGATCAGAACTGTCGAGCCGACGAGACCGAAGATCACCGCGAATGCGAGTGGTGACCACAGGGTGCCGCCCCAGATGGCCAGGGGGGCGAGACCGCCGATGGTGGTGATGGTAGTCAGTACCACCGGGCGGAACCGAAGCCGACCGGCCTCGATGAGTGCCTCGAGGCGTCGCTTACCCTCGACTCGTTGCAGATAGTTGGTGAAGTCGGTCAAGACGATGGAGTCGTTGATGATGATCCCGGTCAGACTGATCACGCCGATGAAGGCCATCAGACCGAACGGGTTGCCTGTGATGAGGAGCCCGATCAGAGCGCCGGTCAGTCCGAGAGGCACGGTCAACAGGATGACCAGTGGTTGGACGAAAGAGTTGAATTGGATGGCCAGCAGGGCGTAGATCGCGAGCACCGCCAGCACCATGGCCTGCCAGAGACCGGCGAAAGCCTTCTGTCGCTCTTCGTGTTCGCCACCGTACTCGAGCGTGTAGCCATCGGGGAGAGCGAGATCGGCGATCCGATCTCGGATCTCTGCGAGAGCCTCGCTCGGGAGTCGGCCCGACACCTCGGCCGAAACAATCACCGCGCGGTGGCCGTTTCGGCGGGTGATCTCTGCCCAGCCCTCATCCGGATCAACCTGTGCGACCTCTGAAAACGGCACAACCGCGCCGTCCCGGGTCGGTAGGTAGAGCCGCTCGAGAGAGGAGACTTCATCCAGAGAGGCTGGGTCGAGGCGCACCACAATCGGGACCTCCTCACCCGCGGTTCGATAACGGGTGGCCTCGACACCGTTGAGGGATGCGAGCACCGTCTGAGAAAACGTGTACCCGTCGACATCGAGAAGCGCAGCCTTGTGCCGGTCGAGCTCGAGAATCAAACGAGGCGTGGTGTCGCCAAGGCTGTCGCGAACGTCCGCCAGGCCGGGAACCGCCGGCGATGAGGCCCCGGAGCGTGCGACCCTCCCCGGCGAGAGTGGCCAGTTCGGGACCGAGAATCCTGATTTGGATCGGCGCTCCGCCCATAAATCCCTGCTCGAAGATCTTGGCCTCGACCGACGCGCCGGCGATGGAGGCGAGCTTGGACTCCATACGTGAAACAAATGTCTCTGCGTTTTCCTCATGCAGCTTGACCAGGATCTGGGCGAAACTGGTGTTGCGGCGCTCGCGGGCCACGTTGTAGTAGATGAGCGGGCTTCCCTTGCCGATGTTGGTGGTGAGGGACTGAACTTCGGGTTCGTCCTCGAGCAGGGCCTCGACCTGGGCGGTGACGCCGTCGGTGGCGGCCAGGCTCGCACCACCCGGAAGACGGATGTTGACGAAAAAGAAGCTCTTTTCGGCTTTGGGAAAGAGTTGGAATCCGAGAATGGGAATCGTGGCAAGGCTGAGGCCGAAGACGATGGTCGCCAGGGCGAGGGTCGTCGGCCGGTGGCGGAGTGCCCATTTGACGACCTCGGTGTAGAAGTCGAGCGCCTTTGAAGATTCGTTCTCCACCGCCGTGGTTGGGGGGAAGCTCCGCCACAGGGTGTAGCAGAGCAGGGGAATCACCGTGAGGGCGACGAGCAGTGACCCGACAAGAGCGTAGATCACGCTCAGAGGCAGACCGGCAATGAAGGCGCCCATGTTGCCCTCGAGCAACAGCATGGGGACAAAGGCCGCCACTGTCGTCAGGGTCGAGGCCATGACCGGCGTCTTGACCTCGTCGACCCCGATGATGACCGCCTGGCGAAGTTCATCGCCGGCGTCGAGGTGGCGGCCGATATTCTCGACAACCACCAGGCTCGAGTCCACGAGCATCCCGAGCGCGAGTACGAGCCCGAAGATGGAGACCTGGTTGAGGTCGACCCCGGTCAGGCGCATGACGGTCAGCGCGAGCAGGACTGACAATGGGATGGAGACCGACACCACCAGGCCCTGGCGCCGACCGAGAAAGAAACCCACCATGAGAATGACGATGACGCCGCCGCCGACGGCGTTCCAGCCGAGCGCGCCGAGGAGTTCCGAGACGCTTTCTCCGCGGTCGTTGAGTACATCGAGATCGAGGGTGTCGGGCAAGGTCGGCCTGAGGTCTTCGATCGCTCGTGCGACCCGCCCCGCCACGGTGACGGTATTGCTTCCCGGCCGTTTGACCACCGACAGCATGAGCGCCGGACGGGCATTGTGCCTGACCATGTAATACGGATCCTCGGTTGTGTCGCGCACCGTCGCGACATCCCGGATCAATACCAGGGAATCACCGAAGCGACCGATCACGGTGGCTCGGATCTGTTCGAGATCGCGGAACTCGTTGCCGTTGTCGAGAAGATAGCGGGTCGCGCCGACATCGAGGGTCCCGCCGGGGATGGCGGCGTTCTCGAGTTGGAGCACCTCGACGATCCTCGCCAGCGGGATCCTGAGCTGCGCCAACCGGGCGTTGTCCACGTCCACCATGATGCGTCGTTCAGGGAGGCCGTCGAGGTCCACCCGGGCAACGCCTTCGACGTCCTTCAACGCGTCCCGAATCCTCGACGCCCACCCATCCAGGGTTCTCAGATCATCAAATCCCGACACGGCCAAAAGGACGGTGGGGATATCGGCGGTGGTGAAACCCTCGACGACGGGCTCGTTGACGGTTTCCGGAAGCTCAGGTCGGATTTCGTCCACCGCTTCACGGATGGTCTGAACGGCGTCAGCGGGTGTCACGTCAGGGCGCAGGGTGATGGCCAACATGACGAGCCCGGCGATGGAATTCGACTGTACGGTCTCGACCTCGTCGAGTTCGAGCACCGCCTCTTCGATGGGCCGCGTGACGAGGGCCTCGACGGTTTCGGGATCGGCCCCGGGGAACGTGGCGACGACCCGGGCGTCAAAGACGTCGAACTCCGGGTCCTCGCTCCTGGGCAGGCTGATCAGGGACCACAGCCCGGAAACCAGCAATCCCGCGACGACCAGGATGCTGATGCGGTAGTAGCGCAGCACCCCGGACATGAGAACCGAGTCGCGCCGGTTGCCCGCATTCTCGGCGGGGAGCATCAGCGTTTCCGATGCGCGCCGTCGCGGCGCATTTGTCGATTGGGCGAATCTGGCATCATGTTGTCAGCTTAGAGAATACTATGGATGACAAAGGGTCGCTTTCCTGAAAGGAGCGTGTGGTCATGCGTCGAGTTCCGTTGGTGATGATCGTAGTGATCGGAGTGGCGTTTGCGTCGTCGGAGGCTCTGTGGGCTGAGGACCTCTCCCTCGAACAGGCTCTGCAACGGGCGGTCGAAAGCAACCCGGTCATGGGTGCGGCAACCGCCGAGGTGGAGGCGGCCGAGGCCGGGATCAAGCTTGCTTCGGCTCGTTTCTGGCCGACGCTCTCCGCCTCGGGCAGCTACGGTACGTTCAGCGGCGATGTGCTCTATGGTCGGTTCATCCCCGGCGCGCCGGGGGACGGTGTGGTTCCGGTTGGCGAATACGACACCAACCAGGTGGCCAATCTCGAACTCAAACAGGTGCTCTATGCCGGCGGCGCCATCGGCGCGGAGAAACGTCTCCGCGCCGTCGAGCGCAATGTCGCCGACCAGACGCTGCGAGATCGCCGGCTGGAGCTCGAGTACCAGGTGACGCGGACCTATTACGAGGCGGTGCTCGCCGAACACCGACTCGAGGTGGCCGGTCGCAGCGTCGAGAGGTCCAGGGGTGGTCTCGAAACCGTTCGTGCGCGGCACGCCGAGCAGGAGGCCCTCGAGGTCGAACTGCTCGGTGCAGCAGGCAAACTCGCGGCCGACGAACTTGCTCTGCTCGAGGCCGGAAAGGCCCTCGGTCTCGCGCACCGGAAACTGGGAGTATTGCTCGGGTCCCCAAGCGGGGAGATGCCCCGCCTCACGACCGCCCTCGACCCACCCCTCGATCTGCTTCCCGAATCGGAGGCGCTCGGTCGGGCTGTCGCGACCGGCCCTGCCGTCGAGCAGGCGAATCTGATGGCGGTCCACGCCGAGGCCGCGGTTGGCGTGGCGAGGGCGATGGGCCGGCCCAAACTCGAGTTGGTGGGGCTCTACTCGTGGATCGACAACGACCTGTTCTTCAAGGGTGACTACGCCGCGGTGTCGATCAACCTGGCGGTTCCGTTCTTCCAGGACGTCAAAGCGGGTCGGGCGTCGAAGCGGGTCGCCGAAGCGCGAGGCCGGCAGGCTGCCCACCTGCGGCGAGAGGCCATCGACCGGGTGGGCCTGGCGGTGGAAACCGGTTTCGGGCAACTCGAGGTCGCGCTGGCGGCGGTCGAGGTCGCCCGCCTGAACCTCGAGTTTCAGGCGGAGAACTATCGTGTGACCCAGAGCGCGTATCGCGAGCAACTGGTCACCTTCAGCGAGGTTCTCGATCGCCATGATGCGTTTTCCAAGGCCGAACTCGATCTCTTCGGCGCCCAGTTCGAGGCTCGCGTGGCCGAGGCGGAGATCGTCCGATTGGTAGGGGATTGAAAAAAGGGGCCTCACTCGCCAATGGAGCTCGTGAGGAGTGAAACCCAAGATGTAAGACGAAAGACGTGAGGAGTTTTCTCGAGATCCCGGTACGCTCCACGTCTAACGTCTTACCCCCACTCCTTGTCATCGAGACTGATTCGGCGGCCGCCGACGAGGATCTCGTAGCCGATGGGGGTTTCGAAGACCTCGAGCAGGGTGACGGTGTCGCCGGCGGGAGTCGGGGCGGTTGGCGCCTGCGTGGTGATCTCGACGGCGCGGGCGTTGAGGTTGTTGAGGGTCTCAGAAAAAACACGGTCGACGAATCGTTGAAGAAAGCCCTTTGGGACAAATGATCCGATCAGACCGGCATCGATCTCGAGTTCACAGACCAGGGTCGTACCGCGACCATCGGGCGGGATCATGAATCGCCAGTGGGTGTCCCAGCGTTTGAGCCAACCCCTACGCTGATGCTGGAAGAAGCCGTCGGGTTCGATTCGGCAATCGAAAACTCCGTGCATCCGGTGACCCATGAATCGACCGTCGACTTCCACTTCCAGGCTGGTCTCGGTTCGGTCGAGGACGGTGGAGCTCGTCACCCCGGCCTGCCAGGCGGGCCAGGATTCAACATCGATAAACATCGATCGCACAAGATCGGGCGGAGCGTCGAGGCGGCCGAACTTACGGATCACTCCCCACCCCCGATGCGGAGGAGTTCAATGACGTCGTCCCCGATGTGCGCCTCGATGACATCGCCACGGCGAATCACCGCGAGGGCCCGACGATAGGTCACGAGCTGGGCCGTCAGCGGACGTCTGAGTTGGACCACGATCTTCGCGGTCGCTTCTTCGATGGCGGCGCGGAGCCGCCGGCCGGCCCCGAACGCGAGAAGTGGAAACGGCACCCTGATCTCGGCGTCGAGGATGAGGCCTCCGGCGGCATCGTCGCGAAGGGTCCAGCCGCCGGAAACGCCGTCCGCGTCGCTCCTGTCCACCTGCTCGAATCGAGCCCCGTCGGGTGGTGATGCGACCACCTCGAGCACCAGTGGTTCGCCGTCCAGGATGAGCTCGATGACCGAGATGTCACCCTCCGTCGTGAGGACCCGGACTGCGGTCACACCGGGCAGCCAGGCTGCTGACTGCTCATGGTCGTTCAGCAGGGACCATGCCGCCTCCCGAGTGGCGGTTACGGGGGCCGAAACGGCGGCGCGCCGGATCACCGTTTCTCCCCGCTGTCCCGGTATCGGCGGTAGCGTTCGAGGAGCTGTTCGGGGACTCTCTCGGTGGTTTCGAGCGCCGTTGCGGTGGCCGAGAGTAGGCTCGTCGGAAGCTCGCGGGCGAGATCCTGAACGCTTTCGGCCTCGTCGACCTTGGATGAATCGGCAAGCTCGCGGAGAAAGCGTTCGAAAGCCGTCGCGACCCCGCGAAGACCGGCCGCCGCGGCGATGGCCAGCGCGTACTGACCGCGAGCCAGACCGAGGAAGGGATCACGGTCGTCCTCTTCACTCATCGGGACGTCGCCGGTAGATGATGGTGGTGATTCAGGGATTGACCGGTATGCGTCCTCGGGCTGAGATGCGATGGCGCCGGTTGAAATCATTCGTTGCTGGAGATCTCGAATCCGTTCGGCCAGGGTGGGCAGCAGACAACAGGCGATCTCGGGATCCTTCTGGGTCAGCGTTTGAAAGCTGTTGCGGGTGATGAGTAGACACCTGGTCGGTTCCAGGGCGACGGCGCTGGCCGACCGCGGCTGATCATCGATCAGGGCCATCTCACCGAGCAGATCGCCGCGCTTCATCACCGCGAGCCGATGGACCTCCTCTTCAGATCGTTTGGTGATCTCGACGGATCCGGAGACGATGACGAACAGACCGAGACCGGTGTCGCCCTCGGAGATCACCACCGCGCCGGACTCGAAATCGCGGGGTATGCAGAGCGCGGCGAGCTTGTGCAGGCTCCGACGCCCGAGGCGGGCAAAGAGCGGTGCCCGAGCGAGAAAATCTTCGGTGTCGATGGTCGGGTCGTTGTCGGTCATCGTTTCCACATCTTACCTGGTGGTGCTTCGGCCGACGAGCCTGAAGATCCAGACTGAGGCCGCGACGAAACCGAGGGCCACGGTCGCCTCGATCCAGTTCTGCTCGGGGTGGCGATCGAATGGCGGAGACGCCAAGGACCGTGCCCGCCGCGAGCACCGCCATCGCGCCGACGAAAACCTGCCATGAAGCGGCGAATCTCGGTCCGGGCGAGGCGATGGTCTCGCCGTGATCGGTGGAATTCAGAAAACGTTGGGTCAGGCGGTCGGGATCTTCGATAATCTCGCCGATGACCGGCGCGAGATCCTCGACGGTGCGGATCAAGGCCCCAGGACCGAGGTGCTCCCGAAGCGAGACTGTGGCCGCGACCATCCTGAAATCGTCGATAGCGCCTGCCATGGCATCGGTGTCGGGCGCAATGGACCGTGCCGCGCCCTCGAGCTCGGAGAAACCGCGGATGAAAGCAATGGCGTGGTCCTTGGGTCGGTAGCCCAGTTGGCCCAGCTTTCGCCAATAGACAAAGAAACTCGTCGGCGATGCGACGGCCGGCAAATTCATCGGTCCATCCACCCGAGCGAAAGGTCTCGGCCTGCCGGAGTTCAGAGCGGACTCGGAGGACGTCGGCGGCGCCTTCGAGCTCGGTGCATTCGGCGAGAAGGGCGCCGCACACACGGTCTGGATCGTCTCGCGCGGTGGCGATGATGGCGTCGATGAGGTGGCGGCGCCAGCGTGGATCGAGAGTCGTGACGAGACCGCCGGTGATGGCGAAGCGTTCATCGGACAGCGCCAGGACATGATCCGAAAGGGGTCCCTCGGGGCAGGCGCCTTCGAGGAGCGACTGCTGCAACCAGGCTTGGCACAAACAACGGGCGAGCTTCGGTCGTTGTTTGTCGGTGGCGGCGATCATCTCGCCGAGTGGTGTCCCACCGGTTCGGTGGGTGACGGCGATGTCGCGGCTGCAGAGTTCATGGAGAACGGTGGGGACTTCGAACGCATCAAAGGCGCCGATCTCGGCCGCCAACCGGTCGAGGCCGACAACTTCCTGACCCAGGTCGAGCTGTCGATCGAGCCAGACGACAAAACCCTCGATCAGCCATTGCGCATTCCATGGGTCGATGTCCAGCTCCTCGAGAGCCGGCAGGAGTTCGAGTTCGGTGTCGATGAGGGCTCGAGCCTCGGGTCGAACGAGCTTAACCGTAACCTCGGTGCCGTCGCGGAGCCGGGCGTTGTGCCACTGGTGCAGAAGAGTGGTGCGCCGGGGCTCGTCGAAGGCGCTGAAATGGTCGGCGAGCGGGCCGCCGATATGCATCGAAAGCAACCCCCCGATCCGGGCCATGGGTGTGGGATCGACCGCGATTCGGATTCGACCGAGCTCGCGGCAGTCCCTCAACGGCAGACAGTCGGTCCGCTCCGCGAGGTAGCGTCCGAAGAGAGCGAAGAGGGGGCCGATGGCAGGCAAGGCTCCGGCCAGGCGTTCACCGACACCGGCCGGTCTGAGTTCTTTCGTGGCTTTTCCAGGTGTGGCGCGGATCAGTTTCCTGGCCTCGAGCTCGGATCGAATCCGTTCGAGCCGACCGTGCCGCGACATGTCTCGCTTTGGCCTGATCAGGCCGTGGCCGAGGCCGCGCGAGTCGGCTTCTTTTTGGTGCGGGCGGGCTTCTTCTTCTCGGTCTTCTCGCTGGCCAGATCGCGCAGGGTGTCGGCCGACTCCTCGACGAAATCGGCCGCCCGGTCGAGGATTCTGCGCGGCTTGAGCTCCTCACCGCGGAAGATGTCGAATGTGAGGTCGACCATGTCGCTCTGCAGCGTTTGACCGGCGTCGAACATCGACGCGTTGCGCTCGCTGAGGCGTCCTTTGGCGGCGCTGGTCACGGCGTCGAGGTCGCCGCTGATCCGCTGCCTGCGCTCCCCCGAATCGTCGTCGGCGACGAGGTGCCGGAGCTGATCGAGGCCGAAGAGAGTCATGGCCCACGAAAACGACGCAAAGCTCTTTGTCAGATCGCGCATTCCCACCTCCTCACCGTTTGTGGCGCACGGTGCGTAGGAACATTGTAGCAGCGGCGATGCTCGCCGACAGTCCGGCGGTGAACAGGTTGAGTCCCAAGGACGCTTCGTCACCGCCGAGCACCGCCACCGCTGCGCAGCCCAGCGAGACCAAGCCCCATTGAAGGACCTGTCGATCCTCGCCCGCATTCCGCGGTTGGTCGTCCGATTCCGACGCCGAATCACCGCGGTGCAGCGTATCCGCGATGGCGGACGGCGCTCGACTGAATACCTGCGCGCCTCCGGCCACCAACTCGGCCAGGGTCGCGGGCGCAAACCAATCACTCCACTCCTGTGCTCGAAGCTCTTCCCGACACACCCGTTGGAGGTACTCGCCGACATCGAAGTCGGGTGCAAACCGGGTGATCAGGCCCTCGACGGTGATCACCGAGCGGAGGTATCGAATGGTGTCCGGTGCCGGAACGAGCTCGGTCTGGCGACCCAGTGCGAGCATGTCCAACATGATCCGGGTGAAGCTCGTACGCAGCACGGGAAGGTCTCGATCGAGATCGAACCAAGAAGAGATGAGATCGGTCAACCCGCGCCGGTAGGCGGCGACATCCGACTCCTCGGTCACCATGGTCAGCCGGAGATAGTGGCGCATCATCGCATCGAGGTCCGCCCGGGCGAGCGCGAGAGTCAGGGCCACGATGTTTCGACGGGCGAAGGCCGAGAGCGAGCCGGTGATGCCGAAATCCACATAGCCGACGACATTGTCATTGAGGATCAACAGATTGGCGGGGTGGAGATCGGCGTGGAAGAGCCCGTAGTGGAAGGCATCGCCGACGAAATTACGAACGATGTTCTTCGCCAGTTTTTCGCGGTTGAAGTTCCGGTCGAGATGTTCTGCCTCGAACGCCTCGCGTCGACCCGCCTCGATCGCCCGGAGATAGTCAACGAGAACCGGTCCTTCAAGGAGCTCAGCGACCAGAATTCGGGATGTCGAGTATTTGCTGATGAAACCCGGAATCGTCTCGCGGGGGTTGTTCCGTGCGTTGTAGCCGAGTGCGGCCATAAAGCGCGCCTCGGTTCGGTAGTCGAGTTCCTCTCGTGTCCAGGCGACGAATTCGCGGATCGACCGTCGAAGCCAGTAGAGCCGTTTGATCCGCAGGGTGGTGATGATTCGTTCCAGCGCGAGCATCAGGCTGAGGTCGGCCTCGAAACTCCGGCCGACATCCGGGCGCTGCACCTTGACCGCGAACAGTCGGCCGCCGAGGCCGGCCACATGTACCTGGCCGATGGAGGCGGAAGCCAGGGGAACCGGGTCGAAGTGGTCGAAGATCTCACTCGGTCGTAGATGCAGTTCCTCGCGAAACACCTCTTCAACCTCGCTGAACTCGAAGGGAGGCACCCGATCGAGGAGATCGAACAGGGCGTTGCAGTATTCCCGCGGAAGGATGTCGGGCTGAAGGGAGAGCACCTGTCCGAATTTGAGCCAGGTTCCTCCGACGTCCTCGAGCAGGATTCGCAGGCGTCTTGGACCGTCGATACCTCGAGGCAGGTGGAAGAGACGGCCGACACCGTGCCGGACAAGTGCGGCTAGGAGGCCAAACAGACGAAAGAGATTCCTCATGATGATCGGTGGACAGGGTAGACGATTCGGCCATCGGCCCTGAGGGTTCCCTCGAGATAGTCGCGACGAAGACGGAGGTGCTGGACCTTGCCATTGTGGGTCGTCGGAATGGTGCGCGCACGGACGAGGTAGACCCGACCCGGCCGATGACCGAGCCGATGACGGATGGCCTGGACCACCTCGACCACCATCTCTGTGTGTTTTTCGACTCTGACCACGTCGGCAGGTCTGAGTTCGACGAAGATCCACGCCTGCTCACCTTCCGGTCCACCGCGGTCGATCCCGACGGCTGCCGATCTTCTGACAAAGGCGAGTTCGTCGACGGTTTCTTCGATCTCCTGGGGTGCGATGGTCCGGCCGGCCTGGATGATGATGCTCTTTTTGCGGCCGACGATGGTGAGTTCTCCGTCGTCGTCCAGATAGCCCAGGTCACCGGTGCGGATTCCTCCACCGGCGTCGAACAACTTCTTCGTCGCTTCGGGATTTTGGAAATAGCCGCTGGTTGCGGCCGGGCTGCGGACCACGATTTCGCCGATCCCGCCGCGATCGATCGGGCCGCCGTCTCCGTGGATCTCGAGTTCCACCCCGGGGAACGGCTTCCCCACGGAAACCAGTCCACGGCCATCGATTTTGATGGGAGCGCCGGGTCGTCGCCCGGCCACACCCACCGTCGCTTCAGCGAGGCCATAGGCGGGGACGACGGTCGGGCCGAGTCCGAAGTGAGATTCGAATGCGGCGATGGTTCCGGCCCGCACCGGCTCCGCCGCGTTGAGGGCGACCCGGAGACACCCCAAATCGAGGGCGTCCTGTGTCGGTGCGGTGCGCAGGGCAATGCGATACGCGAAATCGGGGGCCGCCGTGAAGGTCCCCCGGTGCTCGGCGATGGTCGTCATCCATCGCCGGATGCTCCCGACCGAAGTCGGCATCAGCACCATCCGGGCGGCGAGTAACAACGGCGTCATGGTCATCAGGATCAATCCCATGTCGTGTGACACCGGCAACCAGCTGACAAAGATGTCGTTTTTGGTGATCTCGAAGCCCTCGATCATCTGGTGGATATTGGTCACCAGATCGCCGTGAGTGAGCTGGACGCCTTTCGGGT
>CAVWAW010000001.1:0-191399 GCA_963753035.1 uncultured Acidobacteriota bacterium | reverse complement strand
TGCCACACTTCGCATTAACGCTTTGTTGAAGAGTACGTCCTCGCCCTACCCCGTCTTGCTGCCAAAAAGGCAAGAAGGTGCCTGGAAAAAGGTGCTTGGCACGCTATTGCGCTCTTGTTTACCGTTGCGCCGCCGAATAGACCGCTCAGCCGCCACCGGCCCCGCTCGACCGCTAAAACGACCACTGACTGGTCGCCGGTAGACCTGGGCGGTTGCCCGCCCAGGTCTACCCGACAACCTTCATCGAGAACTCGAAGGGTTCGAAAGGTTGAGGGTCGCACCCCGCAAAACAAATGGAGATCGAGCACGTACTTGGTAACGGAGGTGCGGGCGATGGTTAAAGCAAGAGCGAGCAGTCGCATTGTGGCCGCCTTGGCGGTGGTGATCCTGGTTTCTGGGGCGTGTGCACAGCCCGTGCCGGAAGCCATCCTGGAAAAGCCCAAACCTAGGCCGTACCTCGGGGAGAACCCTCCCGGAGGCTCTCCGGCTCTCTTTGCGCCAGGGATCGTCTCGACCAATAGCCGGGAGTGGAGCATGGCTTCGACGCCGGACGGTCTCGAACTCTTCTTCGGCGTGGTCACGGACGAACGATCGTGGATTCTTCACACACAGGAGGTCGACGGTGCTTGGACCGAGCTCGCCGTCGCTTCGTTCAGCGGCAACTACAACGACTACGATCTCACCATGAGCCCCGATGGGAACCGCCTCTACTTCACATCGAATCGGCCGCCTGACCTCGCCGGCCCCGTCCTTGAGAACTCGGATATCTGGTACGTCGATCGCAGCGACGGTGGGTGGGGCGAACCGGTGCGTTTCCCCGACCCGGTCACTCCGATGCCCGCGACCTTTATCCCTCGGAGTCCCGCGATGGGTACGTGTACTTCTTCAGTCTGAGAACGGGGGGATTCGGCGGGTTTGATCTTTATCGCGTCGCGCCACTCGACGACGGATTCGGGGCGCCGGAAAATCTCGGTGCATCCATCAACACCGACGAGAACGAGACCGATGCGTGCGTTTCGCCCGACGGCGACTACCTGGTATTCACCTCGACTCGAGAGGGCGGATTCGGGAGTGGAGATCTCTACGTCAGTTTCAGGACGGCTGACGGCGGCTGGACCCGCTCCGAAAACCTCGGAGAGACAGTCAACACCGAACACCTCGAGTTCTGCCCGAGTGTCTCGCGCGACGGCAAATTCCTCTTCTTTACGAGCAATCGGCCGAAACCACAAGTGATCGAAAGTACACCCGATATCAGAGACGTGCTCGGAGTGACGCCGAGTCCCGAGCGGCCGGACATCGACATCTACTGGATCGATGCTGGTTTCATCGAGAGTTTCCGGCCGGAGTCGGGGTAGCGAGAGGCCACGCCAGTTTCACCGGAGCGGTGCGAGGGGCTCCCATCAGCGGCTACATTGATGGATGGGTGCCACGCAATGTGGTGCAGCAGATGGGTGCCACATGCGCACTTCGGATGGGTGCCACGTTCACATTTGCACGGTTGTTCTGCTCGTGATCTTCGGAGTCATTTATCGAGTAAAGCCAACCAATAGCTTGATCTTCAGAATCGGCAGCCCCACACGGCAGAAGAGGCTTGCACCCTCCCCTACCCCTTTGTCACGAACCAGCCATTAGTTGCCATCGACGGGGATTGCCTTCTGAATCCGCCCGTCGACAAGTGTGCAAATGTGTACGTGGTGGCGATCGATCAAAACCAGGGATGCCGAAGGAACCGATCCATTTTTCCGAACTTTTCGTCCCGTACACCGTTCATCAGAGAGACCGAGATCGGGCCAAGGGGAACTCATGAGGAAGATCTTCAGTAGGAAGGGCTGCGTCGGCTGCCTCGTCATCATCGTGATCGCGAGTGTGATCGGCTGGTTCACCGTTGTCAGAACCGAAGAACCCGACACCCGCTTCAACGGCGCCTACCGTCTGGATGACGGCCGTCTGGTCATGATCGTCCCACGCGAGGGCGAGGTCCTGCGATACCGCATGATGGACGGCCAGAGCAGCGCGCTCTGGCCGGTGGCCGATCTGTCCTACGAGTCCGGTCCCGGCTGGGCCGAGCGGGACCCTGTCGAGGTGAAGCTCGACTTCACCGAGCAGCCGGACGGCCAGCCCTTCACCGAATTCCGTTGGCAACCCGTCGGCCGCCCGGTGCAATCGGGAAAGAGAATCGATTTGCCGGAGATGGACTTCACCATCCCGGCCGCGGAGCTCGAGCTTCGCAGCAGGCTCGTTCTTCCCCTCGGTGAGCCCCCCTTCCCGGCAGTGGTGCTGGTCCACGGATCGGGCGCAGAAAGCGCGGTGGATACCTACTTCATGCCCTACCTCTTCGCGGCCCACGGTATCGCCACCCTCGTCTACGACAAACGCGGCACCGGCGGGTCGACCGGGAAGTACAACCAGAACTTCCACCTGCTCTCCGACGACACCGTAGCGGTGGCCGAGTGGCTCCGGGAACGACCGGAGATCGACCCGGATCGCATCCACCTCGCAGGCTACAGTCAGGGTGGTTGGATCGCGCCTCTCGCCGCATCGAAGACCGACGCCGTCCACAGCCTGCTGATCAACTACGGCCCGATGGTGCCGATCACCGGGGAGGACCGTTGGGGATATCGCTATGTCCTGCGGGAGAAGGGCTTCGGCGACGATGCCCTCGCCGATGCGGATCGCATCAACGAGGTGCTGAGCGCGATCGTCGATCACGGTGAAGACCGATGGGACGAGCTCGAAGCTCTCCTCGACGAGGCTGAGGGCACCGACTGGTATGAAGCCATCACCGGGAGCGACTCCATGCTGGGATGGGTCGCCGAGATGGACATGCCCATGTGGTTTGCCAAGCTCTATTACTGGTGGATGACCCGCGGAGACGAGGTCTTCGTCGACCGGCTCTACGATCCGTTCCCGGTGGTCGCGGCGCTCGAGAACCCGAGCATGTGGATCTTCGGCGGCGAGGATTCGAGCATGCCGACGGCCGACTCCATCGACAAGCTCGAGATCCTCCGCGAGGACGGCAGGCCGATCGAGGTGGAGGTCTTTTCGAATGCCGAGCACGGCATCCTGCTCTACGAAGGCGACGACCCGTTCGACCGCCGCTACCTCGGCTACGCTCCCGGCTACCTCGATCTCCAGGTTCAGTGGCTCCGCCGGCAGAGCGGGATCGAGCCGCCCTTGTAGCGCCGGCGCCCCCCCCCCGAAACGCAGCGGAGAAGGGCCTACGATCGTGAAAGGAGAACACCATGAAACGACCACCGATCTACTTCGCTCTGGCGGCTGCGGCCACGATCCTCATCGGGTGCGGTTCGGATGACGAACCGGCCCCGCCGCCGCAGCCGCCCGAGGGATCGATCGCGGGAGACCTCGATATCGAGTCGTGTGTGCACGTCGAGAATGAGGTGGAGTACGCGGCTCAATGCGGCACTTTGATCGTCCCGGAAAACCGGAACGATTCTGACTCCCGTGTGATCGCGCTGCCCGTTACACGAATACCGGCATCGGGAGCGGAGCCTGCCGAGCCCATCTTCTGGCTTGGCGGCGGGCCCGGGGCGTCGAATCTGAGCTACCGCCGTGTCGAGTGGTTCCACGAGCACCACGACATTGTTCTGGTCGGGTACCGTGGCATCGATGGTTCGGTCCATCTCGGGTGCCCCGAGATCGGAGAGGCGATGGCGTCAGGTTTGCCGATGATGAGCCGCGAAAGCATGAAGATGCAGGGCGACGGGGCCGCGGCATGTGCCGAACGGTTGACCGCCGAGGGCATCGATCTCGACGGGTACACCGTCCTCGAGGTTGTCGATGACATCGAATCCGCTCGTCGCGCCTTGGGGTACGACCGCATCAACCTCGAGAGCGGCAGCTACGGCACGCGTCTGGCCCAGATCTACACCTGGCGGTATCCCGAGAGCGTTCACCGCAATGCGATGGTGGCCGTCAATCCCCCGGGTCGATTCTGGTGGGACGGGGCGATCCTCGAAGGTCAAATCCAACGCTACTCAAAGCTCTGCGCCGAGGATCCCTACTGCTCGTCGCGTACGAGTGACCTCGCTGTTTCGATCCAACGGGCGTTGGACAACATGCCGAAGCGTTGGCTGGTCTTTCCCATCGACCGCGACGCGGTGCTCTTCGCCACGTTCATGGGGCTGTACTCCACCGGCGGGGCGGCCACCACATTCGATATCTGGCTCGCTGCGTCCGACGGTGACTACAGCGGGATGGCGTTGGTGACGGCGGCATTTGGATCCATGCTGCCCACAGGCTATGCCTGGGGTGAGAGCGCATCGAAGGCCCTCAGCGCCGACTACGACTTCGACCCGACGGTCGACTATGCAGCCGAGGTATCGCCAGGGCCCTATCTGCTTGGTTCGCCCGGATCGACCATGGGCTGGGCTGCGGCCGGGTCCTGGCCGGCCAACAAGATCCCCGATGAATACCGCGCGGTTCGCCCCTCATCGGTCGAGACCCTGATGCTGAGCGGTACGCTGGACGTTTCGACCCCGGCGCAGAACGCCCGCAATCAGTTGCTGCCGTTCCTGGAGAACGGCGAACAGATCGTGCTGGCCGAGTTTGCCCACACCGGGGACCTCTACTATCTCCAGCCGGAAGCCACGCGACATCTGCTGACCACCTTTTTCGCGACCGGGGTGGTCGATTCGTCACACTACAAACCGAATGTGGTGAACTTCGAGCCATCCTGGGGCATGCCCTTGATCGCCAAGCTGGCGGTCGGCGGCGCCGTTCTGGCGGTGGTCATCGTTGGATTGTTGTTCCTGCTGCTCTTTCGCCTGGTGAAACGGATCGCCCACGGAACGTAGAGCCTAAGAGAAAAGGTGCACCCTACTATGGCACTTATACGATAGAGACGGGAGGTCACTGATGAGCGCACCCGTTTTTCTTTTGGCCCTGTCAATCCTGCTGGCGTTCGGCGTCTTCGTCATCCGCATCCTGATGCGGCGTGAGTACGAACGACGCGGAGCGCTGTCGAAGCCCGCTAGTTTGCTCTTTACCGCCGTGTTTTTTGGCATAGGGTTCTTCATCTGGTTCGACCTATTGGCCGGCACGCCGCCGCCATTGCTCGGCGAGACGGCTTGGCGGATCGGGTGGGTGCTCCTCGCCGTGGGCCTCGCGGGCATGTTGGGGCTGATGATCTGGCTCGGGATCCGCCGTTCGTTCGGGGTGCAGACGCAGGGGCTCAACCAGTCGGGGCCTTACCGTAACAGCCGCAACCCGCAGACGGTTGTGTGCAGCCTGATCATGATCTCGTTTGCACTGTTCTGGCCGTCGTGGCACGCGTTCGGCTGGCTGGCGGTGTACTTCATTCTCGTCCACCTCGTTGTGATCACCGAAGAGGAACACCTGCAACGCGTGTTCGGCGACGAGTACAAGCACTACTTTAACCGCACGCCACGCTACTTCGGTCTGCCACGCGACCCGTAGCGGGAAGGGTGTCAGATGGATTCTGGGTACACTCTTTCGGCACCCATTTTCGAGCCATCAATCGGCGCGCTCGTCGTGATGACGCACATTCCCGGCTTCAAAGTCCCAATCTGCCTTCGATCCGCAAAAGATGTGCTGCGAAACTCCCACTCCCAGAGGATCATCGAGCGATCCTGCAGGCAGGTAGATGTTCTTCTCGTCTTCCTCGACAGGAACGGGCGAACCACATGTCGCACACCTGGTGACTGAATACGTAGGCCTGAGCTCGTAGGTGATTCCGTGATCCGCGCCCTTGAGCCATCGAAATCGCTCCCTGGGCACGATGAGGATCGCGATGCCGTTGCTACCGGAGATTTTGCGACATAACGAGCAGTGGCACATCCAAACACCGTCGAGGTCCCCTTCGATCTCGTAGGTTCGGCTACCACACAGACAACTTCCTTTTCGAGTGATCATGGGCCCTCCCGCCACGAATCCTTGATGGGTGCCACCCTAAGCACACTTAGCATTGTGTCACTCGTCTTGCCGATGCGTGCGTATCACTTTGTGCTGGTTTGAATGGGTGCCATGTTCACATTTGTTGAATTGTGGTCTTTTCAGCCTGCCGTTGATGCCAGATGGGATGAGTAGGCCGGGCTCCGAAACCGCCGAATCAGAACGGAGTTTCCCCTCCCTCACCGGAAGCTGATTGTATAGATGTGAAGTTGCGCATCCGCAGTTAACCGTCTCAAAAACGTCGGCCCGGGAACCCAACTGTGGCCTCCTTCAGGGCACGGCTGTTGTCCACTCGGATGTGTCGCCGGTCTCGAACCCGTCGGCGAAGACCGCCGGCGAGTACTCGTGCGGACCGATGTCCCACTCGGCTGTTCCGCTTTGGTCCCCGTCGAGGGGACGCAGGAGTCCGTCGAAGTCGTCGTCTACGGTACCGGGCTGGGCGGCCCCGGCATCGATGGCGAGCGAGCTGGCTGCGGTGAGCCGGAAATCGGTGAACGGGTTCGCGAGCAGCGGATCACCCTCCTCCCCTGCCGCCTCCTGGAACGGGTAGTCGATGCGGAACGCCGCCAACGTTGGATAGTCGGTCCCCTCGACCCTCAGGATGTCGCCGCCGGGATAGTGGTAGAGGTTGTGGTCGAGGACCATGCCCGCCATGGCCGTGGCGTTGGGGAACTCCACCATCGGCCGGGTGGTGTCGGTTCGCATGAGGATGTTGTTCTCGATACGGAGGTTGACGGGGCTCGCAGCGTAGATGTAGAGGTTGCGCTCGTTGGGGTCGGAGATGTTCGCGATGAGGTTGTTGCAGACGAAAACGTCCTCCACCGGATCGAGCACGTTGACGTAGCCGGCGTAATCGCCGCCGATGGGCGCCGTGCCCCGATTGCTGTGAAAGATGTTGTTGCGAATGACGATGTTGGTGGATGGTAGGAGCTGGGTTCCCGACTGCGACTTGACCGTGATGGCGTCCACGGTGTCGTAGACCAGGTTGCGCTCGATGACCACGTTGTCCACCGGACCCGAGTCGTCGCCTCCGACGCTGATCGCGCCCAGATTCATATCGTGGATGACGTTGTCGCGGACAACCGTGTCATAGGAGCCGCGCAGCTTGATTCCGTCCAACGACGATCGGATGGTATTGCGCTCGATGACGTATCCCGAACCGTGTGAGATGTAGAGGTTGTGGTCGAACCACGAGTCGGGCTTGCCGTTGTTGACGAAGAGATTGTCGCGAATTGTCATGTCCGAACCCGAGACGTAGATCCCCTGAGTGTGTCCGGTCTCGGGAGGGATCCCGTAGTTGTCGTGAACGTGGCAACGCTCGAGGACGTGCCCGTGCTCGTACCAGGTCAAGCCGTGCTTGAGGTGGTCGATCTCGCAGTCGGCAAAGGTGATGTGGTGGGGGTCGACGGGTCGGTAGGACTCGAGAATGAGGACCCCGATGGGCCGGCTGCCCGGCGCTGCGGTCGTGGTCAGCCTGAGGTTCTCGAACCTCAGGTATTGGGCGGCGGGCGCGGTGTAGGTGCCCCGAACCGTGATGACGGTGCCGTCGGTGGTGCGATCGATGGTCGGCTTCGCCCCGTTCCCGTATGCGCCGACAACGATCGGGTCGGCCGGGGTACCCGCCGCGGCGCTCACGTTGAGCGAGACATCTCCCGACCACGTGTCGCCCCGACGCAACAGTACGCGATCGCCCGGACCGACAAGAGTGTCGAGGAGCGTCGAGGCCGCCGCGAGGCTCTGCTTCGGCCCGTCGGTCATCGAACCGTTGGGTTCCGGCAGTAATCCGCTCCAAGCGTCATTGCCGACGCTTTCGGAAACGTAGTAGTCCGTGGCGCCCGCGGTGGGGGCGAACCCGACGGCGAGCCCGATGGATATCACCACGACCACTGCCGCGAATCGTTCGGCGCGAAGGAGCATGACGCCTCCAGAATCAGCGATGTCACACCTTCTCATCGTATCGGTTCGGCACCCGGAGGACTGTGAGCCTCGATACCTCGCGCGCCGGCTGGATGATCTGCATTTCGGGATGGGTGTCACCCAGTGAGGAAGGGGCGCTGACGAGACCGTCAGTACCCGATCGATCTGTGAGGATGAGTGCCTTGCTCTACTCCACCGAGGAGGAAAGCAACCAATCCCCCGGCAAAGGCGCGGGATTGGTTACGGGTGCACTTATTGCCAGCAATGCATGAATGTGAAGTGTGGCACCGATCAAGGTGGCATCGTCGACGACCACCGGCTCGTGTCGCCCGTCTCGAATCCGTCAACAAACAACACCGCTTCCATCCAAACGTTATCAAACTGAGCAGCGAGGGACCCCCCTGCCTCGATCTTCCATACGCTCAGGCGCAGCCGACCGGACTGCGTACCGGTCGGTGACGTGGCGACTTTCGACACGGCAAACCACTCATCGGGTGTCGTTGTGAGCACGATCGGACTTTCGGTCAGATTCAAGAATCCCGAGCAGCCGGCTCCGCCGTACCACTGGACCAGGATGTAGGCGTTACCCGTTTCAATCTGACCTCCCGGGATGAGGATGTCGGCGCCGAACTGGTAGGCTGTCTCACCCGTGAGTCCTTCGATGCACCGGAATGCACCCTCCGAATCGTTGGGATCGGCGTCTATGTTGGTGACCAGCGCCGAACCCGAGAGCGGATTCCCATTCGCGTCGAGAGGATCCCAACCGACAGTTGAACCAGCACTTGCCAGCCATCCCGCCACGTCAGAGTCGAATGTCGGGTTGGGCAGCAGATTCTGCGCATGGACGATGGGCGCCGCCATCACCATCGTGAGGAGAACGACATCCAAACGGCATGAACACATGTGAAGACCTCCTTCTGTAAACGACTCCCCGAACCTGAACGGCCCGGAAATCGCATGTCTAGGTCAGTTTCACCAATTCCTCGGCCGTTCCATCATGAGTGGCGGACACCACCGTGGTAGGGCTGGGCGCCACGTTGACTCGCACCGGTTTGTTCACTGCGGCAAGACCGTTGTCGGGTCACTGGAGAGGTTGTCCAGCACCGATCCGTAGCAATAGAACATCGCTCGGGATGTGTTCGACCACACGTCGACATAGCCGCTGATCGGCGCCCAGTCCCTGAATACCCGGTTGATCTGATTGTTCGAATAGGGTGCCAGATCCAGAGTCTCCAATCCGTATGATTGACCTGAAGCATCAAACAGCTCGATATTGACCCGCAGGCTGTCGGCGCTTCCGTTCTGACAGCCGACGTTGGCCCGCAGCTCGACGTCTTCGCTCATGAACAGGATCCGACGCCGCTCATTTTCCCGAATCATCCCTTCTACCTGCACGACCGGGATCGCCTGACCGAATGTGCCGCCTATCTTGCCTGGTGGCTGATTGAACACTCGAGCCATCGCCAACACGCCTTCTCGGTCCGATGCAATTGCGAGTGCGCCGAAAGGCGCATCTTCCGGATCGAGGCCGAAAACCTCGCCGAGCACGTTCTTGTGACGGTTGCTCTCTTCGGCATTGAGCGTGAACAACTCAGACTTCAAGGGCTTTGAGTTGTTCTCGGCGCGCGGCAGCCACCACAGTTCGTAGGTCAAGGCCTCTGTCTTCGGATTGTTCACCTCGAGGTCTGTGACCCAGAATGACCCCGCTTCACCGAACGCCAACCCGGCAGCAGGAACAAACGACAGCCTGCGGTCTACACCCTTGCCGATCAATGAGACGTGATCGAACGAGACCATGTACTCCCCCGGGCCATCGGACTCCTTCCTGACAGACAGATATACCGTGGCGCTGCGGGCCTCCAGAGGCGCCTGGACTTGGGGAGCTTCGTGAAAGACCCAGTCGTCCGAGGTGAAAAAATACTGTGTGCTCGGCCCCGAACTCTGCACTCCGGTACAACCCGGTTCCGTGTACCACCACACGAACACACTTGAACTGCCGACAGCGCTCTGCCCCGTGGGCGCCTTGAGCCAAGCTGACAAATCGTAGGACTCGTTGCCGAAGATATCCTCGACGCAGTGGGTCACCCCGGAGGAGGAGGCTTCGGGGTAATCGTTGAGTACCCGAGCACTTCCTGAATTCGGCTGGCCATCGTAATCGGAGGTACCGTCCCAACTCAGAGTGATTCCCCCTCCCATGTTGGTCCAGCCGTCCACATCGGTATCGAAGTCACCGTTGGCTACCAGATTCTGCGCCGCCGAAAGGGAAACGCCTAGGACCGCCACAGCCATCATTGCCGACACTCTTGCAGCCATGCTTCTCATCGTCACTCCTCCATTCGTCTGCTCGTAACCTATTGGACCGTCACGGACCAGATGGCATCCTCCTGCTCCGAAGTCGTGCGTTACTGGTGCCGGTTTGACCACTTGCTGTTATCGAGTGAGGCAGCTCATCCGAGATTTGCTCACCTGGAGCTCAACCGGGAAGTATCAAAGGTGGCCGGAAACCGCTGACGATTCCGGCGGCGTGCACTAGAATCTGTTCATGTCCTCACGACAACCCGGCTGGAAGACTCGATTCCGAGGGATGATGGCAATCGTCGCGGTTCTGACATTGCCGGGTTGTTCACCGGACGTGCGGGGCCCCGGAGGCGTGGAGGTCGAGTCCTGCGATCCCGGCGAGGCGGCGTCCGCAGCAGGATTGCGGGCCGGCGACGTGGTTCGGGCGTGGCGTCAGGGTTCGGCAAACGGCGACGCCGCCTCGCCGTTTCACCTCGCTCGGGTGGAGCAGGAACTGGCGCCGCACGGACCGGTGACCCTCACCGTACATCGGAATGGGGAACGTCTCCGTCTCGATGTCTCCACCGGCCGCTGGGCATTGACGACTCGGCCCCGTCTCGAAACGCGAGTCGCTCGCCAACGAGACGACACCGCCAATCCGCCAATCTCAGAGGAGGATTGGCCGACACTGTCCCGATCCGCCATGGATGCCGGTCGGCCGCTCGATTCAGCGTGGTTTGATATCCGAACCGCGGTGGCCATGGCGAGATCAGGGAGGGTGGAGGACGCTGAGGCGATCCTGAACACCGGCGCATCGAAGATCGTCGAAGCGCGGCTCCTCCCCTTCTATTGGGATCGAGCCGGCGATGCCCTGTTGGTCGCCGGTCAGACCGGCATTGCGGCGAGAGCGATTGACCGGGCCATCGACATCCTCGACGATGAAAGTCCGAAATCTCCGGCGCTCGCCCACGCCCTGCTGCAACGGTGCCGCGCCGACTTCAGATCCTGCAACGAACGCGCATCGACGGCAGTCGAGATCTACGGCCGGATCAGCGCCACGACGATCGAGGTCGCGGAGGCGTGTGCAACCGTCGGGATCGTCGCCTACTACCGCTCGGAGCTGGATGCAGCGGAAAGTGCCTACCATCGCGCTCTGACCATAACCCGCTCGACCATGCCCGGCAGCCCGACCGAACTCAATCTCCTCGGCAATCTGGGCCTCGTGGCCTTGCGACGAGGTGATTTCGAGAGTGCGGGACGGCTGTTTCGGGAGGAACGAGACAAGGCGATCCAACTCGGCGGCAGCAACACCTACCTCGGTTTCGCTGCCAACTACCTCGGGCTGCTGGCCAAGAACACCGGGCGTTACTACGAGGCGCGCCAACACTACCAGCAAGCGCTCCGAGTCTTCGAAGAGACCCAACCGGATGGAATCCGGGTCGCCGGTGTGCTCACCAATCTGGGCAATATCGAACGCATCCGGGGTCGCTTGGCGGTTGCCAGAGGCCACCACGAGCGAGCTCTGGACCTGCGCCGGCGGAACGACCCCACCGGCGCTGCCGTGGCCACGAGCTTGCACAACCTCGGAATCGTTGCGCGACACGAAGGAGATCTCGCGGTCGCGCGGCAATACTACGAACAGGCGCTCGCACTGAAGAGAGATCTCGCACCGGGTGCGCTCTGGGAAGCCTCATCCCTGAGTGAGCTCGGGCAGGTGTCGGTAGCCGAGGGCGACATCAATACAGGCATCAGCCACCACGAACGGGCCCTCGAGATTCGACGGAGGGTCAATCCGGACTCGCTGGATGTCGCCGCCAGCCTGCTAGCCCTGGGTCGCCTCGAAGCCGATCGTAACCAGGTGGAGATGGCAGAGTTGCGGCTGCGCGAAGCAATCGGCATCATCGAGAGCAAACGTGTGATCGAGGGAGAGGAAGCCTGGTACCGATCCCGATATCGCGACAGCTTCTTCATTCTCGCCGGCCTCCTCATGGACCGCGGACAACTCGTCGAAGCGTGGGACATTCTCGAACGCGACCGAGCCTTGTCACTGAGAACGGCCATCGCCCGACGAACGTCGGTGCCCGCGGGGATTCCCGCCGAGCTGTGGCACGCTCGAGCCCGCAACACCGGTCGACTCGCGCGGCTCGAAGACCGCCTTGCGCGAATAGATCCGGTTCGGGACGAGACATCGCTTGGCCGCATCCGAGGCGATATCGAGAATCTCGAGAGCGAGATCGATCGGCTCTCAACCGCCATCGACCTCGCGTCTCCGGCGCTTGCCATGCTGGAACGCCCAACGACACTGTCGCTGACCGAGCTGAGCCGTCGGCTCGATCCGGGAACCGCCACCCTCACCTTCACCGTGGGCGAGAAAGGCACACTGATCACGGCAACAGCCCCCGGGACGAGCCAACAACGGGTCATCCGAACCGAGCGAATCGAATCCGGCACCCATGACCTCACCGTCCGAGTGCAACGATTTCACGCATTCATCGCCCGGGGCCGGCTCCACGATGAGCTCGAACCGGCGATGATCGAACAGGGCACGCGGCTCTTCGATCTGCTCCTGGCTCCGGTGTGGGATTCGATCCGCAGCGCAGAACGCCTGCTGATCGTACCCGACGGCCCGCTGCACGGACTCGCATTCGCCGCGCTCGTGCTCCCTGGCGATGGCGCCCCTCGCTTCGTCGGCCATGCAATCCCCCTCTACACGAGTCCGTCGGCGAGCCTGGCGATTGAGCTTGCGGACCGACGTGAGCACTCAGTCCGAGATGAAACCACTGTCGTCGCATTCGGCGAACCCCTCTACCCGGACTCGGCGTCTGCGGTTCGCCGCCACAAGCTCCGCCCTCTGCCGGGGTCAGGGGTCGAGATCGAAGCCTTTCAGCGGATCTTCGGCGATGGCGCGCAGGTGTACCGTGGCCCGGAAGCCAGCGAAACCAATCTCAGGCGGATCAACCAACGGGTGTCGATCGCCCACTTTGCGGTCCACACCCGCGTCGATCCCGAAACACCCATGGATTCGACACTTTTCTTCTGCCAATCCGTCTGAGCCTGCCCGTGATTCGAATGACGGAGAAGTTTCAGCTTGGGACATTGTCGACGGCGTCGGGCCAGACGCCGAGATGGTCGTGCTGTCATCGTGCAGCAGCGCACGCGGACAGGTGGTTTCAGGCGAAGGCATCATCGGTCTCGCACGCGCCTTTCACGTGGCCGGAGCACGAACACTGATCGCATCGCAGTGGGAGATTCCCGACAGGGCCACAGCTCAACTGATGACCCACTTCTACGAACGGCTGGCCGAGGGCCAAAGTACGGTCGATGCGCTCTTCCACGCCCAACAAACCCTGGCAGCAGACCCGCGATTTGCGCACCCTTACAACTGGGCTTCGTTCCAGATCAGGGGGGACTGGCGTTGACCAGGTCGAAGGCGACCATTGGGGATTCGTCACGGAGTGACGGCGATCCACTCGAGAAGACCCGCCAGTAGTACCGACCCGCTCCGGGAACGACAGCCCCAGGCCACACCATTTCAGTTGCATCGCTATCGGGTCCGGTCCAGACCGGCTCCCCGTCCGAATCGAGCACCTCAATCACGAAGGGACCCTGCGATGTGGAGCCTACCCAAGTGAAGACCACATCGTCGCCCGGGTGCCAGCGCACCTCTCCGATCGGCGCGGCGGGCGCCAGCGCCGGTTCCTCGTCGGCCGACCGAACAACGACGCCGACCTCGACACCGGCATCCCGGCCCCGTTGGAGCGGAAGCACCACCGCGAGCACCGCCGTCGCCGCCACCGCCAGAGCGCCAACTCCTCTCCAGGAGATCCAACGCAATCGCGAAAACCGGTTCGGTGCGGTCTGAGGGCTCGGGACCTGTTCATCGAACGCCGTTGCTTCGGAGCTGAGGATGCCGAGCGCGCGGTAGATGTCGCCGCAATCGGGGCAATCGAGCACGTGGTCGAGCAGCTCTCCGCGAGCTTCGGCGTCCAACTCGCCGCACGCCAGTTTTTCCCAGTCGGCACTGCTCGGGTGACCGTCGTCCCGGGACGACGCAGAAGCCCGGAATGCGGTACGCAAGGTCTCCAATTCAGCCATGGACGCCTCGTTTCTCGAGCTCGCTGCGAAGGTCGGCCATACCCCTCGCAATGAGATTGCGGGCTCGGTTGTACGACCAACCCCGGATCTCCATGATCTCCCTCACGTCGAAACCCATGAGGTGCGCCTGCACGGCA
Organism: uncultured Acidobacteriota bacterium; assembly: GCA_963753035.1. Lineage (GTDB taxonomy): Bacteria > Acidobacteriota > Thermoanaerobaculia > Thermoanaerobaculales > Sulfomarinibacteraceae > JAHECW01. Next base: position 177,042 of record CAVWAW010000001.1, on the reverse strand, counting down.
CGTCGCCGATCCGGCGCAAGGATCGACAGCGCCTCGCGAATTGCCATTCCCAACTCCTTCGACTCCAGCATCTTGTCGGGCGAGGGCGACGGATCTCGATGATCTGCCGGGAACTCGACGCTGCGGGCGTTCTGCAGGGATCGAAGCGCCCGGACGGTCTCGCGAACCGCCGCTCTATACAGATAAGAGGCCGGATGACGGGGAACTTGCTCACCCGGCATCGCCCGCCACAGTGCAACCGCCACTTTCTGCTCGACGTCTTCTGCCACCGCATCAGTCATCGGACCGGCGACGCGACGCACCGCAGTCCGTATGAGCTGCGCATACTTGGAAATCAACTCCTCCAAGACGAGACTGCGGTCCGGGGCCGGTTGACTCACGATGCCTCGATTATAGATCAGTGCCACTTACACACTTGGGATGGGTGCCACGCAATGTGGTGCAGCAGACTATGGAAAATTCGGCTTGAGTCCTGTGACGGCGTCCATATCGACCCAGAAGACATCCCTGCCTCCGTTGACGTTGGAGTTGAAGAAGAGATACCTGCCGTCTGCCGTGATGAAGGGACGGTTCTCCGAACGGTCGGAATTGATCCCGACGCCGAGGTTGATCGCCTCCGTCCAGCCGCCGTCCTGTTTCCTGAACGACACATAGAGGTCATCTTCTCCGAATCCGGATGGATTTTTCGAGCAGAACACGAGGAGGTCTCCGTCCGGTGACACACAGGGATCCCACTCGTCCCATTGCGTGTTGATCTCCCGCCCCATCTTCTTCGGCGCCGAGTAGGTTTTTCCGTCAAATGTCGAGAACATGATCTCGGAAAGCCCGTTGTCGATGTCGAATCGCCGGAAAAAGAAGAGCTCGCCGTTGTTGGACACCGACGGGTAGGACTCGTGGAATTCGGAGTTGACCGCGTTTCCGAGTTGAACCGGCTCCTGCCACTCGCCGTTTGAGTATCCGACCTTCCAAAGATCGGCCGACTCGGCCCGTCCCCCACCGGTCACCAGAGGTCGTCTTGAAGTGAAGAGGAGTTCCGGCCGGTTGGGTGAGAAAGTGAAGTCCCCGAAACCAAAATCCTTCACGAAGAATGGAGCAGGTGTCGGTTCAGTCCAACCCCCCACTCCGTTCTCCATGAGGAAGATTTCCGTGTCGTCCCGGAAGCCTCTCCTGAACACGAAATACCGACCATCGAACGAGAAGCAGACACACCCTTCGACAACGTCGGTCGAGACGACCCCCGGAAGAAAGACCTCGGGGGTGTTTCCGGGTGGACGTTGACCGAGATACGGCCCTTTGAGGACCGAAAGATCCTGATGTGCGGCCGCCGCCATGATGGCGACGAAGACCAATACCCCGATGACAATGCCCTTTCCTGCCTGCATCTCTTCCTCCGTTCCTTTCTGCCGCGCGCCGTGTGCGAAGGTCAACTCCTGTCGATGATTTCTCTAGCCGACTGCGGGAAGTACGGAGAACCTGAACTTCAGTTCGGTGGATGGGTGGAGCCTATCGCACCTATCGAGCGCTGACTGCTGAGGCCGGTCAACGAGGCTTGTTGCGATACTTGATCTGAAGACCACTGAAAAAGCAACGAACCATCTGGTCTTTGCAGTCGCGATAGTGCTTGTGGCCGGGACGGCGGAAGAGTGCGCTCAGCTCGTGCTTGCTGACCTGCATGCCGGCGAGGGCGAGTATTTCCAATGTATCTTCGGCATTGAGGTTCAGGGCGATCTTCATCTTCCTGAAGATGATGTTGTTGGTCAGTTGGGTCTCCGGCTCGGGTTGTGGGCCGTCCTTTTTTCCGCGACGATCGTTGATAAATCCGTTGAGAAAGGTCGCGAGCAGAGGATCGCTGCAAACCTCATGCGCCGGGTCGTCGATCCTTTTCAACAGATCGCTGACCTCTGCGCGCGTGACCTGATGGTCCGCCGCATCGAACAGTGAGATCATCTCCGAATCGCTCAGATCGAAAATGTAGCGAATGCGCCGCAGAATATCGTTGTTGGTCATCGAGGTTTCCTGCAAGTTCGATCCTTGGATCCTCTGTTGTTCATTCGAAATCCTGCTCCCGTCGTTACTCCACTGCCTCCGCGGAATCATAGCCGATGTGGAATGGGGGTTCTGATGGTTGCCACGAATCATTTACTTGTGCGTCCCTGACACCGATTTTTGCGACTTCTTCTGGCGATCGGCGAGATTTGGTGCGATCTTCGAAACAGGCGTTCCGATCGCGATCAAACGAGCAACGCCTTCTCCGCCGGTTCTCCGGCGTGAGTCCTCGGTATCCTCCGCCCATCAACGCCGTGCGTACTTCAAGTGGTGTTCGCGAACCTCGTCGCCGCTCTTCATCACGATGTAGCCGTCGATCGCATCATCGCCGCGCCGGTAGAAACTGATGCCGCCGAAGTGCAGAGCGCCGTCTTCTTTCTTGACGAGTTTGAAGTTCACATAGTCCGCCTTTTCCTCCCAGGCCGTGAAGTCGGCGTTGAAGTGCTTGACCTTGAGGCTGAGGCTGCCGTCCTCGACGCTGAGAAGCAACAACTCATAGAACGCGACGCCGTCGTCGCCAATGAGTTTGAAGAAACCGACCATGGTGCCGGCCGACGGTGGATTCCAGACCTCCTCGAATTCCTCTCCGAAGGCGGTGCCGGTCCAGGAACCGGCAAGCCAGGCGGCGTCCTCGATCGTGGCGGCCGGCCGTTTTTCATCTTTGGCTAGGGCAAACGTGTGCTCCGTCTTTGGCTCTGCCGCCAACCCGGTGATTGCAAAGGCGAGCAACAGGACCGTTGTCAGGACTCTGTTCATCGATACCTCCTTTGGCTGCCGCCGAGGCGGCGACTGCCGATGAGCCGTTCGTGGACGCCAAATACAGCATCGGGGGCAGGGCCCGCATTCCGCGGCGGGTCGCCTCGACGGGGACGAAATCGGTCCCATAGATCGGATGGGTGCCCTTCGCAATCATCACAGAGATGGGTTGATGCGTGCCCCGCTCACAATTGTGAACGTGACCCCGCCCTGAATTCTATGGATTGATGTCCTCGCCCTTTTTGAGTCGAGCGATCTGGGTCTCCAGATTCTGCATCTGAGCACCGGCGGGGCTTGTAACGTCAGGACTGTTGTCGTCAACCGTCACCGAGACCATACCCATGTACTGGGTCACGACCGAGCGCTGGTTGCCTCCCCCTGGTGGGGTCGTCAGACTTTGAGCGGACACGGCGGTCGCTGCGGCCAAAACGACAACCCAGAGGACGACACGAGAAACAAGAATCCGATTCATGGGAAACCTCCTGTCCATAGTGAAAATGACGATATGAATTCTTCTTAGATTGATTCGGTTTCTGATTGATTGAATGATCCCGGCGCCTACCCGGTAGACGTCACTTCGCGTCCAGTCGTCGATCAGAATTCCCTGATCTGAAGTGGTGTGTCGAAGATGACCCGATTCGGGTAAGTGAGTTCGAGCCGTTGGGAGATGGTTTCGATCTCGTCGACCTGGGTCGGCAGGTGCATGAAAACCACGAAATCTGCGGAGATCCAGCGATCGAGAATGGCCTTGGTTTCTTCGGACCAGTCAAAGTACTCGAGGAACGCGATATCGAGGTCCACTTTCTCGAAGACCCCATCATTGAACAATTCGGGGTTTTGCGAGAGGACGGCGTCGCCGACATGGAGGAGCCTCTTGCCGCCGATCTCAATGAGATAGATCAGGTTTTCGACATCTCTGTGCCTGTCGATCTTCTCACCGGTCTCGGGGTCCTCGGTCACGTACTCGGAGTGCTTGAGCCGATATGCCCGGCCGCCGATACCGGCCACATCCAGCGCGGTCGATTCGAACAACTCGAGATCGACCTCAACGATTCGCTCCTCGATCTCCTGCTTTGTCGCTCCGGCTGCGTCGAGGGCGGCGACCATCTGTGGCGGCCCGATCACGACGGCCGCCGGATCGCTTCGTAACCTGCGTATGACCGATTGAGGACTGAAGTGATCCGGATGGGCGTGGGTGACCAGAATCAAATCCACCCCGTCAAACGGCGCTTCCGCGTTCTCCATCTTTTGCAGCGTCATCTCATCAGGGACGTGACACCAGGTGATCGATTGGTTGTCGAACAGAGCGTCGATCAAGACCTTCTGCGCGCCGACCTCGACCAGGAACCCTTCGTTGGCAATGTAGTGAACCTTTGCTGCGTTTTCCGCCGAAGACGTTGACGCCATCGCCAGGATGGCAGCTAAGACGATACCCATTGTTGCCCGCAAACCGACCTCCCCACCGAATCGAGACCCGGCAAGAACTACGAGGACAATCGAGGGAAGTTTCTGTTCTATTCTCGCAGGTGTGTCAAACAAGGGTGCGATCGGTTGCCATCAAGGCGAATTTGCTTTCTAGACCAGCCGTAAAGTGAGCAAAGGCGTATGTGGCGCACTAGCGTTCCGTCCTCACCTGTCGCTCCTGTGGTACCGTCAGTGAGGTTGAAACGAGCCTCCTACCCATTCATTTCGCTTTGCATGTTGATCGTTGCAGCGAGAATGGCTTCGGTCGAGGCCGGAACTCCACGCGCGAGAGGGTCCTGGCGTATGGCGAGATCAGCCCATTTCACCGGCTACTCCAACGCGGCAGAGTCCCAACTTCGCCAGGCGGTGATCGACCTCGAGCGGTTCGCCCAGGCACTCAAAGTCATCCTGCCCAATACAACTACCGTTCCAAACACGGAGCTGACTTACTACCTGTTTCGAAGGGAACGGGGATTCAAGGAGATGCTACCGAAGAAGTGGCGGAATCAGCCGGTCGGCGGTTTCCTTCAGTACACGCCCGAAGGCAGCTTTGGCGCATCGCACCTGGCGAACTGGGGGCAGCCCAAGGAGACCCTGTATCACGAGTACACGCATCACTTTCTCCGACAGAACTTCTCTCCGCTGCCCCCTTGGGCAAACGAGGGTTTGGCGCAGTATTTCAGCACCTTCGTGATCGACGGTGATTCCGTTCGATTCGGCATGCCTCATGAACGAAGCCTGCTGCTGATTCGCCGTTACGGGTTGATGAACGTGGAGGATCTTCTCAATCATGGCGGTCCGATGGAGGAGATCCACGACCGCGAGGGCACTGCCGTTTTCTACGCTCAATCATGGGTGTTGGTCCACTATCTGATGCTCGGCGACATCGAACGGAAAGCGGATTTTTTTGCCTATATCGAGGCGATTCAGGCGGGGCAAGAATCCGAGAGGGCATTCGCAGCCACGTTCAAATGCTCGCCGAGTGAGCTCAAGGCGGAGCTCAAGGACTACATGACGCGACCCCAGATCAGAACTCTCAAGTACCCGGTGGACAAGCTCGAGTTTGACGAGACCATGACGATGCGGAGCATGTCGGATGGCGAAGCCCTGTGCGCGTTGGGAGAGCTGCTGATACACATCGACGAGAGTTTGTTTAATCAGGCCGAAATGCACTTCAAGGCAGCAGGAAATCTCGATACGGACAACGCTTGCGTCGATCGCGGGCTGGCACTGGTCGAGGCGCGACGGGGAAAGTGGAAAGAAGCGCGCTCGACCATCGCGGCGGCGATCGAGATAGAACCGGAAAATCCCCAGGCGTGGTTTCGTGCCGGATACATCGAACTGATCCGACTCAAGGCAATCATCGAGGAGGACCCGGATGGAGCGGATCCCGACGACTTCGAGTCCGCAAGGAAGTTCATCGAACGCAGCTTGGCACTCGAAGCGAACTCGCCCGCTGCGTGGACGGCGCTTGGTTCAGCGTATTCGCTCGATCCGTCTCCACCAGTCGGGGGAGTCGCGGCGATTGAACAAGCGATCAAGCTTCGTGGCCCGAGCTCGACGTTGATCGATGATTTGGTGACGGTCCATATCAAACAGGGCGATCGCGAGAGTGCAAGACGGATCTTCGAGGAAAGTCTTCGAGGCCGCCGTCCGGCCGCGGACTTCGCAGAAATCGAAGCTGACCTCGTAGCGCTGGAGCTCGATTTCATAGTGGCCCTGGTCGCCAACGGCGAAGAATGCAGGGCGCTGAAGTCTCTGACCTCGTTGCTTGAAGTCACCGAAAACGAAGCGACGCGCAACCTTCTGATCGAGCACGCCCGGAAGCTCCGGGAATCGGTCGATTCTGCAAGTTGTCGGTCGACCGGATAGGGCCACCTAGATGATGGGTGCCAGCGATCGCAACCTCACAACCTGTTTGGGTTCGCAGTCCGTTAAAAAAGGTGCCAAAAAAAAAGTACCAGGCACTTTATGAAGCTCTAACCTCGCTACGGATGGGGGCCGATCGGTGCCATTAAGAGGAGAATTGAAATGGTGGCGCCGTTTTGCCGCTTTGTGGGACTAGTTCGCCGCTCAACCGGTGGACCAACCGGTCAACCGCCCAAAGCCCCGATCAAACGCCAAAACGACCGCTGGAAGAGCGCCGCGTACCTCACTATTGCATTGTGACCCTGCGCGAACAACGAAACGCATCACCGCGGCATGTGTCACCTATTCGTGACCGGCAACGGTCTCGGCCGTCGGTCGTCAGACGGCACCGAACGCGGCTTCGCGGGCGCGGCGGACAAGTCTCTGTCGGCCGACCTCGTCATCCCACTGGCGCCGGTGTTCCCGATCGAGTTGACTGAGCGGATCGGCGTAGATGAAGTGTTTTCCCGGTTTGACGCTGGGGGCGGTGAACACCGACAGACCGCTTTCGTGGTCGTAGTGCTCGTACGAGTGGATGTCCCGCTTGCCGCCTCCACCCGGCGCGTCGACAACGAAGGTCGGAGTGTTGAAACCAGCGGTCACCCCGCGTACCGCCTTTTCCAGTTCGATGCCGGTGGCCAGGGTGGTGCGAAGCTCCTCGACACCGGCAACGAGGTCGTGCATGTAGACGTAGTACGGCTGCACGTTGATCCACGACAGACGCTTGACGAGTCCGATCATGGTCTCCTGGGTGTCGTTTACGCCGCGCTGAAGCACCGCCTGGTTGCGGACGGGAATACCGCGTTCGAACAGGAGTCGGACCGCCTTTTCGGATTGTTCGGTGATCTCGTTGACGGAGTTGAAGTGGGTATGGAGGGCGACCTGCTTGCCACGACTCCGGCCGTGTTCCGCGACCTCGGTGAGCGCGTCGAGCCAGGCCTCATCCGTGAGGATCTTCTGCGGCATGATCGCCACAGCTTTGGTCGCGTAGCGGATGCGGCGGATGTGCTTGATCGCCAGCAGCCGCATCCCGATCTCGCGGATCCACTTCGCACCGAGATTGGCGACATCGCCGCCGGAGATCACCACGTCCTCGAGCGCGGGCTCGGACGCGATGTACTCGAACATCGCCTCCCAACGCTTGGGGTTGGGCCGCAGAGCGACCTTGTCGACGTTCGAGGTGTCGAGCCCGACCGAGTACGACCGAGTACAGAATCGGCAGTAGACGGGGCAGGTGTCGAGTGCGACAAACAGCGCCTTGTCCGGATAGCGCCGCGTCAGGCCGGGGACGGGCGAATCGGCCTGCTCGCCGAGCGAGTCGAGGGTCAGCCGCGGGTGGTCCGGCTCCGCGGTCGAACCGAGCGGCAGGAACTGGCGTCGGATCGGATCGTCGACCGGCGAACTCCAGTCGATGAGGCTCATCAGATACGGCGTGATCCGGACCGACATCGGAGCGCGGTCTATGCCTCTCCCCACATCGGCGATGAAGTCGGGACCGACGATGTTCCCCACCGTGCTCTCGAGGTCGGCGACCGACTTGACACTGTTCTTGCTCTGCCACCGGTGCGAGAGGAAGGACTCCTCATCGACCTCCTGGTATACCGGCAGCTCGCGCCACCACTCGCCGCTGCGGAGGCGGCGGTGCTCAGTGCCTTCCACTCGAATTCCGTTCTCATTGTCATAGGCCTCGCGTGCGGCCATGGCTGTGTGTAGCATGGGTTACCCCTATAAAGAATTGACTGTCTGTAGTGAGAAATGAGCGACTCGCTCAAAGAAGCTTCGTACACGATGGAACCGAGACCCTACCATATATGAGAAATATTCTCAATTTCATCGACCGCAGCGACGCCAAACAAGGACCGGTGGTCAAAGCACCACCAGGAAAAACCCGGATCACCAAGGAGGGCTGCAATCGAGGAGGTCGTTATCAATCCGGTACTTGTTGTTCATCACAGTCCAAAATTCACCGCTGATGAAACGCAGGAAATCAGGCGCACCGCCCAGGTCTGCCCGACACCCTTCTGAGTCCTCTGCTATCTTCGATCGAGGCAGGCATCCACGAGTGAAGTCACACAAGCTCCCACTGAGATTCGACCCGGCTCCGCTGGTGCCCGAGGTGGAGCAGATCACCGACGCCGAGTGGCGACCCCACTTCAACGCTCAGACCTACTCCGGGGTGTGGCGAGTCGCGGCATTGAGATCGAAGGGTGGCCTGCTCGAGCGGGTCGAGGCTCATCCGTCGTCATACGACGAATTCGCCGACACTCCGATCCTGTCCCGCTGTCCGGAACTGGCGCGGGTGGTGCACGGATTTCGGTGCCCGACCACGGCGGTACGCCTGCTCTCGCTGAGTCCGGGCGCCGTGGTGCTCGAGCATCGCGATCACGGCATGCGCCTCGAGGACGGCGAGGCCCGGCTTCACATACCGGTTCGGAGCAATGAAGGCGTTGAATTCGTCCTCGATGGCGCGCTGCTGCCGATGGCTCCCGGGGAATGCTGGTACATCAACGCTGATCTGCCGCACAGCGTGGTCAATCGGGGGACGACGGAGCGGGTGCACCTGGTCGTTGACTGCCTGGTCAACGACTGGCTCCTTGATCTGCTGCCTGAGGGAGCGGTCCGCCACACCACCCGGGAGGAGGACGGCGGCGTCGATGCCGAAAACTGGCGCCAAGTGGTCCAGGCGTTGCGGCTTCAGGACACAGACGCCGCCGCCTTGCTGGCCGACAAGATCGAAAGCCGGTGGAGACACCGGTAGCTGTGTCGGGTTCGACCTACCAGCTTTCCTTACCCAATCACTCAGATCGAACGTCTGATCAGCATCACTCCCGCCATCGCCAGCAATGACAGCAGCACGCCCACGCCGAAACGTGTGTGAACCGGAATCGCCGGGACCTGGAGCTGATCGCCAAACGCCCGGATCATCCAATTGCCGGAGACGAATCCGTCGATGGTCTGGTAGATGCTGTCGGCTGGGAGCACAGGTGGATCGGCCGGATCGGCGCTCCAAACCGCCAACCACGACCGACCCTGGGATGCCGTGTTGTCCATCGCTGCAGGTCGGGTCGATGTCGTCACTCCGCTGACAACGAAACGACTCACGACACCAATCAGAATATCCCCGGCCTGATGAAACTCCAGGGGGTTCGCGAGGGGGTAGACGGAAAAGGTGTCCCCGTCAACGGACTGGATCGTCTCGGAATAACTCGCGACGAAGTCGGCGCCGTTGGAGGGGTCGCCGTCGGGGTCGTGGTAGACAACCAACTGCACGTCGGCGCCGACCGTCATATTCGACCCGGCCGGAAACAACACCCAGATCTCGTTGAGTCGGATGGGGTTGTTCAGGTTGGGTGAGAACCTGTTGAACCACAGAAACTGCCGAGCGAGGGATCCACCAACACCGAAATCGCCCTCCACAGAATCATCATCGACCATCAACTGGACAGGGACGTTCGGGATGGGTGGGTTCGTCACCTCGACGGCGTCGATCGGTTCGAATTGCCACTCGAAATCGGCGCCTCGGATCGACGGAGCGAAGGTCAGGGCAACGACCGCGACCACCAGCACCGTTCTGAGTATCCTGTTCACCGTATCGCCTCCTCGCGTTGATTCGCTGTTTCTTGGCATTGTCCTAGGGTACCGACGAGGTCCACGCGGACGTGTCCCCGCTCTCGAAACCGTCAATAAAGACCAAACTGCCGTCATCGAGGAAAAGATCATCCAACCAGGCTGTGAAATCCTGCCCTGACGGAGTTGCGATGCTGTAGCTGCAGAGCGCCGAGTTTGCCCCACCTGGAGTCGCCGGCGCGGCGAGGTACGGCAACCATGCTCCGCCGCTGTCGCTGATCAAGTCAGTGCTGATGCTCGTGCCGATTCCGGTTCCCGGAGCGCCGCAGACCAATCCTGTGAAGTACTCGCATCCGAGGGAAAGGGCGACGAAGCTGGTGGTGCTCATCCGTACCTTCGCCGTCATTTCCGGGCTCTGACCGACAGAGACCGAAACGCACTGACTGATTTCGAAATTGGTATTCGAACCCAGCTGCATCACCTGCGCCGAGCCCGAGATCGTCGACGCGTCGACATCTTCGGTGCTATAGGTGATCTCGGATGTGTTCGAGACATCCCAGCCGTCGAGGTCCACCGACTGGCAATCGAAGTGGCCGTTGGTGAACCGGTTCATCGGATCGTAACGGAAGGTCAGCAGATGATCGTCCCCGCCGGTTCCGTTGCCGTCTCCGTCGAGGGGGTTGCCTGCGAGATCGCGAATGGTCGTGGAACCACAGATGATCAAACGGATCTGCGACGGAGGCATGTCACCCACATACAGCCGCGCGATGTGAGAGCCCGCATCGTAGGTCACGGCGCTCACCGGGATTTCGAGATCGTCGGCAAACACCGAACCACACGCATCGGTCGAGAAGTCGCCATCGGGTCCGGTGGCGAGCACCATGTAGTTGAGCGGATTGGTCACGTCATCCGGATCGGTGTCGCCAACCGGATCCTGGACGTCTTCGGAGAAGGTCACGTGCAGCTCGTTGATGACGACGAGCGCCGTTTCGCATTCATCGAGCACGCCGTCGCCGGTGTCGCCCACGCTGTTGATCAGGACGACCTCCGGCGGGATATTGTCGAGGCTGGTCTCCTCGTCGTCCGTGTTGTCCGAAGGATCGGTTTCAGGCTCGGTCGATGTCACGCTCGCCGTGTTGACGATCGAAGCAGGAGGCGTCGGGTCGATGGACACCGTGATGGTGTACTGGACCGCAGCTCCGCTGTTGATGGCGCCCAGCGTGCACGCCGGCACAGCAACCGGATCTTCGGCGCATCCGGCGGTGTCGACCAGGGTCACACCGGCCGGCAGGATGTCGGTCACCACTACCCCGGTGGCCGACGACGGACCGTTGTTGGTGACGCTCAGGGTGTAGACCAGGTTGTTGCCCGACGGCAGGGGGTCTTCGGAGTCGGTCTTGACGAGGGTGAGATCGACCTCCGCGATGGCGGTCGTGCTTTCGCTGGTGTTGTCGTTCGCCGGCACCGGATCGGTGGCGGCGCTCGTCACGCCGGCGTTGTTTGTGAAGACTCCCCGTGCGGTCGGATCGACATCGACGGTGAGGGTGTAGGTTCTGAAGCCGCCGGCTTCGATGGTCCCGAGATCACACGCGGGTGCACCGGCGGGATCCTGGGCGCAGCCGGAGGTCGAGACGAAGGTCACCTCGGGCGGCAGAATATCGGTCACGACGACCGAGGCCGCGTCCGAAGGACCGGCATTGTCCACCCGCACGGTGTAGACCAACCCGGTGCCGGCGATGACCGGATCAACCGAGTCGGTCTTGCTGATCGACAGATCTGCGACCGCCACAACGGTGGTGTCTTCAGTCGCGACTTCGTCACCCGGGTTTCCTTCGGGAGTCGAGGAGGTAACGGTGGCGGTGTTGGAGATCATGCCCGGGGCCGACGGATTCACCACGACGTCAATGGTGTACTCGGCAAACCCACCCGCGGCGATGGTGCCGAGGCTGCAGGCCGGAGCGCCCGCGGGATCCTCGGCGCAACCGGATGTCGACACCAGGGCCACACCGGCCGGAAGGGGATCCGTGACGACCACATCGAGGGCGTCCGACGGCCCGTTGTTGTCGACCCGGATGGTGTAGGCCAGAGCTGCTCCCGCGACGACCGGATCGGCCGAATCGGTCTTGCCGATGACGAGATCGGCCTCGGTGCCGATGGTGGTCTCGATTCGTGCAGTTGCACCCTTGAGCTCGCCGGTGCCGTTGGGAGCCGGCAGCGCGACGAGTCCGGGATCAATTGTCGACGACTGAACCAGGCTTGTGGTTGCCAATTGCGAGCCGTCACCGCTGTCTGCCGGCACGGTGACCACCACGTCGAAGGCGGCAGCCGCACCGTTTGAGATGTCACCGAGCGAACAGTGAAGCGGTTCCTCGACGGTCATGGCCAGTTGCGCCCGGATTTCACCGCCCGGGTTGGCGCTGGTGTGCACCAGGACATAGTGATCCAGCGACAGGAGGTCGTTCATTTCCTGGGTGGTCAACTGGACCGCGCCGGTGACCGGGCTCGTGTTGTCGAACACCGGAGTGCCGGCGTAGAGAGTGTGAACAACAGGGCCGTTTGTGCCTGCCGATCCGAGATGGATGTGGGCCGCGGTCACCGTGTTGCCGGCGCCGAGTCCCTCGAGGTGGACGGCAAAGGTCAGAACTTCCGAGACGGTATCGATGACCGCAACGGCCTCGGCCGAGGCCGGGCTCGCCACCGGCGGGACCACGTTCGCGCCTTCGAGTTGAGCTCGTTGGCCGACCAGAGTTCCCGGTTGTGCACACCCGCCGGTGTTACTCGCGTACAGCGCGCCGTCGGGAAGAACGTTGTAGACCTCGACATTCTCGCCGTCACCGGGCCCGGTGTTGCCGACATCGACGGTGTAGGTCAACGCGGAACCCGCGATCACCGGATCGGCTGAACCGGTCAGGGTTGCCGAGAAGCCGGCAATGGCGGTCACATCGGTGGTTTCGGTCGCCGTGTCGTCAGAGGTGTTGATCAGCGTGCTCGCCGCGGTCACCGTAGCCGAGTTGCTGATCTGTCCCGCCGTGGCGCCATCCACCGTCACATCGATCGTGTACGAAACCGTCGCGCCGACGGCCAACGTACCCAGTGAACAGGTCGGCACACCGCTCGGGTCTTCGCCGCAGCCCGAGGTGGCATCGAAGGCGACCTCGGTCGGCAGGGCGTCGGTCACGACGACACCGGCGGCGTCCGAAGGACCGTTGTTGGTCACCTCGATGGTGTATTGCAGCGGCGCGCCGGCGTCCACCGGGTCCTGGTCGTCGATCTTGGTGATCGTGAGGTCGGACTCGGCGGTCACCGAGGTGGCCACCGTGGCCGAATCGTCGCCGGTGTTGATCAAGACCTCTCCCCCACCGGTGCCGACAACGGTCGCGGTATCCGCGATGACATCGACGCCGGTCAAGGTTGTCTCGCCGACGGTGAGGGTGATGATGAGCGTTGCCGCCGCGCCGGACGGCAGATCGAGGGCCCAGGTTCCATCCGGTGCGACACCATCGACAAAGATGCCGGCCGACGGCACGACAGAGTCGCGGCTCACACCGGAGGGGAGCGTCAGATCTTCGAACACCGTCACGCCGCTTGCGTCGGACGGCCCGATATTGGCCACCGAGACGACGTAGACGAGATTGCCCGGGCCGGAGCCGGCCACCACCGGATCGATGGACTCCGTCTTGCCGACCGTGAGATCGACGATGCGGCCGATCGATGTCGCCACCGTCGCCGAGTCGTTACCGGAATTGGTGTCCATCTGATCGACGGAGGCCACCGCCGCGGTGTCGGATATCACATCGACCCCGACAGCCGCCGACGACGAGACGGTCATGACCACGGTCAGGGTCTCGCTGGTCATGGGCGCCAGACCGCCGATGACCCAGGTTCCATTGGCGCCACCGGAGTAGGTGCCGGCGCTCGGAGTAATCAAGTCAATGGTGACCCCGGCCGGAACGGAGACGGTCTCGCTCAAGCTGAGACCGGTTGCATAACCCGGGCCGTTGTTGGTCACGGTCACGGTGTGGACCGCGTTCCCGATACCCGAACCGGCGATCACCGGATCAATGGACTCGGTCTTGCTGACCTGGATGTCGAGGGGCTGCGGGGGAATGAGACCCGCGTCAATCTGGAAGACCTCACCGCCTTGAGTGAACACGGTGTCTGAAAGAACAAAGGCGCCGGTCCCCTGGTCCACATCACTGTCGATACTGTCGTCACCGCCGGCATTTTGAATCGTGAAAGCAGGAAGAGCCGCGGTCGGAGTCACCGTGATCGTATAGGTTCCGGGAAGCACCGCCGGGAACATGTAGAAGCCGTCGTCATCGGTCACGACACTGAGGTCGACGGTAGCGCTCGTGGCGGTCTCGGTCCCCGACAGGGTCACGAGGACCAACGCGAGAGTGGCCTCTCCGTTCGACAGACCATCCAAGTTGGAGTCGTGGAAGACCGAGCCCTGGATGGTGCCTGGAATCGACGCATCATCGACGGCGTCGTCAACCACGCTGACCAGACCCGAGACCGCAACCGGCGCCCCGGTGTTCAGATTGTCACCCAGAACCAGGGCGACATCAGTCGCGGAGGATGTGCCCTGATCGAGATTGACCATGCTGCCGTTGTCCTGATCGAAGCCATAGGCCGGGAAACCGTTCGCATTGGTCGATGCGTTGGACCGCAGGTCCACATTGAGGGTGTAGTTGGAGCTCGAGCTGTCGACATCGAAGAAGTAGGCGCCACCGGTGGACGAGCCATCGTTGCTGGTGTTGTCGAGGATGTTGTTGGCGAGTACGACATTCCAGACCTGGGTGGTGGGACCACTGCAGAACGGTCGCAGGTTGATTCCATCTTCGCCGGCGCTGGTGACCGAGTTGTCGGTCACGAGGAGGTGGGCGGTGTTGCCGTCGGAAGTCGAGTCGGAATCGACGTAGATGCCATCGTCGTCCGGGACCGAGATGGTGTTGTTGGCGATGATCATACGGGCGCTGGTGGCGCGGCCGTCGATGTCGGGGCGGATGCCGTCACCCTGGGTGTTGGTGATCACGTTCCCCGAGATGTAATAGAACCCCTGGGTATTCTGGGGAGCGACGTTTCCACCACCCGACGCGAACGAACCATGGCCGACCTTCGGCTCGATGGCCGTCCCGGAGCCGAGCTGGCCGCTCACGGTGTTGTTGGTCACCCGGGCGGTGATGGTGCCTTCAGTCTGGGCGTCGAAGGCGATGGCGTCATCCTGCAAACCGGTGAAGACGTTGCCGTCGATGACGACCGACATTCTCGCCGAGTTGAACGGGGTGGCGTTGTCTTCGCGGTGTCCGGGGCGGATGCTGACCGCATCCGCGTTGTCGAACGGAGTGATGAACTCGTTGTCGAGAATCAGGGCGTGGGTCAGCAGACCATCGGTGTCGCTCGTCAGGCTGATGCCGCGGGAACCATAGCCGGCAACAAACTCGTTGTTGATGACGCTCAACACACCGTCGATATCGTGGAACTGCAGAAGGCCGTTCCGGCTGGCCGAAGCAGTTGAGCCCGAATCGCTGTCGCGATCGAGGGAAAAGTCGCGGATCGTGATATTGCCCGCGAATGAAATCGCGGTAAACGCGGGCGCCGCACCGCCGTCGACCGTCGCACCATTGATGTTTGCGGAACGAATCGTGATATGCCCGATGCTACTCATCAGATTGAGATCGACAGACTCGCTGTACGTGCCGTCGGCAACGACGATCTCGTCGCCGGGGTTTGCGGCATTGACTGCCGCTTGAATCGTCGGCTGGTCGGCCGGAACATTGATCGTGGCCGCCTGCGCCCCCTGTGGAAACGACAACAGGAGCAGGGCCAGGATCGCCGCGAGGGGTAGTGTGAGCGTGCCTTGACTCCCGAGAATCTGATGCATCCGACTCGGCGTCGTTTGGTGTCCGGTCATGGTGATCCTCATCTGACCCCTACTCTCTCCGGAAGGTTCTCGTTGTTTCGCTGTTGCGACTCAGTCTAATAATTATAGACGATTTCGCAGTCGATCACCACCTAGACAAATCGGGGTGTTCAATCGGCGGCGTTCGTTGCCTCCATCGCCTCGACCGATGTCAATGATTGAGCGATCTCCTCGAACTCCGGAAGGAGCCTCAAGATCAAGTCAAAACAAAAAGCCGAGCTCGAATGTCGCCCTTGCCGATCACCGACAACCCAAGTAAAAAGAACCCTGTGAATCAGCACCCAATCGATCAGCTGCGGCAATGCGTTCTCGGCGACCACGACCTGCAGGAGCGGCTCCAAGTGATCAGCGACCACGACGATTTCGTGTCGGCTGTACTCGAGTTGGCGCGCAAACGCGGCATCGATCTGACCGCAGATGAACTTGAAAGGGAGATGAACAACGCTCAGAGAGCATGGTTGCTGAGGTGGCTTTGAGACCCGCCGACGATTTCGACGGCTGGTTGCCGGTTCACGCCTACGATTGGAAGAGCCGACTGATGCTCGACTGCTGTTGGATGGGCCGGCGACGCCTCACCGAGCCCTTTTTCGACCACACCGTTCAAGCCTCGCTCGAGCTTCCCTTCAACCAACTGTTTCGCCGTCAGCTCGAAATCTCCGATCTGGTCGAGATCGAATCGCGCCGGCCCGCCCTCCACCTCGATGGCCTCATCTTTCACCTCTCCAGGTGCGGCTCGACGCTGATCGCGCAGATGCTGGCGGCTCTTCCATGGACCGTCGTCGCGTGTGAACCGAGCGTCGTCGATGGCGTGATCCGTCACCGGCACTGTCAATCGGACGCCTCAGAGCAGACCCTCGTTACATGGCTGAAAGCACTGCTGGGTTGCCTGGCGCGACCCCGTTCGGGCGGAGAGCGAGCGCACTTCGTCAAACTCGATCCGTGGCACACGGTCCACCTCTCGCTCTTCCAGAAGGCTTTTCCAAAAACTCCGTGCATCTTCGTCTACCGCGACCCGGTGGAGGTTCTCGTATCCGTGGGCCGAGAACCCGGCGGGCGCCTCATACCGGGCGTCATCGACCCGGGTCTCCTCGACCTCGACATTGGCGAGGCAATGGCCCTGACCGGAGCGGACTACCACGCCCGAGTGCTGCGTTTGATGTGTCGTGCCGCCCTCGAGAACTTCCGCCCGGGAACCGATCTTCTCGTCAACCACAACCAGTTGCCGGGCTGGGTCGACTCCGTTCTCTGCCCTGAGCTCGGAATCGACATGTCAGACCAGGACCGACGTGAAATGGAAAATCGATCGTTGTTTCGGGCAAAGTTCGGTGATCACATTCATGTCGACGACAGTGATCAAAAGCGCGCGTCTGCAACGAAGGACGTCGACAGGGCTGCGGAGCGCTGGCTCGCTGAGTCCTACGCGCGACTCGAATCTCTCAGACAACGGTTCCAGGCGGGAGATCCGAGTTCTGGTAATTGACCTTGTGTTGTCGGAGATTCTTTGTCAGAATGGTGAGAGACAGTCGCAATTTAGTTTCCCCCCATCGAATCATTCGAAGGAGAAGGTTGAAAGCGGGATGACCATGAATCGACGCGAATTCATCTGCGGACCGGCGGCAACGGGCTTGGCGGCGGCCGCTGTCGCGAGCCTGCCGTTGCACGCATTGACTTTCCCGAGTCCGACCTTCAGGCGAGGGGAGCACGGCCTCGTCATGTGCTCGGAGGACGGCGGCGCGAATTGGCGTGTGGTGATGGACGTCGGCCCCGATTGCCGGGTGCTCGAGATCCAGCAGCATGCGGGACACCTCAGCTGCCGCGTCGCCACCGGTTCCCACGGGTTCACGCTATTCTCCCGCGATGGCCGAGACTGGGCCTCGAGTCTCCAGGCCATTCCCAAGAGTCGGTCGATGCGCCGCCTTGGCGTCGGGCGCGGCGCGCATCACAACCGTTCCACCGCTCGGGTTTGACGAAAAAGCCAGGAAGAAGGATACGCACCATGGCATCTCCATTCATCGGCCAGATTCAAATGTTCGGATTCAATTTTCCGCCCCGGAGCTGGGCGTTTTGCGACGGCCAACTCCTGGCCATTTCGTCAAACAACGCTCTCTTCGCGCTGCTCGGAACCACCTTCGGCGGCGATGGGCGGACCACCTTCGGGCTGCCCGATCTGCGGGGTCGCTCGGCGGTTCACGTCGGAAACGGACCTGGAATTTCGGCCATCACCTGGGGCGAGAAAGCCGGACGGGAGGACGTGACTCTGACCGTCAACAACATGCCATCGCACAATCACCTGGCCACGGCGAGCGGTCTGACCACGGCGGTCAAAGCCAGCTCGGACGATGCCGATGGGACCAGTCCGGGGGGCGCTCTTCTCGGCACCACTGGAGAGGATGTCTACAGCAGCGGCGCTGCCGATTCGACATTGAACCCGGCCGCAGCTGAGACCCAAGGTACCGTCACGGTGGCGAACAACGGTGGCGGTCAGTCATTCAACATTCGAAACCCGTTTCTGGGCATCTACCACTCCATCGCGTTGCAGGGGATTTTCCCGTCCAGAAACTGATGACTCCGGAGTGGCGGCTCGATCTGAACTCAGTTGATGGTGACGTGATAGTCGCGTCTGACGTCATCCTCATAGCACGGGACGAAAAAGAGACCTTCGATGGGTCCGAGTTTGGGGTGCTCGAGCGGGTAGGCGCCCTGAGGGACCTTCGTTTCGGGTTCGGCGCTGAATACGAGGTAGAAGGGGTCGGGGCGAATATGCACGTCAATGCCCTCGATTCTCCTGACCGACGCCGGTTGCTCGGGGAAGGCCCCCGTCTCGACGAGGGTCACCACCAGCGAGGTGTCGTCTGGAAGATGAAGGGTGAAGTCCTCTCCAATGTGAGGTTTGAAGACCGCTTCTGAAATCCGCTCGATCATCATTGTCCCTTCTGACAAAAAAACGCGCAGTCGACCCAGTTGTTTCTGAAGGTAGCATAGGATGAGTCCATGAGTTCAGAGACCGTCACCCGTCGCCCGGCGCAAGAGAACGATCTCCCGTTCCTTCTCATCGTGTATGGCAGCACTCGAGCTGAAGAAATGGCTCAGCTTCCATGGAGCGACGATGAGAAATCGGCGTTTCTCAAGAGTCAGCTCGAGAGCCAGCACGCCTATTACGCCCAGGTCTTCCCGTCCGCCGACCGCGAGGTTCTGCTTGTCGATGGCGAGCCGGCCGGACGCTTCTATGTCGACCGCGGCCAAAACGAGATCCACGTCATCGACATCGCACTCCTGCCGCCTTTCCGTAACCGTGGCATCGGTTCGCACCTGTTGGGTGAGATTCTCGCCGAAGGCGCGCGGTCAGGCGTCAAGGTGACCATCTATGTTGAAAAGAACAATCCTGCGAAGCGCCTTTACCAACGGTTGGGGTTTGAGGTCATCGACCAGGATGACGTCTACTACCTCCTGGCCAAAGAGCCTTGATGGCCGATCGCCGAGATCTCCTGCTCACACGTTTTGGAACCATCACCGAGCGTCTGCTGGATCCCGACAGTGATCCCGGACAGTTGCGCGAGGCCTGCATCCAACTCCACGCCGTGTTCGAGGAGCTGTCGAACGTTGGCGACGACTCATCGGGCGCCGACGTCGAACGCGAGACTCGCCTCCCGACCGGCGTGGCCCTGTCGCCCAGAGACGCGGCACGTTGTGTTCTCGACACCCAGCGGACCGTCATGTTCATCCGTGGAATCCACTCGGCCATCCAGCGTGCGATGGAGCGCAACCCGGACCAGCCGATTCAGCTCCTTTATGCGGGATGCGGACCCTACGCGACTCTCGCCCTGCCCCTCACCATGCGCTTTCCTCCGGAACGGCTGCAACTCACACTGCTGGACATTCATGAGCGCTCCATCGCAGCCGTTCAGCAGATCATCGATGGCCTCGGTTTGCAAGACTGGATCCGGGGTTGCATCACTTGTGACGCGACGACCTATGTCCACCCAGCAGGTTCGCCAGTACACATCCTCGTCATCGAGGCCATGCAGAAGACCCTCGAGAAGGAACCACAGGTGGCGCTCACCTTCAATTTGGCGCGACAACTCTCAGACGGTGGCGTTCTGATCCCCGAAGAAGTGCGCTTGGCGGTCTGTCTGGCCGACCTGACCCGGGAATTCGCACTGTATCCGGCGGACCATCAGGGAAGCCTACCGCCCGGGAACACGAGGCGCCGGATCGACCTCGGGAGCTTGCTGGCCCTCACCCACCGAACCAAAGCGAGCGATCTGCGAACAAAGACGTTCACGGCGCCGGAGAACATCGGATCCTGCAACCGATTGCTGATTCTGACCAGAATCCGGGTCTTTGAAGACCATGTCCTGAGCGATTACGAATCGGGGATAACGATCCCGACGGTCGTACATGATGTCGGAACAATCGAGCCCGGCGCCAGCCTTCATTTGAACTACGAATTGGGATCGCAGCCAGGCACGCGGACCATGAAGACCCCTCTCCCTTCAGATAGTTGCGTCCACCAGCCCTGATGGGTGGATGGGTGCGTTCAAGAATGTTGATGGGTGTTTGCCACGTATCCGAAGGGTGGCACCTGTCTGGCACCATTTTCCGCTCACAGCTACAATAGCGAGCAGACAAGACAAAGGATTTGTGTGCGCGTCATCTGCGTAGATCTGGAAGGACCAGAGTGAGCGCTCTCAGGCATTGCATTCGTCGGGGGAGATGGTGGTTCATCGGGGTCTGTTGTGTCGCAGTCGTGATCGTGGCGTCGAACATGTTCGTACAGCACAGGATGCGTTCAGTGTCCACAGAGTCACTGCCGCCGACACAGGTGCCCGGACCGCCTCTCGATGCTCTGACACAAGAC
Organism: uncultured Acidobacteriota bacterium; assembly: GCA_963753035.1. Taxonomy (GTDB): domain Bacteria; phylum Acidobacteriota; class Thermoanaerobaculia; order Thermoanaerobaculales; family Sulfomarinibacteraceae; genus JAHECW01. The sequence goes on along the minus strand of CAVWAW010000001.1, from coordinate 156,520 downwards.
AGTCTCGAACAGCAACGTGAGGAGTATTTCGAGCGTAGGCATGGGCAAGCGCCCGGCGTCGACTGGCGCCGGATGGATCGCGAAACGAGGCGCCGGATCAGAGACGAACGTCAATCGCTCATCAGCCGGCTGAAGCAACAGCAGCTCTTGAGTCGGCAAGAGTCCTTTGTCGGGTCGATTGCTGTCGAAGCCGCTCCGGCTCCCGCAGGTTCCACGTCAGGGTTGCCACCTTCGTATGTACCGATCGATGGGTTGTGCGGGCAGTGGTTAGAGCGGGGAAGCAGGGACCAAGCCGGCAGGATGCTCACGGCGGATGTTTCCCGCGATGGAAGGATCTTCGCGGCCTCGGACGGAGGGATCATCTGGGCCGGTTCACGGGCAGGGGACGATTGGCGGAGTCTCAATGACCATTTTGCTTTCAACGAAATCAGCATGATCAAGATCGTCACAATGGCGGCGGGTGATCGGCTGCTTGTTGTCGACGAAGACGGCCTCCATCGATCGGATGACTACGGCCTGACCTGGGACAGCATTACGTTTTCGCACTCGACCGTGAACGGACTCGTTCTGGCCGGAGATCAGAGCGTCTATGTCGCTGTAAGAGAATGGAATCACCAGCTCAGTCAGACCCAGTTGGTTGTCTATAGGTCACTGGATCTGGGCGAGACGATTCACCGGGTTTTCTCCGCGGCGGTTCACCGAGTTTCCTCGATCTTCGCGCCCGCCGTCTCGACAGGGCCGGAATATATCTATGTTCTCACCGACGAGATAATGGTCCGATTGGATGGTGAAAATACCGTTGAGCTCCTTGGTGCACTCCCGCTGCCGGCGGGCTCGGTCCACCAACTCCACAGTGGCAATCAAGCTCTTCTCACCGGGGCCGAGACCGTGGACGGTCAGGGTCTCTATGTCGCCCTACCGCTTGCAGTACCAAGTCCACAGGGGGGTTGGGACATCGGTACTCACTTTTTTGTATCGACAGACGGCGGGTACAACTGGGAGCCCCGCTCCTCTCTTCAATCCAGAGCATTCGGAAAGAACAGTCTTGCGTGTTCGAAGGTTGATCCTAAGCAGGTCTTTTTCGGAACCGCGTGCGATCTATTGTTCCGCAGCGAGGATGCAGCCACGACATGGACGGCCCCTGAATACGAGTGGTACGAATACTACAGCGACTATCGCAATAAGTTGCACTGCGATATTTCCGGAATCAACGTCTTCAAGGATGCGGGTAGCGACGACGAGTATCTGCTGATTCATACCGACGGAGGGACCTACGAGTCGGTTGATAGCGGACGAACGGTCACCAATCTCTCTCTCGCGGACCTCCGGTGCAGCCAGTACTACTCGACGTACTCTCACCATGGTGATCCTTCAATCCTTTTCGCCGGCTCGCAAGACCAGGGATTTCAACGGACCGTGACCACCCAGAATCATCCCATTTGGGAGTTCGACCAGATGGTATCGGGGGATGACGGCAACATCGTCTCTTCCGACGGTGGTGAGACCTTGTGGTGGGTCCATCCGGGGAAGCTGCACTATTTGGCGGGTGCACCTTCCGCAAATTTCATCCGTCGGTTCACATACACCGATATCCTGGGCAGCACCCTCTGGCTGCCGCCACTCATGGCGGACCCTGAGGATCCGGATCGGGTGTTCCTGGGTGGCGGCAGTGTACATGGTGGAACAACCGGAGGCATGCTGAGCAATCTGTTCTGGTTCAGAAACGACCAAGGTGTCTTTTCCTGGGGCATGGAACCCTACGAATTTGTCGGCGTCATCTCCGCCCTCGCGTTTTCGCCCATTGACACCGACTATCGATACCTCATGACAGACGGCGCAAAGTTCTATTTTTCCTCTGACAGGGGTCAAACCTGGACCGAATCGGGGGACGGCGGTCTAGGTCTTGCTCAATTTGGGGCGTCGGTCGTTGCCTGCCCCCGGCAACCTGGACGCGTATACGCAGCCGGCGCCGGATACGCGACCTCGCCGGTGCGGGTTTCCGACGACCACGGTGCAACCTTTGAGGATCTCAGCGTGGGTCTGCCGAACACGCTGGTCAACAAGCTGGCAATCTCACCGGAGGGTGATCTTCTGTTCGCAGCCACAGAGGTTGGGCCCTACGTCGTGGCGACCCAGGGTGGAGAATGGCAGTACATTGGGGGTGCTCGGGCGCCGGACCAGGCCTTTACGTGGGTGGAGTACCTGGAGGCGGTCGACACCGTACGGTTCGCGACCTACGGCAGAGGTATCTGGGACTTTGAGATTCGGGATTGTCCACCTCGATTGCGCAGAGGTCAGGGGCGAGTGGCGCCCTGAATCGTGGATGGGGAATGGGTAGCACCTATCGGAACGTCATCGGCTGTTCCGCTTCCGAAGATGACCTATGATCAAGGCCACGATCCAGGAGGTGGTCCAGCATGGAAACCCAGGTGCACGATGTATTGGCGATGGTTCACCTGATCGTGCTCTCGCTGTGGGGTGGGGTGGTCGCAACTGAGTCCGTGATCGAGGTCTACCCCTTTCGCAAACCGGAGCTCCACGCGGCGGCGATTCGTTTTCACTACTGGATCGATCTGCTGATCGAGCTGCCGCTCGTCCTGGCGGTGATCGCGACCGGTATCGCCCTCGCCCTCTCGGTCGAGGCGCTGTCCGGCCTCCACCTGATCAAGATCCTGTTCGGGGTCGCCGCGGTGATCGTCAACCTGTTCTGCATCGCAGTTGTCGTCAGGCGCGGTAAGCGGCTCGATCATGGTGAGGCTGAGGAACCCCTTTGGCGCGCCTCTCGAGTCGTGCTCGCCTGCTTCGCCGCTGGGTTGCTCGCCGCGGCGGGGGCAGCGACGCTCGGTTTTCGCTTCGCCTTGGAGCGGGCGGGCTGATGGGTGCCCACCGATCAGCTTATGATTATTGCTGTCGACGGTGTGCGGGATTCGAGGTGGCACGCTTTGCCGCCTACGTTCTTTTCCCCGATCGGTGGAATCTGACCGTCCCATGATGGATGCCTCGAATCATCTGCTGATTTGAGCGGCTTGCAGCCTCTGTAATGCCACAATGTGATACATGAGCCTCCTGCAGAATTCTTGATTGCGGCGGGAATCGACGCAAATGGACCATCGCCCGCGGGGACGCGGGCGCTACAAAATCGCGAACATCCTTGTAGCGCAGGCGTCCCCGCCTGCGATGGACCGCTGCGGTGAGCCTGGCACCTCGTCGTCTTGTAGGATTTTGCAAGAGGCTCACATGGCACCTCGGCTCATCTTCAACGCACTCGGTTAGACTACCCTCCAAATCGGAGGATCCACCTATCATCTAGAGAACTCGAGGATTGGCAGCTTTCCGAATCATGCTTACCTGTCAGAATGCATCATGAAAAGACGGATCACATCGATTATCGCCACGCTGACCATCGCGATGGTGAGCTTCCTGGTTTGGCCGGTCAAAAAGAGTGCGGATTGGGATATCGTCACCGACCAGCAGGCGCTAACGAACAAGCAGAACTACCTTCAGTCCATTCAACAGCGCAGGGACGACACAATACGACCCAACGTTCTGTTGATCGTCGCCGACGACCTCGGCAAGCACGACATTTCTCTCTACGGCTATTCTCCACTGGAGACTCCACACATCGACCACCTGGGGCGAAACGGACTGGTGTTCGCCGAGGCCTATGCAACTGCGTCCATCTGCGCGCCGTCCCGAGCGGGTTTGCTGACGGGCCGCTATCAAAACCGATTTGGCTTTGAAAGCCAACCGATGCAACGATACATCCGCAATAACATTGAATTCCTCGTTTTCTCTCACCTCATCGATACCGATGAGATGCGGCCAATTCGCTCTCCTGATTACCCTACGGCCGACAACTATGCGAAGCAGGGTTTACCGATCTCTGAAATCACTCTCGGTGAGATCTTTCAGGCCAGTGGCTATGAAACGGCGCTGATCGGAAAGTGGCACCTCGGCTACGGCGAGGACAATCACCCGCTGGATTTCGGCTTTGACCACCACTACGGCTTTCTCGAGGCTTTTTCGCTCTACGCACCCGAAGACGACCCCGGCGTTGTCAATCATCACCACGATCTGTTCTGGGAGAAACACATCTGACGTCAGCGGCGCAGCGGACCATCGGCCATCCAACGCGATGGAATCGTCATCGACGAGCGCCGTTACATCACCGATGCGATTGTTGAGGAAACCCAGGCTTTTGTTGCCTCGGCCCAGAGGAAAGGCAAGCCTTTCTACGCCTTTTTGCCGTTCAGCGCACCGCACACGCCATTTCAGGCGCGCCGGGCCGACTACGAAAGCCTGGCGAACTTCAGCAATCAGAACCAACGGGTGTATCTGGCGATGATCCGTCGCCTCGACTGGGCCGTCGGCGAGCTCACCCGGTTTTTGGAAAAGTCCGGACTCGCCGAAAACACGTTGATCATTTTTACCAGTGACAATGGCAACCGCGGACCTGAGATCTATTGAAGTCGCCGATCTGCTGTAATGTGGTCAACGATGCGACCGGATCAACTATTAGATCGGCTGGAGCGTGTACCGCGGTGCAGCCTCGGAATCTATCCGACGCCGCTGGTCGTGCTTGATCGGTTGAGTCGCGAACTGGGTCGTACAGTCTTCGTCAAACGGGACGACACGCTCGGGCCGGCCGCAGGCGGCAACAAGACCCGCAAGCTCGAGTACTTTTTGGCGGACGCGATCGAGGCGGGAGCCACGACGATCACCACGGTCGGCGGGCCGCAGTCGAACCACGCGCGGCTGACCGCAGCCGCGGCCCGGATGCTCGGGCTCGAGTGCCACCTGCTGCTCTTCGGAATCGAGCCGAAACGCACCTCCGGAAACCTCCTGCTCGACCGGCTTGTCGGCGCCAGACTGCACTTCATTCCGCCGGGTCCGATCGCGTCGGGGAACTGCACCTTCGAGGCGCTCGACGATTACGTACGCGAGGAGGCGAAGCAACGCGTTGGCGACCACTACCACGTTCCGCTCGGCGGCTCGAACGGACTCGGCTCGCTGGGGTATGTCAGGGCTGCACTGGAGATCGAGGAACAAGTGCAGGCTGCCGGTATCGCCGACGCGTGGATCGTGGTGGCGACAGGTTCGGGTGGTACGCTGGCCGGGCTGCTCGCCGGCCTACGGACCGTCGGATCATCGCTGAGGGTCGTTGGCGTAGACGTTGCGAGCATCTGGTTGGACTACCCGGGGCTTGTCACGCGCATTGCCAACGATTCCCTCGGGCTCCTGGATGTGCCGGGACAGGTCGAACCCGCCGATGTTTCACTCATCGAGGGAACCTATGTCGGGCGGGGTTACGCGGTGCCGACAAAGGGCGGAACCGCCGCCATCGAGCGTCTGGCGAGGTCGGAGGGGATCCTGCTCGACCCGACCTACACCGGAAAGGCATGTGCCGGTCTGCTGGACCTCCACGCCAGCGGGCATTTCGGCGCGGGTGAGCCGGTCATTTTCTGGCACACGGGGGGTCTGCCCGGTCTGTTCGCCTGAAGATGTCAAGATGGGCACCACGTTCGCGATTCAGCAATACGCGACAACCACGGGCAAATCGGATTCCTCGGCAACTGTTTGCCCGTTCAACGAGGCGAATGCTTTCACCATGTCGAAACCCGCCGTCCTCAATGCCTCCTCGAGTTCCTGATCGGTGTAGGCCTCATTGCTCAGGGCGTAATTACTCACGGCGCCGGTTGAAGCATCGATCACCAGAAAGCGGGTTGTGGACGTAGAGGTTTCTTCATCCCAAGAGTTCTCCTGGAGCACGATGTGTGGCCGGTCGGAGAACAGACCCGCCGGAGATGAGTACCAAGTCGGGCCGGACTGCCCGCCCCTCTTGATCTGCTCGGCAGCCTGGAACTCCAGCACCATCCTGCCACCGGGCTCCAGCGCGGCATACGCCTTCTTAAGGATCTTCATTGCGACGTTTCTCGGAAAGACGTTGAATTGCCCGTAGACCATCATCACGAGGTTGAAACCGCCTCCGAAGTCCTGGTCCCGGAGATCTCCGCGGATAAATCGGCAATTCAACCCGGAAGAAGCGGCGGCTTCGCTCGCGTAGCGGATCGAAGCGGGTGAGAAATCCACCCCAACGCACTCGTAACCCCCGCGCGCGAGACGCTGTGCGTACAGTCCCGGGCCGCACCCCAGATCCAACACCCTTCCCGCTCGACCGTCGAGAAACGAGGAAATGATCCAATCGACGTGTCCGTCGATCGTATCAGTCTTCCGGCTTGCGAGGTCGTGTTCCTGACTGAGGTGCTCGGCGAGCATGCGCTCGGAAAACTCAGGATCGTCCCATGGGATATTGTCGCCCTCAGACCACGGCGTGGGCGTTGATGCTCGATTCACGATATCCAGAAGTGATTTCATCATCTGTGAGGCTCCGTTCACGATCGCCAGCGGATCGACTGATGGGTGGTTTGATGCCACCCTGAGCAATCATCGCATCTTCATGGGTGCCGACTGGTGCCACCCTACCTATCTCAGCTTGCCGCGCGATCGGCCTCGAGGTCATGAAAACCAGGGTTCGGCCATCGGACCCTCCCCGTGCCACCTCGCCACGCCTCAACCTTTGGTTACGGTGCAAGCGCCCGGGAGTTCTGATGGGTGTCATGATGGATGTCACCGATCCCACCCTCTCAACAAGGTCCGGTTGCGGCACCTCAGTGATGATCTGATCAGTAGCGCCTATCCATCAACGCCGGGTGTAGGTCATCTCCATCATCTTCACTTCGGTTCCGTCGCGGCCAGGTCCGTACATCGCAAAGGACTGCTCATCGGGAGACCTCCACTTCGACACGTACCGATTGGTCACGGGGCCGTCCTTGATGGGATCGTTGTACGTGCCGACGTAGGTGCAGTTGAATTCTTCATCGCACTCGCCCTCGGAGACCATGATCCCGGTTGACATGCTGTCGGTCCAGGTCGACCAATACTTGCCGGACACGTTGTCGTAACCGCTGCGTGAGAGACCGGTGAACGGCATGCCCGCCATGTCGCCCTGGAATTCCTCGTGCAACACCCGCCCACCCATGTGCAGGGTCCGGATCGCCACGCCCATTGATTCCATCGGCGGCGCCGCGGGGTCCATCCAGCTCTTGATCGCGACATCGTAGGTGCCGACATGCTTTGCCATCAACTCGTGCTGTGGCCCGAGCGCGCCGGCCCTCATGTACGCTTCCATCTCTGCCTGCTGCTCCGGCGACATCTGCGGCAGCTCGGCCTCCTGAGCGAGCGCCGATGCCGCAATCACAGTCGCAAAGATACAGATCGAGACGAACGTTCTGATTCGCACGACTCCTGTCCTCATGATGAGTGCCTCCAATCGCATTGTGAAATTTTGACAGAGTCTCAGTTTAATCGAATTGCCAGATGAGCGCCATCTATGTTCTCGCCGGGCACGCCGACGCCAGTGAGTGGCCGAATTCGTCCTCGAATTCTGAGGGGTCGACGAGGTTGAGCGCATCCTGAAACAACCCTGAAGCGTGCCGGATTTACAGATTCACACATTTGGCGTGCGGTTCGATCGAAGATGTGTCAGAGTGTTAACCCAACACTATTTCGATGTTCGAGTAAACTCTGGAATCGTTCGATCCCCCGCGTGAAACCATCGAGAAGGAGAAGAAATATGAAGAAGTCCATTTTTGCAGCCCTGATCGTCGCTCTCGTCTTGGTGCCAGTGTGTTCCGCCGAGAAATCTATCGGCCTCACACTTGCCCAGATCGAGGCCGACCGCAAAGCCATCATCACGGAAACCGTTGCGCCAACCGAGCAACAAACGGAACAATTCTGGCAGACCTACTGGCAATATCGAGGCGGAGTCAAGATGCTGACCGACCGGGTCCTGGAGGTTGTCGAGGAGTTTTCCGCCGCCGAGGGGGCGCTGCCGGGCGACCGTTCCGCGGCACTCGTTCTCGAGGTCATGGACATCGAAAAACGACGGTCCAATTTGAAGCAAACCTACCTGAGCAAGTTCGAGAAAATCCTGGACCCCAGACAGGTCGTTCGCTGGTACCAGGCCGAGCGAAAGATGGACTCCCTCATCCGAGCCGAGATGGCGGCCACGATTCCCTTCAACGATCTTGCATCCCGAACCGGTGAGGAAGTCACCCGCGCCGAGATCCGCTCCTCGCGCGAGGCGCTCGCCCTGGAGATCGTGCAACCTCTGGAGAACCAGACAAACACGTTTTTGTACGTGTACCGTATCTACAACAAGAAAATCGACAAGCTCGACGATCGCATCTCCGATCTGATTTCGGAGTTTGCGAAGAGCGAAGCCACCCTGAGTGACGAGCAAGCCAAGCGGATGACCAAAGAGGCCGCTGAGATCGACATTGCCCGGGTCAAATCCCTTGAAACCATGATCTACAGTCTGAGGGCCGACCTCACCGGAAAACAGATGGCGCGCCTCATGCAGGGCGAACTCAAGATGAACGCGATTACTGGGCTCGTGTTGGCGGCGGCGATCCCCCTCAACCAGTGATCCAGTCCTAGATGGTTGGGTGCCACGGATCACCTGATGACCTTCGGCCCGGGTGACCGGCCAAAAGGCCACAGTGTGACTCGTGGCACCGATTTGCGGGCCGAAATATTCGTCCGATCCGATGCGGTTTACCCTTTAGGGGTACTCCATGGAGAAATTCATCGCTGCGATCGGAGAGCGTCTACAGGCACAATTCGATCCGTCCGTCGTCGGTCCAGCTCTGGCGACGATGCTCACCAATGCATTGTCCGGGTTCCTTATCTTCCTCGGATTCTATGCAGTGTGGTGGTTGGCCGACGTGCTCGCTCGGGTGGTCCTCGGCCGGAGTCGAGTCGATGAAACGACGGCGAGCTTTGTCAGGACCATCCTCAAATTCTTCGTCCTCGGATTCGGCATCGTGCAGGGGCTGTCGGCTATCGGCATCAACACTGCGGCGCTGGTCACCAGCCTCGGCGTTGCGGGTCTGACGATCGGCTTTGCCGCCCGCGACGCGCTTTCGAACCTCATTTCGGGGATCCTGATTTTCTGGGACCGACCGTTCGTAATCGGAGACCTGGTCGAGGTCGAGGGACACTACGGGCGGGTGGAACGGATCACGCCGCGCTCGACCCGGATCGTGACCGTCGACGGACGTATGCTCGCGGTGCCGAACTCGACGGTCGTCAATTCCACGGTCGCGTCCTACACCAACTTTCCGCACCTGCGCCTCGACATCCCGGTGACCATTGCGGTGACCGAGGACCTCGATCACGCGCGCCGCGTCATGCTCGGTCTCGTGACCGACACCCCCGGATTAATGACGGATCCGCCTCCCGAGGTCGTCGTCACCGCACTCAACGATTACAATCTGGTGCTCGAACTGCGGGTGTGGATCGACAACGAGAAGCAACACGTCGCGAAGAGATTCATGCTTCGCGAGGCGATGTTCAAGGCATTGACCGCCGCCGGCGTCGAGATGCCGTTCGAAACCCTGCAGCTGGCGCCGATCGAGATCAAGGACAGGCCCGCCGCCGCAGTTTGATATGCATACGGGTGCCACGTACACACCTCCACACTTGTTGTTCTCTCACACTCTCGGTCGTACCAACGTGGGGAGCACGTCATGCGCGGTTTTGAAATAGGCCCACGCTACACTCGGAAGAATGGCTAGACGGGAGTTCCTCCGGCGCCGCAGCCGCATGGCGGCAACAACTTTGTTGGTCGCCGCCGTGGTGGCAGCAACTGTGGTCACTCGATCCGCCGCCGGGGAATCTCCGGCCGGCACCCGCATCACGCACGTCTCGGTCGAGCACCGGGACGACGACTCCTCGGTGATCGCGGTTGCCTTTGACGGGCCGATCACCGGCCACCGTTGGTCCCACATGGGCGGTGAGAAGCCCCGCGCCGTTGTGCGGATCGCCGGCATCGTCGAGGCATATCGGCCCTACGAAGTGGCGGTCGAGGACGGCCGGGTGCACCGGGTCCGCATCGGTCACCACCCCGAGTTCGACCCACCCGAGGAGCACCTGGTCTTCGACCTGTTCGACAACCGGGTGGCCATTATCCACGTAATGAAACAGGATCAGCGTTTGATCGTGGTCCTGCAAAGAGTCGAGGCCTCCGGAGGGTCGCGGCCCCCTGCCCCGAGCGCACCGACGCCGACCGCGCTCGTGCCGAAAACCGTTCCGGCCACGCCGACACCTACGGTGACTCCCACGGCGACCGCAACCCCCACCCCGACTCCGACATTGACTCCGACGGCGACCGCAACGCTTGCCCCCACCCCCGACCCCTGCCCCTCCAACCGCCACGCCGAAGAGCCCGATCTCTCAGGAACAGCCACCTGCGGTCCCACCGAAGCTGCCGACAAACCCGCCGCAGGTCGCAGCGCCCGATCGGCTCCCTCTCCCTCCCAAGGACTTCTCAGGGCCGCTTCTGACCGAGCTGGTGATTTCCCACCGGGAGGACGGCTCGGCCTTGGTGCGGGTCACCGCCGACGGCCCGATCGAGGGGTCCGACGTGCGTTTCTTCGGCGTTCGGGTTGCTCCTCCCCGGAACCTCCTGGTGATCCCCGGGGCAGGGCTGCCGGGAGAGGACGCGCTTTTGCCGGTCCTGGACGGGATGTTGTGTGAGATCGGAGTTGCATTCATCGAGTAACGAAGAGCCGGCTCGCGTCGAGTTGACCTTCTATCTCGCATCTTCCGAAGTGACCTTTGAACAAGCGGGGGTCAAAGGAGCCCACGCTGTCATCCACTTGCGCCCGCCGGCCGATCCTCAGGCCCCCCTGGGCTGCGAGGTCGAGAGCCGGATGCGAAACAGGACTTGGCGTTTCACCGCCACGGGATCGGTGCCCCTGATCCCAACCTCACAACCCGGTCCGGTTGAGGCGCCAAGGTAATGATGTAATAGAGTGCCTGGCACCGTTTTCCCGTTTTCTGTACCGTTTTCGTTTTCCGTTTTTGCCGTTTTTGAGCGCGGGTATTCGACCATCGGCCAAACGGTCGCTACCATGGGGCTATGACCAACTGCAAAAACATCCTGGTCGTCGGCGTCGAAGAAAACACCTATAGCGAGATCGCCTCCGTTCTCACGCGAAACGACTTCGCCGTCGATCGAATCCCCTCCCCCGCGGCAGCTCTGGAGCTGGTGACCCTGGTCGGCTTCAAGGCGATCATCGTGAATCACCCTCTCAAGACGATGCCGCTCGAGGATTTTCTTGCCGCGACCAAGGAAACCGGATCGGCGAGCCGCGAAGCGTTGGTCGCCGTATTCGTGTCGTCGACGAAACCGGCCGACGATCTCGCCGTCACTCCGGATGGCGTCGATGTCGTGATCGGGCCCTTCGGAGGCCAGTCGGTGCGGGATCTGCAGCTCTGCAAGCTGCTCGGCATCGTTCCCCGAGCTGCGGTCAGGGTCAAGGTGAACACCGACGTGACCCTCGTGGACCACCAGAACAACCGTATTATGGCGCAGACCAAAGACCTTTCCACGAGCGGTTTTTTCGCGATCACCGACCCAGCTCGTTCCGGTGGGCAGCCATGCACAGGCGATCTTCAGTTTTCCGGGTGACCCGTCGCCCTTTGTGGCAGAAGCCGAAATCGTGCGCCACGCGGGCGACTCGACAGGCGAAATCCAGGGCATGGGGCTGCGTTTCACCTCGTTTCAAGACGGCAACCTCAATCGACTCGGCCGATTCCTCGAGATGTTGTACGCCTGATCGAAAAGAGGCGGCTTTGGGCGCCAAGGTTGAGCGCACGGTCGTTTTCGACTATGGTCGAACCAGGAGAAGGAAATGAAAAAACTCAGCATTCGTCTCGCTTTCGGAGCTGTGCTCGCAGTACTCGCTCCGTTTTTGACACCGGTCGGCGAGGCCGCGGAGTCCGACCTTTCGGTCAGCAACACGGCGCCCGGATCGATCTCGCCCGGTGTCCCCTTCACTGTGGCGGTCGGCTATGCCAACGCCGGCCCAGACACCGCTCTCAGCGCCTACGTCAACTCCAACTTCATCCCGCCGATGGGACTTGACGTGTTCCTCGACAACTTCTTCAACGGCGACGGATCGATGTACACGGCGATCAACGACTCGGCCGCGGGAACCGACACCAACGGCAACGTTCCGCTTCTCTTCTGGGATGACGTCAACTGCGAGACAGCGATGTTCCAACTTCATGGCGACAACCCGGCGGTGGTGACGCCGATTCAACCTCTCGCGGCCGGAGCCGGCGGCGCCTTCAGCTATGAGCTGACACTCCCCATGGAGGCGCCGAGAACGGGCACCGTGGAGATCATCGAGCCTCCCGGTCTTGTTCACGCGTGGACCTTGACCCCTCCCGGAAACCTATGGGTCGAACTCGGATTGGCGACGCCCCATAACAGGTACGCCTCGACGACGTGTTCGAAGCTGGTCGGTACTGCGGAAGAGGATGTCTGCGAGTACATCGCCGACAACTGCTGGGGCGCCAGGATTTCGCAACTCGACACCCCGGTCGAGGCCGAGTTCGAACTCGTCAATGACGGCACGGCCGACCCGACCCTGGGCTGTGAGGCCTTCGTCGACTTTACTCCTGGCAAGATCGCACTCCTCCGGCGCGGCGGCTGCGAATTCGGTGACAAAGGATTCAACGCCGAGGTGGCGGGCGCAGTCGCCGTCTTCATGGTGAACAACGGCGGATGCTCCGACTTCCCGAACAGCAACGACTGCGTTCTCAACATGGGCGCCGGCGCCCTCGGCGCCCTGGTAACCATCCCGATGGCACAGGTCTCCGTCAACGACGGTGAGCCGGTCATCACCGCCGTCGAGAGCGGATCCACCGTCACCGGGATCTTTGGCAGCACGTCGACCTTCGCCACTGATTCATTGATCTTCCTGGCCGATCTCGCGGACGTCGATCCCGACCAGACGAATGACATCGCCGCGACCACGTCGGTGTTGACGACCAGTTGGTTTCAGATCTTCACCGACGGATTCGAATCCGGCGGCACCGGAGCATGGTCGCAAACCAGCCCGTAACGGACCTCAACGATCCGAGACAACCAACGGAAAACGGTAGCCTGCTTTTTCATACATTCTCTGTATGAGAAGCAGGTCATCTCTCTTGCTTCCTCCAGGGATCACTTCACCGAGCCACCGGGCGCATCGGTTTTCATTGTCGAGGTACCAGCAGATGATCGAGACCCCTGCCGCATTGGCGATGTACCAGAACCCGGTCTTCTGTCACTATGCCGCCAAATCTCTACCAACCCGTGCCCAGCGAGGATGCGTTCCGGACTGTCGCATACGACAGCTTCCACCCGGCACCCGAATGATCCAGCCCTCGTTGTGATGATCTCATTCTTGTTGTAGATTCAGAGAATCGCTGGTGCGAGTTGAACGTAGGGGGTTGAGAATGACAAGGCAAAGCGCATTTCCGGTTTTCCTGGTTGCGGCTGTCGTGATCGCCGGAACCGTAGGCAGCCGGGCTGCAAACGCCCAATCGAGTCTCCATCCTTCGCAGCTTGTACAGAAAGATCTCATCACCGATGACCCTTCGGGTTTTGCCTATGTGATTCCGGCATCCGCCCACGCACCGGGCAAAGAAGGAACAAGCTGGGTATCGGACGCGGTGCTCTTCAACAACGAGGCTGGTGCCGCGACCGTTGATCTCTGGTTTCTCAAGAAGGGGCAGGACAATTCGGCTGGTGAGGCGACACGAATCATGCTCCCTGGGCGCACCGCCACACGCCTGGTTGATTTCGTTTTGAGCGTTTTTGGTGAGGATCTCGCTTCGGGCGCGCTTCTCATTGCGTCGGACAATGAGCTTGTCGTTGGTTCGAGGACCTTCAACAACGATGCGGAGGGGACCTACGGTCAGCACATCCCGGGAATTCCGATCGCCGATGCTCTGGCCAACGGTATGGAGGCTCGCCTGATTCAGCTCACTCGAAACAGTGGCTTCCGGACGAATATCGGGTTTGCAAACATCACCGATCAGCCTCTCTACGTGAGTGTTGACCTGCGGCGGGCCAACGGCGACCGGATTGCTTTCGAGGGCAATGTCGTTCAGCCGCGCGGCTTTCTTCAAAAGACCGATATCATCGGCGAGGATGTCGACGATGCGTATGCAATCGTCAAGTCGAGCACTCCCGGCGCCAAGTACTTCACCTACGCCTCGGTGGTGGACCGCACGTCGGGCGATCCGATTCTGATCCTTCCTCCGGCTGATCCCGTCACTGCCGGTACCGACGTTTATCTCGCAGGGGCCGCCCACGTGGGAGGAGCAGCGGGAACAAACTGGCGAACAGATCTCGAAGTCCACAATCCAGGTCCGACCGCGGTCGTATTCGAACTCGCATTGCTGAGGGAGAACCAGGACAACCTCTCGCCCTCGATCCAAACCCTGAGTCTCGGCCCCGGAATGAGTGTGCGCTACGAGGATGTGCTGTTGAATGTCTTCGGCGTCGAAGGAGCCGGGGCCCTCCGGGTTACGCCAGCCAGCGGAACCATCATGGTGAACAGTCGAACATACAACCGGGATTTCGACCGGACCTATGGTCAATTCATCGCAGGCGAGGTTGCAAGTGAGGCCATCGCCTTCGGCCAGGAAGGGCAGTTGATCCAACTCTCCACGTCAGAGTCCGCATTCAGCGGATTCCGCACCAACATCGGATTCATCAATACCACGCCTTTGACGATCGAAGTCATGGTGGAGGCTCCCGGCCCCAATGAGGTACTGCATTTCTTCCGGACTTCGTTGCTGCCGTATGAATACGTGCAGCTGGAAAACGCCATCGGCCTGCTCATTTCCCAACCGGGAGACAACCACACGGCGAGAGTCAGCACGACAACCCCGGGTGGCAGCCTCCTGGCCTACGCCTCGGTCGTGGACAATCTTTCCGGCGATCCCGTGTACATCCCGGCGACGGTGACGGGTGAGGCGATTGTGGCGCCGACCACAGCTCCGGTATTGAGCGTCGCCGGGACCACCTCGTCAGGAGTCTGGTTGTCGTGGACCTCGGTTTCCGGTGCGACGGGCTACCGGCTGTATCGTGTCGGGGAGTCTTCACCGATCTACCAGGGACCGAATCGCGGCTACGCCCAGACCGGACTGAGTTCGAACACCGTGTACTGCTACACCATTTCCGCCTACAACAGAGCCGGCGCGGGCCCGATGTCGGCGGAGATGTGTTCGTCCACAACAGAACCCACCGAGCCCGGGTGCCTGGACATCGACAGGGCTCGAGAGTCGTTCGGTCTATTCAATCGCCGTATGCCCAGCTGATCCCGCCGCTCTGAGCGTCGGGTCCAAGGGTCACGGCTTGTGGATTTCATCAGACCATGGAAATTCGTGGCGGCCGCGGAACGACGGACTCGAGGAAAACGAGGTCCTCGAGACGGCCTATCCCTCTCAGGATTGCGGCCTCCTATTTGCAGGAACCTGGCACCAGGAATTTGGAAATTGGCGAGGGGGCATCTACAAGAGCACCGACGAAGCTCAAAACTGGACGAAGAAGCGTGAAGCCAATGTGATCTCTCTCGCGTTTGACGTGACGAACCCGGAACGAGGGTTTTTCGGCACGCAGGGGAGCGGAGTCTACCGAACCACCGATTCCGGTGAGTCCTGGGAAGGGACATCCAATGGTATCGGGAGCCTCTATGTTCGAGCACTTGCCATTTCACAAGCGAGTCCCCAAGAGGTCTTCGCTGGAACCGAACGAGGACTCTTCAAGAGCACGAACGGTGGGGACTCCTGGTTTGAGGTCGGGGAATTCTATCTCGTTGACGCCGTCGCCATTCATCCGGAAAACCCGTTGGTCATCTACTCAGCGAGATACCGGATATCCAAAAGCGTTGACGGCGGTTTGTCCTGGGAACAACTGGACTGGTCCGCACCCGCCCAGATCAAATCGATAGTCATCGACCAGGAGCATCCATCCACGCTGTTCATCGGGACGACTGACGGTGTCTACATGAGCGAAGACGATGGCTCAACATGGTCATCGTTGAACGATGGATTGACGGATCGACGAGTGGGACCTCTGGCCCTCGGTTCGGGTTCGCCGAGATTTCTCTATGCCGGTACCCACGGCGCCTGGGACCAGACCGGCGACGGAGACGTGTTCAGGATTCAACTCCCATGATGGGTGTACCGTCAACGACGTCGAGTAGACGGTGATCTGATCTAGGCCATAATGCCACATGCCCGATGACGCTCCCAAGCACCGCCGTCGCCCGCGCTACAAGGGGACCCACCCGCGGCGTTATCAGGAGAAATACAAGGAACTGGATCCTGACCGCTTCGAAGACGAAAAACTGAAGGTGGAGGCTCGGGGTCAGACACCGGCGGGATCACACCGGTCGATCATGGTGGAGGAAATCCTCTCTCGGCTGGCGCCCGGACCCGGCGATCTTGCGCTGGACGCGACTCTGGGTTTCGGAGGCCACGCTCGCGAGATCATGGCTCGAATTCGCCCCGGGGGCCACCTCGTGGGACTGGATATGGACCCGATCGAGCTCCCCCGCACCGTGGCCCGACTCCGGGATGAGGGATTCGGCGAGGATGTCTTTTCGGCACGGAGAATCAACTTCGCCGGGCTCCCCGCGCTCATACCCCAGACCGGCCCATTCGACTGCATTCTCGCGGATCTGGGCGCGAGTTCCATGCAGATCGACAACCCGATTCGGGGATTCACTTTCAAGGCCGACGGCCCCCTGGATCTGCGGTTCAACCCCCGGCGGGGGAAGCCAGCCTCCGAGCTGCTGGCCGGGCTGCCGGAGCTCGATCTGGCCGAGCTTCTGGAGGACAACTCCGACGAACCCTATGCGCGACAGATCGCTCACACGCTCTGCAACGCGGACGAACCGATCCGCAGCACAGGCCAGCTCGCCGATCTCATACGGGATGTGCTGCAGGCGGCCGGCCACGATCGCGCCGCTCCTCAGACACGCGCATCGCTTCAGCGCTGCTTCCAGGCCCTTCGGATCGCGGTCAACGACGAGGGCGGCGTGCTGGACCAGTTCCTCGCCTACGTGCCGATCGCCCTGAAACCCGGCGGCCGCGTGGCCATCCTCAGCTTCCACAGCGGCGAGGATCGCAGGGTCAAGAAGGCCTTCTTGGACGGGTTCCGCGGCGCGGTCTTTGCGGAGATCGCACGATCGCCCGAACGTCCGTCCCACAAGGAGCGGCACGAAAACCCCCGTTCGTCATCGGCCAAGCTCCGGTGGGCCGTGAAAACGCAGTGAGTGCGAGAAGGGAGGAGGCCTCATGATCTGTCGCAACCTATTCGGTTTGATCGTATTGATATCTTCTCCACTGTTCGTCTCGGCAGCGGAGTATGGCTACACCCACGATTACCTGACACTGAACCGGGTCGCCATTCCGTCAGGACGCGTCGAGATCATCGGCGAGCCCCTGTATTTGGATATTCGATCGCTCGCACTCTCGCCGGACGGCCGACTTTACGGCCTTCTGGAAGCTTCTCAAGGTGCCCCCGAACTCTGCCTGTTGGACACGGACACAGGACAGCCCACCATCATCGGAAGCCTTGAGGTAGGAGATCACCAGGACCCGACGGCCCTCACATTCCATCCCGACGGCCGGCTGTTGTTGCTCGCGAACGGGTATCCGCAATCGATCCTCTATGAGGTCGATCCGACAACCGCCGGGCTGACACAGATTTTGGCGATCAACAGCTACTACGTGGTGTCCATCGCCTTCTTTGGAGATTCGTGCTACGCCGCTTCAGCCTACCGGCTGAATGAGGTAAATCTTTCGACCGGAGAGGTGACCGAACTGCCGGGGGGCTTCGGCGGGTTCTACTCCGGGATGGGTCCAATCTGCTTCGACGGTTCAGGACAACTTTGGGCGATCGAACAGCGAGGCCATCAGTTTGGCTGCGAGATCAGCAACCTGGTCAGGTTCGATCTCGCCACCGGTGAGGTGATCCGGGTCGTCGAGATCCCTCAGCCGAACGATATCTGCCATGGACCTCTCGCGATCTTCCAAGGCCCACCCGTTCCAGTGCCCACACAGGGACCGATCGGTTACACCCTGTTGATTCTGGCGCTGGCAACTCTTGGGGCATTGATTTTGACCGTTCGCAGGTGATCAATCACAACGATTTCTGGAAGTTCCTCAGCCCCTTGAGATATCGCACATAGTTGATCTTCACGTAATAGAGTGAACGGAACGGTTCGACCGCCGTCTTCAGTTCTGCGATGATCTCCTCGCGACCCTGATCCTCGAGACCGGGGACACGTTTCAAGTGGCCGACAAAATCTTCCATCAACGCATCTCCGCGGAGACCTGCGCTGATGCCGGCGAAGAGCTCCGGATCCGATTTCACGAAATCCCATCTGGTTTTCAGAAGCCGCCGGATGGTGGCGATGATCTGGCCGTTGAGCTTCTGCCGGTTGAGCTTGGTTTCGAATTCGGCAACCGCCGTCGTCGACATCTTGATCTCTTCCCTGATGAGGGCGCCGAGATCCCTCCCGGCTGAGACCTGACGTTCGTTCGATGCCGCGCCCTTCATGTTCCTTTTCACCTCGTGCTGGAAGCTCTCGTAGACCGTTCGCATCACACGTTCGACTGCGAAGTACAGCAGCTCCCGGATCCTGGCTTGATCGTCACCCAGCCGCTTGTTCATGGCGTTGAAGATATAGCCGGTCATTGCTCCGATGAGATACCAGCGGAGTTGTACGACGGACTCGGCATCCTTTTCCCAACCCAGACCGTCGATCAAAATGCTCCTGAACTCCACGACGCCGAGGTTGATTTTGTCGGCGGTGTCCTTTTGAACCCGCTCGACCTCCTTCGCGAGCGACTCCTCGGCGCCGGCTCGAGACCGGGCCTCCACCTCGGCGTCGGTCGTCTGGACCTTGTGTTTGAGCTCCTCCAACTGCCTGTTTCTGCCGCCGGCGTAGAGTGGATAGTTCATCCGCGAGCCCCATTTCGATCTCACACCCTCGAGCTTGCCCAGAAACTCGTCGAGGGTGGCCGTATTCGTCAGCGTCGCCTTCAGCTCCCCGATATAGATCTCCTGATGAGAGAGCCCCGGCGCGAGCGAGCCGTGATCTTCGATATCACGAATTCCACCGATGGCCCGTGAAGCCCAGGAGCGTGTGGCCCTCTGTTCCACCTTCTCTGCCACCCGGTCGAGCTCCGCCAGACCGAGACTGATCGAGTCGAAGATACGAACCGCGATGTCGGCGACGATCTTTGTCACCTCACCGACGAACTCTTCCCTCTCAGACCCGGCGCTGAAAGAGTCTGCAAGGCGTTCACGTGGTGTTTTGAAATCCAAACTTCGGTCCTCCATGGTGTGGGTGGTTGGGAACGATGGGCACCATGTTCACCATCGCCGTATCCGATGGGTGCCGCCATCGTCCAAGGTGGCAGATCGCATCGTAGCACCCACCGAACATCCTGATTGCGAGCACCATCACAGGCGTCCGTTGAGCGACCCGCAACCTCTGGACGAGTTTTCCGTTCTTCTCCGATGCCCGATGGGATCCAGCACCCTGGCTGGGTCCAGGGTACGGAGATTGTGGTTTGGAGGACGTCATGAATACGCGATCGAGGGTGTTTGAAGTGATCCGGAAGCATCGATTGGGCCTTGCCGCCGGTCTGTGTATCGGCCTGGGAGCGGGATGGGTGGCCGGGTCCGCGACTCCCAACGGCCAGAGCCTCATGGCCGATGAGGAAACCCGTGTGTCCGTGGCCGCCGTCAAACATGCCATCGTTGCCGGGCACAAGGCTCGCGACCGGCAGGCTCTCGATCGTCTGTACGCAGAGGACTTCACAGCCGTCGACTCCGGCGGCATTCGCACCAAGGAAGACCTACTCGCGGACCTGTCGACGGATCCCGAGATCGTTGAGGGAAACTACGAGCTTGCCGCGGTTCGACGGTGGGGAAACCTGGCGGTCGCGAAGGGTCGCGGCCACATGATCATCCGGAGCGCTGACGGATCCACCCGGGAATTGGAATACGATTCGTTCAACGTCTTCGAACTCCGGGATGGACGCTGGGTCTACGCCGCTGCGTTCCTCCCATAGCGCGAATATCGGCCCCCTTGGTGTGTGCGAACAAAATCAAACGAACTGGAAAACGATGGGGTGCCGGTTGATTCCCCGGCCCGGTCCGGTTATGGTCCGGGGCAACACAAGCTCCGTCGTACAAATCGACCAACCGGGGAGGAAATCCAAGATGAACGGAAAAAGACTTCAAATCTGGGGCACGATCGCGGTCGTCCTCGCGATCACGGTTACTGCAGCGGCCATGACGGCAAGCGAAGCGATCAAGCAGCGGCAGAAAGAGATGGAGGGTGTCCGTGACGGGATGATGGCCCTCGGCGCCATCGCCAAGAAGGAACAGCCGTTCGACGCAGGGGTCGTCAAGGACAACGCTGCGAAGATCGCCGGTCACCTTGCGCAGGCCGCCGAACTGTTCCCGGCGGGCAGCGACAAAGGAGAGGTTCAGACCTGGTCCAAGCCGGAGATCTGGACCGACCGTCAGCATTTTGACGAGATCTTCGAGAGCACGCGTCAGGCGGCGGTCGACATGCAGTCAGTGACAGAGGCCAATGCGTTTCCACCTGCCCTCGGCAAGCTGGGAACCGGATGCAAGAGCTGTCACGATCTGTACCGCATACCGAAGCAGTGACCGGGTCCGGCCGCACGAGGAGAATCGCAGCGGTCCTGGCGGTCATCACCGTCACGGCCGCTGCTGCGCTTTTCCTCTTCTCTGCGGCACATCCGAGCGGACAAGCGCTGCCGGCGCACGATCCCGATCCGGCCCGCGGCGAGGTGCTGTACCACGCAGGCGGGTGCATCTCGTGCCACAAGACGTCGGTCACCGCCGGCGTCACGGGGCCGCCCGCCGGGGGAGCCGAGTTCCCGACACCGGTGGGGACGTTCTGGCCCGGCAATCTCACACCCGACCCCGAGACCGGCATCGGGAACTGGACGGCGGAAGAGTTCGTCGACGCCATGATGGGCGGGGTCTCGCCCGAGGGCCGGCACTACTTCCCCGCCTTCCCCTACCCTTCGTACCGCAACATGCGGATCGAGGATGTTCTCGATCTCCGGGCGTACCTGAGCACTCTTGAACCGGTTCACTCGCCCGGGCGCTCGCCCGATCTGCCGATGCCCGGTCTGGCCAGGCGCGGCGTCGGTCTTTGGAAGCGGTTCGCTCTGGGCAACGCAGGAATCCAACCGGATCCGGAGCAAACCGAGACGTGGAACCGCGGCGCCTACCTGGTGAACGGCCCCGGGCACTGCGGCGAGTGCCACACGCCGCGCAATGCGCTCATGATTCCGGACGAGAGCCGCGCTTTTGCGGGCGGTCCGCACCCACGCGGCGACAAAGGAATGGTCCCGGGATTGCTCGATCTTCAAGACCGCGGACGGTACTCCGATATCTCGGACCTGACCCTGGCGCTGCAGTACGGCGAAACGCTCGGCTACGACAAGCTCTCGAGCGGCGGTATGGCGGATGTCCAGATGAACCTCGCCATGCTTCCCGAAGAAGATCTGAACGCGATGAGCGAGTACCTTCTCAGCCTCGAGTGATCGACTGGCTCAAAGAGCTCGTTCGATGGGTCTGGAATTAGGAGTGAGGCAGGCCCCGGGCCACTGATCCAGAAGGGGAACATCCGAAGCGATGCTAAACTCCCGGCTCAATTCCGGAAGAACCACGCCGTATCTCGGTGTTACGGCTACTCAGGAGGCCCTCTCCAGTGGGTGAAACCAAGCAAACGCACAAACTCTCGGACCTGTCCATCGACGACGGAGCCCGCGACATCGACTCAGGCCGCCGTTGGCTCCCGATCGCGGTCATCATCGCCGTCATCGCCATCGCCGTGGCGGGCTTCAGCTTCATGCGCGGATCCAAATCGGTCACGGTCGCAACCGCCACCGCCCGCGCCGCCGAGACCGGCGCATCGGCCACGGTGCTCAACGCCTCGGGCTATGTCGAACCCCGCCGGAGGGCCACGGTGGCCTCCAAGATCACCGGCCGGGTGACCGAGGTCCTGGTCGACGAGGGCATGCGGGTGGAAGCCGGCCAGGTTCTCGCACGCCTCGACGACGCCGATGCACGCCGGAGAACAGACGCCACCCGCGCCAACCGCGATGTCGCTCGGGCCGGCCTCGAAGAGATCAAGGTCAACCTGCAGACGCCCAGAGACGATTGAGGCGGACCCAGGAGCTTCATGAGGACGGCGTCGCCTCGGAACAGGATCTCGATTCGGCGACCGCCGCGGTGGATGCACTCGGCGCCCAATTGGCGGTGGCGCAACGCAACCTCGACGCCGCCGAGGCGCAGCTCGCGGTGGCCGTACAGGATCTCGAGAACTACACGATTCGGGCGCCTTTTGCCGGAATCGCGGTTTCCAAGGAAGCGCAGCCGGGCGAGATGGTCGCCCCGGTCTTTGCCGGTGGCGGCGGCATCTCGACCATCGTCGATATGACGTCGCTGGAGATCGAGGTCGATGTCAACGAAAGCTATATCGCGAGGGTGGCGCCCGGACAGCCGGCCGAGGCCATTCTCGACGCCTACCCGGGTGGCGAATCCCAGCCACGGTGAGAACCATCATTCCCACCGCCGATCGTCAGAAAGCCACGGTCAAGGTCCGGCTCACCTTTGACGAACTCGATCCCACGGATCCTCCCGGATATGGGAGTCAAGGTGGCATTCCGGGAGACCGCCGCGGAGATCGATGACGCGCCGCAAGCGCTGTGTCTCGTCCCACGCGCAGCGGTCGTCAATGAAGGCGACCGCCGCGTGGTCTTTGCGGTCAATGGCGAGAATGTCGAGCGCCGAGCGGTCAGCGTCGGACGCGAATTGGGCAGCGACATCGAGATCCTCGCCGGTCTGTCGGCGGGCGCTCTCGTCGTCGTCGAGGGTCCCGAGGGGCTCGAAGACGGACAGAAAGTCAAGATCGAGAACTGACGGCGTCCACAATACGCCGTGGCACGATCCGGAGGATGAGCATGGTACGAGTAGATGGAACCGGCCGCGACAACGCCCTGATTCAGGTGCGCAACCTCAACAAGCAGTACAAGCGAGGGTCGGAGACCATCGACGTGCTCCAGGGCCTCAACCTCGATGTCGAGGCTGGGGATTTCGTGGCCTTCATGGGTCCGTCGGGCTCGGGGAAGACCACGCTGCTCAACCTCCTCGGCGGTCTCGATGTGCCGACCTCGGGACCGTCACTGTTGACGGCGATGAGATCACCCACATGTCAGGGCCGAAGCTCGCCAAATGGCGGGCCCGCCACGTCGGGTTCATCTTCCAGATGTACAACCTGATGCCCGTCTTGACCGCCGCGCAGAACGTCGAACTCCCCCTTCTGCTGACCAAACTCTCCAAGAGTCGACGTCAGCAACAGGTTGAAACCGCGCTGTCCCTGGTCGGGCTCGCCGATCGAATGGACCACTACCCGCGCCAGCTCTCCGGCGGTCAGGAACAGCGGGTGGCCATCGCCCGCGCCATCGTCACCGACCCCACGTTTATCCTCGCGGACGAGCCCACCGGCGACCTCGATCGCCAATCGGCGGACGAGATCCTGGATCTCATCACAGCGCTGTCGAAAGAGCACGGGAAGACCATCCTCATGGTGACCCACGACCCACGGGCGGCCGAACGAGCCGATGTCGAACTCCATCTCGAGAAGGGAGTGCTCGTTGAAGCCGGCAGAACCGGGGCTGTGTCGTGAAATTCCTGCCGTTTATTCTCCGTAATCTCAAGCGAAAGAAGACCCGTACCATCCTGACGGTGGGCTCCATCGCAGTGGCGCTCTTTCTCTTCGGGCTGCTGGTCACCATCGAGACCAGCCTCAACGCCGGCGTCGATGTCGCCGGAGCCGACCGCCTGGTGGTGCGCAATCGGATCTCGCTGATCCAACCGCTGCCGATCTCCTATCAACAGAGGCTTCGGCAGCTCGATCACGTCTCGGAGGCGACCTTCGCCAACTGGTTCGGCGGGATCTATCAGGACGAGCGGAACTTCTTTCCCCAGTTCTCCATCGATACCGACACCTACCGCGATGTCTTCACCGAGTTCGTCATCCCGGACGACCAATGGCAGAGCTTCCTGGCCGACCGCGAAGGCGCCGTTGTCGGTAAGGCCACCGCCGAGCGTTTCAAATGGAGTCTCGGCGACCGGATCCCCATCAAGGGCACCATCTTTCAGGGCGCGTGGGAGTTCAATATCCGCGCCATCTACGAGGGCGAAACCGCCGAGGCCGACGAGACCCAGTTCTGGTTCCACTACGACTATCTCGACGAAAGCCGACAGTGGGGCAAAGGATTGATCGGCTGGTACACCGTCAAGATCGACGACCCCGACACCGCCGTCGAAGTCGCCGATGCCATCGATGAGCGCTTTCGGAACTCGGCGTGGGAGACCTCGACCGAAACCGAGAAGGCCTTTGCGGCGGGCTTTGCCAAGCAGATCGGCAATATCCGGCTCATCGTCCTTTCCATCGGCGCGGTGGTTCTCTTCACGCTGCTGTTGGTCACCGGCTCCGCCATGGCGACCGCCGTTCGCGAACGGATTCCGGAGCTCGGCGTTCTCAAGACCCTCGGATTCGGCGACGGCACTGTCCTCTCGCTCGTCCTCGCCGAATCGGTGCTCATCGCTCTTGTCGGTGGAGGACTCGGCATCGGTATGGCGAAGCTCTTCACGTTGAGTGGTGATCCGACCAACGGGATGCTCCCGTACTTCTATCTCGGTCCCGATTCCATGGCCCTCGGCCTCGTCCTCGCCCTGTTTGTCGGTCTCGTGGCCGGACTCATCCCGGCGGTGACCGCCATGCGCCTGCGAATCGTCGATGCGCTTCGGAGGGTGTGATGGCGATCCCGATTTCCTACAATATTCGTTCGGTTGGCGCCCGTTGGGCGAACGCCGTGGTCTCCGTGCTCGGCATCGCCGGAACCGTCGGTGTCTTCCTCGCCATGCTCGCCATGGCTCGCGGATTTCAGGCCACCCTCATCTCGTCGGGTTCGCCCGACAACGTCATCGTCCTCCGCGCCGGGGCCGACTCGGAAATGACCTCCGCGGTGAGCCTCGATCAGGTTCGGATCATCGGCGATGCCCCCGAAGTTGCACGATCGGCCGATGGTGCACCGATTCTCAGCCCGGAGGTCGTGGTCATCGGCGCCTTTCCTCTGATGACCACCGGCACCGATGCCAACGTGCAGATTCGAGGCCTCAGTGATCGGGTCCTCGAGGTTCGTCCGACGGTCCGGCGTCACCGAAGGGCGGTTTTTCCAGCCCGGACTTGCCGAACTCGTGGTCGGGAAGAACGCCGTGACCACCTATCGAGGATTTGGTCTCGGTGAGACGATCGAGATCGGCGGTCAAGACTGGCGAGTCGTCGGAATCTTCGACAGTGGCGGCAGCGCCTTCGATTCCGAACTCTGGTGCGATTCGAATCTCCTCAGCCAGACCTTTGGCCGGTCCGAGAATGTCTACCAGTCGGTGACCGCCAGACTCGCGTCCCGTGATGACTTCACGGCACTCAAGGACACCCTCACCGCCGATCCGAGGATGACCGTGGACATCACCGGCGAACGGGCCTACTACGCCAAACAGTCACAGGCCGTGAGCATGCTCATTCGGGTGCTGGGATTTCTTGTCGCCTCGGTGATGGCCATCGGTGCGGTTTTCGGCGCCCTCAATACCATGTACTCGGCGGTCGCCGCGCGTTCGCGGGAGATCGCCACCCTGCGGGCCCTCGGCTTTGGCGGCGCGAGCGTCGTCGTCTCGTTTGTCGTCGAGTCGGTCCTCCTTGCTCTGATCGGTGGGGTCCTCGGCTGCATCGCCGTGTTGCCCCTCAACGGATTCACCGCAGGAACCATGAACTGGCAGACCTTCTCGCATCTTGCGTTCGCCTTCAAGGTGACCCCATCGCTCATGCTGTGGGGGCTCGGATTCGCAGCGTTGATGGGCTTCGTCGGAGGGTTCTTGCCAGCCCTTCGGGCTGCCAGAATGCCCGTTGCGACAGCGTTGAGGGAACTCTGAGCGATCAGTTCTTAGTTCTTAGTTCTTAGTTCGTAGTTTTTAGTTTTTAGTTGACAGCGGCTCCCACAAGGCCCGCGGAACTTCTGCGATGTAACTCAAAACTGAGAACTAAAAACTGCTGCCCGATTCGTCGGCTACGCACCTGAAACCGACCGACCGGCCGTCGCTGTCGGCCCGCCTGCCGCGGCGCCAGGACACTCGCTGTCTCGGCGGTGGGTCGTCATAGCCGCCGCCGCGCACGACCCGCCTCCGTTCACCCGCCAGACCGGTTTCCTGATACCAGGCGCTCCCATCCTTCGGCGCGCCGACATAGGTCTCGTTGTAGACATCCTCGGTCCACTCGGAGGCGTTCCCGACGAGATCGTAGAGGCCCCAACGATTGGGTTCGAAGCTCGCCACCGGAGCGGTGCCACCCCAGACATCATTACGGTAGACCCCCATGGCGTTCGCGCTACCCGGCACCCAACTCGCGCCCCACGGGAACGAGGTCGCGGTTCCGCCCCGGGCGGCGGACTCCCACTCGACCTCGCTCGGAAGCCGCTTCCCGGCCCAGGCGGCGTACTCTTTCGCCTGGAACCAGTCGACCCACAGGACCGGGTGATCCCCGAGGTTGAGGCTATCAAAGACTTCAGTCCGGTGCGGCGGGGTGCAGGCACCAGCCTGGACGCAGCTCCGATACTCGTCGTTGGTGACCTCGGTCCGATCGATCCAGAAACCCTTGAGGGTGACCTCGTGCTCGGGGTGTTCGTTGCTGCTGGCGCCGAGATCGCCGGGGCTCGCTCCAACGTGGATCCGACGCCCCTCGATCCAGACCATTCCCTTACCGTCTTCGGGCCACACCCTGGTGCTCCCGGTCTTGCGGGTGAGTCGGCTCGCCGCCGCCGCGAATACGGCATCGTTTGGGGCGACCACGAGACCGAGTCCCGCCGCCATCTGAGCGGTTTCCCGATCGCCGCGGCGTTCGTGATCGGTCACCGCCTGACGCAGCACGACCAGCAACTGGCGCTGAAGGGACGCGAACCGACCCGCCAACCGCGGGTTCTCCATGGCCACTGACCGGTACGCTTCGATTCGCTTCTCGAGACCGGAAATCCCGCTCCCGCTGGCCTGATTGAGCAATTCGGTCTCGAGTCGAGTGAAGAGATCTCCGGCAACCGGATCGTTGGGTTCGCTGCTGAGTCTGTGTGCGGCCGGAATCAAGGCCTCTTCCATTCGGCCTTCGATGACGAAGAGGGTGATGGCCCGCCTTTCGAGATAGCGCCGGTCCTCGGCTTCGAGATCCGAACCATCGAACTCCCGCCCGGTTGCGACATTGAAGGGAAAGGCCCGCTGCGCAGCGCGGACCAGATCTCCGGCCGAATCCCCCTGGTTGTGATCCACCACGCATCGAAATCCGAGATCGTCAGCAAAATATTTACCATCGAACCACGATCGGGTTGAAACACGGGCCATATCGATGGCACGACGCCACGAACCGCCGCGTACGACTCGTCCCAATCCCTGTCGCGCGGCGGATCCGTCACCGGGCAGTGCCGAAAGCCGGGGCTGGTATCGATCCTGACACCATTCCCAAACATTGCCGGCCATATCAGCCGTCCCGAAACCCATGAATGGAAAACTCCCGCCGGGACGGGTCCCACCGGCGATCGCGCTGCGAGGTTCCAACCACAGATTGGCAAGTTCTCGCCGACGAGTATTGCCCCAGGGAAACCTCATGGTGTTGATCTCACCCCGGGCCGCACGTTCCCACTCGGCCTCGGAGGGCAATCGGCGGCTCGACCACAGCGCATAGGCCCTCGCCTGCCGCCAACTGACACCCACCACGGGATCATCGATTCGATCGAGATCGTTGAAGTGACTCGGATCCTCGGGAGGCCTGCAACCACCCGCAACCACACACAGGCGATATCGCCGATTGCTCACCTCGTGGGCCTCGACCCAGATCGCCGGCACCTCGACGTCGCGAGTGACGAACTCATTGTTGAGACAGGCGCTATCGTCAACAGTACAGCCAATACGAACTTCCCTGGCTGGGTGGAAAACCAATCTCGCACCGTCCAGCGGAGCTTTCCACACCTGGCCCGGTCGGGCGTTGACCGGCGGCAGGAGAACCGTCCGCAACCGGGCGACCGCCTCCGACTCGGGATCGAGCTCGGCGGCAAGCGCCCACAGCGATGAAGCTCGCAGGAGATCCTTTGACCTCTCCTGATCTCCGACTTTGAGAAGCTGATCGGCAATCCGCCGCTCAATGGAGGAGAGCCGGCGAATCCCGTCGGGCAGGTTTGGAACCAGACTCGCGTAGGTGTCGAAGAGCGATCGGGTCACGACCACGCGACCCTGCTGCGCCTCGCGAAGAATCGAGGCCTCGGCCGATCGAATCACACGCTCGGCGTCCTCATCACCGGGACGCTCCATCAAACGGTCGATGGCATCAGGCAGCTGACTCCATGGCCCGGCGTGGACAGCCGGAGCCAACGTCCACACGATCCCTATGAATAACAAGAGAATCGGCCGCATTATGACCTGGCAACCCGCTGCGCCACCGGAGGGACCGTCTCCATGCCATCGACGAGACCGCCCTCTATAGGGAGTTGGGGCGGGCCCGTCATCTCGCCAGAACGGCTCGGAACCACTAGAATCATCCACATTCAGCCTGTGTATTGTAACCGCTTCGTGCGGTGGGGTTACACTGAGCCAATGGATGGTGATGGTCAGGAGCTCAGCTACTACCGAAGCGTCGAGGATCTCTTTGCCTCGCTTCGAGGAACGCCCCATGTTCTGTCACCACGCGATTTCCAACTCCTGCGGTCGTGGTGGCGCGATGGAATCCCCCTGGCGGCCGTCGCCTCCGGGCTCACCGAGGTCTTCACGCGAAACCGCGAGCGCGAGGATGCGAATCCTGTCGTCAGCCTTTCCTATTGTCGGCACGCAGTCAAACGGAACGCAAAACGGCTTGCCGAGATGCGGACCGGGCAATCTGAAGCGGCCCCCGGGAAGACGATGTCCGAGACCGCTGCAGACTGCGTCTCTTTGGTCAGCACGCTGAGAAATGCCGCGAATGCACAGAGGAAGGACAGGGCTCCGGTCGCCGAGGTGCTCAGTCGAATCGCCGCGCAGATCGAGACGGCCTGTAGCGACCTCGCCGCGGCGATGCTGGACGAACACCTATTCAGCCTCGAGGCGGAGATGCTCCACCAGTGCTGGGCGGCTCTGTCGGAAGACGAGCAGACGACGATCGGAGCGCATGTCGAGAGCGCGGTGGCCAGCACCTTCGCCACCGAGGAGGCCAGGCAGCGCAGCACCAGGGCATTGCGCGACCGAGAGTTACGACTTCTTCTCGACCTGCCTCGATTGGATGTCGGATGATGCTGCCCATCCCCTCAGGTGCCTCGTGGTGAACAAGACCGTTCCCGACGCCACCGATGCGACCGAGATTCGGGCCGTCAAACTCATCGGGGGCGGTCGCGCGCTTGCCCACTCCGGCGGC
Organism: uncultured Acidobacteriota bacterium; assembly: GCA_963753035.1. Taxonomy (GTDB): domain Bacteria; phylum Acidobacteriota; class Thermoanaerobaculia; order Thermoanaerobaculales; family Sulfomarinibacteraceae; genus JAHECW01. The sequence goes on along the minus strand of CAVWAW010000001.1, from coordinate 127,064 downwards.
GCCACGTGGATGATTCGAGGCGGGCTGCCCGGGGAGTGGTTGCGCGTCGCTCAGTCCCGACGGAGGGCCCGAATCATCGAGGCCGATGTCATCGAGGTTCTCAGCGACCGCCACCCCGCTCGCCTCGAGATCTCGTGTCCCCACGCCAGGGATTGTGGTGGGTGCGACTGGCCCGAGGTGGATCCACGAATGGGAGCGGACCTCAAGATCACCGTCGCCGCCGAGGCGGCGGGGCGATTCCCCGAGATCGCAGATCGGATTCGCGGCGCTTCGATCACCGACTCACCATCGGGCTACCGGCTTCGAAGCCGTCTTCACTGGGATCCCTCGACCCGGGTACTCGGCTTCTACGGACCTCGGAGTTGGCGGGTCAGTCCCATCAGCCACTGCGGCATCATCTCCCCCACCCTCGCCGCCGCCCTGCCATCGCTGACAGAGAACCTCATCAATCACTCCCTGATGCCCGTTGATCTCGAGATTCTCGAGGGGAGCGACGCCACGGTGGCGGCTCTTCGACCGAGCCGCGGCGGGCCGAAATCCATCCCCGAGCGCTGTGTGCCTCCGGCCGCGGAGTGTCCCGGCATCGATGGGTTTCACCGGCTCACGAAGGCATCAGCGATCCTTCCGGGATGGGGTCTGGAACAGGTCACGATGGATCTCCCCGTTCGACTTGAGGTTCCCATCGGTTCTTTTTTTCAGGGCAACCGGCATCTCGTACCGTGGCTCTTTGAAAGGGTGGCCGGCCTCGTCGGCCCCGGCGACGAACCGGTGGTGGACCTTCACGCGGGTGTCGGTTTCCTGGCCTCGGCGGCCCGATGGGCCGGACACGAGGATCTCACCGTGGTCGAACCCCACCAACCGGGGGCAGCGGCCGCGCAGCGCAACTTGCCTGACGCTCGGGTGGTCGCCAGTTCGGCCGAGGCCTTCCTCGAGATCAATCGCGATCTCGCGCAGGGAACCCTCGCCATCACGGATCCACCACGTACGGGGTTGACGCCGGAACTCCGGCGACGCCTCATCGACTGGCGACCGCATCGTCTCTTGATGCTCGGTTGCGACCCGGCCACATGGAGCCGAGACGCCGCGGAGTTCATCGACCACGGATATGTCCTCTCCCACCTCGAACTCGTCGATCTTTTTCCCTTCACCCACCATGTGGAGGTCCTCGCTGTCCTGGAATCCGGGTGACCGACGCCGGCGGCGAATCTCGCGCACTCAAGCCCCTGTGGGGCCTGACTCTGGGCGGGGCCGCCGGAAGCGGACTTGCCCTCGCGATGAGCGACCCCAGTCCGGGATGGCTCGCAGATTCTGATCGTTGTGGCCGGTTTCTGCATCTTCGCGGTCGCCGCGCGCATTGGCAACGACGCATCGATCGCCCTCTGGCTGGCCGCGGGACTCGCCCTGGTCGGGGGTCACGGTATTCGCGACGCCGAGATCCGATCCCAACTCACCGCCCTCACGGATCGTGACGATCCGGTTTGGATCCGCGCCCGAGTTCTCGTCAACGAGGGCTGGGTCGAGGGTCGATGGGGATGGCAGGCACGATGCCGGGTCTTGGACGCCCACCATGATCACCTGCCGATACCGAAGCTCGGGCGTTGTCGCCTCGAGATCCGCGGGCGGGTCGACCCCGGCGATCTCCCTCGACCGGGCGAGATCGTCAAGGGACTGGTCTCGATTCGAGGTTCACCCCAATCTCCTCTTCTGGTGGCGAGCTCCCGCCGACTGATCGGGCCAACCGGCGAGGTTCGCCCATTACCGGCGCTCCGCGGTTGGCTGGCCGATCAGCTTCTGGCTGCAGCCGGAACCGATGTGGATCGAATCCGCGCAGCCGAGCTCGCGGCGGCGCTCTCGCTCGGTCGCCGAGATCTGCTGGCACCGGCCCGACGAGACGGCTGGCGGCGATCCGGTCTCGCACACCTGCTTGCCGTCAGCGGACTCCACGTCGGCCTCGTGGCGAGGTATGACCTGGCTGTTACTGGCGTTCGGCGGCGCTTCCCCGTCCACCACCAGAATCGTCGATCCTCGCGGTCCTTCCCACCTACGCTCTCCTCGCGGGTGCGTCGCCATCGGCCGTTCGAGCGGCGCTGATGGGGGTGATCTTCGTCGGCGCCGGTCTCCTCGGCCGGGCAATCGTGCCCATGGCGGCGGTCCTGCTCGCCGCGTTTCTGCTTCTCATGGTCGATCCGTCGCTTGTCGCGGAGGTCTCGTTCCAGCTCACCGTCCTGTTGACCGCGGCACTCGTCCGTTGGGCGCCTGGTTTGACGGCGGCGATTCCGCTCCCTCGCTGGTTGGCCGCGGCCATCGCCGTACCGATCGTGGCTCAGCTCGCCGCGGCGCCCGCTCGTCGCATACCACTTCGCGTCCGCGATCCCCGGCGCTGCGGTATCGAATCTCCTGGTGCCCTGGTTGTTGGCCCCGGTCGTGCTGGCCTCGGTGGCGGCGGCCGCGTTGGCCCCGATCTACGCCACCCGCCGCCGGGTGGTTGCTCGAGCTGCGTCGATCTCGGCAGCAGAGCGCTTTGGATCGCCGGAGCACCGGGTCGATCGGCGGAGCTGATCCCGCCTCCCCTCCCTCCACGCCCTGCTCGCCCTCATCGTGGTCCTCGGTCTCGTTTCGCTGCTCCCGGGCCGCCGCGCAAGGATCGGGGTCGTCGCCTACACCGCCACCATTGCGGCTCTTCGCCATCTGGTGGCGGGTGATCCCGCCCCGCGATTCGACCGAGGTGGAACTCCTCCCGGTCTCCGACGGTCTCGCGCTCCGGGTCGAGTTCGGATGGCGCGACCACCTCGTGATGGATGGCGGCGGTCGCCGCCGCGAGGCCGCGCAACTGCTCGCCCCGAGCCGGCTCCACCGTCTCGAAGCGGTCGTCGCCTCGCACGGCGACGAGGACCACATCGCCGGGCTGGCCGCACATCATCCGGACGACCACCGTCGACAGGCTCATCGTGCCCGTCTGGTTGAGGACGCGCCCGGAAGCCGTGCCGCTTTTGCGCACCGCACGAAGGCGTGGGGTGCCGATCGTCCCGGTCGCTCGGGGATCACGGATCGATCTCGGATCGATGGTGCTCGAAATCCTCTGGCCCCCGGCCGCAGACGCCTCTTCGGCCGAGAACGAACGCTCCATCGTGCGCTCGGCTTCAAATCGGCGGAGGTCCGATCCTCCTCACGGCCGATATCGGCGCCGCCACCGAACAACGGCTCGTCACCTCGAGCAATATCGAATGCTGCCGTCCTCGTCGTCCCCCACCATGGCAGCCGCCACTCGGCAACGCCGGATTTCCTCGACGCGACCGGGCCGCGGTTGGCGCTCGATCTCCGGCCGGACCCGAAAACCTCCACCATCACCCTCATCCGGAGGTCATCGAGCGTCTCGAACAACGAGAGATCGAGTATCGGATGCCCATTCACGACGGACGGTGCGGCGCCCGGTGGGAGGATGGCGAGTGGACGCTGTATCCGTAGGACTCGAATGATGAATTATGAATGATGAATTATGAATTTCCATCGCACGCCATCGCGCTGATTCAAGGTGTCCCGATTTCCAGAGCCGTTCGAGCAGGCATGTCGTCGAACGACAGTCCTTTGGCGATGGAGTACGAGGTCAGTCATTCTAATTCATAACTCACAATTCATAATTTTCCGCGCTCACGTATCCTCTGATTGTGACTGAGCAGTCTATCCGATGATCACCGCGAGCCGCTTCTGCTCGTCGTCGGACCGACGGCGTCGGGCAAGAGCCGCCTGGGGCTCGAAGTGGCCGAGGCCATCGGCGGTGAGATCATCTCCGCCGACGCGTTCGCCGTCTACCGGGGACTCGACATCGGCACCGACAAACCCGATGCCGACGCGCGCCGGCGGGTTCGCCACCATCTCATCGATGTCGCCGATCCCACCGAGGTCTTTTCGGCCGGCGCCTTTGTCGAAGCCGCCAGGCACGCCATCACCGATATCCGCAGCCGGGGGAATCACCCCGATCGTCGTGGGAGGAACCCACTTCTGGATCCGCGCCCTCCTGCTCGGGCTCTTTCCGGTCGCCGCCGCGAGATCCGGTATCTCGTCGCTCGCCTCGCCGCTGATTGGGACCCGCGATCCCGATCGCGATCTTTGTCCGGCTCGAGGAAATCGACCCGCCTGCGGCTGCAAAAATCGGGGCCCGGACCGGCAACGCATCCTCCGCGCGCTCGAGGTTTTCGAGGCAACCGGAATGCCGATTTCAGAGCACTGGGCGGCGCACCGGCGATCGAAGAGTTCGACGCCGTTCCTCATCGCCCCCGAGCGCCCGAGGGCCGAGCTCTATGCTAAAATCGACACTCGCGTAGACATCATGTTTGCGTCTGGTTTGAGGGAGGAGGTCCGGCAGATTCTCGCCTCAGGAGTGCCACGCGATGCACACGCACTCAAGGCGATCGGCTATCGCCAACTGGTCGATCACTTGAATGGTGACTGCGACCTGGAATCCGCCATCCACAATACGAAGGCAGCGAGCCGAAAGCTCGCAAAACGCCAGTTGACCTGGCTGCGTAGTCTGACGGAGGGCACGCTGCAATGGCTCCCACCCGCCGATGCCGGCGGAACGGAGTCGGCGGTTCGCCTGTGGTCGGAAGAAGCTCAGGGGAAGAAGGCAGACATGAGCAAACCTGCGAGCAGTACCATCAACATCCAAGATCCGTTTTTCTATCAGCTTCGCAAGGAGTCGCGCACGGTTCACATCTACCTGTCAGCGGAAAACGGCTGACCGGCATCCTCCGTCGGTTCGATCGTTACGCCGTCGTTCTCGAGAACCACGGTCAGGAACAGCTGGTTTACAAACACGCCGTGGCGAGCATCTCCCCTGCCGCGGCAGGGGGGCATTCAGGCGCTCCACTGCAGGATGAAAACGGCAGCGATTGATCGCCGCGACCACACGCGCTGGGTGGCTGACCGTCGCGAGAACCGGCTTCGTGCGATGACGACGCTGCGTCGATTTGTCGCGGTGATCGCGATCCTGCTCGGCGTGGTTCTTTCGTGGGCGGTTCTTTCTCCAATGGTCGAGGCCATGACCGGATCGGATCTCCCGTCGCCGCTCTCCGGTCCCGGTGTCCCCGCGGTCAAGAAGTCCCAACACAAGAAGATCGAACGGGCATGGCGGGAATTGGCGGCCGGTGATCTGATCGGAGAGTTACAAGCGGGCCCAACGAGTCGCCGACGCCGCGCCGAGTCGATTGCTGAAGTATCAAATCCAGCTCATCGACGGAGAAATCGACGCTCGTCGACGAGCTCGTGTCATTCTGCGAATCGTACCCCGACTACGCCGCAGCATGGCTGACTCTGTCGATCGCCGCGGAAGATCTCGGACGCGAGTCCATGGCGTTGGACGCCGCTCGGCGCAGCGCGCTGATGTGGACCGCACCGCCGTGGGGCGAACGCGCCGCCGACCTCGAACGACGGTGGATCGATGATCGAATCGCCAATGCCGAACGCCTCCTCGAAGACGGGGATTTGGGAGCTGCCATGGCCGAGCTCCAGGCCGCCAAGGCGATTGATCCCCAACGCGGTGACTCCGCGCTTCTCGAGGCGAAAATCTACTTCGCGAACGGTCAACTCGACGAAGCCCAGGCCCTGCTCGCCGACATCTCGACCCTGCCTGAGGCCGTGCTGCTGCAGGGACAGATCGGCGAAGAGCGCGGAGACTGGCAGTCCGCCATGGAGAGCTATTCTTCGCTGCCCGAAGATTACCCGGGGCGCCGAGTAGCCCTCGATCGAGCCCAGACACGCTGGCGTATGACCCTGCTTCCGGACTATGCCCGCGCGGCCATGGTCGCTGAGAATCTCACGCGCAGCGATCTCGCGGTTGTCCTGGTATCGGTCCTGCCTCGGTTGGAAACCATGACCGGCGGCGCCGTTCCGGTGATGTCGGATATCGTCGATCAGCCGGGCCAACGCGAGATCATCACGGTCGTTCGCCTCGGAATCATGACCGCCGACCGGCGCGGCCATCTTTTCTACCCGGAATCAGAGGCCGATTTGGAAACCGTTCGACAGGCTATTCACAAAGCCAGGTCGCTACTCGGTCTGCCGACCCCAGGATGGTGCACCGATCGGGACGTGCTAGGCTCTGATTGTATTTCAATACCGTCGCCGACAGGCGGCGGATCAGTCGCCAACGCGGTACTCGATCAAACGTCGGGAGCAACTCCATGAGCGATCGCATCCGTGAGCTTCTCGCGAGTGTCGAACTCTTCGGTGAGATGATCGAAGAGGAGATCGCCGATCTGACGGCCCTCGCTCAGATCAAGAAGCTCCCCAAGGACACCACAATTTTCCACGCCGGAGATCCCGCGGATGCGGTTTTCGTTGTGGCGAGCGGCCGGGTCAAGGTCGTGATCACCTCATCCGATGGCAAGGAATTCATCCTCACCGTTCTTGGCGCCGGCCAGGTCTTTGGTGAGATGGCCCTCCTCGAGTCCGCGCCGCGATCGGCCTCGGTCGTGACATTGAGCGCGGTCGAGGTCCTGGTCATCAACCGGGTCGATTTTCAACGCCTCTTAGAATCGAACCCGCGAATTTCCCTCAGGCTCATGGCGATTCTTTCGCGTCGTCTCCGTCGCGCCAACTCCAAGATGGAGTCGCTGGCATATATGGATGTGGCCGGACGGCTCGCCCGATACCTCCTCGATCTCGCCCGTGACCACGGCCAACGCCTCGGCAACGGCTGGGTGGTGGTCAGGCGGCCGACCCACTCGGATATCGCCCATTCCATCGGCACTAGCAGGGAAACCGTCTCTCGCCTCATCAACGAGTTCGAGGAAGGCTTCGGGTTGGTCAACAAGGGCAAGTTCACCTACATCCGGGAGAATCTGCTGGAGTAGCAGCGCGAAAGCGCGATGCTGGATGCTGGATGCGATGACCTTGCGTACTTTGCGCCCTTGCGGTTCCGTTGTGCGATCCGGCCGACGCGTGCGGCCTAATCGCGGTGCCAGACGGTTCCGTGCGGTGTGTCTTCCAGCGCGATGCCCTTCGCCAGGAGCTCGTCACGGATGGCGTCGGCTCGGGCGAAGTCCTTGTTCGCCCGCGCCGCGATGCGCTCCTCGATGAGGGCGTCGATCTCTGCATCGGTCCCCGCATCTGCCTCGCCCTTGGGGAAGATCCCCAGAACCGAGTCGGCTTCCGCAAACGCGGCTTCCACGGCCGAACTCGACTCCGGACTGAGTCCACCACCGTCGAGGGCCGTGTTGACGACCCGCAACAGGTTGTGGACGGCGGCGAGGGCCCGAGCGGTGTTGAGGTCGTCACCCAACGCCTCACGAAAATCCGTGTGAAACGCATCGATTTCCGCCTGCTGAAGATCGCCGACGCCGTTTGCGAGTGGCGTGTTCTCGAGCCGCCGCAGGGTGTTGGTGATCCGGTCGATGGCCTGTTCCGCCGCGTGCAACCCGTCAAACGTGAAGTTCAAGCGCTGCCGGTACGGTACTGAGATCAAGAGGTAGCGCACCACCAACGGGTCGAATCCCTTGTCTATGAGATCCCGCAGCGTGAAGAAGTTCCCCACCCGCTTGGCCATTTTCTCGCCCTCGACGACGAGGTGTTCCGCGTGAAGCCAGAATCGTGCGAACTCGCATCCCGTCGCGCCTTCTGATTGTGCAATCTCGTTCTCGTGGTGCGGGAAGATATTGTCGACCCCGCCGCAGTGGATGTCAAAGGTCTCGCCGAGGAGCGCCATCGCCATGGCCGAACACTCGATATGCCACCCGGGTCGGCCGGGCCCGAGCTCGGTCTCCCAGATCGGCTCGCCCTCTTTCGGCGCCTTCCACAGCACGAAGTCCCGCGCATCGTCCTTCTCGTAGTCATCGACATCGATTCGAGCTCCGGCCAGGTTCTTCTCGGGTTTGATCCCGGAGAGCCTGCCATAGGCGGGAAAGCTGCTGATCCGAAAGTAGATCGAGCCTTCCGACCGATAGGTGTGGCCCTCAGCCTCCAAACGCTTGATGATCTCCACCATTTCAGGCACGTACTCGGTCGCGCGTGGATAGTGCTCCGCCGGTTCAACCCCGAGGGTCTCCAGGTCTTCGAAAAAAGCCGTTGCAAAGTGATCGGTGAACTCGCGGAGGGAGATTTTGTTCTCGTTGGCACGCTGGATGGTCCGGTCGTCAACATCGGTGAGGTTCTGCACCTGGATCACCCGGAATCCAAAGAGCTTCAGGGTGCGGCGAAGAATATCTTCGAAGAGAAATGTCCGGAAGTTCCCGATGTGCGGATAATCATAGATCGTCGGACCGCAGGTGTAGAGGCGGGCCAGCCCCGTCCTCGATCGGCTCGAATTCCTCGAGTTGTCGGTTGAGTGTGTTGTAAAGACGCAGCTTCGGGGCCATACCTATCCTCCGGATTCGGGATTGTACAACCCCCACCCTCCCGGGCGCGGGTTTTGGGACTCTTTGTGGAGCGGCCGCGCGAGCGGACTCACTCCGCCTCGGATCACCTCAGGAGCGCGGTCGGTCGTGCCAGCACCACGCCCCGTTCGGCCAGACCCGGAAGTTCCTCGGCGAGCACCGCGAGGGTGACCTCGTTGAGGTGGCCGATGGCGATGATCTCACCCTCCATTCGAGATCGATAGACCGCCTCATCGAGCTGCGCCCGAATTGCATCACTGGTGCGCTCGTTGTCGAGAAAGACGTGTCGTCTTCCGGTCTTGACGCCTTGAGCCCGGGCCGCTTCCTCGGCCACGGTGTCCACCGTCGTTCTGGAATCGAGAAAGGCGAGATCCATGGAAGCCAGTTCCTGCATGATCCAGGACATCATCCGCAGGTTCGCGGTGGCTTTCGAGCCCATGTGGTTGTTGACACCCACCACATGAGGAACGTTGTTGATGGCCATGAAGACCGCATCGCGGAGATCTTGATCGCCCATCCCCACCATCAGGGCCCCAGGTCCCGGGTTGCTGTCGCCGATGGCCTCCATGGGGAGATGAAGCCAGACTTCGTGACCGGCGTCGTACATATTGACCGCGGTCTCGGTCGAATTCGGCAGGAATGGAAGAATGGCGATGCCGATCTCCTTGGGGAGCCCGACGGCCGCAGGAACGAGATCCAAGCGTTGGCCGGCGTCGTCGAGCAGAATCGCCAGACGCCCCTTGGCGCCCGCCGGTGGCTCTGGTCTCGGCGTCGGGGTCGGCGCCGGTTCGGTCGGGACCGTGATGGTCTCGGGACTCGAATAGGCCTGCGCCTTTCGGTGGATCTCGAGTTCGAGATCGAAGGCCTCGACGCCGTGGTCGATCCGCAGGCCGATCATCCGTCCGACGTTGTTTACCGGATCTGCGACCGCGATGCCGTCCTCATCGTCGAGAATCGAAACCGCAGCGATGAACTCCTCGCGAGACGCCGGACTGGGAAACCGGAGTTTCCAGGTACGGACGAAGGCTCCGTCGATCTTGCGGATCTCGGTATCGATTTCGAGATCGTCCGGCGTCACGCCGTTTTCGATCGCCATTGAGCGGAGCTTGAGCTCGAGCCCCTGGTCCTGGAGCGACAACGACGACTGACCCGGCCGAAGCACCCACCACAGAACCAGGACCAGAGCAACGGCCGCCGCCGCGATCCCGATCACCGAAAGTGACCATCCGGCCGCCTTCGATTTCCCCTTTCGGGTCGTCTTCTTCTTTTTGACGCCGGCCGCCGCCATGGCTCAGGCGGCCTCGGCAAGTTCAGGCTCAGCGGAATCAGGCCGGAGTCTTTCGATGGCGCGTTCGAGAATCGGATCCCCTTCCTCATCCTCGTCCGCCGGCTCGACTTCCTCATCGGGCGTGAGCCCGGTACCACGAAGCGGCTCGTCGTCGGGACCCACCCAGCGCCCCACGGGAATCCAGAGGTTGAGGCCGCCCTGGCGGACGATCATCATGTGGGGTGCGTGCCCCATGGTCGATTTCCCGAGCAGTACCGCGCCCGATCGCTGCAGAGCTGAAGCGAGAATCTCACCCGCTCCCTCGGTCTCGGCGTTGACGAGAACCAACGGGAGACTCATGGATGACTCATCGGTCGCCGCGATGATCGCGCTGCCCGCCTCGCGGCCCTTCCACGCGGCAAGGGTGCCCTCGCCGACAAATAGATCCGCAACCGCGATCGCCTGATCTTCGAGACCCCACACGAGGCCCCGCAGATCGAGAATCATCGGAACGCCCTCTTCGACCAGTTCTTTGACGACCGACGCCGACCCGCTGGTGAGACTCTCGATCGTCAGGATCCGCACATCGTCAATCACTTCCACCCTCGCGTGGGTGGGAACCCACTCGGCGGGGATGAGGACGACATCACGACGATCAGCGACCTGACGGTCCATGACGGTGAGACTCACGCTCTCGCCCCGCTCCTCACGCTGCGCCAGATCGAGGGCGATCTGCCACAGCGGCCGACCGCGGGTATAGACACCGTCGATCTTCTCTATGACTTCCCAGTTGACCAGACCCGACTCGGCCGCGGGCGACCCGGGAAACACAACTCGAACCGCCGCCGAGCCGAGCCGAAGTGAGAGCCCGAGTCCATAAGCCGGCGGATTGGAGAAAACCTCTCCATACCGTTCGATCTGATCATCGGTCACCACCGCGGCCCACGGATCCACCGATTCCAAAATCCCCGCATCGAGGGAACTTGCGAGAACATCCGGGTCGAGTTCATCGACATATTCGGACTCAACCAGATGCACGACCTCAGCGAGGTTTCCCAGGGCTTGGAACAAACTCTCTTTCGAAGTCAGACCAGCGGTCAGCAGACCGGCGAAAAACACCATGACGCACACTGACGTCACAAGCAGCGCGATTCGAAAGCGCTTCATTTAAGGGCGACTCCTCTCTCGGACCTCAACTGTAACCAACGCCGGGGATCCTGCGGTTTCTTCCCCACTCGTATTTCAAAATAGGTATTACCGTCCTGGGACGGCGGCGAAGCCAATCCGAGCCGTAAACCCATGTCTACACGCTGGTTGACCCGTACGTGGATTGTAGCAAGACCGGCTGCCAGCGAATAGACATCATTGCCGTGATCAATCACGACCATATTTCCATAACCCTTGAAGAAGCGCGCGTATGCCACTTCACCCGGAAAGACTGCCGTTACTTCCGCCCCACTGGGCGAATCGAAGCGAAGACCGTTGCAGACCGTGTAGTTTGAATACTTGGGGAGATAGTGCTTGCCAAAGCCTCGCACGATAGGACCGGACACCGGCCAGGGCAGCGCGCCGCGGAACTTGCGTATGTCGTCTCCTCCAGTAAATGGTCGGCGTTCACCGAGAGTCCCGAGCAACCGTTCGAGCGCCTGTTCACGCTGCCGTAACTCCTCGAGCTCCGATTCGGCGCTCCGGGTCGATCTCGAGAGCTGCCGAATCTGACGATCGACGGACGTACGAACCTCTTCGAGTTCCTTTTGCCGAGCCTCCAGAATCACGGCGTCCTGGCGCGCCTGCTCCAGTATCTGGCTCAACTCGGCGAGCCGAACACTTCGCCGCCGGTGGAGGTCTCCGTACTCCTCGACCAACTGCAGTTGGCCGCTCGTCAAAACGGCGATCGTGCTGATGGCGCCCTCAAGGTCGCCACCCCGCGCTCCGTCGTAGAGCAACTGCATGGTTCCCGGCCTGCCGAGGAGCGCCATGATCTCCACATGACCTTGCAGGAGTCGTCGGTGATGCTCGAGGTCACTTGCCAGCACCGCCGCGGCGCCGGCGACTTCGTTCGCCTCTTCTAAACTGTGTTCGAGCACCAGTTCGACCTCGCGAACCCTGGCCTCGGCGAGTTCGAGTTCCGAGGTCAGTCGCTCTCGTTCCTCGAGTTGGCTTCGGTTTTCGGCGTCGAGTTCCACCAGGCGTCGTTCCAGGCTTCCTATTCGATTTCGGACCTTTCCGAGCTGATCGGTTGCGGTCGACTCCTGACCAACCGCGGTTGCAGCCGCCACCAAAACCAGCAGAACGACGGCGGTGGGCTTCGATCTCATCGGCGCTCATTGTACCGTCTCGACTCTCCGAGCTTGAAAAGAGGATCCCATACCACGAAAGCCGCAGATCGGGGTCGGTCTCGTGGATATCACTGTTTTTGCAGGGGGACGGGCTAAACTAATGAGGAACTCCGTCCGGCGGTCGTGGCAGGTCCACCAACCGCCGGCGATCCGTGAGGTCAAAAATGGAAACTCCCTATTCGTTCGACATCGCCTTCCTCGGTCTGACAGACCCGACCACCGCGGGCCGCGCTCGGATGGTGCTCGCCATGGAGCGCCTTACCGGCCGGTCCACCGCGGAGTGCCAGGAGGTTCTGTCAAAGGTCGGTCTTACCATCTTCGACACGCTCCCTGCCGACCAGGCGCACCTGATCATGTCCGCGCTGGATGACGCGGGCGCGGTGTGCGAGGTCAGACCTAAAGAAGAGGTCGCCCGTTCCGTCGCTGAAACCATGGGCGGCGGGATGACCCAGTGCCCGTCCTGCGGATTTGTCCAGCAGGCCGGGTTGGACGAGTGCACCCGCTGCGGGGTGATCTTCTCAAAGATGGAGAAAGGCGATCTCCGCAAAATGCAGGACGACCAGGCTCTCGAAGAGGCGCAACATCGGGCGGAGCAGATTCGACAGGAGTGGGACGAGCGGGCGAAACTGATCCTCGAATCGCGCCCCCTTTCGGAAGAAACCATCAAGCCCTTCCTGGATGTTCTGACGCAGGAAGAGATTCCTTTCCTGCTTCTCGCAACCGTTGAAGGTCCCATTCTCATGACCTCACGACAGTTGCTGGGATCAATCGAGGGCGTGTTCGCCTTCCTGCCTTACGAGGTCATCAAGGATGTGGATTTCGGTGGTGGTCTCGTGGTGAAGAAGGGTCACACCAGGCTTGTTCTCAACTTCCACATGCCCATCAATTTCAATGGCAAGAATGTCAATTCGCTTTCCTGGCAGTTGACCGCCGAAGCTGCGACAAACAAGGAGGCAATCATGGATTGGGCCTTTGCCCGATCCTACCTCTGCGGCGCGTGCGGTGCTCGCGATCTCGATTTCCGCAACGAAAAGGGCGCGACCCACGGACGCTGTATGCACTGTGCAACCGACCACGCCATCGATCTGAGGCATCACAAGATCACCGCACTGATCTCGAAGTAAAGCGATGAGCATGAACATCAAAACCCGTATCGCCCGGCTCGTGGTCGTCGTATTTTTGATGGCGGCTTCTTCACTGCTGATCGGATCGTGCAACCAACAGCCGGAACCGGACGTTGTCGAACCAACACCGGTCGTGGTCGAAAACACCACCCTGCGGCTTCGCCTTGCAGGCGTACCCGGCGAATTCAAGACCGTGACGAACGACGGCGACCAGCTCATTCTCAGCGTTGCCGCTTCCGCCATCGAGGGAGAAATCCAATTCGCCAACAAACCCCCGGAAGCGGGCCAGAATCTCCCCGCCGAGCTCAAATTTCACGAGAAAGCCATCGAGGAGCAGGAGGGTGGCGATTATCTCGGTGCGCAGGAACTCACCAGCCAACTCGGCACCACCTACTACTCACGTGGACGCTATCAGTTGAACGGCGCTTTGATCGAGGAAACGACGATCTTTGCCCTCCACCCCTATGCCGACCGGATCACCACTATCACCTATCGCTATCCGGCCGGCGATGACTCCGGCGAGCGCGTGCAGCAACTCTTCGAGGTCCTCGCAGTCGTCGAGGGACTCGATTGAGAGAACAAAGCTGTCAGCAATCAGCTATCAGCTTATCCTCCCGCAAAAACCCCATGATTTGATGGTTCGTGGTCTCGGTGCCGGCGAGACGCCAGCACTACAAAGGGCTGAGATCCATTGTAGGGCCGGCGTCTCGCCGGCCTGATGGTGACGAGGGTCGGGAGACCTCAGTGTCCAATTCTTGAATCTTGCAGGAGGCTCAGCTTTCAGCTCTCAGCTCAGCCTGTTGCAGAATTCGCAATTCGGACACAAGGGTCCACGATTCCTCAGAAACCTCAGGCTACCAACCCGCCGGCGTCAACACCAGCCCCGACACTAATCCGGGCACCGGGCTTCTGCAACAGCCTGGGCTGAAAGCTGAAAGCTGATGGCTGATGGCTAGAAGTTCCATCGCAGCCGAAACTCAAATTTACCGAGCTGACTCGCCTTCGGCGAGTTCGCGGGCGATGTAGCGGGCGACCTGCTGCGACATGGCTTTGTCGCCGAAGGAACCCACCTTGATTTTGAAGCTGGTGGTCTCGAATTCCATCGCCTTGAGTTTGATTCTGACCGAGGTTCCATCGGCCGTGCTCGCCGTCACCCTGCCCTTGAGACCATCCACCGTCTGATCGACGGCCACCAACCTCAGATCCACGAACGCTCGTTCGGCGGCCCCCGCAACATCCAGCAGCGATCCTGCGAAGTTGCCGCGTAACTCCCGCTGCTGCCAGCTGTAGGTCCCCGATCCCTCATCTCCGGGATCGACCGTCGACGCACAGCCAAGAATCAGCACCAACAGACCCACGACCGGGAGGGAAATGATCCATCTCATGACGACCACCCTAATGGTGTTTGACCTCGCGTGTCGATCCCCCTTGCCCGAAAGCTCGGCAAGGAGTAGTCTCACGAGTCCGGAGGTGCGAATGAGACCATCCATCGGCATCCGCCGAGAAACAAAAAGCTCCTGGGAACGCCGCTGTCCCGTAACACCCGGCCTGGCCCGTCGTCTCATCTCGTCCGCCGATATTGATATCCGCATCCAGCCCTCGGCGCGTCGGATCTTCCCCGACATGGAGTACACCCGGGCAGGGGCAACGCTCAGCACCTCATTGGACGACGCCAATATCGTCCTGGGTGTGAAGGAGATTCCGCTCGATCTTCTCAAACCCAAGACCGCCTATCTCTTCTTTTCGCATGTCATCAAGGGCCAGCCCTACAACATGCCGATGCTCAAGCGGTTGATGGAGCTCGGATGCACCTTGATCGACTACGAGAAGATCGTCGATGACGATGGCCGGAGGCTGGTCTTCTTCGGCCGTTTCGCGGGGCTCGCCGGAATGATCGACAGTCTCTGGATTCTCGGCCAACGTCTTGCAGCAGAAGGCCAGCGCACCCCTTTGGCAGAGTTGAGGCCGACCTACGAATATGATGATCTGGATGCCGCCAAGGCCGCCATCCGCTCGGCCGGCGACCGTATCGCATCCCACGGTCTTCCCGACGGCATTCCTCCGCTTGTCGATCGGCATCGCGGGATATGGGAACGTCGCCAAGGGTTCGCGGGAGATCCTCGCCGAACTGCCCACCCGAGAGATCGCGCCTGCCGATCTGCTCGGCGCTCGCACGCCAAACCGTCCGGCAACTGTATCTACCAAGTCACGTTCAAGGAAGAAGCACATCGTCGCCCCCATTGACTCTGGCAAGCGCCTTCGAACTCCAGGACTACTACGAGAACCCGGAAAAATACCGGTCTGACTTCGCGCGGTACCTCCCTCACCTCACGGTCCTCATGAACTGCAACTACTGGGATGAACGTTACCCCCGGCTCGTCACCATCGATGAGCTCCGGATGGCCCTGTACCAGGGGTCTACCGTTCCGCGGCTTCGCGTCATCGGCGATCTCGGCTGTGATGTCGGAGGCGCCATTCAGTGCACGACCAGGTGCACCGCACCCGGAGACCCGGTCTATGTCTACGACGTCTCGACGGGTGAGACCACTTCCGGGTCCAACGGCAACGGCCCGGCGGTCCTCGCGGTGGACATCCTCCCATCCGAACTCCCGCTGCGAAGCATCGGAAGAATTCGCCAAGGCCCTCGCTCCGATGCTTCCTGCGCTCGCCCGGGCCGACTTCACCCGGCCCTTCGACACCCTCGACGTCCCGCCGGAAATCGCCCGTGCGGTGATCGTTCACAAAGGTGAATTGACCCCGGACTTCGCCTATCTCGCCGACTATCTTGCAAAGGTTTGATTCGTGGATCGCGACCGCGGTAAGCTGCATGACCTCGACGGCCGTCACGAGCGACCCGCGAGTCCGCGCTTCGGGATCGCGATTTGAAGACTTTCGTTCGTTGTTGAGAGCCCCGGCTCCCAACAGCCATATCTCATTTACCTTGATCTTTCCGGGTCGCCTGACCCGGACCTTTTTTTGCCCCGGGATCGGATCCCCCATTTCGACCAGACGATGGGTTAAACTCACGCCGGAGGGCGGCATTGTCGAGTCAGAACACCACACCATCACCGGTCGTCGTGCGCGCAATGCTCGCCGTACTCTGTCTGATCTGGGGAAGCACCTGGGTGGTCATCAAGGGCGGGCTCCGCGATCTGCCGCCCTTCACCTCCGCCGGCGCCAGGTTCGCCGTTGCGGCCGTGATCATGATCGTCGTCGCCGCACTGCTCGGACGGCACGAAGGCGGGGAAAAACCACCGGTCTGGCTCTGGATCATCCAGGGAACCACGAGCTTCGCCATGTCGTACGGCATCGTTTATCACACCGAGACCATCCTCCCATCGGGACTTGTGAGCCTGCTCTTTGGTGTCTACCCCATGCTCCAGGCTCTCGCAGGCCACTTCTTTCTCGATGACGAACGCCTCCGCTCCCATCAGTGGTTCGGATTCGGAGTCGGTCTTCTCGGCTTGATTCTCCTATTTGGTACCGATCTCCAGGGTATCGGACCCGAGGGAATCCCGACTGGGCTTCTCCTCATGCTCAGTCCCATCTCGGTCGTGATCGGTACGACCCTTGTCAAACGATATGGTGCAGGAGTCAATTCGACCCTCCTCAATCGCAACGGCATGTTTGTCGGCGCTGCTCTGCTGCTCGGCGCAGCCTTCGCACTCGAACGCGACGCCGTCGTCAGCTGGACTCCCGCCGCGATCGCCAGCGTGCTCTATCTCGCGGTCATAGGGACCGTGCTGACCTTCAGCCTCTTCTTCTGGCTCCTCCGCTCGACTCCCGCCCACAAGATGGCCCTCATCGCCTACGTCGCCCCCGCCATCGCGCTCTTTCTCGGATGGGCGTTTGCCGGCGAACCGGTGACCGTCTGGACCCTCTCAGGAGCCGGTTGTGTCCTCTCCGGAGTCCTCCTCGTGGTCCACAGACGACACCCGGTGAGACCGAAGACCTTTTAATCCATACACATTTCTTGGCACGGTGATTGCGAACGGAATCTTCCGGCCGGATTGCGGCCGAGAATCGGTATCATTGACCTTCAGCGACCATGTCAAGGTCTGTAAAAGACGAACTCTCCCGGAACGAACAGGAGTAGGATCGTGTTCGAATATCAAGATAATGAAGACGTTGGAGGAAGCAAAATGAAAAAAGCCTTTTTGTTTACCCTTGTGGTTTTTCTTGCTGCGGGTAGCGTACTCGCTCAGGATGATAAGGAAGTCACCGGCTCCGACGACCTGGTGAAGCAGAAGAGCAGTCAGTTTCAGGAAGTCTGGGTGCAACCCGACGCGGACATCTCGAAGTACAGCAAACTCTATCTCTGGAACTCGATTTTCCAATTCCGTGACGTCAGCGATAACAAAGTCAACCGCACCACCACCGCCATGATGCGCGGCGACCAGGGCCACTTCACCGTTCCCGAGGAGGAGCAGGAGAAGTTCAAGAAGCTCGTCATCGATGTCGTTGTCAAAGAGCTTGGTCGCAGCAAACAGTTCGAGATCGTCGACACCGTCGGTCCGGACACTCTCCTGATTCGCGCAGCCGTGCTCGACATCATCTCCAACGTACCGCCCAACGTGGGTCGTTCCGCGAACGTACATCTCAACTCGATGGGTGAAGCGACCTTTGTTTTCGAGCTCATCGATGCCGACACCGGCGTCATCCAGGCGCGCACCGCTGATCGCCGGTATATCCAGCCGCCGGCCGCGATGAACACCGTCAGCGCAGCCCCGACTAATTCGGCAACGGCCTGGAATTACGTCGAAATGTGGGCCCAGGACCAGGCGATGACCTTGCGGAAGGAGCTCGACAAGGCAGCGAAGAAAGCCAACAAGTAGTAAAACGAGAACACCGACAAACAAACTACCGCCGCCCGTCGGAGTTTTCCGAGGCGGCGGTTTTCTTGTCTTCTCCCTCCACGGCCGCAGGCTTTTTGCGAAGCTCGACGAGCTTGAGAGCAGCCTTCCGATCCGCTACCTGCTCGACATTGAGGATTCCACAACGCCGGGTCTGATCGAATTCGCGGTAGGTAATGAAGGCGTGGTCGTTCGAGCACACGCGGTCATACCCGTTCGCGACGGCGACTGCAATGGAGTTCTGCAGGCCGAGACAGGCGTTGTCCATGGTGAGAAGATAGTGTTTGTCCTGAACACAGCGAACATAGACAAACCGATCATCCACCGCGTCCATCCCACGGAGATTCCGAACCCGGAAACACGCTTTCTCGGCCTTGGGCACCTCACCGGGCTCTGGCGCCGGTTCCTTCTCGGCAAGCACCGAGTTCGACGCACCCGCTAGAAGAAAAACGACGACTACGATCCTCGTCAAGATCGCCATGATCCACCTCTCCCACATTCCAACGCGATCAACCGCCCGGTCATTCTCGATCGACTGTTTCCGCATCGGGAAACGCGGAAAACTCCGCCCCATCGGGGTGCCGGGTCCGCATTTGTGCCTGAACGACCTCGCGGCTGGGCGGCCCACCGCGCACAAATGCCGACCGGGCTCCCTCGGGACGCGCGATGCGGTCTGCTCTTCCGGCAACGAGACAGGCCGCCGGCGTGCCATCGGCGTGGTCGAAGCCCTTCCAATCAACCCACACCCGACCACGCCGATGGCGCGACGCTGGGCCGCTGTGACGCCAATGCGTCACAGCGGCCCTGAAGGCCGGGGTTGAGGGTTGGGTCGCCGGTGGAATGCAGAAGATCACCGATTCAGCGCTGGTGCCGACAAAAAAAGGCGGCCCCGAAGGGCCGCCAAGATCACCGAAGTGAAGTTGATTAGAAGTTGAACTGAACGCTACCGAAGACGTAGCGACCAACAGGATCGTAGATACCATACATGTTGATACCGTTGTCGTCGGCATAGTCCGGCGCAAGCGGCGGCTCTTCGTCGAGGACGTTGTTCATACCAACGGTGAACTTGAGGCCGTTGCGGAGGGTGTACGACGCCGCGAGGTCGAAGTAGTTGAAGGCATCGATCTTGTCGATGTCGTTGGCTTCCCAGAGCTCGTGGTTGCCCTCGTTGCGGAGGTCAGAATCGGAGCTGAAGTCATCGTTGATGACCTCTCCGACATAGCGCCACGCCAGCGAGACGTTCAGACGGAAACTGGTCTCCCAGGTGGCGCGGAAGCGATGGCGCCAGTCGGGATTCGGCTGACCGCACTGGAAGCCGAAGTAGCCGGCGCAGTCATAGTCCACCAACGGGTTGGAGAAGTTGTTCTTGAGAACGTAGCTGCCCATGAGGTCCATGGCCAGGTAACCGGAGTTACCGAGACCGAGGAGGTAGTTGAAGTTGAGGTCGACACCTTCGGCATCGAGTTTGCCGATGTTGGAGTTGGCGGTAAAGGTGTAACCGGCCTGGGTCGCCCAAAGGGTTCCCTGGTTGTCACGAACGATGAGAGCGCACAGGGTCGGGTCACCGGTAAGGGCGCAGGTCTGGATGATGTCATCGGCGCCGAGGGAACCGATCAGCTCCTCGATGGCGATGTTGTAGTAGTCGACGGTGATGGACAGACCGCGGATGGACTGAGGCGTCCACACGATGCCTGCGGTGATGGTGTCGGCCGTCTCGGGATCGAGGAGGGGGTTACCACCCTCGAGGGTGTTGTACTGGCCGGCGGGGTTGGGCGCGATGTTGCCGTACTGTCCGGGCAGGACGCCGGTGTTGGCGCACTGCGCTGCGGTGGCATCCGGATACGGCGCCGGAGCAGATATCGGTCGAACCGCTCAGGTTGAAGCCCTGCACCCGGAAGAGTTCGGAGAGGTTGGCCGCGCGGACGGCGCGGTTGTAGCCACCGCGGAAACGCCAGCTCTGGGTCGGGGCGTAGCTCGCCTGGATCTTGTAGGAGCTGACGCCGCCGGAGGTGCTAGTAGTCGGAATAGCGGTAGCCGAGCTCGAGGGAGAGGTCCTGGGCGCCCTTGACGTCCTGGACGAGGGGAACGAGGAGCTCGATGAAGGCTTCCTTGACGTTGAGCTTACCGAAGATCGGCTCGGTGGTGCCGCCTTGACCGGAAGCGCTACCAGTGCGGTAGACCTCGTCAGGGGTGCTCTTGATGTACTCTTCGCGATACTCGGCACCGATGGCCATCTGGACGCCTTCGCTCGCGGAGGGAAGAGCCACGCCGTAGTTCTCCCAGTCCGAAGTGAAGGTGAGGTTGAAGACATCGATCGAAGTCACGTCGAATAGGACACTGCGACGGTGGAGATGTAGTCGATGGCTTCCTGGGTCACGCCATTGTGGAAGTCGTCGACCACCATCCCGGTGCCGCTGTTGGTGAAGATGTTCCAGGGCACGCAGCCGTCGTCGCTGCCGGACGCGCAGACCCACTCACCGGTGTCGGGATCCTCGATGACGGTGAGGGCGTTGCCGATTCGGTTGACGTTGAGGTCATTGTTGTACGAGTCGTACGCGTTGTTCTGACCGTGCATGTAGTAGAAATCGTAGTTCCACTCGTCGTTGATCTCGCCACGCAAACCGCCGAGCATGCGGATGTTGGTGTGGCCGAGTTCGTTGGACCGCGGGGCGCCCTCGACGTTACGACGAAGGATCCACATATCGGCTGTGTCGGTCGGTCCATAACCGGTATCGGGGCCGCAGATGGTTTCGTGCTGCTGTGCGCTCAGCATCGGGTTATTGCAGTTGATCTGGATGTAACTGTTGAAGTTGCCCGACGGCGCGATCTGCGCGTCGGTGTGGTTGTTCATGTACATGACTTCCATGTACACGTCGAAGTGTTTGTTGATCTCGTAGTTGGCGAATGCGCCGGCGTTCCACTTCGTCGTCCGGACGCTGAATGTAGTTGTAGGGACCGTAGTTGAAAATCGGGAAGCCGGGAACCATTTGGTCGCCGTTGGCGCCACCGATCGTGAAGTCAGGGCCATCAGGGTTGGTGCTGCCGTCGGCTCTGAACGGGCGGAAGCGTCCCATGGGGCTGGTCGAGGAACCGCCGCAGGCCGGGCCGTCGTCGGTGGCTGCGACCGAGCAGTTCAGATAGTCGCGCGAACCCTTGGTGAGTTCGCTGAGCTTGCGGTAGTCGAGGTAGACGGCCGCGTGGCCCTTGCCGTCGGCGAACTTGCCACCGAGGGCGATGTTGGCGTTGACGCCGTCGCCGTCCCAGGTCGATCCGGTCGGGGCGTCGAAACCGGCGTCGGTGTTGATCTGCTGAGCCAGACCGTTGTTGTTGTCGTGCTGGTAGGTGCTGTACTGCACGCCGCCGCGGACGCCTTCAAAATCGGTGTCCATGACGAAGTTGACAACACCGGCCATGGCGTCGGAACCATAAGCGGTCGACGCACCACCGGTCAGCACGTCCACGCGCTTGATGAGCGGCGCGGGGATGACGTTGAGGTCAGGCGCGTACGAGAAACCGGTTCCATCGCCCGGGGGCAGCCGGCGACCGTTGATCAGCACGAGGGTGCGGACGGTGCCGAGCTGACGAAGGGAGATGGTGGCCGTACCCGAGGCGCCGTTGGAGACCGTCGAGTTCTGCCCGGCAAACGCCTGCGGCATGGTGGTCACGAGGTCTTCGATGCGGACCGTACCGGAGTAGGTCAGCTCCTGCGGAACCTCCATGACGGTCACGGGGCTCAGCGCGGTGAGGTCGGCGCGCGGAATGAGTGAACCGGTGACGGTGACTTCGCCCTCGAAGGAACGCTCCATCGCTTGCTCGATCATCTCATCCGTGAGTTCATCGGATTCCTGCGCCATGACGGGCAGGGCGGCAAGTCCGGCGGCCATGAGGCCGATCAGAAGTGCCAGACGAAAACTAACTTTCCTGTCAAACATATACTTCCTCCTCCTGTTGGTTTCTGGTATGAACTGGAAGAACTGATGTGGGTCCCATGGTCCTCCTACACCGTGGTTCCCGAATGGAATAAAAAACACTGTTTATCTGCATTGAATCACCGCAAAAGGACGGACCCCCATTGGAATCTTTCCTTCCACTCAGATCGGGTTTCGGTAATTGGAAATCGCAGCAATACATATAGACATGAAAAGAATTGCAAACTACGTGCCATGTTTGTCAAAGACCCGGCATCGAATCAACGATGTCGGGTCTTTGTAGCACATCTTTCGGCTGTCAGTCTCGATGAATCTGCGCCAACGACTCTAAACACAACCAAACAGACGACTTCAGCTTAGTTCATCGAGACGTGAGAGAAGTCAACAAATCCGCGGTCCAAGGCCCTTTTCTGAGTACCGCTCGCCGTACCCGCGAAGACTCCTCGCCTTCACTGTCCGGGTTTTCGTACGGAATTCCGGACAAACTGCCCGGAATTCCGTATTCACTTCCCAGTTGATTACTGAGACGCTATCTCTTTAACATGGCCGATCAGCTACTGCCGAGATACGAGAGGATCTCCTGAGCCGACGCCGCATCGGGGTCGTTGGGTGCGAGCGCCAGGAACTTCTCGAGGTGTTCCCTGGTCTTCTCGTTGTTCCCCTCACCCAGATATACGAGTCCCAGGAGATAATGCGCTTGCGCGTTGTTCGGATCGACACTGAGAACCTTGCCGAAACGGTCCTTTGTCTTCTCATTGTCGTTGGCGTTGTAGGCGGCCATGGCCAGAATCCAGAGGTTTTGTTTCGCGGCCTCCGGCTCGACGGGAGCGAGACCGACGAGGGCATCGATGAGCATTTCGTCGTCCTGGAGCTCCAACGCCGCGTTGTAGCGCAGACGCAGAGCGTCCTCGTTGCCCGGATTGTTCGTCAAAATCGTCTCGGCCGCCGCTGCTGTGACCTCAGGCTTGCCGATCTCGAAGGCGGTGGTGGCGACCGCGAAGAGAGCCGGCTCGAGGTTCGGATCGGCGTCAAGGGCTTGTTCGAACTTGACGAAAGCACCCTCTTTGTCGTCGACCTTCAAAAGCGCGATTCCTTCGTTGTAGATTCGCTTCGCCTCTTCTGCGAGTAAACCGAACTTCTCCAGATCGGCCTGCGCCTCGGCGGTCATGGCCTCGTCGCCAGACAGCCGATAGGCTTCCCAACGAGTCCGGAAAATGGCGACATCGGTCGAGCCCATCTCGATGGCCTTCTCGGCGGCCTGGGTCGCTTCACCATAGTGGCCCCGCTCGAGTTCGACCACGCTCAGAGCTTCCCATGCCTGCCGGAGTTCGGGATCATGCTCCAATGCCTCCTCGATCTTGGTCTCGGCCGTCGCCCAGTCCTTGGATTCAAAGGCGGCGACCGCCTCCTGATACGCTGAGGCTGCCTCGCCCGTGGTGAAAACGGGAGTCTCACCGATAGCCGCTCCCGATCCCGAGTTGCCGGGGGTCAGGGTGAAATAGTGTCGGGCCGAACCATCCTTGGTCCACACCTGTTCGGTGGCGAGGGTGATGTACCCGTTCTTGGAGAACTGGTACTTGTAGGTAACGTTGATCTCGTCGAAATCAATCTTGAAAACGCCCTTCTTGTTGGTGGTCAACGTCTCGTTGAAATTCGGCAGATCATCCGATGTCGCCCTCACCGTCACACCCTCGATGGGTTGGCCGTCTGGGTCGACAATGACACCGATGAGCCTGCCTTTGTAAGCCGGCTTCCACCATTCCTGCGGCCATGATGATCAATACCAGGGAACAAATCAGGGCGGTTTTCTTGGTCAACATCGTGAACACCTCTCCTTGGGTATCGGCGGGCGATGGTGTCCATCGTCCCTGCCCTTGGTGTGTCTCGGGCGCAGTATAACGCGGCCCGGGGAGACGAATCAGCGGCGGATACAGTTTCTTGACATCGGAGGGCGGGGAAGGTGAGGAGGTCCTAGCTCCGTCGAGGTGCCAGCCTCACCGCGGCGGTCCATCGCAGGCGGGGACGCCTGCGCTACAAGGATGTTCGCGATTTTGTAGCGCCCGCGTCCCCGCGGGCGATGGTCGCACATGCGTCGATTCCCGCCACAATCCTCAATTCTGCAAGAGGCTCGACTCCAAACTTCCTAACCCCTCAACGTCTCACGTTTAATCTCCCTACAGCAACCGAAGGGAGCGCTGACCTCAGTCAACCTTCTCCGATGCCGCCCTCAGGGTCTCGATCTTGGTCGAGTATCTTCTCCGCGCCTCATCGGTGGCCGCAACCTCTTCGGCCTTGATCGTCCACTTACGCGCCTCTTTCTCGTCTCCGCTCATGAGATAGCAACGACCGAGGAGAAAATAGAACTCATCGTCGTTCTTGTGCTCTCTGATGGCCACCTTGAGATGCTTGATCGCGGTTTGGTAATCATGATCGAAGAAGGCCTCGCGGGCGAGGCTGAAACGAAAATACGGGTTTTGCATCCGGTGTTCGTCGACACGTTTCTGATAGGTTTCGGCCTTTTCCGGATCGCCCAACTTTTCGTAGAGTCGGACCAGATTGCTCATGGCGACCGCATCCCTCTTGTCGGCTTTGAGGGCCTGGAGGTAGGCCGCTTCGGCGTGTCTGTAGTGGCCGTATTTTCGATAGAGAGTTCCGAGGTTGGTCCACGCTGGCGAAAAATTCCGGTCGGTCTCGACGATGGCTGCACGAAAATACGCCACCGCTCCGCCGGTGTCGCCGTCCTGCATCCGCTCAACGCCCATATTGTTGTAGAAATAGGCGATGGCGCGCTTGTCTGAGATGGTATCGACATCGTAAGTGCTCTTGAAATCGCTGATGTTGAAGTCAACCACGTGGGTCCCGGCGGCTCCCAGGTTGACGGTGACATTGACGTGCCGGTTGAGAACAAAGACATCCTTCCGCATGGACCAATCGGGCGGGATATCTACCTCCTGAAAATCCGCCTTCAACCCGACCTCCCTGGCGAGGGACACGAACATGGCCGAGAACGAAAGGCAATTCCCCAACTGGAGCCGGAAGGTCTCTGCTGCACTCCGGGTGTTCTCGTCGTACTCCAACCCGAAGGTCGTCTTGCCCATAATCGCGTCGATCAACTGCTGCAACTTGAATACGTCGGTGGCGCCGGGATTCACGTTGTCGTCGAGGAATTGGCGCATCTCATCGCTCATGGCGAGAACCGTCCCGCTCTCCATCGGCAGGAGCGGTTCACCGGTGGCTCCAAGAAGCGTACCCCTGAGCAACTCACCGGCCGATGGAGTCGACTGCGCCGCCGCGGTCGGCACTCCACCGGCTGAAAACACCGCGGTCGCTGCCACGGCAATGACGAACCTCGTCAACATCTCTCACTCCTCTCGAGTGGGCCGGGTCATCTGATACATCTACCCTAGCCGATCTTGCCGGACGATCCGCGACTCTGGCTTCGGTCGGCGGGTTTCCCCTGGTGATACGAAATCAGACGGCGCGGGTTGTCGGTGGTTCGGCCATAATGCACGGATGGAGGAGCAATGACGAAAAACGCGGGACTGCAGATCAACCCGAAGATCAAACGCCTGGTGTGTTCCATGAGTGGAAAAGAGATCGATACGAAGGGCTTTCTGAAACCCATCGGACTCTGCTCCTGTTGTCCCCCACCGGGGAAACCCGTTGTCGTCGAGTACGACCTCGATCGGGTCGAACTCGGGTCACCGCAGCGATCGCTCGGCATGTGGTCGTTCTCCGATCTCCTGCCGGCCATCGGTCCGGATCCTTTTTTTGCGGCGGACGTCGGGCTCACCGCCACCGTCGAGATCAAATCCTGGAGCGAAGAGCTCGGGGTGACGGTCCTCGCCAAAAATGAGGGCACCAACCCATCGGGCAGTTTCAAGGACCGCGGGCTGGCCGCCGGGGTCGCCTTCGGACGCGCCTGCGGCGCTCAGCGATTCTGTCTGCCGACCCAGGGCAACGCCGGCGTGGCGGCGAGTCTGTTCTCGGCCCGCCTCGGTCTCCCCGGGTGTCTGGTCTACATGCCCGAGGGATATGAGGATGGGCTCTACCACCGAGAAGCCCGTTACTTCGGCGCCGAAATCCGTTTTCACGGCTCCAACATCGCCGCCGCAGGCAAGAGGATGCGCGACGATGTTGCCGACGAACTCGCCTCCGGCGCCTATGTCGATATGTCCACGTTTTTCGAACCCGGCCGCCTCGAGGGCAAGAAGACCATGGGTCTCGAGATCTACAACGATCTCGGCGCCGACAAGCTCCCGGATTGGATTCTCTACCCCACCGGCGGCGGCACCGGTCTGGTTGGGATCTGGAAGGCGATCCAGGAGTTGATCGGCCTCGGTCTCATTGACCCGAAGATCCATCGTCTGCCGCGCATGGCGGCCATCCAGGGAAAGAACTGCGCCCCGGTGGTCGAGTCCTTCGATGCGGGCCTCGACCGAAGTGCGGCCGGTGGAGTCGAAGGGGACGATCGCCGATGGTCTCGATGTTCCCGGCGCCATCATGGGCCACGGTATTCTCAGCACCATCAGGGACTCCGGCGGCACGGCTGTGACCGTCGATGAGGAGGAAATGCTCGCGAGGTTTTCCGACTGCGGTCGGATCGGGGTTCCGGCGAGCTTTGAAAGCGCGGCGGTGGTCGCCGCGCTCCACCGCCTCATCGGGATGGGAACGATCTCTGCTGGCGAGCGGGTTCTGCTGCTTCTCACCGCCGGACACTTCATCCCCCTCGGTCAGCGCCGGGTTCCCGGATGGGAGTGACAGAATGAGAGACAACCGTCTCGCTGTTATTGTTGTGTGACAACGACCACTCGCTAGGAGACAGAGATGCACACTCCAAATCTCGCCACCGTTTTTCTGGCCGCGACCGCCATCGTTCTCACTGCGGCGGGCGCGACCGCCGAACTCGCCACAGACACCATCGCCTCCGACGATGGCGAGCTGACCATCTGCCCTGTCAACCACGCCACCTTCGTCATGACCGGAGCGGGCAAGGTCATCTATGTCGATCCCGTCGGCGGCGCGGAGACCTTTGGCGAATTCGAGCCACCGGATCTCATCCTCATCACCCATATCCACGGCGACCACACCAGCGCCGAGACCATGCAGACGATCAGCACCGACGAAACGACAGTGGTCGCACCCTCGACGGTGGCCGAGAAGCTCGGCGAGGGCGTTCCAGGGCAGCTGCATGTCCTCGCCAACGGCGAGAGTATTCGACTGGGAAGGGATCAAGATCGAAGCCATCCCCGCCTACAATCTCACCGAGGAACGAAAAGGCTTCCACCCGAAGGGGCGGGACAACGGCTATGTCGTCACCATTGGGGGAAAACGGATCTATATCGCCGGCGACACCGAAGACATCCCCGAAATGCGCGCGCTCACCAACATCGACGCCGCCTTTATCTGCATGAACCTGCCCTACACGATGACCGTCGAGAACGCAGCCGACGCCGTTCTGGAGTTCGCGCCGAAGATCGTCTACCCCTACCACTACCGCGGCAAGGACGGAATGAGCGATCTCGAAGCATTCAAAAGCCTCGTCGCCGGGAACCCGGAGATCGAGTCCGTTCTGAATGGTATTGACGGTTTCGACCGGGCCCAACCCCGAATTGACTCTGATCTTGAGGTTGAACCGGAACTCACGTGTGTGCGAGTGTTCCTGGTTCGCTCTGGTCGTCGCCATCGCGGCGCCCCCGCGTCGCGGACGATCCACCCTGTATCCCACCGACTACGTCTACCGGGACACCGAGGGCAATCCCCTCCCCTTCCAGGACAAGGCGACGATTCTCGAGGCTCTGCGCACCGGCGACATCATCGAGCGCGAACAGATGAGCCGAGGCGTCGCAAATAACATCAAACTCGTGCTTGAATTCAAAGATTCTCGGTGCAAAAAGGCCGTTCGGTTCAACGCGGTCATGCGGCTCATCGATGTCACCGAAAAGGAGAAAACCGGTTCGCAGAGAATGGTCGTCAAATACCGGGATTCCTACATCTTCGAAGCTGCGGCCTACGAGCTCAGCGAAGTGCTCGGCATCGGCCGGGTCCCACCGACGGCCGAGCGCTACGCGGGCGAGGTCGGCAGCTCGGTTCAGATCTGGATGGAAGGGACGGCCCCCGAGGACATCATGCTGAAGGAGGGTCGGCTCAGACCGCCCGACAAATCCTCATGGTGGAAGCAGAAGGCCATCATGTGGGTTCTTGACGCCCTCATCGCCAACACCGACCGCAACCAGGGCAACCTCCTCATCGACGAAGACTGGAACCTCTGGCTCATCGACCACACCCGCGCCTTCCGGGAGACCTCGGTTCTCTTCGACATCGAACACCTCGATCTGTGCGAGAGAAAACTCTGGACGGCGCTGCAGGAGACCGACGACGAGGCGATCCGCGAGCGCCTCGAACCCTATCTCACCTCCGCCGAGCTGACAAAGCTCTTTCTCCGAAAGCAGAAGCTCATCAAGCACTTCGACAAACGGATCAAGAAGCACGGCGAGGCGAAGATCCTCTACAACCTCGATCCCTGAATTCCCGCGTTGAACCCCTGGTTTTCCGGCTCATTGCGGGCGAGACGCCCACACCAGCGAATGGGACCTCGTTGCGAGCTGCGCTCGTCTCGCGCCAAAGTCGACGTCGTTTCATCCATCGAGCTGCGCTAGCAGAACCGTCACGGCTGTTTCGAGCTGCTGATCGCGCCCCTCCGCCTCGAGGGCCGGGTCGTTGTCGATTTCGTGATCTGGATCGAGGTGCTTGTTCTCGGTCATGTCGCCGTGGATATCGATGTGTCCGATCTGCGGAATCCCGAAGTAGAGCGCCCGATCCTGCAGGGTCTCCCACCACACCGCCGTGCAGGTTCCCGGCACCTGCATCCCGACGGTCTCACCGATCCCGAGACCGGTGTAGGCCGACGGGAAACAGTGGGCGTCGGAGTAGTTGCCCTCGTTCATGACGACGATGGACGGTTTGGTCCACCGCCCACTCGGATCGTGTCCGACGACTTGACCGCGAGGGACCATCGTGAAGTACGTCTCACCGCTGAGGAAGGTCGTCAGAGCCTCGACCAGATTGCCGCCTCCGTTGAACCGGGTGTCGAGGATGATGGCCTCCTTCTCGGTGTGGCGGCCAAAGACCTCCTCGTAGATCTCCCGGTAGGGACCATCGCTCATTCCTCGGATGTGGGCATAGCCGAGCCGGCCGTCGGAGAGCCGCTCGACCTCGGCGCGGCGCGACCGGACCCATCGTTCGGTAGAGAAGTTGGCTCTGCGCTCCACCGGAAATCGGCTTTGACCGTCTCCTGCCATCGCTCGCCGGAGCCCGGATCGAATAGTGACAGACGGGAGGGCTCTCCCGCCTTGTGGTTGAGCAGTCCGATACCAGTTGTCACCGGCACCGATGGTCGTCCCGTCGATGGCTTCGATCACGACACCGGCCTCGATCCTGGATCTCCTCCTGCTCGAGGGGACTGCCCTCGATGATCTCGACGATCTTGATCCCTTCGCCGTCATGACTCTGGATCCGGGAAGAAACCGAGCTGCGCGGTGGCATCGGCATTCGGCATCCGGAAACGGTAGCCGCTGCCGAGGTGCGAGGCGTTGAGCTCGCCCTGCATCTCGGAAATCAGATCGGCCAGATCGTAGTTGTTGTCGATGTACGGCAGAAACTTGGCGTACTCGGCCTTGTAGAAGTCCCAGTCGACGCCCTGCATGTCCTCGACATAGAACTTCTCCTGAGTCTGGCGCCAGGCGTGCTCGAAGAAATAGGCACGCTCGGCGGCGGCGTCGAGTTCCATCTTGGCGCTCAGCGCGACCGGCTTGACCTTGCCCCCATCGATCTCCACCGACTTGATCCCGCCGTCGGCGAGGACAAAGGCCTTCTTGCCCTCCTTGTCGATGATCAGCCCGTCAACGGATTCCGCACCGAGCTTGGCGAGGAGCTTGACCTCCTCCTTACGGTGCTCCGAAACCCAGAGGTCGTAACCCTTTTCGAAGCTGGCGAGATAGAGCAACTTTTCGCCGTCGGGGGTCAGCGCGACCCCACCGAGATCGGCAGAGTGGACCGAGAGCCGAATCTTGCGGTCGTCGAAACCATCGAGATCGATCTCGACCGGATCGGGCAGTTCGATCTCGTCTTCGTCCTCGGCCTCGTCATCCTTGTCTTTGTCGTCGTCCTTCTTGTCTTTCTTCTCGGCCTTCTCTTTCGCGTTCCTTCTGCTGTTCGAGCTCGACCTCGGTCAGTCGGAAGCGGTCCCATGCCTCACGATTGAAGAACCCAGCGTAGACATCGAGCTCGGCCGGCCACCCCGCCTGGACGCGGGTGCCGTGTCGATCGGAAAGCCAGAAGAACATCTCGCCTTCCATGGCCCACTGCGGGACGACGGAGTAGTAGCCGCTCTTGGACAGGTTGACCAACTCGCCTTCACCGGACGACGGAATCAGTCCGACTTCATTCGAGAAACGACCCGGGCTGAGGAACCCGACCAGAAACCACCGGCCGTCCGGCGACCACTCGTACCACTGGTCGCCGTCGATGTAGGAGTAGTTGAGATCCGCCGCCATGATGGTCCGGCTCTTACCGCTGGCTAAGTTGAGCACCTTGAGTTCGGTCCGGTCCTGGAGGTAGGCAACCTCTTTGCCGTCGGGGCTGAAATGGGGCTGGAAGGTCTCGGCGTCGATCTCCAGTACGGCTTTCTCCTCAAAGGCGGTCGCGTTGAAGAAGCTCGGCTCGTCGTCGTCGGTCAGATCCGTTCGATAGAGATTCCAACTGCCCCCTCGTTCGCCCGCGTAGAGCAGGCTGCGTCCGTCGGGGCTGAAGGTCACCGATCGCTCCTGCTCAGGTGTGGAAGTGATGCGCCGGGTGGCCTTGTGATCGCTCGAGGTGACGAAAACCTCGCCTCGGGCGATGAATGCGATCTCCTTGCCGTCGGGCGATAGGTCGAACTCGGTGATCTGTTCCGGACACGTCGAGTGAACTCGATCTCGTTGTTGTGGCCGTCGGTGGCCACCGACGACCTCGATCTTCGAGCTCGTATCGGCACCGGCGGAACGAATCCAGATCTCGCCGTCGAAGGCGTAGCAGAGATCGCCGCTTGCCGAGGCGCTCAGGAATCGAACGGGGTGGTTCGTCGTGGTCGGTGATCTGCTCCGGGTTCGACGGGTCGTCGAGATCCATCAGCCAGACGTTGAACGTCCCGTCACGCTCGGAGAGAAAGAAGAGGACTGCTTCGCCCGGCGCCCACACCGGCACGACGGTCGTCAGCGCCGAAGTCGGTCAGCCTGGTGTGCTCTCCGCTCGAGCGCGTCGTACAGCCAGACGTCGCGAGCGAACGACGAGTTGTCGTGCTTCCGGGTGAGCTCTTCGTAGCTCTTTTCGTCGGTGTAGGCCATCCGGGTTCCGGCGCTGTCGTAGACCGCGAAGAGCGCCGGGGTGCTCAAAATCTGTCGCGGCATCCCGCCTTCGACCGAAACCTCGTAGAGCTCGGGCTGGGCGCGGGTCGGGAACTGGACGCACGACGCGGCGTCGAGCCGTGCCGAGCTGAAGAGCACGCTTCGCCGTCGGGCGTGAAGCTCGTCGGCAGGTCTCCGGCAGAGTGCACGGTCAGCCTCGTGGCCGGTGCCTCCGCCGGCGTCCATCACGAAAACGTCGTGGTTTCCGTATCGATTCGAGGCGAAGGCGATCTTCGTCGAGTCGGGTGACCACACGGGCATGGTGTCGTAGGCCGGATGGACCGTCAGGGGTGTCGCCTGCCCACCGCTCGACGACACACGGTAGATGTCACCGTGGTAGCTGAAGACGATCGTCTCGCCATCGGGCGAGATTGCCGGTTGACGCAGCCAGAGAGCGGGCTCCGCCGCCGACGACACACCTGCAAGAATCAACAGAACGAACACACCGAGACCGGACAGCACACGCAACCTGATGCTCATACTCTCTCCTCGACTGGATGATGATCCCCATGGCGTCACGCGACGCCTCCAGGTTTGTACGTCAAAGCGGCGGCCGGGTTGCCCGGAAACCGACTCCGGCCTTCTGGGTCGCCCCTGTGGTGCGGGCGTCTCGCCCGCAGGATGCGGTCCAATCCCGGCGATCCTCCGCATCACACCATCGAAGTGTCCCTCATCACCGGCCTTCTGAGTCGCTGTGACGCCAATGCGTCTCAGCGACTCAGCGTCGCACCATCGGCGTGGTCGCTCGTGGGTTGATTGGGAGGGCTGCGACCACGCCGATGGCACGCCGGCGGCCTACCTCTGAGCCGGAACAGCAGACCGCATCGCGCGTCCCGAGGGAGCCCGGTCGGCATTTGTGCGAGGTGGGACGCTCTGCCGAGAGGTCGTTCCGGCACAAATGCGGACCCGGCACCCCGATGGGGCGAGGTATTTCGCGTGGCCTGGTCGGCTTCGGTCACGGTGACGGAATCGGTTGCGGCCTCGGATGCGGCCTTGAACGGACGTGCCGTTCAATCTCTTGTTCGGCAGCTTGACGTTGGGGTAGGTCTTACGCTGGGGCCGAACAATGGATTGAGGGGCACTCTCGCCACCGGCGACGAGTAAACCAAGCTCAGCGGGGCGTTGGGGGCACACCCGTCCCCCTGCGTCTCACCATCCAACTTTCTAACTCTCCAACCCCTTCACTTCTGCACCCGCGTGATGACGAACGGGTCGTCGCCCTTGATGAAGCTCACCTCGACGGTCGTGCGCTGGCCATCGACGATGAGAACCGTGGTCGTCAGCTTCCGTCCCTGGATCATCACCATCATCGGGTACTCGCCCGCCGGGATCTTGGTGAGATTGAAACGGTCGTAGGCCTTGTCGTGGATCTCGTCTCTGAACCAGATCGTGCACTTCATGGGTTTGGAGATCACCCGCAGCGACCCCATCCCATGGTGGACAACCTCGACCTTGGAGGCCTTGAGATCGCCATGGACGGTGTTCTCGGCCCCCGGCTCGATGGTGATCATCGAGGTCACCGTGTCAAAGCCGTCCTTGCGGAAGCTGATCGTGTGTTCACCCACCGGAATTCCACCGATGGAGAGCTGCGGTGAGGTCTTTTTCTCCACCCGGCCGTCGATCTCGACCGTGATGTTCTGCGGAGCGGAGGTCACGACAAGCGACCCCACCTCCTGGATCGCCGGTGCGACCGCATGCGGCGATGCGGGAACAGCTGCGATAACAGGGATGAACTTCCCGACCTCGACCTCGATGGGCCGATTGATGACATCCACCTCGAAGCTCTGGGGTTGGAACCCGGCCTTTTCCACTCGAATGCTGTGGCGGCCTCTCTTGACGTTGCTGAGGAAGAGACCGTCTTCCCTCGCACTCGTTGTTCCCATGAGCTCGCCATCGAAGTAGATCTGGAGTCCCGGCTCTGCGGAAACCTGAATCCCACCGGCCGACGACACCGCGGTCACGGCTACGGCGGTTTCGACCACGGCCGCATTCGGTTGGGCTGTCTGCCCGCTCACATCGGGGCTCGCCGGCGAGGGTTCCGGATCCGATAGTACTGCCCCGGCGGCGACGGCCACGGGTGCGACATCCTCGGCCGCGGAGGTGAATTCAACGCTCGGGAGGACAAGAGAAGAACCCAGGCGCCAGTGGGGCGCAGCATCCAGGGGCTCGGGCGGCCACACGAGACGACCGGCGAAATCGACAACGGCATCGGCGTCGGCCGTCAGCAGGATCCGATCCGCGGCGAGCTCGTACGCCACACCGGCGACCCGGTCGACATAGTCCTGATGATCCTCGTACCGCGCGTCGATGGAGGATCTGGGATCGGCGGTAGCCGATTGTTCATCGTCGGTGGTCGGGAAAATCCAGAAAGATCCGTCAAACCGGCTGAGGAACTCCGGTGCGCCGAATTCGGCCGCCCTCGGGTTCCAGCCCTGATAGGTGCCCAACGGCGCCGCCAGTTCGGGCAGCCGAATGCCGCCCAGCCCGTTGCCGTCTTCGTCAAACGCGGGCACCATGGTTTGGTAGGGCTCGCCCATCTCGGGTGGGACTTCCGTGAAGACTCCGCCCGTCCAGAAGTCGGCACCGTAGTCGACCCGCGGCGGTTGCAGATTGCGTCCGGGATGACGCATTCCCGGAATCGCGGGGAAACGACGCCGGTGTTCCTCAGCGGTGATGAGCTCGCCCTCATTGATCCGCGGATAGCGGCTCGGGGGCGGATCCACATCCTCGCTCACCCAGAGATTCAGATTGACCAGCATGGCGCGCTGCACGCGGGCCACATCAAGGGGATTGCGCTCGTGCTCGGTGATCGTCCTGGCTCGAGTCGCCGCTCCTCCATGGGGTGCGCCATTGGTCATGTAGTAGCGGATGAGGGGGTGGATCTCGGCATCCGCCGTTCCCTCGGGATCGGTGTGAACCAACGATGCCGCTCGGGTCCAGTACTCAAGCGTGTTGTTCGTCATCACGATCTTCGGCATCCGGCCGAGCCGTTTGACTTCGGCCAGAACATCATTCTCGGCGGGCGAACCATCGGGCAGGAAATTGAATGGCGGATGATCGGCCGGGAAATAGTTGCCTTCGAGATGGCTGGGGTGCTGCGTGGTTTGCGCGAAGCGGTGATTGAAGCCGCCCTTGCCGCCACCGGCGACGTGGATTCTCGCGCCCTCGAAGACCATCCGCTCCCGTTCGTCGACGTGGAATCCCTGCCACAACATGTGAACGATGAACCGCCCCGACTGCGACACTCCGAAGATATATGCGAGATCCATGGCCGATGTCCGTTGCCCGTCGCCCGCGTTCACGGCAAGCGGGCTCGGGTTGCCATGGCTGTCCTCACCCTCGAAGTGGAAGAACGCCATGGCATCGCGAACCGCCGCGAGCCCGAGTCCGACTACACGGGGGTTCTGGACCTCGTAGATGAGTTCATAGATCTTCCCCGGAAGGAGACCGCCGTCGACGGCGATCTGGGTCGGATCGGGCACTCGAACGCCGTTCTCCACACGGGAGAAACTCCATTGAGAGTTGGGAATCGTCCGGCGCTGGGCTGTCGGGGCGTCGCGAACCGTCAGTGCCGCTCCCGAGTTGTCGTCGGGATCAAGCGCGGGGTAACACCGACTGGCTCCCCAGGCGAGAGGCATCGAGGGTGCGGGCCCACGGCCGAAACTGTTGACAATCTCGGCTGCGATGCGCTGCCGGATGGGCTCCCCACCCTCGGTGGCGATGGGCAGCTCGATCTGGAGGCGATCGTCGCCGGAAACCACATCCCAGTTCCACGCCGACCACAGGAGCGAGTAGCCCTCCTCCATCAGGAAACCGGTGCCGGCATCTTCCGGGGTCGAGGGGTCGTTCGTGCGCGCCCCGCCGTTGATGTGACGCAGCATGTAGAGATTGCCGCGGTTGTTGACGTCATAGAGGAGCCGGCCGTTGCCGCGCGCCAAATCGACCGGTTTGAGCAGGAGGAAATCGCCTTGAAAGCGCACCCTGCCGTCGGCGCCCCGAGGCGCCAGGTCGAGATCGACGATGGCGGCATTGGCGGAATTCTCCGGGTCCACCGCATAAAAGAGCGTACCGCGGATTTTCTCGTAGGCCCCGGTCTCACCGAACGTCATTCCACCCGCAAACGTCTCCCGTGAGGTGATCTCGATCCGCTCGACTTCGGCCGGAGCAATTGCGGCGACCAGAGTCACGATGAGGAATGCATGCAGGACGGAAACGCGAAAGCTGCGAGTCGATGGTGTGGTCATGGCTCTCCCCGAGAAGGTGGTCTGTTCAGTCCAGGAGACTATAGCGCTGCCGGGCGGCGCAGAGCCATCGCTGGGTTGAACCGCAAGGACGCAAGGGGCGCGAGGACATCGCAGCCATCGCAGTTTTACCGCAAAGAACATCGCAAAGGGCATCGCATTGTTGACCCATCGCACCGTCGCACGGAGAAACCCCGCCCCATCGGGGTGCCGGGTACGCCATTGTGCAGGATCGACCCTCCGGCGCCGCGACACGCTGCGCACAATGGCGCTACCGGGCTCCCTCGGGGAGCGCGCTTCATCCAGGCTCTCCCGGCTACGAGGCAGGCCGCCGGCGCGCCATCGGCGTGGTCGCAGCCCTCCCAATCAACCCACGCGCGACCACGCCGATGGTGCGACGCTGGGGCGCCGGGACGCCAATGCGTCACGGCGGACCAGAAGGCCGGTGCTGAGGACATGGCCCGGAACAACGACAGCAACCGGGACAGGGGCCGTATCCGCATCCGTTTCCGTATCCGTGGGCGATGGGCCTAACCAGCATCGGCACACCACCATCGCCGGCGGGACGCCGGCGCTACAAAAATCGCAGCGCCCCGTGTAGCACCCACATCTCGTGAGCGATCAAACCAACCCGCGTCGGTACACCACCATCGCCGGCGGGACGCCGGCGCTACAAGCATCGCAGCGGCGGAATCCAGCGACAGGGACAGCGACCGCTGACCAGCGTTCAAATGACCAACTGCTGATCCCGACCACGAACTCGGATTTATCTGTCGCCAGGACGAAATCCGCGTTACCATTCCGGTCCGATGGTGAAACGATTCTTTCTTTCCGCTCTCGCTCTGACTCTCGTCACTACGGTCCTTGCCCCCACCCGCGCCTCAGCCGAACAGATGGATCAGCTCCCGCGACCGGCGGTCAGCGCGACGATCATCTCCGACGCGCCGACCCTGGACGGAGATGTCCTCAACGACTCCGCATGGTCTTCGGTGACCCCCACCGGCGACTTCCTGCAGCAGAATCCCGACACCGGGCAACCGGCATCGCAACGGACCGAGGTCTATTTCGCCACCACAGCCCACACCATGTATATCGGGGTGGTCTGCTACGACGACGAGCCCGACAAGATCATCGTCGCCGACAGCCGCCGCGATTCTTCGCTCGAAGAGACCGACAGCTTCCAGATCATCCTCGATACCTATCGCGATGAGCTCACCGCTTTTGTCTTCGGAACCAATCCGGCGGGGATCCAGTACGACGGCCAGGTCACCCGCGAGGGTGAGGGTGGCGCCTTCTCGGCGGGCGGATTCAACAAGAACTGGGACGGTGTCTGGGAGGTCGAGGCGGTGATCTCGGAGATCGGCTGGTCGGCGGAGTTCGCCATCCCGTTCACGAGCCTGCGCTACCCACGGGACGACAACCAGACATGGTCGATCAACATGCAGCGGAACATCCGCCGGCGCAACGAACAGAGTTTCTGGGCGCCTGTTCCCCGGCAATTCAGCCTTTACCGGCTCAGCCTGGCCGGAACTCTCGGTGGCCTCACGGTCCCGGGCCAGCGCAACCTCAAGCTCATGCCCTACGCGTTGGGAAGCACGATCCAGTATGAACCCGAAGATATCGAAGACGAGAACGTCTTCGATGTCGGCATCGATCTCAAGTGGAGCATCACCCCCAGCCTGACCCTCGACGCCACGGTCAACACCGATTTCGCCCAGGTCGAGGCCGACGATCTCCAGATCAATCTCAACCGGTTCAATCTCTTCTACCCCGAGAAACGCCCGTTCTTTCTCGAGAACGCCGGATCTTTCTCGGTGGGGGTTTCCGAAGAGATCGAGCTCTTCTTCAGCCGGCGGATCGGGATCGGGCCCGAAGGCGAGATCATCCCCATCAACTACGGCGCACGACTGTCCGGCAAGATGGCGAAACACTACAATGTCGGTGCGCTGGCCATGCGGACCGACGGCATCGAAGGGATCAACACCGGGAACGATTTCGGGGTCGTTCGGATCAGCCGGGATCTCCCCAACCGCTCGTATATCGGCGGCATCATCACCACGCGTCAGGGCACCGGCTCGGTCGATTCTCAGAGCGACTCCAATTCGACATATGGAATCGACGGCCGCTGGGGCATCGGCGAGTACGGCCTCGTCCAGGGTTTTGTCGCCAAGACCGACACCCCCGGAGTCGAAGAAGACGAGCACGCCTTCCGTCTCGGCGGCACCTATGACACTGCGAAGTGGTCGTTCTCGGCCAACTACACCGAGGTCGCCGACGGCTTCAACCCCGAGGTCGGCTTCCTCACCCGCCGCGGCTACCGCAAACCCGATGCCTTTGTTCTTCGCAGGATAAGACCGAAAAACATGGGCGGTCTTCTCGAGATCCGACCGCACGCGTCGTATCGCGGCTACTGGAACTTCGACGGCTTTCAGGAGACCGGGTTCCTCCATCTCGATGCCCACTGGGAGTGGCGCAACGCCTATCAGCTCCACACC
The DNA here is from genome assembly GCA_963753035.1 of uncultured Acidobacteriota bacterium. GTDB lineage: Bacteria > Acidobacteriota > Thermoanaerobaculia > Thermoanaerobaculales > Sulfomarinibacteraceae > JAHECW01. The sequence goes on along the minus strand of CAVWAW010000001.1, from coordinate 89,004 downwards.
GGGATCAACTTCACCCGCGAGGGCGTCACCGAACCCTTCGAGATCTACCCGGGCGTCATCGTCCCCCGGGGGACCTATGACAACAGCGAAGCGCAGCTCGTGTTTTTCACCGACCAGGGCGCGCCGGTGTCATTCGAAATCAGCTCCCATATCGGAGGCTTTTTCGGCGGTGACCGGATCTCGCTGACCCCGAGCTTCAACTTCCGCATCGGTGACACCTTCAATGCCGAACTGAGCTGGAACTACAACGACATCGATCTGCCGGAGGGCGCCTTCCGCACCAACCTCGGGCGGCTTCGGCTGAGTTACAGCTTCACCACCATGATTTCGCTCCAGGCGCTGATTCAGTACAACGACAAGGCCGACATCTGGGCCGCCAATCTTCGCCTTGCCTGGCTGCGCACCGCCAACACCGGACTCTACATCGTCTACAACGAACTCCAGGAGATCAACGGCGTCGCGACGGAGATCCCCAACCGAAGCCTGACGATCAAGTACAGTTATCTCTTCGAACTTCTGAAGTAACCCCAAGGAGATCAGATGCGGATTCTCGCCATTGCAGTTTTCATCGCCATCATCACCATCGGATGCGGAACCCCGGCGCCACTTCCGGAAACCACAGCAGCGGGGGTCGAACTCGAGCTCCCGTCCGGGTTCGGTCAGGCCTCAGAGACCATCGTGGCCGAGAACCTCCTGACCGACGTCAGCATGCTGGCCAGCGACGAGTTCGAGGGGCGCGGGCCCGGCAGCGACGGAGACCGGGCCGCTCGCGCCTACCTCGCCGACCGCCTGGCTGAAATGGGTTTTGAGCCGCTCTTCGACGACGGTTCGTACGAGCAGCCCGTGGAGATCGTCGGTCTCAACGCGAACGCGCCCGAGCACTGGACCTTTGGCGCCACCGATGGCTCGTCAGCCTCCTATCGATTTGCCGACGAGTACATGCTCGTCTCCGGTGTTCAGGAGCCCAGCGTCTCCGTCACCGACGCCGAAGTGGTCTTTGTCGGCTACGGCATCGTGGCGCCCGAGGAACAGTGGGACGACTTCAAGGGAGCGGATCTCGAGGGCAAGATCCTGCTCATGCTCAACGACGACCCCGACTGGGAGCCCGAACTCTTCGGCGGCGAGCGCAAGCTCTCCTACGGCCGCTGGGACTACAAATACGCCAGCGCCGCACGGCAGGGCGCCGCCGGCGCCATCATCGTTCACACCACCGAATCGGCCGGTTACCCGTGGACGGTCGTGCGCTCATCCAACATCGGCGAGCAGTTCGAACTCGTCGCCGGCGACGAACCGCGAACCCTGTTCAACGGTTGGCTCACATGGGAGGGTTCGATGGCCCTCGCCGAACTCGGTGGCCACGACCTCGAGGCACTGATCGAGTCGGCGCGTTCGCGCGACTTCCAACCGGTTCCGCTGGGCGTGACCACCTCCATCGATTTCTCCGTCGATGTCAATCCCAACGCCACCGCCAATGTCGCCGGCATCCTCCGCGGCAGCGACCCCGAGCTTGCCGACGAGATGGTGGTCCTGTCCGCCCACCACGACCACTTCGGCATCGGCGAGCCCGATGACACCGGCGATGTGATCTACAACGGCGCCCTCGACAACGGCGTCGCCATGGCCCAGGCGCTGGCCGTGGCCGGCGCCTTCGCCAACCTCCCCGAGGGATCCCGGCGCAGCATCCTGGTCTTCTTCCCCGCCGTCGAGGAGCAGGGCATCCTCGGCTCCAAGTTCTTCGCCGGAAGCGGCGTCGTTCATCCGGGCCGGATGGTGACCGACATCAACTTCGAGCTCGGCAACGTCTGGGGCAAGACCAGCGACGTCATCATCTACGGTCTCGGCAAATCCGAACTCGACGACTGGCTCACCGCGGCGGCCAAGACCCAGAACCGGACGATCCGCGGAGAGCAGGACGTCAAAGCCGGTTGGTTCTACCGTTCGGATCAGATCAGCTTCGCCCGGATCGGCGTCCCCGCCATCTGGTTCAAATCCGGTGTCGACTTCATCGGCCGCGAGCCCGGCTGGGGCGAGAAGCAGTACGCCGACTGGATCAGCAACAAGTACCACACGCCCGGTGACGAGGTCGAAGAGAGTTGGGTGCTGGACGGACTGATCGAGGACGCCCAACTCGGCTTCATGCTCGCCGCCGCGGTCGCCAACGCCGATGTCACCCCGACGTGGTACGCCGGAGACGAGTTCGAGGCGGCACGGCAGGAAGCGCTCGCAGATCTCGCAGATTCTCACTGAGGCGCGACAACGCTGAATCGCGCTACCGAAGAGCAACGACACTGAAGGTGGGCCCAGCCCACCCTACGGTTCTCTCATGGTTACGCGGGACGGGTGCCTGGCACCATCTATGTTCGCCGCGACCAGAGTTGCGTGCCTGGCTCCCCTCCCATTACGTATCAACGGCAGCGTCGCACCCCTCCCATCGCGCTACAAAAGGCGCAGCCTTACGTGTCGATGAGGGGAGCAGTCTCCGGCACGCCCGACTTCAACACCGACCGCAACGAGTACGCCGCTCCGCCGAAAAGCAGCACTCCGGCGAAGAGCATGACCATGACTCCCGCAACGGGTGTTCGGGCAAAGAGGATGGCGACGTTCTCTGTCGCGACGACCGCACCGTCGTCACCCCGCACCGACACGGTGGCGATCCCGGATCGCGACGGGGTCCAGGCCACTTCCCCGGTGGTCGGAATGAATCCGACCTCCTCCTCGGTGCTGGTCTCGCTGTTTGGCGAGTAGATGACCCAGAGGTGGAGGCTGACGTCGGTCGCGGCGCCTTCGACAGTGACGGTCTCGGTCCGCCCGACGATGGGGAAATCGTCCTCGAAGGAGAGTTCGACGGCCGAGCAGGGCATTGCCATGGCCGATAGCAGGACCGCTGCGAACACCATCCTCTTCATGACGCCCCTCCCCCCTCGTCACGCCGTTTTAAAACCGTGAAGAGCACCGCCCCGCCAAAGGAGAAGGCAATCCAACCGGCAAACGCCATGAGGTGGAGCCCGGTGTAGCTGCCCGTTTCCATCGCACTACCGTAGAGACCGCCGGAGATCTCGTCAGCCGCCGAAAGAACCAGAATGCTGAGAATGACCAGCGGCAGGATATAGCGGACCAGAAACTTGAATTTGGCGCCGAGCTTGATCCGGGAACTCTTGTTGATGAACGCGAGCAGGGCGTCGATATCGTAGAGCCACCCGAGAATGATGATCTCAAGCAGACCGCAGATAAGCAGCCCATAGCCGAAAGCCCAGTGGTCGAAGAGATCCAGGAGGGTAAAGCCGAGGGTGCCGTCATCGTTGAGTCCGGGGTCGATGACCTCGGGCAGGACAAAGAGCACCGAACCAGCGAGACCGACGAGAAACACACCGATGAGGACCTTGTGCCGCGGCAGCCCGAACTTGTCGATCACCGACAGCACCACCGACTCCACCAACGAGACCGAACTGGTCAGCCCCGCCATGAGCAGCAGGGTGAAGAAGAGGAAGCCGAAGACGCCGACAAAGGCCGGGAACTCGGCGATGCCCTCGGGCACCACGAAGAAGATCATCGAAAGACTGCTCGCCTTGGGCGCGATGGCGAATGCGAAGAGCAGCGAGAAGATCGCCAAGCCGGCGATGTACTCAAAACTGCAGTTGAGAAAACTGATGGTCGTGGCGCTGAGGACATCGTCGTTTTTGCGCGGGAGATAGCTCGCGTAGGCCATCATGATCCCAAAGCCGAGGCTCAGGGTGAAGAACATCTGCGAGAAGGCGCCCTTCCAGATCCCGACGTCGCCCATGACCGAAAAGTCCGGAGTGAAGAGGAAGAAGATCCCTTCGAGCCCGCCCGGGAGGGTGATCCCGCGGATGATGAGCACGATCATCATCACCCACATGAGGGGAACGAAGATCTTGACCACCGCCTCGATGCTCTTGGCGCCGCGAAAGATGATGAGAATGTTCGCCGCCCAGATCAGCACGACAAACACCAGCGGTTTCGAGCTCGAGATCATATTGAAGAAGTAGCTCATGGAGTTGGAGAGTTCGCCACTTTGAAGACCGAAGGCCTCCACCGGGGATGCCTGCCAAAGCGCGCCCAACCGACCCCACCCACATCCCGAAGATCCACGCCAGGATCGCGATGTAGTACATGGTGATGATGCTCGCGTTGAGGGCTCCGAACCAACCCGCAACCTCGGCCCGCTTGCCGGCGACCTGATACAGCGCGTTGGGCATGGACCGGCGGGTGAATCGACCCGCACCGAGTTCGAGGATCATCACCGGCATGCCGATGAGAAAGAGCGCGACGAGATACGGCACATAGAATGCCCCACCGCCGTATTTGTAGGCGTTGGACGAGAAGAACACGATGTTGCCGAGGCCGATGGCGCTGCCCGACGCAGCCAGGATGAAACCCAGCTTGCTGCCCCAGCTCCCCCTCACTTCTGACATGGATCCTCCGGTGTTCCTGCCGTGCCGAGCCACAGCAGGAAGGTATTAGGTATTAGGTATTAGGCATCGCAATCCGCACATATCGTATCGCATCGGATTTGGTCCTTGTTCAACTGACAAACGCCAATGCACTGGTGGCGGCCGAGAGAAGCCCCCGCAAACCGAGCGCAACGCAGACAAACACGACCGCTCCCATCACGACGTTCTGTATCCGTGTATTGACGCCGTTGTCACCGAGCAGGTCGTGATCATTCATCGTGAGCCACAAAAAGACTGCGATCAACGGAAGCACGAGGCCATTGAACGCCTGGGCGAGAATGATCACAGGAATGGGTTTCACCCCGGTGGAGCCCAAGACGACACCGACGAGGAGCACGCCGATCCAGACTCCACGATAGCGCCACGAGTTCTCGTCCCAGCGAGTCCCTCCACCCATTCCCAGAAGGGTGCGGGAGGTGATGGCCGCGGCCAGAGGCGCAGTGACGGCGGAAGTGAGGCCCGCTCCGAAGAGACCCACCGCCAACGACCACTCTGCGCCCGGTCCGAGACGATCGGTGAGGATCGCCGCAAGCCGTTCGTACTCCAACCCACCGCCGAGCGCGCTGCCCACGACCAGCACTCCCAACGAGATGAGTCCTCCGCCGACGATGGCCAGGGTCAGGCCCCAGCGCATCTCGCCGAGGTCGTGGTCACGGGCCAGGGCGGAGCCGAGAAAGAGGTTGTACGGGACCACCGTCGTCCCAACCAACCCGAGAACCAGAATCATCGATCCCGCCGGCATCCGCGGCACCAGAAGACCCGCAAGGAGCTCCCCGAGGTCCGGTCCGAGACGGACCGCGGTGACCAGGAACGCGATGCCCATCAGCGCGACCAGCGCCCCCAGGCAGCGGGCGATCCACCGCGTGTTCCCGGTGGCCAGGAGACCTGCCGCGACCACACCGCACGCGATCGTCGCGGTCGCCGGTGAGACATCGACCACCAGGCGGAGACCGGCCACGCCCCCGAGCAGGTTGCCCGCCTCGTATGCGGCGCATCCGAGCACCACGCCGACCGCCAGGACCGCCGGCACCCAGCTCGCCCAGCGCGAGGATGCAAAACGCATCCGGACCGCCTCGCCGAGTTCCTTTCCGGTGAGCACGGTGATCCGTCCGGAAGCCTCCTGAAGCACGAGACACGCCACCGTCGAGAACAGCAGGGCCCACGCCAGCGCAAAACCGAAGTCGCTGCCGGCCCGTGCGGCGGTCGTCACCGTGCCCGGACCGATGAAGGCCGCCGCGATCACCGACCAGAACAGCAGATTGAGGAGTCGCTTCACGCCTCGGACTTCCCGTAGCCACCGCCGCCGGGGGTTTCGAGCACCAGGCGATCACCGTTGTCAACCGGACAACCATCGACGCCACGGATGGACCTACGGCCGCCGTCCGCACGGATGATGGTCTGGCGACCGACGGCGCCGTCACCGCCTCCAGCCATCCCGAATGGAGCGCTGTCACGGTGCTGGCTCAGGATCGAGAACTGGAGCGGCGCGAGGAACTCGATTTCGCGGATTACGCCATCCCCGCCGCGCCACCGACCTGATCCACCGGAACCCCGTCGAATGGCGAAGCGTCGAAGCCGGACCGGGTATCGGTACTCGAGGACCTCGGGGTCGGTGATCCTGGTGTTGGTCATGTGGGTGTGAACGCCATCGGTGCCGTCAAAGCCCTCACCTGCCCCGCTGCCGCCCGCCACGGTCTCGTAGTAACCGAAGCTGTCGTCTCCGAAGCTCACGTTGTTCATGGTTCCCTGGCTGCAGCCGACCAACCGGAGGGCCTGGATCAGCGTGTCCACCAGCCGCTGCGATGTCTCGACATTGCCGCCGACCACCGCCGGGCACTCCTGCGGATCGGCGTCGTAGGACGGATCGAGGATGCTGGCGTGCGGAATCAGAATCTCAATCGGTTCCAGAAGCCCTTCGTTGAGCGGGAGATCGGCCTTAACGAGGAGCCGCATGACATACATGGTCACGCTGTGGACGATGGCCGGCGTCGCGTTGAGGTTCCCGGAATGTACACTCGCGCTGCCGGAAAAATCGAGGGTGGCGTGATCACCTTCGATGGTGAAGGAGGCCGCCAGGGGGGCGCCGCCGTCAAGGATCTGCCGACCCTGGTAGACACCGTCAGGAAGCCCCGACAGCACCATTCGAACCTGCTCGGCCGCCAGCGCCCGCAACGAATCCATGTGCTCCATCACATGATCGAAACCCACCATCTCGGCGAGACGGCTCAGCGCTTCCCTTCCGCGTGAAATGGCGGCGAGCATGGCTCGCAGATCGGCCAGGTTGTCGGCGAGCATCCGCGTCGGCCACCGGCCGGAGGTCAGCAACTCTTCGATTCGCTCCCAACGCGGTTCTCCCCCTTCAACCAGCAGTGTCGGTGGGATAACCACTCCTTCCTCGGCGAGGTTCTTTGCGTCTGGAGGAACCGACCCCGGCCGGATGCCACCGATCTCGGCATGGTGCGCACGACAGGCGACAAAGCCGAGCAGGCGCCCGCCTGCATGAACCGGAGCCGCCAGAGTGACGTCCGGGAGGTGGGACCCGCCAAAGGCGGGATGATTCGTGACCACCACATCACCCGGCTGCAGGGGGCGAAACTCGTTAAGTTGCCGTACACACAAGCCCATGGCGCCCAGGTGGACCGGGATGTGCGGCGCGTTCACCACCAACCGGCCCTCCGGATCGAGCAGGGTGCAGGAAAAATCCTCGCGCTCCTTGATATTGGTCGAGACCGCCGTCCGCTGGAGCATCTCGCCCATCTCTCGTGCGATGCTGGCGAAACGGTGGCTCATGAGTTCGAGTTCCACCGCCCGTGAGCTTTCGCGGCGCGCGCCCGCGGCCGGCCTCTCGCCGTCGACGACCCGAACCACGACCCCGCCATCTCCCTGCCCGTGAATCCGCCAGTACGATGGCACCACCAAGGCGCTGTGGGCCTGTTGGACAAGAGCCGGACCTTCAATCGTCATCCCCGATTCCAGTTCGGCCGCGTCGTAGCACGGGATCTCGCGCCACTGGCCGTCGAGGAAGCAACGCTGCATGGCGATCGGTTCGGGAACCGACGCTGCCCGGCCATCACCGGGCTCGGTTTCGCCGACTCCTCCCCGGTGGCTTCGCATCACGACCCTGATCGAGACGATCTCGATATCACGATCGGAGGGGCAGTAGGAAAAGAGCTCGAAGTACTTCTGTTCAAACTCGGCGCTGAGATCCCCGCCCGGCGTCGGTTCGATCTCCAACGAGGCATCCTGTCCCAGATAGCGAAGCTCGACGATGCGACGGGGCTCATCCATCTCGTCGGAGGAGACACCCTCCCGGAGGAGTTCGTCGGCGGCCTCGGCCTCGAGCTTGCCGAACCAACCCTCGATCTTGTCGTCGACAGTCCTCAGCGGCATCAGGACCTCGCGCTGGGCGAACCTTTCGATCACGGCGTGTCCGAGCCCATACGCGCTGAGCAGACCCGGCGTCCCCCGGCAGGATCACATTCTCCATCCCGAGAAGTTCCGCAACCTGGCACGCGTGTTGGCCGCCGGCGCCGCCGAATGCCACCAGCGAGTAGCCGGAGGGATCGATTCCCTTGCGCACCGAGATGTGACGAATCGCTTCCGCCATGCGCTCGTCGGCGATACGAACCAGCCCCTCGAGAATCTCCTCATCGCTTCCGGTCTCTTCCGAGCCGAGATCGGCGCGAAGCTCCCGCAGGCGGATCTCGGCCGCCTCGCGATCGATGGGGATCGGGAACCGCGCAGCCACCAGCCGCCCGAGCAGCAGATTGACATCGGTGATGGTGAGCGGACCGCCTGCGCCATACGATGCCGGTCCGGGGTCGGCGCCGGCACTCTGCGGTCCGACCGCCAGCCGGCCCTGTTCGACTCGACAGATGGACCCGCCACCGGCGGCGACGGTCTCGATGGCGAGGGCCGGAGCGGCGAGCTCCACCGGACCCACCCGGTGGTCGAAGACGTACTCGAAATCACCATCGAAACGCGAGACATCGGTGCTCGTCCCACCCATGTCGAACGCGATCACCCGGTCCGCACCGGCCTTCCCACCCGACATCGCGGCGCCGACAACGCCTCCCGCCGGACCGCTCAAGAGGCTGTCCATTGCCCTGAAACTGGCTCGGTATTGACCAACCCGCCGGCGCTGGTCATGACGTGCAGAGAAACCGCGTCATCGCCGAGCCCATCCCGAACCGCCCCGAGATAGTCCGAGATCACCGGGCTGAGATAGGCGTCCGTTGTGGTGGTCTGCGATCGCCGGAGGAGGCCCAGGAACGGGCACAAGACGCTCGATCGGGAGATATGTTCAAATCCCTCGGCCCTCAGGAGTTTTTCAAGCACTTCCTCATGTTGGGAGTTGCGGTGGCCGTGGAGCAAAGCGATGCTTGCACTCGCGAATCCCAGTCGCTTGAGCCGCGCGATCTGCCCGCCGACCATCCTTCCGACTGAGCCCTTCGATGACAAAGCCATCGGCCGTCAGCCTCTCCCCGACGCCGACCACCTCTTCCGCCAATGGCCCCGGACGATCGATGCGAAGGGCGAAGAGATCGGGGCGGGTCTGATTACCGATCACGAGCAGATCCTCGAAACCGGCGGTCGTGAAGTAAACCGTCCGCGCCCCGCGCCGCTCGAGCAGCGCGTTGGTTCCGCGGGTGGTCGCCAGGCGCATCGCCACCGGCGGCAACTCTCCACCGAGGGGGTCCCGGTGATGAGCCGGGTCGCCAGAATGGGCGCCTCTTCGCCCGAGATCAACTCGACCGGCTGACCAACCTCGAAGACGCGATCGTGATGAGCCAGAACCAACGCGCCGGTGAGCACTTCGTGGTCGAGGATCTCGATCTCGGCGCCACTCCCGAGAACCGAGATCCGATACCCGGTGAGGAAGCCATCCGGCAGCCGAGTTCCGCCCCGGAGGTGGATTCGGCCGTCACCGTCAATGGCGTCGATCCGATCTCGAAGGGCGCCGCTCGAGAGCACCTTGCATGTATGGACCACGCCGGCCGGGTCCTTGGCGATGCAGTCGGTGAAGGTCCCACCGGTGTCGATCCAGATCTGCCAGGGTCGGGACAAAGCCTAGAGTCCCTTCTTGGTCACCAGATAGGTCGCAAACGACCCGAGCCAGTGCCCGCCCTCGTAGTGATCACCTGTCACCGACGCCAGACCGGAGGCACTGTGGGCATCCGCCGCAGCCTGGAGAGCCGCTCTTCGCGGGTCGTTCGGAGGAAGACCCGATGCGATCCCTTCGAGCATCCACGCGCGGCTGATGTTGAGCCCGTCGAGGTGGGCGAGTTTGCCGTCGGTGCGATCGGTGACGACACCGATCGGCAGCCACTCGGCACCACCGGTGGAGGGGATGCCCGGAAGAAACGAGCTGAGCCAGCCGGCGAATTCGTCGGGTGGGAGCACTCTCCGCATGAGGTCGGCTTCGGCGATGCACGGCGAAAGAAAGTCCTGGCCCGATGGTTCGTAGCCCAATGGGCAGCTCGTGTCGTCGAGATAGAACCGTCGCGCCGTGGCCGAAACCAGCTCGACCATCTCTTCGTCGCCCACCGTTTCCGCCCAGTCCATCACCAGCCCGAAGGAAAAGGCCGTCTGGCTGTGTTCACCGGTGCGGATCGGGTAAAAGAGTTTGGGCAGCCATGCGCTGAATCGGTCGGCCGCGAGGCGTTCGAGGGGAGCGATATTGGACCCCCACAGTGCGGCCTGCTCGTCATCCCAGGTGTGGAGTTCATCGGCGAGACAGAGAAGCCAGGCCAGACCGTAGGGCCGCTCGGTGGAGGTCCGTCCTTCGCCTAGAAAATAGGCCATTTCACCGGCGATCTTGGCTTCGGTGAAGCTCTCACCCAGGGCGGCGCGGGCGGTGGCGGAGAAGGCCGCATCCGGGTAGAGCTTGGCGAGACGGGTCAGGAGCCAGTGGCCGTGGACCGAGCTGTGCCAGTCAAAACAGCCATAGAAGGCTGGGGTCAGCATGCGCGGCGGATCGACGTCATCATCGGAGTTCATGACGTGACCGATCTTGTTGGGGTACTCCTGGTGGACGCACGCCAGCGCCAGATTCGCGAAGTTCGAAACCGACGCCTCGTCCAGAGTCTTGTCTTCGGCAACCACGGGAATCACCATGCCCATCATCGCGACAATCAGCAACGCGCGTTTCATTCCGTCACCCCACAGAATTCGGCGGTCGAGACCACCTTGGCGTAGCTGCCGTTCATGGCGGCAAGGGCAGCTGAATGAACCTTGCCGCAGGAATGGTGTCGCCATCGAACTCGAGATCCCGGGTCGCGCAGGCATCGTGGACCACCGTGACCTCGAAACCATAGTCGGCTGCGGCCCGGACCGCCGCCTCGACGCACATGTGGGTCTGCATCCCGGTGACCACGAGCTTTTTGATTCCCAGCTTCGTCAGGATTGCCAGAAGATCGGTGTCGCGGAACGAGTTGGCGTGGTGCTTGCCGATGACGATCTCTCCGCTCTTTGGCAAGACCTCCGGGTAGATCCGGTACTGGGCCGTAATCCCGGTGGGATCCGGGGTGTCCACATCCTTTGGCAGATGCTGGACGTGGATGACCGGCCGGCCGGCGGCACGAAAGGTCGATACACCTTCGCCGCCTGTGAGGCCGCCGCCTCCGGCCCGACCAACGGGACCATCCCCTCGGGGAAGTAGAACGCCTGAATATCGATGACAATGAGGGCCGCGTCCTCGAGATCCGGCGCCCCTGTCTCAGGCTCCCCCGCCCCAACCGTCATCGTGAATCCAAGCGCGCACAGCGCGACCAAACCGACACTCAACCAGGAATTTCTCATCAGCACCCTCCGGGCCCGGCAAGTGTAACCCGACCCGGCCGGTCCCGGATGGCACCGTCAGTCTTTCAAGGCCCCCGAAACCGTCTCTCAACCACAGCGATGCGTGATTGGATGGTTCAGGACGCGCCGCCACCTTCGATCTCTGCCAGCAGACTCGTGATGGTCGCATTTCCCGGTTTCAACTCGACAGCCCTGCGGCACGCTGAGAGTGCCTCCTCCTTCCGTTCGAGGCTGAAGTTGGCTTGCGCCAGAAGGAAGTACGAGTAGTAGAGATAGTCGCTCTCCGGATACTCATGGGTGCCGAGCTCGAGGAATGCAGCTGCCGGCTCTGCACGGTTCTTGGCGAGGAGCTTGCTGCCCGCCGCGAGGAGGACGAACTCATCGAAGTCGTACTCGTCCTCATGCTCCGCCTTGAGCACGACGTACCGAGCCAGCGCCGCCTCGGTCCCCTGATCGTTGAGGGTGGTGAAGAGTTCGGCGTAGATGTCCTTTCTCGGCTCCGGGTTCTTCGGCGACTCGATGGCATCGACGATGTACTTGATCCACCCATCGGTGCTGACATATGAGCCCGCGTACGCCTCCCATTGATCGAGAATCTTCGCCTCCCGGAGTTCCTCGAAAGCCATGCCGTCCGCCATCCCGGCTCGAACCGCGTTCACAGTACCGACCAGCATGTCGTGGTAGGGCTGGAGATCCGCCCAGGTACCGTTGTCGTTGTGACCGGAGACGATGATCACATCTTCCGGCAATTCGTCAATGGCCCGAGAGATGAGCGGGGCGAACAGAAGCACATCACCATCGCCATCGGCGGACGGCAGGTTGAAACCATTGGTCAACGAACTCAGGTGGACCACTTTGTGACCCTTGAAATGAACCATGATCTCGTTGTCGTCATGGCTTCCCGCCATAGCGACGAGATCGATCTCCTCTTCGTTGAAGAAGAGCCGCATCCGGTCGGCAAAACTGAGATCCGGCATGGTGGCGTCCGGAAATTCGTCAAAGAGGTATGAGCCGCTGCGCAGCTTGGTCCGAACGAGATCGTGGGCGATGACTATCGGATCCGCGCCAAAGACCGCAGCACCTCCAACGTGTTCCACGTGACGGTGAGTGAAGATGATGATCTTCGGATCACCTCGCTGGAATCCCTCGACCACCCGCCGAAGGGCTTCGGATTCGTCCTCGGATTGGGTGTCGACGAGCAACACGCCGTCTGATCCGACAAAGACCAGCGAATTCGTGGTGTAGGCGCCCTGATCGGTGGCTAGACGGTAGAGCCCATCGCCGAAACCGGTGATCTCGATGGTGGGCTTCCACGGCTGGGGCTCGTCCCCTAGCAGATCGAGAATCGCCTTGCTGGGCATCCAGAAAAGATCCGCGTTGTCGTCATAGATCGGATCCCCGTAGGGTTCGTAGGACCACACCGCCGGAGGGTTGGCGCCCACATCGGAACGCTCGCTGACAAAGAAAAGTCGTTCGCCGTTGTTGGACAGGGCGGCGAACTTTGGCGACTGACCATCGAGACCCGGGATCGGTCGGCCTTCGGCCCATCCGCCGGCGCCATCGGGCAAGCTGAAACGGAGTTCGAGTCCATCGCCAACCGTGGTTGTGTAGATGAGGAACCTTCGATCCGGATCGATGAAAGGAGCCACTTCGGTGGCTTCGGTGTTGATCGCGCCGGGTAGGGGTTCGATGACCGGATACGTGCCATCCACATGCCGAACCAGATAGAAGTCGTGGGCGCCGACGCCAGAATCCATCTCGATGGAGGTATAGATATTGCCGTCCCGGTCAATGCTGAACCCACCATTGACGTTGTATGAGTTCACCGGTGAATCGAGCAACAGAGGCTCCGCCCAGCCATCACCCTTCCTCTTGGAGACCCAGATTCTCGACGCCGTGAAACCCTCGGGATCACCCGCTGCCCTTCGTTTGGAGCTGAAGAGAAGTTCCTCACCGTCGGAGCCGAAGGCCATCGCCCCATCCATCGTATTTCCCGAAAAGGGTAGCGGCTTGGGATTACTCCAACAGCCGGAGTCATCCATCCGGCTGACAAAGAGCGTCCCCCTGCGATCCTCGCCGACAAAACCGAGAACTCTGAGAATCACCTCCCGTCCATCGGGCGAGAAGACCGGCGGCCAGTCGTCGTGCCATTGGGTCGAGGCTACCCTCGGCGCAAACACCGACACCTCGGCGGTCGGGATCGAACCAAAAAACGGTCCATTCGCGACACAAGGCTGCCCGGCCATCACCGATCCGACCGATCCAACCGCCAAAATCAACACAACCCATGGCCTCGTTAGGACTCTCATGCGCCCCCTCCATTTCAAGATTGCGGATATTCCACAACCAAACAGTGGTACGCCAGGAGCCGGCACATGTTCCCGTCGAAGCCTTCCGATTCGGCAGATTCCTCGAGGTTTCACATGATTTGCATCTTGGTGGAAAAAATCGGCACGAAAAAACGGGCGGGGTGAACCCCGCCCGTTTGACCTGTCTATAAATCAGTTCTTAGCGAGCTGATCTCGAACGTTGGTTGGACGAACGCCGTCCCGGAGGAGGCGTCCCTCTCCGACCCTTATTGTTGGACCGACCGCGTTCAACAGCGCGCTGCGCACGGTGTGCGGCGATGCGCTCGCCCACCGGAACCTCGAATCGCTCCTGCGCCTGAGCCCTGTAGTTGAAACCATCCAGGGTTTTGCGCTCCAACCGGTGGCCGACCGCTCTCTCGATGGCGTTCACCTTGGACTGTTCGGCGGGCGAAGCGAAGGTCAGCGCATCACCGATCTTGCCGGCCCGCGCGGTGCGTCCGACTCGGTGGATGTAATCCTCGGGCTGGACCGGCACATCGAAGTTGATGACGTGAGGCAGCGCCTCGACATCGATCCCGCGCGCCGCGATATCGGTGGCGACGAGAACCCGGATCCTGCCGTGCTTGAAGTCCGCCAGGGCCTTCTCGCGCTGCGGCTGGCTCCGGTTGCCGTGGATTCGTTCGACCTTGAAGCCCGCCCTGTCCAGTTTCTGCCAGAGACGGTTGGCGCGGTGCTTGGTGCGGGTGAAGACGAGCGCGGTCTCGACCCTTCCGCTGGAGAGCATCTCTTTGAGAAGGTCGGTCTTGAGGTGCTCGGGCACCGGCAGGATGGCCTGGGTGATCCCCACCGCGGGTTTGGACTTGCGCTCGACATCGATCCGAGCGGGATTGTCGAGGAAATCGCGGCTGAGTTGGACGATGGGTCCGGGGAGCGTGGCCGAGAAGAGCATGGTCTGCCGTTTCTTGGGTAGCTGAGCGAGAATCCGACGGACATCGGGGAGGAAGCCCATGTCGAGCATCCGGTCTCCCTCGTCGAGAACGAGGAACTCGAGGCCACTGAAATCTGCCCACGGGTACTGCATGAGATCGAGAAGGCGGCCCGGGGTGGCGACGACGATGTCGACGCCATCCCGAAGCGCGCGCTCCTGCTTGCCGGGTTTGACGCCGCCAAAAACGGTCGCCGATTTGAGCGGTGTGTGCCGCGCAAGGATCTCGATGTGCTCGTGGATCTGGGACGCCAGTTCGCGCGTGGGAGTGAGAATCAGTACGCGGGTCCGCTTGACCCGGGTGTCGGCCATGCTCTGCAGCATGGGAAGCACGAAGGCGGCGGTCTTGCCGCTGCCGGTCATGGCGCAGGCGAGCACGTCTCGGCCTTCGAGGGCCGGCGGGATCGAGTCACGCTGGATCGGGGTGGCTTCGGTGAACCCGAAGTCCTGGATTCCGCGCAAGATGGCGGGGTGGAAGTTCATATCAACAAATTTCAAAACAGTTCTGTCTTTCTGCAGACGCACACCCGCCGAGGCGGTGGGTCCGCGAGGTTACTTTCCGGCTGATTGGGAGGAACGAGAGACTTGCCGGGGAGGCTGCCGTCCGGGCCGGGGAGGCCCTGCAATCTGTCTGCTATCCACTGCATCGACGTTGTTGGTCGGAGGGAGCAGACGCGACACTATCTCACGTTTGGTCAATTCTTGCAAGGAACACCACACAGTTACACCCCACCACACATAGGTACCAGGTACGGCTACTTGATAAACTCGGTCTTCTCCTCGCTTCCCTGGAACGACGCCAGGTCACCGCCAATTGCAAGACCTCGATCCAATACCTCAACAAGTTGGGCGAATTGCTCATCTTCCCTTCTGCGTTTCGCAGCTCGACTCAACCATCGGCTCGCGGTGTCCTGGCTCTTCTGAAGTTCCGATGCAATGTCCTTGAGCCGAATTGAATAGCGTTCGAATCCAACGAGTGCAATCGCCTCTCTCGCTCTTACCACCTTTCGTTCGCGACTGGAACCTTCCAGGCAAGTCCGATCTGTTTCCAGCAATTCACAGGCACGCCCAATCATCTCCCGAGCCCCAACCTCTGGCCGTTCAATCGCAGTGCTCCGCCCCAGTTCGTCGATGACCGGAGTGTCTGCGCGGAGAGCGATATCGGTCCGCCCGCCTGGTTCGGATCGCTCTCGCCGCCACCAGGGCAGGTGGCCCGGCAGTTCGCCAATCCAGGTTTCCTCCCTCGCGCCTCGGATCGTTTGTGCATAACGCCGCCGAGCTCGGGCTCGCGAGGTACCAAAGACCGACAACGCCTCATCGATATCAACCAAGCCAACCCTCGATCGACCCAACAGCTCACTATGCCCTGAGCATTCGTACTGAGCCGGGTCGGAGACCAATCCTGCCGAAACCGGGTTGAGGTGAATGTATGCGAGTAACTGGTCGAAGTACCTTTGATCCTCCACTAGAATTGCCTGATATCGGCCTTGCCAAAAAGGTCCCACGAATCCGTGAAACCGATTGAATCGCTTCGTGAATCCAACCTGAAGCGAAGCCATGGTTCGCCACAGCGGGACCGAGACGGTTCGCAACAATAGATGGTAGTGATTCGACATGAGAACCCACGCAAAAAGGACGAACTCGTCCCTTTTTTTGATCTTTGAAAGCTGGTCGATGAAAACTCCAGCCACCTTCGGGTCCTTGAACACCGGTTCCTGTCGAGTGACTCTGCAATACACGTGGTAGATGCCGCCTTCGACGAATACTCTTGGCTTCCGAGGCATAGTTCCTCCGGTCGCTTTCAGATCGTTGTTTGCAGCGAGTTTATCAAGTCGCCGTACCTGGCACCTTTGTGGATGGATATACTTGGGGTCGGAGGAATGATGAACCGAACGATTCAGGTGTGGACCATCCTTCTTGTTGCGGTTCTGGCCGGGTGTTCACAAGAGGCCGAGGTGGAACCGACACCCTCGGACACGGTACTCGTCGATGTTGGCGATACGGCGCCCGGATTCGAGCTGACAACCCTCGCGGGCGAGACCTTCAACCTCGAATCCCATCGGGGCAAGGTGGTGCTCGTCAACTTCTTCGCCACCTGGTGCCCGCCATGTCGTGAAGAACTGCCCTACCTCGAGAAGCAGATCTTCCAGGCTTTCGACCCGGAGAAGCTGGCGGTCGTCGTCATCGGACGCGAGGAGAACGACGAAATCATCAAACCCTTTGTGGACAAGCACGGCTACACGGTGCCATTCGCCGGAGATCCCGAGATGGTCGCGTACTCGCAGTACGCCACGCGGTTTATTCCGCGCAACTTCGTCATCGGCCCCGATGGCACGGTGCTCTACCAGTCCCAGGGCTACGAGCCCCACGAGTTCCAGGAAATGGTCAAGCTCATCGAAAATGCCGTTGCCGCTCTCGATGCCGTCGAGGATACGACACAGCCAAACGAACTGACCGTTTCCTGAGCCCTGACAGGAATATCTGCCCCACTCTCGAAGTGAATAGCGAACGGTGACTCGTAAGCCGACGGTCCTCGAAGAACCACACCATTGTCCGCTGTATCTCCGGTGTCGAAGCGCACAAATCGCTGCCAAAACGGGAATCATGAGTATTGAGAAAGTCCTGTTATCCTCTGCTTGGAACGAGATATATCGAGAATTCCGGGGGGTTCATGGCCGCAGTAATCACGGACACGGTCGCCTTTGACAATGAACGCTATCTTGCCGAGCAGAGCGAGGCGATCCTCGAGCGGATGCGGAAGCTCGGCGGCAAGCTCTACCTCGAATTCGGCGGCAAGCTGCTCTATGACTACCACGCCTCACGGGTGCTGCCCGGCTTCGATCCCAACGTCAAAATGCGACTACTCCAACAGCTCGCCGGCCATACCGAGATCATCCTCGCGGTTTACGCGGGTGATCTCGATCGCCGTAAGGTCCGGGCGGACTTCGGCATCACCTACGACGCCGACACCTTCAAGCTCATCGACGATCTCCGCGAGCGTGGGCTCGATGTCCGCGGTGTGGTGATCACCCGGTACGAAGACCAACCCGCCGCCGAAACCTTCGCCAACAAACTCGATCGCCGCGGCATCACCGTCCACATTCATCGCCCCATCCCCGGGTACCCGGCAGATGTCGCCCGCATCGTCAGCAACGAAGGATTCGGAGCCAACGCCTATATCGAAACCGACGCGCCGCTGGTTGTCGTCAACGCCCCCGGACCCAACAGCGGCAAGATGGGGACCTGCCTGTCCCAGGTCTACCATGAACACCTCCGGGGCGTCCGAGCCGGCTATGCCAAGTTCGAGACCTTCCCGATTTGGAATCTACCGCTCCGGCATCCGGTCAATGCCGCCTATGAGGCCGCCACCGCCGAGCTGCGGGACGTCAACATGATCGACCCGTTCCAACTCGAGGCCTACGACGAGCGAGCGGTCAACTACAACCGCGATGTCGAGGCCTTCCCGCTTCTCAAGCGCATCCTCGAAAAGATCACCGGCGAATCCATGTACCAGTCCCCCACCGACATGGGGGTCAACCGCGCCGGTTTCGCGATCGTTGACGACGATGCCGCCAAGGAGGCGGGCAAACGCGAAATCGTCCGCCGTTTCTTCCGCTACGCGTGCGACGAAGCTCTCGGTCTCGAGGACGGCGCGACGGTGCGACGTATCGAGGCGCTGATGGAGGAGTTCGACCTCAAACCCGAACACCGTTCGGTTGTGGTTCCGGCCCGCGCAGCATCCGAAGCCACCGAGAATGGGGCCGACAGAGGCCACCGCGGCGTCGTTTCGGGCGGCGCTGTCGAGCTTCCGTCTGGCGAGATCGTCACCGGTCACAACAGCCCCCTGATGCACGCCTCCTCAGCCCTTGTCCTCAACGCCATCAAGGTCCTGGCGGGGATCCCGAAACACCTCGGATTGATCAGCCCGGCGGTCATCGAATCCATCGGCACCCTGCGTAAGGACCTCTTGGGCCGAAAATCCATCAGCCTCAACCTCGAGGAAACCTTGATCGCACTGAGCATCAGTTCGACGACCAATCCGACAGCTCAGCAGGCCATGCAGCAACTACCCAAGCTGTCGGGGTGCGAACTCCACCTGACCCACCTGCCGACTCCTGGAGACGAACGCGGTCTGCGCCGCCTCGGAGTCGTCCTCACCTGCGATCCGAAATTTGCTACCAACAAGCTTTTCATGTCGTGAGCCCCGACGGTGAGCGTCGATCGCGCCTCTCGGGTTTCAGGCCCGCCCCGACGCGATTGAGTGGTCACGGAAGCGCACGATCCTTCGAATGCCCATGGCCCCGAGCCCGATGGCAAGCAGCGCAATCCCGGCTTTTGCGACCAGCACAACCGCAGGGCCCCTGAGACCATAGAGGTGTTCCGCCACGCCGGTCGCGACCGCCAGCCCAAGAGCGGCGGCGCCGAGTAGTTGCAGCACGCCGATGTATGGCCCGTCGGCGCCCCTGAAAACCGAGACGACGATGACGAGGCCGACGATCCAGAGCCCGGTCTTGATGAGTTCCTTGGTGCGGTGCCACCGCCTGCTCCTTTGGAAGAGCTGTTCCGAGTCTCCGAGAGCATAGACTGCGGTGAGAGCTGTTCCCACATCATTTCCGCCGAGCACATCGGTGTAGAAGTCCTGCAGATTGCGAACCCCGTAGCGCTGGACCAAATAGAAGAAGAGCTCCTGAAACTCCTGATAACCCTGACTCAGACCCGCATGAGGATCGTTGGCGAGATAGGTTGCCGTGCCCTCATGGAACCAGGTCGGGTAGGCCGATCGGTTGGAATAGCGGGGCAAGCCGAGTGCGGTGTTGGTATGGACGTGGACCAGTTCGTGGCGGAAGGTGTTGACCAGAGAGGCAAAGGACTCGTTCTGCCACTGCCGGATGGTGGCTTCAATATCGGCCGAGGGGCTGAGCGCACCCGAGCGTCGAAGCTCGTCGAGCCCCTCGCGACTGACATACGACAACGGAAGAACAACGTAGCGGCAGTAGTAAGTGACCCCGCCGACCCGGCTCATCCTGTCGCTTGACGACCGGTTGAGATTCGCGAAGGCGTCGACGCTCTCCACCAGCCGGAGGTAGACCATTCCGGGAAGTTCCGGATAGCCGAAAAGGGCTAACCGCCGGTCGACCACCTTTGTCTGACGGGGTATCTCCGCAAGAAATCGATCCACCGTCCGACGCTGCACATCGTCCCGATCAAAGGCCGACGAATAGGTGACGAGGAAGTCCTCGACGACCCGTCGAGTCGTCGTCAACGACGGCTGATCACCCTCGCCCAGGGTCAGGTCGACAAAAAGGCGAATTGCCGCGGAATCGGCGGCATCGACCCGATCAACCTGCTGCTTCGCGGCCGCGACCGCCTGATCCGCCGTGGAGTAGACCGGGTTCTCCCACCGGCGATCCGCCGCCAACAACGCGTTGACGAAAAAGAGGCTCAGCGCCGCCCCGATGAATATATGGGCCCTCACCGGGTAGAACCCGATGGCGTGATGACGCTTTCGTGCACTTCGACGGTCAATCCGTCATCCAACTGTGGTTGTTCGACAACGGCCTGCAGCAGAACGGTGGCGATCAGGGTCGCCCCGAAGACCACCAGCACCGTCTTGAGGCCCATGAGCAGGACATCACGTTCGCGGGGCTCAGGTCGATCCCTGAAGATCGATCTCCGCTTCACGACGAAGGCCACGGCCACCGCCGACACTGCCAACAACGCCCTCACCCACCAGTTCCCGTCGGCGAGGAAATCAATCCCAATGACGGTCGAGCCCACCACAAGGCAGATCGGCGCCGTTCGCCACCAGGTCCAACCCCGAAGCTGCAGCGTGCCAAGGACCGCTCCGACAAAAACGGCAGCAAGGATGACGACCAAACCACGGCCGAGTTCGGCCGTGAAACCCGGCGAACCGGCGAGGATCAGGAGATCGCGGAGGTCGGGTTCGGCCCCCGGCGCCAAGGCGTCTCTGTAGGGCGAGATCGCCACCACCCGCGGAAGATTGTTGAGGTGAACGGCACAGACGGCGCCACCGACGAGCGCCACGCTGTAGACGATTCCGTCAAATCGCTCATCCGCCTCGACCTGGCCGGAGAGTTGGTACGGCAGATAGAACGTCGCCACCACCACTGTGACGAGGAGCCACGGCCCCGCCCAGAGAATCCCACCGGACAAAGACGAGGCAATGAAGATCAACGCCAGCTGACCCGCAAGCCCAATGAGGAAACTGTTTTGGATCAGCTCGATGGGCTCGGGTTCGTAACGATCGGCGAGATAGACCACCACCAGCAGCAGCGAGCTCAGCACCCCTGCAAAAGTCGCAATATAGATTTCCACTACCGGGGATGGTAATCAGATCGCCTCTCTTTGTCATCCTGAGCACCGCCGCGCCGCCGGGCCGCGCCCACCTGGTGGCTCTCAATGTAGGATGTTCGTTGCCCGAACGAGCGTGGAATCACCGACCACTGGAGGATTACCTGATGAAAGCCTCGACAACGACACTACGTGCTCTGTCTCTGGCCGCGCTGGTCCTGATCGCTTCGGATCTTCGAGCCCAGGACATCTACCTTTTCGACATGGAACACCGAGCCGATGGCTATGCACTGACAAACGGGAAGAACCTCACCGATCGTGCGGGCTACGACAATCAACCGTTTTTCACCCGAGAGAGCAAAACCATTCTCTTCGCGTCGCAAAGGGACGGGGACAACGACATCTACGAGTACGTGATCGAGACGGAAGAGATCCGGCAGCTGACCGATACTCCGAAAATCCCGGAGTATTCTCCGATGCCGAACCCGGAAAACACCCATTTCACCGTCGTTCGTGAAAACACCGTCCCAGACCAGACTGTCTGGCGCGTGCAGCGTGATACCGGCGCCTCAGAATGGGCTCTCCAGTCCCGCGAACCGATCGGTTACTACATGTTCAATCAAAGAGGCGAAGCCCTTCTGTGGATTCGCTACGCCTATGTGATCCATCTGGCTCGGCCGGGAGAGAGCGAGCCGATCTTCATATCCGGTCACGCGGCGCCATCGACACCCAAATTGGTCCCCGATACCGACACATTCAGTTTCGTCCACAGGCAGGTGAACGGCGAGAATTGGGTCAAGAGACTCGACCCGGCGACTCTCTCGGTGACTCCCGTTGCGCCGCTCGTCGATGCTCAGATCTACTACGGATGGACGATGGAGGGCACGCTTCTCACTGCCCGAGGCTCGACCCTCTTGCACTGGGTTCCGGGCGTCTCGACGGAGTGGCGCGAGGTTGTCGATCTCGCATCATTCGGGCTTCGCAACATCACCCGTTTGATGGTCAGCCCGAATGGCAAGAAGATTGCGATCGTCGCCGCAGACACCAAGCCCGTGACGGGCTCAAAAGACGACTAGGCCCTATTCACTGGCGAGATACGCCCTACCCGATCACCTCTTTGATCGTCACCACATCGACAAGGCCGTTACATCCGTAGAGCGCCGGCAGGATAACGGCCGGATCGTGGCTGCGCCGCCAGTCGGCAACCGCGTCGGTTCCGGCGCGATAGGACGGCAGGTACATCCGACCGAGGATCGGGTGATTCGCCCACGGGCCCGAGAGCTTGCCGGCCCGCTCCTCCGAAACGAGGAAATCGCGTCGAAGGGCCGTCGCCACCGCGGGCTGCTCCAGACCCTCGCCCCAGGTCAGGTACGAGGCCTGGTTTTTGGCGTCGTCCTGAAGGAGCGAGAGCAGCGTTCCGATCTGAAGATCGCTGTCGGGCAGGTCGCCGACCTCGGTCACCCCGAAGGCCATCAGCAGAGCGTTGTTGGCGATCCCTTCGGCGAGGGTCGAGTAACGCGAATTCATGGTCAGCATGGTGCCTTCGAAACCGACCTTGCCGAGGACGTAGAGGTGTTGAACATAGGCGAAGGTCATGACGTGTCCGGGCACCACCTCGTGGCTCACCAGATGCATGAACTCGGGGATCGAGATCTCGAGCGAGGCGTTGATCTCGTAGCTCGCGTCGTAGAGAGGCTTGCCTTTGGGATTCCGTGCTCGCCCGAGATAATTCATGGAGCCCGAGAACCAGGCGTCCTTGATGGGCAGGAAGTCGACGTTGGCGCGCGGCACACCATGCATCTCCTCGGGAAGACAGGGCATGACGTGGGCCGCTGTCCCTGCCTGGAGTTCGGCGATGAGTGCTCTGGCCAGGGAACCGATGGAGGCCGATGGAGTCATCCGATCCCGCCTCCACGCGTCGGCGGCATCGAGCACCGATCCCTCGGTCGAGTAGCCGGCGTCGTCGAGCAACCCGGTGAGTGCCGCGACCTTGGCCGAAGGATCCGACGGTGTGGGCGCCTGGCCGGTGGATGCCTCGACCGAACGGGCATACGGCACAGGCTCACCGCGGTCGAGGGCTTCCATACCCAGATCCCACATCACTTCGAGACAGGTTGAGAGACCCGCGAGGAACGGACCTCGTTCTCCCGGCTGAGCCGCACCCGTTTCGGCGACCACATCGAGCGCCTGGCGCAGATCGACGGCCTCGAGATAGGCCGCGATGGCGGGTTGATCCACTTCGTCGGCCGAGAGCCCGCCCGCGGCGCGCACCGCGGCGGCCGTGGCATCGGTGTAGCTCTTGGGCAGTTCCTCATCGGAGAACCACGAATCGGCGATGAAACGCCCGGTGCCCGATGGGTTCATGACATCCCCACCCCACACGGTGTCGATGCCGAGAATCGCTTCAGCCAGCGCGCGATCGAGAGTCAGGCTCATATTTCCTCCGGTGGAGGAGTGTAACGCGGCCGACGAATCGTTGTTGACGCCGACCTCCCCGCGGGTGTATCACCATTGGGATGGTGAGAAGACTCCCCCGTTGCGCCGTGATCAGCACCGTTCTCCTTGCCGCCGTCGCTCTCCATGCCGATGACCGTCCCACCGCAACGATCACCTCCCTCGATCAGACCCCGACCATCGACGGCCTCATCGCCGAAGACGAGTGGCGGGGAGCGGCCGTACTCGAAACGCCGTTCATTCAATTCGAGCCCGAGCGAGGTCAACCCTCCACCTTCCGCACCGTGGTCCGGATCGCGCAGACCGAATCGGCGCTCTATGTCGCCATCGAGGCCTTCGACCCGGATCATCACCGCCTTGCGGCGGCCGTGACACGCCGGGACGGCTCCATGGACAGCGACGACTCGGTGGCGGTGATGTTCGACACCTTTTCGGACAGCCGCACCGCCTACGTCTTCTCGACCAACGCCCTCGCAACCCAGTGGGACGCCCGGATCGCGGACAACGGTCGCACCGTCGACAATCTATGGGACGCCGAGTGGAAGTGTGCGGCCCAACGATTCGAAGATCGTTGGACGGTGGAGTTCGAAATTCCATTCGCCGTTCTGAGATTTCCCTCGGGAGAGGACCGCAGCTGGGGTCTGAACTTCAAACGTACGATTCCCCGGCGTCTGGAAACCGCGCTCTGGGCCGGACACACTGAAGATGAATGGCGGGTTTCCAGTTTTGGAACCCTTACCGATCTTCAGCTCCAGCGCCGCGCGGACAAGACATGGGAGGCCATCCCTTACGGTCTGGCGATCGTCAATGAAACGGGCAACGCCGATTTCGAGATCGGCGGCGATTTCCGGTGGCGGCCGTCGAGCGCCATCGGTGTCGACCTCACCGTCAACCCCGACTTCGCCCTCATCGAGGCCGATGTCGAGGTCATCAACCTCTCCCGGTTCGAACTCTTCATCCCCGAAAAACGGCCGTTCTTTCTCGAAGGCGCCGAACGTTACTCTCAACGAATCCGGCAGTTCTACAGCCGCCGAATCGGCGACATCACATGGGGCGCCAAGGCCACCGGAACCGCCGGAAAGATGGAGTACGGCGCGATCGCCACCTCCGAAAACCGAATCGACCCGGACGATGGTGAAAGCCGGCGGGCCGACTACGGAATAGCCCGACTCCAGTACAGCCTGCCCCGCGGCTCCAACGTGGGATTCCT
The DNA here is from genome assembly GCA_963753035.1 of uncultured Acidobacteriota bacterium. GTDB lineage: Bacteria > Acidobacteriota > Thermoanaerobaculia > Thermoanaerobaculales > Sulfomarinibacteraceae > JAHECW01. The sequence continues at coordinate 64,461 of CAVWAW010000001.1, read as the reverse complement.
CGGCGCCAACCGCCGAATCGGCGACATCGACCAGGGTTCCATCGGCTTCGACACGACGCTTTTTTTTACCGAGACCCTCGGGATGACCGGGCAACTCCTCAGGATCAACGGCCCCACCGCCGACGGCGGCCTCGCCTGGTTCCTCCGACCGTCATACGACAGCTCCACCACGCACTTTCACGTCCGCTACACCAACCTGGACGAGCACATCGAGGATGATTTCAACTCCGTCGGCTACCTCAAGGACGACAATCGCCGCGAGTTCGACACCAATCTCAAGCACACCTTCTGGTTCGAAAAAGGGGCAATGGAGAAGATCGAACCGGGCATCAACTACAACCGTTTCTACAGCCAGGACGGCCAGCTCCGGAGCTGGGAGTTTGACAGCGAGACCGATTTCATCTTCCGCAACGGCTTTGAAATCGAGCTGCAAATCATCGACGACTATCAGGTCTTCGAGAAGGGATTCCGCAACAACCGGATCCAGCTCGAAACCGGATGGGACAGCCGAGACGGACGAAAGGTCTTTGTCTTCGCCGGCACCGGCGTCAACTTCGACAGCGATCTTCGCCTCTACGGCGCCGAAATCGAGTGGGCATTCGGTGATCGTCTGCGGCTCGAGTACTCCGCGACCCGTCTCGAGCTGGATCCAGATCCCGAACTCGAGACCACGTGGATCCACGTCTTCAACGGGGTCTACTATTTCAACCCCGATCTCTTCATCAAGCTTTTCCTACAGACCAACACCGCGGTCGACAAACTCAATATCCAGGCCGTGTGGGTGTGGCGATTCAAACCACCGTTCGGCTCCATCCAGGTCGCTTACCAGCGCGGAACATCCGATGTCGGCGAGGTGTCAAGCCAAGGGGACACCCTCTTCACCAAACTGTCCTGGGTGTTCTGAACCACGTCCGTGCCCGTTCCCGCGAGGCACAATGGAACCGCAAAGACGCTAGGCTCGCCAAGGCACCGCCAAGCATCGCAGTCTCGACCCGGGCTCGTTCCGATTCGGGAAGACGAGTGGTCCCAACGGGTGTGATGAGTCAACGGGATGCCTTCGCGGCGGCTTCGCGACCTTTGCGGCTTTGCGGTCGCATTTTGCATCGCGGTCCGAGTCGCAGGTTCATGGAGTCCGATAAAATGGATCAGCCCAGCGCGATCTCCTTTACCCCGATCTTCGTGAGGTCCGCGGTGCCGATGCCGTGCTTCTCGGCCATGGCAATCACCGGGATGGCCGTCGGCTCGAGACCGAGATAGCGCACTCCGTAGGCATCGATGGCCACCATGTCGGCTGAAGCCACCACCGTCTGCGGGTTGGCCAGCTTGCCCGGGCCGAAGGGCCCGTTGGTGGTCAGGATCTCCCCGGCGTCGAGGATGCAGAGATCGGGCCGCCGGACCAGGTTGAGATCGGCGACGCACTGCGAAAGATGGTTCAAATCCGGATACCAGTCCTCGGAATCAGGGTTGTTCCCAACGTGAAAGAAACGGCAGGTGGGGTCGTGCGGACAAGCTCCCATGGTGTTCTTGAGGGCACCGGTGAATTCACAGCCTTTGTGGTGCTTGGCCACGGTGACATCGAGATAGTGGTCGGCCTCGAGAAGACGCCGATCCACATGGGCCTGTTTGAGCGCAACTCCACCGGCAATTTCCACCACCTTCATCTCGCGCTCGGAGACCCTGATGCCGTCGATCAATCCAGGGAAATCCGCCGCGCGATCGCAGCGCTCCCAGAAGCCGTCCTTGACGCCCTTGACGAGCCACATCTCGGTGGCGCCCGCATCGGCGCAGAGCTTGAGTGTCGCCAGCAGCACCCCCGGGTCGACAATGCTCCCGCGGTGTTTGAACGCAGTGTTGGCGTTGATGACGACGCTCGATCCCTTCGACACGAACCGGGCCATCCCACCCACCGCGTCCACGGCGGCGATGGTGTTCGCGAACCCGTCGGGGCTCGTCACCGCCACCAATCCGGTTGCAGCGGTCTCCTTGGCCGATGCATCGGCGGCAAACTCGCCGAACAAACCACCACCAACGGTGACCGTCGCCCCTACCGCCGCGCTGCCCTTGATGAATCGCCGCCGTGTAATTCCGTACTTCATGACACTCCTCCGAGCTGCTTCGCAACCGCACGGGCCAGCAGCAGGATCCCTTCCGTGGTCTCCGGTTCGTTGTCGAAACCGGTGATGGTGACGAGGAAGCGACCCGAACGGAAATTGAGGTAGTAGTCCTCACCCGCCGACTCATCGCCGATCTGGAGCGGCTGACCCGAGCCCCCTGTCTTGTCCGAATAGATACTCCCCGCTCCTTCGACATCCTTCATCTCGAAGACCTCGAGGGAGATGGACCGCCCGTCGTCGTCTGCATACTGCGTCGCGAGCGCCTGCACAAATCCGAATCGGTGGTAGACCTCGGCGCCGCCGTTGATCAGTTCGAAGAGTGAGTCACCGACAAAGATCTCCGGATCGTATTCCTGGTGCCACCCGATGATCTCCACGGCAGCCGTGCTGATTCCAGGCGGCTGCGGGTTCACCACCGGTTTGTCGGCGCACTGAATGATCGCCAGAAGCATGCACGCAGCAGCGGCGGATCTGATCAGAATCGGGAGAATCCTCATGGACCTGTCCTCCGCGTCGATTCTACAGCGGCAGAGGAAAACCCACCTCGATTCGACCCGGGCGGTAGCCGCAATCGGAGATTTCGCTGCCGGGCCACGGCAGGGCGACAACGAAACCGAGGGCGGCCTCAAGCACCGCGGAATCGGCATTTCGATCATTTCACCGATCCGAGTTCCGGATAAAATCCGCAAAGAAATCAAGCACTTTCGTGCGCGCTGTTGTAGGTTGGAGGGGGTCGAATTCAGATCGCCACGTGTTGCGCGTCATCGCCATCGTGTACGCGATGCCATTCGAATTGACCCGAAAGCACCTTCGACTGCACTACAAAAGGAGCGCTCGTGACTGATCAGAAGATCGAGGTCGGGACCATTGTTCATCATCCCAAGCGACCCGCATGGGGCCCAGCCAAAGCCCTCGAGATCGGCGGCGGCGGCAATGTGACGCTGTATTTCCGGGATCTCGAGGAGGAAAAACCGAACGACGCGGTCAAGACCATTTCAACCAGCGTCATCGGGCTCGATATCGCCGACGAGCAGACCGATTTCCTGCTCGACAACCTGCCGATCTTTGAAAACGGCAAGTTCAAGGGGCTGCGCAAACCGAGGCTGAGCCTCGATCAGGCGGTCCAGGCGTTTATCGACAAGCAACCAGCCGCCTTCGACAACCCGAAGTACATCAAGGAACATCGGGAGCCCAAGCTCAAAGCCCACGAATTGTGGGTGAGCACCCTGGGCGACGGCCAGGGCACCGAGCTTCTGGATGCTGGAGATCTTGCCGAAACGCGCAAGCGGCTTTTGAAAATCGACGCCAGCCTCGATCTCCTGAGCTCTCAAGAGAGGGCGACACTCAAGAAGGGCCTCAAACACGACGATTCCGAACAGCTGCTCCGTGCGCTCATGGCCGTTACGGCCGAACCCGAAGCCGAGCAGTCGACCTATCAGAAGTTGATCGACGCGGTGGATCTGGTAATGGAACTGGAACCCGGCAGCCGAAGCACGAACTGGTCAGTTCTGACCCAATTCCCATTCATCGCCGATCCCGAGCATCACTTCGAGTTCAAACCGACCGTGGTGCAGAAGTGTGCCGCCCGTTTGAACTTCGACCTGCGCTACTCGGCGACACCCAACTGGTGGACCTACGAGCGGCTCCTTTTCCTGGCAGCGAATCTTCGAACGCGGTTGGAGTCCATCGGAGCGAAGGACCTCATCGATGTTCACTGGTTCATGGCAGTGATCGCAACTGTTTGAGGGTTTCGCTGAGTAGTACAAGCGAGCCGGGTCCCGGCTCGCTTGCGGCACTGATTCGATTCTTTTTACCGGCTCACCGCTGAGCTGGAGGGGGACATCGCCGTGAAGCCGAACACCCACATCGAACCTGATCTCATCGACAACGCCGGGATGTTCAACGATGGCTTCTTCCGCCGGTTCCCACTCCGTCCCGCTCCAACTCCACTGGAGTTGGGCGACGGGGTTTCCAAAACCTATTCCTTCCCTACTTTTTATACGGACGTGACCTGCGCCATCGCCATCTTTCTCTGTGACCTCGAACGGGCGGAGACGATGATGCCTCACCCGTCCATGAAACCGGTCAAAATGCCGGGTGGCCGGGCGGTGGTCCTCTTCTCGTGCTATGAGTACGCAAACGTGATGAACATCGCCCCGTACAACGAGATCGCCATGACCATCCCGATCATGGTCGATGCCACCTGGGCTCCGCCGCTGCTACCGCTCATCCTCGATTTCGAGAAGAAGGGCTACTTCGTCTTTTCCATGCCGGTGACCTCGCTGGAAAACCAGATCCGCGGAACACGAATCTGGGGTCTACCGAAGATCGTGGAAGAAATCGACATCTCAACCGGTGGTCGACATTGCACGACCACAGCCAGGGACAACGACGGTGAGGTCTATTTCAGACTCTCGGTGCCCAAGACGGGTTCCGCCAAACACTTCGACGAGACGGGCCACCTCTACAGCATGCACGACGGAGAGCTTCTCAAAAGCCGAACCTGCTTCAAGGGGGACTTTGCTGTCAATACCAACCCGGGTCTACTGTGGAAGAAGGGCCTGAGGTCCGAGGTTCCAGCCCTCGAACTCGGAAACTCCGCGCGAGCCGACGATCTTCGGGCGCTGATGATCGAGGAGACCGCGTTCCAGTTCCGCTTCTCGGCAAGCATGAACAGTTGCTTCGATCTTCCGGCGGGATCAAAGTGACTATTCAGCTTTCGGTGACGACATCCGGGTTTTCAGCGAGGAATCGGTACAGGGTCGCGCGTGAAACGTCGAGCCTCTTGGCAGCATCTGTCCGATTACCCTCGGTCTGATCGAGGGCTTCGACAACCGCCTCTTCGGTCAGGATCTTACGGTGCTTTCTGGGCGGGATCACGTCGGCGATCACATCACGAAAGCTCGGAGGAAGGTGTTCCGGCAAGATCTCACCCGCCGCGCATTTGATAAAGGCGTACCGAATGGCATTCTGGAGTTCTCGAATATTTCCGGGCCACGCGTAGGCCATGAAAACCTTGAGAACATCCGGCGAGAGCGAAACCAGCCTCCCTCCGCTGGTCGCCGACTCCTTCTCGACGATGAACTCCGAAATCAGCGGCACGTCTTCGACTCGATCCCGCAAAGGCGGCAACGTGATCGGAACAACGCAGAGCCGGTAGTACAAATCTTCTCGGAAGGCGCCGACCTCGACCTCATGCATGAGATCCTTGTTGGTCGCACAGATCACCCGGACATCGACGGTGATGGTTTTCTCGCCCCCAACCCTCTGGAAGGTCCCTTCCTGCAGGACTCTGAGAAGTTTGACCTGCATGGCCTGACTCAGATCGCCGATCTCGTCGAGGAAAATCGTGCCGCCATGGGCGAGTTGAAACCTCCCCCTGCGCTCCCGAACCGCTCCGGTGAATGCACCCCGTTCATGACCAAAAAGCTCGCTTTCGAGAAGTCCGTCGGGAATTGCGCCGCAGTTCACCGGAATGTAGGCCTTCCTCGATCGCGACCCCTGAGCGTGGATCGCCGCGGCCACGAGCTCCTTGCCGGTTCCGCTCTCACCAAGCACCATGGCAGGGACGTTGAGGTCGGCGATCTCTCTGATGGTATTGAAGATCTCGATCATTGCGGGAGTCGCTCCCACGATCCCGGCGAAGGACTTCTCGGCGGTCAGAAGCCGGCGGAGACCGGTGAGTTCGGTAATGTCCTCAAGTATGAGGATTGCCAGATCCTCTCCCCGATGATGGAGTGCTGCCGAACTGAGCTCGAGCGTGAGTTGCCGCGCGAACCTATCGTCGCGGGCCTCGATCTGGCAATGGACCTTTTTTGTCGAACCGCCGTCGATCGCGCTCTTGGTCGCGATGTAGACCTTGCACCCTTCGCATCCGTCCATGGTGCCGCAGCGATCTTCGTTTTCCAGAGCGGTCGAACATCCCAACAGGGCACCGATGCATGCACCGAAGCTCTCGGCCTCAGTCACACCGAAGGCATCGACGAATTCGCGGTTGACCATCCTGATCCGGTGATCGGAGCCAACGACGACGATCGAGCAGGGAACTCCGTCGAACACGGCGCTCAGGAAGGCCTGCTGATCCCTCATCGAGCGGTCAAGCTCGTGCTTGTAAAGAGCGATCTCGATGGTTGTGTGGAGATCGCGCTCCGAAAACGGTTTGAGGATGAATCCAAAGGGATCCGCCACCTTGGCTCGGTCCAGGGTGTCGTCGTCGGCAAGGGCGGTGACGAAGACCACCGGAATACCGTTCTTTTCGCGGATCTGCTCGGCGGCCTCGATTCCATCGACCGAGCCCTTGAGGTGAATATCCATCAACACGAGATCGGGAGAGGATTTTTCGGCTTCGGCGATCGCATCTTCACCCGAGGTGGCCCAACCGGCGATGTCGTAGCCCTGAGAAATCAGACGATTCTGAACATCCCTCGCCACGAGGGCCTCGTCCTCGACGATCAGAATCGATTTTTGGGGCACTACTGCCTCCAATCGCGAACAATCCCGAGTCACACTCAATATCACTCTAGCAGGCGGTGTTATTGATTCTCGGGTGAAAAACGCACCCTCACATCGGCGCCGTGATCCCAACGCATCTCGAGTTCGCCGCCAAGCTGCTTCGCCAGCAAGTCCACCAAATGCAGCCCGAGGCCGCCGCCTCGATCGGTGTCGGCGTCCCACCGGGATCCGACCCCGTTGTCCATCACCGCCAGTTCGTACCGGCCGTCCTCGCAGCGCTCCAACGCGACAACGATCTCACCCCTCCCCTCGCCCGGGAATCCGTGCTCGAGGGAATTGCTGATGAGCTCGTTCAAAATAAGCCCGCAGGGAATGGCCACATCGATGGTCACGGCCATATCCGAAATCCGGGTCTCGAGAGCGACCATCCCAGGCCGGTTGGAACAGGTCTGGAGAAGCGCATCGCCCAGGCGCTGGACATAGGCGCCGAGATCAACTCTCCGGTAATCTTTCGACTGGTACAACTGGTCGTGGGCCAACGCCATCGCCCGAATGCGGCCCGCAATCTTGTTCATCCCATCGACGGTCTCTTGATGAACCAAGCCCTCACTCTGAAGACCGATCATGCTCAGAATGACCGCCATGTTGTTCTTGACCCGGTGGTGGACCTCCTTCAGCAGAGCGTCCTTCTCACCCAGCGCGCGATACAGCGCCGCTTCAGCGCTCTGACGTTCCTGTTCCTTGATATCTCTGGCCAATCGCGCGTGCAAAATCGGGCCGATGCGGCGGGCGATGGACTCCATCAGGTCGCGGTCAGCATCGCCGTAATCGGTATCGCGGTTCGCCACAGCAAGCAGGCCAATGAGATCCTCCCGGTCGACGATTGGGACAAACACACACCCCGCGATCGGGATGTGGCCCTCGGGAACCCTGCCCGACGAATTCGACAGGATCGTCCGTTTCGTCGTCAAGCTCTCGCCCCAGATTCCGGACCAGGAGTCCGCCGGGAAGACCGTCTCCGCCTCGGACATCTGGCACTGCGCGAAAATCTCCCGGGTCATCGACGGACAGACCAGGCTGCCCTCAGGGTCGATGTAGCCGAAGACCCCGTGTCTGCTCTCAAGCGCCTCGAGGACGATGTCCAGGACCTTCTCGTACATCTCCTCGTCGCCGACGGTCAGAAAGACATCGGCGATCCTGTTGTGGATCGCCAATTCCCGGTCCGAACCGGACAACTCCGCTTTCGCGTTCTTGCGCACCTTGATCTCGGGTTTCAGGACCACTCCCTTCGACGGTCGGCGCCACCTGCATCCTAGTTCAGTCGATCTCCGAGGCGCCGGAAAGAAAGAAGGTGCCGAGGGTCTGCTCCAACTCTCCATATTCCAATGGCTTGACGAAGATTCCTATGGGGCGCACATCCGCGACTCTCCTCATCATCTCCTCAATCGGATAACCCGAAAGGAAGGCGGACCGGGTTCCAAGCCGCCCCCGGATGTGACGAGCGGCTTCGATACCGTCCATCTCCCCCTTGAGACTCACATCCATCAAGACACAGTCCGGCCTTTCTCGCTCAGCGCACGCGATCGCTTCCTCACCCGAACTCACCATCCCGCACACCGTGTAACCCATACCCTCGAGGGCTCCCTTCAGTTCGAAGGCGACGATGAACTCGTCTTCGACCACCAGAATTCTGGGTCCGGTCATCCTCTGATCGCCGATACGGATTCGGTCGGAGTGAAGGTGATGGTGAAACGGGTCCCATCCTCACGGTCGAGGTCGACCCGTCCCCCGAGCTGACTCTCCACCAGACCGACCACCAGACGCATCCCCATCGTTTCGGTGTTGCGGATATCGAGATCGGCAGGGAGCCCGACACCATCGTCGTACACCACGAGCATGATTCGATCGCTCGTCACGAGCCTCGCCTCGATCCCGATCTCGCCGGTTCGGCCGTCTTGAAATGCGTACTTCAGAGAATTCGAAATCAACTCGTTGATCACCAGTCCACACGGCACCGTGTCGTCGATCCCGAGGGTGACATCCTCGGCACCGATCCGAATATTGATCCTGTCGGACCCGGTGCCATACATCCCAACCAGACTCGTCGCGAGCTTGGTCACATACTCCCCGAGGTCGATCCGGCCGAGATGGCCCGACTGGTAAAGGATTTCATGAATCAGAGCCATCGCTCGGACCCGGCTCTGACTCTCCTGGAATATCCTGCTCAGGCGTTCATCCTCGATATTCTTCGCCTGCAGATTGAGCAGGCTGGAAATGACCTGCATGTTGTTCTTGACCCGGTGGTGAATCTCCCTCAGCAGAACTTCTTTTTCGGCGAGCGAACTCTGCACCGCCAGCTCAGTGTTTTTTCTTTTGGTCGTATCCTCTACCACCGCAACGAAATAACTCGGATTCCCGGACTCGTCCCGGACCAGAGTAACGGCCAAGCTGACCCAGACAAGCGAACCGTCCTTGCATACGTAGCGCTTCTCGAGAGAATAGCTGGTGATCTCTCCACCAACGATCCGGCGCAAATTCTTCAGGTCTTCCTCGAGATCATCAGGGTGTGTGATGTCTTGAAATCTCAGTTCGAGCATTTCGCCTTCGGTGTAGCCGATGATCTCGCAAAACCGCTTGTTGGCTCGGGTGAAACGCCCGTCCGGCGAAACCTGCACGATTCCCGCGCCGGCAAGCTCGAAAGTGGACCGAAACAGCTGTTCGCTCATCTGCAATGCGGTGAGCGTCGTCTCGAGATCCCTGGACCGATGTTCGAGTGCGGTCACCAACGGACTGCTGACGCGTATAAACAGGATCGCCCCCGTAAACACCACCAGAACTGCAAATCCCGCGGCCGCCAAACCGGCTTTCACAAACGGCGCCTGCACCTCAGCAAGATCGATCTTCGCGACGATACCGAGATCGAGTTCGGCAACCGGCTCGTAGGCGGCGACAACTGTTGTGCCGTGATAGTCGAGACCGACCACGGTGCCCGACTCTCCAAGAAGCGCACGCCGCATGGGTTCGGCGAGCTCTGAGTTGAACGGGACCGGCTCAGGAAGCCCCACCGTTTCGTGGCGATGCCCGAGAAGAAAAACGATGAGGCCACCCTCCAGTTTGGCAAGGGTGAATTCTCCGGTCTCTCCGAAACCTTTGTATTCGAGGTGAGCCTCGTTGACCTGGCTCAGCGTCGCCTCTCTCCACCCGCCGGGATGGTCTGTGTTGTGGAATCGATCGTACCGCGCGACCGCCTCGATCAGACGCGCCTGACTCTGTGCCGTTTCGACCAGCCGCAACCGCTCTTCTTCGAAGGCGGCGCTGTACAGCATCCAGATCGTCGTCGCGGCGACCAGCAGCGAGCCGACCGCCATGATCAGGACCAGGATCAACACACGGAGTCGCTCAGCCAACGTCTCCCCACCTTTGTCTCATGGATGCCAAGTCGATGTTAGGGCATCACGCCCCGATCCGCAACGATGGCCCGGCCCGCTCCGGGCCCCGGATCTCGCCTGTGGAGTCCGCTCCTGAGGAGTCCTGCTCCGCCGATCGATCGAAACGCTGAAATCTACGCCATCCACGATCTGTGAAGAGTGTGAACAGATGATTCGACCCTCCGCTGGGATCTGACTCAACCCCTCAGCTCACTGGGTTCACGAGGCTGATGTGGTCCAGCTGCAGGAGTCGCCCGTCTCGGAGCCGTCAGCCCCCCGAGAGTGACCGCCGGGCACGCACCTCTTCGACCTCTTCCACGGTCATGGGTTTCTTCGGCCCGAGCCGGCGGGCGCCATCGACGGTGATGAGGTAGTCCTCCTCGTTGCGAAGACCGCCGAAGTCGCGCCACTCGTCGAGCTTGTCGAAATCGAGGAACTCCGCACAGTGGCCCTGAGAATTCCAGAGATCAATGAGCTGAGGGATGAAGTAGATCCCCGGTTCGATGGTGATAACGAAGCCGGGATCGAGTTCGCGGCCCAAGCCGCAGCGATTTGAGTCCGAACTGGGTGCTCTTCGGCTGGCCGGCCCAACCGACCTGGACCTCACCGAGATCCTCCATGTCGTGAACATCGAGCCCCATGAGATGACCAACGCCGCACGGGAAGAACATCGCGTGAGCCCCCGCGGCGAGCGCGTCCTCGGTGTTGCCCTTCATCAGGCCCAGGTCCTTCATTCCTTCGGCGATCACGCGACACGCAGCAAAATGGACCTCGCGGTTGGCCACACCGGGCGCCAGGAAATCCACCGCCGCACGGTGGGAAGCGAGTTGGATCTCATAGATGGTGCGTTGGCGGGCGCTGAAGGTCGGACTCACCGGAAAGGTCGATGAAAGATCGCCGGCGTAACCCGTAGTGGTCTGCGCGCCGGCATCGAGCAGGAAGAGATCGCCGTCGGTCAGAGTGTTCCCGTGAAAATGGTTGTGCAGAGTCTCGCCGCGGATTGTCGCGATCACCGGGAACGAGATTCCGCCTCCGGCGGCGTTGGCGACCCTCTCGACTTCAGCGGCGATGTCGGACTCACGCATCCCGGGCCGAGCCATCCGCATCCCTGCAATGTGCATCTCCACCGAGATCGATACCGCCCGCTCGATCTCGACAATCTCCTCATGACTCTTGATGTTGCGCTGGGCGATCACTCCCTGGATCAACTCGAGAGACGCGCGGTCGGCGACCTCGGTGGGCCCAAGGCCGAGAATCGTCGACAGGAGTTGTGCGTTGTCAGCTCGGTAGGGCGGCAGAAATCGAACCAACCGCCCCGAACGGAAGGCAGCGCCGACAACCTGGGTGAAATCGGGACGCGGACGAGTCTCGTTCACCCCCGCGTGCCCGGCTCGCTCCGCGATGGTGGGCAGGTCTCCCATCCAGACAATGTCGTCGATGGTGAGTTCGTCACCAAAAATCGTCGTCGACCCTTCGTCGAGATCCATCAGCGCCGCCAACCCTGGCTGGTCGAGCCCAAAATAATAAAGAAAGGTGCTGTCCTGGCGGAAGGGGTAGCAATTGTCGCGGTAGTTCATCGGGCTCTCGTTGTTGCCGAGAAAGATCAGCAACCCGCCATTGAATCGCGATGCCAGGACCTTGCGGCGATCTTCATAAGTAGAGGTCGGAAACATCCCTGAGGTCCTTTCAGCGCTCGATCTCGATGACTGAACCACAGTACTCGGGGTAAGATTTGAAATCAAAGAACATGCCTGTTATGATATCGCGGCTTGTTGCCGACCAGCGGGGCCGGCATCTGTTTGGATGGACACAGAGTGCCATCACGATTTGCGAGACGGGCGTGTCCTCCAAAAAGGCCAGCGCTCACGGAGAAAAAGAGAGATATGTCTAAGAAATTGTTTGTTGGAAGTCTGAGCTGGGACACGAACGACGAGGGGCTGCGCACTGCGTTCAGCGTCCACGGTGAGATCTCTGAAGCCGTCGTCATTACCGATCGCGACACCGGTCGTTCGCGTGGTTTCGGTTTCGTCACCTTCGATGATGACGATGCGGCCGACAAGGCTGTCGCAGCCCTCAATGGCACCGAGCTCGACGGTCGCACCATCCGCGTTGACGTGGCCCAGGCCAAGCAGCGCTCCGGTGGCGGCGGTGGTGGTCGTGACGGTGGTTACGGCGGCAGCCGCTGGTAAGCTGTTCCCGATACATCAAAACCCCTCCCTCGCGGAGGGGTTTTTTCTTGTCCGAAACAGCCGAACCAGGTCAGTCGAAGCGATCGATCACCGTGATGCCGGTGGCGCCGAATTCACCCATGATCTCGAGTTCGCGGGGCGCATCCTCGAGGGCGACGGTCTTGCCGATGAGCCGCTGTGGTTGAAGCGTGCCTGAAGTGATCAATTCCAACATCTCCGGGTAGCGGTGCGCCTGCATGCCGTGGCTTCCGATGATCTCGAGTTCTCTCGCGATGACCTGCTCCATCGGCAGCCGCGGACGGTGGTCTTCGCCCGCGAGCAGACCGACCTGGACGTGACGCCCCCGTTTGCGGAGACAGGACACGGAGCTCACCGCCGTCTTCGCGCTGCCGAGGGCATCGATGGAAACGTGGGCTCCGCGCCCTGTCACAAGTCGAATCTGCTCGTCCACATCCTCACGATCCCGCGCGTTGATACCGCCGACGGCGCCAAGACGTTCCGCTAAAACCAAAGCGGCCGGGTCGATGTCGATGGCGATGACCTTCGCTTCCATGGCCGCGGCGATCATGACCGCCGAGAGACCGACGCCACCACAGCCGTGGATCGCGACCCACTCGCCCGGTCGGACCCGACCCTGGGCGACGACGGCCCGGAACGCGGTGGCAAAACGACAACCCAGACTGGCGGCGGTGACCATGCTCATCTCGTCCGGCAGGGCGACAAGATTCACATCCGCGTGATCGAGAGCGACGAATTGTGCGAACGAGCCCCAGTGGGTGAATCCCGGTTGGGTCTGGTGATCGCAGATCTGGTGGTTACCGCTTGCGCACTCGGGACAGGTTCCGCAACCGCAGACAAACGGGACGGTAACCCGGTCACCGCATGACCAGCGGGTCACATCCCGGCCGGTCTCGGCGATTCTCCCGGCGAGTTCGTGCCCCGGCACGTGGGGAAATTTGCTGATGTCAGGATCGTGACCCATCCAACCGTGCCAGTCGCTGCGGCATATTCCGCTCGCCTCGACCTTGATGATCACACCGTGATCGGCAGGCTTCGGGTCGGTCAGCGAGCCGACCGACAACGGTCCGCGAAACTCCGTGTAGGACACCGCTTTCATTGGTTGTCTTCAGCTCATTTCAGCTTGCGGCCGGTGAGAATCGAGTTGTATTCGGAGGCGTCGGTGTCGTCCTTCGCGCCCACCGGGGTGCCGCATACGCCGCACCGGTATTCGTACTTGTTGCCCGTCGGAAGCACGAGCAGCAGGTGACGTCGAACCGGTTGCGCCCTCCGGCATGTGGGGCAGAAAAGTTCCGAGGCCTCGAGGGCGTCGTATTGGCGTGGTCCCGTCATGGGACCAGTTTGCCACGCGTCGGCTGAGGATCAAGTCCACGGCAACAATTTCGAGTATGCTCTCGGGGTGAAAACGACCATTCTCGTTCCGTTGGTCATCGTCTTGATCGCCACCGGCGCACTTGCCGATGGCGGCGAACGTCCGGCGACAATCGAGGCCTTCATGAACCCAGACTCTCAAACCCGAGTGATCGCCCACCGTGGATTTTCCGGTCAAGCGCCGGAGAACACCCTGATCGCCGTCCAACAGGCCATCGCGGTCGGCGCCGACATGGTCGAGGTGGATGTCACCGTGACCGCCGACGGCCACGTCATCTGTCTCCATGACGAGACCCTCGACCGCACCACCGACGGGAGCGGACGACCCAACGACATGACCCTCGCGGAGATCAATCAGCTCGACGCCGGTTCGTGGTTCGCACCCGAGTATTCCAGCGAGAGGATCCCGACCCTCACCGAGGTCCTCGATGCGGTCAAGGGCCGGATCCTGATCAATGTCGAGATCAAACCCGAGGCGGTGGGATACGGAGTCGTGCAGAAGGTCGCTGCGCTCATCAACGAGCACGAAATGATCGACTCCGTCGTGGTCTCGTCCTTTTCCCCCGAAGCGCTCCGACTCATGAAAGTCACCGACCCGGCCGTGATCACCGCCAGCCTCTTCAACAAAGAAGTCCACACCGGCAGCGATCCTCTGGAAATCATCATGGAGGTCGGTTCACGTGGTTTCAACATCTCAAGTAAGCGCCTGACCCGGGTCATGGTCGACCGCTGCCACGAAAGCGGAATTCCGGTTGCGGTCTACACCGTCAACGACGCCACGGAGATGCGTCGCCTGATGGAACTGGGTGTCGACGCCGTCTTCACCGATCACCCGGATCTGATGCTCGAGGTGGTTGCGGAGGGTGACGAAAAGGTAGCGGCAGGGTCCGCAAACTAGAAGCTGCACTCCACATCTCATTGACGTTCACCACACACGGTGAACCTCGACAACGTGGTATCTTGAATATCGGCCCTGTTGGTCTCGGGGCACGCAAGGACCGTGGATGCCGGAGCAAAATCTACAACCTCAAAAGCGACGGTCCTTCTGGACACCCATCATCTTCATCGTCCTCAGCACGGTGGTGCTGGTAGGTCTCTGGTGGTCGCAAGAGCGGAGCGAGATCGCGCAGTTCGAGATCTCCACCGCGATCACCGCCGAGCAGGTCGAGCTGCGGCTCGAATCATGGGTTGAGACCCGTCTCGAACTCATCAAGGCCCTTGGGAAAGCCAGCGCAGAAAGAGATGACCTGGACCCAGAAGGGTTCCGCGCCATCGCCCGGCAGTACATCGAGATGGCACCCGGTTTTCAGGCGATCAATTGGATCGACTCCGGCTGGGTCGTGCGGGTGGTTGTGCCGGAGGAAGGCAATCTACCGGTGTTCGGCTTCGACCTCCACGGTCACTCGAGCACGGGTGTCATCCACGCCATCGAGGCCGCCGAGCGCACCCGGAAACTCCACCGGACCACGGTCATCGACCTCGTCCAGGGGGGAACCGGATTCGCCACCTACTATCCCGTGGTCGATTCCAGCGGCGCCATTCGTGGATTCATCAACGGGGTCTTTCGAAACGACACCCTGATCGATTCCTGTTTGTCCGAGGAGAAACTGCGCTCACAGTTCCGTTTCAAGCTCATCGAAGAAGACGGACGAGCCGCCTATGCACATGGTGTCACCGAGCCGACCGATGAATGGCCGTTTGCGGAATATCGAACCGTGGATATTCCGAGTCATCCCTGGACTCTCGTGATCGCGCCGAAAGCAGAGTTGCTGGAGTCGACTCGAACATCCGCCGACGAAATCCTTCTCTGGATTGGAATCCTGCTCTCCATCCTGCTTGCCTGGGCGATTCACATCACAATCAAGCATCAGGAAGCTCTCAGACAAAGCGAGGCCCGCTACCGCCTGCTGGTGGAAAACCAGACCGACATGGTGGTCAAGGTCGATCTCGAGGGCAAGTTCCTCTTTGTCAGCCCGTCGTATTGCGAGGTTTTCGGCAAGACCGAGGAGGAGTTGCTTGGTCGTCAGTTCATGCCGCTGGTCCATGAGGACGACCAGCAACGCACGACCAGAGCTATGCTCGATCTTCTGTCTCCTCCCCACTCGATCTACGTCGAGCAGCGCGCCATGACAAAGGATGGTTGGCGGTGGTTCGGCTGGGCGGATACAGCGGTTGTTGACGGCGCCTCGAAAGTGGTCGCCATCATCGGGGTCGGTCGGGATATCACCGAGCGCAAACGCCTCGAAGAAAAACTTCTGCAATCACAGAAAATGGAGGCCATCGGCCAACTCGCCGGCGGGGTCGCCCACGATTTCAACAACATCCTCCAGGCGATGCGGGGCCACATCGATCTCGCCGAGAGGGAGATCGACTCCGAACACCCGGTGGTGACCCATTTGGCCGAGATCCGCGAGAGTTCGGAACGCGCCGCAGACCTGACCAGGCAGCTGCTTGCATTCGGCCGGCGGCAGGTCATGCAGCCCGAACTTCTCGATCTCCGCGATCAGGTTGGCAAAACCGTCGAACTCCTCAACCGCGTCATCGGCGAACAGGTCACCCTCGAGTTCGAGCCGGGGGTCCAACCCCGCATCGTCCGCGCCGACGCCCGACAGCTCGATCAGGTTCTCATGAATCTCTGCGTCAATGCCCGAGACGCCATGCCGAACGGCGGTCGAATCAACATCGTCATCGGATCACGAAAGGTGGACGACGACTATTGCAAGGCTCATCCTTGGGCCCAACCAGGCACCTACGCCTCACTCGACGTCCGCGATACCGGCATCGGGATGGATCCCGCAACCCGCTCGCAGATTTTCGAACCGTTCTTCACAACCAAACCCATTGGGGAAGGGACCGGTCTCGGTCTCGCGACGGTATTCGGAATCGTCAAACAACATGAGGGTTTTCTCGAGGTCGAGTCCAGCATCGGCAAGGGAACCCGAATCAGCGTCTTCCTTCCGCTGGTCGACGGGCCCCCGCCCAGGAATGCTCGCGTTCAGGCCTTGGAAGCGCTGGGAGGAACCGAGACGGTGCTACTCGCCGAAGACGACGCCGGAGTGCGGGTCGTCGTCGAACAGATCCTCTCGGAAGCCGGCTACCACGTGGTACCGGTTGCCAACGGAAAGGAAGCCATTGGGTTCCTCGATGAGGATCACACCATCGTCGATATTGCCGTGCTCGACATGGTCATGCCCGGCGCCGGCGGTCTCGACGTGGTCAGCCACATTCGAGCCACGGGCTCGGAGGTGGCGATTCTCCTGACCAGCGGCTACAGCAGCGAACTCACCCGGACCATGGAGGGCGAGAAACTCCCGCTTCTGACCAAACCCTTCCGTCGGGACGAACTTCTGCTTCGGGTCCGCGAACTCCTCGACGCCAGAGAGTGAGGGCGCTCCTCACCACAGATCGGGACTAGTCGTCGAGGAGTTCCCTGATCTTCATCACCAGTGTTTGAGGGGTGAACGGTTTTTGGAGGAACGAGCACGACGAAAAGCTCAGCGACTCTTCAACGACCCGCTTACGATCCCTGGTATGCCCGGAAATCAACAAAACCTTGATGTCCGGAGTCTCGCTTCGCAGCGCCCGGGCGAGTTCGATCCCGTTCATTTTCGGCATCACCACATCCGACAGCACAAGATCCACCGACGAGCCGCAGCGCCGCGCAACCTCGAGGCCGTCTTCACCGTCATCGGCGGTCAGGACCGAATAGCCCTGGTCTTCCAGATATTCCTTGAGAACGACGCGGACCGAGGGGTCGTCTTCAACGAGGAGTAGGTTCTCATTGCCCACGGTGTTGACCACCGTTCTTGACTCCGGCGCGGCCTGCTCCGGGGCTCCGCGATAGATCGGGAAATAGACATCGAAGGTGGAGCCCTCGCCCAGTTCGGAATCGACCTCGACCAGACCTCCGCACTCGCGGACCGCGCTGTAAACGGTCGCGAGACCCAGACCGGTGCCGTGTTCAGCGCTTTTGGTCGTAAAAAAGGGCTCGAAGATGTGCTCCCGGACCGAGTCGGAGATTCCGGTTCCGGTGTCCTCGACCGTCAGCCGCACGTAGTCCCCGGGTTCCAGCGCCGGCGCGTCTTCCAACAGGGTTTCGCCAACGTGGCATCCGGACGACCTCATGGTCAACCGCCCACCATCGGGCATCGCGTCGCCGGCGTTCATGGCGAGGTTGAGAATCACCTGCTCGAATTGGGTCTGATCGACCCGAACAAGCCCGACTTCCGGATCCAGATCGGTCACGAGTTCCACGTCCTCGGGGATGACCTGGCGAAGGAGGCCGCGCATGTCACTGACCACCGCGTTGATCTCCAGAGCCGCAGGTCGAAGTACCTGGCGTCTCCCGAAGGCGAGCAATCGACTGGTCAGAACCGATCCCCGTTCGGCCGCGTCTGCGATGGAATCAACATACGATCGTCGATGGTCTTCCTCGTGGAGGCCGCGTCGAAGCTGCGCGGCATAGGCAAAAATCGCCGTCAGCAGATTGTTGAAATCGTGCGCGACTCCACCCGCCAGACGACCCACGGCCTCCATTTTCTGCACCTGGCGGAGCTCCCGCTCGAGCCTGCGTTGCATCGTCACATCCCGCAGAATGCCTCGATACGCGATCACTTCACCCGCCTCGTCTCGAACCACGGTCGTGGTATCGAGCACATTGATGATCTCGCCGTCTTTGCGCACGATCTGAAGTTCGCCGTCGCGAACGAATCCATGGCTGTCGACGGTGTCGAGAAACCTCTCGCGATCCTCCTGGTGCCGATAGAGGTCCTTCCCGACATCAACCATCAGCAGCTCTTCAGCCGAATCGTAGCCGAAGAGTTCGACCCCGGCAGGGTTGATATCCACAAGCCGGCCCTCAGGGGTGCTGATGTAGATTGCGTCCTTGCTGCTCTCGAACAGGGAGCGGTAGCGGTCCTCCGATTCGCTGATGGTCCTTTCAGCGGCCGTCCTCTCCTCGATTTCGAGTTCGAGGGAGACATTGGTCGTCTCGAGTTGGGCGGTGCGCTCTGCGACCCGCAGTTCGAGATCCGAGGCATAGACCCGCAGCTCCCGATTTGCTTCGAGCAATTCGGTCGAGGTGAGATCGAGAGACCGTTCGAGCAGGGTCCGGTCGTGATCTGCCTGCCGATAGGCCGCATCGACCACCTCGAGAAAAGACACCAGCGCCGGTGGGACCTCTGCCTCCCGGCCGAAGAACTTGCTGAGCTGGCGCCTGAGGAGCTTGTGCATGGTCAGATCTCGGTGAGGGTCGTGATCGTCATGGTCTGGTTGTGAAGTTCGCAGCATCCCCCGGGCGCGTTCGGCGCGATTTCGCCGTACGAATAGAAACCCGAGAGGGTCGTCCCGTTACCCAAAACCGTTCGCACGCTCTCGACTTCCTCCTCGACCCGCTGGCGCAGCACCATCTTCCGTCCGACACAGCTGATGAGCAACGCGAGATCCGGGCTCGTCGACCCGGTAGATTGATAGGCCTCCACGGCCGCATCATTGGCGCCGTCGATGAGGCGCTCGAAATTCGCCTTCATCAGACGAGCGTAGGAACCCTCGGGCAGATCACCCGCGAAAGTCATGCTGCCGTCACTTTCATCGATGGAAAGCACCGTTCGCACAACCGATGGTTCATCCACCGTCGATCGGATGCTGAGCGGAAACAGGAGCGCACTGGCCGGCAGATCGTCCGCATACTCACCGAGGTATTTTTTGTAGAGCCCAAGGGCCGAACGGCCATCGAGTTCGTACAGCAGATTCCCCCGCGACCGGGTGATCAGACGTTCCGGTCCAAATGGATCCCAGCCCCCCAAGGAGCCATACCCAACCCGTAGGCGTTTGCCATAGAGACCCATAGCGATCACCTTACGGGGCTCGACCCTGGTTCCCGAAACGATGAGAGTCTCGCGGAACTCGGTCCCGTCTCCCGCGAGTCCTCCGGTCAGCCGCACCCTATCCGGCAGGACGTCCACGAATCCTCGCGTCAATTCGCTTCCGTTGACCACCAGACCATCAGAGAAGACCAGCACGTGAACCAGCGATTGATCGTCCAACCGCACAGCGAGGTCCCGACCGGCCTGCCGGCTGTCCGACGACTCGCTCAGGACCATCTCCGCCGTCCGGATCGAGGTGTAGTCGAACTCGATCGCAGTGACCGCGATGGACTCGTCACTGACGTGGGTGCCGTGGATCTCTCCCGAAGTCGAGCACCCGATGAGTTCGGCATTGGGATAGCTCGCCGCCACCTCGATCAACCGATCCGGATCCCGAAGGACCTCGCTGCCGCCGAAGACCAGGACCACGGTTGCGGCCTCGGCGACACCGGGGTCCGCCGAATGATCCCATCCACAATCTTCCGACCAGTGGAGTTGATCCGTTTTCATACCACCCTAGAGTACCGCCGATCTCGGCCCCGAACGGACCGATTCGAAAAGGATCGGGGTGGAGGTGTGATGAATCCCACTCGAAATCGGAGTTAAATTGAGACTACGCGGGGTTTGACTGCACCATGTGGTCCGGCATCTGCACCGCGACAACCTCACCGGTGGCGCAGACCTCACCCCCGGCAGACACCTTGGCGCTCACGACAACCTTGCGCCCCTTGATCTCCTCGACCCGCCCGCGAATCTCGAGCGCCACCCCCATCGGTGTCGGTCGCAGATAACGGACGTTGAGCGATGCGGTCACGAAACGGAACGCCGGTTCGGTACCGGGATCGCGGCCCGCCTCTCGGTAGGCCGCCGCCGCCGCGGTGCCGGTGCCGTGACAATCCACCAGAGACGCGATGAGCCCGCCGTAGACATAACCGGGGATGGCCGTGTGTTCGGGACGGGGTTCGAAGACCGAAACCGTCTCGTCGCCATCCCAACGCGTCTTGATCTGGTGGCCGTGTGGGTTGAGCCTGCCACAGCCGTAGCAGTGGCTCAGATCGTCAGGGTAGAAATCCTGAATCGCCTTTTCAGTCATGCCTCAGTCCTCCAATGAACGGTGCATCTCGAACCACTTCAGAATATGCGCGACCTTGGCGATGAGTTGGCTCGGGCGTTTGGCGATCCCGTGCCCCGCACCGGGAATCCGGACCAGAGCGGTGTCGATTTTGCGGATCTTGAGCGCCTGGTAGTACTGCTCGGACTCGGATATGGGGGTCCGATAGTCCTCTTCTCCGGTCAGCAGCATGGTCGGGGTGGTCACGTTGCCGACGAGGGACAAGGGCGACCGCTTCATGTACTGCTCCATGTGCTCCCACGGCGGGCCCGGGAACCAGTAGCGGTAGAAGGTCGGGTAGAAGTCCGCGGTGAGCGCGAAACTGGTCCAGTTGATCACCGGTTTGGCGACGACGGCCGCGGCAAACCGATCGGTCATTCCGACGGTCCATGCCGAGAGCACCCCTCCCCCGCTGCCGCCGGTGATAAACAGGTTTTTCTCATCGATGTAACCGCGCTCGATAACCGCGTCGACCCCCGACATGAGATCGTCGTAGTCCTGGCTCGGGTAGTTGTGGTGGATGAGATTGCCGAACTCCTCGCCGTAGCTCGTACTGCCGCGCGGATTCACATAGAGCACGACATAGCCCGCAGCGGCGTAGAGCTGGATCTCGGCGCTGAATCGGTCGCCGTAGTTGGCGAAGGGTCCACCGTGGATCTCGAGAATGAGCGGATACTTCTTCGCCGCGTCAAAACCGGGAGGCGTGGCAACCCAACCCTGGATCTCGCGGTCGTCGAATGATGAGGGGAAGCGGATCTCCTCCACGGTGCCGAGTTCCTTGTGGCTGAAGAGATCGCCGTTAAGCGAGGTCAGCCTCGTCACCTGTTTGCGTTTTCCGGCCACCGCGACATCGGCCGGATGGTCGGGTCGAGAAAAGGTGAAGGCAAAGGTTCCGTCTTCGGCCACCGAGTATGTCCCGGCCGAGTACGGCCGGCCGAGGGAGAGCCCGCCGACATCGCCCGCGAGGGTCGCGATCTCGCCACCCGGGGTCACAAAACCGAGCTTGGTGTTGCCCTGATCGTCGTACTGGAAGAACAGCCCACTCCCGTCCTCGCTCCAGGTGATGTTCTCGACGCTGCGGTCGAAGCTCCCGGTCACCAACTTGCCGCCGCTGCCGTCGCGGTTCATGAGGTAAAGACGAGTCACCTGGTAGCCCTGGTAGTGATCGTCATAGCCGAGATAGGCGATCTTGGCGCCGTCGGGCGAGATCGCCGGATCCCCGTCCGGACCCACGCGATCGGTCAGGGCGGTGATCTCCCGGGTCTTCAAATCGACCGAATAGACCTCCGAATTGCGTGGTTCGTACTCCCAATCATCGTGCCGGTTGGCGGAGAAGATCAACGCTTCGCCGTCGGGTGCCCAGCGGGGACTCCGGTGGTGGAAGCTGCCCGATGTGATCTGTCGCGGTGTTCCACCGTCTGCGGGCAGAACGAAGATGTGGAAATACATGTCCTTGAGATAACCGACCCCATCCATGCGGTAGAGAACCTTCGTGATGACCTTGGCGGGCTCAGCCCACTCTGCCCCGCGCGGTTTTGGCGGCATCTGGACAAAGGATTCCACCGGGGCAGGCACCGGCATGGAGAAAGCGAGACTCCGCCCGTCCGGCGACCAGACGATTCCGCCTGCGGGTCCAGGAAGCTGCGCCAGACGCGCCGTCTGACCGGTGTCCATCCAACGGCAATAGACCTGGGCGGTGTGCTCCTCGCCCGAGAGGTAGATCAATCGCCCACCATCGGGCGACCACCGCGGCGACCAGTGGTTCTCGCTGCCGGTGGTCAGCGGTCGGTGATCCGAGCCATCGGCGTTGACGATCCACAGATTCGACCGTTGCCGGTCGGCCATGATGTCCATGAACGAGCGGACATACACAACCTGCCGGCCATCGGGAGAGATCTGCGGGTCGGCGGCGTACTCGAGTTCGAAGACATCGGCCAACCGCAAGGTGCCGTCTTCGGGCCCGTCACCAGCAACCGCACCTGCTGCGGCGACGAGGATGAGGATCAAGGCGAAAATCACGTGCTTCATATCTTTCTCCAGGCTTCTCTCTGCAACAGCTCCGGAGTATAGCCGCGCATCAGCGGCAGCGCCCGGGGCAGCGACCGGGAATCCCACCAAGCCCGACAGTCCCGCACTCTCTCGGATACGCCCAACCAACTTCAACGTCTCTGACTGGCAGGCGGGACGCCCGCCCCTACAATGTCCGCCCAACCTGGTGTGGATCCGAAACCGAGACAGAGCACGCGGAAAACCCCGCCCCATCGGGGTGCCGGGCATGGCTTTGTGCCAGAAAAACCTCGCGGCGACGCGTCCCGACCCGCACAAGGTCCATGCCGGGCTCCCTCGGGGAGCGCGATGCGGTCTGCTCTACCGGCTACGAGACAGGCCGCCGGCGTGCCATCGGCGGGGTCGCAGCCCTCTCAATCAACCCACGAGTGACCACGCCGATGGTGCGACGCTGGGTCGCTGGGACGCCAAAGCGTCACAGCGGCCCAGAAGGCCGGTGTCAATAGAACCCCGTGGCCGTGCCCGTAGCCGTAGCCGTGGCCGGGAATCCCACCAAGCCCGACAGTCCCGCACTCTCTCGGATACGCCCAACCAACTTCAACGTCTCTGACGGGCAGGCGGGACGCCCGCCCCTACAATGTCCGCCCAACCTGGTGTGGATCCGAAACCGAGACAGAGCACGCGGAAAACCCCGCCCCATCGGGGTGCCGGGCATGGCTTTGTGCCAGAAAAACCTCGCGGCGACGCGTCCCGACCCGCACAAGGTCCATGCCGGGCTCCCTCGGGGAGCGCGATGCGGTCTGCTCTACCGGCTACGAGACAGGCCGCCGGCGTGCCATCGGCGGGGTCGCAGCCCTCTCAATCAACCCACGAGTGACCACGCCGATGGTGCGACGCTGGGTCGCTGGGACGCCAAAGCGTCACAGCGGCCCAGAAGGCCGGCGCTCAGGGCAAGTTCCGGAACAACGGCAGCAACCGGGACAGGGCCCGTATCCGTATCCGTGGGCGATGGAACCAACCCGCGTCGGTACACCAACATCGCCGGCGGGACGCCGGCGCTACAAACATCGCAACGCCCCTTGTAGCGCCCACGTCTCGTGAGCGATAGAACCAACCCGCGTCGGTACACCACCATCGCCGGCGGGACGCCGGCGCTACAAGCATCGCAGCGCCCCTTGTAGCGCCCACGTCTCGTGGGCGATGGAACCAACCCGCATCAGCGCTCCCCCGGGAGGCCCGATGCGGTCTGCTGTTCCGGCTACGAGGCAGGCCGCCGGCACAATGAAGAACGTTGCCAAAAATGAAGAACATCCTGCGGGCGGGACGCCCGCACCACAATGCCCGCCCAACCTGGTGTGATTCCGATACCGAGACAGAGCACGCGGAAGATCGCGCCCCATCGGGGTGCCGGGTACGCCATTGTGCAGGATCGACCCTCCGGCGCCGCGACACGCTGCGCACAATGGCGCTACCGGGCTCCCTCGGGTAGAGCCTCGAGGTCAGTTTTCCCGGCTACGAGGCAGGCCGCCGGCGTGCCATCGGCGGGGTCGCAGCCCTCCCCGCAACCTCCGCGCGACCCCGCCGATGGTGCGACGCTGGGTCGCTGGGACGCCAAAGCGTCACAGCGGCCCAGAAGGCCGGTGTCAATAGAATCCCGTGGCCGTGCCCGTCGCCGTAGCCGCAGCCGTAGCCGGGAATCCCACCAAGCCCTACAGTCCCGCACTCTCTCGGATACGCCCAACCGACTTCAACAACCCTGACGGACAGGCTGGAAGCCCGCCCCCACAATGTCCGCCCAACCTGATGTGGATCCGAAACCGAAACCGAGACAGAGCACGCGGAAAACCCCGCCCCATCGGGGTGCCGGGCATGGCTTTGTGCCAGACGAACCTCGCGGCGACGCGTCCCGCCCCTACTCCCCCAACCTCGCCATCAGAGCCGCATAGATCTCGATGCCCTGCCAGAGGTTGCCGAGCCTGAGGTTCTCGTTGGGCGCGTGCTGGTTGTTGTCGTGGTTGGCGATGGGGACCACCACGATGGGCGGTTCGCCGAGGATCTCCGAGAAGACCACCAGCGGCAGGCTGCCGCCCATGCCGGGGGTGAGCACGATGGGCCCATCCACCGCATCATCGACGATCCGCGCCACGGCGCGGGAGACCGGCAGATCCATATCGGTCCACAACGCCGGATAGCCCATCTTCCACTCGAGCAGGAGAACCCTCTCGTTGGTTCTGAGTGTCTCCTCATCAGGCTCCGAACTGACAATGTGGAAACCACGCGCGCGGATATGAGCCTCGGTGGCATCCCGGATCGCCTCGGGGGTGACATCCGGAACGAGGCGAAAACCCACCACCGCTCGCGCCTCGGGGGAGATGGCGTTCTTGGCTTTGGCCCCGACAGCGCCGACCGAGAAACCCAGAAGATTGATGGCGGGGCGGGAAATCCGAACGCCGAGCGGGGTCGGCTTCCCCTCGGTCCATCCGAGGGCGAGATCCTCCTTGAGCTGCTCCTCGACCGTCGGGGCCTCTTCGATGGCCGACCTCGCAGTCTCTCCGAGGGGACGAACAAGCTCGTCGATGCCGTCGATCAGGAGGTTTCCTTCGGTGTCCCGCATGGTGGCGATGAGCGTCACGAGCTGCATCCCGGGGTCGGGCGCCCAGTTGCCGTAATGGCCCGAGTGGAGCGCGACCGCGGGGCCGTAGGCGGTCATGTGAACCGAGGTCACACCTCGGACGCCGTAGACCACCTGAGGCAACCGCGTCTGGTGCATGGGCCCGTCGCAGAAGATCCACAGATCGGCCTCGAGACGTTCGCGGTTGGCACGGAGGATCTCCGCGATGTGCGGCGATCCGCGCTCTTCCTCACCATCGAGAATCAGCTTGATGTTGATTGTCGGCACGATCCCGGCTGCATCGAGGGCATCGACGGCCGAGATCAGCGCCACAATAGAGACCTTGTCGTCCGAAGCCGACCGACCATAGAGCCGCCACTCGGGATCAAGGGGAGGGGCGAGCTCGCCCATCGGCACATCCTCGGCGCCCTCCTCGATCCGACCGGTCCGAATCAGCACATCCCATGGATCGCTGTGCCAGAGTTCGGGCACCACCGGCTGTCCGTCGTAGTGGGCGTAGAAGACCACCGTGCGGCCGGCTCCCTCGCTTGCCCGCTCGGCGAAGACCACCGGCGGTCCACCACTGGCGCGGAGCAAGGAAACCGAAAATTGCCGCGCCTCGAGCAACTCCGTCAGGCGTTCGGCATTGACCTCCATCGCATCGAGATCGGCTGCAATGTTCGGCAGCGCCACCAGATTGGCGAGTTCGGTGACAATCTCGACTTCGTGTACGGCACGGTAGCCGCGGACCTGGTCGAGGATCGTCTCGGGAGACGGCTGTTCAG
The DNA here is from genome assembly GCA_963753035.1 of uncultured Acidobacteriota bacterium. Lineage (GTDB taxonomy): Bacteria > Acidobacteriota > Thermoanaerobaculia > Thermoanaerobaculales > Sulfomarinibacteraceae > JAHECW01. The sequence goes on along the minus strand of CAVWAW010000001.1, from coordinate 38,511 downwards.
CCCCCACAAAGGACGCAACACCCAACAACGCCATGACCAGCGCGAGCAAACGACGAAGCTCCATAGAACCCTCCCGGATCTCTCCAAGAGGATGGTAGTCGATCAGGGTCGAGTCTGGGACCGCAACGTCGATTCCTGTGAACATCCGAAGGAAGCACCCCCAATGGGATCACCCGGAGGCGGACCTGCGGCGCGTCCGAACTCTCCAGCCTTCCACTCGCGAAGATCGCGGAACCGGATGAGGTCGTCCCGCAGGCCGGCGAAATGACTCCGCTCGGCACCATCGGAATCAGCAAGTTTGGTTTCAACAAGAACCTGAATTGTGGCGAGACCGGCTTCGAGGCGTGATCTCACCGGAACTGGCGTCGTGGTGTCAACGATGCGGTCGATCACCCGATCCACGAGGACCCGTTGGACCACGCGACGAATCTCTTCCTGGTCCGGGGGCAGGCTGAGGTGATTGAAAGCGGTCGCGCTCATGCTCTCGATGACTTCCTCGAGTGACGGCAGCGCCGGATTTCGGAGAGCTTGCTCGATGAGCCGAGCGCACCGCTCGGGCGCCAGGACCGAGGTCACCACGAGATCGGCCGCGGTGGCGGCCGCCCCCATCGTGTCGAAGACCGGCGCGGTGGCGGCCGCCAGCTCTTCGCGGGATCGCTCATAGCCGAACGCCGTCGGCAGGAGAAGCTCGGTGACCGAGCTGGGCACCGCAAGCACCGCAGGGTCGAGGCCGTGCAGGACCGATCTCAAGGCTCGACGCTGGTGCCCTCCATCAACGGGTGCGGAGCCACCTTGTCCGTCACCACGGACCGCATAGGCATACTCCACGCCACCGATGAGCTTGACGGCCGCAGTGAGTTGATAACGGTGGTAGAGATAGAGCGGGCTGAAGACCTCCGAAAGCCGCGACAACGGTTGACCTGGTGCGAGGTTGTGTTCGCCGAAGCGCTCCATGGCGATCCGGCGCACCTCGAACGCGTGATCGAGGGCGACGGCAGCATCGGCGCCATTGTCCCAGAGGTGTGCGCGTGGGTGAGCCGAACCCAAGGGGCGGGCATCGGCGTCCGACATGAAGGCGAGATGCCTATCGAGGCCGTCGTCGACGGTCAATTCGAGGAGCTCGTCCTCGGTCTCGCCCGGCATCGGCTGCTCGTAGGCGTAACGCACGGTGAAGACGTCCCACTCACCCACACCGATCCCGTAGGCGTTGGATAGATCAAAATCTCCGGCCTCGGTGATCTCGACCAACGGCGCCGGATAATCCATCACCGACGCACGTCCGCCATAGGTACTGGCGGCGAAATTGTGGGTGAAACCGAGGGTGTGGCCAACCTCGTGGGCCGAAAGCTGTCGGATCCTGGCGAGGGCGACCTGGACCGGATCGTTGGGCCCGCCGCTGCCGGTGGCTTCGGCCCCGACAAGTCCTTCCATGAGCAGCCGGTCGTGCCGAACCCGCAGCGAACCCAGCGACACGTGGGCCTTGATCATCTCGCCGGTACGGGGATCGACCACGCCTCCGCCATAAGACCAGCCGCGTGTCGAACGGTGAACCCACTGGATGACGTTGTAGCGGACATCCAAGGGATGGACACCCTCGGGTAGAACTTCTACGCGGTATCCATCGATGAACCCTGCGGCCTCGTAGGCTTCGGCCCACCACGATGCTCCTTCCACCAGAGCGCTCCGCACCGGTTCCGGGGCTCCCCGATCAACGTAGTAGACGATGGGTTCTTTCGCCCGAGACTGTTTGACCGCGGGATCGGTCTTCTCCAGCCGGTGGCGAACGATCCACCGCGTTTCGATGGGGACATCCAGCGGCACCGCATAGTCGGCGAAGATCACCGGAGACGAACCGGCGCGTGGGTCGAATAGCCGCGGCTTGTACCCGTCATCGGGGAGGCGGATGAGGGAGTGGTGCTGGACGAGGGTCACGAGGTTCGCGGTCGGGGCGGTTCCACGAACGAGCTCGCCCGGATTGTCGCCGGAGTACGTCAGAATCGCCTCGAACTCGAGATTGTCGGGGAAAGCCAGGAAGGCTTCGACATCCACCGCGCTGCGGCCGGTGTCGAGTTTGTAGGTGCCTTGCCCGGTGTCTCGTAACCGGGCCACGACGCCGTGCGCATCACGGATGAGAAACGAGGTCAGATCAACGAGAGAACGCCCATCGGGATCGCGGGCCGCGATCTCCTCAGCCCAGAGCACCGATGTCGCGAAGGACTGGCGCACGGCGCGCGCTTCGTCGATATCCTCGGTCAAGGCACGGAAATCGAGGTTGAGTTCTTCGAGAAGCACGCGCTCACCGAGGCGGCGTAGCTGCACCAGCCGGGCCGGCCCGAGCTGACCGCGATCGAGCCCGACGGGATTCGAACCGAGACCTGTGAGCAGGCCCTCGACATACAGCAACTCGGCCGCAACACCGTGCTCTCCGGGCGCGGGGACCTCAAGATAGATCCGTCCCCGATCGCGGTCGACCCACGTCGTGAGCAACCCGTCGGCGCGTTCCAGCCCGGCGGTCTTCTCGCCGATGGTGGGTATGGGCTTTTCGGTCTCGGCGGCGATGGCAGGGGTTGCCACGGTCAGGATGAGGATTCCGGTCGCGATCGTGTTCTTCAAGGTCATTCTCCATCACTCACATTCAAGGATGGTTGTGGCAGGTCATCCTGCGGGCGGGACGCCCGCACCACAACATCGCACCGTCGTCGGGCAGGCATCTCTCCTACCTCCAGAGTCATCGCCTCGCTTTTGGCAATGCACGCGTTCAGATCAGACTCCTGCCAAAAAACCACCTTTTCCGATGGTTCGTGGTCGATGTACCGGCGAGACGCCAGCACTACAAAGGGCCGAGATCCATTGTAGGGCCGGCGTCTCGCCGGCCTGATGGTGCTGAGGGTCGGAAGACCTCAGTGTCCGATGTGTTGAATCTTGCAAGAGGCTGAGAATGCAATCAATCCACCGGCGGCCAGGTCGGCAGCCCGCTTCCGGGGACCCACGGACCTCCGGCGCTCTCGACCTTTTGCTGGAGCGCGACCAGATCAACTTCCACCAGCGGCCTCAGTTCGGCGAGGATCTCGATGAGAGCATCCGACGCGATCTCGTAGTTCCGTTTGTGGGTCGTGGTCGCCGCCGAACTGGAACTCCAGTGCGCCTCCATCACCCTCTGGATCCGATCAAGGGTGGATGGCGCAATGGGCTCCCGACGCTTGCTGACGGTTGCATCGCCGAAGAGCTCCACCTCGATGCCGGCCAAATGCTGCCTCAGCGCGCGCACTTCGGCTCCCGCGGCGTCATCGATCCCGGGAGTGGCATCGACGGCGACACTCAGAGCCGCCAACCTGGCCCGAGTCTCTTGAACGACCCCGACAGTGGCCAGGACCGCTCGCTGAAGACCTGCCGCCCGGCGGTGGAACTCAGCCAGTGCTTGCCGGTCCGCCGCAGGCAGGCTGGCGATGCCCAGCGGCACCGCCTCAAAAGTCTGATCTTCACCGATCTGGGTCTGCACCCCATCCACACGCTTCTGGAGACGAAGGGTGTAGGTCCCGGGCGCAACAAGAGGTCCACTGTCTTCGACGTGTCCCCATGCATCAGCCTTTCCACCAAGATCGATCGGCTCCAGCGACGGCCACCTCAGATCCCACGCGACCCGGTGAATACCGGCCGTCGAAGGCGCGTCGATTTGCCTCACCACGGCGCCGGACGCGTCTTCCACCGAGAGCACCACCGAGGGAGGCTCCTCGAGATCCGCCTCACGCAGCTCGTCCCAATCGGGGATTGCCACCGACTCACCCTTGGCGGCGAGTTCCCGTTCGGTCTTGCGACGTGCCTCGTGACGGCTTTCGAGGCTTTCCTTCAAGTGGTAGGTCAAAACGGCGCCGAAGGGCGGGTTGGGCGCGGCGAAGAAGGCGTCGCCGAACGTGCCCTTCTCGCCCCAACCGAGGTCGCTCGAACGAAGGAACTGATGGGCCGTCTTGACCGGGAAGGTGGCAGCCTCGTCCTCGAGCAGATCGGCATCGAGGAACCTCAAAGGGGTGTAGTCATCGAGGATGAAGATTCCCCGGCCGAAGGTGCCGGCCACCAGATCGTGCTCGCGGCGCTGGATCTGAAGATCCCGAAAGGCAACCGTCGGGACCCCGCCCTTGAGCTGGACCCAATGGCCGCCGCCGTCGATGGTGAAGAAGAGGCCGAACTCGGTACCCGCGAAAAGCAGCCCTTCCCGTTCTTCATCGTCAACGATCGACCACAGCACATGCGGCGCGGATAGATTGCCGGCGATGGATGTCCAGGTCCTGCCGCGGTCGGTGCTCTTGATAAGGTACGGTTTGAAATCGCCGCTCTTGTGGTTGTTGAAGGCGGCATAGACGGTGTTGGGGTCGCTCACCGACGCCGCCAGGTCGGCGACATAGGTGTTGGCAGGAACGCCGGGGAAGCTGCCGACGGCGGTCCAGCTCTCGCCGCCGTTCTCGGTCACCTGGATGAGGCCGTCGTCGGTGCCGACATAAATCAGCCCTTCCACGAGCTCCGACTCGTCAAGGGCGACGATGTTGCCGTAGAACGAGGTGAAGACGTTCTTCCAGACCGCATCGACGCTCCAGACCCGGCCCATGACCTCGAGTTGATTGCGGTCGATCCCACGGGTGAGATCGGGACTCACGGCGCGCCAGCTGTCGCCGCGGTCATTTGAGCGGAAAAGCCGGTTGCCGGCGAAATAGAGCCGGCTCCCCGAATGTGGGCTGATGATCAGCGGCGAGTCCCAGTGCCAGCGAATGGGATCTTCGCCCGCCTCGGGCTGGGGCTGAATGTCCACCATCTCGCCATTGAGCCGGTCATAGCGCACCAGCCCGCCATACTGGAACATGGAGTAGACGATGTTCGGGTCATCCGGGTCCACCCTGGTCTGGTAACCGTCGCCGGTTACGGTGACAAACCAATCGCGGTTGGTGATCCCGTGCCGGCTCGTGGTCCGCGACGGGGCGCCCTGGCTGCTGTTGTCCTGGGTGCCGCCGTAGACGTTGTAGAACGGTTCGGCGTTGTCAGTGCCCACCCGGTAGAACTGGGTGATGGGCAGATTGGCGACAAACTTCCACCTTTCGCCCCGGTCCCACGACTCGTAGATCCCGCCATCGCCGCCGACCATCAGATAGTCAGGGTCGTCCTGATCGAAGAGCATCACGTGGGTATCGACGTGGCGGTTCTTCCAGGACATGGGTCTGAAGCTGCGGCCGCCGTCGTCGGAGACCTGCATCAGCATATCCATGGAATACACCCGATCGGGACGGTGGGGATCGGGGTGGAGTCTCTGGTAGTACTGGGGATCGATGGGGACATAATCGCTCATCCGCTCCCAGCTCTCGCCCCGGTTGAGCGAGCGGTAGAAACCGCTGTGCTCGCCCTCGGCGGGGATGGTGGCGTAGACCACGTCGGGGTTCTCGGGCGCGAGCGCCAGCCCGATCCGGCCCATGTGGACCGTCGGTAATCCGCTCTCGAGCTTGCGCCACGACCCTCCGCCGTCGGTCGATTTGTAGATCGCCGACTCGGGTCCGCCGGCGATGAGGGTCCAGACCCTGCGGCGGCGTTGATACGCCGCAGCATAGAGCGTGTCGGGATCTCGCGAGTCCATGACTACATCGGTGATGCCGGTGTTCTCGCTCACCTCAAGGACTCGGTCCCAGGTTGCGCCGCCGTTGGTGGTCTTGTAAAGGCCGCGGTCCCCACCGGGCGCCCAGAGCGACCCCTGCGACGCGGCGTAGACCACATCGGAATCCCTTGGATCGATGAGGATCTTGGCGATGTGCTCCGAGGATTCGAGACCCACTCGGGTGAAGCTCTCTCCACCATCGAGACTCTTGTAGACCCCATCGCCCCAGCCGACGCTGCGTTGACTGTTCGCCTCGCCGGTGCCGACCCAAATGACCCACGGATTCTTCGGATCCACGGTCACACAGCCAATGGAGTACGAACCGTATTCATCGAAGATGGGCGTCCACGTCGTGCCCGCATTGACGGTCTTCCACACCCCACCGGAGGAAACCGCGACATACCAGGTCGCGGGATCCGTCGGATCCTTTGCGATGTCAGAGATCCGTCCTGACATGAAGGCGGGTCCGATGCTGCGAAGCTCGAGACCCTTGAGGGTGTCAGCGGTGATCCGGCGCTCAGAAGCATCGGCCCCGGAAGCACCACCCGTCAATACCAGACAACACACCGAGGAACGCCACCGAAGCGCAACGACTGCGAATCATCACCCACGACCTTTCTTTCCGAATATGCGGGCGAGACACCCGCACCACAACAGCGCACGTCCCATAACTCCTGTCGGCCCGACGGGTCGAACCCCGACCGCACACAGTGTAGCCCTCCACTGGTCCCAACGCTTGGATTCCGAATACCGTATCGTAGTCGAGGAGGTTCCCATGAAAGCTCTGTCCCGCATCGCCGGCGGAATGCTCTGCGCGGCAGCACTGTCAGCCCCGGCATCGATCGCCCAGGAAGGGTCGATCACGATCTCCAACTTCCCTGATATTCAGACGGTCGATGGCGAAGTCGAAATCGCGGAACCGATTCCCGCCAACGAAATGAAGCGTTTCACCGACATCACCGTAACCACGGTCAAACGCCACGAGACCAATCGGCTCATTGACGGCGGGGTCCTCGAGGCCGGTCCGTTCACAGCGATCTCACTCAGTCTGGGCGGGTTTGTCGAGGGCACGCCATCCGAACCGGCGACCATCGGCGCGGTGCTCGTCCCCGACGAAGACTTCGTCCTCGAAGCGTTGAAGGAGGGGGTCTACCTCTTCCCCATCGAACTCACCATGAACATCCCTCAGGAGTCACTCCCCTACGTGGGGGCTCAATCAGAAACCCACCAACTGACGTTCCCCCGCTACCGGGTTTACTTCTACAACACCAGTCCACGAACGGTGAAGACACAGCTCTATGCCTTTCTCATGAACTGAGGCGAGTTCAAAGTCACTCATCTACCTCCAACGTCAATGGCGCTTTGAGGACTCTGAAGGTGGGCCAAGGCCCACCTTCAGGGTCGATGTCGGAGCGCAGGGAGTTGCCATCGAGCCGAGCTTCGCAGGATCCACGCCCCGACTAGATGTGTTGACATCAGATTGACAGCCCCGACACTGCTCACGGTTTTTCTTCAAGAAACGCCAACACCCTTTGATTGAAGCGGTCCGCCTGCACCAGCGAGAGGTCATGGCCGCAGCCGGTGAAGAGCTCAGTTTCGATCCCGGGTGCAACGCCGTTGAGCTTCGCAACCGCCTCGGTGCCGGTGATCGAGTAGATGACCTCGTTCTCACCGACCAGAAAGAGCACGGGGACCTGAAAACTCCGCCATTCTTCATCGGTGAGCACCGTCGGATTGACCATCTGCTTGAGCTTGAAGCTGCGCAGACCGAGCCAGGCGTTGTCCTCGGCCTCTTCGACCATTCTCTGCTGTTCGAGGGTGCCCTCGGCCGCATCGTGGAGGGCCCAGCGGACCATGCTCTTGGTGAAGTGAGGAACGGGAATCAGGCACATGATTCCCTTCTTGATGAAGTCGCCGCTGAACCACGCCACCGTCGCCGCTGGGGCGACGAGTACCAGTTTCGAGAGACGTTCCGGGTGCGCCAGCCCGTACTGGCCTGCGATCCAACCGCCGTAGGAGAGGCCGACGAGATTCACATCACTCTCGAGGCCCATTTGCACGAGGAGTTCGTCAAGCCACTCGACGAAATCCTCGGGCGTCGTCAGGTTGCGCACATAGACGCTGCGGCCGAAATCGAAGACGTTATCCACCGCGAAAACCCGGTGGTCTTCAGACCACACCGCCACGTTGGGCTCCCAAAGGAGCGAGGTCGCGTTGGCCCCCGGCAGGAGGACCAACGCCGGCCCGTCCTCGGGTCCGCTGATCCGGACAAAGGTCTCGCCCCACGAGGTGTCCACATACACCTCCTGCGATGGAACCGGCCAGCGCGCGGCCCGGGCGTCGTAGTTCGCGAGGTAGCGATCCCTCTTCGCCGCGGATTTGAACGGGTGGACCCCGTCGACCACAATCGGTCGGTTCATCTCCCTCACCTGTAGCGCGATCCAACCGGCGAGGCCGAGCACCACAAGAACCACCGTGGCGCAACCGATCCCGAGGATTCTGAGCAGCCTTCTCTTCTTCGGCTTGGTCATAGCGATGAACCTCTTGTGCTCCAGGGTACCCGTTCAGAATCGGAGGGACAAAAAATGCGGCCCCGAGAGGGCCGCACGAGCATCACGGTTCAGATTTCAAATGAGAGGGATTTTGCAGGAGAGCCAGGTTCGATCGATCTAGAACATCCAGCCGATCTCGAGCCCAATGACGTCGAATCGAGGGGTCCCGTTGGCGTTGCCCCACTGCTGCCACTGGCTGGTGTAGTTCAGCCGCGCAAAGGTGCTGTAGTTGAAGTCCCAGCGCACGCCCAACGACGCCTGGTAGGAGAAGGCGTCGGTGGTCTTGGTCGGGTAGGAGGTGTAGCAGATGTAGCCGTACCAGGGATCCCACCAGCATCCGGTGATCGGCGCTCCGTTGGGGATATTGGTATCCAACCAGGTCCAGCCGATCCCCGCGCTGACGTAGGGTGTGATCGGGCCTTCGAAGAAGTTGTAGACGAGGTTTCCCGTGACGGCCCAGGTGTCGTAGCTGCCGGATGCGAGGATCGGCGTGCCCTCATCATTGATTATCCTGCTGCTGTAGCCGATGCCGGTCCACTGGAAGCCGAAGGTGGTGGCGAGATGCTCGTTGAGGTTGTAGCCACCGAGGAGCGAGAAGCCGAAGTCGTCCTTGGTGCCGACGGTCGAACCGCCGTCGAAGTCGAGATCGGCGCCGAGCTGGTACAACGCGCCAAAGGCGAACTCGAATCGATCATCGCGGTCCTCAGCCTCAACGGCAGCGGCACCGGCGACCAGTGCGACCGCGAGGGCTGCTGCGAAAATCGTCTTGCTGATCTGCTTCCCACTCACGCTGTGCATATATTCTCCCTTGCTTCATGCCCTTCCGGGCTGACTGATATGGTTTGCGGTTGTCGATTGAGGTCAGAACTTGACCAGATACTTCTTGCCCTCGAGACAAACACTGAAAGCCTTCTTGAAATTCTCGATCTGCGCGGCCGTTGCCTGCTGCGCCTGCTGGCTCTGCTGCGCCGCCTGCTGGCTCGCGCCCTTCTTGGCCTTCTTGGTTTGGCGGCGAGCGACAACGGCGCCCGTTGCGGCGCCGTAGGCTGCCCCCCGGCCGGCGTCGTCGCTGGCGATCTCACCGATGAGGGCGCCTGCCGCGGCACCCCCGAGAGCGCCCTTCACCCCGGCTCCCTGGCCGGAGGCTGCGATCTGTTGCTGCGCCTGCTGCTCTTGCTGCTGAATCTGTTGCGCCTGCTTCTCCAGATCGAAGGGATCGGAGCCCGTGTTCTGATACGCCCAGTCGTAGCAGGTGGCCTCATCGACCGACTGCTGTTCGGGGGTCTGCCCCTCATTGGGAAAGACATAGCAATCGATGGCTGCGGCGAGGGACTGCTGCGCCGCGGGTTCGGTCTGCGCCATGGCGGCCCCGGCTGCAATGATCATCAACCCGACGACAATTGCGACTCTGTATTTCATGGTGTGATGTCCTTTCATTTGCGGCCGGACTCGACTGCGCTCTCAATCGGTGTGCACGATCCGAAGACCGCGACCGCCGCGCCCTCGAATGCGACGGCGACCGAGACCTGGCCGGTGGCTTCGGTGATGATCCAACTGAAGGCCCGCCCCATCTCGAATCCCTGGAGCACAATGGTGCCGTCTTGACGTTCCACGTGTTTGATCGGGGTTGTCCGGTTGAGACCGCTTGCGTTGGTCGAACTCAGTCGCTTGGCATCGAGATCGACCTCGATGAACGCCGGAACGTTGACGTTCCACGGCAGATCAATGGCGCACTCGCCGTCTTCATAGCACACGGTGGCCTGAACAGAGGCGCACAGGATCCGGTTCGCCCCCGCGAGATCGTCCGCCCACGCCGTCTGACCCGCAAGGGCCAAGATCAACGCCAGAGTGAATCCTAAAACCTTCCGCATATGAATCTCCCTTTCTGCCGAGGTGTTGATGAGCCTCAGAAGTGAAATGCCACGCCGAGCATCGCGATCAGCGACCTTGATCCCATCTCTCCTCCCACGAACGAACCAGACATCTCCGGTCGCCGACGCCACCATAGCCCGTTGGCGGCGCATTGGGAACTCGCAAAATTACGGGGTCAGAGACGACGAGTCACTCATCCGCGACAGGCTCCCAACTCGAATCGGGGTTGTAAAGCTCCATGGCGCGAAACTGATCGAGGGTGTCCTCCCCGAGGTCCTGCTGGTAGACGATGCCGTCGTGGCTGACGATGAAGCTCTTGATCCCGGACAAGCCGTACTCGGCCGGGGCGGCGGCAAAGGCGAATCCACCGATCATCGCGTCCTCGATGACAAAACTCATTTCGCCGAAGGGCGCGGCCGGGCCCTGCCCCTCGAGGATCTTGAAGTAGTAACCATGGAACGGTGAGAACTGCTCGACGTAACCCTCGGCGATGATCTGGGCGATTCCCTCGCCCACCGGCCCCTGCCAGGAACCGTCCGCGGCCCTCCAGGCCAGACCGTCGCGCGTGCCGGGGGTGCTGACGACACGACGTGCATACTGGTTGACCAGCGCGCCGTCGTGCTTGACCAGGGCGTACTCGTGCTGCGCCTCGACGTAGCCCAGACACACATCGATGGCGTCGAGCTCGTTGTTTCCGATGCGTCGGTAGAGAATCTCCTCACGGCCGGCCGCGGTGTCGAATCGCCAGGCGCCGCGTTTCTTGGCGATGGGCATCGGCAGGGGCCAATCCTCGAAACCCACCGACAAAACTGCGAGGTTCTTCTTATCGGGATCCATCGTCACCTGCATCTGCTCCCGTGCCTGGGCGGCAAACGCCTCGGCCTGATTCTGGTCCTGCACCGGGTCGCCGCTGACCACCAGGTCGACTCCGTCCGGTCCCAGGATCCGGGTCAGCGCCTCGACATCAAAGGTCTCGGCTGCGAGGACGAGCGCTTCGGCCGCCGCCTCGGGCGTTTCGAACGTCATCTGTTCGTTCCCGGTCCTGTCCCCGCAAGCGACCGTCAACAAGGTGGTTAGGACCGCTGCTCCGAGGCAGAGCCCGAGATACCTGATATGGACACGTTCACGATTGGATTTCTGACCGCTGATTGATACGTGCATCACGTTCACCTCCGCCTCCCGCCGCCGCCGCCGCCTCGCGACCCCATGCTGGACGCGCCCCTCGAGCTCGCCGCACGGGCGTTCGCCCCGCTGTAACCGGCGGAACTCCCGCCGAAACCGCCGGCCTTCGACCCGCTGCTCGACGGGATGTTGCGGCTGCCGATGTTGTTGGTGCTTGCGGATGGTCCCCCGCCGCCGGAACGGTTCGCGGTACTCGGCCCAGCAGCGCTCCCCGAGCGATTTGCGGTGCTCGGGCTGGCGCCACTCGGTCGGCTGCCCGTAGTTCCCGCGGCACGGTTGGATGTGCTCGGGCTGGAGCCGCCCGGCCGGCTGCCGGCACTCCCGGCGGCGCGGTTGGATGTGCCCGCGCTGGCGCCACCCGGCCGGCTGCCGGCACTCCCGGCGGCACGGTTGGAGGCGCTGGCGCCACCCGATCGATTGCCGGCTGAGGCCTGCTGCCGAGCGGTCGCCTGGCGGCTGCTCATCGAGTCGCCGCGCGCCGATCCGCCGTATTTGTTCGCCGTCGACTTGTTCGCGTACGGCGTACCGCCGCGGTGGGCTGAATTGTGCTGCCAGTTGCCGCCGCCGACGTTGACGTTGCTGTTCCGATTGAAGTTGTTGTTGACGTTGATGTTGATGTTGTTGCTCCCCCAACCGCAGCGGCAGCACGAGCCGCCCCAGATCGCGGCGCCCCACATGACACCGACACTGAACGCCACGAACGCGCCGCCGGGCGTGTAGGGCGGGTAGTAGACCGGCGGGTACGGATAAACCGGTGGCGGGTAGACGTAGGTCGGGTTGTAGGACGGCACATAGATAACTTCCGGGTCGGCGGGCTCGACGACGATGACCGTCGTCTTCTCGACCACCTCGGTCGAAACCACCTGTTGCTCGTTGGTCTCGAGCGCGCCCTTTTCCTTGGCCTTCGCCCGCATCCGCTGCACGGCGTCCATGACGTCGGCCTGATTCAAGAGAAATGCGTTACCGAGATCCGTGACCCACTGGATGTCGTCGGAGAGGCGCTTCACCAGATCGGGCAGCGCCGCCATGGACTGGATGCTCGGATCCCACGGCTGCTCGGCCACTGCTTCGGCCAGCGCATCGCCCTCGAGACCGGGGTTTTTCGTCGATCCACTGCTGCAGCTGGATGATCTCGAGCGGGTAGGTCGCGGCGACGAGGACCTGGGCCAACAGCGGATCGGAGTAGAGGGCGACCGGCGCGACCAGCGAGTCGAGTTCGTCGGGCGGGATCCTGACCGCAGCCTCTTCGGTCGCAGCGGCCGGTGCCGCTGCTGCCTCCTGCGCCCGCACCGAAGCCGGGCCGCCCAGTTGCAGGATCACGGCTGCGATCGCGATCACCGCGATCGTCTCTCTTCCCGGTCGGGACGGATTGGTTGTTGCTGACATCACTACAGACCCCTTTCGCTCGCTCACCGGGACGCTTCCCACGGATGAAATGTACCGCCTCTTCGTCGTCGGATATTACAGTACCTGCCCCGCCGCGAGATGGGAACTCGAAAAACTACGTGGTCGCCTTCGGCGGCAGCGGATTCGGCCAGATCGACGTGACCGCCGGGCTCCAGCTGGCATTCTGAGACTCGTCGGCTCCGTCGCCTTCCAACCGGTAATTTTTCGTGGTTACAACTCGCAGATACCCGATTAATCTTGGGGAGAGAGTTTGTTCATCTTTTCTGTTCTGGCCCGCGACTGACACAAACAGGAGATCACCATGGCGACCCAGCACAACGAATCCGGATCGGTCACTCGGCGAAACATGCTCAGACAGTCCGCCTCCCTCGTGGTTGGCGGAGTTGCGGGCGGCGCGCTGGGTGCGTACGCCGCCACCCCCACCGAGGGAGCCGCTCCCGCGAACGCCGTGCCCGCCGAAGCGCCACCATTGCCCTGGAAGTGGGTCGAACTCGATCCTATGGAGGTCGGCAGACGGGCCTACCGCAACTACCCGAACGGCGGCTGCGGGTACGCGACGTACCGGGCGTTTCTCAGCATGCTCAAAGAGAAGGTCGGCTATCCGTACACCACGCTGCCGGACATGATGATGATCCACGCCGGCTCCGGTTACGCCGGCCACGGGACCCTGTGCGGCGCCCTCGGAGGGACCGCCCTCATCATCAACCTCGTGGCCTTCGACGGAAAAAGCCAGATCTACAAGGAGATGATCGACCGGCTGTTCTGGTGGTATGCGGAGCAGGACTTCCCGACCGACCGCTTCGACGACATCTCGTCGATGCCCGGGCAGGTCAAGGCCAAGGCGATGTCGCCGCTGTGCCACACCTCGGTTTCGAAGTGGACTCTCACCGCCGGCACCGAGGTAACCTCAGAGGCGAAGATCGAACGCTGCTCCAAGGTGGCGGGCGAGGTCGCCTACATCGCGACCCTCGCACTCAACGAGTACTTCGCCGGCAAGTGGACCCCACCGGTGTGGAAGCCTTCGAAAGGGATCGAGCACTGCATCAGCTGCCACGGCCCGGACAAGATGGAGCACGGAGACGGGATGAACAACCAGCAGGGCCACATGGAATGCCTGATGTGCCACGCTGACCACACCACATGACGGTGCGATGCCTCTGCGACTTCGCGTCTCTGCGCGTCTGCGTTGAATTGCGATGCTGCGATGGTCGCAGGGCTTGGCCCCGTAGTTTTCCGAGTGTGCAGCCCGATCAATCCCGACTAAGCTGTTGATCTCACCGGTCTTGTTACGCAATCTCCTAAGCAATGCGGGATAGGGTCGGGGCCGCAGGAGGACGTGAAAATCATGGAGACCAAATTTGCACCCGCCGAACGGGCGCCCGAACTGGAGGTCGTCAACCTGTTCGAGCTGCTTTCGGGTGTCCCGTTGCTCGATGAGATCCTGCGTTCGGTTCCGGATGTCCTGCTGTTCCTCAACGAACACCGACAGATTGTCTTCGCAAACCGCGCGACCTTCTGTTTTCTGGGCATCGAACCGACCACCGATGTACTCGGGAGCCGACCCGGTGAGGCCCTGGGTTGCGTCCATGCGACCGAGACCGAAGGAGGTTGCGGCACGACCGAGGCCTGTCAGACCTGCGGTGCGGTGCAGGCGATCCTCGCCGCCCAGAAGGGCGGTTCGGACGTCAGGGAGTGCCGGATTGCGATCAAAGACTCCTTCGACGCCGTCGATCTGAAGGTCTCAACGGTGCCCTTCGAGTATGACGGTGAGCTCTTCACCATCTGTGCGGTGCAGGACATCAGCCACGAGAAGAGGCGGCGAACGCTCGAGCGGACCTTCTTCCACGATGTGCTCAACACGGCCGGCGGACTACGGGGCTACACCGAACTGCTGCTTGAGTCGGAACCAGACGAACAGCCCGAGATCGCCGAGACGGTGAACGACATCGCGACCAACCTCATCGAAGAGATCGAAACCCAACGGTCCTTGATGGCCGCCGAAGCCGACGAACTGTCGGTGAATCTGAGCGATCTGCGGGCAAAGGAAATCCTCGAAGAGCTGGCAGTCGCTTATCGGCGTCACGAGGTGGGAGCCGGAAAGGCCATCGTCGTTACTGCCGAAACCGAAAACGTCGCGTTCCAGTCGGACCACTCTCTCCTCCTCAGGGTGGTGGGCAACATGGTCAAGAACGCTCTGGAGGCGTCATCCGAGGGCGAGACCGTAAAGTTGGGAGCGGGACACGGGGACGATCAGGTGGAATTCTGGGTCAACAACCCCGCGGTGATGCCGCGGGATGTACAGCTTCAGGTCTTCAATCGTTCATTTTCCACGAAGGGGTCCGGTCGCGGTATCGGGACCTACAGTATGAGACTGCTGGTCACGAGGTATCTGGGCGGTTCAGTCGAATTCGAAAGCTCGGATGACCACGGCACGACCTTCCGGGTTCGCTTGCCGAGAGGCGTCTGATCCGAGAGTGGTTCACCCGACCCAGGCCACCATCTGGCTGGCGAGGGTTGGGAGATCTCTGTGCCGATTCTTGAATTTTGCATGAGGCTCAACACTTCGTTTTCGGGCCACCTACTCTTGGGATCAGGCATGGTGCGGGCTGGCAAACGCCCCGAGATCAGACCTCATGCTCAGGGGCGTCATTTTTCAGACCAGCTACGGCTCGTGCGTACAGCTCGATGCCCGGTTTGGCGCTCAACCCGTGGACGAAGATGCTCAGCAACACCGTCGCCATCACCGCGAGCGTGACAGTCAGGTGCGCATCACCATGTGCTTTCTCGAAGTAGACCAGCCCGAGCACGATGGAGGCGAGCCCGCGCGGTCCGAACCAACCCATGAAGAGCACCGTGGCCCGGTTCAACCCCGTCCCAACAAGCGCCAACGCCACCGGCGCCATGCGCACCACTGTCAGGCTGAGCATTGCATAGACGAAATGCGAGGGTTCGAACCGCCCCCACGCCTCCGCAACGAACAGGCCGAACAGAAAGAACACCACGAGATTGAGCAGCTGTCCCGACTCCTCGGCGAACTCGACGCTGTGTCGCCCCGCCTTCTTGAAACCGATCTGAACCGCCAGGCCGGCAACAAACGCGGCGATGAACATGCTCGCGTCGACGGCTTCCGAGGCGAGCGCGCACAACAACGGCAACGCCACCACACCGAGCCGCTGCCACGATTCCGTCATCCAACCCTTGCGGTGGGCCAGCCCGATGAGGAGACCGCCGACCAGCCCGATGGCGACCCCGATCAGCGCCCCGAATCCGAGCTGTTCGCCAACGAATTGCAGCAGTCGTGCATCACGGCCCTCGGCGCCCGCTCCCGCCAACGCGATGAAGAAGAGCAGAAAAGGAACCGACAAGCCGTCGTTGAGTCCCGCCTCGACGTTGAGAGCCTCGCGGATCTTCATCGGTACTCGGGGGCTGCTGACGATGACCTGCCCGAGCCCGGCGTCGGTCGGGGCGAGGATCGCGGCCAGAATGCCGGCCTCCCAGATCGAGAGGTCGCGAAACAAGACCAGGGCAGCGAGGGCGCCGAGAAGCAACGTCAAGAGCATCCCGGTGCTCAGGAGCCGGAATGGCAGACCGCGGATGTCCTTCAGTACCTCAAGGCTGGTGCGGCTGGCGTCTGTGAAGAGCAACATGACCAGACCGAGCTCGGCCAGCGTAAGGAAAAGCCCTTGGTCTGTCGCCACGTCCCATCGCAACCGGATGATCGGAAACACCACCAGTCCGAGCGTCGTGAATACGATCGGCGCGGTGATGACGGTCCGTTCGAGCCGTCCTGACACCAGGCTGTAGAAAAAGATCGCGACGATGAACAGAACGAGCAGGCTCATGTCTCGTCCCTTCCGGCCTGGGCCGGATCCCATGACGCCTCACTCCGGCACATGATCAGCCTCTACAAGGCGATAACTGGTGCTTCGACCTCCGCCCGGGTTCTTCACGATGATGCCATGCCCGAGGAGAGCGTGAATATCTCGAAGCGCCGTGTCATTCGAGCACTTCGCGATCTTCGCGTACTTCGACGTCGTCAGATTTCCTCTGAAGTCGTCGAGCAGCCGATTGATGACCTTTCGCTGGCGCTCGTTGAGCGGAGTCGGGTTGATCCGTCGCCAGAGCTTCGCCTTGGAAAGCACCGACGAGAGTACCTCGTTCGCGCCTTCGATGGTGCGGTCGAAACAGCCGAGGAACCACGCAAGCCATGCGGTGATATCGAGGGAACCGTGCTGGGCGGATTCGAGCTGGAGATAGTAGGCATTTCTCTCTGCCTCGATACCCGATGACATGCTGTAGAAACGCTCCTTCGTGCCGTCTGCCTGCGAGAGCGCCATTTCAGCGATGGCGCGAGCGATGCGTCCGTTGCCATCTTCAAAGGGGTGAAGGGTCACAAACCAGAAGTGTGCGATGCCGGCCTTGAGCACCGGGTCAAGCGCCATCCGCGTGTTGAACCACTGCAGGAAGGACTCGATTTCACTTTCAAGGCGTTCCGCCGGAGGCGCCTCGAAGTGGACTCTCTCCTTGCCGACAGGCCCCGAAACAACCCGCATCGGATCCGCTTCTTCGGTTCGCCACGCGCCAACCGTGATTCGCTTCATTCCGCTGCGGCCGGTTGGAAAGAGCGCGGAATGCCAGTCGAAGATACGTTCCACCGTGAGTGGCGTCTCGGAGTTCCTCGTCGCATCGAGCATCATCTCGACAATGCCGTCGACTTCACGACTCGGCCCGGGAAGACCCGCGGCATCAAGCCCAAGGTTGCGCGCAATGGACGAGCGAACCTCGTCGGGGTTGAGATCCTGCCCCTCGATGGCAGAGGTCTTGACCACCTCGAAGGTGAGCGTCGTGAGGCCCGCTTCGGTCCGAAAGTCGAGACCGAGTGCCTCCATCCTTCCGAGATGTCTGCCCTGCTTGTGGCGCACCGCCGCCAGCGCCCCTGCAAGGGCCCCACTGTCCCATTTGAATTCCGGCCATCCGGGCCGTTCGTGGATGTAGGTCATTTTTAACGCATTTCCTGCGGTGATTATACTCCCTAATCACCGCAGCGACAAGTATTCACTGCATTTCGTGCGTTAATTTTCCTGCCCATCCCCGCGAAACGCCGCCGCGGCGTGTCGGTTGGTCGGGAAGAAACGCTCCTCGCCAATCAGCTCCATCAGCCCGTATTTCTCCAGCCAGGAACGGAAGGACTGATCGGCGCGACTGACGGCGAAGGTGATCTCGCGGTTGTCCAGCATGGTGATCGCCTGGCGCAGGGCCCCTGCCCCGGTGGTGTCGATGTCGACCATCGCTTCCGCGTCCAGCACCATCCACCGAACTGGGGTGGATTCCTCGGTGACCAGCTGCTCGATCTCGTCGACGAAGAGGGTCGCATTGGCGAAGTAGAGCGGGGCGCCGAATCGATAAATGACCAAGCCTGAAGTGCTGGATCCCTCGCCGACGCCCACCGGTGAGAAATAACTGCCGTCGGGGGCTTCGAGCAGCGCCGATGTCTCCGGGTGGGAGGCACGCCGGATGACGTCGATGGTGGACAGGAGAAATGCAAAGAGGACGGCACGCAACGGACCCACCACGAGCACGCTGAGCAGACAGGCGCCGGCGATCCAGAACTCGGATCGGCGCATCAGCCACAGCTCGCGCAACGCTTGAATATCGACCAGCCCCAAGACTGCATTGGCGACGATTCCGGCCAGGGCCGCATTGGGCAGAAACGCCAGCGTGTCGGTAAAGAAGAGCATCACGAGCGTGATCGTCCCGGCCGCCACCAGGCTGGGCAGCTGGCTGCGCGCGCCAGAATCCTCCATCGCCGCCGAACGGGATGCACTGTTTGCGGTGACCAGCGAGCCGGTGAAACCGGCTGCCAGGTTGGCCACACCGAAGGCGAACAATACCTGATTGCCATCCGCCTTGTAGCCGTACTTACGGCTGTAGCTTCGGGCCAGAAGCAGACCTTCGCAGAGGGTGACGGCCACGATCGCCAGGGCGCCGGGCAGCAGCCGCAGGTAGTCGATCGCAGGGATGGCCGGCAATGTCAGTTCCGGGGGCCCCGAGGGCATCGCACCGAGCACGCCGACCCCCTTCTCGGCGAGGTCGAAGACCGCAACGATGACCGTCAGCAAGACCAGAGACACCAACGCCCCGGGGATCTTCGGCGTGTACCGTTTGAGCAGCCGGACGATGAGAAATGCGCTGACACCGATCGCCACCGACCACAGGTTGGCACGGGGAATGGAATCGAACAGGGCCACGAGTTCGAGGAAGTAGCCCTCGGCGTTGACCGAACTCGCCATGGTCTCGTGGAGCGTTTCCGCCGCTGCCATCACTCCCGATCCCGCATCGACCACGGGGGGCGCGGCGAGGATCTTCCTCACCTGGTTGGTGAATACCTCGATCCCGAGGCCGGAGATAAACCCCACCATCACGGCGTGTGAGAGGAAGTTGGCGAGGAACGCCAAGCGGAAAATCCAAAAGACGAAGAACAGGAGTCCGCAGATCACCGCCAGGGCGAGGGCATATTGCAGACGCAACGGGTTTCCAGGCGCGGCAAAAACGACCAGAGCGGCTCCGACCAATCCGGCGACGGAGGCATCCGGGCTCGTGACCACGTTTCGCGAACTCGTGAGAAGGGCGAAGAGCGCCAGCGGAATGATGGCCGCATAGAGACCGGCCACGGGGGGAAGCCCGGCGACCTGGGCATATCCGATATTGAGCGGAATCATCAGGGCGGCGAGGGTGATCCCCGCCGAGGCCTCGCGGGGGACGTCAGCCAGCGTGATTCCTCGCAGTCCAGCGAACGGGCGGGGCCATGAGATCTTGGCCAACACGCCGGGAGTCTTTTCACTCATGGTCTCACCCCTCATTTTCGTGGTCTTCAGAATCCGCTTTCGTGGCCGGCGTCGATGCGCGGAGCACTCCCTCCCGACGTCGCTGCACAAAATGCACGAGACGCGTGAGGGGACCCCGGACCAATACATAGGGAACGACCGCACACACCACGGCCACGATCAGCATCTGTACCGGGTGAAACGCCCGTAAGACCAGGAGCTGGTAGGTGGTATCCAGCACACACGCGAAGACAAAGACCCTGCCGACGTCTTTGAGCGCCGAACGGAGGAGCCGCCGCCGCTCGGTGGGGCTCGTGAAGAATGCCCCCACCAATACCGGCTTCCCCTCGCGGACATCCTTCAGGTGGGCCCGAATTGCGAGGAAGACGACCACGGTCGGCATGAACACCAACCGAAAGCGAAGGGGTCCGCCCGCTCGTCCGAGGAGATCGTCGAACCCCTGTGAGAACAGCTCCCAAATGGCGTCCATCACTCAGACCGAGCCGACCATCGCCCGCGCCATCGTACCGCCGGAGATATTGCGGGCCTTGAAACCGTTCTGCAGCAGGACTCGGGTCGCGTAGTAGGCGCGCTGCGCGGACCGGCAGATGACGAGGATCTCGCGGTCCTTCGGCAGCTCATCGAGCCGCCCGCGGAGCTCGTGAAGCGGGATGTTGACCGCACCCGGCACGCTCTCGACGATGAGTTCGACCGGAAGACGCACATCGAGGAGGAACGCGCCATCCGTCTCGTCCCAGTGGGCGAGCGGCATGTCGCCCCGGAGAACATCGGCGGCGACCATCCCGGCGAAGTTGACCGGGTCCTTGGCGCTGCCGAACTGCGGCGCGTAGCAAAGCTCGGCCTCCTCGAGGTCGTAGATCGTGGCGCACATCTGAAGCGCCATTGCGAGGGTGCTGATCCGCTTGTCCACCGCCTGCGCATCGACGCCGAGCGCCTGGGCGCCGAGGAGGCGTCCGTCCGACTTTCGGAAGAGGATCTTCAGACCGATCGATTTCGCCCCGGGATAGTAGCCGGCATGCGAATTGGGGAAGATGTAGATCTTCTCGTAGTCGGTGTCGCCGAGCCGCTTGAGCGTCTTCTCGCTGACGCCGGTCCAAGCGGCGGCGCCGTCAAAGAGACCGATGATCGAAGTCCCCTGAGTGCCGCGGTAGCGGGAGTCGCGCCCGGCGATGACATCGGCCGCGATCCGTCCCTGCCGGTTCGCCGGCCCGGCCAGCGCAACCAGGCTCCACTCGTCCGTCACCCAGTCCTTGACCTCGATGGCGTCACCGACGGCGAGGATGTCCGGGTCGGATGTGCGCATGTGATCGTCGACGCGGATGCCCCCGCGCTCGCCGATTTCGAGACCCGCCGCCTTGGCCAGGGTCGTGTCCGGTCGCACGCCGATGGCCATGATGACGATGTCCGCCGGGTACGTGTCGCCGGAAATGGTCTTCACCTCGATGGCCCCGCCGTCGAGCTGGGCGAAAGCCGCTGCGCCATCGTTGAGGACGACGTTGACCCCATTCCTCTTCACGTGTTCTTCGACGAGCCGCGCGATTTCCGGATCCAACGGTCCCAGAACCTGGGGTGGCTTTTGGATGAGGGTCACGTCGAAGCCGAGGTGGACCAGGTTTTCCGCCGTCTCGAGACCGATGAACCCGCCGCCGATGACGACGGCGCGTGTCGTCGGTTTGACGAACTGGATCCCCGAGTACTTGAACATCCCTGCGAGAAACTCGGTGCCCTTCTCGACCCACTCGCGGATGGCCCGCGCGTCCGGCACTGTCCGAACATGGAAGATCCCGGGCAGATCGATTCCCGGCAGCGGCGGTCGGAACGACGGCGCCCCGGGCGACAGGACGAGCCTGTCGTAGCTTTCCGTTGTCACTTCGCCGGTGGTGACGTTCTTCAGATCGACGGTCTTTTTCTCACGATCGATGGCGATCGCCTCGCAGTTCGTCCGCGCGTCGATGGCCAGGTTCGCCTTGAAGTACTGCTCGTTTGCCACGAGTAGGCTCGACTCGTTCGGAATCACGCCCCCGACGTGGTACGGCAGCCCGCAGTTCGCGTACGACAGGTACGGCCCGCGTTCCACCATGACGATCTCGGCCTTTTCATCCAGTCTGCGCAGCCGCGCCGCGCACGACGCGCCGCCGGCCACTCCGCCAACGATGATCACTTTCATGTTCCATCTCCTTTTTCGCGGTGGCCGACCGGCCACGCCTCCAAAACGACTGTCTTGACCGATCTACTGCGTTGGTTCAGCCGCAGCTTCCTCGAGGATGATCTTCTCGGGATCGAAGCCATAGACCCAGGGCGCCGAGTTCTTCCAGCCGTTCCTCATTCTCTTCCCGACAAAGACGCTCCCGGGATCCTCCACCTTGTCGCCTTCCACTCCATCGACGATGGTGTAGGCGTTTGTGAACCCTGCCGCCGCGAGCTTGTTGACCGCCGTGGCGCTGCGGTCGCCCGACCGGCACGTGACCAGCAGGATGTCATCCGGACCGGCGAGCCCTTTGACCTCGGCGACAAAGTCCGGATTCATTTGCACGTTGTACTCGGTCTTGCCGTCCTTCCTCCCATAGGTCACGAAGGCAAAGGGGATGTTCCAGGCCATCTCCGGGTGGCCGACGAACGCGTACTCCTCAGGGGTGCGTACGTCGATGACCTTCACCTCTTCCGGTGCGGCTGCCCACATCTCGTAGGCCTGGGCGGCGGTCACATAGAGACCGAGGGTGGTCTGCTTCCGTTCGGGAAGCTGCAACTCCTCCGCCGTAGAACCGGGCTTCGCCGTTATCCGCCGCAAAAGAAATCGCAGTGAACCCGCAGAGCATCGCGATCATCACGATACAAAGAAAATACCGACGCGACATCGTTCGCCTCCTCATGCTCTGCCCCACGCCACCGCGCGCCCTCCCATCCAGGAAGGCGCCGGCGGATACGCACTTCTCCGATCTCTCCTATTTCTCATCGCCAGGTCACGTCAACAGGCTTTCTCACCGGAATCCGCTGGTACTTCTCGGCCGGGTATCCGATCAGGAACGTCCCGTGCGGGATATGTCCCTCCGGCAGCCCGAGGACCTCGATCAAGGGTGGGTACATCTGACCGGCGGTGTTGATGCTGCCGGAGAAAGTCGTCCCCAGGCCGAGAGCGGGCGCCGCGAGCTGGATCTGGTGGATCGCGATCATGGCGGCGGGCGGCGCCGTCCGCTCATCCTTCGGCGCATGAGGCCACCATGACGCAGGGCGCCCCTCTGGAGATATGATCCTGACCCAGCTCCCACGGCTCGACAAACAGCTCGAGCCTGGCCTCCTCGTAGAGCGCGGGGTTCTGCTCCTTCATGAGCTTCATCCAGTCGATGGTCATCTCGGCGATCCGGTGGACCCTCGCCGGGTCGTTGACCACGACCCAGCGCACCACTTGACGGTTGGCTCCGTTGGGAGCGTGACGGGCGACATCCACCAACTCGAGGATCCTGTCCTTCTCGATGGGCTTGTTGATGTAGCCCCGGATCGACCGCCTCGAGATCAGGTACTGCCTGACCCGGTCCCACCTGGGGATGAGGTGGATGTCGATCGGTTCGCAATCCTCGGGGCCCATGGAGCGCTGGTGCATGGCCTCGGTGGGACAGATCGCCACGCAATGGCCGCAGTCGATGCACTGGTCCCACCCACTCTCGATGGGAACCGGGAATTCGTGCTTGGTGATGAGTCCACCCGGGCAGGCCCGGATGCAGCTCCCACATCCAATGCACAGGCTCTCATCGGTCTTGATCATTGTGTCGAGTTTGTAGGCGACGCTCATGCCATTCTCCCTGGCCTGCGATTCGGTTACCCCCAGGCATACCCCGGCGCGCCGCACGGCACGCCGGGGCTTTTCGCCTCGATCCCTCTACTGAGCTGAAGCCCGCCGACTACCCGAGCCGCGTGCCTTCCACATCGAGCCCGCCGCCCTTGGGAAGCTTGCTCCAGCTCTTTTTCTCCCATTCCTCTTTGAGCAATTCCGTTGCCGCCTGCTCGAGGAACTCCGGGGCCGCCCACGCGTCCACATCGAAGTCGTTCTTGATGTAGTCGTGGCTCAACATGAAATCCTTGCCGATCTTGATGCACTCCAGGTTCTGCGCACTCAGGCTCGGCACCATGTCGACGTGCTTGATGCCCTGGTAGGTGTGCTCGGCGTCCAGGTAAAAGGTCTGATGGTTGAGGATCACCGCCGCAGCGCGCTTGTGCTCATTGGCCCAGCGCCCGACCTTGACCATGGCCTTCATGTAGGCGACGACCAGCTCGGGGTGCTTCTTGGCCATCACGTCGGTGCAGGTGATGACAGCGGGAGTGTTGGCGACCTGAATCGTCCAGTCCGGGAGCTTGGACAGGTCGAATATGGCTTTGATTTCGCCCGTGGCCTCCGAGAGCTGTCCCAATTGTCCCATCTGGTTGTAGATAGCATCGACGGTACCGTCGAGTAATGCCTTCTCCAGCGGGCGGAATGCGTAATCATGCTTATGGTCACGCCTCATCCACAACTCGGACGGGTTGTTCATCGGCGGGGTCAGCATCTCCGGCTTGTCATACCAGTCGTCGGGATAGGGGAACTCGACGAGCTCGATGTCATCCATGGTCATGTCGTTGAGCATCAGGATGTTCTCGATGCCCATGTGTTCCTGGATGCGCCACCAGTCATTCTTGATGGTGTTCAGGCTCTTGGTGATGCCGATCTTCTTGCCCTTGAGATCCTTCACCCGGAAGATCTTGTCGCGGGAGCGCACCTGCATAACCCCACCCTCGTAGACCCACGTCGCCCCCAACAGCACGGTGCGGCGAAGGTCGGCGTGAACCTGGATCGCGGGATACAGCCCTCCGAACCGAATGAGGTTGTCGAGGTTGTGGATGTAGTGGGGGTACCAGTTGTTCTCGGGTGCGGATCGGAAGTAGGCGTACTCGACACCGATCTTCTTGAATTCCTCGCGGCACCATCCCAGCTCCTGGTCAACGTTATTAGCGGAGACCATCGGGCAGTTGGTGTACCACACCTCTTTCCAGTTCAGTTTCACTTTCGAGGAGACTCTTTTTGCGGGCGCCTTTTTTGCCGCCGGCTTCGCTTTGGTGCTCTTTGTTGTCTTTTTTGTAGCCATGATCGAAGTACTCCTATCGGTTTGTTACGTTGCTCACCACCGAGCCGGCAGTGATGATGTTCTCCAAGGGTCCGCAATTCTCAATCACGAGTCTTGGCAGTAGTCTCGTTCGGTCAGTCACCACACCTTACTCCGTCTTCTCTCCTGAAAGTACGGCTCGCCTCCCTTCGTCGGTCGAAGCCTCCACATCTTCGCCGCAGCGGATGGCATCAATGGCAGCCAACAGGTCGGTTGCGATGGCACGTTTGAGCACAAAGGCGTCGGCGCCTGCCTCGATGGCCGCGCTGCGCACGCTCTGCTCGTCATGGACACTGAGGACGATCACCTTGAGGTCGGGACAGCGCTTCCGGAGCGTCCGCAACCAGACCAGGCCGCCGTCCCGCGCCAGCGACAGGTCCACGACTGCCAACTTCGGGCCGGAGCCGAACCGCCCCTTCGAGCAGCGACGCCTCGTCGGCGACCATGACCACCGATCCGAAGGCGTTTCGAGCAGCCCGCGGACTCCTTCCGTCAAGCCGTGATGTCGGTCCGCCAGTAATACGCAGCTCAGCGGTTTGTCGGGCATTGCACACGTCCTTTTCCACAATCTGGCTCTTCTCGATGTCTGTCTACTACTCGGCATCAATAGCGAGACTAGCCGGGAATTCGGAGGATTGTGACCTCGGAGATTTTACGGGGCTCGCGACTGGGAAAACCACGAGGTCCCCTTGGCCGTTCCGTGGGATACAATCCCTTTGGTACGTTCTTAATTGGTTATCCGACTGAAAATTACCAGCGCATTCCGCTGAGAAGACCGCTGAATGTGACATGGTGCTAATCATTGTAAAAAACAAAAGGGAGAAAGATATGAAAAACGGAAATATAGAAACGGATTTTACAACAATACTGGTCGATAGGCACGACAATGGACTGGTCATAATAACACTCAACCGTCCCGAGGCAGGTAATGCGGTCAACACAGATATGGGGCTCGAATTACTCGACGTATGGACAGACTTAGTACGCAACAACGACGGGCTTCGCTGTGTCGTGTTAACCGGAGCTGGTGAGGAGGCGTTTTGTGCCGGTGGTGATATGAAGCAGCGACAAGGGATGGATGAATATGCCTGGCGCCATCAGCACGAGATATTCGAGCAGGCCTTATGGACGATGATGGAATGTCCTGTGCCGGTTATCGCTGCTGTCAACGGGAAGGCTGTTGGTGGAGGCTTGGAAATGACCCTTGCCGCCAATTTTGCCTATGGTGTGGATAGCGCCCAACTGTGGTTCCCAGAAACGACAATCGGAATTCTGCCTGGTGTGGGAGGCACCACAACACTGCCACGTATTGTTGGCGAACGTCGCGCCAATGAAATCATATTTACCGGTAAGCCTTTTACTGCCGCTGAGGCCCTGGAATGGGGTATTTTTAATCGTGTTTGTAGTGCTAAAGATTTGATGCCAACCGTGATGGCTGTTGCCGAGAGTATCGTAGAAAATGCACCATTGGCGGTACGTCGGGCCAAAGAAGCGATCCACGAAGGGCTGCAAATGGATGTGCGCACTGCACTACGCTTTGAAGTTGAAGCCTATAACCGACTCACCGGAACTCAAGACAGGGTAGAGGGCACAAACGCATGGAATGAAAAGCGCAAACCTGTATTTAAGGGATGCTGATATTATTGTGAGAAATATTTAAAAGACAGTTTTGTACAATTGGTTTCAACAAGTTTGGAATGAAGGTTGATTCATGGCTGCAAATACCATTGATAGCGACCACCTTTTTCGACGTTGCACCTTTGAGATGACAGGTAGGTTCTCGCTGACTCCTATTCCGCCCGTTACCAGAGGGTGGTGTCGCTCCAGCGGACCAAATCCACAGGGCTGTGACCGCGGGTCATCTCGAATTGGCGCGGCGCTTCGCGCCGCCCCAACGGCACGGGAGTAGTGCATGCCCTGTTGCCCGGCGCGGCGCCGGCCAACAGGTCATTCAAGCTGACGGACGCTTGCTCGAGACGCACGCCGGGCGTGCGCCGTCGATCAAGCGCCGCAGCTTAACTCCCGTGCCGGTCGGTTGCCGGAAAATCCTCCAGGAATCAGTCAATCCACTCGCGTGATCGGAGGCGGCACCCAGCGGCCAGCCGCGACGTCGATCCTGGGTGCGTAGAGCCGCATGGTGATACCCAGCGCGCCCTTGGGCGCCGGCAGCCAGTTCGACTCCTTGTCGGCGCCCGGCGAAGCGTTCTGCATGTAGATGCTGAGCGAACCGTCCTCGTTGTACTTCAGGGCGTCGCGGTCGCCGATGGCGAAGCGGTTGAGCGGGTTGGCGACCTGGAAACCCTCGGCGTCGTACATCGTGATCGACCAGAAGGCGTCCACCGGCGGCAGTTCTTCCTTGGAGAAGTGAATCACATAGTCGTGGTTGCCGTCCAGGGGGTTGCCCTCGGCGTCCGTCACGGCGAGCGGGTAGATCGCGTCGGCGACCTGGTTGGCGCCCAGGCCGATCATCGAGATGACGGCGCGTTTGAAGTAGAAGTCGCCGTAGACGCCCATGGTGTCGGTGTACATCTGCCATCCGTTGACCGTCTTGCCCATGTTCGGCGCAAACCTCTGCATCAGCTCGAGTGCGATGGCCGGAGCGTCGAGCAGGGCCTGACGGACAACCGGGTTGGCCTTTTTGATATCAAAGCTCTCGCCCGGGACGATCCCCAGCCGCTTCATGCGGGCCACGACCGACCAGTCGGTGAGGTGGGGCTTGTGCAGCGTCATCAGCTCCGCGGCATAGGCGAAGTAGACGTCACCGCTCATGCCGTTGACCTGGTTGAGCGGCGCCGTCTTCATGTCCACCGTCGGATCGGGGACGAAGTCCGCCGCAGGCGCCGCTGGTTTCCCCCACTGCGACAGGGGCGTGATTTTGAAACCGTCCTGGAACGCGTTCACGGCCTTGTAGTCGGCCGGACCGTTGGTCTGGGTGCGGGTGATGATCCAGTTGTAGGACGTCGGAGACTCGATCTGCTCCAGGCCCGCCGGCAGCGTCCCCTCCCAGCCCTGAGGTGTGATCGCGTAGTCGTGGGCCGCGGTGCCGTTCGTACGCTTTCCCGGCACGGCGTAGGCGTCGGTCCACATGTCGTACAGTGGCATCAGGTAGTAGCGGCCGCCCGAGTCGGGCACCGACACGACCATTGGTTCCATGGTCATGTCGAGCCAGGCCACCGAGTACAGCGTGTCGAAGTTCGGCCGTACGACGTCCCGGAACTCCGCCGTCGGGTATGTTCGGAAGTGATGAAACATGCCCATCGGACCGGCACCGGTTTTCACCCCGGCCGGCACGTTGCTCATCACCCGGCGCGTCACGTCCATGGTGACCAACGGGTAGGTGTAGATGTACGCCTGGACGGCCATGATCTTTGCCTCGTCGGGCGACAGATCCGCAGCCCCGACGCCGGTTCCGGTCGCCAGGATGGCCACTGCGATGGCGGTCAACACGAGTTTTTGAATCGCTTTCATTTGTGTCCTCACCTTCTTCTTTTTGGGCGGTCCAACCGTCCCCGATTGCGGTTCCAGTTTCGAACCGATTTCACACCGCGGCGCTATCTAGCTCTCTCGAGCAAACGCCGCCGCTACAGGTTGATTCCAAATACCAAAGAGTACTGCCCGCGGTCCGCCATGGGATCCCAGTCGGCGCCGCGGTCGAACATGACGAGGCCCGCCTCGAGGAAGTACTTCTGCCGCAGAAGCACCCTCAGGAAGGTCGAGAGCGAGAGCCGCCCCTCGAGGATCGCGCCGTCGGGCGAAAAACCGTAGAGGTCGTGGTTGAAGACGAGCACCGGGATAAAGGTCAGACCCGGGCCGACCTTCGGAATGGTGGCCTGCGCCCGGAGCTTGTATCCCATCGAGAAATCCGTCACAAACCCGTCGACCTCGCACCTGTTGACGACTCCGTTGTCGAGGGGCCCGGGATCGCAGACGTACCCCTGCTGGTCCCAGTCAGCGGCGCCGAAGTTGCCGTAGCGGCCGAGCCGCTCGGCATTCGGCCCCTGGAGCCCGGGGTGGTTGGTCGCATGCTGCATGTTGGTCTCGAAGGTGAGCTTCGCATCCGAGAGGTGGACCAATTCGCCGAACTGCCAGGTTCCGCCGAGCTGCAGCTTCGCCACGTCGAGCGGATAGTAGCCCGGGGCCTCCTTATTGACGTACTCCTGCATCCACCCGTACGGCCCCGTTCCCGAGAGCGATCCCTCGATGAACGCCGGCGCGTTTCTCTGGGAGGGCAGGTCCATGGAGTAGGTGAGCTGCCCGAACAGCGCCAGGTTCCGCACTCCGGTCGCAGCGCTCACCCCGAGGACCTTGACGTCCTCTTCGACAAACATGGTGTTCATGGCGAACTCGAGTGGGTTCGTGCCGACAACCGGGGCGGCGACGGGCGTGGGGTTCGTATAACTGGCATAGTAGAAACCGAAGTTGGTGTCGAGAGACTCGACGAACTTGTGCGCCGAGATCCCGTATCCGCTCCAGCGGGAGGGCGCCATCGAGGCGTCCATGGCGTCGGGGCCGCCCTCCGGAAAGACGCCGCCCGCGTAAAGTCTGCCGTTGTAGAAATTCCGGGTCCGGATGATATTCGCCGTGACATCCGGCACTCCCAGGGCGGTGGCCACGTTGCATCCCGGGTGCATCCCGTTGTCGAGGGTGCTGAAGTAGGTTCCGCAGCCGGGCAGGACGGTGCTTCGGAACTCGAGGTTGAAGAAGCCGTCGATGGTCCATCCGCTTGGTGTCGCGAGGTTGAGGTAGACGCGGTTGACCGGGAGGCGGCCGCCGTTGAGGGCCGGAGCGCCGGTGATCGTCAGCCAGGCGACGTCGTAGGGGTTGAGGGCGTTGAGGCCCGGATAGAGGATGGACTCGCCCCACTGGATGGCCTGTCGTCCGAGACGCAGATCAAGGTGCGTCTGGCCGAGCTTGTAGTGCCCGAAGAAGAATGCATCGTAGATATCGATCCCGTGGAATTGCGCCGCGCCGAGGTAGTTCGTGTCATCGAGCTGCACGCCTTGAAGGTAACGCGTGGGACCGCTGCCGTGGGGCATCGTCGCACTTTCGAGCATGATGTCGTTCCAGGCGCGGAGACGAAGGAAGATGCCCTGGCCGGAGCTGTGGCGGAACGTCATCTCCGAGACCAGGGTCATGGGATTGCTGACGAGGTCGTTTTTCCCGAAATTCAGGTTGCCGTCGTCGTTGACCCCGACCGCGCCAGAGGCGCCCGGGAGCTCCGGGTTCTCGCCCTGACCGGCGCCGGCGCCGACGAGCTGCGTGTGGGGGTCCGCATTTCGCCACGCCCCGCCGATGGTGATGGTGGTCTTCGTGACGCCGAGGACCTTGCCCTTGAAGAGGGAGAACTGCCCCGCACGACCGACGCCCGGGGTCGAGAGGAGGACCGCCAACACGAGGCATGCCGGGATCGCCCGCCGATGTTCGGTCTTTTTCCGGGTGGTCATGGCTTGCCTCCCGTCACCGCGAGGCCCAGGGTGCGCAGTCGGCTCGGCAGGTAGTCCACCAGCCGGCCCTCGAAACCCCAGCGCGTCGGGAAAGGTTCCATATTGTTCAGGTAGGTCACGAGGTAAGCGCCGGACGCGAGGTCGTGGTGGATCGTGGCGGCATACCACGGCACCATCACATCGTAGAACTGGATCATCTGGTGATCACCGAAACGCACCAGATTCCCCTTCCTGTCGTAGTCCTCCTCCTGGGCGACCTGCCAGGTGTCCTCATCGACGTAGAAGACACGGCGGTGGTAGGGATGATAACGGCCCTGTCGCAGGGTGGCCTCGACCACCCACACCCGGTGGACCTCGTAGCGCAGCAGGTCGGGGTCGAGATGGTGGGCCCTGATGATATCGACATATCGCAGGGCCCGGTCGGCGAGCTTGTAGGCGTTGTACCCGATGAGCAGCTCGCGCTTGCCGAGGAGCTTCCAGTCAAAACGATCCGGAGCTCCGTTCCACCCGTCATTCTGGTCGGCTGTCCTCGCCCCTCCCGTGAAAGGCTCGATGGTGTCGTAGTCATACGCCGGCAGCCGCTGGGTGATCAGCGTCTGAGGGGTAAAGGTCCAATGGGTCCGGGCTTTGCTCACCGGGTCGATGGGCTCCCAGGTGGCGCTGCGAACCCCGATCGCCGACGGCGGCGACAGGAAGTACCCGGTGGCGTTGTAGAGCCGCCCCGGGCGCGACTCGACCATGTACCCCTGTTGATCGAAGGAAATACTCTGGTGGAATCTCACGGTGGGGTATTTCCCGGAGCCGTCCACCGGCGCCCAGATGAACTGCCGCTCCACCGAACCGCCTCGCCAGCGGAAAACGTGATTCCACATCACCTGGAGGCCGTCGGCGGGTATTGGGAACGGCACCGTGCTGCGCCCGATGTCGAGTACCTGGTCGCCTTCCGTTCGGGCGAGAGGAGCCTGTAGGCGATCTCGTCAACGACCTCCTCCGGATAGGCGGCGCTGCGACGCGTCGGATAGACGTGCATTCGGAAGGTCCGTGGATCGCGCGCGAGCAGCGCGAGGTGCCCGTCGCTCAGCAATCCTTTGTAATCCTTAGCGTTTTCGGAGGTGATCGTGAACCGGACGGCGTCCCCGGCGAACGGATCGGTGTAGCCAACGGCTGGATCGATGGGCGGCGTCTTCGCCAGACCCCCGATCCACGTGGGAATCGTACCGTCAGCATTGCCGGCCCGCTCGGCGCCGACCGGTGTCAGGTCACCGCCGAGACGGGCGATCTGGTTGGGAGTCACCTGGCCGGAGCTGATTTCGGAAAGCCCGAAGACCAGCCCAAGGGTCAGAGCAGCCACACTGAAGCAACGCATTGCGACGCTCCTTTCCCGTCATCGATCCAAAGAACGCGGTTCCCCTCAGTTCACTCCCATAGCTGCTCTCCTGCCTTGGACCGCCTGAGGTTCGATGAAACGCCGGCGAGGATCCTTCGTCGGCCGCTCACACGAGCGACCAACGATGGATCTGCTCGATCTAAGTCAACCGCTTGGCAACGCCCTTCGCGGCCGAACCGATGGTGATGATGGAGAAACCGGCGAAGATCATGTTGATGCCCACCAGGGTGCCGACGGCCCACAGTCCGGAAACCGGCCACTCCTTGAGCAGCATGATTCCCAACAACACGCCCAACACGCCGCTGAAGAGCATCCAACCCCATCCCTTGTCCGGCCGGACGCGGAACGCCAGAATCGAGCCGGAGAATCCGTCCACCAGCAGGTAGATCCCGAGGGCCAGGGTCAGGCTTGCGACACCAACTCCGGGCCGGAAGACGAGGACCACACCGGCCACGAAGGCGAGGATGCCGCCGAGGAAAGCGAGGGTTCCCTGACCGAACGAACCCGCACTGAACGCGCTGATGGTTCGCGCGATGCCGCCGACGATCAACGCGAAACCAATCATCATCGAAACACCGAATCCGCTGAGCATGGGCGCCGCGATGGCGAGAATACCCGCGATGATGGTCACAACACCCAGCACCACGAGCCATCCGGCGTGTTTCTTCGCTTCTTCGGCCCAGTCACTGATCGCTTCCCTGACTTCTCCCATTGTTCTCCTCCTTCGATTGTTCGTTCATCAAAGCACAAAAAATATCGACTAATCCGCCTTCTCGACGCTGATCGCGAGAGCCTCGGCGTAGGTGATCTCCACCGAGTCGCCGACGGAAACGCCGTCGAGCTTCTCGGGGTACAGGACCTGGATCGTGCGGGTGTTGCCGCCCGGACCCATGAAGGTGACCGAGGGAGCCTCGGTGTCGATGGACGTGACGGTGACCATCAGCGTGGTCGATCGTCCCGCAATGGCGCCCGGCATTTCGCCGAGCTCGGCGGCCGCGGCGGCGGCGGTGGTTTCCAGACCCGCTTCCTCGCCGCCCTTGATCACCTCATAGGCGAGAGCCTCGGTATAGGTAGCGATGACAACATCGCCCTGGGACACCTGGTCGAGGTTCTCCACCGCCTCATCGGCAATGAGGCTGAACTCTTCGCCGTCTTCCAGCGTGAGGGTGACCTCTCGGGTCTCGTGATTGATCGCGGTCACGGTCGCGCTGGCCTTCACGGTCGTCATCAAGGCCTCGGCCGGCGCCGGAGCCGCGGGCGCGGCAGGTTCGGCGGGTGCTTCGGGCGCCTCGGGCTTGGCCGCGCACGCCAGACACAGGGTTCCTACCACGCAGACTGTCATCACTGAGCATGACTTGCTTCATCTCAATCCTCCTTCTTCACGATCGTCGCTTTCTCTCAATTTCCACGAAGGTTAGCGCAAATCAAGCGAGACGTAACCTCGGAAAATTACGGGGATTGGCGCTCGGTATCTACGAGGGCAGATCAGCATGATTGGACGGTCTTCGCTCCGATAGTGCTTGCGCGGGTCATCAAGACCCGCCTACGGATGGGGACGCGCATCCGTCGTTGCTCCTGAGGCGGGCCCTTTAGGGTCCGCGTACTCCAGCACGGCTGAATCGCGCCTCCCACCGATAGCACCGAGACCGTCGGTCGCGGGTCATCAATGACCCGCCTACGGATGGGACGCGCATCCGTCGTTCCCGGGCAATCCCCTGAGGCGCGTCGTCGTTGCTCCTGTAGGCGGGCCCTTTAGGGTCCGCGACCCCAACGCTGAATCGCAGAAATCCCTACCGATCGTACCAAGACCATGGTCGCGGGTCATCGAATGACCCGCCTACGGATGGGACGTCGCGTCCGTCCTTGTTCCTGTGGATCGGGTCCTTTAGAGTCCTCGATCACCAACGCTGCATCGTCGATAATCCTCACCGAGTACCTGCCTTGGTAGCCGGTCAAATCCAGCCACCGTGGGTCCCGCATCCGCCGTGGCTCCTGTCGCGGGCCCTCAGTCCGCGACACGAACGTGAACGCAGAAATACCACCAATTCACGAGACCATCCCGCCACTTGGCATAATGATCCTCCTGCCTACTGATGGGACGCGCATCCGTCGTTGCTCCTGTAGGCGGGCCCTTTAGGGTCCGCGACCCCAACGCTGAATCGCAGAAATCCCACCGATGGACCAAGACCGTGGTCGCGGGTCATCAATGACCCGCCTACGGATGGGACGCGCATCCGTCCTTGCTCCTGTAGGCGGGCCCTTTAGGGTCCGCGACACCAACGCTGAATCGCAGAACTCCCACCGATGGACCGAGACCGTGGTCGCGGGCCATCAATGACCCGCCTACGGATGGGACGCGCGTCCGTCGTTGCTCCTGTAGGCGGGCCCTTTAGGGTCCGCGACACCAACGCTGAATCGCAGAAATCCCACCGATGGACCGAGACCGTGGTCGCGGGTCATCAATGACCCGCCTACGGATGGGACGCGCGTCCGTCCTTGCTCCTGGAGGCGCGCCCTTCAGGGTGCGCAGTCGATGCGGATTTCGTCAGTCTCCGAAGCTGTCGACGACGGTGGCGGCAAAGCTCGCCGGAAAGGCAACGATGATGGTCCGCTTGATGGCCACCATGGTCTCGGTGAACACGGGTAGCCGATCCACGGCGAACAGAACCGCGGCCGCGATCAGCATGGTCACGCCGTAAACCGTGAGCACCCGGATCAGGAGTTCCTTCTGGCTCGATGGCGGTCAGAGAATGCTTGTAGCTGGTCTGGACAAAGCCCGCGATGATCAGAAGGGAACCGCACGAGATCAGGATCGCCCGTCCGAAAGAGAGCTCGACGCTCAGGTTCCACACCTCCTCGGTCACCGCCACCGGAAATGCGAGCACCAGACCGCCGACGATGATCTCCGCGAGATCCCGCAGGTGCACCTTAGGACTCCTGATTCTGGATGTCATGTTGGTCTCCCCTCCTGCGTGGATGCTCGAGGCCGAGCATGGTCGACCATGGCGGCCGTTGCCTCAAACCGGCCATTCCTCATTCCGGGCTTTCCCCACCCTCGTTGGCCGCCTCGGGGCCGGGTTCGTTCGTCGCTGCCGTCGCATCGCCGACTTCCCGTCTGCCCTCGGCATCCGAGTAGCTGATGACAACCGAGGGATAGACCTCTACGGTGACTGTCGTCGGCCTGCCGAAACTTGCCGAGATGGCATCCTCGAGTTCTTCCAGGCTCGGCAGCTCGCCGGTGCCGCTGAGAACGATGTCGATCTCGTCGGCCCGGATCGCGATCTTGTCCAGCCGCAACGTCGTTGACCCGCCGAGCCATTCGTCGACCTGATGCTGGGCCTGGGACCTTCGGGCTGAATTCGTCAGTACATCCTCGCCGATGAGGCCGAGCGGAACCATGATCAACAGCGCCGCCACGACCACGACCACCAGCAGATCGCTGATGGCGCCACGGCGTTTGATGGTCTCACCTATCGGGGTGAATCCAACCAGAACGAAGACGACCACCGACGCCAGGATGATGGACACCAGGTTGGTGCCGAAGAGCAGGAACGACCCAAGAGCAGCGGACCACCGTCCGGCTTCCAGCGCGATCCCGGTGACGCTCAAGGGGGGCACCAGGGCGACCGCAACCGCCACCCCGGTGAGCGAAGACGAGACCCGGTCGTCGATGGTGGCGTAGGCGCCGGCAGCGCCGGCAGCCACCGCAATCGCCATGTCGAGCAGGGTCGGAGAGGACCGCGACAGGATCTGCGTGTTGACCCCCAGGGGAACCATCGCCGGGATCCACGACGCCAGGATCCATGCCAGACCGATGGCCCCCGTCACCGACGCCGCCACGACACTCAACGACGCCAGCACTCGCTGGCGCCAGCCCGCCACCAATCCGGCGGCACAGCCCATGATCGGGGTCATCAGCGGCGCGACCAACATGGCGCCGATGACCACGGCCGTCGAGTCCTGGAGGATGGCAAAACTCGCGATGGTCACCGACAGCGCGAGCATGACCACGTAGGAGGCGATCTTGTGGGTCCGGTCAGGGGCTTCGAAGTAGAGGCTGTCGGCGATCACGCCCCGCCGGTCGGCCCCCACATCACGGTCGGTCAGCCAACTTCGGAAGATCTCCAAAACGAGGGGTCGATTAATAAGTGCGGCCTCGCCGGGTTGATGGGTCATCCCATAGGAGAGCATCATCCCCCCTACGACCATCGCCACAAACGCGGCCGAGACGATCGCGAGCGAGACCATCGCGCCGGGGATCACCATGGTGACTGCAGCCAGGCAAAGGGAAAGCACTCCTCGGGTGAGATCGACGTGGTATGCCTCTCCCGCTCGACTCAAACTGAACGCCCGGTACAGGGACATCGCGCCCGCAACCACGAGGTAGCCGACGAGGACGAGCACGATCGCCCTGCCCGCCAGCTCGGGCACAAGCAGTAGGCCGAGACCGGTCACGATGTCCAGCGCGGCCCGCCAGACGCCATGCCGGTCGACCCGGTGGCGAAAGTGGCCCCAGAGATCGCTGCCTCCGGACACGATCAGCGCGGCCGCGAGGACGAGGCGAAGCAGGGTCATGGACACGTCCGGTATCGTGACGACGATGAGGCCGGCGGCGACATAGACCGCACCTTTCAGCGAGGCCGGATTCATCCACTTCCGATCGCTTTGGTCAGACATGGGCCGTCGACCTACAACAACGGCGCAGTGAGCCGCGCCACCGACACCGCGAGGCGCCTGGTGAACGAGGCATCCTCCAGATCGGTGGGATCCCAGGGAACGGCATGCGCCATGTCGTTCTCGAGCATCGCCTCGAGTTGCCCTCCGAAGTCTTCGTCGACCATGATGGAGTTGATCTCGAATTGCAGCCGGAATGAACGGTTGTCGAAGTTGGGGCTGCCCACCGATGACACGTCGCGGTCCACCATCAGCACTTTCTGGTGCGGAAAGCCGTCGGTGTAGCGCAGGAAGGTGATTCCGACACCGGACAGCTCATTGGCATACCAGCGCGTCGCCAGATCCACCAGCGGATTGTCCCCCTTTTCGGGGACCATCACCCGCACATCCACCCCGCGCAGCGCAGCGAGCCGCAATGCCGCCATCACCGCCTGGTCGGGCACGAAGTAGGGGGTGGCGATCCAGATCCGTTCGCGGGCGGAGTTGAGAGCGTGCACGAAGAAGAGCTGTGCGGTCTCGATATCGTCGGTGGGGTTGATGGCCAACACCATAGTTTTGACATCGGCGCCGCTCGCCGCCGGCACCGGCTCCCAGCTCAGATCGGGGATGGTTCGGGTGGCCCAGTACCAGTCGGCGAGGAAGATTATCTGCGCGACCTGTGCCGCCGGTCCCTCGATGCGCACGTGGGTGTCCCGCCAGTGACCGACCTTGGGGTCGAGACCGAGATACTCGTCGCCCACGTTGTGACCGCCGATCCACGTCACCTTCCCGTCCACCACCACGTTCTTGCGGTGGTTGCGGAAATTGAGCTGAAAGCGGTTGTGGGCCCCCTGGGTGGTGTTGAACTCCGATTGCTTGATTCCGGCCGCTTCGAGTTCGGCGAGATAGCTCTTGGGCAGACTCGCGCTGCCCACCTCGTCGAAGAGTACGAAGACCTCGACGCCTCGTTTTGCGCAGTCGATCAGCGCGTCCTTGAGCCGCCGCCCGAGACCATCGTCGTGGATGATGTAGAACTGGACGAGGGCGTAGTGCTCGGCCTTGGCGAGGCCTGAGAAAATATTGTCGAAGGTGGCGTCGCCATCGACCAGCAGCGTCACATCGTTGCCGTGCAGGAGCGGGCTGTGGGCGAGGCGCTTCATGGCCTCGTAGTTGGGCATCCGTTCCAGGCTTTCCACCGCAAACGGCTCGATGCGTTCCTGCATGGAGGTCCTGAACTGCTCGACTTCCCTCGCGCGGCCGTTAAACGCCTCGACGTAGCCCTGGAAATTCCGGCGGCCCAGGACCCAATACGCGGGCACCGCGAGATAGGGGAAGGTGTTGAGGCTGACGCCCCAGGCGATGGCGCCCTGGGCTGTGCGAGCCGTCATCACCGCATGGATCGACGAGAGCAGGCCCAAGATCTGAAAAACAACGACGATGAGGGCGATCATTTTCTTCTTCCCCCGCTTTCTCTTTCCGGCATCCCGCTTCGAATCAGGCGCCGCTTTGGCCTCTGCCTTCCCTTGGTGATCCTGTTCACGGGTTGATGTTTGCGGCTCGGACTTCTGGTTGTCGACAGACATCGATCCACCTCTCTCGGTCGTGACGATTCAATCTTCTTTGAGAATCTGCTCGCTGCTTACCATGAGCGTTCACCCGTTCTCAGCCTTCACCGCCGCGCCGACGCATACACTCGTTGCACGGCGGCGACGACGATCGCCGTGGTCCAACCGAACATGATGATGCCGTTGGCGGCCTCGAACGAGGCCAAGAGCCGCCAACGCGGATCCAGAACCACGTCGCCATACCCGAGGGTGGTGAAGGTGACTGTCGAAAAGTAGAGGGCGGGTTCCATCCCGGAAATTGCCCCCAACGCGACATAGGCGACGGCATAGATCGAGGCCTCGACCAGGCCGGCCGCAAACATCAACAAAACCGAGAATCCGACCATGCCCAGGCTGTGCAGGGTTGCCGTTCGGTGAGGGTTTTGCTCGTGAGCTTCCAGCCTGTGCATCGTGATCACCATGAAACCGGCGTGGACCAGAGTGGTCACGAGCATCATCAGAAAGCCCATGGCGAGATTGCTCCACATGATCAACTCGAGACCATCCTTCCCCGAGACCGTGCTCGCAACGATATCCTTCCGCACTCGGCCTCAATGGAAGGTTAGCCGGGATTCGCGGGTCTGTAACCTCGTAATCTTACCGGGGTCATGGAGAAGATCGGTGAACAGCGTGGTCGCGGGTCATGAATGACCCGCCTACAGGTGAGAAGCGCTACCGTCATTTCCCTCGGGTCCTTCAGGTGCGGCCGTCATTCCCCCGTAGGCGGGCCCTTTGGGGTCCGCGACCACTGCGTTGAATTCCGGACGTCCCGCCAATCCACCACGGCCGTGGTCGCGGGTC